>CAWHMN010000001.1:0-1928040 GCA_963830635.1 uncultured Acidobacteriaceae bacterium | reverse complement strand
GCCGGATGTGCAGAGCGATCGGACTGAACCGTACGGCAGTCGTGCTGGTCTCACAAGCCACACCTTATGGAACAGCCGGATCGTGAGATCCGGCTGTTGATTTTGAAGGGTTTAGAGAGGCCGATTCAGGGAGCCTTTTGAGACGGTGGTCAGGCCAGCTTGTGGAGTGGCGGATTCTGTTCCCGGAGCACGCGGTGGACGGTGGCTCGGGAGACGCGGTGGGCCTTAGCCACCTCGGCCAGGCTCATGCCGGAAGCACGATCGCGAACAACCCCGAGGCGATCGATCTCAAGCGGCCGGCGTCCGATGTGGCGGCCTTCGAGGCGGGCGCGGCGCATGCCGGCCCGGACCCTTTCGACGATCAAGTTGCGTTCGAGCTCGGCGATCGCGCCGACGATCACCACCACGGCGCGGCCGAGCGGACCGCCGGTGTCGATCGATTCTCTAAAGCTGATGAACTCGATCGACAGGTGATTGAGCTCATCGAGCACTTCCAGGAAGTGGCGGACCGAACGCGCCAACCGGTCGAAGGCCCAGACCAGGACGACATCGAAGCGGTGCCTGCGGGCGTCGGCTAGCAGCTGATCGAGTCCCGGGCGCCTGGCTTTGGCGCCGGAGATCACATCCGTATATTCATGCTGGATCGTGTAGCCGCGCTGCGCCGCCAGCTGGCGAAGGTCACAGGCCTGGGTTTCGGGGTGCTGGTCGAGGGTCGAGACCCGCAGGTAAAGGACGGCCCGCTTCACGACCGGCCTCTTTTCAAGCCCTTGGGATAGCGTTCGCGGACATATTCTTCGATGAACTGGAGCAGGACATCAGTCATGTTCTTGCCTTCGACGGCGGTGGACACCTTGAAGGCGTTGTGGAGTTCGATGGGAACATTCAGGTTCAAGCGTTTCACCTCTATTTCTTCCGGTTCGGGGGCTCTTTTCTTCACGAGCTGCTGCTCACCTCCCTTCAGAGGTGAGCTTATCTACTTATGAGTAGAGCTGCTAGCTGGCCTGCTGGAGACGGTGCATGTCGACGAAGGACTGGAGGTCCTCCTCCGGGACTTCGATGGTGGCGGCGATGGCCCGGATATCGAGCCGGTCCTCGGGCACCCAGCCGGACTCGAGCGCCATCCAGCGGGAGATCTCGATGCCGGTCAGCCGGGCGGCTGCTTCGACGGTCAGATTGAGGCGGGCGCGCCGGCGTTCTACGAAGAAGGCCAGGGCGGCGGCGGGTTGGAGGCGAGGGTCTTCAGGAAACGGGTCGTACACTCTATTACTCATTTACTCATTATAAATGAGAGGTCAAGCCCCCGGCCGGCCGGATCTGCTCTCGTTGACGCTAAAAACCCTCATGAGTATCTACACATGACGCTGCTCAACGGCTTCACCCCCGACACCATGCTGGTCCACCCCATGGCGTGGCTGATATGGGTCAAGGACCCTTTCCTGCGTGAGTTCGCGATCCAGGCAGGCGGCGGTAGCTTCTTCGCCAACTTCACCGGCAACCCGGCCGCTCTGGGCAACAAGTTCTATAACTACAACGGTTTGGGACTTGGTCAGGGCCAGTTGGGTCAGTACACCAACGGTCAGTTGACCGGCGGCGAAGTGTCTTCGCCCGAAGCCGGCAACTACAACCAGATGAACTCGGCCCCGATGCTCCCGAACTACCTGGGGATCCCGTTCCGCATCCTGGTCAGCCCGTTCATCAACTTCAACCCGGAGACCCGGACCACTGACGTCCTCATGTTCAACAGCAAGAACCTCGGCGCCCTGATCGTGCAGGAAGACCCGCATGTCAAGAGCTGGGAAGACGGCCAGTACAACATGAACCACATGTCGATCGAAGAGACCTATGGCTTCGGCATCCTGAACGAAGGTCAGGCCATCGCGATCGCGAAGAACGTGAAGATCCGCCCGAACGAGTTCACCATGCCGGCGCGCAGCGTGTTCAACCTGTCGGAGGCGAACAACACCCTAGACCAGGTCTCTCCGTGATGGAAGCCAGCAAACCCCTCGCACGCGCGCCCGGCACGGCAGCCTGCGCTCCTTTTCCCGGCCCTGACAGCCGCACCTCAAGGGCTGCCTTCGGCCCTCCTCTCATCCCAGAGCTGGCCCGGAACCCGTACTTGCCGGCGATCGGAAATAATCTCGTTTTTTACTCATGCCGATCGAAAAACACGACCTACAATTTCTGTCATGGAATAGGGGTGGGGAAGCATTTTCCTTACCTAGCATTGTCGTTTATGGCCAAAACGAGGTCTGAGGTTCCCGACGTAGTATAGGGTTTTTCACGCCAACCCGATGATTTTGTTCCCTGCACATACCTGCCGGAGTGGCTAGAAATGGCTCTTTTCAGACCAAGATCTGGTCCCTCCAAGCCTTCCCTGAGCGACCCCTTCATTTCTGGGCCCACACTATCGAACAGGCAGCTCACCCCGCGGCCGGAACTTCCCTTAGGCTCAGATCCCCGGTTCCCTTATCGAAACAACCATATGGTCCGGGCGGGGGCCATGGATCAGCCTCGAATGTTCTGCGATTACCGCGGCCCCATTTTCATCAGCGATCACAAGCCAGCCTCTAATACTCCATAGCCTTGGGAAATGATGGCAGCGGATGCATCACAAAACGCCGCTCTAGAAGAGAGCGGCTCCTCTCAATACGTTCAACTCCAATCAGGCTGGCTCGGAGGACATCAGCACACTTTGAAGTAGAAGAACTGTCAGGGAATCTCCGGATCAGACTGATCCAGATAGAACTCTGGGCACCCCCTTCAGGTCTCTCCGTGATGGAAAGCCAGCAAGACCCTCACGCGCGCGCGCTAAGACGGCAACTCCAGGCGCCCCCTCAAGCTGCCTCTTCGGGATCTCCAGCCGCACTTCCAGGCTGTTCCCGGACCCCATTTCCATCCCGAAACTGGCCCGGACACATAGCCGCCGGCGAGCCCAAATCATCTCTTTTTATCCCGGCCAATCAAAAAACACGACCCATGATTTTAGCGCATTTTGCGGTTCAGAAATGTGAAGAGTGCTGGAGTGGCGTTCGGGTCGATACCTGCAGCTCACGTCCTCTTCTGCAATACGAGTCTTAATATCGCACGAAGGTTTGCAGCCCAGAAGATTTGAGGAAGTCGGAGGAACTCCGTTCAACCGTGCCCGGGCACGCTGTTGCGGCGCCGCACGTGCGATTCCGTCTACAATCCCCTTCATGTGTGGCCGGTACGTCCGACACTCCGACAAGCAGCGCATTGCTGAACACTTCCGCGTGGATCCCGGCACATTTCCGGATTTGGGAGAGTCATACAACGTGGCGCCGCAGACCTTCCAGCCGGTCGTGCGGTTGAATCGCGAGACCGGCGAGCGCGAGATCGTGCTGATGCGCTGGGGCCTGGTGCCGTTTTGGGCGAGGGACGCGAAGGTCGGTTATTCCACCATCAACGCCAAGGCCGAGACAATAGCCACGTCCGCGAGCTTCCGTGAAGCGTTCAAGCACCGTCGATGCCTTGTTCCCGCGGACGCGTTCTATGAATGGCAGAAGATCGATGCCAAGACGAAGCAGCCGTTCGCTATCGGCATGAAGGATGGCTCGCCCTACGCCTTCGCGGGCCTCTGGGAGCGCTGGCGCGATCCTGCGACCAAAAAGGTGCTGGAGACCTATACCATCATCACCACGGACCCGAACGAGCTACTCGAGCCACTGCACAACCGCATGCCAGTCATTCTCCAGCCCAAGGATTATGATCGCTGGCTCCAGCCGGCCGATCCGTCTCATCTGCCTGTGGACCTGTTGCGCGCCTATCCGGCCGAGAGCATGACGGCGTGGAAGGTGGATCGCCAGGTGGGGAACGTGAGCAACGATACCGAGGCGTGCATTGCACCGCTCGCCTCGGATGGGTGAAATGATGGGCGAAAGCAGGGCGATTGTGACCGAGTTCCACGACAAGGTGGGTCGGGACGTCCGGATGTGTCGTCTCCAGTGCGAAGAGATTTTGTGCTTTGTCGGCGCGAAACGTGGACGGTCTTTGACGCCGATACGAAACTCTGTTCTTCGTATGTCGTAGGTGGGCTGTGTGCTCGGCCAAGAAGACGGGTGGACGTCCTCCGCTCTCGCCTGAGGCACGCGCCAATGATCGCTGCCGACGCGACGGACAACTTACGGCTAGACATCAAGGCGCAACTGAAGCGCTGCGGGGGAGAGGTCCGCTTCTGCTGCCGCCCGACTCCAGTCACGCCAAACCGCATCCTGTTCCTGCACTGATCCGCGCCATCGCCCGGGCACACGATTGGGTGAGCAGGATTTAGAGCGGGCATGTTCTCAACCAGCGCGCCCTCGCTCGAGAGACCGGCCTCGATGAGCGTTACATCGGCAGCATCCTCCCGCTTGCCTTCCTGGCACCCGACCTCACCGAGGCCATCCTCGACGGAAGGCAGCCCTCAACGCTCGACCTAGGCCGTTGTCTCAAGCACCTTCCCCCGGATTGGCAGGAACAACGGGCTACATTGAGGCAGTCGTAGCCGGGTCGCGACTATGAGGCCAGAAGTTCTACTGAGGGTTCGAACGCCTCTTCCCGCGCCAGACAGTCCAAGTTTCCGCTCCCGCCACCCTTCTCCGCCGGACCGTTCGCTTCTTCATCTGCCGAGCACTACTGCTCAGATCTTCGGCCTAAGTTTTGTCGGGATGACGCAGTTTGAGGAGTGCTTCGATGGCTGGTATAAAAAGCTGAACTCCCCACTCATATTGGGCAATTAGCCTCCGTTCGATCGAGGCTACGAGGGTCAGAATCGTTCTTCCTCACTGAGCCGGAAGTCGGCGGCGTGTTGCGAAGAGAACCCTATCTCACTCTGCCCCCAGCGAGGTACAGCCTCCACTGGGCAACCCAGAAACTTCTCCGCATACTCGGCACGCCTTTCGATCCAGTCTGCCAGGGAGCCCGCCACGACACCACCCGACATGCCCGCTACCCATTGGGAGAACACTTGATCGTCCGTCCCGTATCGCTCGAGGACCGTTTGGGCAACAGGATGCAATTCCGGCTTGTCTCCGTTCAAATGCGGTCGGGCAGATCAGCCAAACCGTGCTGGTCCAGCCATTCTGTGATCACGTCGGCAGGGACTGTGAGAAGCGGGACATGCTGCATTAGACAGTTGGTGAACATCATCGTGTGACAAGAGGGCTTTGCCCAGTCTCTGCATGACGCCTGCTGGATCGAGGACGACAACGGAGTGAAAGAGACCTCCGCCCTCACGTGAACCTCATAATCCTTGCTGCGCACCATGTCGATCGCAAGATCAATTCCTCGCTTGGGATTGGCGGGAAGGACATGGGAGAAGATCTGACCAAAGTACGCGGAGATCGAATCGTCGCTGATTGGGTTGGTATAGGTAAACGGAAGCCGAATTCGAGTACCTAAGCTGAGATCTGCGAGTCACATGCGAAGGACGCTGATCAAAGCTACCAAGGCCGCTGTTTGCTGACGACGACTCGGATAGTAGAGAAAGAAGCCGGGATACGGCTGACACCAATCCTGGAGTACACGGAGAAGAGTCCCTTCAGCAAGGTAGTCGGGGACATCGGTTTCAGCCACGAAAGCGAGCCCGACTCCATCGAGAGCTGCTCTAAGCACCAGTCCGAGGTCGTCAACAATAAGCGGCCCCGTGACCCCAACCGAAACTTCCTTCTTGCCCTTCTGGAACTCCCAGCGATACAGACCAGCCGCACCGTGCCGGAAATTGATGCATAGGTGCTGCAGGAGATCGCGTGGTTCCTTCGGCTTGGGATGTGATTGAAAATAGCTTGGCGATCCTATGATGGCGGGGCGCTGATCTGGCGAGACGCGGACGGCAATCATGTCCTTCTGGATGTACTCGCCGAAGTGGATACCGGCGTCGAAACGGTCAGCTACTATGTCCCGACGACTGTCGTCTGTCGTCACGTCCAGCACGATGTCCGGGTATGTGCTATTCAGGATGCCGAGCCTGGGCGCGAGGACCGACGACACTGCGAGGCGCGGTACCAAGAGGCACACACGGCCGCCAGGCCGGTTGCTCTGTCGTGCGATGTCGTCTAGTGCTTCTCCCATCTCGGTGAGGGCGGGCTTCAGCCGCCTAAGGAGCTGTTCTCCGGCCTCAGTCAAAGCCACGCTCCTGGTAGTTCGCGCAAGCAGGCGCACACCCAACTCTTCTTCCAGCGTTCGCATTGTATGGCTCACTGCTGAGGGCGAGACACCACGGCGCTTCGCGGCGCGTGTGAAGCTGCTTTCTTCTGCGACAGCGAGGAAAGTGGCAAGTGCGGTCAGATCATTTGGCAGCATTTATGAATTCTATTCACTACCACATGCTGATTTCCCATGCCTCTCAGACTACGGCTCTGTACTCGAATAGAGGTGAGGGTGAAACCGGTAAGGGATCAACAGTACAGCCGGTAGCAAGCGCGCGACTAGCCTAAGGAGAAAACATCATGGCAAGGAAAGACCGTTTTACTAACAAAGTTGTCTTCATTACGGGCGCCGGCAGCGGCATTGGCCGGGCCACGGCACTCGCCTTTGCCGCTGAGGGTGCACGGGTAGCAATCCTCGACCGCTCAGCGGAGGCGCTTGAGGCGGTCCAGGCGTCCGTAAAGAACGCGGGCGGCGAGGTCCTAGCCATCGTCTGTGACGTGTCCTCGCGGGATCAAGTCGAAGGCGCGATAAAACAGGTCGTTGATCGGTTCGGTCGGCTTGACATCGCATTCAACAATGCTGGGGTCGAGAACAAGGCAGCTCCCGTCCACGAGATCGATCTCGCTGAATGGGACCGGATTCTTGGCATCAACCTGCGTGGAACTTTTGTCTGTATGAAGCACGAGCTGGCCCAGATGATCAAGCAGGGCGGCGGTGTGGTGGTGAACACCTGTTCGGGCGCGGGTATTCGTGGTGTGGCTGGTGGTGCTGCATACGCCGCATCCAAACACGCGATCATCGGCCTAACCCGTTCGGCAGCACTCGACTACGCCAAACAGAATATCCGCGTGAACGCGGTACTGCCCGGTAACATCGAGACCCCCATGATGGATCGCTTTACCGGAGGCGATATTCAGAAAGCGATCGACCTGGAGCCGGTGGGGCGGCTCGGCAAGCCTGAGGAAATCGCGGAGGCCGTGCTATGGATGGCATCGGACTTGGGCGGTTTTGTGACCGGTGCCGCAACGGTGATCGACGGAGGCTGGTCGCTCTAATCGCGGGTGCTGCGCAGGCCACTTGTGTTGGTTGTGACCTGATATGCTGGGTCGCTTGCTTAGGGCCGAGCCACTCGAAGCACGACCACAAGTACTCAGCGCTGAAAATCGGAGACACAAGGCGGCTCGTTTTCTGCGGAATTAGTACCGACAAACGCCTTTCCCGGCAGTGATGCATCTGGATTAATGCCAAATCGCCGAGGCACGTTTTGAGAGTGATCGGGCCTGGTGCCGGACGAGGTCCTCAGCTACATAACGGGGGAACACCGAGCGAACTGAGCAGCGAGTTCTGGCTCAAGATCCTCGGCTTTGGCGTCGGGCCGCTGCTTGGCCTGCTCGCCGCGCAGTTTCCCAGCCTTGCCCAGACAGTCTTTTCCTGGCTGCAGCCCGGTCTCGCTGGAGTGAAATAGGGCAAGATAGCCGTCCGGCGAGCAAGCCAACGAAACGGACACTCTCCGGGCATTGATATGACCACGCCTGTCCAGGGGCGCTCCGAACAACGATGTTTCAGCCCAGCAACCGCGATCGACAGTTCGCCCTCAAAGGGAGGCAAATACCGAGTTACACCGTGCAGACGCCAAGTGTGATGTGATCAAGTTGTCACGGATCCTCCTCACCGGTCCTTGGAGGGGCCTGGGCAGTTCTCGAGTGAAATGCCAATGGGCAGGATGAGGGATAGAGATTGCGCATGACGAGTCTAGTTAGCCAATCCGTCCGCTCGTCACATTGCGCTGGCTCTCAAATCCGGGAACAATCTGGGAACGTTAAGAATCCCCGAGTGTTCCCGTAGGGCTCCAGACCTTCCCGGAATGCTCGTAAGTTGTTGATATTCCATTTGCGAAAAGATTCACACCGTTGCAGTCACACGCAACGCGCCGGATGTTATCGGAGGATTCGTTTTCTCTCGTCTATCCCTGCGGGCTCCAGTTCGGGGCTCCAATAGGATCACAAAAGAAAACGATCCATAAGAATACGAGGGATTAGCAGGTCTGTTTGGCTGAAGCACCACTAACCCCGTGTCATGAGAAAGCACTTAGGTCCCGTTTGCGAATTCGGGACCAGGGGGTCGGAGGTTCGAATCCTCTCTCCCCGACCAATCTTTCTCTCGTATTTTCAATCAGTTAAGCAGCTTCCAGGACTTCATCCTTTCCCTCGGTTTTCGGTACATTCGGTACAACTGAGGGCAGCTCGAAGCCGAATCCGCAGTGCTCAGCCCACTCTTTTCGGAACGAGAGGTCATGTTTGATCTTGTCGTAGAGATCAGTCATGCTCTCATCCGCATGACCGAGCCAGTACTTGTAAAGACCCTCAGGACATTCTGTGTGATTTCTCAGATATGTGTTCCTGAACCGCCGGAAAGCGTGATTCCCAGCCTTGTGCGTTCCGGTGTACGGGTTCACGTATCCCATGCTTTGCAGGGCGGGGTGGAGATGACGACGAATGATGTTGGACGAAGAGAGGGGTTTGCCATTGCGGGTGCAAAAGAGAAACCCAGTCTTGCGCTCCCCGACATACTCCCTCAAGAGAGCAGCGATTGTAGGATGAAGATCGATCTCCCGGAATGCACTCTCCGTCTTGAGCCGATCTTCAACCTTGCAGTGACGGACCTTCTGCTTGATGGTGAGCGTCAAGAAATCTGAAGCGATGTGCTTGTCGATCTCGAGACCGAGCGCCTCTCCGATACGTAGCCCAGCTGAACCACAGAGGATGAAGGTCATTCGCTCTCGCTTGTGCTTCCATCCTGCCAAGCCGCTCATTACAGCAGTGGAGAAGGACGGGGTATTCTGCTTCGTCTTCTGCACCACGGGCATGTCGATGAAGTCGTGGTTCCATCTGCGAGGGTAGACCTCCTCACCCTCCGCGTTTACTGCGGAGGCGACTACCATCTTCACCACCAGTGCGTAGTTATTGATGGACTTCGGCGACAAGCCCGCAGCCGACATCTTCGCAACGAGGGATTTCAGGACCGCGTTGTTGACTTCGGCCAGGGCCAGGTCCCCGATGTCCGGATTGAACCAGTTGTTCAGAGCACCCCTCCACAACTCGATCGTTGAGGTTGCAACGGGTTTCCGCCGTCGTGTCTTCAGCTGTTCAAGCCACCATGTGGCTTGCTCCCCAAATGTCAGGCCCACCTCTCGCCTGACGACCTTCTTGAAGTACTCCTCCGTGTCGGCACCGCTCTCGGCGATGATTTCGCGAGCGCGGCGCTCTCGTGCAGACCTGGATAAACTACCCACCCCAGTGATCGGGCAGATTCTCTCCCGTTTATGAGCCCGTTTTTCCTGACCCGGCACGTCCATCCACCATCGAACAACCCACCACTTCCCACTCTGCTCGATGTGTCCTGATTGACCAGTTCGGCGGGACATACTCTTGCCTCTCCGCTTCACCGGTGTCGCTTGGCCGACGGTAGCGGAATCTGAGGCGGGATGCAAAGGTCCAGATGCAGGTTCCGGCGGATCTGATAGATGTTCTGAAATACCGTCTGGCGAAACCGACGCCTGGAATCGAAGAGCAAGGCTGCTGTGGGTCGCTCTGATCCCAGGTACATGATCTCGTGCGGGGGAGCCGCCCTGAATTTGGCCGGACGCGGAGCACCCAGAGTCTGGCTCTCTCCTGGATGGGACAGTATCGTCTGCCTGCTGATCGCGCCTGGTTGCCATGCAGGGAGATACCGGTCCGCAGGCCGGGACTCGCAGTATCGGTCGAGAAAACTTTCTCTTCCGCCGTTAGGAAGTGAGACCATCCGCGAGTGGGGCTTAGTAGGCAGCGCCCCGGAGCCCGCCACTGACTGCAAAACGATCTGCGATCGCATTGCTGCCCACAAGCGCCCTCTTGGCCAACTCCAAGCTGGCGATTCGTGAAGATCAGTCGCGTTCTGCGGGAGAGAGAATCAGAGCGCCGATTGCCCAGAGATGTCTTTACCCAGCCCGCGAAGACCCTACCTACGTCCCGCATCTCCCAGGCTTCGTCTCGGTCTGCACCTGCGCAATGGCGTCTGTTGCCGCTAGAGAATTTCCGTGACCAGCCTCTTCAGCGTGCGCCTCCGCTGTTCCGCCATCCATCCAAAACCATCTTCAGCACGCTGGGAGGCACGTTGATCTCCGTCTCCTCCCGCCGTAGGTCGTAGAAGAACACCCCCTGTAGAGCGCGTTCAGTTCGTTGATCTGCCGGTCAGCGTCCTGGTCGGAGGAAGTTTCCGCCTCGAAGAGTTCCCCGATGCGGTCGCACCGCGTCGTATTCCGGGTCGTTCGTAGTCATCGAGGGCCTTCTTCATCTCCCAGGCTTCGTCATCGGAGACCATAATGCCGCTGAGGCGCGTGAAAATGCCCACGGCGCGGCGGGCGACTTCTGAGAAGGAGATGTTGGCTCCGTCGTCGTCTCCCTCATACTCCTCGGTCCAGTGTTCTTCCTCATAGGCGTAGACGGCGTCGGCCAGGGTGCTCAGCTCCGCGAACTCTGGAGTGCCGGGTATGGCATTCTCGATGTGGGCGATGCGCAGCAACGCCCGTTCGTGTTCGCGCTCAGTGTTGATGGTCATGGTCGCCCCCCCTCAGCATCTTGTACGTGCGTACCGCGACGAGCATCTAGTACAGGTCGCCGCCCCACTTTGGTTGTCAGTTGTGCATCGATGAGGTCCGTTATTCGCATCTGCGCCCACTCGTACTCCCTCTCGTCTTCGATCGTCTGGATCATGTTGGTGCCCTCAGCGCTTTATACCGGCGTCAGTCGCGGGTCGATCAGAACACTGGAGAACTGCGTCGTGTTCCTGGGCGGTTCCACATGCGGCAGATTACCGCTTCTGGTCGTCGCAGCCGCAGTCCGGAGAGGCAGGCTTGGTCTGATGATGGTGCCCCGGAGAAGGGTTTGGAGCTCTGTAGTAGCCGCCGAATACCTTCTTCGCGCAGGCGGCCTCGTAAGCGGTGATGGCGGATAGCAGCTCGCGCCGATCCTCGGATGCTGTGGGCAGGGCTTCCGAGACGCGCCGAACGCCTTCGACCTGCGCGGGCGTGGCGAGGGGATTTCCTTCAACGCATGTACCCCATGTTGATAGCGCGCTGCGCGATCTCGTTGGCGGTGGGTGGTGGGACGGTGCGGGGCTTCGGGCGGGGTGGCTGCTTAGGGTGCATGGTGTGTGGTCCTCTGTTCATGCACCCCGCAGTTGGAAAACGCATTCAATTTTTCAGTTGAGTTCGGGGCTGTCGTTGATACCAGAGCCGTAAGCACTCATCTCCTTCCAGCGGGACTGCTTACGATATGCCTCTAGGAACTTCGGGGCCTGACTCAGAAAAAAACCGATCGGGGAGTTCTTCTCCTTGATTCACTTGGCGAATACCCACTCCATCACGCGCGCCCACTCATTTATGACGGCCAGGGGGAGCAAAAAACCGATCCTCGGCTTCAGGTAGGCAGCACCTGTACAAAAGGGGGTGTCTGCACACCCACACAAAAGGTCGGCGAACTCCTGCTCCTCTTCCGTCAGCTCCACCTCTTCCTGCGGCGCGGGTGGAGTGGAGGCGGTGGGCTCCGGTGCCGCCAATGGTTGCCATGGGCACTCCTCTTTGGGAGCGTTGAGGCGGACGATGGTGTAGTGCCCAGTGGAGGTCGGGTCGAAGCGCAGGGCCATGCGGAGATGGGTGAACAGGTGGGTGCGCATGAATTTGACCCTCCCCTCGCTGAAGGCGGCGCTGAACTCGCCGTGGGCCCTGAGCTGCCTGCCGATCTCATCCCATTCCGCCCTATCCTCTGGAGTGGGGGCGTTCGCCTCACGGCGCGCGTCGTAGCGCTTCCGGATCGCGGCCCGCTCGGCGGCATGGCGCTCGAAGCCCTCGACCAGGATTTCGCGGTAGGTGGTGCCCTTGGGTCCTGCGCCGCCCCGTTGCCGCATGAACCCATCGCGCTCGGCGCGGTTGCAGGCGCGGTTGATGGTGCGGGTGTCCTTCAGGCCGATCTCCCAGGCCAGGCGCTCCTTGCCCAGTAGCAGGGTTCTGATGGGAGGCCTTTGTCTGGGTCACCGCCGAACTCATGAAGGGCGACCTTGTGGATGATCAGGATTTCGGTGGTGGTGTAACCGGCCTCGGCCAGCAGGGGGGGTGTACTTGTCAACGACGTGTACTTTCGAATCCATGGTGTGTCTCCTCCTGAGGGCTGAATACCGATCAGCGGTCTCAAAGGAGGGGTTCGGAAGTCGGGAAATCGGGAATTGTGTGGAAAGGGGGTATGCATCCTGTTGAAGCAAGGGTTTCGCACTTAAATGTGACGGAGGGATGGGGGTGGCTGCATACCCATGGGGATGGGTTCTGGTGCTTGGGGGATGGTATTCCGTGGACGTTGGGATGGTGTGTGCACCACCAGAATTAGGTTTGAATTGGTTTTTAAACTCAGGTTTTAGAAGTTAAGTAACCAACTCATCTCCCCGGGAAAGGAGGGAGGAGGGGAGGTTTCTTCCCTTTCAGGGAAAAGGCAAAGGCGAAAGTCAAGGGCCTACGCATTACTACGTAATGCTCCAGCTCCCCTAGGCACGGCTTACGCTTTCTTCGAAAGCTACAGCCTCAAAGGCGAAAACATCGGGGGAGTGTAGTAGAGAACCGTACAATCCTGTCAGACCGAAGCGCCGAAAGGCGCGCAAACTAGAACCCTCCGGCCCCGGCACGCACCTGGCGCTATCATCCAACCTGATCATGCGCCGACGTCACAACTTCTCCCGGACCCGTTAGCGTCTCGACGCCATCGCGGTCCCTGGCTGCTAGTCGTCCAGTGTGCCCGCACGACCGCGCTCGCCAAGCTCGCGCCCCACGATCTGCGGCGCACCTGCGCGAGGCTTGCCCAGGGCGGCCGGGGATCTCGAGCAGCTCCGACTGCTGCTCGGCCACGCCTTGCTCCCCGAGGTGGTCTTCCATCGCACCGACCTGCTGCTTGGCTGCCGCACGCTGAATCTCCTGTGGGAGTTCCAGCAGACTCGTCGCGAGGCGGGCCTGACACTATATATTGCGGCGATGCGCCACGAGGGACAAACGATCCGGGCGTCCTTCCACGCCTGACGAGCTGGCCGACGATCCTGCCCGGTGCGGGGCCCTGGCGTTTCTGGTTCTCCTGCCCGACCCATGGTTGACTAGCGTGCCAGCCCTTACGCCAGAATAACCACATTGTCCTCGTCCTCCTCATCATTCGGTTGCGGAGCCAGGACATACTCCACCACGTACACACCGTCGCCGTACTCTTCCTCTTTGATCTCGGCGGACTCTACCGGTAGAAGCTGTTGGCGCAGCAGATAGGCCCGCAGGGCCTCCGCTCCCTCGCGGGAGTAGTAGCACATCTCCCAGGGAGCACCGTGGTCCATCGCGTCCCATTGCCACTTCCACTGCTGCTCATAAGCAGCCTCGCTCTCCACCCAGCCCGGGGCGTACCACACGTCGTAGAGGTCCCGCTCATCGCGGCACGAGCCGCGCAGGCAGACGACAGGACGTATCTGCTGCTGTTCCAGGTAATCGGCAAACGCGGACGCTATCTCGTCCGACGAGAACTTGCCGATCTCGTGCGGCAGGCTCGGGTCTTGGTCGATGGCAGACAAGTGCGCAATCCAGATGGCCTCGAACTTCGCCCGCTCCTCGACGCTGAACGTACGCGGCAGCGGCTTACCGTTGTGCAATCTTCGGAAACGGTACTTGGTCGGGTTGTCCTTTGCCTCGAAGTCGATGTCCCTCCAGCATGTAAACTCAAACTCTCCCAGCTCCTCCGTATAAGGCAGCATCTTCTCGTACCCTTCCACGTACGTTCCCAGCACCTCGCTTTCCTCGCAGCAGAGGCAATCCACGTGGAACTCCTCCATCCCCGCTCTTAAGGCTTCGACGATGGCCCGGAGATGTTCTTCAATCCTGTCCTTGAAGCGCAGATGCTCGTCTACCCACTCCACCTGAACTACGGCTTCGTTACCTTCTTCAGCTTTGTCGGCAAAGGCGCAGTCGTTTGTTCAGGACCCGGCCCAGGTGGGCTCGCAGCTCTGCAACCTCGGCGCAGGTGCCGGTAAATTCGAATTCGCCGTACCTTTCGAGGTCAGTGTCCAGGTCCTGACGCCACCGGTCGATCGTCTCCTGGTTGGGTCCGGCTGCGCGGGGCTTAACCTTGGCCCGTTTCAGGGCCTCCAGCTCAGCTTTGCGACCAGTGAACGCCTGCACGTTAATCCTGCGCAGCACGGTCCCGTGGTCCTGAGGCTGGGAATGGAGATAGCCGAGTTTCTCCGCCTTTCGGCAGGCGGTCTGGACCGTGCGGACGCTCTTCGCACCGGCTTCGGAGGCTAGGGTCTGGTTGCGGGCGAAGCAGGGCCGTCCCTCTTTCTGGTTCTGGTGGTTGGCAATCGCCGCCAGTACTTGGACCTCTTTGGTCGAAAGCCCCTGGCTGTAGAGCAGGGGAGTGTAGGTGGTAATGATGCCGAGTGGTGTGTATGCCATATGTGTCGTCCTCTACCTATGCAATACCGGCCAGAGGGCGTGCAGAACGAATATGGTAGGTGCATTCTGCGATGCCTGGGGCGCAGGACTGCGACGGGGTGGGTGCAAAGCTGGGATGGGGTGGGAGGCAACGCCCAGCTTGGAAAGGGAGCAGGCGCCCTCATGTCTGGCATGCAGTGCCTTGCGAATAAAACAGGAAGCTTGAAACGGGTTTTGATCCAGGAACTCGAAGCTGGACACTGAAACCTCCGGAGAGAGGGAGAGGAGAGTTGGACTGCTACGCAGTCCTGGCCCCTACGGGGCAGAAGCAGAGACAACACCAACACCAACGGCAACAGCAACACCATTGCTAAGGACAAAATCCCGACTCAAGTCTGTGTTCCTGGTCCCATAAGCTCTGCATTCCAAGACCCAAGGGCCTCGCAACGGCATTGCGGGTCGCCCGGTCGAGAGTTGCTGCGGGCTAACGGCGCATCCGCGCGAACGCGGGATCGAATCGCTCCAAAGCTAAGCGCGCCTTGGCGGAGGCCAGCTCCCTGCGTCCCTCGTCGCTCACCAGCTTATCCAGCGGCACATCCCCAAGCCCCGCGCGCACCGGTGAGCCATTGCAGCACGTCGTGATCAAACCGGTACACGCGCAGCGCCAGCGCGATCACATCCTGTTCGGATACAGGCTCGCCGGACTGGTCGGGCGGGGCGCTCGCCAGCCTTGCGCGCTGCCGCGATCTTCTGCTCCGCGTTCCACCGCACGATGTGGCTGGCTTCCACGTGACGGCCATGGGCGCGCTTGCCAGGTCTTAACATGGGTACCTACCTCGCCGTCCAGCAGCAGCGTGGTTTGCAGCGTCGTCGCCGATGCGATTGGGATCGTTGGCTCTTCGCTGTTGAGCGACGAAGGGGCTGGTGGCGACGCGAAGACTCAAGACGAACCCCGAAAGAATTCACCAGCGCCTGCGCAAGGATAGGCTTCGGCTCTGCTCGCTCAACGTACGTGCATCTTCACCACCGCCCGACGCGGGCGAAGCTGTAGACCATCACCCGAGCAATGCCCGGTCCCTAGGCCAACGATGTTGCCGAGCCCAGCGGAAGAAGTCACGCACGGCGCGGGCGTAGGTCAGGCGCGTGTTGGGGTTGCGGATGTTGGCAGCAAAGAACTCAGGAACCGCTCGGCTGCGGAAGGGCCAGCCTGGGCGACGGACACCAGCACGGGAAGGAGGGTCTTCTCGCCGACCAGCTCGGTAGGGAAGCGAAGCGCCAGCTCCGTCCTCATGCGCTTGCCGCTTCCTCTGAACTGGCGATGCGATGAACTTGAGGAACCGATATTCGAATCCATAGAGTCGATAGTTGGTCAATGGGGGCTGTTCGAAATATCGCTTGAATGCACCTACCGTGCCTCGTGCATACCCCTCCGGGGACTGATTCGAAGTGGGCATCACGGGGAAAGCGCAGATCAAACTCCCTGGAGCTTCATTGATTCGTGAACCAGTCCGAGACTGGTCAGCCTGGCGAGGCTTGGGTTCTCCGGCACTTCGGGGTTGCTGCGACCGACATTTTATATGTTCGTCTTTTATTCGCCCATGGGGGCGAGCCTTGATCTAACTTTGCAATCGATTGCACGCTCGCGATGGAGGCGAGCCCCCACCTTCTCACGTCTGGACGGTCGAGGAGTCTGTCAGGCTAATGGAGCCGAAAAGACGTCCTTGGAGCAATCGTGGAGTGAAGCGGCACGGGAATAAAAGGCGAACATGTGCTAGACTTGCGATGTCGCATGGTTGGCTACACCTTGGTCATCGTCAACTTGAGCTGTTTTACACTCAGTTGTTGCATCGTTCAGTCGCTTGCTGCATCATATCCGGTGTCTGGAAGCTCGGAGGGCGGACCGACCTGTGCTGGACGATGCGGGCCGCTACTCGGGAAGGGGTGTGTAAATGTCCACAGTTAATGGCGTTAATGTTATGTAATCAGTGCTCAGGAGGCGTGACTCCATGAGGATTCATAGATGGATTTTATGCCCTTCAAACGATCCGCGTGTGCTGCACTTTTTGCCACCATCCTCAAATCCCCAGAACTAAGATCTTCCTCCAATAGGCTTTTCGATTGCAAGGCGTTCTTGGCAGCATTCTCTAGGTAGTCACAGCATTCGTCCAGCAGTCGGGAACTCTCGCTTGGATCTGTTTCTGTGCTTGCTTTACGGTCACAAAAGCAGGCTAGGTTATAGAAGAGATGTGAAACACGGCGGCTCGGGATCTCCTCCCAGTTGCTCTTATTTTTTGCTTCGTTTAGATACTTCAGCCCTTCCTCCGTAGCCGCCCGATTACTTCTATCTGCCGTCCGCAAAATCTGTGTCCCCAGATTATAAAGTGCTCGTTGCTGATCACCCTTGTACCTTAGACTCTCTTCGAAGAGCGCTCGGGCTCTATCAAATTCGCCCACAAGTGAGTATAGCCAGCCTATATCGTTAAGCACGTAGTAACTTCTATTTGATTTGATTTGTGCTAGATCGAAGTAGTAGAACGCCCGCTCGTAATCACGCCTTTGGCCTGCACCTTCAGACATCTCCATCAGGAATTTCCCAGCGTAGAATCTGCCCAGAAGTTGGAGATGTTCGATAAGGTCTGAGCTGCGATTGTTGCTTGACAGCGATTGAATCGCAAACACGTTGTCAATCGAAAAAATCTCCTGCCTCGTCAGGTCCTCGCATTGGCGATATAGGTTTTCGTAATCTTTGACTACAAACGCCTTAGCATGCTCAGTGAGCCGTTTGAAGGCGTACGTCAAAGCTGATTCGATATCGCCGAATAGGGGAAATTTAGACCTAATCTCTTCCCCCAGAGCGATGCTTTGGTTGACTGCTTGCTCTCTGAGTTCAGCCATCTGTTTCACGGCATCCTGCTTAGCTTTGATGGCTTCCTGCTTGGCTGTCTCAGCATCTGCACCGGCGGCCTTAGCCGCCTTAACTGCATCGTCAGCCTGATCCATAAAGTTCTTCGCATTGAAAAAGGCGAAGACACCCTGAATAAGCGAGATTAATCCAGCGGCAATCAAAACAACTGACAACAGGCCCTGGTCTTGGGAGGTCTGCTGTGTCAGCAGACTTACGCGTTTGTCGAGGGCATCCGTTGATTTGTCGAGGTTGTCTACCCGCTGCTCCAAAGCCGCTGCATCCGGTGGCATGGGACGACCAAGTGGTGCTGCGGGTTTCTGGGCATTCGCGAACCTATCTCTCACCCCGAAACCAATCACGATGAAGCCCATTACGATGAATAGAATAGGGACATAACGGGCGATCCATGAATGACGGGCGGCACGATGGGTGGCCTTGTCAGTTTTTTGCTGAGCTGGCTGATTATTCATGCCGTTCACAATACACCCGTTCGAGTCAAGCCGCCGCCCCGTAGTTAGAGGAGCATCTCCTCCCTTATCATTTCCGCGATGCGGCATCCTGAGCAACTTTGATCATCACGGTTTCGGGCGGAGGCTCCCCGGCTAACCGCCCGCCCACGCGCATGAGCGAAACCGAGGCGGTCCCCACTTCCCACACCGCTCGGGCCAACAACCGCGATCTGATCGTGATCGACGGTGTGGCGGCGAGCACAAAAAAGGGGCTCGAACCAATGCTTGCCATGCTGGGAGAGTAGTGCGGCTGGAGCAACGGCCAACGCAGAGGTCGAACAACCTGAATACGATGACCAAGGTGCGCCCTGATTCTCCATCTCCATCCTGATCGCGAAGGAGAACCGCCCGCCGCGAATGAAAACCCTCGACGCTCTTCCTGGAAGCCTACTGCCACCAGGTGCTCTCGCTGGCCGGGGGAGGCCCGTCACCGCCGTCCTTCCGGACAAGGCCCCTCTACACCCCTTGTTCTATGTTGCTTGCCGTTGCTTGCCAAACGCTCGCTAGGCCTGCGCTGGGATGGCAGCTAAATTCTGATCCGCTCGACCTCATCGAGCGAAATCTCGTCGCTCCGACGGTCGTAGAGGCCGGTCGTCCGCGCTGATTCGTGGGCGGCCATCTGCTGGGCGATCTCCAGCTTCCCCCCGTTCTTCAAATACGCGGTGATGCCGGTCGCCCGAAAGGTGTGGCAGCCGATCTCGGTGTTGATCCCGGGCCGTCACTGACATCGCCAACTCGATCAGCTCGATCAAGAAGGGGTAAACCCAACATTGCTGTCACCAGGGGAAATCTGCCAGTGCCACGGGTGAACCCGGTAACGATGGGGTCCCGTTCTAGAAGGGAATATCGTCGTCCGTTATTTCAGTCGTCGAAACTGCGTTTCGGCTTTCTCGTTGAGGGCGGCGAAGCACAAAGCTGTCTTCGTTTGCGTCGATCCAGTCCCAACCCCGGCCCGTGATCTTCATGCCCTTATATGGCTCGTCGCCGTGATCTTCCACCAATGCTTCCTCGACGAACTGCTTTACCGTCAGCCGCCGTAGTGCAAGGGATATGGCGATCTTTGAGAGACCAGTCTTCTCGGCATCATTTCGCACACTCCACACGCTGAAACCGGCTTCGGGGCCGTCGGCTGTGCCAGCCGCCACTGCTAGAACCGTCAACTCAATCGGACTTAGGCCACTCACCGGAGCCACCGGTTCATCGGCAATCTGCTGTAACGCTTGGCCCCGTTCAGCCGCCGCTTTCAAGCGGTCGGTGATGGCATCACTCAATAGTTTGAAATCGCTTTGTGCCTCGGTTTTGTAGGAGATGATCGCTCGATGCTGAATGTCGAAGGGATATTTGCCGGTTCGTTCATTTGAGCAAACCATGACGACGGGCCGGTTCGCAGCAAAAGCAAAGCCTAGTTCGTACCAGACATTAGGGTTGTCGGTCGTGATGTCGGCCAAACACACCGCCGCAGAACGGATACCGTCCTCAATCGATGTAATCAGCACATCAGCCCGTGCGTCCTGGTCCACCCTGTACGGCTCTAACCCAGCCGTGACAATGGCTGGAACAAAGGTTTCTTTATATCGCTTGTCGAATTTCCCGGCTGAATCAAACGGCTGAATTACAAAACAGGTCGGCATGCAGGCTGCTCCCGCAAATCAGTGTTACATACTCCACTAGACCCTCGCCTGTCGGTCGATCGATCTCCCACGACAATGCGGCTGTCGGAGTGAGCTCCGGTTCAAGTAACCGTGATGGGCCGTTAATGTATAATCCGCGCGATGCCTCTCCGCATGCTCGCGCTTCTGCTTATCCTCTCTCCGGTGCTGGCCGTAGCACAGCAGACCCATCGCACTCCCATCGTGTTTACCTGCCAATGTGACGATCCGGTGTCGGATGCCTTCGCCACCGCGTTTCGCGACCAGCTGGCAACCAGCCCGCGCTACATCCAGGGTTATAAGGCGGAGGAGAAAGACGCTCATGGTAAGGTCACCTCGATGCTGTGGAAGGTAAGCGTGATCGGCGCTGCTGATGGTTCGCATCAGTTGGGCGCTAGTACAGTCGTCGATTCCATGGCCGCTTCGGTGGTTCTAACCATTGGGGACGACGTTTTCATGACGCACGAGGTGATGCAATGCGGTAGAGAGAAGACACGGGAGTGTGCGGCATCCTTACTCACCTTTGTGGACAAGGCAGTACAGTAGACACCCGCGACCACCTGAGACTGATCAGGAGCGCTGTCCCCGTTAAGGACCATGCTATGCTGTTGCGCATGCCAAAGTGGACGCAGCACAAGAGTACGGCGATCCTGAAAATTGTCCTCGGAGTGTTACTGGCCTTCGTAGAGTTAATACGGACCATCACGGGCTGCCACCACTGGAGAGCACACAAGCTATCGGGTTTGATGTCTGGGGTTGCGTTCTATACCTGTTCTGTGTGTGGGCTATCGTGACCGGCATCCGCACGCTGACCACTCGCGTTTCCGAAGCCTGAAAAGAAAAACGCCCCCGCCAATAAAAGGTGGGGGCGTTTTTGCGTTTAGTGGTTCATCGTGCGTAGTCGTCTGCGGACTCCGTGTAACAGGGTACGCCTGCCTTGCACTTGACGGAGCAGATGAACGTATGCTCCAGCACAGCGCCGTAGGTGTTCTTCCCTCTTCCATAGGCGGTGATGTAGATGTAGTTCTTCGTTAACACCTTCCCGAACTCATAGCGGATGTTCTGATCAACTTGAAAAGAGGATGGGTCTTTCAAATGTTCTTTGAGATACGCGAAGCACGACAGCGCCGCTTCGTTCTGGCGGCCTTCGAGCTGATTAGGTTTCCTCTCTGCGATGGCGCTACCCGCCAGCGCGAGGACGGTTGCGGCAACGGTTGCCGCAACTGCAATGCTCTTCACAGCTATCTCCTTTTTACCGGTGGCGGGGGTCATTAGGGTGAACACGCTGACGATACTCAGCATGATGACGCTGTAACAGAAAAGGGTGTCCGAGCGGACATCGATTGGCGTAGCTCCAAACAGGTAGAATCGGCGTGCCCAATAAACAACGATTTTGATCACAGATCGGCGCGAGTCAGTGATGGGGCGCACAGAATGAGGTCGCACGAAGGAGGGCGGCATGCGGTGGAGTAGCGCTCACATTATCTATTTAGCGGTGGCCGCATCTCGGGCGAGTAGGCGGGAAACGGTCGCGGGATGGATCTTGAACAATCTTGCAGCGTCCGCAGCGCTCTTCTCACCCTTTCGGACCATGCGAGCAATCTCGACCTGTTGCCGGTCGGAGAGTTTCGGGCGTCTCCCTCCGACGCGTCCGTCTTGGCGCGCCGACTCCAATCCAGCTCTGGTCCGTTCGCGCAGCATGGCTCTCTCGAACTCCGCGAAGGCACCCACCATCTGCATCATCATGCGTCCGGCAGGTGTGGTCGTGTCGATCGCCTCGGTCAGACTGCGGAAGCCTGCCTTGGCCTCGCCGAGCCGCTCCATGATCGTGAGCACGTCCCGGAGCGAGCGTGAGAGTCGGTCAAGTTTCCAGACGATCAGCACGTCACCTTGGCGCACATGGTCGAGCAGGCGATGCAGCTCCGGCCTGTCCCATCGACCTCCCGAAGCCTTTTCCCGGAAGATGCGTTCGCAGCCAGCGCTCTTGAGCGCTGCGGTCTGGGTGGCGGTGTCTTGTTCAGTGGTCGAAACTCTCGCGTAGCCGATGAGCATTGCACAAAGGTATCGCCATTCGCTCCAGTATTGCAACAGATTTGTGCAACGCGGAAGCTCGCGCCAAAGTTGGGCAGCCACATTGGTGCATAAACGATCGTTTGTGCAACAGGCTTTTCGCTCAGCTGACGTTACCTATAAGCCAGGAGAGGCACTCGCGACGCCTGCTCCCCCCACTCATCGTCTTCCGGGAATCTCACTCCCAGCTTTCAACGCCCGCAACATCACGCTGGTAGCAGGCCGTGAGCTGGCATTTATCTGCAGCAAGTTAAGGGTCGAGTATTCTTTGGAGGGCACGTCTCCGCCGGTTCAGCCGGAGTTATCGCAGGAGAAACCAGCGCTGAATCGTCCGCGCGGAGACTTCCGACTGGTGGAAGGTGGCGAAGGTCTTTCGGAACCGATGCAAGCCGAACCGCTCACAGCTCGCATGCGTGGCGTACCGTCGTCCTTTCTTTGTTGTGGCACCGGTTCAAAGAGCATACCAACGTCTAACGTGCCCTGAAAACGCGAGCAGTTCGATGCAGCGGTTGCGGTGGAGGTACAAAAAGAACCGGGCACTCCAATCGTAGACGGAGGGAGACTTCTGTGAGCACGGATGCCTTCGCGCGCAAAGGAACTCAGCACAGAGACTGCCGCCATTGTTACGCCCCGGGATCGTTCGCAGAGTCGGCTCTACACTTTGGCTTGGGCACGCCTTACGACCTTGGTCTCGAAGTATGAGCTGTTCGCCATGTGGCAGGCAGCTGCAGCGTGGTGCCCAAAGACTACATCCTCCACCACCGGCTTGCGCGTGCGTACTGAGTTGAAGAAGTTGGTAAGGTGCGGATGCAGATCGTCCCAGCTTGGTCCATGCCAGACGGTGACTTCATCAAGCGGATGCGCAGCGAGCGCCGGATCGTGTTCTGCGTGCCACTGTTTCTCGTAGGCGGCATGGAGCGCAGCGGGCCAACCGTTCAGGCCGTAATCCGGTGAGCGATCGATCCCGAGCTGCGGGGTCAGGATCACGGAGTTATTCGTGACCTCCAGGATTCCCTTTGATCCAAGAATGCGCGTCACCTCTGGTGTCTCCGTTCCTAGCGTTAGCCGAACAGATACGGGCACGTGTCCGTAGAAGAAGGTGGTGGTCTGCACATCCGGCATGTTGCGGCCATCTTTCCAGCGGTAGATGCCGCCAACGCTGTACGCCTGGTCGGGGACGGCATTGATGCCCGTGATGCACTGCATGCCACTCAGGAGATGCACCATGAGATCCCCGGCCATGCCAGTGCCGTACTCATGGAAGCAGCGCCAGCGCGAGAAGGCGATGGGATCGAAAGGCTTCTTCGGCACAGTCCCTTGCCATGTCTCCCAATCCAGGGTTGTTGTCGAAAGATCGGGCAGCACGGGATACTGCCATGCGCCTCCCGGTGAGTTGCGGCCGAGTTGCAGCTCAACCTGGAGAAGATCCCCGATGGCCCCCTCCTCGAAAAGGGACTTCGCCTGGATGAAGAGTGCAGACGAAACGCGCTGCGAACCGACCTGCACAAAGTTTTTGCTGCCCTGGAGCGCACGGACCACGGCGTCACCTTCGGCGATGGTGTGCGACATGGGCTTCTCGCAGTAGACGTCCTTCCCCGCGCTCAGCGCATCGACGGTGATCTGTTTGTGCCAATGATCAGGCACGGCGACGATGACAGACTCGATGTTCTTGTCGTCGAGAATCTCTTGGTAGCGGCGCGTAGTCCGGATATTCTGGCCTGCGATCTCCTGGGCAAGGGTGTGCCGCCCATCATAGAGATCACACGCTGCGACGCATTGCGCCTGTGGAAACGTGACCGCCACGCGCAGAAGCGAGGAGCCCTGAATGCCAACGCCTATTGAGGCAAAGCGAACCCGCTCCTCTGTGAATGTCGTTGGCTGCTGGGCAACGAGGGTGAAATGACGGCCCGGCATCAGTGCGGCCAGCGCCGTGCCGGTACCAACGTGAAGAAAGCTTCTGCGGGAAAACTGGGACATGTTCTCTCTCTCGTTAGGGATGCCGACTAATATAGTGCAAAAGGGGATAGGTCAGACTCAGCGGGAGGAGATGCGCTCAGAGCAAGTGTTGATCGACAGCATTTAGGCTGTTTTCAGTTGCCGCGAGCAGAGCGATGCGCTACAGAGCGGCAGTCGATAGCAAGCACGACTGAACATCGAATTTCGCTGTTCCAAAAACGTGCCGCGCCACTTCTTCTAATGCAGAGCCTCCGCGCCCCCGAGTGACTCGTTCACCCCGGCGCGGACCTCGGCCGTTTAAGGACGCGAGAGGATCGTTACGTTCGTCCGAAAGGCGTAGTGCCGACCTACTCGGTGAGGGATGGAACGCCTGCGGCGCGGTAGATTTCGGCCATGTACCGCATGTCCCTGAGACCCTCTTCCCCAGACGGTTTGGGTGTCTGGTTATTGGCGATGCAGGTGGCAAAGTAGTCGGCCTCGCGCGTGAACTGCCAGGGATCGTGTTCCTTCTCCGGCTCATCGATGTTGGTGCCGGGATCGCCCTTGCTCTTGCCGGAGATATGCGCAGTGAGGTGGATGCCCTCGTAGCCGAAGGCGGGGCTGAGCTGGAGCCAACCTTTTGAGCCGTGGACGCGATAATAGCCATCCATGCTCGCGCCATATGTCGTGTTGCAACTGGCAACGATGCCGGACGGGAACTTCATGGTCCAGGAAACATTCTCTTCTACTTCGTTGAAGCGTCCGTCATGATCGATGACAGAACTGTACGCCGAGATGGAGGCCCGCTCCTCGCCCGTGAGATAGCGGCAAGCGTTGAGCGAGTAGATGCCGACGTCCATCAACGGCCCGCCTCCGGCAAGCTGCTTGTTCAGCCGCCACTCGCCAGCCGAGATGTTGAAACCATTGGCGCTTTCGATTGCCTGCAAGGAGCCTAGGACGCCACTGCGGATAAGTTCAATCGCGCGGAGGTTCGTTGGCTCGAGCTGGCAGCGGTAAGCGATCATCAGCTTGCGATTGGCCTTTGCGCATGCGTCGATCATAGCCTTTGCGTCTCCGACGCTCGTGGCCATGGGCTTCTCACAGAGAACATGCTTGCCCGCGCGCGCCGCGCGAATGGTGTACTCGGCGTGCATGCTGTTGGGCAGCGCGATGTAAACGGCGTCTATGTTCGGGTTGTCGCGGATGCTGTCATAGTTCTGGTAGGTATAGATCGAACTTGCGGGGATGTTGTACTGGGCGGCGGTCGTGTGGGCCTTCTCCGGGTGCCCGCTCACCACGGCTGTCACCTCGGACATCTCCGAAGCTTTAGTGCAGGGCATGAAATGTTCGAGAGAGATACGGCCTAGACCGACGATGCAATACCGCGTCTTCTGCGTGCCTGGGAAAGCAGCGTGTGCGTACGTGCGCGGCAGTAGCGTGAAAGCGGCGGTTGAGGCGGCCAGGCGGCCGAAGTCTCTGCGAGTCAGGATCATGGAACCTCTTGGAGCGATCCGCTCCATCTTATCTTTGTGCCGACGCGCATGCAGCGTATCCGCGGACGCTGGCCGGTTTGGCACGGGCAGGGAAACCGGGGCGCATCGGTGGACGCAGCGGAGCCCTTCCACACTTCAAAAGAGGTGTGGCACGAAGCGGTCTGCATTGCGAATCACAGGCGTTCGCCCCTCGCGCATGCCTAGACCGCAGGGCTCTCCATCAACGAGCCAGCTGCCGAGAACAACCCAGTTTCCATCCACGCACGGTACGGGACCGATTCCCTGGTATAGCCAGGGTCCATCAGCAAACGTTCCCCCTGTGTCGAAGCTCCGTAAACCGTCCACGATGCTCACATTCGCGCCCTCTCTGCCAAGCAAGGGCTTGCGTACATACCGTTGCAATGCTCGCGGGCCATCTAGATACGAGGGCAAGAGTAGCTCGTGGTCCGGATACAACTCCCAGAGTACGGCGAGCAGGGCTTTGTTCGACCAAAGCATCTTCCAGATCGGCTCGATCCACTGCGTGCGGCCGCTCTGAGGCTTCTGTCCCTGGGAGATGGACAGCAAGGCGTGGGGGCCGAAGGGCTCGCGCAACAGAGTCTCCCAAGGGTAGAGCTTGAACAGTGTTTCTACACGGAAGTCGTCCAGGTCTACGAAACATTCGCGCTCTGCATCCCATCCCAAATCCTTCATGCGGATGCTCCTGTTGCGAAGTCCAGCCTCGCGCGCAGTATCGCGCAGGTAAGCGATGGTCAGCACATCTTCCTCGACGCCATCGTGAGCGAAGTACACGGGCTCAGCTACATACGCGCGAAGATCCTTCCATTTCGCCACCAGTTTTTCGTGGATGGAGTTCCACTGGTCTCTCTGCGGGAAGCAATCCTCAACCCACCGCCATTGAATCACCGCAGCCTCCAAAAGCGAAGTCGGGGTGTCTGCGTTGTACTCCAATAGCTTGATGGATTGACCATCGTAGGCCAGATCCATCCGACCGTAGAGTGCTGGCGGCTCTTCTTCCCAGGTGCGGCGGATGGCTGCCGCGGCGATCTCCGGTATATGCAGCACAGCAAACCCGTCATGCTGCAGGAGGTGATCGCCCGCGGCAAGGCACATCTGCTGCAACTCCGCAGTCGCTGCCTCAAGACGGTCGATCTCAGCCGATGTGAATTCCCAATGGGCGGACTCATCCCAGTAGGGTCGCTCTTCTACCGAGTGATACGTGAGCCCCTGGGCGGAGACAATACGGTCCCAGTGCAGTCTCGGCTTCACCGCTCGGCGCTTCATTTATTCTCCTTCGCCTTCGCCACCACCCTCGCCAGCCTCACCGCCCCTGCCGAAACCCCCTCGGGATACGCTGCCACCCTCGGAGGGCGAGCTGCTGCCTCCTTTCACCTCATCTCCCACACGGCCACCGCTTGTGCCTCCATATACGACGTGGCCTCCCGTGTGCCTTGAAGTGTCACAATACGAGTCCGGCATCTTGCGTCCATTTGCATCGACGCAGTCGCGCGTTTCATTGCAGCCAAGGAATGCCGCGGCAGCAGCCATCAAAATCAAACAGGTGGGGACTTCTCGAGAACGCTGTGTCATCGCATCTATCATGCGGTGAGAAATGCTGAATGACAATCCCTACAGCCTAGAGATTGGATTATCGTCTGAGGAACGTTTAGCTGATGAAGGGAGGATGATGTCTTCGATTCAGATGGATGGTTAACGCTCGCTGTATCGCAGGAAGTGCATTTCAGAGGCTGTTGTAGACCTTCCGACGAAGTATTGAGCCTCGACATTGGCGGCTTCCATCAGCAGCCAGACTGGCCCAAGCTTGGGACCTCCCTGATCATTGCATCATGCTCATCCTGGCGATCCGGACTGCGAAGTGGTCGGCGAAGGCCAGCGGCACAAAAAAGGCTGCCGTAGGAGCGCAGCGGGGCACCGGCGATTCGTTTCACCGGGCTCGCCTCCCCTGGCAGCGCGAACGTCTCCACCGTCTGCCCGATCGCTCCGTTGAAAGCTGACCGTTGAGGGATACGGTCCGTTGACCGTTGTCGAAGATTCTTGCAGCTTCAACCGGATCTCGCGCACCGGGACCGCATGAAAGCCCTCTCCCAGCAGCTTTTCGCCCACATGCGCGAACTCGCTCTGTCCCTGCACGCCCCAGGGCAAGCGATACAGTTCGCCCAGCGCATCGATGATCAGCCGCGGTGCTTCGGGAACGGGCCGTCGCCGATCCAGGTCCGCCGCACTCGCTTGGTAATAGGAGGCGCGCAGGAAGCCAGACTTACCAACTGGGGAGAGCCCTCCCCGCATCTAGTCCAACCTGGACTCGAGAGGCGTTCTTTTGCATGGGCAAGGTTGCTCTCACGGTTGCAGCTCTTTTGCTGTGCGGAAGTTCGTCTGTGCTGTATGCCCAAAAGCGTGTCGAAGCTGGCTTGCTTCTCGAATATCTGAGCGTCTCGCAGACAAACACCGACAACTTCGGAGTGGGTGGAAGACTCGGATACCGGATACACCGCAATGTGACGATGGAAGGGGAGCTTGCCTACGGCTACGGGATCAACTTCCAAGAGGTTTACCGCAATGTCACGAACGGCGATGTAACCGCGATCGAACGGACGTCGATCGGCGTCACTGATGGTCTATTTGGGCCAATGCTCCAGCCCGCCCATGGTCATCTTCGTCCCTTCGTCACCCTGAAGGGTGGGTTCATCGACTTCCGGCTTAGCCCGAGCCTGATTCCGTATAGCAGTGTGGTGAGTACCGCCCTTGGCCTCCGTACCTCCAGTGTGAACGCGACACTCTATCCAGGCATTGGCGCGGAAGCAGCTCTGGGTCCAGTCGGGTTGCGGCTGGAATTTGGGGACGCGATTTACTTCAATCGCGGCGAGCACAACAACCTGCGGATCACGTTTGGTCCCGTCCTTAGATTCTGACACTCGCCCAGCTTGGTCGGAAGGGTGCGAGCGCCGGGACATCGATCCTGGTATGCAAAACTTCGGGATCGGACGCAAGCTCATGCAATTTTAGGCGCAGCATAGCGATGCTGGAATCAAGGCCGCTACTTCCGAGCCGCGTCAACAACCATCCGTGCCAGTGTCACTGCATCTGCGATCGCAGATCGAACCCTTGGACTCCTGTTCTGCAACTCCTGCGATTCCACCTTGGCCAACTTCACCGCTGCGATCAGACCGGCCACCACAGCCAACGTTCCAGTTGGTTTGTCGCTCCCAGCCGCAGAGAGTGGAGCGAGGAAGCATTCGGACATTAGGTACTGGCGAGTGTCCGCACAGTGCTGGCACTTCACCGTGGGATTCGGCTCGATGCGCTCGATCCGTCCTGGAACCCTACAGGGGCGGGCCAGCGTGACTCTCCCGCATGCAGCACAACAGGTATGCCAGTGACGATACGGTGGTGTGCTGTTGTCCAACTCCATCGTCACGCCCGCCGTTTCTTGGCTACATCGGGGTGCGGGCGGCCAAGGAAGACTTCAGTGCTTACCCGGTAAGCCCGGTGTTCCAGACAGACGGGGCACTTGACGTGAATGGCACCCGCAATCGCCTCCGATGCGGCCGGAATGTTCCTCGTACATCCCTTGCATTCGACCACAAGCGTCAGATTCGGCAATGAAGACGGCATGACGGGAGCATATCGCCGAAAGCCGTGGAAAGGCGAATAAAAAGCGAAGCATGGACTTGGATCCGCCCTGGTTTTTACCAGGTTCGGGGCATTGTCCCGCGAGGAATCGGCACAGCCGAGGAAGAAAGTCGTTGACGCCCTTATGGCGCGGCGACCGGCAAGGATTCACCGGCAGACCGCATCTGCATTCGTCACCCGAACGAGATGACATGGCCTAGGGGCGGGCACATTTCCTGCGAGCGGGCCCAGGGCGGACGGAAAAGGCCGACACTCGCTTCATCGGGACACGAACTTCTTCGTCGCCTCCGATGGCGTATAGATCTCACCATCGATCAGTATGCGGCCCGTGTAAGAGCCACCTGTGCCAAACTCCCACGCAACGTCGTGTCCGTCCCGCGCCAACTTCGCCCATTTCGACCGTTTGGCTGCGTTTTGTTCGAGCCAGAAATTGCCATTTTTCTCAGTGAACGAGCGCAGGCCCGTGTGACCAGTGCGGGCGGTCCAGGTCTTCATGTCGGTGAGTTTGGGCTCCACAGGCTCATGGTATGCGGAGGCCAAAGTTGCACGCCACATCTCCGAACGAACAGATCCAACTGCGCCCCCGCGGGCCGAGGACAACGCGGGGCGTGCATCTTTGATCGGAGTCGGAGCGCTCCAGGCTGTCAGAGACCGGCGACAGGCGTGCAAACGCTTGAAGTCTCCCGGCAAACGATGGCACCGAACGCGCTGTCGCTGGCTCTAACGACATGCCCCGCCGACGGCGATCATCAGCCCAACGCGTCGCTCGCACTCGGATGGACTAGGACGCGGGAGTTAAGTCCGCAATGCACCCTAGAAAATCTGCAAAGATCCCGAACAAGTACCCTTGTCTCGCCGGAGGGAGCAACAATTCCCTCCCCGCACAGCCGTCCGTAGTTTTGTAGAGGATGAGAATCGTGCGCCTATCCGATACCCATGAGTTGCACGGCGAGGCCCAAATCCCCGCGGAACCGTGACCGCGAGATGCGCGGCTTCGGGCAGTAGGGTTGATCTTCTGCCGCGCTTTGAATCGTGCCGTTGCTATCGGGCGCTAGTGGGCGGCTTCATCAGAAACTCGATGCGACCGACCTGGTATGTGACCTTGCCCTCACCAGCAGATTTATATTGCACCTGGCCCGCTTGGACTTTCTCAAATGCCGCCGCAAGCTCACCGAGGACCAACGGCGGCGCAACAGGAACATTGTGAGCGCCGAGAACCAATCTCACCTGCGGCTGCAATGTGACCAACCTCAGCACCGACTTGCCATAGGCGATCAAATCCGTCTCTGGCCGGTAGAGCCAGATGGGGCCGGGATAGTATGTATCTCCCGAAAAGAGCAGCCCATTGGCACGATCGAACAGGCAGATGGAATCGGACGTATGCCCAGGCGTAGCAATCACTTCGATAGTTCTTCCACCCAGGTCGATGCTGTCACCGTCATGCAGCCACCTCGTCACGTGCCAAGGCCGCGTCGCGTACGCCGCACGATCAAAGCTTACCGGAAGCGCCCCGCATATTTCTCCCGGAGCAATCTCCGCCTGCGCGTCCGCCTTCGAACCCTTTGCGTTCTGCCGGGTAAACCCGGTGTCCATGCCGTAGACCGTGTCGAATTGCCAGTTGTCCCCAACGTGGTCGTTGTGCGTGTGGCTGTTGAGCACGGTCAGGGGCAATGTGGTGAGCTTCGACGTCAGTGCCTTCAGGTCACCGATCCCCATCCCGGTGTCGAAGAGCAGTGCCCGCGCATGCCCGACGATCAGGTAACTGATCGTCTCTTCAAATTGGTGCGGCTCGGAGATCGCGAAGATGTCCGGTGCGACTTTGTAGACCTCAAACCAGGTGTCCGCGACAGGAATGCGTTGGAGCTTTGAGTACTCGGGCCGGGGCAACTGGCGGCACCACGCCGGTTTCTCGGAGTTCCCGTGTCCGCTAGCAAATGCTGCGCCGCAGAGGATCGCCGCAGCGAGAATATGAATTCCGATTTGTCTGAAGACCCGCATGCTGGAACGATAGCAAAGGCGGTTGATCCATTCGCTTGAGGCAGGTTCAGAAGCACTGGACTCTGCTCCTGCAGCGATCACCAGCACTCCTTCGGCTGCACTCGGCAGGCTGAAATGGAAAGGCGGCCCGCGCCCTCAGCGCCGAAGGATTCGCTGTCCTCGCTGGTCTCGGCGCAGTACAGACGGTTTGGCAATAGAGGCTCGTCTAATCCACTGAGGTGAACCAGATTGCGCGCCATCTGCTATCCAGTCCTTATCTTGTTCCCGACTTGAAGCCCTCCGGTCTAATCTGCTTGCGCAGCAAGCGACTGCAGCTCGCTGACCCTCTCCCGCAGTATCTCTGCCCGCTTTTCGATGGCCTTCTTGAGCAGCCCGAGTTTATTCAGCACCTTCTCGTTGTGCTGCCCCACCAACCGGGCTGCGCTCTCGATCTCGCCTGCTGTCTCGACCTGCTTCTCCAGACATTCAATCGCCTGGTCGATGGCCTTGAAGTCTGCCGCTTGCGCAGCGTTCGTCGTCGCCTCACGAGCGCAGAGTGCTTTGGCCAGGGTGATGGCGGCCTTGAGATAGACGTCAGTCTCAGGGCACTCTCGATCCCACACCACGAAGATGTCGTTCTTGTGACGGCAGAAGCTCTCCAGCCCTTCCCCAGCGGTCGCCGCAGAGAAAACGAAAACACCGACCTGCGCCTCGCGGTTCTTGCGCGCCGCCTCTACCTCCGCCCGCGCTTTGGCGATGGTGAAGCCTGCGACCTCCTTCGCTTCGAGGACAATCTTCGATCCACCGGCGACATGCTCCGCCCCGATCTCAATCACCAGATCGCCCACTTTGCTGCGGCCGAGAGTCCCCGCCAGCTTTCCCACACGCATGGCAATGTCCCCAGCCTGGCGGCACGCCTCTTCCACGACCAGACAGGCTGCGACTTCGAACTCAATGCCGTGAATTGTGGAACGCTTCGCTTCGGCGCGTTTGCTGACCAGGGCTCCGAGAGCTTCCCGAACTTCCATCTGGAACTTGTTGTTGGCCTCGGTCTGATCCTTGAGTACGGATTCCAACTCCCGCTTCAGCCGCGACAGCGGGGAGTCTGTTGCATCGAGCGTGAGACTGCGATCGATTGCCTCCTTTGCACCCTGCAGCGATTGCGACATGCGCGAGAATGCCGAGTCATCGTCGTCGAGCGAGAACTCCTTGGCGATCTTCGCCTGTGCCTCTTCGACCTTGGCGACGAGTCGGCTGAGCGCTGAATCTTGATCATCGAGTGAGAACTCGCCAACCGCTGCCGCGATCTGCCGCTTCAGGTCTCCGGCGAATGCGTCGTTGCCACTCAGAAGCTCCTTGCGAAAGCGGCTCAGGGCGCTTTCGGGATGGTCGAGTGAAAACTCGGCTAGGATCGTCTGGCGCTGCTGGGAGAGGACCTCGGAGACCGTCTCGCGCATTGCTTCAGTCACGCTCTCCGCTTGCTCGGGGTCAAGCGGAAGATCAGCACGGTGTCGTGGTCCTCTACTATGGAGTTCGGACCCTGCAGGGTGGCAAGTGGCAGGGCAACGATGGGCGCGCGCAAGCCATGGACATGCAGTGCGACGGGAGTATCGATCCACTCGGCCAGGCAGCGGTCACGGCGCGCAGCGAGCCTATGCGCGTCCTCCGAGCCCATCTTGAACTCGAGCAAGAGAGGACGGTGACGGACGAAATCCTCTGACTGAAAGGCCGCAACTGCGATCGATTGCGGTGCGACTGTGGCAGCCCGAGCAGGTGCGGGATGGCCACTTGCGCAAGGGGAAGATCGGTGTAGGTGGCTATGGTTTCGGCCAGCGGCACGCCGAGCGTCGCCTCGATCCAGCAGCGGTGGTTCGCCACTGTGTCGCGCAGCAAAGAGGATTTGGTGGCGAGCGTATGCCTCTGGATGGCAGTCCGGATATTTTCTCTCACACTCCAGAACTACGAGCGGTAAGGCTCGAGGGGGAGTTAAATTCGCAAAACGATGAAGAAATAGGCCAGGCGCTCACATTGCCGCTCTAGGTTAAAGAGTTCTCCCCGGCTCTATGCCTGCCTCGGTAGATTCATACAGATGCGAATCGTGTGCCTGGCAGATACTCACGAACTTCACCGGGAGCTGATCGTCCCGCCCGGCGATCTCCTGCTTCATGCAGGAGACTTCACCTTCTTCTCGCAGCGGCGGAGCATGATCGACGACTTCAACAACTGGCTCGGCGGACTCCCACATCGTCACAAGGTCGTCACCTACGGCAATCACGAGTTCGCCTTTGCGACAGACCCCGGGCTGCGGTCCCGGCTCTCGAATGCGATTGTCCTCCTGAATGAGGCGGCGAAGATTGATGGCGTAACGATCTGGGGCTCGCCGGTGACGGCAATGGACGGAGGAGCTTTCGGATTCAGCCGCGCTGAGGATCGGGCGCGGCTATACTCCCGGATTCCGCCTGATACACGGATATTGCTCACGCACACCCCGCCATTCGGGGTCCTCGATGGGGCATCGCATGCAGGTTGCCCGGAACTACGGGCCGCAGTCATCCGGATTCGGCCCCGTTTGCACGTCTTCGGTCACATCCATGCTGGCTATGGAACTATGCCGACGAAGCATACGATGTTCACCAATGCGGCCCTATTCGGCAAACGGGGTGATCTCGACAAGCAGCCGATCGTATTGGAGTTGAAGTAGCAAGATGCTACGACGAGCGGCTGTGCGCATCAGCCGCCAGGAAGGTCTCCACCCTCTGACTTTGAACATGCTGGACCGCGGCCTGCAATTCAGCAGATTCGGACCGCCCCACGGGAACTGAAACTGACCGTGGTCGGATATAGGCAGAGTATGGCATCCGGTTCCCGAGCTGCTCTTCCAGCCACCTCAATTCCGCCAGAAGGCCCGCGGGGCGGCTCCGCGGTTCAATTGGTCAGATGCTTCGGAGATAAGCATCCTGCGGGCTTGGCGGAGTTCGAAGATTGCTTCCTCTTCCGAGTCGAACCATTCATTGTTCGGATCGCATCGCTCTCAGATGCCGACACCCACGAGGTCCCTATGGGTGAATCAGGTTTGAGGTTGTGTTGATGTCGGTAGCGCCATTTGAGGCGATCGGAAGTGTGCGTTTGAGTGCAGAATTGACGGTCATACCTCTTGATACCATCGGCCGCGCTCGTTGAGCGATTTCCCGTCCAGTTGATGAGGGGCGTTCACCGACCGTAACTGAGGCCCGAGAAGCTTGATGGAGCGTGCGCCGCGTCTCTTGGGCGGCGAGTTCTTCGCCGACCCATGTTCGCCTGGAAGCAGCCGGATACGCGGATGTCCGATGTTTCGGGTTTTACCGAGCGCGTCGTGCGCGACGGCTGCCAGCCGACGCGGCGAAGAAGCTGAATCGGCAGCTTCCTGCAAAGCCGAAAGTAGTACGCGAGAGTGAATGAACAAAGAACTCCACGACTTGGGTTGAGCTGCAACTCGCGTCCATAAGGCCGCGGTCAGCGAACGTCTTACATGGACCGGGTGCGCGAAACCCGGATTCGATCCTCTCGGGCCGGTGTTAACCTGTGTGACCGACACGGTACAATCCCGGGGAGAGTCGCCGAGCCAACGGAAAGCGGCTAGCTGGCTCGACGAAGGTACCAGAAAGGCTCCTTGTTTACACGAGGTAAGCGCGAGAAAGTGTGGGTCGGTCGGGGGCTGGAAGACGAACTCCATCAGATGGATCGGCGTGCCGGGTACATAAATCCGAGGTACTCCGTACGCAGAAGGAACTACCGACCAAGCGTCTCGCACAACGCGAACTCGATCGCCGTCTAGCGGTCGTCAACTCCCATTCCTACAAGGCAAGGCCGACCGCCACGTTCTGCGAAATGGTAGACCGCTGGACGGAGAAGGTCCTTCCCAATCGGGCTGAGAGCACACAGCGCAGCGAAAAGTCTGACCCCAAGGCCTGGAGCGCGGCCCTCGGAGAGCTTCCGATGAAGGACGTGAACGGGGAACTGCTGCAATCGATCGTGACTTCGTGGAAGAACACGAAGAGCCCGAAGACGATCCGGAACCGAGTGGCGACCTTCCGTCTGGGACTCGGCGAAGGCCTGAGAAAAATTACGAATGACCTCTCAATCACGGTCTTCGTTACTAAAATAAGCCGCTTGGCCAGTGAGTGCCTCTGAAATCAGCCCCTCAGAAATAGATGGAGTGGAGTTACCCACACACTATTGAGATCCCATACCGGCTCCGTACATGTCACACTTGTGCCATTATGGCATCTGTGTGTAGAATGAGCGCCAGAATGAGCGCAGGCAAAGAACAAGGCAGATTCCGACAACGCGCGAACACTCGTGCTCTTCTTGTAAAGACCGCGTCCGAGCTGATCCGGAATGGGGAAATTCCCACTGTGACAGCCGTTGCCGAAGCGGCACAGGTTTCCAGACGCACCGCCTACCGATACTTTCCTTCGCAGGAGCAGTTATTGGCTGAGGCTGCCGTCGCGAGCGCGCAACCCCTGGTGGCCAATACCAAGTTCCCCGACGACCAGATGGCACGCATCCGGCTTCTGGTGGAAACGGTGCAGCGATTTGTCTACGGTAATCAGGCTGCCTTGCGAACCGTTGTGCGCTTAACTGCCGACCACGTTCCAGGTCATAGCGTTGACGGCGCTGAGGACTTCACACCAGTGAGGACGAACCGGATTGAATGGATCAGGACTGCCCTCGGGCCGGCCAGAAAACGGCTAGGAGGAAAACACTTCGAACGGCTGGTCTCAGCCCTCTCATTGTGCGTTGGTATCGAGTCTGTCATGGTACTGACGAACTTGCGCGGGCTATCGCAGAAAGAAGTCACACGCATTTCTATGTGGGCTGCAGAGACTCTGGTAGCCGGGGCACTGGAAAAGGCCAGAACAAAGGCTCCGGCCAAGGGCAGAAAAAACGGGCAACAATCATGAATCGCCGATCGTTCATCAATCTCGCTGCGCTTGCATTATCGAACCGAGGCACCGGATTTCATTTCTTTGGAGGAGATACAGCGATGAATACTTCGACAGCTTCCGCGACTCAGCCATTAATCGTCAGTGCCCAGGATGTCCCCCGATTCAGTCAAGGGCTGGGAGAAATGCGAATCCTGATCGACGGCGCCAGATCGCAAAACAAGTGGTGGCTCGGCCTCGATGAAGAATTGCCAGGGTTCATGACCTCACTGCACTTCCACCACAATATGGACGAATACGTCTACGTGCTCGACGGAGTACTCTCCATTTTCACGGGCGGTCAGTGGCACGATCTGAGTCCGGGCACACTTGGTTTCCTTCCAAAAGGGATTTCTCATGCACAGGGAAACACTTCCTCATCGCCCGTTCGCTTTCTGGGAGCAGGTAGCCCTGCTGGGTTCGAACGCCTGTTTCCGGAACTGGATCAATTGGCTAAGCGTGTCCCGGCCGGTACTCCCGAATTCGGCAAAGAAGTCGTCAGGCTTTTAAGCCAACTTGCAACAACCGTCGTCGCGCCGCCCCCTCATCGATATTAGGTTTCGGCGTCAAGGAGTTCCCCATTGTTCGATGGCCATCGTTGCCGAACCTGGGTATTTCCCTCGTACCTGCGAATTAAACCCAATCTAACCCCCGCGGAGGCTCTATGTCTGCTCTCTCAGATAATCTTCATCCCTTTCGCCTGTTCTTCACCTGTGCCGCTGTGCTCTCTATCGCCATCTTAACGAGTTCGGCGCTGGCCGCTACTCACTGCGTCAACCCCGACGGCAAACATGGCTGCAGTTCCACCATCGGCGCCGCCGTCTCGGCCGCGTCCCCGGGAGATGTTATCCAGGTCTGGCCCGGCGTTTATAACGAGGAGGTCACGATCAGCAAATCCCTTTCGCTGATGTCTACCTTCCCGCGCGGTGCCGTCATTGAGGCTACCAACCAGGCGCATGGTATCTGGGTCGATGGCGTGAGCGCTGCACCCAATTCCGGCGTGGCTAACGTGGTCATCTCCGGATTCAAAGTTCGTAATGCCAACTACGAAGGCGTTCTCCTCACCAACGCAACAAACGTCACGGTTGTAGGCAATGAGGTGACCGATAACGACCGTTCGCTCGACTACCCCGGCGGAACCTGCCCCGGGATTGACACTGCGCTTGAAACCAACGAGCAGGATGACTGCGGCGAGGGCGTTCACCTGATGGGCATCGATCACTCCACCATCCTGCGCAATGAGGTCACCCACAATGCCGGGGGCATCCTCATCAGCGACGAAAGCGGACCGACCGCCCACAATCTCATCAGCGAAAACTACGTGCACGACAACGTCTTTGACTGCGGCATCACGCTCGCTTCGCACGGCGCGGCGACGACTATTGCGGGAGCTCCGCCCGCCTACGGAGTCTCCGATAACACCGTCTCGATGAACGTCTCTATGGGCAACGGAACCCAGGGAGCAGGTGCGGGCGTCGGTGTCTTCGCTCCTTTCCCCGGCACCACCGCCGCCGGTAACCTCGTGATCAACAACATCCTCCGGAATAACGGCTCCACTGGCGTTGCCCTGCACAACCATGCATTCTCGCCAATGGCGCCGCCCGTCAACTTCAATAACAACGAAATCATCGGAAACTACTTCTCGGGCAACGGCCCCGACAATCCCGGCGCGCCGACTTCAGGACCCACCGGCATCAACATCTCCAGCATGGCTCCCATCTCCGGCACCGTTGTGGAGCAAAATATCTTTGACAACGAAGCCATCGATATCGGCTTCACTGCTCCGGCAGGCTCGCAGCTGGACGCGCACTTTAACAACTTCGCCAGAGGAACTGGGATTGATAAAGGCGGTGCCGGTCCGGTTGACGCTACCGAGAACTGGTGGGGATGCTCAACTGCACCCGGCGGCAAACACTGCGCCACCATCCAAGGATCGGGTGTCTCCTTCACGCCCTGGCTGACCGCCCCGTATGTGAGCATCGGCGATAATGACGGTCATCACTAGAACGACACAGAATGGGTATCTGGAGCGCCACGAAATGAATGCGGCGCTCCTCCTTCCCTAAATCTGCCGCAAGCCCCTGATTTGGTGACGCAACTGGCTCACGAGACTGTAGAAGATCGGAGTGGCGATTCATATCTGGTAATTGCATCCGACTTTTTAAGAATTCAGACATTTGGCTGCCATCTACAAGCAGATTGGACTCTGCGGCGGTTCGCGAACCAGATTAGCTTGGGAGTGTGCGCCTCCCAGACAGCATGACCGCATCTTGCGGCCGGGAGAAGTGCATTAGCGCAAGTGACTGGACAAGCGGCGGAGCCTACACCAGGTAGCCATGAGAGTCGAGGTCATTAATGAGAGAGATAGCACCTGCTGAAAGTTTTATCACTCCTACAGGAAAAGGAGACGAACTTATCACGTTCGTGGAGCTCGAAAACGGCGGTGACAGCTCAGCCTTTCGCACGCTGAATGAAGAATGGATTACGAGATTCTTTTCGCTCGAAGATAGAGACCGTGAGTTGTTGAACGATCCGAAAGCGACGATCCTGGAACGAGGCGGGCACATCTACTTCGCGTGCTACGCCGGAGCTGAGATTGGTTGCGCAGCACTGGTTCCTGCTGGGGAGGGCGTCTTCGAGCTATCCAAGATGGCCGTAGCACCCGCGTACCAAGGCAGAGGCATCGGCAGGCGGCTGCTCCTTCACGTGATGGGCAGGTCGCACATGGGAGGTGGGCCGCGGCGCTGGATGGAGCCACCTGGGGAAGTCCAATCAGGGTTCAAGTGGTAGTTGCAATCGCATGCCAATTGCCAGGATAGTAGTAGCAGAATGAGAACAGACCGATTTGCGGAGACATTGTCGGCATGGCCTACGAGGTCCGGTCCGCTGCATGTGAAACTCAGTGGGGCTATCGAAGACGCAATCAGAAACGGCAGTATCCTTCCGGGTGTACGTCTGCCGGCTGAGCGTGTGTTGGCCCACTCGCTTTCGCTTAGCCGCACAACCGTTGTTACGGCCTATGGCCAGCTTCGCGAGAAGGGCTGGCTGGAAAGTAAGACGGGCAGTGGGACGTGGGTTTCTCGCAAGCAAGCCAGCGGAGCAAGAGCTCAGGCTCATGCCGGCGTGGTGTCGCGCGGATCACTGCTTAGTCTGTTGGAATCCAACAACTCGTCTACGATTGACCTCGCGATGGCAGTTACCGAGCCCTTGGGGGAGTTGGTCCAAGAGGCTACTTCGCGTGCTCAGGAAGAGATAGGTGCGTTGATGCGGCAACGCATCGCCATGCCCTTTGGCTTGCCTGCGTTGCGGCGAGCGATCGCACAGTATTACATCGATGCAGGTGTTAACACCGCGCCCGACCAAGTCCTTGTTACTACGGGCGCCCAGCAGGCGATTTCCCTGATTACGTCACTGCTGGTGCATCGGGGAGATCCTGTTCTCATTGAAACTCCTACTTACTTCGGCGCGCTTGAAGTGATGCGCTTCGCAGGTGCGCGCATGTCGCCGCTACCTGTCTCGAAAGATCATGTGGTGCCGAGTGTCTTATCGCGCAGAATTGCAGCAGTGCAGCCGCGGCTGGTCTATCTAACTCCTACGGGGCACAACCCTAGTGGCGCAACCATGCCGACGTTTGCGCGGCAGCTCATTGCGCGGGATGCAGAAGAACACCAAGTTCCGATCATCGAAGATGACAGCCTTGGCGATCTGATTTTGAAAGGGGTCAAGCCCCCCTCCATCAGCTCCTACAGTGCAACCGCACCCATACTGACGATCGGATCGCTGAGTAAGCTGGTTTGCTGCGGACTCCGTGTCGGTTGGATTCGGGGTCCAGTGGCGCTCATCAATCGGCTCGCCAGGCTGAAGAGCGCAGCGGACCTGGGTTCGAGTCATATCTCGCAGGCAATCGCCACCGAGTTGTTGCCGCACGTTGCCAAAATGCGGGCAGCCCGATCGGCCGAACTGAGAAAGAAGCGCGACCTGGTGGTTGAACTGATCCGGTCACGTGGGCTGCCATGGAGCTTTCCAGAGCCACAGGGAGGCATGTCGCTGTGGGTGAAGCTCGGAGACTGCACGGATACGCAGATTCTGGCGCAGTTAGCGCTTCGTCACGGCGTCTCCATCGTTCCCGGCTCGCTCTTTTCGGTTGACGAAGCGCACGCAGAGTACCTCCGTCTTCCTTTTCTGCTGGCTCCGGAGGTGCTTACGGCAGGAGTCGAAGGAGTGATGGATTCCTGGAGCGAGCTCGGGGCTTCGCATGGGGCTTGTTCACCTGGGCGAGTGCTGGTTTAGACCCTTCAGTCTGGATTGCGGCTTGTTGACTTGCGACGTTGACCTCCGCGATGCAGCAAGTCCGCGATTGCCTGATCCAATCCTTCTCGAAGAAATAGGATGAGCTCGCTTACACTCTGCTCCTTGGATAAGCCCGCACCTTGCCCTGCCCAGAGTGACAGTGCCTCAGGGTCTCCGTTGGCAATGGCTGCTTTACGCAGAGGACGCGTTAAGGCGTTCTGCCAAGGGTAGGGGAGCGGCTCGGCACCAAGCTCCTCGGCATCCTTGGTAAAGCCATTGGCGATGCCGCGCGCGAGCCGGCCGGAGAAGGCCGATGTCAACACAGTCGCGTCATCCGACGCTGAGATGACCTTGTCCTTGTAACATTGCGGCGCTCCCGACTCTCGCGTCACCAGGAAGGCAGTGCCCATTTGTACAGCCGACGCGCCGAGAGCGAGGGCCGCAGCAATGCCACGACCGTCCATGATTCCACCGGACGCGACGACTGGCACGCTGACCGCGTCTACCACCTGCGGCAGAAGAGCGATCAATGCGATTAGACCTGGGCTCTTGCTGGAGACGAAACTACCACGATGCCCTCCCGCCTCGAAACCCTGCGCAATCACCGCGTCGAAGCCGGCTCTTTCGAGGAGCACTGCCTCATTGACTGTGGTAGCAGTACCCATCAGGTACGCGCCTACAGCCTTGAGCCGCGTGATGGCATCTTCCGGGAAGAGGCCGAATGTGCAACTCACAACATCGGGCTGGAGCGTAAGGATGGCTTGCAAAAGCGTTGGGAAAGATTCAGAGGCTGTGGCCGGCAGGGTTGGCTCAGGCAGGCCGAAGCGAGTGTGCCAACGCCTGAGCCTATCCAACTCCTTGTCTGCGTTGTCCGGGCGTGGAGGATCAATGGTAGGAGCAAACAGGTTGATGGCGAACGGGCGGTTCGTGCGGGCACGGACGGCGGCGACATCGTTGCACAGCTGGTCTACCCGGCAGTAAGTTGCCGCGATCGACCCAAGGGCGCCGGCGCTTGAAGCAGCGGCGACGAGGTCAGGTGTCGTGATACCGGAACCGGCCATCGGAGCCTGAATAACGGGAATGTCCAAATCTGCGAGGGAGAACATCGTCGCGGCTTACCCCTATGTCTGACGTCGGTTAAGAACACCCCGGAGGAGGCTTTCAATGTGAAGAGGATTCTCCGACGCACCGATACAGATGGAGAGATGGCCGGTCCGAAACCGGCGCACCAACTGAAAGAAATTCCCATAAGCGACGATGACAAACCCGAGGCCTCCGCAATCGATGTTGCCCCGTTGTTCGAGTAGCAGCAGGAGCGTCGGATTCACCAGGTGTTCTTCGTAGAAATCGCTCTCTGTGGAAGATGTCTGGTCGATGCCCGCGCGTTGTTCGCTGGTGAGCAAACCTTCATCGTAGATTGCGATGTACCGGATTGTAGGTGCCAGATCCAGAATCCTGCGAATCAGGAGTCGGGCTTCTGCCTGTCGTTCGAAGATGCTCTGCTGGGTTGACGCATCATGCTCGGGTTCAGAATTCACAGGAACACCTCGGATCTTTGCGTTGCGCACCAGAGTGGAAGCAGAGTGGTTCCCGCACAAACTATTCGGCTTGCTGCAGTTTCTTAGTCTGGCCGGGAGAATCGATAAAACGCACCGAGCCAGAAACCTGTGCCGGCTCACCTGGAAGGGAGGGGATCTCCGCCCAGATCTCGGATGGACAGCCCATGTCCTCACCTTGCAGGAGCTTGATCTTCCCACGGTGGGACCAATCCAACTCCCGCAAATATCCGGCGAGTGCGGCAGCGGCGGCACCCGTAGCAGGGTCTTCATAGACCCCACCGGCGGCGAATGCATTGCGCACGTGAAACACGGACTCGCTCTCAATGAATGCAAGCATGATGGTGACCAAGTGATGCTTGTTCATGAGGTCTCGACCAGCAGCGAACGAATACGCCATGTCTCGCAACGTGGAGCGATCTTTGACAGCCAGGACCAGGTGCGTTGCACCGGCTGACATCATCTTCGGGGGAATTCGAGGATCAAGGGCTGCACGGGTTAGGCTAAAGAGCTGCAACATAGAATCCAGTACATCGTCCGATACCGGTTGAGTGCTGGTTCGAGGCGACATCAAAGAAGCAAACAGACCGCCGCGCACTACGCTCCCTTCCACGGACACTCTGGAGTGGTTGAGCAGCAACTCGTACCTGCGGGCGCCGTGAGTATGCGTTAATGCCGCACCGAGAGCGATGGTGGCGTGCCCGCAGAATGGGACCTCCATCTCGGGAGCGAAGTAGCGGGCTCTCCACAGATGGTCTTCTGGCGCGGCAAACACCGTCTCTGAGTAACCGACCTCAGCCGCAGTCCGCTGCATGACCTGTCTTTCCGGAAGCTGATCGCAAAGTACGACGCCTGCAGGATTTCCTCCCACACTGCCTGTAGCGAAAGAAGCGAGTCTCTGAATTCGCATGATGCTCCTGAGTAGGAGAAACGTGTTTTGTGGATGTGCTTGGTACCCTTTGGCGAGAGAACGGCTCCTGCGGCTCCGAGAGCAACACCCATCCAGGCAAGCGCTCCAGGTTCATTGTTCAACACGAACGAGACGTCGTGCATCGTTATCCCTTTCCGTAATGCTGTTATCTGGGTGCCGTTTGGCGGCTTTGCAACGGCAACAGCACACTGCAGTCGCGGACAATCTGCCATCCAGCAGCGGTATGTTCGAACGCGACAAGGAAGTAGCCGTCCTGGTTGCCGCCGCCTTCCCGGTTGCGTTCAAGGTGAAAGTGGCCTGTGACACTCGCCAGACGCGGATCGAGCGGCTGTACTTGCAATTGCGAATACGTCAGCGTTCCGCGGGTCTCGCTGGTCGCGTAAGCCTTTAGATAATAAGCGCGAACCTGTGCGAAGCCGACTAGGCTATTCGGCCCGACGAGAACGATGTCGGGAGAGTGTTTGTACAGGTTCAGAAAAGCGTCCATCTCGCCCCCGTTCCAGCGTTGCGCGGAGAGCTGCATGGTCTTGAGGATTTCTTCCTGTGGAGCTGAGAAAGCAGTCGCCTGAGGTTGCCTGTCAGTGCGACAACCCATAGGAGCATTGCCAAAACTGTTTTCCTGATCAAGATTCCTCCACTGCTCCCAGCCGGCGAGTTCAAGTTGGTGGGCGGTCATGTTAATTCGACTTGAATGGCCCAGCGAGGGTGTGCCAACGGTCTCATCATCGCAACGGCACTTGATGAGCAACCACCTGCCCACTGGGTTGACGACACCACGCCTTCTGGCGCATCGGACCGCTGGATTACTGTGAACTGCTGCTTCTGCCAATAATCACGTGCATCGGTGGTCAGAAGGTATGCACAGGTCACACCGTGATTGGCCGCCCACTGCAGACGATCCTCGGTTAAGCGTCGGCCGAGGCCCTTCGACCTTTTGCCTGGAGCTACCGCCACAGATCGAAGAAGAGCGTTCTTTCCGTACATCTCCAGGCCGGCAACTCCCACGAGGTCGCCGTCGGCGGCAAGGGCGACTACGTACGCTGAGGGAAATTGAGCGGCCGTATCCAAAGGCGGCAGGTTCGCAATCAACAGGAGTGCACTCACCTGCCCCAGGTCTTGCTGTACTGCCGTTCGCAACTCGATTTGCTCATCCGGCCTGTCAGCGTCGATCACGTGCCACCTTTGGGTTCAGAGATTCCGTTGGTCATAAGGGCTACGCTTCCACGTCGAAATGCAATCTGCGGCTGTCAGCTCGATTGACTGCAGCAAAAGTCAAAGGTGCGCTCAGCTTTGGTGACCACGGAACAGGTTCTTCTCGTCTGCAAGGGTACTGTTCCCGATGCAAATAGGTTGACGGGCGTGGACCGCGTCCAGTCCCTGATCAAAAGCATAAAATGCCATCCGATCTCGCCAGCCAATCTCTCCAGGATCTTCACGGCAGAACCTCCAAGGCGCGGAGTGAAGCCTTTCTTTCCGCTTCAAACATGCGCTATAACGAATATAAGGCTCTTAACAATGTATCCGTCAAGGCCAATATGATGAGAGTTGGCCTTATCAGCGCGAGATCTCTCTTTCAGTCGCGGGTGCGTGCCTGACCAGCATGGGTGCCGGTGCGCTTTGCAGGATGTGAAATTGTTTTGGCTACAGCATGCTTTAACAGACGTATCTGATCCGCGCGCATGGATGGGTCCTTACGCAGCCAAGTCGTGCGTTTCCCACAGAATCTGAGCAGCCTGAAGATCGGGCGGTGGAGTGATGCTGTAATGCACGCACTTGCCGTTTTTGCGGGCGCTGACGATGCCTGCACTGCGCAGATAAGAAAGGTGACAGGATACTTTGGGCTGCGGCTGGTCGAGGATCTCAACGAAATAGGAAACGGAGATCTCCTGGTCGCCCGTCAGGTTCAACAGCCAGAGGCGGGGGCCGTCACCGAGCGCTTGAAAGAATCGAACTCTTCAAAGGTCTTCTTCGCCATTAGACAGTTATATATGCCTTGACGCATGTCTGCCTAAGCTATATAGTCGCCTTAGCGGATATGTATTTAGACTTCCTGGATGCGGTTCTTGCGCCTGGAAGGAACGATGTCCTGGAACAGTCGGAGGAAGTGTGGTTGGCCATGGCTGAAGGAAACGGGTCGCGCAGAAGATTCCTCAAGCTTGCAGCCGCGGCTTCCTTTGCGGCGGGGGCTCACGCCCAAGGCACTCCACATGAAGCCGGAGAGCCTCGACGAAAGTACGGGTTGCGGTCTTCCTTCGAGACGTCCGAACGCTATCTTGCCCCTGGACCCTACGAAGGCAATGGTTCAGGGCGCACTCCGCTGCAGGACTTATATGGCGTCATCACTCCCTCGGCGCTGTTCTTCGAACGCCTACACGCCGGTGTGCCTCCCATCGATCCAGCCAGACACCAGTTGCTGTTGGATGGCCTGGTGGAAAGACCAGTCCTCTTCTCTTTCAAAGAGCTATTGCGACTTCCGTCTGTCACGCGAGTTCATTTTGTAGAATGTGCCGGCAATAGCAGCTCGGAGCACGCCGGACGTCCCCAGGAAACGCCTCAGAAGAGCCATGGTCTGGTTAGCTGCGCTGAGTGGACCGGAGTTCCGCTTTGCGCTCTTTTCGACTATGCAGGGGTGAAGCCAGGCGCGAAGTGGGTTTATGCCGAGGGGGCTGATGCCTGCCGGCTTGCAAGAAGCCTGCCCATCAAAAAGGCGCTTGACGACGTCATGGTCGCCTACGGTCAGAACGGCGAGGCGCTGCGTCCAGAGCAGGGGTATCCCGTGCGTCTGCTCGTTCCCGGTTGGGAAGGGAACGTGAGCGTAAAGTGGCTGCGCAGACTTCTACTCACCGATGGACCTGTGATGGCGAGGGATGAGGCGGCGAGTTACACGGATTTGTTGCCTGATGGTAAGGCTCGCCGATTTACGTTTGTCATGGAAGCGAAGTCTGTGATCACCCGTCCGGCGGGCGGGCAGCGACTCGAAGGGCCCGGACCTTACGAGATCACTGGTCTGGCGTGGTCCGGTCGCGGCAAGATCCGAAAAGTCGAAATCTCGGACGATGGGGGGTCTACTTGGCGCAACGCGAACTTGCAGGAGCCCGTCTATTCGAAGAGTCTCACCAGGTTTGATTTGACGTGGAGGTGGGATGGGAGTGCGAGAAAGATCGCATCCCGCTGCCAGGATGAGACGGGCTACTGGCAGCCGACGCGGGAGGAACTCGTCGCTGTGCGTGGTCTCTCGGAAGGACCGGACGGGTTCGATCATTACAACGGCATAAAGTGGTGGCACGTGAAAGCGAACGGGGAGATTACGCATGCGTAATTTCCATTGGTTCGGCTCGTTGCTACTGGTGGTGTGGGGATCCAACCTGGTCGCGCAGGGCTCGCATGATCAGTCGATAGGTCACTCTCCCTCACCGGATGAAATGAAGTTTTGGATCGCACCTGTCGCACCCGATGGAAGTGGGCTCCCTGCCGGAAGAGGAAATGCTCTTCAAGGACGCACTGTGTTTCTGAGGAAGTGTGCTGGGTGCCATGGAGGCCGCGGAGAAGGTCACGATCCGATTGGCCCGCAGTTGGTGGGCGGAATTGGCAGCCTGGCCACAAAGCACCCGGTTCTCACCGTTGGAAGCTACTGGCCATATAGCACCTCCGTCTGGGACTACATCTACCGTGCCATGCCTTACTACCCAGACCCTGGAACGCTGACTGCGGACGAGACATATGCAACGACCGCCTATATCTTGCAGCTAAACGGCATCATCGGCGGGAGCGAGGAGATGGACCGAATGACTCTTCCAAAAGTGAAGATGCCGAACCGAGATGGCTTCGTAGCGGATCCACGCCCCGATGTACACGACCGACCGACAACGAATTCACTGCCCAGCAAGGAGAAGAAGTGAATCGACGCCAATTCAGTCTGCAGGCGGCCTCGGCGATGCTCGGAGCAGCTTGGCATGTACCGCGAATCATCCAGAGGCATACGCCAGTACGAGTGTCCGAATCTCCTGTGCCTGCGGACCACACATTGAGGATCGCTTGCACGAAGCTGGAACTCGCCCGTGGCATTCAGATCGAAACGCTTTCCTATAACGATCGCGTACCTGGACCGGTGCTGCGGCTGAGAAAAGGACGTGAGGTCAACATCAACGTCGAGAACGCGAGCGATGCGGAGGAGCTCGTCCATTGGCATGGTCTGGCGGTAAGCGCAATGGACGACGGGACGATGGAAGAGGGCAGCGCGATGATTGCGCCCGGAGAATCCAGGCGATACAGTCTCGCGCCTTGTCCCGGGGGAACTCGCTGGTACCACACGCACACCCGAGGCGGGACTGACTTCACCAAGTCCACCTATTCGGGCCAGTTCGGATTTCTGATTGTTGAAGACGGGCAGGACTCCGGAGGTTATGACCAGGAGGTATTGCTCGCGATCCATCACTGGGAGCCTACGCCGATGCGAAGTAGCGACCACTCCTGCAAGTTGAAGTATCGGTACGCGTGCTTCAACGACAAGATTTGTTCTGCGGCGGAGCCTGTCAAAGTGCGCCCTGGCGAACGCGTGTTGTTCCGGCTCCTGAACGCAAGTGCGACCGAAAACGTCACTCTCTCGTTTGCCGGGCATCATTTTGAGGTGGTCGCATTAGATGGCAACTCGGTACCGCGTCGAACCAAGGTTGGCACCCTTTCTCTTGCAGTGGCCGAGAGGGTTGACGCGGTCGTCGAGATGACCAATCCGGGAGTGTGGATTCTCGGTTCCACAAGCGTGCACGAGCGAGCGAGCGGATTGGGTATACCGGTTGAATATGCTGGGGCCAGCGGACCGGCAGTCTGGAGAGAACCTCTCGCTCCTGGTTGGCAGTACACATCTTTCGGGACACAAGAAGATGCGCCGTCCCCGGAGCAGACGTTCCCAATGGTTTTTCAGCGATTTCCGAAGGCCGATGAAATCATCGATACGTGGATGATCAATGGGCACACGTTCCCGCACACCGCACCTATCGTTGTGGAGAAGGGAAAGCGGTATCGGCTTGCGTTTTACGATGCGAGCGGCTGCGCGCACCCGCTGCACCTACACCGACACAGCTTCGAATTGGTCAGCGTTCACGGCAAACCCACAAGGGGCATCCTGAAGGACGTGGTCAACTTACCCGCATATGGGCATATTGAAGTAGACTTCTTCGCCGACAACCCCGGCTCCACCCTGTTCCATTGCCACCAGCAGTTGCACATGGATGGTGGTTTCGCGCAAATAATCGAATACAAAGGAATAGCGCGATGAATGCCAATATGAAAACGATTGGCGCTTGAATCTGCTGCCACTTCAGTGGACCTTAAACCTCATCCATTCTCGAAGCGAGGACCTCTTTGTCGATCCAGTACACCTTCACGGAACGCAGTGCGTTGATCGTCATCGATGTGCAGAAAGCTTTCAACCATCCGGGTTGGGGCAACCGAAACAATCCTTGCGCAGAAGAGCAGATTGCTGCGCTGCTGGATGCCTGGCGCGCAAAGGGCTTTCCAATCGTTCATATCCAGCACGCTTCAGCATCCCCGACTGGCTACTTCCAGAAAGGCCAGGAAAGCTTCGAACACAAGGAAGAAGCTAAGCCGTTGCCTGGTGAACCGATCTACGTTAAATCGGTAAATAGCGCCTTCATCGGGACTCCTCTCGAAGCTCATCTGAGGCGGCAGGGTATCAAACAAGCCGTGATTGTGGGTCTCATAACCAATCACTGTGTCTCCACCACGGCGCGCATGAGCGGGAACCTGGGATTCGATACTTACGTTGTGGAGGATGCGACGGCTACGTTCGACCGGGCTGCTCTGGATGGCGCATGGCGACCCGCTCAGGAGGTGCATGCGGCGGCTCTCAGCGATTTGAGCGGCGAGTTCGCGACCATCCTGTCCACCTCCCATGTTCTTGCTGCGCTTTCCAGTCCAGCACATGCACCGCACCGCACTGAAGAACAAAGCGGAGCCGATCCTGCGCTCATTTCAGCCAGGGAAATCCCTTCCCCGGAAGCACAGCGCTACATCGACCGCATCCTAAGAAATTTGGATGGGCGGGAGCCACTGGACGTCTTGCGCAGTACTGTTGATGTGATCCAGGCGCAGATTACTAATGCTGCACCGGAAGAGCTGTCTTCGCGCCCCCAGCCTGTCAAGTGGAGCGCGAGGGAGATCCTTGCTCACCTTGCTGACACAGAGACAGTTCTCGGCTTCCGTTTGCGCCAAATCCTTAGCCAGAGCGGTGTAGAAATTCCTGGTTTTTATCAGGATAGCTGGGCCGTGGTTGCGCGGTATCAATCCATCCCGGCAAACCGGTCGCTGGAACGCCTGCTGGTGAACCGCGCTGCCAATCTGGACATTCTTGAGAACCTTAGCCCGGCGCAGATGGACATGTACGGCATTCATGCTCAACGCGGTCGGGAATCCGTGGCGCACTTGTGCCGCCTTTGGGCAGGGCATGATCTGAACCATCTCGCACAAATCTCAAAATTGATCCAGAAAAGCTAAATCGAGTTTTGAGCTCGAACACTAAGTCTTTCAACCCGGCTTATACCAAAGGACCTGCAATCCATGGAAGAAATGGAAGCCCTGCTCGAGATAGCGCACGCGGCATCGAGCCGTTATGTTAATTCAATCCGCAAGCGGCACGTGATGCCGACTGCTGAAGCGATCGCGGCATTACCTGAATTGCAGCAACCGCTGCCGGAGGAGTCTGGTGATCCGGCCGCTGTTCTGGAAGAATTGGACCGAATCGGTTCTCCCGCGACGGTGGCAAACACAGGTGGGCGTTTCTTCGGCTTCGTTGTGGGCGGCACGTTGCCGGTCACTGTTGCGGCATCCTGGCTTGCGTCTGCCTGGGATCAAAATGCGGGCACGTGGATTCTTTCTCCGATTGCAGCCGAGTTGGAGGTTGTCTCGGCGGCATGGCTTCTGGATGTTCTTGATTTGCCGCGTGAAGCCTCGGTTGGTTTCGTCACCGGATCGACGATGGGCGCGTTCTCTGCATTCGTCGCTGCGCGTTCAGCTCTTCTCAGGCGGCAGGGCTACAACGTTAGGCAGCGTGGATTGAATGGCGCGCCTCGCCTACGTATCGTGACCACGGAGGAGCTTCACCCAACCAATCTTGCCGCGCTCTCCTATGCCGGGCTGGGGTTAGACAGCGTCGAGCGTTATGCCACAGATGCAAACGGAAGAGTAGTTGCCGCTGACATTCCTGAACTCGATGCGTCCACTCTGGTCATCCTTCAAGCCGGAAATATCAATTCCGGTGACTTCGACGACTTTCGTGGGATCTGCACCAAGGCCAGAGAGAAGGGCGCGTGGGTGCATGTTGATGGCGCGTTCGGTTTGTGGGCCCGTGCTTCGCGGTCGAGACGATATCTGACCGATGGTGTAGAGCTCGCAGACTCGTGGAGTCTTGACGGGCATAAGTGGCTCAACCTGCCGCAGGACTCGGCCATTTATGCCTGCCGCGATGCCGAGGCGGTCCAGGATGTCTTCGGGGTCGATGCAACGTATCTTGTGAGAGACGAACGTCGCCAACCGAACACGTTCACTCCGGAGCTGAGCCGTCGCGCGCGCGGAATCGAATTCTGGGCAGCGCTCAAGACGCTTGGACGAACCGGCGTGGAACAGCTCGTTGACCGATGCTGCGATCATGCGCAAACGTTCGCTCATGGCTTGGCAGATTGCGGTTATGAAGTGCTCAACACAGTCGTACTCAACCAGGTCGCATTTGCGTGTTCAACGGAGGAGCAAACGCGACAGGCTCTCCACTTGATTCAGCAGAGCGGTGTAGCGTGGCTCGGACCCACCACATGGAAGGGCCGCTATGCCATGCGCATCAGCGTCTCCTCGTGGGCGACCTCCCCGGACGATGTACAACGTACGCTCGGCATGATGCGCGACGTGTTGGAGCAGGTTCGGTGATGGAACGCCATTTCCTATTTTTGTTGGCCGGCACACGCCGCGACGGGAACTCTGAACTTCTGGCGAGGCGTGCGGCGGCAGGGTTGCCGGCACATGTGCGGCAAACGTGGCTTCGCCTTACGGAACTCCCTCTGCCGCCCTTCTATGATTTGCGGCACTCAGGCGATGGGACCTATCCTGCAGCGCGTGGCCACTCGAAGACTCTGCTGGAAGCTACGCTGACGGCTACAGATATCGTCGTTGTAGCTCCCCTGTACTGGTACGGCCTGCCGGCCAGCGCCAAGCTCTACCTTGACCATTGGAGCGGTTGGCTTCGCATTCCGAAAATCAAGTTCAAAGTGCGGATGAAAGGGAAGACGCTTTGGGCTATCTCGAGCTACAGCGGGGACATCGCTGCCGACGCAGAACCCTTGTTCAGCACACTCCGGCTCACCGCAAACTATATCGGCATGCGCTGGGGCGGAAGCGTACTTGGTTCGGGCAATCGACCGGGCGACGTGCTGGAAGACGCGAACGCGATGGCTCGCGCGGAGCAGATGTTTCAATCGCAGAGTGCAGAGGCCGAGGCGCGGAACTCGCCGGACAAGAAACTTCTGCTCGGTATTTCCGGCAGTCTGCGTTCTGAATCCATGAATCGTTCTGCCCTCCTGGCAATTGAGAAACTCTTACCGCCTGAGTTTCGCTTTCAACTGTATGCAGATCTTGATCGCCTCCCTCACTTCAATCCGGATTTGAGGGATGGCCGCGAGGACTCCTATGTCTCGGCCTTAAGAAGCTCCATTCTGCGGGCGCACGCAGTGGTATTTTCGGTTCCGGAGTACGCGCACGGTGTTCCGGGTGCTTTGAAGAACGCCCTGGATTGGCAAGTGGGTACCGGAGAACTCTGCGGAAAGCCTGTGTTGCTGGTACGCACCTCGCCGCGGGCCGAGCACGCTCAAGAAGCGCTGCGTGAGATTCTCTCGACGATGGGCGCGGAAGTGTTACACGATGCAGAAATCAGAATCGACCTGATCGGGGCAAGACTCAGTCCCGATGAGATAGCAAGAGACGCCGAGCTCGCGTCAGCCATTTGCAAAGGCATTCACGTCTTGCGGGCTCACTGTGGGATCGAAGAAGCCAGTTAGCAATCGGACCTTACAGCGTAGCGGACTGCCACTCCGAGACGTACCTCAGAGCCGCGGGCGTGAAGAGTACGGCTCTGGAGGCGCATGGGCACATGTCTTTCGAGCAATTCGCCAGCATGGGCGGATCCGGTCGCGCCTTCTGCCTTGGAGCCGATGAAGGAACTCGCATCGAACTGCCCGGCTGGTCGATGACAGTGAAGGTGGGGGCCTCGGATACGGCCGGACGGTTCACCCTGATCGAATCCCATGGTTTACCTCGACATCTACGACGACGGGCGGCTGTTCTGGATCGCTCGCGAGTATCGCTGGGACTCGGCCGTCGAGATGCGGCAGAAGACTGATGCCGAGTACGCGGAGGATCTCGCGCTTCATCGGCCCGCAGAGCGACGCCAAGGTGATCATCGATCCCTCTGCAGCGTCGTTCAAAGCCGAGATGCTCAAGCGCGGGATCTGGCATGTGGATGCCGACAACGAAGTCAATGAGGGCATCCGCATTACCTCTATGGTGCTCAATCAGCGCCTGGTACGGTTCTGCCGCCAGACCACTGGGAAGACCATCGAGGAGATGCAAATCTACGCCTGGGACGCGAAGGCCGCCCAGCGCGTCGAAGAGAAGCCTCTGAAACTCCACGATCACGGCCCCGATGCCTTCCGCTATTTCGTGAAGAATGAGGTTCCCTACTGGAGGCTGGCCGGCGGGTAGCTGTGGATGCGTTTTCAAGTGCGTTGATCTCAGAATGTTAGAGCCTTATTCATAGACATCGTGAGCGGCTGGAGTTGTTATCATTCTGCTGTGGACACCCGAAGCCTTGTAGCACACCTCGACGAAGAAATCGCCCGCTTACAGCAGGCTCGCAGCTTACTGGCAGGAAGAGACGGACAGCGGCGGAGAGGCCGTCCCCTTGGGCACTCGCCCAAAACAACGGCTGGACGTCCTCCGCTCTCGCCTGGGGCACGTGCCAAGATCGCTGCTGCTCAGAAGAGGCGCTGGGCGAAGACGAAGAAAGCGGCTAAAGCCTAAGCTCCTCCTTGCCTCTTTGCCCGAGGATCTCCACGATCCGTGCCAGGAACTGTAACAGCATCGCGCTCGCTACTGTCGCCAGGCAGAGAAGCGCATCCTGCTTGCATTCTTGACGACAACTGACTTGACTGTCTGCCCGGCAAGAGCGTCACTGTGCACACCCGGATTCTCCTCTGAAGAGCCGGAGTGCCACGGAGGCTCGATGGAAAGGGATCTTGCTCACAAAATCGCAGAGTTGCCCGCGCTGAACAAAGCCCAGCTGATGCTGATCTGGCACAGGAACTTCGACCACGACCCGCCGCCGAAGCTGCGCAAAGAGCTGATGGTGCCGATTCTGGCCTCCCGCATGCAGAAGAAGAAGTTCGGCGGCCTGTCACACCGCGCTCGCAAGCGGCTGCGCGAGACCGCCCAGTCACTCGGCCTGGAGAAGCGACCTCATCCCAGTATCGCGCCGAGGATCCGGTCCTGCACCAGGCTGATCCGGCGCTGGGGGCGGAGAAGTCCACGAGGTTAGCGTCATTGACGCCGGCTTCGAATATCGCGGCAAGCAGTACGCAAGTCTCTCGAAGATCGCGCGCGAGATTACCGGGACCCGCTGGTCCGGGCCGCTCTTCTTCGGGACGCGGAAGACAAAATGAGCCCAGCTCTGGTTCGGTGCGCCCGTCTATACCCGCAAGTCCTCCGAAGAAGGTCTGGAGCAGTCCTTCAACTCGCTCGACGCACAGCGAGAAGCCAACGCCACGAGGGCTGGCATTTAATCCTCGCCCGGTATGACGATGGAGGCTTCTCCGGCGGCACCATGGAGCGGCCGGCGCTCAAGCGTCTGCTCGAAGACATCGCGGCCAGGCGAGTCGATACAGTGGTGGTCTATAAGGTGGACCGGCTGACCCGCTCGCTGGCCGACTTCGCCAAGATCGTCGAGCAGTTCGACCGGCAGGGCATCAGCTTCGTCTCCGTCACCCAGCAGTTCAATACCACGACCTCCATGGGGAGGCTGACGCTCAACGTGCTGCTGTCCTTTGCGCAGTTTGAGCGCGAGGTCACCGGCGAACGCATCCGGGACAAGATTGCTGCCTCGAAGCGCAAGGGCATGTGGATGGGCGGAGTCGTTCCTCTTGGCTATGAACTGCGGGATCGGCAGTTGGTCATCCAGGCACAGGAAACCGAGCGAGTGCAACAGATCTTCCGCGCGTATCTGGAGCAGGGCTGTGTGTCGAAGCTGCGCACGTACCTCGAGGAACAGGGAATCCGCAGCAAGCAGCGGGTCAGCCGGGATGGACGAGCTTCGGGCGGAGCTGTGTTCTCGCGCGGTGCTCTCTACCAGATGCTCCAGAACCGGATCTACCGAGGTGAGATCACACATAAGGGCAAGTCGTTTCCCGGGCAGCAGCCAGCCATCATCGATCAGGAGCTGTGGGATCGCGTGCAGGCCCGGTTGAAGGCCAACCTGCAGGGGAGCCGCAACCGCCCCCGGGGCACGGAGAAGAGCATGCTGGCTGGACTCCTCTTCGACGGCGAAGGCCATCGCTTCACGCCCACCCATGCCAACAAAAACGGCAAGCGGTACCGGTATTACTGCTCACGCGCTCTGCTCAAGAAGAACGGCGAGAAGACCGCGCGGCCAGCCCGGATGCCGCCGCAGGAGATCGAGGAGCTGGTTCTCTCAGAACTCAATCGTTTACTCCAATCGCCACAGCAGCTGCTGGACCTGCTGAGCGAGTGCTGTGCGGATGTGAGTGACCGTCAGCGGCTGCTTGAGAACATCCAGGCGCCTCGCGATCTCAAGAGAACTCACCTGCCCTGCGGCGATCACTGCTGCATCGGGTTGTGGTTCACGAGGACAGCATCGAAGTGCAGGTTCCGAAGAGCGCCCTCCTGCGGTTGTTCTTGGCCAGAATCTGAGTATTCAGACTGACGGTGCAGAAGACGAGTCGCTGCAGCACATCACACTTCGGCTGGAAACGCAGCTCAAGCGCTGTGGGGGAGAGGTCCGCTTCTGCTGCCGCCCGACTCCAGTCACGCCAAACCGCATCCTGTTCCTGCGCTGATCCGCGCCATCGCCCGGGCACACGATTGGGTGAGCAGGATCCAGAGCGGGCATGTTCTCAACCAGCGTGCCCTCGCCGCGGAGGCCGGTCTCGATGACCGAAGCTATCCTCGACGGAAGGCAGCCTTCATCGCTCGATCTGGGACGTTGTCTCAAGCACCTCCCCCCGGATTGGCAGGAACAACGGGCCACATTGAAGCAGCCTTAGGCAGGTCGCGACTATGAGGCCAAAAGTTCTACTAAGGGTTCGAATGGCTCTTCCCCCGCCACACAGTCCTGGTTCCAGGTCTCTCTCGATCGAAACCCCGAAATTCCCGGAGTATTGGCGCAAATTGCCTGCTAAAGTTCCGTTGGAGAAGCGCCCGCAGGGCGGCGGGATGGGGCTTTCTGGACTGCCGCTCTCCCGATGAGCGGGAGAAGGTCCGGTTTCCGCTCCCAGAGAGGATGACTTGGCCGGCTATTAGCAGCTTTCGGACGGGCTATAAGGTGCCGGTCGGGAGTGATTGGCGACTCTCTCTACCAGCCGAGAACTGGCCAGTTTTTGGCCGAACCTGAACGATATATGATTAGGTCTCGCTCCAACGCCGGACAATGATGGCGCTCGAAGCGCATCCAAGTGTGCGGGAATGGTCCGGCTTCACGGTCTGACCCGGTGTTGTGGCCCCCTTCTGGCGCCGCTTTCCGCGCACAAGCCGCGCCACTCCGACTCAAACACCTGGATCTGCGGCTTCCGGCCCAAACTGCCAGTCAAAGTAGGCTTTGACCGTCCTAATGCACCTGCTGCCAATCCACGCTAAATCGGAGTAAAATGCCGCCGAACTTGGTCCCCGCTTGTTCGCTCAGGCGCAAGTCCTCTCACCGGGAGCCTGCATTCAATCCACCAGGAGTGTTTGTATGCGCATCCGCTTGTCTCAAGCCATGCCTTTGGTTGCTATCGCCTTCACCTCAACCTGCCTCTTCTCTCAAACCGCATCCACCATCTCGTTTTCCGGACCTCATGTCATCCCCTATGCCAACTCTTCCACCTACAGTCCAGCCGCCTATGCTGCCGGGGATGTCACCGGCGACGGAAAGACCGATCTCATTCTAGAAACGGAGAGTTCGAATAATGGCACTGGGCCGCCGCCCCAGTATCAGCTTCTGAAGGGAGACGGCAAAGGCGGCTTTACCAGCAGTCTGCTCCCCATCTCCGATCCTGGCATCGATCAACTGCTGATCGCCGACGTGAATGGGGACGGTCATCCGGACCTGATTCATGCCTACGCCGGCAATGATTTTGGCCAGTTGAATCTTTATGACGGCGCTCTGGTCATCTATCTCAGCGACGGCCATGGAAGTTTCCACGAGAGCGGCAGATATCCTTTGCCTCCAGGGGGACACGCCAACGCGGTGGTAGTAGCCGACTTCAACCATGATGGCAAGCCCGATATTCTCGTCTCCACCGACGACGACAACCCCAACGATGGCCCCTACACGCAGGAAGACATCTTCCTGAACCATGGGAAAGGTACCTTCACCCATTCCCAATCGATCGTTGACTTCGACTCCAACGAGGCTTTCGGAGCCGTGGGAGACTTCAACGGGGACGGCAAGCTCGACTTCACCATCGTCGATGTCGGGAACCTGGGGTTCCGGGTGATTGCTGGGAATGGAGATGGCACATTCCGCGATTCACAGCAGGATGCCTACGTCTTCGATAGCCCCATTTCAGCGGGGGGCATGCAAGCCATGGTCGCGGCCGACTTCAATCATGACGGCAAGGCGGATCTGGTGGTCCCGCTCTACGCCAAAAACAGTCCAAATGCGCAACCAAGGGTAGCTACACTGCTGGCGAAACAGGCGGGAGGCTTTTACTGGTATATCGCGACCTCAATTCCCGACGCCGCCGTCGATGGCAGCCTGATCGATCTGGATGGCGATGGAAAAGCGGATTTCCTCTACGTGGGCAATGGGATACAAGCGCTCAAGGGCCTGGGTAACGGTAAGTTCGCGGGCCCCCGGGAACTTTTCAGCGGCGCCGCCTTCCTTACCGCACCCATGGCCGCGCCATTGACCACGGGCGGCCAGCCTGCCATCTTCTTCAGCGCACCGAATAGTCAGGGCAAAGTCTATCTGGGCGTGCTCATCAACCAGAGCAAGTAGTTCAGGCCAAGCGCCGTAATCAACCGGGCCGCACCCGCACTTGCGGGTGCGACCCTGCGCGTCAATCTTTGCGATCGGGGATGTTACAGCGAGAACACCTAGCTGACGTACCATCTGCAGAAGGTCCAAGCCCGACCGGATCGCTGCGAACATAGATTACTCGCTGCCGATTCGACGCGGTTCATCCCCATCAAGTCAGCGGCGAAGATCAGCGAGGATACAGTTGCACAAAAGTAGTGCCGGAACGCCCGCCCCCGCGGCATTACTGCGGTTGCTTCTATGGGTGATTGACGGGAGACTTCGCCAAGCCTGAAAAACCGGCGCCAATCACCACGACATCGACGCGTGTTTCGATCGGGCCACCTCCAGCCCATGCCGCGCGGGGGCACCGCCACGCGCGGTGGATGTTTGGCACGACGGGCAGGACCTTGGCAGAAGCCGTACGTCTGATTCCGGATCAGGACAAACTCGAAACGTATACTTCTCACGAAACAGTAACTGGAAGTAATCTCTCATCGCGCCGGCGCTCGGCGGCCAGGTCGCGTCCATCTGTCCATAAGTTCTATGGAATGAATATGGCCTTCGAATTGACGAGGCGACCCGAGTTCATGTCTATCTCCATTCGGAGACTTCTCTTTAGATTCAATGAAATCAATCTTGACTTTGCAGTTAATAAACTCTATACGTGAGGGCGTATAAAGATTCGTTTTTGGAATCGCCTAGCTTCGAATCTATCCAGCGCGCTGGAATGGGATTCCTATTCTACCCGGCCCTTGTTCCCCGCAAGTGCCAGATAGATTTTCCCGCTTAGTTCGGGACCAGACAGACAGTCCGCCAAGAGTTCCCCTCTGGATAAAAGCGCCGTTTGCCGCCAGGAGATTTCCTATGATCCGCCGATCCCCCGCGACCGCGTTGATGCGCGTGTTGCCCGTTGTGTTGCTCTTCTTCTTTGCTGCCGGCGTTTGGGCCCAGTCCTTCACCGTCGCGGCATCGCCGCAGTCAGTCACAATTCATCCCGGCGACCGGAACATCCCTGTCACCATTACCGTCGGGAGTAGCAGTTACACCGGGCCAATTACCATTACGCTCAGCGGACTGCCCTCCGGCATCACCGTCTCGCCGCTCACACTTTATGCCGGCAGCCAGGGCACACTCACTCTCAGCGCCGCCCTGAATGCCGACCAGGAGGCCTTTCCCGCCACCAGCGCCAGCGATCCCAATCAGAAGGCGAATACCGTTACTCTCGTTGGTGTTGCTGGCTCTACGACGGCGTCGTCCACGATGACGCTGATGGTCTCTTTGACGAACCCTTCCTTCGCCCCGGCACAGAGCCAGATCAACCTGCCGATCGTGACGATCAACACCAATGGCACACCGATCCTCGATGGAACCACGGATGTGCCGGGCACGATTACCATCACCAGCGCGGACGGAAGTACCAGCTATCTACCAAATTCCAGTGATACGGATAATACGGCGGATTTCCATTTGCACGGCAACTCCACTGCCGCCATGCCCAAGAAGCCGTACCACGTCAAGCTCAATACCAGCTTGGATTTGTTGCATGTGATGGGCTTGAGCTGCCCGTACATCACCAATGGCAAGTCTCTTCCGACCTGCGACAAGAGCAAGAGCTTCGACCTACTGGCGAACTATGACGACAAGACATTCCTGCGCGATTGGGCGGCCTCCGCACTGGCAAATGCCATTCCCATCGGCAACGGATATCTCAGCTCGCCCGCGAATTCTCCAAGTCCAAGCGGAACTGCCACGCTGATGCCCTGGGCATCGCATTCGCTGTTCGTGGAACTCTACCTGAATGGGGTGTACGAGGGCAATTACCAGCTCATCGAAGAAGTAAAGGTGGATAGTCACCGTATCAATATCAGCGAACTCGCCGAGACCGATATAACGGATGACATCAGCGGCGGGTATTTGCTGGAGATCGACACCCGCGCTGACGAGGCTTTCACCTTCAAGACGCCTCAGGGGCTGCCCATCGGGTTGATCGATCCCGATTTCACGCCGGACCCGGAAGTGCCTCAGCAGACCAGCTACATCTCCAGCTACGTCGACACGGCGGAGAACGCCCTTTTCGCGAGTAATTTCACCGATCCGGCCCTAGGTTGGCGCGCATATTTCGATGAGGCATCAGCTGTCAATTGGTACATTGTCAACGATGTGATGGGTAACGTGGATGGCGGAGACTTCTTCAGCAGCGATTATCTTTACAAGGACAAGGACAATCCGCTCCTCTACATGGGGCCCATCTGGGACTTCGACATCAGCTCGGGCAACGTCAACTACCACGCTATTTCGAACCCCACCATACCTTGGGTGCAGACACAGGCACTGTGGTACAAGCAATGGTTCAAGGATCCGGGCTTCGCGGCCGACGCCGCTACCCAATGGAACGCGCTCAAGGAGAACGGCGTCTTCTCAAACTGGATCACTTCCATTCAACAGCAAGCTGCCACGCTGGAGCAGTCGCAGGCGAACAACTTCGGGCGCTGGCCCATGCAGGGTATCAAGGTCTGGCCAAATCCGCAGGCCGCCGGCTCCTATGACAACGAGGTTGCGTATCTGGCGAACTGGTTGAATCTGCGTATTGCTTACCTCGACGCGCAGTTCAACCACAAGGCTCAGACGACCACGACCATCGGTGTTCAGAGCGGCACACTGCGCAACGGGTCTCCGGCGCAGCTCTCCGCGAAGGTAACCGGCGGCGCCACACCCACCGGCCCGGTCTCGTTTATGTCGAACGGGCTTGTCATCGGTACGGCAGCGCTGGATGACAATGGGAACGCAAGCGGCGCATTCAACCTGCCTGTCGGGGGGGACGCGCTTACCGCAGTCTATGCAGGAGATGGCAACAACGGGCTTTCCGCGTCGAATGCGGGCAACGTCACGGTGCTGGCTCCGCTGGTGGAGTCCGCCACCAGCCTCGCCGCCTCTGTCAGCTCCGCCCCTCAGGGTACTTCGGTCAGCTTGCCGCTCACGGTTGTCGGCACGTCCGGCTCGGCCAAGCCGACCGGCAGTGTGGCGTTGACGGTGAATGGCAGTCCTCTGGGAAACGTGAGCCTCTCCAGCGGTACGGCTACCTTCACCACCACTGCGCTTCCCGTCGGGTCGGATGTAATCCAAGCTAACTATGGTGGCGACGCGAATTACGCGGTCTCCGCGTCCCCTACTGTCACCGTTACGGTTGCACAAGGCAATCCTTCGGTCACCGCGACGCCGGTGTTCTCGCCGCCAGCGGGAACGTATAGCGCGGCGCAGAACGTATCGATCAGCGATGCGACCGCGGGAGCGGTGATCTACTACACCACTGACAACACCAATCCCACCACCAGCTCCAGCGTCTACAGCAGTCCCATCGCGGTCACCGCGACTGAGACCCTCAAGGCGTTGGCAGTCGCGCCTGGCGACGCCGCTTCCTCCATCGCCACCGCTGCCTACACCATCTCCTCCGGCGGCGGCAATCCGCCTCCCATCAACTACGGCGGCGGTTTCGGCAGCGGCAGCGGTATGCAGGCCAACGGCAAGGCCAGGTTCGTCAGCGGCGCACTGGAGTTGACCGATGGCGCCAATACCGAGGCCGCCAGCAGCTTCTATGCTCAGCCGATCTCGATCAGCGGCTTCACCACCACCTTCACTCTGCAGAACACCAACGCACAGGCCAACGGACTCACCTTCGTGCTTGAGGACGATCCCTCCGGACCCAAAGCCCTGGGTCCGGCCAACAGCGCCTTGGGATACTCCTATGGTCCTACCCAGAGCCCCCGCATTACCAAGAGCGTGGCGATCAAGTTCGACCTCTACACCACCGTCGGCTCGCACCGCGATTCCACCGGCTTGTATACCAACGGCGCCTATCCGGGAACGGCCGGCGCGCTGGATATGACCAGCTCCGGGGTCGTGCTCGCCAGCGGTCATCCTCTGGCGGTCAGCATGAGCTACAGCGGGACCACCTTGAGCATGACCATCACCGACACCATCATCCACGCCGCTTACTCCCACAGCTGGTCCATCAACATCCCCAGCAGCGTGGGCGCCAGCACCGCCTATGCCGGCTTTACCGCCAGCACCGGTGGCCTCAACGCCGTCCAGAAGGTCCTCAACTGGACCTTTACTCCTGCCGGCTCCACTGGACCCGCTGCAACCGCGACGCCGGTGTTCTCGCCGCCAGCGGGAACGTATAGCGCGGCGCAGAACGTATCGATCAGCGATGCGACCGCGGGAGCGGTGATCTACTACACCACTGACAACACCAATCCCACCACCAGCTCCAGCGTCTACAGCAGTCCCATCGCGGTCACCGCGACTGAGACCCTCAAGGCGTTGGCAGTCGCGCCTGGCGACGCCGCTTCCTCCATCGCCACCGCTGCCTACACCATCTCCTCCGGCGGCGGCAATCCGCCTCCCATCAACTACGGCGGCGGTTTCGGCAGCGGCAGCGGTATGCAGGCCAACGGCAAGGCCAGGTTCGTCAGCGGCGCACTGGAGTTGACCGATGGCGCCAATACCGAGGCCGCCAGCAGCTTCTATGCTCAGCCGATCTCGATCAGCGGCTTCACCACCACCTTCACTCTGCAGAACACCAACGCACAGGCCAACGGACTCACCTTCGTGCTTGAGGACGATCCCTCCGGACCCAAAGCCCTGGGTCCGGCCAACAGCGCCTTGGGATACTCCTATGGTCCTACCCAGAGCCCCCGCATTACCAAGAGCGTGGCGATCAAGTTCGACCTCTACACCACCGTCGGCTCGCACCGCGATTCCACCGGCTTGTATACCAACGGCGCCTATCCGGGAACGGCCGGCGCGCTGGATATGACCAGCTCCGGGGTCGTGCTCGCCAGCGGTCATCCTCTGGCGGTCAGCATGAGCTACAGCGGGACCACCTTGAGCATGACCATCACCGACACCATCATCCACGCCGCTTACTCCCACAGCTGGTCCATCAACATCCCCAGCAGCGTGGGCGCCAGCACCGCCTATGCCGGCTTTACCGCCAGCACCGGTGGCCTCAACGCCGTCCAGAAGGTCCTCAACTGGACCTTTACTCCGCAATAACCGGCCACACTCGCTAACACAAAGGCCAGCAGGCGCCCGCCCGCTGGCCTTTGCCGATGCCGCAAAGCTTGCTGAGAGATAACCTCGTCATTTCTGCGGTCTGCAGGCGCCGGGTCCGTCCCTTGCGCTGCGCGGAGTTACGCGCGAGCGCGAGCGCCGTTTCGAACTGCTCGCGCGCGCCTTCGTATCGCCCGCTGCGAAGCTCAAACTTCCCGATGGGGGGCCAAGTAGAAGGGCAGGCCGCGAGCCGCTCGGGGCTCTTCCCAGCCGGCAAAGCGCTGCTGCAGAGGCAAACATCACTCCACCACGCGCTCTGTGACGATCCGTGGTCGAATCAAGGAGACTCAAAAGGGTCCGCTCCGCAGCGGATGCGACCCTGTCCCCTGCAGCAGGAACCATTTGCTCTCATTCAGCAGGACAGCCAGACAAGACTGGCCCTGCTTTGGTGCGGCGAAGATTAAGATAGCGGGGTCACCGCTGATCAGTGGAGTGGCAAGTGGATCGCTGAAGCTCGAGTACGCACCATTGCCAGTGAAGATATTCTGATACGTGGAGAATTTTGCCGTTTCCATGTCCTTGATTGCCTGGATCAAGGCGCCTGTGCTGTAACCCTCGTAAAGGTAATCCGCTTTTCCGTCGGCATCCTAGCCCACCAAGCTGCCCCCGCCGCCCGTTGGGGGCTGTTGTCGCCGAATACCAGTAGAAGTAACCCCCCTGTTTGGTCAGCAGCGTCGCCACTCTCGGTTGCGCGCCCGGACTGTTCGCGCTCAATGCGACGACCAGGTCTACTCTCCCATCATGACCAGGTCTACTCTCCCATCATGATTGAAATCCATCGCAGACATGGATCGGGTGGAACTGTCGAAGACGGGATCGGGTGGAACTGTCGAAGACGTATGTGTTCTGCTGGGAACGTGGAAGGTACGATTTCCGTTTCCGTGGAAACCGCGTTCCCCGATAATCTCCGCAATATCACGCATTACTCCTATGCCGACCAGTTCTCTGACGGAACCTGCGCTCCGACTGGGGGTCAGGTGAGCTATGCCTATCTGACTGGAACCACGAATGCTCTGAGGCAGCAGACCTCGAACCACAGATACTCCTGCTCCGGTCTTCTGGCGCAGAGCCAGGATGCGAACGACTTGCAAGCAGGCAGGGCAGGTCAGAGGGTTTGTGGGCAAGAAGCGGAATGCGTGCCGATTCGTATCGACGCGTATTTCCTCAAATCCCGCAGACTTGAGCCGTACCGGGAATGTGTCTGATCCACGGGAACCTTGGTATAGAACAGGTACGTCAGCTCAAACCTGGGTCGGAAGAGAGCGTCGCAACCGTCGAAAACTCCGCCCGGGCGCAGGACGCGCGACTTCGCGAAGCAACTTCTCCTGTAGCGACTGGGTGGGACATGGTAAGAGGGAAGGCTCGGCATGCCGCCAGCTTGAGCGAAGAAAAGACGAAGAACATCCACAAGCTGCGGAGCGTGATGGGTGGAGCCTAGGGTCCGCCTGGTTCCTTCTCGCCCTTTTCCTTGGCTTCAGGGTCGCCCCGTTCCGCGGCCATGGCCTCCCTGGTGCTGTTGATCTCCGCTCCCAACCAGCAGCGCAAGTCCGCTGAGATAGAACCAGGTAAGCAGCACGATTACGGCGCCCAGCGAACCATAGGTCACGGAGTAGCTATCGAAGTAATGCAGGTAAAGCTTGAGGCGCAGCGGCGAGACAATCCACGCTAGGATACCGATGGTTGCGCCCAGCGTGATCCAGGCCCCAGTTCCGTTGCTCCAGGTCCGGGGCGAGATGATAGACCAGCGCAAAGCCGAGCATCGGCTTGATGGTCTCGTCAGACTCGACTCTGGCGAACGATCTCCTGCACTATCTGAGCGCCGTCGTTCCACCATCCGCATTCAAGATTGTGACGGATACTCTTCATCAGACGACCCACGCCATCGGCCAGGATGCAGAAGGCCAGCGGCCACGCCAGCCCGCGGCCGACCCCAACCATCACAGCGGCAGCAAGATCGCTCTGGGTGTGCTGACTGCTCTCTGGTGAGCGAGCGCGGGGACATCGGCTCTCCAGGACACGCTTAACTCGGTCTATGACGTGAAAGAAGGCCGCCCCTACCGGAAAGCGCGAGGCAGCGCACTGTTGCTGACCATCGCGCCTATCACGCTTTTCGTCACCGCTGGGAATACTCCTGTGCGGGGATGCGCTCGCGCACGTTCTAAGCAGCCACCTGGGGATGGGTGCGGTGTGATGGAAGAGGCAGCAATCAGCGCGGGGAAGAGCGCGAAGAAAAAGTAATAGGCAAGTTGCGCGGAACGGGCCATTACGTCGTCTTCGGGCACGGAGCGCCACGTCCTGAGAGCGGTGACGCGGAATCCGCCAGGCGCAGTTTCTTGCTGTGGGGCGGCTGGGTAGATTAACTCATTCATTACTCCGACCAACTTCCCGCACGCTGTTGCAATCTGTCGAGCACTCCCATCACTCCTCCTCGTTTCCCCGACTGCTTGGCCCTTGAGCCTGCGAGCTTGCGATCACTTCTTTACCGGAAGCGCTTGTGCTGGTGCGCCGGTCACCTCCGACTGATGTCCGGGCTCGAAGAAGAGAAAGGTCCCAATTAAAACAAAGAGCGCGATGGACGCAAGAGTCAGCAGGCACCAGACTATGATGCGTGTGCGACGGGATGGGACGGATGGCTTCATAGGCCTCCTGGTTTCGACCGAGCGCATTTTGCGCCCCACAGTTCTGAAGGGTGCTGGAGTGGCATTCGGGTCGATACCTGCAGCTCACGTCCTCTTCTGCAATAGGAGTCTTAATATCGCACGAAGGTTTGCAGCCCAGAGGATTTGAGGAAGCCCAGGCACTCCTTTATCCGCTGGGCAGCCGTTGTGCGAGTGCCTCAAGGTAGTGAGACGCCACGGTCAAGGGATCTGTCCCTGCGACAACCCCGTTCTCGATCACGGCCTTTGCATAACCGGGACCATGTCCATCGATAGACATCGAACACGGTTGCGGCGCCAACCTTCCGCAAAGTGCATCCAGAAGACGTATTCCTGTCGCCTGGAGCGCTGCTTGATACTGTTTGCCTTCTGAATCCATGCCCATGGAGGCCCGTGTAGCTGCCTCTAGGCTGCGCAGACGTGACGCGAAATCAAGAGTCGCGCCTCGGAGTTGCTGATTGGAGTATGTGCTGAAACCCGACGCCTGAGCAGAGACCTGCGTTCCCGTTCCTGCTGCGGAGGTCGATACTTGGGATGCGCTGAGGACTGCACGAGCTAAAGCTTGCTCTATAGTCTTTTCATCACCGGCCTTGATGGACCCTGTTTGCCGGTCTCCACTATCGTTAGAAACTCTCGGAGCAGCTCCTCGATGTGCGAACGCTGCCTCGAACTGACCGATCGTATCGAGCTTCCCGACGAGGTACCTACTTTCTCCTTCGCTCTTCAATCGCTCCGCCTGGATACGTTTTTCGGCTTCGGCTTCTTGACTCGTCAGCCGCACTTGTTGCGTGACCCCGAGGATTAATTCGAACAGGAAGAGCGCTATGAAGCCCGCTGACCAGAGGCTCCTCTTCATGCGATCCCGACCACTTTGAGAGGGAAGGGCTACTGTCGCAAGGATTCCTCCAGCAACAGCCATTGCTGACGGAAGCAGCACCGTGAGGGCGAGGCTGAGAAGTCCATCTGTGTTCACCGCGAAATGGTACAAGCTTCAGATCAAGGCAGCATAGGCCTCCCCGCCTGTCGAGCGCGCGCGTACCTCTTCCTGTATGGCACAGCAAGAACCGCTCGGCGCCCTCCGCTTCGTCTTGCCTTTGAGTGACGCCTTCGGCCGGCTCTGCGATCTACAATCTCGTTCATGTGTGGCCGCTACGTCAGACGCGCCGACAAACAGCGCATCGCCGAACACTTTCGCGTGGATCCCGGCACATTTCCCGACCTGAGACAGTCGTACAATGTGGCGCCGCAGACCATTCAGCCGATCGTGCGTCTGAACCGCGAAACGGGGGAACGGGAGATCGTCCTCATGCGTTGGGGCCTGGTGCCGTTTTGGGCTCGGGACGCGAAGATTGGATACTCCACTATCAACGCCAAGGCAGAGACCATCGCCATTTCCCCCAGCTTTCGCGAGGCTTTCAGGAGGCGTCGCTGTCTGGTGCCCGCGGACGCATTTTACGAATGGCAGAAGATCGACGCGAAGACGAAGCAGCCGTTCGCTATCGGCATGAAGGATGGCTCGCCCTACGCCTTCGCGGGCCTCTGGGAGCGCTGGCGCGATCCTGCGACCAAAGAGGTCCTGGAGACCTATACCATCATCACCACGGACCCTAACGAGCTACTCGAGCCACTGCACAACCGCATGCCAGTCATTCTCCACCCCAAGGATTATGATCGCTGGCTCCGGCCGGCCGATCCCTCTCATCTGCCTGTGGACCTGCTACGCGCCTATCCAGCGGACAACATGAGGGCGTGGAAGGTGGATCGGCAGGTGGGGAACGTCCGGAACGACAATGACGGATGCATCGCGCCCCTGATTTAGACGGGAGCTCCACCTCTAAGAGCGTCATCGGCCGTCTTCGCCGATGCGGTTCAAGATCTTTTCATGTCTTTGCGTCTTCCACTCGCATCGTAACGTAGGCGAAGCTCTGGTGAACCGCCACGCCCGAAAGGCCTAAATCATGATCCCGAATAGGACGATCTCCTTGTCACTCAGCCTCTGCACCGTCGCCTTCCTGCCGCTAAGCTGCAGCAAGAAAGACAACAGTGACCTCAACTACAGGGCAGCGATCAACGAGCAATATAAAGCCAATCCCGCCTGTATCTGGCCTGAGCCGAGGAAGTTTCCCGTCCAGGCAGCTACATCGGACGATTCCAAGACGGAGGGCTACGATGCACTGACCCAGGCTGGCCTGCTGACACGCACGACGGCTGAGAAGAAGGTCTTTATCGTCGCATCCAAACAGGTCAATAATTACGACTTGTCTGACCAAGGGCGGTCCACCTGGACTCCCGACTCTTCACAGCCAGGATACGGGAACTTTTGTTACGGCCACCGGGAAGTCACGTCAATCGATAGCTCGACTCTCGGCACCAATGGCTCGGGGGCCAAGACGGTCGAGGTGGACTACCACTACAAGATCGGTGATGTGGCGAATTGGGCTAACTCTCAGGAGATGAAGACGGCCTTTCCAGCGATCAGCACCGCGCTTGATTCGGCTCCGGCTGACAAGGCTACCCTCGTGATGACTGGCGATCGCTGGGTGTTTGCAGACGAATGAGACGACGGCTCTTTTTTCCCAAGGCGCAGATCCGTATGCTCCCCTTCCGGAATGCCCGCTTGCTCCTGCTTCGGACTGAATCTGGCGAGCTGTTTATCTGGCTGGTGTAGCGATGGGTAATAGAGACAAGCGCAGCCCTCGGCAAGTATTCTCAAGGATTGAGAGAGCCTGCAAACGCTCTTCTAGGGAGCCCCCAGCCTATGAGTGCTGCCGCCGTGCCGAGCCCGGTTCCTGCGAATAAGCTGCCCAAAAAATCTCCTTGGCGCTTGCATGTCACCTCGGTCACTACACTCCTGAAGCGCGTCTGGAGCTCCGCCTATGAAGACGGTGTGTATAACCGGGCGGCGGAACTCGCCTACTTCTTCTTCCTATCGTTGTTTCCCGGCGTCATCTTCATTACCACTCTGCTCGGTCTCGTGTTCAAGTCAAACACGCAGTTGACCGGGCTGCTGCTTCGATACCTCAGCACAACACTGCCCGGCTCGGCGTTTGAGCTCATCCGCCAGGTCATCACGGAAGTCACTCGCTCCTCTGGCAGCGGGAAGCTCACGTTTGGCATCCTGGCCGCACTCTGGACGGCCAACTCTGGTATGAACGCGCTCGAAGACGCGCTCAATGCTGTCTACAAGGTCAAGGAATCGCGTCCCTTGTGGAAGACCTACGGCATCGCGCTCATCCTCACCGTCTTAGCATCGCTGCTGATCATCGCCGCCCTGACGATCTTTCTCTATGGCGGTCAACTCGTACAAGTGGTTTCAAGAACCGTGGGCCTGAAGCCAATTTTCTACTGGACTTGGAGAATCGCGCAGTGGCCTATGGCACTGCTCTTTGTCTCGATGGTTGCCTCGCTCGTTTACTATGCAGCGCCGAACCTGAAGCAACGTCGCTGGCAGTGGCTGAGCCCCGGCGCCATGTTCGCTACGCTCGGCTGGCTCGCCGCCTCGGGACTGCTGCGACTCTACTTCCATTTCTTTACCACTTACGCGAAGACCTACGGATCGCTTGGCGCCGTCATGGTGCTCATGACGTGGCTCTATGTCACGGGCATCATGTTGTTGCTCGGGGCTGAAGTCAACATGGTCATGGAAGACGCGGCGGTCCGCGCCCACACGGTTCCACCTGAAGATCAACCTCGGGATGCCGTTCCGGATGCGGGGCCGTATACCAACCCATCCCATTAGATCGTGTAGGGGGCGAGTACGAGGGACACACCGGCTGCGGCGGGTCAGTTTCCGGAATGTGGCTACATCTGGGACCATCATCCATGCACCGTATTGCAATCCTCAGCAGTGCAATGCACTGAGAACTTCTCCGGCGACTTTCGATCCGGGATGAAGTTGACGCAAATGCGCTGGCAGCGGTTCGGATGCCCGCAGGACAGACACAAAGGTACCGCAAGTCAGCTACGAAGCAGCCACGCGCCTGGAGATCCAACCGGCCTCCCCCCTTCTCGCTAACGCCGCAGCGGCTCGCGCTTGTGCCGCCGAGATGACCACAGGCGCCGATGGAACTGAGCCGGTCAGGGCACTCCGGGATTGATTCCACCGCCCATCGCCCGCGCGGAAGCGCTTCCTCCACCATTGTTCGTTCGCACCGAAGACGCCGAGCCACAAAGCTAAAACACTTTGCCCCCGAGGAGGACTGCAATCTAGAGGAACAGGCGGGGAATTCTACAATGTACTCTCCTGGTGCTCGTGCCACCCTCGATCAGGAAACCTGCCGAATTTCTGGTTCACTGCACCTTCCGATTCAGGAGCCATGGCTGCTAGACGGCTTGATGTGCGCGGCGAGTCTGATAAGGCCTGCGTCAGCTCGATCATGCGGCCGTAACCCTTTTCCATCGAGTTCGAGGAATCGGCAGCAAGCGCAATCCGGATTTCCCCGCGTATCGCGGTCGCGGAGAACGTCCAGGAAGTGTCGAGGACACGCTTTGCCGGAAGCGTGACCGCTCCCCCACCCTGCAGCTTGACGGTGATCACGTGCCCCACAAATCGATGCTCCAGCTTCTCCAGTCTCTTCTTAAGATTCACCTTCATCCTCCTTGCCCGCGCTCACCGCGGCGCCTTCCAATCTCTCCAGGCGCTCGACAATGTCGTCTCTCTCTTCAATCCTGATGCAGAGGTCCAGAATGGCTCTCGCGGCCGTCACCTCGGCACTCCATAGCGCCTCCGCGTCCTGCTGGACCACCGTGAGCGTTTGAACGGCGCCCGCCGCAGCGGACCGGACCGCATTCTTAGCGGACTCGAAGAGCTGCCTGCGTTCCGCTTTGTAACAGTTGCGAAAGGCGGAGTCACGAGCCAACGCAGGCGGTGGACTCGTCAATCTTGCTGCTTGCGGGTGCCTCTCGGACGGTCCGGCAGGAGAGCAGGGGGCCGGTATCAAAGGTGGGGTCGGAGGATCGCAGCATCATCCTCGCGGAATCCCGTCATCGTGAACCTCTGCGCCGGAAAACCTCTCTATCCCTATCCCTCTTGCTGGTCGCCTGCTCGGATCCAAAACGCTTTACCGCCTGAGAACTCGCCAAGCACCTCTGATAACAAGAACGAGTCGGTAGATGTCTAAGTGAGTAGCCTTCGATCATTGGATCGCTCTGAGCAATGCGGGCGGGTGAGTCGTGACGCAATTTGGTGGCGTGCTGTTGGTGTGTCTTGGGCTGGCCCTCCCTGTCGCGCAGGCGGCGCAGGCGCCGATCGTTGAGCTCCCGGATTTCGACATCGATCTCCGCAACCACATCATGGGCCCCCGACTATCGATCCATGGCGAGCCCGAGAAGCTTGGGCTGAGTGAGGGTGAGAGCTTCATGGCAACTGTGGAGCTGGAAGTCGTCGTTGCGGAGAACGGCCAAGTGGAGTCCGTTCACGCCGTGAAGGGACCGGAGCAGCTTTACCGGCAGGCCGAGCAGATCGAGAAGGTTCGAGCTTTCAAACCATTCACGAGCAATGGAAAGAGCATCCGGGTGAAGTTTCACGATTACGTGAGCGTACATCCGCCGGAGCAGTGGCTGCGGTCGAAGGTCTCCTTCCCGTCTGCGATCGATCTGAATACCGTGACCATACGTTTGAGCCGGACGGGTTGTTTTGGCAGTTGTCCAGCCTACAGCGTGGCGATCTCGGGAGACGGTACGGTCTACTTCCAAGGACGAGGCATGGTGCTTCTACCCGGCACCCACACGGCACGTGTGTCGCCCGACGCCGTGCAGGAACTACTCGGGGCATTCCGAAGAGCTGACTTCCTTTCCGCGAAAGACCGCTATGTGGCACCTGTGACGGACAGTTCGACCCAGACGATCGCTATGAGCTGGGGTATGCGGACGAAGACCGTCGTGGACTATGTGGGTAGTGAGGTGGGTCTGCCGGATGCGGTAGAGGATCTTGAGCGACAGATCGATCAGACCGCTGGAACAGATCGATGGGTGAAGGGCACCGAAGAGACGCTGCCGTCACTGCGGGCCGAGGGATGGGACTTCAGTAGCGGGAGTACGGGCAACATGGCCCTCTATCGGAACGCGATTGAGAGGAATGACGCTGCACTTGTGGACGCGTTGCTGACTGCCAAGACTCCGGTAACTTTGCCGGACGACACGGGCATGCCGCCTATATGCCAGGCGAGTGCAAAAGGACAGATAGCACTCGTGCGGCGAATGCTTGGACCGAACACGGCGGGTAAGAAGGTCGATATTGATAACGATGTCCTTCAGATGTGCCTGGGGCAGGCCGCGCGTAGCGGTAATCTTGCGATGGTAGAGCTGTGGCTGAAGCTTGGGGCGGACCCTACGAAAAAGGGACCCGGGCTGAGCGCTATGGCGAACGCTATGATTTCGGGCAAGGCGAGAGTGGTGAAACGGCTTTTGCAGTATCCAGTGGACGTACACGAGAAAGTATCCGGGGAGACGCCGCTGTTGACTTTCGCGGTGATGGGGCGAGGCAATCGGGGCAGCAAGGAGATCGGCGAGGTTGTCCGAATGCTGGTGAAAGCTGGGGCGACTGCGAACGAGCGAGGGTACAACGGGCAGACGCCCCTGTTCGCAATGTCCATTAGCCCGGAAGCAATCAGGGCATTGGTGGCGACGGGAGCGAGGATCAATGCTCGCGACAGCGACCGTGCGACTCCGTTGATCTATCACGCAACGGAGGCGAGCAGCGTGCGCGCGCTGCTCGCCCTTGGAGCCGATCCCACGTTGGTCGGGCGGGACGGCGAAACGGCAGCGGAGAAGGCACGGCGATACGGGTGCCAGCCCTGCGCCGCGATGTTGAGTGCGGCGCTGAAGCGGCGTGTTGAACGACATCCTAGAACCGCAGTGCAACCGCTGCCAAAGGCAGCCCTTGCCAGGTGATGGAGGCATTCCCGACAGGAGAGCATCGTGGAACGTAACGCCGGAAAGAGGGTACTCATCCTTGATTATGACCATGGCGTCGCCGATTCTTTGGCGATGGTCTTCGCACGTGAGGGCTATGAAGTGAGACAGATGTACGCGGCAGAAACTGCACTGCTTGTCTTGGAAGGTTGGAAGCCCGATTTGGCGATCCTGGAGATCATCCTTGCAGATATGAATGGCCTGGATTGTGCAATTCATCTGAAGGCAGCGTGTCCCGACTGCAGCATCGTACTTTGCAGCGGACAATGTGCAGAGGAGTTGAAAGATGCTGGGCGCGCACGAGGCTATGCATTCTTTGATAAGCCTGTACATCCGTTGGTGCTACTCGGAGAAGCTGAAAGGCTGCTGGGCAGCTCGTCCAAGGCTAAGCAGTTCGAAAGCGCGACCTCCTCGGCCGAGTAGTTGACAAAAGCGCAAGCTCATAGCGGAAGCGACTCGATATAGCTCTCGCGAATCGTTCCGCACGCTTCCGACCTGGTGGCCGACCTTCCAAGCTCTCATGCACTTTGCGGGACTGCATCAAGCAGATCCGGCGGCAGCTGGCTCGGCTCGCCGGGTCGCAGCTGTTCCCATAGTCTTTCGGCTCACGGCGCATACAGCACTCCGCCGCATGGGCCACAGATGCTCCTCAGAGGATGAAAAGCCTTAGCAACCACCAAATCAAGAACAGGGCGGTAATTGCGCCTACGATGTGGCCAATCCATTGGCCTGCGGTATCCGGTCTGCCGAATCTGAACATGCTGGATCGTAGCATCCGCTACTTCTCTGGTTTCTCGCAAGGGTTGGCGCTACGAGCTTCTTTGCCCCGCTGCGGCGAAGTTTGGTTTCCCGGAGCCGGACCACTGCGCTCACTACCCTAAGACGTGTTCTTCTTACAAGATAGGCATCACGTGATCGCAGGTCGTGTCGGGAGGAAAGGGACCGGCGACGGCGTACGCGCCTGCGCGCATGACTACTCTTCTGAGACCTTCCCAACTATGGCTTAAATGGGTAAAGTTCCGTTCCGCTGGACGCAAATACAAGATCAGTGCGCCGGCCATTGCGCCAATGATCGCTGCCGACGCGACGGACAACTTACGGCTAGACACGAAGGCGCAACTGAAGCGCTGTGGGGGAGAGGTCCGCTTCTGCTGCCGCCCGACTCCAGTCACGCCAAACCGCATCCTGTTCCTTTCGCTGATCCGCGCCATCGCCCGGACACACGATTGGGTGAGCAGGATCCAGAGCGGGCATGTTCTCAACCAGCGTGCCCTCGCCGCGGAGGCCGGTCTCGATGACCGAAGCTATCCTCGACGGAAGGCAGCCTTCATCGCTCGATCTGGGACGTTGTCTCAAGCACCTCCCCCCGGATTGGCAGGAACAACGGGCCACATTGAAGCAGCCTTAGGCAGGTCGCGACTATGAGGTCAAGAACGGCCAGAGCATCGGCACGAATAACGGCTTCGGATCGGAGTATGCCTTTCTTACATCGCTCTCGGCGGACGGATCATCGCTAAACTACTCGACGATGCTGGGCTGGAACGCGCAGCCGAATCAGAGTTCGATGACGGAGAGCACGGCACTGGCCGTAGATCTGACTGGTAGCGCCTACATCTCCGGAACGACAACGGCACAGCGATTCCCTGTAACTCCTAACGCACTGGACTCCGGGCCTCCGGAATTCTTCACTATCTTCTTGTCGAAATTCGGGCCCGGCGGCCAGCTGATGTATAGCGCACTGCTCGGCAATGCGGACCCGCAGAACGGCGGTGGCGGCCCCATCGGCGTCTCCGGGCTTGCGGTGGATGCGACGGGTAGCGCATACGTCACGGGCCAGGCGGGATCGCTGTGGCCCATCACCAGCGGCGTCTATCAGCCGCAGATTCCAGGAGCGATGCCCTATGCCGCTCCGTTTGTGACGAAGGTCTCGGCCGACGGCACAAGCTTGGTCTACTCCACTTTCCTGGGCGATGGCTACAAGGGTGCGGGTATTGCCGTGCTGCCAAACGGGAAAGCCATCGTAGCCGGTTCCCTACCCGGTTCCAACTATCCGGTGACTCCGGATGCATACCAAGCCAGTGGGGACAACTCTTATGTGAGCGAACTCAACGCAAGCGGCACGCAGCTTGTGTACTCCACGCTGTTCGGAGTGTCGAGCACCGTGAATGCGCTGGCTCTCGATTCGGATGGGGACATCTGGATAGCAGGCCAAAATCGCAACGGACAACTGCCGATGGTGAGGCCGTTGCAGTCTGTGTTTCCACTGTCTGGACCCTTAGGCTCGTTAATCGCGTCCTTTGTTGCTCAGTTCGACCCCAGCGGCCGCGCGCTGAAGTTCTCGTCCTTCCTGGGGGGTACGGCTAGTGGCGTTGCCACCGGGCTGGCAGTGGACTCCAATCACCACGCGCATGTGAGCGGGGCAGCCGAGCCTGGCATGTTTACCACTCCGGGTGCCTACCTCGGCGAGGTAACGCCTCCCCCAGCCAATTTCGAGGGATTGCATGATTATGTGGCCCTCATCGACTCGGCGGCGGGCGCCCCGGCCCTGTGTATCCGGTTTCCGCAGAATAGCGGGCTCTTCTGGGGTCCGATCACTGTTGGCACGACCCAGGACATTTCGTTGGTGGTGACGAGCTGCGGAACACAGCCGCTCGTCATCTCCAGCATTTCGACGGCATCCAGCGTCTTCCCCGTCCCGCCCGCTACAAACCTGTGCACCCAGAGCCTGCCTGTGGGGCAGAGCTGCACCGTAGCCATTCACTTTGCACCGACGGCCAAGTCGGACTACGGCTCCACACTGACGTTGGAATCGACCGCATCCATGCCAGGAGCTGCGCTGCCGCTGTTTGGCAGTGGCGTTGTACCGCAGATTAGTTTGCCGGGTGGCAATGTACTGTTCGACCCAGCGATCCTTGGGCAAACCACCCGGTCGGCCGCGCTCCTTATCCAGAATGTTGGAGGAGCGCCGTTGGTTCTCGATCTAACGAAATCCACGGTATCCGCAGATTTTGCCCTCAGTAAGATTACGATTGCGCGCCAGCGGTGCAGAGCCAACAGACGTGCATTTTGCTCTTGACCTTCACCCCGACGGCACCCGGCACCCGCACGGGTTCTCTGCCACGCAGCTCACGGCGAGCATCTAGGCCTCCAATATTGCAGCGACCGGGAGTGCGGCGGTGGGCGTGACAAGTCCTGGTCCTGGTGGCGGAGCTTCGAATGGAGTTCCCTTAACCATCGCGGCTGAGCTGCCTCCCACGCCCGCTCCCCAGGTAACGCTCACGCCGTCCACGCTCAACTTCTCAGCGCAGACCCGGCGCTGCGTCAATGCCACAGGCTGTCACGGTACAAAACACCGGCAATGCCGACTTGAACGGCATCGCGATCACCCTTTCAGGCGCGAATTCGGCCAGCTTTGCGCAGAGCACCACCTGCGGCGCAACTCTGCCAGCGGGGCAGTCCTGCACTATCAGTGTTGTCTTCACGCCCTCGGCTCCGGGAGATGCCAGCGCGACCTTGAGTATTGCGGATGATGCAAGCGGTTCACCGCAAGCAGTGCCGCTCGTTGGAAGTGGCACCGCGCCTGCGTTTGCGGTTGCGCCGCCAGCCGGAGGCGCAACTACAACCACCGTTACGGCGGGACAGGCGGCGAGCTATGCCCTGACCCTTACGCCCGCGGCGAGCTACGCAGGGACCGTGGCGCTGAGCTGCAGCAATCTGCCTGCACACGCCTCCTGCATGTTCACGCCCGCTTCTCTCAATCTCAGCAACGGCGCTCCGGCCACACTCACCGTAGGGGTGGCAACTGCGTCAACGCAGACCAGCAGTGCCATGCGATCGCTTGCGTTAGGCGCTCCAATGCTTGCATTCGCCCTGATGCCGATCTGGTTCACACGCCGGAGACCAGGGCGTGGATGCCTCCTGAGCTGTTTCGGTGCGATCACTTTAGTAGCAGCATTGAGTATCGCTGGGGGCGGGGGTGGTGGAACCAGCGTGACGAATCCTTCGCCTACACCTTCAGGGCTCTTCGTGACGCCGGGCACATATAGCTTCCAGGTGATCGCCTCGGATGGGGCAACGACCCAACAACAGTCGCTCACGCTCGTGGTGAAGGGCTCTTAAGCACGCTGAAAGCTTTTTGGGAGTGCCCTCTGGCAATGATCACGTATCGAGGAGCCTTCTCCGGGCCCCTCATTGACCTTGTATGTCGGGTGCAGTCCATCATGCGCGATGGGAGCCAAGTGTATGCCAAGCGCACGGGCGATGCCGACTGCGGTGAGCATTTCGGTACAGCTTCGGTACAAGTGAGGTAGAGAAAGAATGGCTTGCGAGTCCCTAAGCGACACCAGATGAAGCACTTAGATTTTTGCCCTTCATAGTTCGGGACCAGGGGGTCGGAGGTTCGAATCCTCTCTCCCCGACCAATCTTTCTCTCGTAGTTTCAATCATCTTGCCACCTCTTCCCATGCACCGAGCGCCTTGGCAGCATCCACGAAACGCAGTGTGTGCTTGCGCATGTGAAAAGCGAGCACGTCGCAGCAGACGAGATGGTAGTCCTCAGAGGCGGCTCAGCACAGGCTGAGTGCTCTGCCGCCGGTACCGTGGAAGACTGGCGTAATACAGTAGCATCTCTCGCAGTCGGCAATACCCGGCTGGCCTTCGCACTCTCTACAGCTTTCGCAGCGCCTCTCGCTCACTTAGTAGGAGAGGACTCGGGTGGCTTTCATCTCCGAGGTCCATCATCAGGTGGCAAAACTACCGCGCTCCGAGCTGCTGCGTCAGTGTGGGGTAAGCCCTCAGCCTACATGCGGCTTTGGCGGGCTACAGCAAACGGGCTGGAAGGACTCGCGTCCATCCACAATGAGGGCTTGTTGATTTTGGATGAGCTTTGCAGATCGATCCACGCGAAGCGGGTGAAGCCGCTTACCTATTGCCAACGGCAAAGGAAAGGCCCGGGCATCGCGCTCTGGGGAGGCGGCGGCGTCAGCGAACTGGCGGCTGCTCTTCCTTAGCTCTGGTGAAGAGAGCCTGTCAGCTTTGCTGGCGCGAGCTGGGGAAGAAGGTGAATGCGGGTAGGAATACGACTCGCGGACATCGAAGCCGACGCGGGTGTTGGGATGGGCATCTTCGAGCAGCTGCACGGGAAGGACTCTGCTGCAGCCTTGGCGAAGGCACTCAATGACTGCTCCTCCACGAACCATGGCACGGTAGGTCGCGAGTGGCTCCGGCGCGTCGTCACCGACCGCAGCGCGCTATCTAACGTGATCACAGATGGCGTCCGTGTCTTCGTCCGGGAAACGGTTCCTGCGGGAGCGTCGGGCCAGGTGAACGTGTGGCGCGCCGCTTCGCTCTGGTTGCCGTTGCCGGGGAACTGGCTACCGCTTACGGGCTGACAGGCTGGTCCGAAGGCGAAGCTGAGCGATCAGCTTTGCGCAACACCATGCTGCATCTGGCAGAGGTCGAGCTACCTAGGTGAGGGTGACATTTGGCCGACGCCACGCTTACTCTGGAGGCCTTTCCGGACTATACGAATGGTGAGTTTATCTGAGAGAAGGATGCGCTGGACTTTACGCCGAATTGGGTGCGCGCGAATTCCTGTCCCGCGCGCAGGTGAGTGACATCATTGCCGGGCCGATCGACAAACCATGCTGCGCCAGCAGTATTGCCGGGATTGCCGCAGGAAGAAAGAACCCTGGCAGGTCTTGGACCACGAGGGCGCCCCGAAGTACCGAATTTGGACTCTGAAGTAACCAGCGTTTATCAAGCATGCACTTTTCTGCGATCCGGGCATTTCAATAGTATTGCTGTGCTACGCGCTCTTCGCAGCTCGAGAAGGACTCGTAACTTGCCGGAGCTACGTCGATTGGAGCCCTGTTCCGCTTGCGGATAATTCTTCACGTTTTGCCTTGGAGGCCTAATGCGGCGCCGTCTTCAGCTTTCTATGCTCCCAGTGTGTTTATCCTGGGTACTCGCCGGTTGCGGTGGCGGCAGCTCCGCCGTCCCGGCTCCAGGGCCGGCATCGCCGCCTCCAGCCCCAGCCGTCGGTACTCCCAGCATTGCCTCGGTGACCCCCTCGAGCATCGTGGCCGGCTCGCCTGCACAGACTCTGGAGATCGTGGGGTCTGGGTTTGTGCCCGCCTCGATTGTCGATTGGAACGGCGCTCCGCTCGCAACCGTATTTGTCACCGGCACGGAGCTGAAGGCAACGCTGCCCGCCTCTGATGTTGCGGCAGGTGCGGTGGAGAGCATAACGGTCGTGAACCCGACCTCGATCGGGGGCGCCTCGCCAGCCTCGAGCTACAACGTCAACAGTCCCACACCGGTGATCACGGGCATTTCCCCGCAGAGCGTTCCGGCGGGCGCTGCAGCGGTCATAGCCGTTTCGGGTAGCGGTTTTGAGGCGAACTCGGTATTGCAGTGGAACGGCTCGTCCCGGCCCACCACATTCGTGAACGGTACGTCGTTGCAAGTGGCGCTCACTGCCGCGGACGTGCAGAGCTTCGGCACCGGCACTCTGACTGTGAACAATCCCGGGCCGGGCGGCAGCACGACGACGCCGGTCGAGCTTGCAATTGCGGCGAGCACGCCTACGATTACGGCTTTGAGCCCTTCGAGCGCGGTGGTAAGTGCATCCGCGGCTCCGCTTCAAGTCGTGATCACTGGCACCGGGTTCTCCCCGAATGCGACGGCGCAAGCGAACGGCCACGCTCTCGTGGTCACGAGCCTGAGTGCCACGTCGATGACCGTAACCCTGCCATCTTCCTATCTGGCCTTCACGGACGCATTCCCGATCGTCGTCACCGATCCAGGTCCAGCCCCAGTGCAATCGAATGCCCTGGTCTTCTCGGTGGTGGATCAGATCGCAAGTATAGCGGTGCAGCCAAACTTCGCTCCGATGGGCAGTCCAGACACGCAGATCACGGTGTTGGGTGCAACTTCTATGCAGACTCCGTGATCATGTGGAACGGCACACCGCTGAAGACCGAGTTTCTTTACAGCAGCACTCTCAAGGCTACCCTCCCCGCGTCGCTGCTCGCCGGCTTCACTCAGGCGACGATTACAGTGTCCACCCCGGAGGTCCCGTTGCCGGTAGCGTCACCGGTGCCGTTTTCCACCTTTCTTGCGCTCGCCACCAACGACCTTGCCTACAACGCGAAGGACGGACTGATCTATGCTTCCATTCCCGGTTCGATGGGAGCGAACCTGGGCAACAGCATCGCGGCCATTGACCCGCATACAGGTGTGGTTACAAAGACCATCTACGTGGGCAGTGAGCCGAATCGCATCGCGCTTTCCGATGATGGCACGCAGCTCTTCGTGGGCCTTGATGGCGCAGGCGCAGTGCGCCAGGTGAACCTGACCTCAAATACCGCCGGCGTGCAGTTCTCGCTGGGAGGTGGAGCGGGCGTCTACAACCCGCCTTATACCGCAGCGGCTCTCGCCGTATTGCCCGGCGAGCCGAACTCCGTGGCGGTGTACGACATCTCAGGCGTGGTCACGGTCTTCGATGCGGGGGTAGCGCGGGTGAAGACCAGCGCCGGCAGTCTGCCTACCTACTTCGATCAGAACAGCGGCTCGCTCAGCTTTGGGGGATCGGCCTCCACGCTGTATGTGAGTACCAGCACCGGAGGGGGGACATACCGGCTCACCATTGATGCAACCGGCGTGAGCGGCGTAGCGCTCGTAGCGCAGGGTTTCGCAGCGCAATACGATGGAGGGCGTCTGTATCTTTCCACCGGCGGCGTTCTGGATGCGACGACAGGAACTCAGTTGGGTCAGTTCACTGCGGATCTGGGTGGTTTCGGACCGGTCCCAGCCAGTGGACCGGCAGTTTCGGACTCATCACTGCAGCGCTTCTGGTCGTTACCGTATTACTACCCTTCCCCAACCCAGCTCATAGCTTTTGACGAGAATACCTTCCAGCAGATCAGCAACCTGGCACTAACAGGCATCAATGATGTCCCGTCGCCTTTCTCGGGAGCTCCAGCCGACCTGATCCGATGGGGGCAAGATGGCCTCGCTTTCCACACGGTGAATCAAGTCTATGTCCTTCAATCGCCAATCGTGAAAGATGTGTCGGGATCGCCAGCCGATCTTGTCGTGAATATCCAGGCTCCGGCAGCGGTGAGCACGGGTACCGCGTTCACCTACACTATCCAGGTACAGAACCAAGGTCCGGCCGCAGCTTCAGGTGTGACCGTGAACGCGACCATTGCCGATAGTGTCATCTTCGGCAGTCTTACACCGTCGCAGGGATCCTGCAGTGGAACCGCCGAGATTTACTGCGATCTCGGCTCCCTTGCGAATGGCGCCTCAGCAACAGTCCAGGTAGTCGTCACTCCGACCACGGCCGGCGCGCTTGAGAGTACTGCGACAGTCAGCTCCACCAGTTACGATCCCGTCCAAGCGAATAATCAAGCTACGGCGAGCACCAACGCAACGGGAGCGCTGTACAGCGCTCCGCCCCGGGTTACGCAGCTTTCCCCGACGCTGGTGCAGGCCGGCTCCGGTCCGTTCACGCTGACGGTGGACGGTAGCGGCTTCAGCAGTGCCTCCACAGTGATGTGGAACTCCCAGGCGTTGCCGACGACGCTGGTGAGCAGCGGCCAGCTCACGGCCAATGTCGATTCTTCCCTGATCGCGAGCCTCGGCTGGGCTCAGGTTGCGGTCGCAACATCTTCTCCGGGTGGAGGGCAGTCGGCAACCCTGCCCATCAGCTTCTATCAACTTCTCGATCTGTCGGCGAACGCGATCAGCTACGACCCCTTTACGCGCAAACTCTATGCAGTGCTGCCCAGCAGCTCGCAACAGCCGGCAGGAAACAGCATTGTCACTATCGATCCAAGTACTGGCGCAACCGGCAACCCCATCCCGATCGGGAGTGAACCGAATGTCATGGCCGAGACTGGCGATGGAAAGTACTTGTACGTTGGCCTGAGCGGAACTTACAGTCTGGCGCGCTTCAATCTCCTGACGCAGTCTGTGGAAGCCACCATTGCCATGGTGGAGCTGCCTGGCTATGGAGCGCCCCAGCCGCTTAACGCCCAAGGTCTCGCCGTGATGCCCGGCACGGAGACAACACTCGCAGTCGATACGGGCGCGTATTCGATCGGTATCTTCGATATCAACGGAAGCACCGGCAGCTTTCGGCCGAACTTTGCAGGCGGTCTTGGAGGAAGCGATCCTGTGTTCGCGGACGCGACGCACATCTACGCCTACGACTACGGCGAAGGCGGCGAATTTCACCGATACACGGTAGACAGCACAGGTCTGACGCAGATCGACGGAACAACCTTGAACGGCATGGATGCTTTCGGCGGAAGCTTCGTGCTCCAGAATGGGATCGTCTACGGTGCGGGGGGTGGAGTGATCAATCCCAGCACAACGCCTCCGTCGCAAATCGCCATGCTTCCCCGGGGTAGTGGTGCGAACGGGACTCTTACCCCGGCCGGGGTTCTGCCGGAGGCGCAACAAGGCAAGGCCTTTATGATCTTAGAAAATACGATCGGTGTCTTTGGCGGCTACCTCAACCGGCTGGATCTAAGTCATTACGTACTCGAGCAGCAGCTCCAGCTACCCGCCTTGCAGACCACCGCTACGGCTTATAGTCTCGTGCGGTGGGGACAGGATGGGATGGCAGTGCTACTCAATCCCGGCTTTGCAGGCAGCGGGCCCTCTCAGGTGATGTTGATGCGCGGGCCCTTCGTGCTGCCGGCAGAGGCGAACAGCAATCCGGCGCCAGCCTTGAGCACGACGGACCACAACACCATCTTCGCGGGCAGCGGGAATCTCTACATCAACGTGACGGGAAGCGGTTTCATGCCGGGAGCGGTCATTCTCTGGAATGGTGCACCGCGTACGACGATGTTTACCGACTCGAAGCACTTGCAAGTGGCGATTGCCGCTGCCGATGTCGGAGCTGGCCAGAGCATTGTGCTGACAGCACAGAATCCAGGATCAGCCGGCTCGAACGGTTTGAACATTACGGTCCAGTAGCTGCAGAGTATGAGGTTGAGGGCACAGGCGGCATCGCAATCAGGACGGCGCCGCACAGCAGGCTGAGGCTGGTAAAGAGCAGGCCGGCGGCATAGGAGCCGGTGCGTTGCAGGAGGAATCCGATAACCAGCGGCCCGGCAAACCCTCGACATTTCCCACGAAGTTGATGAAGGCAATACCCACCGGGGCTGCGGCGGGCTCCAACTGTTCGGTCGCCGCTGCCCAGAAGATAGGCATCGCCGCTGGGAATAACTATCGCCGCGCCTTCCTACAACTGGACACTCTCGCTGGCAGGTCTCGTGCTAGCCGCCGTATGGGCGGCGGTGCTTTCGGGCTCAGCCACTCCGAGGACCGCGCGTGCCTCTACTCCCAAATTCGCCTGGTACGCAGATACTCCTGACACACTCTGCGCCACTCGCCCGCCAGGGTGCTCGCGTACCCAAAGCGATAGCGATCGAACAGCCGATTGGGCGTTCATTGGCTCTGCTGTGTGCGGACCACACGATACTGCTCCTGCTCAAGCTCGCGAAGGAAGGCCACAACGGAGGGAGCCGACCAACCCCGCGCGTCCCATATGCTCGGCTGCCAGGAAGCCGTCGTTCGCATAAATCAAAGTCGTGGGAAAGTGTTCCAGATGCTGATTAGTTGACCCAAAAATTAGCATAATCTGTGGCCACAACCGGGCCGCTCGTTGCCGTCACGGTGACCGTGTAGAGACCCAAGGTGGTTCCTGCATCTGTCGGCACACCCTGCTGTTGGGAGCCGCCTCCGCCGCACCCGGTGACGCCGGCCGCCAAGAGGCCGCCTGCCAAGATGAGCAGCAAAACTCCAGAGGCCTTGTGCCAGACTTGCCGACGCCCGGGCACGCCCAAGAGGAGCACGCACGCAAGGCTCGCCCCTCCGCCCGTCAACCATGCGCCCGGCCGGATTGCAGGATTCCTTCCACTAGCCGCCTGGGCTGGCCCGGTCGTCTGGATGGTGAGCGAAGTAGGAACCGCCTGATCGCTGGTGATGGTCACGGAGGCCGGACTAAACGCACAGGTGGGCATGTGCTGGGCGCCAGCCGGACCGGTTACGGTGCATGCAAGGGATACAGCACCAGCGAATCCGTTCGTCCCGTTCACCAGCCAGCTGTCCGTCGCGGACTGTCCGACGCCCGGAACGGTGAGGAAACCGTAGGACGCCAGACCCAGGCCGGGAGGTGGAGGAGGAGGGTCCTTCACCGTGACCACCAGCGGTGATGAGGTGGAGGCGACGAAGTTGGCGTCCCCTGAATAGCTCGCCACAAGCGTGTTGTCACCGTACTGCAAAGCTGTCGCAGGTACCGTGAGGAGGTTCGAGAAGGTCATAACCCCGGGCTGAGAGTTCAACTGGGCGATCGATGCAGTTTGCAGGACCGTCGATCCCAGCCGAAAGGTGATAGTCCCGGACGGGGTGGGAACCAGGTCCCGCATTACGTCTACCGGGCCGCCGTAGTGGGTTGTGATGGTAGCGGTGAGATAGGCAACCCCATTAGGTGGGATCGTAGCTGGGTCAGCGGTCAAGCTGGTGACGGTTGGTCCCGGATCGATGGTAAAGCTGAGGGCGTTGGCCGTGCTGCCGTGGAAGCTGGAATCTCCCGGGTAGCTGGCGGTGATTGCGTGTGTACCCGCCTCGAAGAAGTGGGTCGTCTGTTCAGCTATGCCCGAGCGATTAATCCCGGGTGTGCCATAGGCATCGAATACGTTGTCGCCGATGGTGCCGTTGTGCAGGTCAGTGAAGGTTACAGATCCCGTAGCGAGCGCAGTGGGGTCGGTCTCCGTCGCTTGGGATGCAGCGACTGGCCGGGCGTAGAGAGAGACGTAAGTGCCGATCGCAATATGCTGGCCGTTTGCAGGAGTGCCCTGACCTGTGCCGAGGTCGAACGTTTCTGCAACCACCTTGAGCACGCTGTTTTCAGGGCTGACAGTCAACGCAACGCCGGTCGAGCGGCTGGCAGCAAACACTCCATCGCCACCATAGTTGGCGAATACCGTGTAGCTGCCACCCGGGAAGTCGGTGTATCCATCTACGGCGGCGTTGGTGTTCGAGAGCGGCACAACGACTTGTGCGTCTGAGCCTGCAGAGCTGCTGCTGGTCAGAAACGCCACATTCCCGGAAGGACTCCCTCCGCTGCTGCTGACTGCCGCGTTGAGGTTCACCGGCGTGCCATGCGCAATGGAAAGGGGGGATGTAGACCCATCGACCGTAAGAGTGATGGTTGTCGGGTGGAAAGTAATTGAGCCCCAATTACTTACGAGCTGCAGCGCATCCACGCTTCCCACGCCAGTCGCTAGATCATACCCTCGGCCGGCGTTCTCTCCGGAGAGAAATTCATTCGCAGCGCATTGCGGAGAGTTCGCGGAACAATAAACGGAGTTATCGCCCCTCGTAACATCATGAAAAGCCGAAGGGTGCTGCGCGGCCAAAGGGTAGAGCGTGTAGTTCGCCTGCCCTTGCGGCCCATATTCTTGAACCACTAGCGCCAGGATTCCGGCGAAGGCCGGCGCGGATGCCGAGGTGCCTCCGATCGCACTCACCGAGGTAAGCGTCATATCGGTGTTTGGAGCAATCGTGCAGTCACCACCCATACACATCGCCCACGCGCTCGCATGAAAGCCATTGCCGGCAAAAAGGGATATGTCGGGCAAGTCTCTCGCCCCGTCGCTTAGCACGCCGGTGCCTACCTGCCAAGAGGGCTTGGGGTAGCCGAGACCCGGACCCTGGCCGTCCGGATTGCAGACGAAGGAGCCGTCCGCCGCGACAGTCGCATTGATGCAGTTACTGGAACCACCGCCCCCAGCAACGATCGATGTGTTGCCATTCTGATCTTTAACGGGCGAATTATTGGCAACGGACGTGCTGTTTTGGGTCGAGTCGTTCCAAGGCAACTCAGGGATGTAACTGAGCGCAGAGCCGCCCGTGTGACCGTTGGTTTCACCCCAGTATGTAGCTACGTTGGCGGCGTTCTGGTCGAAGTCTGTTCCACCCACCGCGATGTTGTAAGGAGTGGAGGCGAGCCCGTTTACCTGAAGACCATGCGTTGCACTCGTCTGCACGCTGGGGTCATCGCAACCGGCGGATCCGGAATCTCCGGTTGAAACGGTAACTGTGATTCCCTGGGCAGAAGCCTGTTCCCAGGCAGCGAGAATGAATCCATTATCTGCGTACGCCTCGCACAAGCCGAAGCTGACGCTGAGGACATTCACCACGTTGTCATCTAAGGCGCGTGCAATCGCAAGATTGACGCCCTGTTGGAAGGTCGTGTCTGCTGCCGTATAGAAATTGATAGTTGCCTGTGGAGCAATGCCCCCGGCGATCTCCGTATCAAGCGTCGCCTCCACTTCACCGCTGCTGTGGTAGGTATTGGAGAAGCCAGGGTCGTTTCCATCGACGATGACATTGGGTGGATTCCGTGGCAGCCCGAAGAAACTGCGATAAGTGTTCACGTCGGATAGCCGCAACTCCGCGTTGCCGACGACCCCTATCGTCACACTCTGACCGGTCAATTCGCGTCCTTGCGTATCCTTGAGGGCATAGACAGGGTTGATGTTGTAGATCGTCGCGGCATCTGCCGGAGCAACGAGCAGTTCAACGCCGTTCGCCCCGACGGGATAGGTGAAGTCCGGGCTGACGGATGTGGCCTGATGCGTTCGGCGGTCGTAGCGAGTTCGCCCCAGCAGTGTGTGCTGCGGTCTTAGGACGCCGAAGTTGTTCAACGAGGACACGCCAGCGATGACCGATGCCAGCGCCGAAGGAATCGCGGGGTCGTCCGCGTTCGCATAGTGCTGCTCACCGTTCACAACATAGCTATGGATGGGAGTGTGAAACGTGCGCTGCAGTTGGCCCACATTCCCCGAAAACTCGATCATGGTGCGAGCTTTGTTGATCTTCCGTACGGCGAGACCTTTGGACTCGAGCCATCCGTTTATCGCCGCCAGATCTGAGTCGATAATGCCGTAGCGTTGCCCGACCTCTTCGGGACTCAGGAAGTGGTGGTAGTCAGGAGAGGTTCTGTCTTGCACCGACTCAAGGAAGGCATGGAAGGCGGCCTCTCGTGTCTGCCCTCTCTTGAGGATGAGGAAGAGACGTTCCGCTGGAATCGACTCCGCAGCAGGTCCGCGATCGTACTGCGGCTGGGCTAGTGGATGCTTGTAACCCTTCAGAATAGCGAGGGAGTTATCGCTAACGGGACGGGTTACCAAGGGCTTCGGCGTCACCAGCGGCTCCGGCTGAGTCTCCGCCCCGGATGTCAACGAAAAACTGCAAAGGGTCAGACCAAGGGCTGCGGCGCCGGCGAGCAAGCGCCGTGTGGACCTGAAGCAAGTGGGTTCCATAGAGTATCGAGCGAAGACACCTGGTCCGCGATGGACTCCTTCCAGCGGAACACTAGCGTCGCAGTCCTCGGGTTCTGGCTACCCTTATCTCATACAGAACTATTCAGATCTAGCCAAGTAACTTTCGTGCTATGCGATCCCGGTGTCCGCGCGGCCGTGTCTGCTGCGTGAAACATCAGTTCACCCAACCTACGCACAGGACCAGGAACAACGCTCAAGCAGAAGTGACGGGGTTGATGATAAGACGGGGCGAGTACTGACTGGTGCCTATGGTGCAGGAACGACATTGTCCAGCGGTTTCGCGGCACATCGTCGTATATCCTCGTTCTTATTCTCCGCGTGGGTATTGCATGCTGCTGACCATCTCGACCACATACAATCCGGCCACTGACCTCGGCTATCTGCTTCACAAGAATCCGACCCGCACCCAATCCGAGGAGTTTTCCTTCGGTAGGGCTCATGTCTTCTATTTAGAGGCGAGCCCGGAATGCTGCACGGCGGCAGTCTTGCTCGAAGTCGATCCTGTGGCGCTCGTCCGCAATCGCCGCGGACCGGCTGGGGAAGGAGGACGGCTCGAGCAATACGTCAATGACCGCCCTTACGCGGCGAACTCCTTTTTGAGCGTGGCGATTGGGCGGCTGTTTACAAGCGCTCTCGGGGGCCGCAGCAAGGACCGGCCCGAGCTTGCGGAAATGCCTATTCCGCTCTCCGCATCGCTGCCGGTCATCGCCGCTCGTGGTGGTCCGGAGGTCGTCCGCAGGCTGTTCGAGCCACTGGGATATGAAGTCTTGATCTCTTGCGCCAAGCTGGATGAAGAGTTCCCGGATTGCCTCAACGGGTGGTTCGCAAAACAAACGCTCAACCGTGCACCGCTACTCTGCAGGAATCGTCAATCTGGTGAAGCTTGAGCGGGGGAAGGTGTACTTGAAGCTCGAGCCGGCCATGAATTGGCTACGGACTGGGGCGACGGCTTCACGGTGTACCTCATCGTTGCGGGCATAGAGATTCGATGAGCTGAGAGTTTCTGCCTGACCGGATGTCCTCCTGCGAATGCCTGCGATGTTCAGGCGCGTCGTGATATCCCGGTCAAGACTGCGGTTCACGATGAAGAGAGTGAGGGTATTTCCATCCTTGCTGATAGCCGCGTTCACGTCCAGGTAGGGAACCTCGGAGACATCCGGCAAACGGGTCGAGCCATTGTGGACCGAGTAGGAGCCGCTTTCAACCCGTACCGGTAGCAGATGCTCGACTGGTGCTTCGCCAAACAAGCCGAGGACGTAGGAAGCGGGCGTGCGGTAGACCTGTCCCCGTTTCTTCCAGACGCCCGCAAACTCCACGATGCCAGTCATGTCGGAGATGGGGACCCATGCGGATGAACGCATAAGCGCATTGAAGAAGCCGGCGGTTGTGATCGCTCCGGCGAAGTTGTCGTAGTTCGGTGCGTTCGCTCCAGGTCTGGATGCCCACAACCATTCTGTGAAGGCGATCTGCACATGGCCCTTCTGCTGCGTGGCATCGATCTGGTCGCGCATCGCTCTAAGACGTCGCTCGATCTCTATCGGAAGAGCGTAGGTCGCTTGTGTAATGAAGTTGGGCGACGGATCCTTCTCAAGAACGTCTGTCGTAGTTTCGACAAAGTGGGTCGATAGATAGTTTTCCGTACCGGCTGGATTGGCGAGTTGCGCTGCATTCCACTGCTGGAAGTGGTCTGGATCCTGACCGGTAGCGATGAGACGTGCGGAAGGATCGACAGAGCGGATTGCGCGGCTGAAGGCGAGGGTGCGTTGAGCAAGCTCGTCGAGCGTCGGCCAGCCGGTATTCCAGGTGCCCCACAGCTCATTGCCAAGCTCCCACAGCAGGCCGCCCTGATGATCTTCCCAGTGCTCGTTGACGTACCGCACCCAGCCGGCTGCTTCCTCAGGCGTGCCGCTGCCGAGATTCAGCGCGATCTGCGGCTCTGCATGGATGATGTGGCAGAAGTGCAGGAACTCATCCGTGCCGAAGGTGTTGTATTCAGGAATGCCCCAAGCTACGTTCGGCATGCTGATGCGCTTGTCGCGTGGGCCGATGCCGTCCTGCCAATGATAGCCACTGGTGAAGTTGCCACCAAAGCGCACCAGCGGAGTGTGCATGTCTTGAGCAGCCTGCACGATCTCTGGATCGAGCCCGTCTAGTGCATCCGCGGGCATCAGGGAAACCTCATCGATCAGCACGCGCTCGTTTCCCTCAACGGTGATGGCGAAGTCGGCAGGCTCCAGGGGCGCGAGCGAGTCCTGCTGCAGCGTGAGTGTGAAGGGGATTTTTGTCCAGCTCGTGGAGGACGCATCGATCCGTGCGGCGGCAATCTCGGAGTGATTTTCCGTCGGGCTACGCAGCCCGTTTGCACTACGACGGCGCAAAGAGATTGACAGGTGCGTTGCGCCGGAGAGATGACGCGCATAGACGCTGCCGTTATAGGTAAGTTCGCGTGGCACGGGAAGATAGACGCGCTGCTGTATGCCGGTCGGCTGCTGCGGGACGCCCATGATCTCAAGGGAACGTGACGAATTTGCCGCATCCGCGTAGCGGTATTCGTAGCGATTGCCTTGCTTCGGATCAAGAGCAGTCCAGGGTAGAGGAACACGCAGTTCGGAAGCGCGCTCCAGTTCCGGCTGTGCTTCAACCATCTCATGGATGTGATGCACGTCCCACAGGCCAGCTTCAAAGCTAGGGTTTTCGAGGATCTCGGCCCAAAGGCCGTTGTAGGTCGAGTTGCCGATCGGCTCAAGAAAGCTGCCGAAGAGTGTGCGCGGGATGACGTGGGTGTCTGGATGGTGGAGATCGACGGAGATGTTTGCGTCGTGGTCAAGGAGACGGGGCGTGATCTGTGCGCTTGCGGGAATGACCGGGCAAGCCAGCAGCGTGAAGCCCAGCAGAGCCCCAGCACGAACTATCATGGGCTTCTCCTTTTCTCGTGTCGGGTTTCTTTGGGGGCTGCCTAGCCTTCCTCCTGGCAGGGAAGCGCAATCGCTACTGGACCGTTACTGCAGGAACAGGCTGCGATACAGAATTTGAAACGCCGGTGAGCGAACGGATGATCTCGACCTCGCGTTCGCGATAGGGCGTGTAGTCCTGCCGAAATACCTCATGGAACCACACGGGAGGCTGGGTGTTTATGTAGGGATGTTGCCAGGAGTCCCAGGGAAGATAGGTCTGTGTCTTGCCCGCCACAAAGCCCCAGTTCACCGCGCCCACGTGGTATTTCTTGGCCAACGGAAGAATCTGGTCGAACGTGCTGCCTACCGGCCGCGCCATGTACTCCGTACATAAAATGGGGCGATGGAAGCGCCGCAATGCAACGATGTGCGCCTCGAAGCTCTCAGGCCAGTCGTAGTTGTGAAAAGAAATAACGTCGGACTCTGCCAACTGAATCCTAGGCACTTCGGTCAGATGATCTTCATGGGTGTCATCGTGCCAGACGCCGCTGGTGAGTGGTTGCGTGGGATCAGCCGAGCGCGCCCAGCTAAACACCTGCGGCAATAGCTTCGTTACGAGTTCGACCTTGTTCTTAGGTTCCAGTGAATTCCAGCTACCGTCGTTGGTGTTGTCTGGTTCATTCCACACATCCCATGCCAAAATGCGTTGATCCTTCCCGAAGTCGCTGATGATCCCCTTCACGTAAGCCTCAAGGCGAGCGTATTCTGATGGATCTTCTAACGCGTGGGCACCTGGGCTCTGCATCCAGCCAGAGTTGTGAATCCCCGGCATCGGTGGCCGTTGTGGTCCGACCTTCGGGAAGGGATACCAGCAGGAATCAAACAGCACCAGTATGGGGTGGATGTGATGCTTGTCGGCGATCGTTAGAAGTGTGTCCAGCCGCTTCTCAAACCCCAGCCGATCCTGCTGCCAAAGAAGGTCGTGAAGAAACACGCGCATCGTCGTCATGCCAAGTTCCTGACCCAGAGCGAGCTCTTTATCGATCTCCTGGGGGTCGAAGGTTTCGGCTTGCCACATTTCCATCTGGTTAATGGCGTTCGCTGGTATGAAGTTGCTGCCTACCGGCCACGCCTGGTGCGCATACCAGTCATTTGCTTTTTCCGGCGTCCACCGCACACGCGCATAGGTCGCCACAATCGAGAGTTGGAAGAACACGATATACAGGGCGACCCTCTTCCAGTGCTTCACGAGATGCCACCTCCCGAGCGCTCGAGCAAGCGCGAGCGCTCCTTCTTTTCGACCGCAACATCGGCGCAGCAGGCCTGCAACTGCAGCGCTCCTCTGGACTCTGCTCAAGGCGAAAGAGCCAATGCATGCGCTTTCATCAGCTAGCGCCGACCAACGCCCATGCCGCCGGTGACTTGGAGAAGCAGACGTGTGGGGTTGGCGGGGCCGGTTTGCGCAACGGCGCGTTTCCTCTAGCCCCCGCAATTAATCCAAATGTCTGTTGCCTCTGCATACTCTCTTTCTCATCCTCTCGAGAACATGCGCCGACGGGCAGGCCTATCGCCGCGGCCAGAACTTGACACTGTAGACCGCACCTGCGACCAGCAGCAGCCCGCCCCACCAGATAGGAGCGTGCAAGCGCGCCAGCACCGGAGGATAGGGAAGCGGATGGCCCAGCTCCCACAGGCCGGCGGAGACGATGACCACGCCGTAGGCCAGCAGCATGATGCCGGCGAAGAACCAGATCGACATGCGTGCGCGCATCGGACCTCCTACCAGAAGACGATGTTGAGGGCCACGAAGACGGCCAGCACCACCGCCGCCCACACGATGGGCCGCTGGTACCAGTGTTCGACCACCTCGACTGGAATGGGCGACGCACCGTACACCAGACCTTCAAGCTCGGCGATGGGCCGAGGCGTGGTCATCAGGCTCACCACAACGGTGACGATTACGCAGGCCAGCCAGGCCCACATGGCGCGGTAGATGTTCTCCGCCATGTCCTTGGCATCGGGCGAGAGCGCCACATAACGCAGCGCCGTGTGGTCGGCGCGCACCCACGCCCACAAGCCCACCGAGGTCACGGTGCCGGCCAGCAGTCCCCAGAAGCCGGCGGCCCTGGTGGCGCGCTTCCACAGCATGCCCAGGATCACGGTGCCGAAGAGCGGCGCGATGAAGAAGGAGAACAGCGCCTGCACGTAATCCATGATGCTGGGCGCGTTCTGGACCAGGTATGCCGTGCCGATCGAGACCAGCACGCCGATCAAGGTCGACCAGCGGCCCATCGCCACGTAGTGCTGGTCGCTGGCCTTCTTGTTCAGGAACGCGCCGTAGATGTCATAGGTCCACACGGTCGAGAAGGCGCTGACGTTGCCCGCCATGCCGCTCATGAAGCCGGCAATCAGGGCGGTGACGCCCAGCCCCAGCAGCCCCGGCCCACAGTAGCGCACCAGCATCAGCGGCAGCACTTCGTTATAGCTGTGCAGATGCCGGGCCACTGCTTCGCCCTCGCCTACCAGGTGAAACGGCAGCACCGAGAGCGCCAGCAATCCGGGCAGGATGACGATGAAGGGCACTGCCATCTTGAAGGCCGCGCCGATGATCGGCGCCATCTTGGCGGAGCGCAGGTTGTCGGCGGCCAGCACTCGTTGGACGACGAGGAAGTCGGTGGTCCAATAACCGAAGGCTACGACGAACCCCAGCCCGAAGACGATTCCGGTCCAGTGCACGCCCATGGGATTCGAACTGAAGTGGCCTAGGGTCGACCACATGTGTACGTAGTCGGTGCGCCCTAGGTTGACGGCGATCTGATGCCGCAGGTTGGTGTAGCCGCCAACTTCGATCAGGCCAAGTATGGGCACAACCGCCGCGCCTACCCAGATGAGGATGAACTGTAGCACCTCGTTGTAGATGGCCGACCGCAAGCCACCCAGCATCACGTATGCCGCGACCGTAACCGACGACACCCAGATGGAAAAGTTCAGGTTCCAGCCCAGCACCACCTTCATCACCAGCGCCATGGAGTACATGTTGATGCCGCTCATCAGCACCGTCATGGCAGCGAAACTCACGGCGGACAACGCCCGCGTGCCCTCGCCGTAGCGCAATTGCAGGTAGCCGGGCACGGAATGGGTCTTCGATATGTAGTAGAAGGGCATCATCACGATGCCGAGGAACAGCATCGCGGGGATGGCGCCGATCCAGTACCAGTGCGTGGCCAGAATGCCGTACTGGTATGCCGCAGCCGCCCAGCCCATCAGCTCCAGCGACCCCAGGTTGGCCGAGACGAAGCTCAAGCCGGCGATCCACGCCGTCATCTGGCGGCCCGCCATGAAGAACTCTTCGCTGGTGTTCGAACCACCCTTCAGGTAGAAGCCGATGAAGATGACGATCGCGAAGTAGATCGCGATCACCAGCACATCCACCGAGTCCAGGTGCGCCAGATGCGCTACGTGCGTCGATGCCGTCATCGCTGCCCAGCGCCCTCCTAGGACTAGCCCCGAAGCGATCCCGTTGACCGTGCGGGAGTTGCTTCCACTTGCCGCCGCAACGTGCGCTTAGAGCTCTCAGGCCAAGCTAGTTGTGAAGGGAAATAAGCGCGTCCATTTGCCGTCAAAGAAGCCAATGTACACGCTTTCATCGACAAGCGCCAACCACCGCCACGAAGGAGTCGAGTCTGTCTTCGTCTCGGTGTTCATGATCTATCTCATCGCACGGGCGTGCCAGAAGGCTTAACCACCGGTGTTGTCAATGGAATGGGATCGCCGAAGTTTGGACTGCCGTCCGCGTTCCACATGAAGCGCTGTGCACGCGGAGAGCGAAACGGGCCACAACCCTGATTCGGACCCGCGTTCGCGTGGTAGAGGAGCCACTGCTCTTTGCCGTCGGGTGAGGTAAAGAACGTGTTGTGGCCAGTGCCGAAGGCCTGCGCCTTGGGCGACTCGTGGAACACAGCATGATCGCTCTTGGTCCAGGATGACGATTTCAACAGGTTACGGCCACTGTCGGCCGTCAACATGCCGAGCTCGTAGTAGTTGGTCCAGCAGCCGCTGGCCGAGTAGATAAGAAAGATCTTGCTCCCATGCTGCAGGATCTCTGGTCCTTCATTGACGTCAACGTGCGGCAGGTCACTGACGCCGTTGACTCCGGTATCGAGATCGCCCACCTTTTCCCAGGGGTAATACGGCGTGGAGACGCGCGCGCGCGAACCCTTTATGGTCCAAGGATTCTTCATGCGGGCGATATAGATGTTTTGCGTACCGTTGCGGTCTCCCTCCCAGCCGGACCAAATGGCATAGAGCGTTCCCTTATCTTCGAACACTGAGGGATCGATCGCCCACTTGTCGCTCCGATCGGCGAGCTTGCCTTTCATCACCCACGTGCCCTGGGTGGGGTCCACGGCACTGTTCTCCAAGACCCAGACGCGATGCGTATCGTTCGTTCCAGCGTCTGCCGCAAAGTAGATGTACCACTTGCCTCGAACAAAGTGGAGTTCCGGAGCCCATATCTCGTGGGAATACGGACCACTAGCCGGAGGCGTCCAGACGACCGTCTTCTGAGCGTTCACCAGGTCTGTAAGGTCTTGTGTCTTCCAGATGGTGAGATTGTGTCCCGTCGTCTGCATGTAGTAATAGATGTGATCCTGCTCGACTACTGAAGGATCAGCGCCACTCGGAAGGAGGGGATTGGTAAAAGTGGATTGGGCGCGAGTGGGCAGCACTGTGCAGAGAACGAGAATGAGAATGAGCAGGGAATAGGTTTTCATGTCCGGATGAAGTCTCCACGCAAAGCTTTTACCACAAGGAAGCGGAGGGGGCCCTACCACGAGAATCGTAAAGACATCATTGCGTCTTCACTCGATAGGTCGCGAGCGATCAAACAACGGCGCGGGTAAGCTGCAAAGAACATGCAATGCGTCGTAATCCGACAAACGGCTGCATTTCGGACTTGGCGACCAGGCTAAAGTGCAACGTATCGAGGTTCACTGGCCGAGCGGCGGAGTGCAACTGCTTAAGGACATCGCAGTAGATCGCATTCTCACTGTCGATGAACCGACGAAGTGAGATGATGCCTAGTGGCTGTCTGAGGAATGCGTCCCATCCAGTTGCGCGGCACGGGCCAGTTCCGCCTTGGCCTTTTCAGTTTCTCCCTCCTTACGGTAGACCTGGCCTAACTGGAAACGGAGTGCGGCATTGTTTGGGTCGCCGACCGTTGCTTGCTCGAATTCAGTCTGAGCGTGCTTAAGGTCTCCCCTGCGGCTGTATAGCTTGCCAAGAACAGCGTGAATTTTGCTATCTCCCGGGGCGAGAGTGGCTGCTTTCACGAGCAACGGAAGTGCCTCCTCCACCTGGTTGCGGTCGAGCAGCAGTGTGCCCAGGTTCAGCAGGGGCTGTTCGCTCGGATGGGGGTCGCCCTGCTGCCATGCAATCGCTTGGCGGTACGCGGCGATCGCGTCATCCAATCGGTCCAATCCCTCATAGGCCAAGCCGAGATTGTTTTCCGCTTTCACTGAGCGCGGCAGCCACTTGATCGCTTCCTGGAAGCTGCTTGCGGCTTCGTCAAAGCGGTTCTCTGTGTACTTGATCCGTCCAAGTGCGTACCAGGACTCGCCGTCGGTTGCGTTCCAGTTCACCGACTTCGTCATCCATGTATCTGCATCCCGGTAGTCGCTCAGCAGTACATAATCGAGCGCAACATACCTGAGGTCAGTAGCCGTTGGAGTTTGAAGCTGAGCCGCGTGTGTGTACTCGACCAGGGATTCCTTCGGGCGGTCTTCGCGAAACAGGGCGTACGCCAGTAGGGAGTGCCCCTCCGCGGACGCCAGGTGGTCCAGGAGGTAGCGGCGAGCGAGCTGCTCTGCATCGCTCCATCGTGCCTCGTGCACTGCTTGCTTTGCCGACGCGAGGTCACCAGTATCACCTGGGGCATTCAGCTCTTTCCCCACTCCAGGCGACGCACTGAACATCCAGCAGCAGCAGGTGAGGGCAAGCGCGCGCGCTTTGGTGCCGAGCGTATCTCGCATCCACCCACATCTTAGGCGATAGGGAGCAACAACGGCGATCAGCGCGTCGAATGCCAACGGTCCTCTCCTCTACAAACAGGGGAGTGCGGAGGCCGGAAGACCGATGTTGCACCCCAACGGATGCCATGAGGTTGCCGCTGGTTTGACAAGCCCGGTCGAGCTTTCTACACTCTCTGGCGGAAGCCAGTTGATCGAATTCCGCGACCCAAAATGTAAGCCCTTACATAAAGCAGGGGCTTCATTAACAGCATCGTAGTTCAAGAAGTGCTGACTTAGAGGGGCAGGGTAAATCTCTTCGTCAGTTTGGAACACTTCTGGAGGCTGTATGAGTCGGGCTGGCGAGCGCCATATCCTCACGATCTTGATCTGTCTGCTCTGCTTTGCAGATGTAGCAACCCGCGCGCAATCCGTTCGTGGGTCGCTTGCGGGCAACGTCACTGACCCCTCTGGAGCCTTGATCGCTGGGGCTCAGATCACCGCCACAAACAGCACTTCAGGCGCCACGTCCGTGACCGTCTCGACCTCGGCAGGCTCGTACCGTTTCCCGGAACTTCCTCTTGGCTCGTATAACGTCACCGCAACGGCCAAAGGCTTCTCCAGCCAGGTACAGCAAGGAGTGCCGGTCACTGTCGGCAGCGTCTCCGCCCTAAACCTGACTCTTCAGCCAGGGGGAGCCGAGACTACCGTTAAGGTCGACGCGTCCGCACCTACGGTCGAGACGGAGTCATCCGACGTGGGAGGAACAGTCGAGGCTCGGCAGATCGTTCAACTTCCTCTAGCGCTGGGCGGTGTCGGTGCGTTGCGCTCTCCGGAGGCGTTCGAGTTTCTGTTGCCCGGCACCACCGGGCCAGGAACGGCCAACAGCAACAATGGAATCTTCCTTTCGAAGATCTCCGGTGGCCAGGAGTATGGCAATGAGGTGTTGCTGGATGGCGCGAGCCAGACCCGCAGCGAAAATGGCTCCTCCTTCGACGAGGAAGCCCCGTCGGTGGAGGCCCTCCAGGAGTTCAAGATCACCACCGCCATTCCTGAGGCGGAGTACGGCCGCACCACCGGAGGCATCGAGAATTTCGTCACCAAGTCGGGCTCGAACAGCTATCACGGCACCGTTTTCGACATCTTCCGCAACGAAGCGATGGACGCCAACACCTGGTTCAACAATGGCAATCGCGCTCTCACCTGCGTCGGAACGAACGACACGCCCGCCTGCCGCGTCAACTTCCGAACCCCCAGCGACAAGCAGAATGACTACGGCGGCAGCCTCGGGGGTCCGATCGATATTCCTCACGTTTACAACGGCAAGGACAAGCTGTTCTTCTTCTTCTCTTGGGAGCAGTTCCGGCAGAAGTTGGGAGCGACGCAGACCAGCACCGTCCCAACGCTCGCGGAGCGGGGTGGCGATTTTACCGAGCTCTTCAACCCGGCTGCGCCCCCCGCTGCAGGCGCGGGTGGGCCAAAAAATCCCTGCGATGGAACGACGGTGTATCCGGGCGAGATCTTCAATCCGGCAACGCAGCGTACTGTAGGCGGCGTTACGTGTCGCACGGCTTTTCCGGGCAACATAATCACGACGCCCCTGAGCAGTACAGCGATCGCACTGCTGAACTACATCCCCGTACCTACTACCAGCGGTCTCTTCAACAACTTCTTCTTTCAAAGCACGATCCCGCTCACCAATACCACTTACACGCTGCGCATCGATACCAGCCTCTCAGACAAAAGCAAGATTTTCGGTTCCTACAGCACGCGCGACAACAACCGCACCTCCGGCGGCAATCCACTCCTCCCTTACCCTGAAGATCCGAATACATGGAAGCAGGACTTTGAAACCCATCTGGGGCGTTTCGGCTGGGATTATGCGCTGAAGCCGACCATGCTCAATCACTTCAACTTCGGATACAACCGTACCAACAGCGCGAACTTTGCGTTCCCCATTTTCGACAACATCGACTATGCGCAGAAGATCGGACTCCAGGGCGCCCCAGCTTCGAAGAACTTCCCCCAGATCACCTTTGACAGTCGGGACAACCTGGTCAATCTTGGCAACCCGGGACAGAACGACGACAACATTGATAACGGCTGGCGTGTCAACGACAGTGTGAGCCTGGAAAAGGGCCGGAACAGTTTCAAGTTCGGTTTCGACTACCGCCTCCAGCAGTACTCTCCCATCAACAATCCGACACCGGCGGCCAATTTCTCTCGTGCCCAAACTGCGTCCGATCAATCGAATTCCGAGTTCGATGGCAATAGCTTTGCCAGCCTGCTCCTGGGCCAGGCGTCCGGCGGAAACTTCGCCCTGGGTCTCTACTCGGAAAAGCCTCGCTGGACGTCCTACTACTACGCGCTGTTTGCTCAGGACGACTTCAAGGTAAACAACAACCTCACGCTAAATCTCGGTGTGCGTTGGGACGTGGATGTGCCTCGCACTGAGGCGCATAACGCCACCTCCAACTTCAGCGGCACGGCCGTGGATCCGGAGTTCGGCATCCCGGGCGCCCTGGTATTTGGCACCACTTGCCACTGCAACACACGTTGGGCCAACACCTACTACAAGGACATCGCACCGCGCATCGGCTTTGCCTACACGCCACCGGGCAGCGATGGAAAGACCGTCTTTCGCGGAGGCGGCGCGATCTTCTACGGTCCACTGCAGTTCTCTGATTTCGGCGGAAGCATGGACCAGGGATACTCAGTATCCCCGAGCTTCTCTAGTCCGGACGGCTTCTCTCCGGCATTCGCCCTGGACACTGGATTCCCGGCGTTCAAGGCGCCACCCAATCTTGATCCTGGCTTATTCAATGGGCAGCCGGTCATCAAGTCGTACATCGGACCCAGCTACGGAAAGCCGGCTGCGGTGTATGAGTGGAGCCTGCAGGTACAACGGGAGCTTGCCCCGGACCTCATCCTGACCATCGGCTACCTGGGGAACAAGGCACAAAACCTCCGCTCCAACGTTCAGAACATCAACAACATCCCCATCGCCGACTTCGCTCTTGGCAATCAACTGAACGCGAACGTCGTAGGAAATACCGCAGGCGTTCCCGTACCCTTCCCTGGCTTTACTACCCTCTGGGGCGCAAACGCTCCGGTGCAGCGCGCCTTACGCCCTTTCCCGCAGTATGATTTCATCGACACTGGGTGCTGCTTGCAGAACGTTGGCATGTCAACCTACAACGCGCTCCTTGTCTCCCTCACGCGTCGTTACCGCAATGGCCTTACGTTGCAGGTGTCCTATACCTGGGCCAAGAACCTGACAGATGCCGATAGCGCGTTGCCGAACAACGGCATCGGTGTCTCACAGGTGCAGAATCCCTTCAACCTGCATATGGACAAAGCCATCAGCGCGCAAGACATACCGCACACCTTCGTCTTTGCCCCGCTCTACCAGCTACCCTTCGGACGAGGCAGAGCCTTCCTCAATCACGGAATAGCCGGTTATTTTGCCGGCGGGTGGTCCATCGGGACTGTGCAGCGCTATCAGTCAGGGCAGCCGATCTCTTTCTGTTGCGCAACGCCGATCCCCGGCTTCCAGAACTCCATCTACTACAATCGAGACTTTAGCCAACCCCTGGCCAGCGCAGCCTACAGTTCAGGACACCTCAACCCGCTCATCGCGGGACAGAACAACTACTTCAACACTGCCGCGTTTATCGATCCGAATTCGACGGCCATCCGGGGGGCGGGTGCATGGAGCTTCGGCAACATACCACGCGTCACTGGCGAGGTTCGCACCCAACCCTATTTCAACGAAGACATCAGCCTGTTGAAGAGCACTCCAATCAAGGAGGGGGTCGATTTCGTGCTGAAGGGTGAATTTCTTAATGCCTTCAACCGGCACCAATTCGCGATTCCCGGAGACCTCAACCCTGCGGACGGCAATTTTGGCGTGCCAACCGCCTCAGTAGCGACCCCGCGCAACCTCCAGATCACAGCGCGGATCACGTTCTGACAACCGGTAATATTCACTCGCCTAAGGGACGGCTCTGGCCGTCCTTTAGGCTCTTCTAAAGCATGCTTCTCGTGGTCATTGCACTCGCGCTTTCGCAAGCAGCCAACCATGCAGATGAGCCCGCCGGTGTAGCTGCGTCTCTGGCCCAAGCCGAGAGGTTGCTTGCCAGCAGGCAACCGGCTGCGGCGCGGGACGCGTATGAGTCTTTGCTGGCGAAGGAGCCTGAGAACCGTGATGCGCAAGAGGGGGAGGTGAAAGCATGTGAGCGGCTGGCGCTCGATGCGCGCACTGCTCAGGACATGAATGGCGCCTTGGGTGCCCTTCTGCGTGCGCAGAAATTTGCGCCGGAGAACACGCGCCTTCTCTTCGACCTTGGCGTGCTCGAAGACGAGATGGGCCTGCTGCATGATGCGGACACCACGGTCGCGCATCTCGACAAATTGTCGCCAAGAAATCCTCCGGTGCTCTATCTCCTCTCGCGCATCAAGCTGGACCTGGGTCAGTTGCCTGAAGCGGAGCAGGCGATGCGTGGCTATCTACAGGCGCATCCTCAAGACGCTACGGCGCATTACGGACTGGGTCGCATCTTGCAGCTGTCGCAAACGCCCGAAGGAGCGATTGAGGAGTTCAAGAAGTCGATCGCGATCAACCCGGCGCAGACAGAATCCCACTACCAGCTTGGAGACATCGCGGTAAGCCAGGGCCGCTATCAGGACGCCATTGATGAGGAAGAAAAGGTGTTGGCGCGTAATCCTCGTCATGGAGGCGCGCTAACTAATCTCGGCATCTCCTATTTTCGCCTCAAGCAGTATGACAAGGCACAGACAGCACTCGAACGAGCTGTTGCAGATGCACCCGACTACCAGCCGGCGCACTATTACCTTGGCCTTGATCTGGCGCGGCTGGGACGCAAGGATGATTCAGCTCGGGAGCTGGCAAAGGCAGCAGAGATGGCGGATGCGGAGAACCGTAAAGCTGCGCAACGCCTACGCCTCTCTCCCGATGGAGCTCGGAATCCTTAGCCACTAACGATGCAGGCACATTGATCAAGATGAGACATTGCACCTACAGATGCCTTCCGACAGCCGATAGGAGTCTCCTGATCAACCACTGAACGTCACATTATGCGCGGGTTCTCGTCCCCTTAGCTGAACTGCGCTCGCGGCGCCGGAGAAGGCAGTGGCGTTACGCTCGCGTGCGTCTGCTGGCCGTAAAAGCAAGGCTAGAGATGAGTTGGGGTAAAGCTCAGGGATCATGTTGTCTGGCGTCAGACGGCCCGCAGGTGCCACGGCAAACCAGCCAAACAGTTTCCCTCAGCTTGCCCCGTTTGAGTTCCGTGTATCGCTTCACCGTATATCCTGGCGTGCGGGAAAACCTCTCAACCAAAGGATTCCCGATCGCAGCCGGCGTTCCGGCGGTAACGTACGGCACCTGCAGCACCAGGAATTCCCGATATTGTTTGAGGAAATCATCCCGGTAGTTGATCGATCCAGCGAAGTAGCCGGCCGCTCTCCAATTCTCCATCAGGTGGAACTGCGTTACCTCAATCTTCGGGGCGGTTGGCGCTGTGCTCTCAGGCCAATCCAGCATGTAGGTGTAGCGCACACCCGATGCATGCTGCCGCCCAATCAGTTCCGTGAAGCTCCAGGCATCCTCGCAGACCACCGGAATTCCTTTCGGCAGCTTTGCCGTAAGAGCGTCGGTGTAGTTCTCCTGCTGGGCTGGAAGCCGATGCAGAAATATCCACACGAGCAGGTTGAAACCGAAGCATGTCAGCGCCGCCCATCGGAGCACTCGCGGTACTTGCGATCCGGGCACCGGCCTCGCCCAGCTTCGTGGAACAAGTCTGCTCCACTTGATCAGGTGCGCCTCCTCTAGGGTCAATAGCGCCACTCCAATCGTGACCGGTGTCAGATAGCGATCGATGAATAAAGAGGGGCCTAGCAAACCCTCCGCCAAGAACGCGATCGGCACTATAAGAAGAGTCAGTATCACCAGATAAACTGGCCGTCTGGCTGCGAAGCCATTCTTAAGGATCGCTGCGAACCCATCCCGAGTTCGCCGGCGCGACACCGCCACTCCGATGGCGAGCAGCAAGAGCACAGCCGCAATCTCCGAACTGAAGGAGCAATAGGGGCCCACAAATCGTCGAAGGCCGGGCGGCCCTGTCCAGAAATGCGGCCTTCCGACGGCAACAGAAGCCTCAATAGCCGCACGCTCCGGAATTAGCAGCAACCAGGCGAGTGCCCCGCTGGCGTAGAGCATCGGCCGCCTTCGCCGCGCCAGCAGGTCAGCCGCAACCATCGCAAGCAAGAGGAAAAAGCTGTAGACAATCCCGAGCAGGTGGCTGGTAGTGAGCAGCGCATGCGCCGCGAACATGGATAAGTAGAGTGAAACCGGCGCACCATCCGGCGTTTCGGCGGCGATTAGTGTTACCCACACGGTGAGGGCAGCACCCAGCAACATCAATCCGTAGAAGCGTCCCTCCGCCATGTGCACCACAAGCAGGGGGCTGCAGAACCATGTATTGAACATCGCTAAAGCAACTAACCAGATCGGATAGAATCTACGCGCCGCAATCCATGTCACCGCAAACGCAAGACCGAAACACATCGCCGAGTAGAAGCGAAACGACGTGCCAGACGCGCCAAAGAGAGCGAACCACATCCGGCCTGTCAGATAGAAGGCGAACCCTCCGCCGTCCGCGCCGAGCTTCCAGGCGTGCAGCATGTGGTGCCAGGAGGGATCATGCAAAAGCATCCACCCGAGCATCTCGTCTTCCCAGAAGATCCGCCCTCGAGCGATGAAGGCGCTGGTTGCCAGCGTGAGCAGGATTCCGACCCCCATGCATGCTATGTCGGCTCTGGCCAGGCGCGGGCGCTGACTCGGCGCCCTCTTCACGAGAGTCAAAGGGCCAGGTTCTTGCGGCCGGCTGTACGAGGCTCTGCTTGCGCCCATAGTGGCTCCTCAGAAGTTCCTCACGGAATCCTCGGCGCATTCTGCTTATGGAAAATTCGATGCAGCTTAGCCGACTCATGGGCATGTTGTAGGGCACGGATTTTGACCATGCGCGGAAGCTGTCGGCGGCTCACAGGGCGCCCTAGGTGTGTCGCTGACGACATGCCGGATGCAGTGTTACGCGACTACTTACCTGTCCAATCTAACTGCGCTTCGGGTGGACTCCCGTCGACCGAAAGAACGATATGGGGCGCCCGATCTACTGGCCAATGCTATGGAGTTGCTTTGTAGCAGGAAGTTAGACAGCCTCTCGGAATTGCGGATTGCGCCCAGGATATTCAGATGATAGGGGTCCGTGAAATCGTCGATCGGGTAGACCTCAGATTGAGAGATTCCAAGCGCCCGCTCAGATGCGTGGTATTGCTGGATATGCTTGTCGCACACGCGGCTCGGGTTTACCCACACAACCACCTGCGTTCCGTTCCTGGTGTAGCGGGCGATCATTTCATTCATGTAGTTGCGATCCAAGGATACGGAGAGAGGCTGCCACCCACACACCTCGGCTCGCGCCGAGCTAGCCTGAGCAAGCCACCCGTTCTGCGAACGCTGTTCGGCTAGATCATTGGCGTAGGCACTACCGGACCAGTCGGGCCGCAGTAGTGGACTGGTGCTCAGAAACTCATGCCACAACTCAACGGCAAAGAACAGACTGCTCCTGGGATGCCGCAAATACAGCCACATCCGTTGTCGGATGGGCAAGTGTTCATCTGCCGCCAGCCATGCGTCGACCATCCCATTTTGTTCGTCCAGCCGAGGCGGACGCAGGTGGATACCGCTGAAATGAAAAACGATAAAGCGAGGAGCTTTGTTCCGCGCGAGATAGCGATTCAGCAGGGATGTGCCAAACACTGAAGTCACCATATAGGGCATGGCGAAGTTGCAGGTTTTCCAGCCGGTACGATCTTCGATTAATCGTGAATCGACGCCGAGCATGCCGGTCGAGTCGCCGAATATGACAACATCGCAGTTGCGCATCTCTCCTGCGAAACGATAGTCAGTTGCATGCCACAGGGGGCGCCTCGAATATTGCAGAAAGCGATGTGTGTGAGCAGCGGGAAATGCCAACAGAAGACTGGCCAGCGGAACAAGCAGGAGGATCAGCAGGTATGCGGACAGGCCGTGCCGGGGACCCTCGCCGTTGTTGCCTCCAGCGCTCTCCCCGACCTCCCGCATGATGCTTGATTAGATGCGGCACGTCGATCACGGTATGCCGTCACCAGCCATTCCAGACAAGGCACCATAACCGCGAACGGCTGCCCATAGCGTTGGGCCACGAGTTCGCCCGCGCAAGCGCCCATGTGCGGAGCAAATCGTCAGCCTGCGGTGGCTGGGGACCCGCTCCCAGCCAAGAGCAAAGCTGTGACCTGGGACTCGGATTCTGATTCGTGAAGGTGACCCCGTTCACGGTGATCGACACGGAATTGACGGTCCCGGCGGCGGCCAACTCCAGTCCGGAACGTATCTGCCAACTGCCTACAACGATGTATCCTTCACCTTCCCGGCCCTGCGCCTCTGTTAACCAGGCAGCACCCACGGGCGCAGCCACCTTCTAGAGCGGGGAGCGCGAGGTATACAATGGTCACCATGCCAGATACCTCTTCCCACCGCCCATGCTTTATGAAAAAGACAGGAATGGCGTTCTCTCTTGTCGCGTTTTCGGTTGTCGTGGCAGCCGGATCTGCTGCGCCGGCACAGGTCTCCGGGCAGCCTTCTGGACAGACCACTACACAGACCACCACAACCACGGTCGGGGCCGGACAGAGCACGCCTAATACCGCAACTCCTACCAAAGAGGAGTTGAAGGCTCAGAAAAAGCAGCTCAAGGAGCAGAAGAGTCAGCTAAAGAACCGACAGCATGCGGAAAAGGCAAGTGATAAGGCCACCAAGCAGAAGGAGAAGGCAGCCAAGAGCAGGACCAACGCGGATGCCCAGCAGGATAAGGCTGCGGTCGATCAGGACAAGGCCGACCAGGCCGAGCGCAAAGCGACTCAGCCCCAACCTTAGTCGCCGGTTCCGGCTGCCATTCCGGGTTTTCGTTCAGGCTGCTCCTCTTTCGATACGAGGGATTACTAGGACTGCCTGGCTGAAGCACGACTCACTAACTCGTCTTCATGAAGGCACTTAGCTCCCCCCAAATGTTGGCAAGAGAGCGGGACCGTTTACTTTCCGCGTGCACCATCAAACGCCGGAACAGTACGTGGCCAGGCCTGAAAGATCAGCGATCGCCGAGCAAACGCCGGCTCTACCGATCCCGAACCACTCTGCCGCTCCTGGAGCCATGGTCAGTCCGGTCACGATGTGCGCGAGCGCGGCCGGACCGAACGCCAGTCCTACACGGCTTCGCAGCATCGCATTCCTTGGCATATCCGGGAACTCTGCGCCGATAATCTCCTGCGGCAGAACTCTTCCACCCGCGCGGACAATCGCTTCGCACCCCTTGGCTCCATCCGACAACGCGCCCGAAAGCACCACTCCAAGCACCCGGCTGCCAAAGCTGTGCGCAGCAGAGCAGAACAACGGATCAGCCAGGGGGGACCGTTGCCGGCTGGCCTCATCGTCAAAGCATAAGGCTCCAGTCTCCGGATCGACCAGAATCTGTCTGTTCTGCGGCGCGAGATACACGGTTCCGGGCAATGCAGGCTCTCCATCTTCCGCCCACTTCACACGCAGAGGGGTCCGGCGCTGCAAGACGGCATCAAGCCGGCTGAAGTACTTGCTGCTGGATGGAAGGTGCTGAACAACCAGCAGAGGGATGGGAAACCACCGCGGTAGGGTGGAAAGAAATTGTCCCAACGCTGCTACTCCGCCGGCCGACGCGGCAGCCACAACCAGGTCGAAAGCGGCATACTCCGGGTTAGCAAACAACTGGCGTTCGCTTTCCGTGAAGGCAGGGCTCTGAACGCGAACGTACATAGGCCCAGCATATACCAATGAACGCTGGCGTACACAAGCAGTCTTGATCGGCATCCTATCGTAGAGGGGGGAGCTATGGCCGAGGGACATGCGCAGAACGGAGAAAACCGGCTCCTGAGCATCGTTAAGGAGCATGAACCGAACGGATTTATGCGCTCGCTCGATCTTGTGTTCCTTGAGACGAGACACAAGGTGTATATGCGCGACCAGCCGATCGAGCACGTCTATTTCCCGGTGAACGGCGTGATTTCAATGCTTGCCCTGCTCGAAGAGGATGTGCTGGTGGAGGTGGCCACGGTCGGCAACGAAGGCATGGTCGGTCTGCCGCTGTTCCTGGGGGCGGAGAGCACACCCGGTGAAGCCTTTTCGCAGGTTCCGGGCCAAGCTTACCGGATGCCGGCCGCGCGGTTTAAGGAAATGATCCATGAAGCATCTGCTTTCACCGCCATGCTCCACCGCTATACGCAGGCTCTGATGACCCAGATATCTCAGGGCACTGCCTGCAACCGGTGCCACTCCAATCATCAGCGGTGTGCCCGCTGGCTGCTTCTGACGCATGACCGCGTTGGGAAAGATGAATTCTCATTGACCCAGGAATTTCTTGCCCAAATGCTCGGTGTGCGCCGAGGGACGGTCAACGAAGTCGCAGGAAAATTGCAAGCGGAGGGGATCATCAATTACAGCCGTGGCGTCATCCGGATCACGGACCGCAAGCGTCTGGAAGCGGCTTCCTGCCACTGCTACGAGGTGATTCGCGACGATTACGATCGCATGTTTGCCGATCTCGCCAGCCCGAATGGGGATCGCTGATCGCACGTTCCCAAATGTTTGAGGGATTGGCATAATATGACGCACCTTCCCCACAATTCAGGGGGCTAGCATGCTGCTAGATGGCGCGAATTTTACAAATGGAGAGGACTCCTGCGTGCTTTCGCTTGCAGGCGGAATGCGAGCGCGACGCTGACTGCGGAAGGGTCTTGCCTTTCAAAGTCCCCGCGCCTCATGATTCGGTAAGGCGCTTAGCAGTAAGTCCCACGCAAATTGTCTCTGTGGGTAGAGACGGGGAACTCTTGCTGTTGCGCGAGAGGATTCTTAGTCGCATCGGCTCGCCCATTCATTCTCTACCCCCGGAGCCGGCCGCTGGGATAGCGTGTTCTTCTCAAGAGCGGCTCTGGCTTTTCTGCAGCACGGTGGAGCTGGGCGAACTGGTGCATCTCGCGTGGACCGTCCGTCTGCACAGCCCCTTCAGTAAACTTCTTCTCATGGAAGGAGCCCGGCCGGTCAGGTTTGAGGCTCGGCTGTTTGACTGCGTGTTGCGAGCTACGGAGAGTATCGACGCCCTGCTGGCAGCCGTGTCGGAGCTCAGCGTCGCATGCTGAATCGCGCCCTCTTAGCTAGCGATCGAGACTGAGAAGGTCGTTCCGTGGTTTCTTTCCGAGGTGCTGCTGCGCCAGGAAACGCGGCCGCCGTGCTTCTCGGCCACGGATCTGCAGATCCACAGTCCCAGTCCATTGCCGCCCTCGGCTTTGCTGGTCTGGAACGGTTCAAAGAGACGCGATTGCAGGGAGCGCGGAATTCCACAGCCGTTATCTGACACCGTCAGACGGATGCCGTCTCGAATAGAACGAAGCCGGATGCACAAGGATCCGCCGACGTCTACGGCATCGATGGCATTGCTCAGGAGATTCGAGACCATCTGCAAGAAGTCTCCCGGGTAGACAGGGGCGGTCACCGTCCTTTGCAGTTGCTTGCGAACTCGGATGTTTTGGCGACGCAACGATGGTTCGTAGAACCGAATTGCGGTCTCGATCAGAGGCACAATGTCGATCACCTGCCGGTGGGGTATGGTTCGAAAGAATGAAAGCGTCTGCCGCGTAACGTATTGAATACGCACCATTTGCTCTTCGACCTGCGCCGCCAGGCTCGCCACCAGGTCCGGGTCATGTGCATTCTGGGCAATCAGAAACACCAGGTTTGTGATCGCCTCGGCTGGATTGTTGATCTCGTGCATGACCGAAGCGGTGATGCGCCCGATCAGGGCAAGCCGTTCACACTCGCGCAAGGCTTCTTCGAGGCGGGAAATTTGCTCGTTACCACCGGGGGACTCATGCGTGACACGCTTGATGGATTCGGTAGCCAAGATGACACACTCTCTTGTTCAGAAGGAGAATGCCCGATAATGGTTGTCGATGCCGGATCGCCGGGAAAACACCTTTGCGTTCAGGTTTTTTGCTGCAATCTCCGGCCTTTTCCGGCCCGCCTTTTCGTTTGGCGAGTCCTGCTTTCCGTAGAAGCCGTTGGAGAGATCCTCCAGAATGCTCTTGTCCAGCATCGTGAACCACCACCCCGTCGATACCGTTGTTCAGAGTTCGATAAGGGGGTGATCCGCAAGGAGCATGGATCGCCCTCATTGTCCTGCACGTCGTACTGCTCAGGCTGGCCATCCTGAATGACGTTGAGCATCATCTGCTGCAGGTTGTCCCCGCCAATCTTCAGCTTCAATCGCGGCAGGTGTCTGCCCACGTCACTGGCCACCAATCCCAGCATGGCCGTCGCCTGGGGCGTGAAACGTCGCACGCTGAGGTCAGCCCCCACCATGACCATCGGCAAATTCACGCTGTTCAGCAGATTGGTCAGATCGTTGTTCAACTGCGCGAGAAGTTCGTTGCGATGCTGCATCTCTTCATTCACCGTATGCAGCTCTTCGTTCGCCGATTCCAGTTCTTCCTTCGAGGTCTGCAACTCTTCGTTGGTGCTCTGCAGCTCTTCGTTGCCGGATTGGATCTCTTCGTTTGCCGACTGCAGCTCCTCGTTTGTAGCTTCCTGCGTCTCGATGATGGCCTGCAGATATTCTTTTGTCGCGGCCAGCTCCTGTTGTAGTTGTGCGAGCTGCTTGTCCTTGTCCGATCTCTGCGTGTCGGTGAGTGGCGCCTGAACAGGGAGTGGCCCGCAGCTTCCCGTTCAGGCCGCTCCGGTTCGAAGACGATCAGGAGGCTATGGTCGTCGTCGATGGGGGTCTTGAAGGGAATGACCCGGATGGTTGTGGCTGGCGCGTTTTCAGTTCCTTCTATGTCGAATACCTTTTCGCGTCTGGCTTCAACGCCAGTCTTGCGCGCTTCTTCAATTGCGCTTTGCAATTTGAACAGCAGGCCCGGGCGCGCCATCTTCAGCAGATGCAAGCTGGCTTTTCCAGTAGGTAGTTCAAGATAAGTACCAGTTCGTCCGCGGCTCTGGATAATCTCAAGCTGATCGTTGACAACGACAGCCGGCGGCGCATAGCGCCCCAGCAGCAGGCGGTCAGCTTCGCGCTGCAGTTCGAGAGAAGGCTTCGGCGCGTCGGGCGCTTTTGGAGGAGGCGCGGGTGCTTCAATCCCGCCTGCCCCGGGCTCCGGCTGACCAACGGAGAAGCCGAAGGTTACGGGCGTGGAGACCAGTCGCTTGCGATAGATTTTCTGCTTCTTATCAGCCATTTCAAATAGCTCAGACCCCGCACCGAGCAAGCCCTCGGTATTCCCGATCATCAGAAAACCGGTAGGTTTCAGGGCATAGTGAAAGATAGGAATCACCCGTTTCTGCAGCGGCTGGCTCAGGTAGATCATGACGTTGCGACAACTTACCAGGTCCATACGGGAGAAGGGCGGATCGCTGAAGACGTTCTGAGTAGAGAAGATGCAAAGGTCCCGGATGGTCTTGCTGATCTGATATCCACCGTCGGATTTGTGGAAGAAACGGCGCAATCGGGTGGGGCTCAGATCAGCTTCGATGCTCTCGCTTGTACACCCCTGCCCGGGCCCGCTGGATCGCGGTGGCGCTGAGGTCTGTGCCGAAGATCTGGATGGGAACTTCCGTCCGCTCATCGCCGAGATACTCCACCAGCGACATGGCATGGGAATAGGGTTCTTCACCGGTGGAACAGCCGGGCACCCAGATCCGGATGGGAAGGGAGGAAGCACCGCGTGTCTCTAAAATGGCCGGATAGACGGTTGCCTTGAGAGCATCGAAGGCCTCCGGATTGCGGAAAAAGCCGGTGACATGAATCAGAAGGTCCTGGTAAAGGGCATTCACCTCGCCCCGGTCGCGATGCAGAAGCGCAACATAGTCAGCCAGGGTGTGTATCTTATGCAGCGCCATCCGGCGCTGGATACGCCGGCCTATGGTAGGCGGCTTGTATTCGGAAAAGTCCACCTTGGCAAAACGCCGCAACAGGCGGAAGACTTGCGACATGTAGGTGTCCGGTCCCCTGTCTTCCGCTTCGATCGGGATGGCGTTGGCGCCGGCTACATAGGGATGGTTTCGTATACGGGCAAGTTCGTGTGCGATGTCTTCCGGCGGAAGGACAAAGTCCACGCAACCCGCGGCGATTGCGCTGGCCGGCATGTCATCGTATTTCGAAGACTGGATATCCTGGGCGAAGGTGATGCCGCCTTCTCCCTTGATCGCGGTCAGGCCCGCGGTCCCGTCCGAACCGGTTCCGGAGAGAATAATCCCGATGGCATTGCTCCCCTGGTCGCCGGCCAGCGAGCGCATGAAGATATCGATGGCTGTGTTGCGGGCCCGTCTCTCTTCCCGGTTTGCGAGCTGCAATACAGCTTCGGCGATCCTCAGCTCGCAATTGGGAGGAATGATGTAGATATGGTCTGGTTCGACCCGCATTCCATCTTTGACTTCCACCACCGGCATGGAGGTAGTGCGAGTCAGGATTTGCGTGAAGGCGCTTTCGCGAGATGGATCGAGATGGGGAACCAGAACAAAGGCCATGTTCAGGTCGGACGGCAATGCATGGAGAAGAGCTGAAAATGCCTCCAGCCCTCCGGCGGATGCTCCGATGCCCACAATCGGGAATGGGCCTTTATGGCCGCTGGCGCCGGTATTTGGCTGCTCAGTCGACGTCTTCGCCGGAGCAGGCTCGTGCCTCGTATGATCCGTCTTTTTATGCCGTTTGGCAGGAGTCATAAGGCCCAAGTCCTCTGCGCTCAATTTCATGGTCCGAAGAGCCCTGGAACGAGCTGCTCTTGCAAGTGAAAACAACTACCATATGTCCACCTGTGAAGTCTCGCAGGTTGTGGCGAGCGATCTCCAGAGAGTGCCCTGTGGGCAAGTGTAATGCAAGCATTTCCAGAGCAGGTGCGGCGAAACAGGACGTAACGGAACGCAGCGGATGCAGGCCAGTCACCGGGCTCCTCCCGGCAATCGCACCAGGAATGGGTCATCAGGGATAAAGGGGAGTCTCGTGATTTGGGAGCTTCCGTTGTCCCGTATTGCCGAATCTCGTCGCAACTACGAATGAGCGCCTGGAGGGCGGACGAGACTTCATGCATGAGCGCGTGGTTGGCGGCCCGAAGCTCGCGGGAGATCTGTATCGTATTTCCGAGATCGGAAGACCCTGGCTGAGGAGTGACTGGAATCTGGGGTTTACGAGCCGAGCGGCTCGACCATCGCGAGGCTAACCAGAAGTCCAGGTCCTCACGGTGGGCGACTACGGTGCTCTTATATGCGTCGCTCGCGGGGACGGCGAACGGGAAGATCGAACTCCTGCTCCCACCGCTGTACGGTGCGAACGCCTTTGCCCATGTAATGGGCGATATCCTTCCAGCAGGTCAATAAAACGGGCTCGTTCGCTGCGATATTCATTTGCATCTCGACCCCCCGGTGCATCCGTTGGGCCCCGGTGCTCCTAATGGTATATCCATGGTTTATGGATGTGAATCATCCGCGCGCGGGATATCTGAATCCCGGCTTGAAACATCTGAGTTGAAGAGGCAAGACCCAGAGTGGCGAAACGCGACGTAGTCGTCATTGGCGCATCCGCAGGCGGCATTGAAGCCCTTCAGCAGTTGCTGGGAGCATTGCCCATCGATTTAGAGGCGGCCGTGCTCATCGTGTTGCACACGTCCAGCCATGCAGGAAGCCTTTTGCCCCAGATTATGCAGCGCGCTAGCAGGCTGCCGGCCGTCCACCCGAAGGACGGAGATCCGATTGAAAAAGGGCACATCTATATCGCCCCGCCGGATTATCACATGATTGTGGAAGGAAGCCTCATCCGGGTCATACAAGGTCCCCGCGAGAACCTTCACCGGCCTGCCATCGACCCCTTGTTCCGGTCCGCAGCGGCGTCTTACGGACGCCGCGTGATAGGCGTCGTTCTCACCGGCTCCCTCGATGACGGAACGTCAGGATTGATGGTGATCCACGCGCGTGGAGGAGCAGCCATTGTTCAGGACCCCGCAACGGCGCTGTTTTCTTCCATGCCGAAGAGCGCCCTGGAGCAGGTGCCTGACGCCCATGTTTGTCCCCTGCCGGAGATGCCCGGCTTACTGCTGCGTCTGACCAAAGAAGAACTGCCGGAAGCTGCGCCGGAGAACCAGCTGATCGAGATGAAGGCGGTGAAGGAAACAAAAATCGCGGAGTTCGATATGTCGGAGATCGAGGATGAGAACCATGTAGGACGGCCTTCTGCATTCGCCTGCCCCGATTGCGGCGGAGTGCTTTGGGATACCGTTGACGAGGATTTCCTGCGCTTCCGGTGCCGGGTGGGGCATGCCTTCACGGCGAAGCACCTGGGCGCGGAACAGCGCCACGCGATCGAAACGGCCCTTTGGTCGGCTCTGCGGGCTCTTGAAGAAAATGCTTCTCTCTACCTCCGTATGGCGGAGCGGGCCACAAACTCCTCGTACGAGCAAACATCGAACACGTACACAGACCGCGCAGAGAACATTCATGCGAATGCGCGAGTGCTGCGGGAGTTTCTGCTGCGGGTAAACCAGGAAGATGAGGAACGGTTTTCCGCGCGAGAGGCATAGCCGCGGAAACAGCCAGAGATCCGGGTTATGACTGTTTAGTGCGGAAGTTCAAGACGCAGAGACCGTGACCGGCTTGTGGCGCGGCTTCAGGGAATGGTCCGGCAGCAAATTCTCCATCGCATCCAGCAAATCCGCCGGGCTGCTCGCCCCCTTGATAAAGAACATATCAACGCTTTTCTTAGCGCTGTCCGGAAGATTGGGATCTCCGGTCAACATGATGAGAGGCATTTCCGGAAAAAGAGCGCGAAGGTCCTGAGCGACATGCTCCCCGGTGATCTCTCCGCTCAGATGGTAGTCCAGGAGCGCCAGATCGATTGCTTCGTGAGTCGCCACACGTAAACACGCGTCGGCATCTTCTACTGCGATCACTTCGCACCCGAACTGCTCCAGAAACATCTTGCGGAGCCGGAGATTTTCTCGCTGATCATCGAGGCAAAGGATTCTCGGCTTCTTATCCTGCATGCTGGTCATTTTAGTCGTTAGAACCGAGTCCGGTGGACAGTTTACGCCGGTCAGTTGCATCTCGTGCAACATACCGGGACAGGCATCGTACGACGCCGCCGAGCCCGCGAGCACTCACCATAGCACAAGGCACGGTCTGAGCTGGATAGGCGAAGACCATCGCCGGAGGCCGTCTGTTGAGTACGGTCGCCCGATTTGTACGGATCGGCAGGCGCGCCAGTCCTTCTATTCTCCTGAGCGGTTACTCCGCCTGTACGCCCCGCTGGCGCGGCATCGCAATCAGGACGGCGCCGCATAGCAGGCTGAGGCTAGTAAAGAGCAGGCCGGCGGCATAGGAGCCGGTGCGTTGAAGGAGAAATCCGATAACCAGCGGCCCGGCAAACCCTCCAATGTTTCCCACGGAGTTGATGAAGGCGATGCCTACCGGGGCTGCGGCGGGGTCCAACTGTTCGGTCGCCGCTGCCCAGAAGATAGGCATCGCCGAGAGGATGCCGACGGCGGCGAGCACGAGACCTGCCAGCGACAGTAGCCAGTTGTAGGAAGGCGCGGCCATAGCTATTCCCAGCGATGCGCAACAAAAGCTGGCGAAGGTGTGCCACCGCCGCTCGGCGGAGCGATCGGAGTGCCGGCTCCAGAGCAGCATGGCCGCCGCACCGAAGCAGAAGGGAACGGCGGTAAGCCAGCCAAGGCGATGCATGGGGACTCCTCGCCGGAAGAGAATGCGCGGGACCCAGAAGCCGAGAGCATACAGACCGACCATGAGCGCCAGGTATTGACATGCAATTGTGCGCAGTACCTTATCGGTGAGCAGCGCCCTCCAGCGCTGAGCCGGTACCTTCCCGGAAGCCGGCGTCCGATCGGCTTCAAGTGCGGCTGAGAGGTTCCGCTTCTGCTCAGGGCTGAGCCATGAGACCTCCTCCGGACCCTCGGCGAGCGCGAAGATTACCAGGAAGCCGAGCAGGATGGCGGGGATCCCTTCGGCCAGAAAAAGCCACTGCCAGCCGTTGAGCCCTCCCACGCCGCCAAAGGAGAGTATCCAGATTGAGAGTGGCGCGCCGATGATGCTGGATAGAGGGATGGAGATGACGAAGAGAGCCATCAAGCCGGCGCGGGCGCTGCTGGGCAGCCAGAACGTCAGGTACAGAATGACACCAGGAAAGAAGCCGGCCTCAGCCGCTCCGAGCAGGAATCGGAGCAGGATGTAGATCGACGGCGAAGGAGTGAACGCCATCGAGGCCGAGAGTATGCCCCAGACGATCATGAGGACGGCGATCCATCGGCGAGCGCTCAACCGGACGAGCATGACGTTGCTGGGGACGGCGAACAGCAGATATCCGACAAAGAAGATGCCCGCTCCGAAACCGAACAGGCTATCGCTGATGTGGAGGTCGCGGTTCATGGTCAGCGACGCGAAGCTGACGTTGACGCGGTCAAGAAAGGCCACGACGTATAGCACGATGAGCAAGGGCGCAATGCGCCACTTGATCCTGGCGTAGATGGCCGCCGTGCCACGGTAGGCTTTCACCACCGGACCTCGATTGCACTCGTACTGATGTTTGTTGCATATAGGGCCAAGTGCATAGCCTGTTTTCTACCGTTCAGGATAAGTTACGACCGTTTGCCGCGAGGATAAAAGACTGCAATCACCAGGACGTCGCTCAGTGGAATGCGTCGAGGATGGAGTCAAAGGTCTTCGCGGTGGGGAAGCGATGCATCTGGACCTGGCGAGAGCTTGCGCTGTCCTTGATGCGTCCTGTGACAATGGTGGGATTCTTGCGCTCCGCTCTTCCCGGCATTCCTGGAGAGAGGTCTCGTTCGCAACTGGATTCTTGACCCTTTGTGGAATTGACAAGCTGGCGGCAATTTGCGTTCATAGGTCTTCGGAGGCCTCGTGCAGCAGAAAGCATCCATCCTCGTCGTTGATGACGATCTGTCGCATCTACGTATCTACGGCTGGATCATGAATGCCGCGGGATTCCGCGCGGTCTCCGCCCAGGTGCTGGCCGGGGATGTCCGCCTACCCGTAGACGACAGCTTCGACGTAGTGGTGCTGGATTACCGGCTTGCCGGCACGTTGACTGCGGTCGAGGCGGCACAACAGATCAAGCGCAGGTATCCGAAGGCGCCCATCGTTATCTTGTCGGACGTCTTCGGAATGCCCGACGATATTGCGCCCTACGCAAAGAGATTCGTGCGCAAAGGCGAACCGGAGAAGCTGATCGCAACCATTCGGAACCTGCTGCCCGGCCAAGCCGCTCTCTTGATCAACCAGGAATGACGACGCTGCGAGCAAAGGAAATTCGCTGGAGGATTTCCCGGCCGCTGTGTGTCGCCGGATGCCTTCTTGCCCTGCCGGGCGTCGCGCGGGCCGCTCTGAGCCTGCCGCCCGGGCCGCAGCCCGGCCCGTCTGAGGAACAACAGCTCAAATCGATGTCCCTGGAGCAGTTGGGGAACGTGGAGGTCACCACGGTTTCCAAGCAGCCTGAAGAGGTATGGCAGACGCCTGCGGCCGTCTACGTGATCACGTCGGACGACATTCAGCGTTCGGGAGCGACGAACATCCCCGATCTGCTGAGGCTGGTTCCCGGCGTGCAGGTTTCCCGTATGCAAAGCGATCAGTGGGCCGTCGGCGTGCGCGGCTTTGCCGATCAGTTCTCCAAGGGTTTGCTGGTTCTCATTGACGGCCGGAGTGTCTTCACCCCGCTGTTCGAGGGCGTGTACTGGGATGTGCAGGACCTGGTATTCGCGGACATCGACCGCATTGAAGTCATCCGCGGACCGGCCGGCGCAGTCTGGGGTACCAACGCCGTCAATGGCGTGATTAACATCATCACCAAACATGCGCGGGATACCCAGGGCTTTACGGCCAGCGCGATGGGCGGCGGACCGATCGAGCACTTCGTCGGCCATGCGCAGGAAGGCTGGAGTCCGCGGCCGAACCTCCAAATGCGAGTGTTCGCGAAAGGATTCAACCGCGGTCCGGAGCTGAATCCCGGGCACGACCCGTATGACCGATGGCACCAGGAGCGAGGCGGGTTCCGTGCGGACTGGCAGGCGAATAATCGCGACGCGCTGATGCTGCAAGGAGACATCTACCGCGGCGACAGTGGAGTCCAGAACGCGATCGGTCAATTTACCCCTCCGGCGCAGTTGACGGTCAACGGCGTCGACGAGGTCTCGGGCGGCGATATCGTTCTTCGTTGGGACCGCACGCTCACGGCGAAATCGAATTTCTATGTGCAGGGATACTATGACCGGACAAATCGGGACACCCCGCAGTTCGGCGAAACACGCAACACGTTCAATGTGGATTTTGTGGCTCACAGCAGCTCTCTCAAGCGGCAGGATGTGATCTTCGGGGTAGGATTGCGTGAGAGCCCCAGCACCCTTAACCAGACGCAGGCGACGGTGAACTTCACCCCGCACCACCTCACCGATTACATCTATAGCGCCTTCCTGCAGGACCGGGTTGAAATCGTTCCGAAGCATCTCGCGGTGATCCTCGGCGCCAAGGTCCAAACGAACAACTACAGCGGAGCGGGAGTCGAGCCCAACGCGCGCATTCTTTGGAATCCGACAGCACACCAGACGGTGTGGGGCGGAGTGTCGCGTGCGCTGCGCGTACCGGGACGCGTGGACCAGGACCTCACGCTGATTGGAAATGCCAGCGCAGCGCCGCCCATCTTTGTGGCCATTCAAGGCAATCCCAACTTCAAGCCGGAGGTGCTGATCGGCTGGGAGGCCGGCTACCGGCAGCTTCTGACGCAGAAGCTGTATGTGGACCTTTCGCTGTTTCACAACCAGTACGACAACCTCGAGAGCTACGGAAACCCGGTGTTTACCCTCTCCCAGCCCACCCAACCCTATCCGTACATCCTGCTCACGGCCATGTTTGCCAACGGCGTCAAAGGGGTGACGGATGGCCTGGAGCTGGCGCCGAACTGGAAACCTTTCGGGTGGCTGGATCTGCGAGGCACCTATTCGCACCTGCACATGGGACTACACTCCAAGGCAGGATTCGACCAGGCGGCGTATGTCGCCACCTACCAGGGATCGAGTCCCGATCATATGGTTACACTGCAGTCTCTCTTCACTTTGCCGCACGGCATGGAGATCGATCCCGATTACCGGTACATGAGCGCGCTTCCAGCCGTGAGCGTGCCCGCCTATCAGACAGCCGATGCGCACCTTGCGTGGAAATTCACCAGGCATCTTGAGCTTTCCGCCGATGGGCGCAACCTCCTGCAGCCTCATCATCTGGAATTTACCGGGGACAACAGCAACGCGGTCGGGATCCGGCGGAGCATCTACGGCGGATTGAGCTGGAATCCCTGAGGCGGCGGCGATGACATCAGAGATGCGCCGCCGACCCTTACCCGCTTGCAAGAGCAAGCCTGCACTTGCCGCTTTCTTCCATGCGGCCATGGCGCTGGTGCTCGTCACGCCGCTCACATTCGCCGGGGGTCAGGCCGCGGCACAGGTGGCGCATCCCTCGCAAGACGATGTGGAAGCCGCATATCTCTATAACTTCGGGAAATTTGTTCGCTGGCCGGCGGATGAGCAGCATGAGCCCTTGACCATCTGTGTGCTCGGGAAGGACCCGTTCGGGCCGACTCTGGACCATGTGGTCGCAAAGGAGTCGATTGACGGGCGGCCCCTCGCGGTGGCGCGGGTATCGGACACGAGCGCGGTGCGGGCCTGCTCGATTCTCTTCATCAGCGGCTCGGAAGCGCCCCGCTTCGACCGGGATCTGGCCCTGGTGGCGGGATTGCCGATCATGACGGTCAGCGATATGCCCGACTTCGTCGATCACGGCGGAATGATCCAGTTCCTTCTGCAAGACGACCGGGTCCGGTTCGAGGTGAACCTGAATGCAGCGAGCAAGAGCGGTCTTGTCCTGAGCTCGCAACTGCTCAAGGTAGCCGAGCATGTGGTTGGCAATGCGCCAGAGGCGGTGGCGCGATGAGATTACTGCCGGCTTCGCGATCCATCTCCTCCAAGCTCACGCGCATGAATCTGCTGGTGAGCGGAACCGCCCTTTTCCTGGCGTTCGTGGCCTTCTTCTCCTATGACCTGGTTTCATTTCAGCAGAGCCTGATTCGCAGCCTCGCGGCGGAGACCAGGATTATCGGCGCGAACAGCGTGTCCGCGTTGCTGTTTAACGACAAGGAGGCGGCGCAGGCCACGCTGGCGGCGCTTGGCAACTCCCCCGACATCATCAGCGCCGCGATCGTGACCAATGATGGAGAGGTATTTGCCGAATATCACCCGCAGGGCGGATCCGGCATGCAATTTCCACCCCTTCCCCGGGGTCAGAACCAACGAAGATGGGTCTCCGGCAGACATGTCATGCTGGCGGATCGGATTGTGCTTCAGGGCACTTCGGAAGGCATCGTCTACATTTCGGCGCAGTTGGAAGAATTGGGGCGGAGAGCGCGCCAGTATCTTGCCATCGCGCTCGTCATCCTGACCTTCTGCCTGGTGGCCGCGATGCTGGTGACCGCGGCGTTTCGAAGGCTGGTGGCCCAGCCGATCGTCGCCCTGGCGGAGATGTCGCGCGCCGTCTCTCGCGATCGCAACTACTCTCTGCGCGCCCCGCCCAGTGCCGAGCACGATGAGATTGCGGTGCTGATCGAATCGTTCAACGAGATGCTGACGCAGATCGAGCAACGGGACTCAGCCTTGCGCCGGGCGCGCGATGAACTTGAGGAACGCGTGCAGGAGCGGACTACGGAGCTCAAGGCGGCCAATCGCGAGCTGGAAGCGTTCTCCTATACGGTCGCGCACGATCTGCGCGGGCCGCTGGACGCTATCAGCGGCATAGGGTTCGTCCTGCAGCAGGGATACTCGAACAACGTGGACGCCGACGGCAAGGAGATGCTGGACCGGCTGCGGCAATCCTCGACCAAGATGGCCGCGCTGATCGACGATCTGCTGAACCTTTCCCGCGCCGGAACATCCGCGCTGGAGCGTTCCACGGTTGACCTGAGCCGGATCGCCGCGTCCATCGCCGAAGAACTCTGCACCGGTGATCCTGCGCGCAACGTGTACTTCACGATCGCGCCGGGAGCCATCGTGCTTGCTGACGCCGGGCTGATGCGTGTTGTGCTCGAGAACCTGCTCCGCAATGCATGGAAGTACACGTCCAGGCGGCTCTCCGCACGGATAGAGTTTGGATTCAGGCGCGTTGGCGCCGAGATCGTATGCTTCGTCCGCGATAATGGCGCCGGATTCAACCCTGATTTTGCCGACCGTCTGTTCAAGCCCTTCCAGAGGCTGCATACGCAAGGGGAATTCGTGGGTACCGGCATCGGCCTGGCTACCGTGCAACGCAGCATCGCCCGGCATGGGGGACGCGTTTGGGCTGAGGGCGCGATCGAGCAAGGCGCTACCTTCTACTTTGCTCTCGACGCCTGAGGACGCCTGAATGGATGCCTGGATGCATTTCCGCCAGGAACCGGGCCCGGTGCAAATCCCGATGACGACGCCGCGTGAGATCGCATCTCTATAGAGGAATCACTCTGCAGAGAGGATCGATCATGACCACGCCAGGCTCTCCACAGCCCCTGCAAGATCCGCGCGAACGCTTTGCCAAACCGCCCTTTCCGGCGCAGAAGCAGCCTGTGCCCGGAAGCGCCCGGGACCTGAACCCACAAGCGGATTACGGTGAGACGAGCTATCGGGGATGCGGCCGGCTTAGCGGCAGGGCCGCGCTCATCACCGGGGCTGACAGCGGCATCGGGCGCGCCGTCGCAGTGTGCTTCGCCAAAGAGGGAGCGGACATCCTCTTTACCTATCTGAAGGAAGAACAGGCGGACGCGGACAACACGGTCAAGCTGGTGGAAGGCGCGGGCCGGCGGGCCATTGCCGTGCCGGGGGATATCCGCCAGAAGTCATTCTGCAAGCAGTTAGTCGAGAGAACGGTGCGTGAATTCGGGAGGCTGGACATTCTGGTGAACAACGCGGCATTTCAACGAACCTACGAGAAGCTGGAAGATATCTCGGAAGACGAGTTCGACACCACCTATCGCACGAACGTATATGGCACGTTTTTCCTGACACAGGCGGCGCTGCCCGAGATGAAGCCCGGCGGCGTCATTTTAAACACCTGTTCGATCGAAGCTTACGATCCGAAAGGCATGCTGGCTCCGTATGCCTCGACCAAAGCTGCGCTGGTCAGCCTGACCAAGAGCTTTTCCATGCTGTGCATGCAGAAGGGCGTACGCGTGAATGGTGTCGCGCCCGGGCCGGTGTGGACACCGCTGATCCCCTCGACCATGCCCGCGGAGCAGGTAAAGAAGTTTGGCGAGAGCACGTTGTTCAAACGTCCCGCTCAGCCAGTGGAGCAAGCTGCCATCTATGTGTTTCTCGCGTCCGATGACGCCAGCTATGTGACCGGCGAAATCTACGGAGCAACGGGCGGCAAGATGCCGTTCTAGCCAAAGCGTCCCACCACCCGCACTTCTAAGACTTCGCGCTTCCGTGTTCGGCCATCTTCTTGTGTTGCGCAGCCTTGACGGAATCGGGCAGGATCTTCCCCAGGATGCCCTCGGTCTTGGTCTTCAACGACGAAGCAAAGACCTCCTGGTCACCGCTCATCAGCGCATCGAAGCCTTGCTTGGCTACGTCGGCAGGATCGTTTGTCTCCTTGCCTTTGCTGCCCACTTCGGTGTCGTCCATGCCCGCGCGGCTGAAGAAGTTGGTGTCAGTCGGGCCGGGCTTAAGAGCCGTTACCGTGACGCCGGTGTCCTTCAACTCATAGCGAAGGCTCTGCGCAAACTCGAGGATGAACGCTTTGGAGGCGCCATACACGGCTTCGAGCGGCGTCGGCATGGTGCCGGCGATCGAAGCTGTGAAGAGAATCCGCCCTGCTCCGCGCTCGACCATCGGCTTGACCACGCGTTTCGCAAGGTGGACGGTGGATGCAACGTTCAACTCGACGATGTTCAGCTCGGCAGCCAGATCCGTCTCACGCGCGAAGTCGCCGCCCACGCCCACCCCGGCGTTGATGGCGATGGCGTCGATGGGCCGGCCTGTTGCCGAGATCGCCTCCCAGAGCTTTTCCACTTCGTCGTATTGCGATAGATCTGCCTGGACGCTCTGGACATTAACGCCGAGCCCTTCAAACTGCTGCACCGCATCCGCGAGCTTCGCGTCTTCCGCCGTGACCAGCAGGTCGAAGCCGTTCTGTGCAAAGACACGGGCAAGATGATAGCCAATGCCGCTGGATGCGCCGGTTACAACAGCAAAGGAATTTCCGGGGGAAGTCGCCATCACCACTCCTTGGGAGAGAGCCTCTCTCGTTTCTCCCAGATGAGATGCGAGGAATGCCGCAGATGCCCCGCGCTTCGATGCCATCGAAAATGGCACGCGAGAGATGTCACCTCGCTGACGGAAGAGTGTGCAGAGTCAACAATCACAGCGAAAAAAATGCGGCGATCTTGAAGAGCAGATCGCCGCGAGGGTTAGAAGGAGAGATGGTCTAGAACTGAAGGCGCGCAGCAAATTGCAGCCGGCGCATGGAAGTCCCATCCTGCGAGGCGGCGATGCTGGAGATGGTGCCGGCCTGCCCGTCCTGACAGTCCACGCAGCCATCGGGAAGGCCGAGGTTCACGTGGTTAAAGACGTTGAACGCCTCGGCACGCAACTGGAAGTTAAGGCGTTCCGTCAGGTTGAAGGTCTTCGCAACCGCGAAGTCCGTGTTGAGGAGGTTGGGGCCATACTCCGAATTGCGCCCCAGGTTGCCGAACGTACCGGTCAACGGACGCGCAAACGGTCCGAGGACTTGTCCGGCTGCCAGGGGTTGGGGCGCAGGCGTGAAGAAGGGCACCTTGTGGTTGGCGGCGTCCAGTGAGCCGGCGTGCAGTTGGTAATCGGCATTGGTGTGGTTCAGGAAGCAGATGCCGAGGTCATTGTCGGTGCCGCAGTTGGCATAGGAGAAGGTGAAGGGAAGCCCGCTTTGCCAGGTAAGTGCGCCGTTTACAGAGAAGCCGCCGATCACCTGGTTGACCCACCCCGGGACACCGGAGGCAAATGCCCTGTTCCGGCCGAAGGGGAGATCCCAATTGCCGGACATGACGAACGCATTCGGCCGGTTGTAATAGCTGGGACCGTAGCCTACGCGCGGATCGAGGAAGAAGTAGTAGGACTCGTGCGTCAGCGCCCTGGACCAGGTGTAGTGGGCCAGGAACTGCACACCCGACGAGTAGCGCTTCTCCAGCAGGACCTGCAGCGCCTGGTAGCTGCTGGTGGCCTGGTTGGCGTTGTAGCGGAGGCTCTGCGTCCAGCCGAAGGGATGGCCGTAGCCGACGCCGAGGTTAGTCTGCGCTACCCCATTGTAGTAAGGCCGGCGATCGTTGATGGTGTAGGTCAGGCCGGTCTGAGGATTGATCTGGTTGAAGCCGGCAAGCGTCTGTTGGTTGGGATCGGCCTGATTCGACGAATCGAACATGTTATGCGTGCCGTGGCTGGCCACGTAGCCGAGCTGGAGGGCCAGGCTGGGTGTCAATTCCTTCTGTACCGCAAGGTTCCATGCGTCCAGCGTGGGTAGCCGGACGTACAGCGGCCGTGTCGGCACGCTCACACCATCGGGCAGCGGATAATTGCCATCCGCCGGGATCGGGGCAAAGGTGAAGCCCGGAGGTCCTTGATCGAGCGTGAAGGGAAGAGCGCCAGGGTTGGAGGGCGCACTCAGATTCTGTGAGACCTGCGTTGGATAGGAGAAGGTGAGCACCTCGCCAAAGGTGTCGCCGGACCAGCCCTGCCCGTAGACACGTCCGTAGCCGGCGCGAACCACCGTGCTGGTGGAGACCTGATAAGCCAAGCCGATACGCGGCGCCAGATTGGTCCAGCTCTTCTGAACATTAAGGTTGGTGCCGTAGTTCCCATAGCCGGCGATACGAATGTTGCCGGTATTCAGATCGAGCAATCCACCCTGGCCCTTTCCATTCACGCTCTCGGGGAAGTACATCTCCCAGCGAAGACCGTAATTGAGGGTCAGCTTGTCATTGAAGCGCCATTGGTCCTGTCCGAAGAAGAATGCCTTCTTCTGCCGCTCCTGCGCGTTGGTGTTCTGGGTCTGCGTGCGCTGGAAGCCCGTAGGATTGCCCAGCAGGAAGGTTGCGAACCCGACGCCGGAGGAGGTTGTACCCAGGACCGGATCAAGAACACCGGCCGTGTGCGTCTCACTGAAGTGGAAGTTGCCGGAGCGGACATTGTTATTGTCCAGACCGACCAGATGGTTCAATCCGTAACGAAGATCGGCGCCGAATTTGACGGTGTGGTTGCCGAGCGAGCGTGTCCAGTTGTTGACTACCTGGAATTGGTTCTCCGTCTGCAGGTACTGGTTGGTGGAGGTACCGTAGAGCACGCCCCCGCCGCCGTTCGTTCCATTTTGAGGGATGTCGATATTGAACTGGGGCAGGCCGCCGTTCAGCGACAGGTCGCCGACGTTGGAATTAGGAATGCCGAGTTGGTTGCCGAGCGGCTGGTCGAAGCCCGGCCCCTCCTCATTGATGTGCATGCGATACCAACCGAAACGAAAATCGGTGAGCCACTTGGGGGAGAGCGCATAGTCGCCGCCGCCCGCGACGCTCTGATCCAACGCGTTATCCGTGCCAGCGAAGCCGCCGCTGCCGTATCCCGGGCCACCAGCCGCTCCGAAGTACGGTGCACCGCTCAGGGCGGATGTGAAGTAGGTGTAGCGGCCGAACAGGTGCAGTTTCTGGCCCGCCTGGTCGTCGATACGGGCGTCGAACTGATCGTTGTTGAAGACGCCTGATCCGGAAGCGAGGAAGTTGTTGACGATCCCGGCGCCTGCCACGTTCGGCAGCGGCATAAGCTTGAACAGATTGATCGCTGCCGGGGAGATCTGGTTGCCGGGGATCAGGTTCCCTGCGTACGGCGTGCGATTCTGCAGGCTGTTGGGGTTGGAGTTTGGATTGAAGATCTGCCCCTGGCCGCCTTGCAGGTACTCGCTCAGGTTACAAGGGGTGGCCGGGCCCGCGGTGCAGGTGGACTGTGCAAGCGCCGTCGGCACGGTGGTGAGTTGCGCCGATCCGGTCTTTTCTCGTAGACCCTGGTAGTCCCCGAAGAAGAACAGCTTGTCCTTGATGATGGGGCCACCCACCGATCCGCCGAACTGATTGTGCAGGTTAGGCGAGATGAAGCGGCCGGTCAGCGGATCGCGTGTGGACTCCGCAAATGGATCCCGGGCCTGCTGTGCGTCGGAGCGCCGGTATTCAAAGGCCGAGCCATGAAACGTGTTGCTGCCGGATTTGGTCTGCGCCGTCACCAGGCCGGCGACCGCCTTGCCGAACTCCGCGTCATAGTTCTGCGAAGTCACCTTCATCTCCGATACGGAATCGAGAGCGGGATTGATGACGGCGACCCCGAGAATGGCGTCCTGATTGTCCGTGCCGTCCAGCTCATAACCGGTGGCGAAGGGCAACTGACCGTTCACCTCGATCTGTTGACTGCGCTGCGGGTTCTGCGACTCGCCCACATTCCACCCGATATATGAGGTGCCGGGGGTCAATAGCTCGAAGGCGGTGAAGTTCCGGTTGAGGTTGGGCAGGTTCTCCACAGCGCGGGTGTTGAGGATGGTGCTGACCTCGGCCCGATCGGTGGTCAGCAGCGGTGCGCTGGTGGTGACGGTCACGGTGTTGGCGACGGCGCCTACGGCTAGCTGGACGTCCGCTTTGGGCGCCGTGTCCGCGAAGACCACGACGCTGCCGATGGTGGTCTTGTTGAAGCCGGGAGCTTCTACGTCGATCTTGTAGGTGTCCGGAATGAGGTGTTGGGCGGTGTATTGGCCACTGTCGTTGCTGTGAACGACAATCGACGTGCCTTTTGCGATATCCGTGACGGTGACGTTCGCGTTGGGTACAACTGCACCGGTGTTATCCGTGACCGTACCGAAGATGGATCCATAGACGGCCTGTGCGTTGGCCGGAAGCACTGGCCCGGTGAGAGCGAACAGGGCGGCAAATGCTGTGGCGATGAGAGAGATTCTGGGAGATTGCTGCGTCCGTCGTGAGGGGACCGGACTGGGGGGTGCGTCGGGAAGTACATGGCGGATCGGGTCCATTGCGTTGCCTCTTAAGTGAAACCGTGTGAATACGTTGCTTGCGGGCCTCGGCCTTTTTGGTGCCGGGTCATCGTCTCGTTTGTGGGGCCTGCGTGCTTGCTGCCAGCGCGCGTTTCGTCTGCCTTGCGGCGTGCTGGGCGGCCGATAGAGCGCGGTCGCCCAAAATGTATCCTCGGAGCGCACTATAGAAGGAGCAAGTTTTTCACGGTGGTTTGACCCGTCAAAAGCCACGTGAAATACTCCGGATTGGTATGCAGCATGGTCAGTTAGAGAAGGAGGTGCGGCCAGACCTGCTCAGGGATCCCCGCTGGGCTTTGGTGCTACGGGTCGCGTCCAGCCAGCATTTCAAGTCTTCTCCACGCCTGCGTGACTTCCTGTTGTACGTGGCGGATTGCGCCATTCGCGATGCGCCCGAGGACGCAACCGAGCAGCAGATCGGCATGCACGTATTCCAGCGGGCGGCGGGCTACAATTCCAGCGAAGACAGTATCGTGCGCAGCCACGCGCGGATTCTGCGGCAGAAGCTGTCCGCCTACTTTGCCGCGGAAGGCGCCCGAGAGCCGCTGAGGATCGAGGTGCCTAAAGGGCACTATCTGCTGGTGTTCTCCTCCATGCAAACGGCCGCTGCGATGCAGGCGAGCGCGCCCGACGACCTGGTCCCCGTGCCTTCGCACCCACCGCCTCATGATGCTCCCGCCACCTCATCCGGATGGGCAACGCGACATCGCGTTGCGACGGTGATCGGCCTGATCCTCATTGTCGCCGTCGCACTGCTTACCGCCGCTCTGATACGGTCGCGGCCGGCGCCCCAGCCCATAGCCAAGTCGAGCGTGGATACGCTCTGGGCTCCGTTTCTCGGCCATGAAGCGCCCATCGTGATCTACAGCAATGCAGTGTTCGTGGGCGATTCCAAGAGCGGGATGCGCTACCCGACTGCGCTGGAGCAGCAGGAGACGGGCATCGCTGCGCACTCCATCGATCACTACACCGGCATCGGCGAACTGGCGGGCGTGTATGAGCTGACCAAGCTCTTCGATGCGCGGAAGGCCAGCTTCATTCTTAAACGTAGCCGGCTCGTGACCTGGGATGAAGCCAAGCTCAAGGACCTGATTCTGATCGGCTCCACGGCGGAGAACCTCTCGCTGCGCGATCTGCCGGTGCCCCCGGATTTCGGCATGATGAGCAATCCGGAGGAATCCGGATACGTGAACAAGCACCCTAAACCGGGAGAACCCGGACTTTACTCCCGCCCGGAGAAGCCGCTTACGCGCGACTACGCGATGGTCGCCTTCCTTCCCGGCGTGCAGCCGGGCAAGAAGATGATGATCCTGAGCGGATTGACGACCCTGGGCACGCAGGCAGCCGTAGAGTACGCCAGCCACCCGGAAACCGCGGCGGAACTACTCCGCGCAGCCACCGACGCGAAGAAACAGGTCCGGCCATTTGAGGCGCTGCTGGAGACGCGGATCGTCGGCGGCGTGCCGATGGAGACGCGGCTGATCACGATTCGGCTGCACTGAAGCGCAGACGGCCGCTCCGCCGCGCTACTGCACGGGTTCCAGTTTGAGCTGGCTTGAGGCATGAATGCTGGACGCCAGGTCGATCTCCCGCTTCGCGTCCGCTTCATTGCCGAGACTGCGATAGGCCTGGCTCAGAAGCGTGTGCGTGATGTAGTTGGAGGGATCCATCTTCTCGGCGTGCTGCAGATACATCACCGCGGAGCCCGGATCATTTCTCCGCAGCAGTACCTTGCCCATCTGGATGAAGGGGCCGGTACTCGAGGTGTCGAGCGAGATGGCGCGCATCAACGCTTCCTGCGCCTCGCGATACTTACCTGCGCGGGTGTACGCATCCCCCAGCCGGTCGTAGATTGCGGGGTAGCTGGGATTGATGTCTCGTTCGTGCTCAAACTGGGCGATCGCCCCGGCGACGTTGCTCTTATAGAGGTAGACCTCGCCCAGCATGAAGTGGGCGAGCGGAAGCTCGGGATGGATCTCAAGCGCCTTTTGCGCGGCAACGGCGGCAAGCTCCGGCAGGTTGCCGCGCAATAGCATATTGCTCATTAGCAGATAGGCGCCGGCGGAATTCGGCGGCACGCCATATTGTGCGGCGAATGCGCCGCGCGCTTCGTCATACCTCTGCGAGTTGAGGTAGCAGAGGCCGAGCACGTAGTTTGCGTCCGCATTTGCATTCGGCGTCCACTGCCGCACCCGCTCAAGGAACGGAATGGCCGCTGCCGGCTGACCGAGCCGATACAACGTGAGGCCCTGCATCTGGACCGATTCGATGTCGGAGCTGTCTTCCTTCACCGCCTGCGCGAACGCGCGCTGCGCATCCAGAAGCTTCCCCGTCCGATAGTAGGCCAAGCCCAGATCGTGCGCCGCTCCTTTGACCGGCGGCTGCGCGGAGGCGAGCTGTTTCAGCTCAACTATGGCTTCTTCTGTTTGCCCATGATCCAGCTTCGCTTCAGCGGCCTTGAGGGCCGCGTGCGGATCGGGAGCAGCGGCAGGAGCAGACTGGCCGAAAGCGAGTGTGCATTGCAGGAGGAGGAGGGCAGGGAGACGAAACCGCATTCGACCCAGAATACTACTTCCATAAATGCTATTTCAGGTGAGGCGCACGAGACTGCTGCGCGCGTTCTGCTGCGCCGGGCTGCGAATCTTCCATAGCGGCGGGAGTGCTAGCATTTTCAAATGAAGGGCCGTCTGCTTGTGGGTGTGTGGCTGCTGCTGGTTGTATCGGCGTGTCTCGCACAGAAGATCGCACGGAAACCGAATCATTCGGCGGCTCCCGGGCAGCCCTATCCCGCCGTCAGCGGCCATCCCGGACCGGCCTGGCTGGTAGATGTTGCGCCCGCCGCAGGGCTGGACATGCAGAATGTGAACGGCGGCGTGACTACCAAGAAGTACATCATCGAGACTACCGGCAGCGGCGTCGCCGCCTTTGACTACGACAACGATGGCTGGCCGGACATCTTCCTGGTGAACGGAACTACGCTCGCGGCGGCTGCCGGTCAGCAGCACGCCGCGCCCGCATCGAGCCATCTGTACCACAACAACCATGACGGCACATTCACCGATGTCACGCGCAAGGCGGGCGTCGCGGCTACCGGTTGGGGACAGGGTGTATGCGTGGGCGATTACGACAACGACGGCTACGATGATTTCTATGTGACCGGCTACGGCGTCAACCGGCTCTACCACAATGAACACAATGGCACGTTCCGCGAGGTAGCGGCGGAGGCGGGTGTGGCGGGAAACGGGCGCGCGTGGGGAACAGGCTGTGCGTTCGTGGACTACGACCGCGACGGCAAGCTGGATCTGATGGTCGCGAATTACGTAGACTTCGATGTGTCCACCTCGCCCAAGCCGGGGCAGGGCGTGATGTGCATCTGGAAAGGCACACCGGTGATGTGCGGTCCGCGCGGACTGGCGTCGACGCCGAATATTCTTTACCACAATCTGGGCGGCGGCAAGTTCGAGGACGTCAGCAAGTCGAGCGGCATCGAGAAGACCTATGGCCACTACTGTTTCAGTGTAACGACGATCGATTACAACGAGGATGGCTGGCCGGATATCTACATCGCGTGTGACAGCACGCCGAGCATTCTCTACCGCAACAACAAGGATGGAACCTTCACCGATGTTGCCGCGGAGGCAGGCGTGGCCTTCGACGAAGACGGGCGAGAGCAGGCGGGCATGGGCTCCACGTCAGCGGACTACGATGGCGATGGTCATCTCGACCTTTTCAAGACCAACTTTTCTGACGATACCTCCTCGCTCTATCACAACAACGGCGACGGCACGTTCACCTCGAAGATCTTTGAAGCGGGGCTGGGGCTGAACACTCAATATCTCGGCTGGGGCTCCATGTTTCTTGACCTGGACAACGACGGTTGGCCCGATCTGCTGTCAGTGAACGGCCATGTATATCCGGAGGTGGACACGGCGCATCTAGGCTCCAACTACAAGGAGCCGCGGCTGCTCTACTGGAACATGCACGATGGCAAATTCAAGGACGTGAGCGCGCAGTCCGGCCCCGGCGCAACGGTCCCTGAATCCGGCCGCGGCCTCGCGGTGGCTGACTTCTGGAACGACGGCCGGATTTCTGCCGTGGTCAACAACATGAGCGCCCATCCCATGCTGCTGGTCAACCAGGCGGCAAACCAGAACCACTGGGTTGGCCTGAAGTTGAAGGGAACCATCTCGAATCGCGATGCCATCGGGGCGCGTGTGGTTCTCACGGTTGCGGGCCGCACTCTGGTGCAGGAGGTGCGCAGCGGCTCCAGTTATCTTTCGTCGAGCGATCTGCGATTGCACTTCGGGCTGGGAGCGGCCACAAGGATCGATGCGCTGGAGGTGCGCTGGCCGAGCGGAGAGACGGAGAACTTCGCGGCGCCGGGCGTGGACAGGATTAACGAGATCACAGAAGGATTGGGGAAGCCCCAGCCTGCACACAAACAGGCCTCCGCAACGCACTAAAGGCTCACTGTGCCGTCTCCTCGAAGAACACCAGCTCGGAGGAGTCCGGCGCTGGTAGTGCGACCTGAAGCCCCTGCTCCATGAGCACGCGTCCCGGCAGTGTGCGATCTTGAGCACTGTGATCGTGGAAATGAACGCGGTAGGCGCGATCCGGACGCAGGCCCTGCAACATGAAGCTGTAAGATCGCGGCTCTGTATCCGAGCCATGAAAGGCGAACAGTACACCACGGCCGTCGCTCCGGTCGATGTACTCGGTACCGTCCCATCCCTTCCCATCAGGACGTGGCGCAACGTGATAGAGATCGGCCTGCCGAATCAGTGGCCGCAGCTTTGCCTTATATAAGGCGAACTCCTCGCGCGCGGCGGCATGTTGCTCCGCGTTCCACGCGGTCGTGTCGAGCATCAGTGTGAACCAGCCCATCATGCCGCTGCGCAACATGTAGCGGAAGTTCTCAATGGTCGGCGTGGGCCACTGCTTCACATAGGCCTCAAGCATGGCCGGCGGGAGCACATGGCTGCTGTCGTAGAAGGCCTGGCGATTGGAGAGCGGGTCGTAGGAATCGGTGATGGAGAAGTAGTCGCCGTGCGCGGCGCTGCCGAAGTCCACCATCCTGCCGCCGTCATTGCATATCTCGAGCAGCAGCCGCGGATGTTCGCGCTTCAGGCGCGCGTATATGTCGTAGTACGCCCGTGTCGCGTGATAGCTGACGTCGGTAGAGTTGGAGCTCTCCACCCAAAGAAACTCTTCATCGGTATAGCGCTTGATATGCTCCGGATCCGGCGGTGCGTGCGGATGATCGGTGCGGTCGCATCCCTGCGCCACCACGTAGCCATCGTGTTCCAGCATGTCCAGGTGATAGTCGTTGGCGATGCGGCTGACCTCAGCGAAGGACCACGCCTTCGCCGCCGGTACGCCGAGGTCGATGGTCACGCCCTTGAAGGCCGCAGGTTTCCATCCCGGCGGCGGATCTGTGGTGAGCCAGTCGCGCGTCCACGGATCATTCACGTTGAGGGCACCCGCTTGCTGATCCCTTCCCGCCTGCGCCCAGTCCACCCAGAGGCCGAACTTCAGTCCATGCTGATGCGCATAATCGGCGATCGCCGCCAGCCCATGGGGAAACTTGGCGGCATCGGGATACCAGTCACCTACGCCGCGAAACCATCCGGCATCCAGGTGAAACATTTCGAGCCCAAGCTCCTGCGAATCCCGGATCATGCGCCGGGCCTGCGCGTCTCCAATGGCCATCCCGCTGCCCCAACTGTTGTTGACCAGCAATGGATAGTGGGGATTGCGAATGGTCTGCGCGTCGTTCAGGACATGGCGAACCCACCGGCGCAGAATGTTGCCGCCGTCGTCGGGCGTGCCTTGAAACGCACCCAGGAAAACCGTCGGCGTGGTAAAGCTCTCGCCGGGTAGCAGCCGGGTGCGGAACGGTCCGGGCTGGGGATTCAAGCCGGCGCTTCCACGCACAGAATCAGAACTGCGCTCAAGCGTCAATCGTGTGCGCCCGCTAAACTCCAGGCCCATGTACCAGCCCAGCCGATTGCCGCCAGGCTGCACGACCAGGAGATAGGGGATGATCTCGCGTGGCTGACCTTCTGTGGGATGAGCGTAGGTGCTGGACTCGCCCATCCATTTGTAACCATCGTTCAACTCCACCACGTGTGTCCCGGTGGCGGAGGGTTTGCCCGCGCCTTTCTCCACCCAAAGCTGCTGCAGAGGCTGGCCGGCGGCCGCCTGCCAGGAATATTGAAGACTGTCCTGCAGCGGCAGCCATAGTTCGCCCCGGCTCAGGTTCGTAATGCGGATGGTGTGCTCGAGCGGACCATCCGCCGCGCGTACGCGCCACTCCCAGCTAAGCCGGAGATGGGGCTGGTCTGCCTCGTAGGTCAGGCGGACCATCGCCGCGCTGTGCATGGAGGCAGCGGGATTGTACCGCCAGTGCAGGTCCTGTCGCGCGTCGTGCGCGGTTACGTGGTCAATGAACTGCTCCGGTGACTGCGCCTCCCAATGGCCGCCACCGGGTACGGAAAGGCGTTGCACCTGCGGCGCCGTACTGCCCGCAGTGAACTGGAGCTGCGTATCGGCGTTGCCGATGTGGATGGATTGTGCGCAGGCCGCGCTCGTAGCGATAGCCGCCAGCCACAAGCTCTGCATCAGGAACCGCCGGATTAACAATCTCTGAACCTGAAGGCTCATGCGATGGCGTCAGCCCTACTCATGTCACAGTGTAAGGGCCTTATGCGGCGAGCGTGTGCAAAGGCCATGCCCGGCTCGCACGATCCCCGACCCGGGAGGTCTGGCAAGAATTGCATTGACATCCGCTCGACGTGCGAGCATAGTTCCATGCGTCAGAGGCGGAGTACGTGCCCCTCGCGGAAACCCTATTCCGCGGCGCGTTCATGCACGGATTTGCCATCGAGCCACAGTTGATCGATAGCGCGAGCCGCCTTCTCTCTCCGGGCCCTCGAATTGCATTCTGCGAGGAGAAGATCATGAAATCTCTAATCCAATGGTCAGGGACGCTCCTTTTGGTAGCCTCTGCGTGTCTTTGCCAACCATATGCAGCTGCTGCGCAGCCTGAGAGCAATCCCCAGGCGCCGACCAACACTGCGAGCGCGAGCGCACAACAGAGTGACGCCCAGGCGCCGGATCGCAGCCGTCACCCAAATATCCTGTTCATCATCATGGACGATGTGGGCATCGATCAGATGCGGATCTTCAGCTACGGCGGCCTCACACCTCCGCTTACTCCGAATATCAACGCGGTCGCACGCGGCGGAGTGCGCTTTCGAAACGCATGGTCCATGCCGGAGTGTTCGCCCAGCCGCGCCATCTTCTTTGAAGGCCGCTATCCGCTCCGCACCAACGTCAACAGCGCCATTCTCAGCAACGATCTCGCCAACTCTCAGGTCTCTCCCTATGAGGTGACCACGCCGAGGTTGCTGAAACGGGTGGGCTACCAGAATGCGCTCTTCGGCAAATTCCATCTCGCGGGTCCTGACAACAATCCGTTTGGCCGTGCAACGCCGCATGTCCTGGGCTGGGATTACTTCGACGGCTTCCTGGAAGGAGCGCCGTATCCAATCGACACATCGATCGGCGGGCAGTTTACTGACTCGAAGTTGTATACGTGCGGGTTCATTCCAAATAAGCAGCGTTCCCCGAATGGCGCCGACGCCGGAGCATGCCGGCACGCCGACTCAAGTTGCACGTACCTCGTCAAAGATGCTGCTCACCCCACGCCGGGGTTCACTTGCCTGCAGGACGGCGGTCTCTTCGTTCCCAACCAGACCTGCAAGTCCTCGGCGGGCAAGGCTCTCGACTTCACCCAGCCCAATGCTTACTACGTCTGGAAGAGGGTCATTAATGAGGAGGATGGAGCCGTGATTCCCGCGGACCCGAATGCGCCCCCGGCCCGCGGTTATGTATCTGACACCACGACAGACTCCGCCGTGAACTGGATCCGCAAGCAGGATGCGGCTGCGCAGCCCTGGATGGCAACAGTCGCCTACGCCAACGACCACACGCCCTATCAACAGCCTCCGCGGAGCCTTCTCCCTGTAGCGACGCCGGACTCATCCGGATTCTCCTGCACCGGGAATACGGTTCAAAACGAGATCGCCACGCGGATCATCAGCAACCAGATGATCGAAGCCATGGACGCCGAAATCGGCCATCTGCTCGTAAACAGCGGGCTGGCGACGGCCAATCGCAATGGCACCATCGACTACGATCCCGACAAAACCAACACGATGGTGATCATCATCGGCGACAACGGCACCTTTGCGCCGGGAGTCAAAATACCCTTCGATAGCAGTCGAGCGAAGGGTTATGTCTACCAGACAGGCGTATGGGTGCCCTTGATCGTCTCCGGTCCGCTGGTAACTTCTCCCGGCCGTCAGGTGAATGACATGGTCAACGTCGCCGACCTGTTCCAGTTGTTCGGAGAGATCGCGGGCGTCGACGTGCATAAGGCGGTTCCCAGGTCTCACATTCTGGACTCGCAGTCCATGCTGCCGTATCTCACTTCAGTGAATCACCCCAGCATCCGGCAGACAAACTTCACACAGACCAGCAGCAACATTCACGTGGCAGTGCCCCCGCCTTGCGTCGTTCCTCTTACTCAGCCACCTACCTGCGTGCAACTGTTCAATGTCCGGCAGCTTTGCAATTTCGAGGGCGGAGATTGGTACGGCAGCGATATGCCCGCAGGAGGGACCTCATACGGCTCCTGCTGTGAGGTGCAACGCGCAGGCGTATACAAGAGCTCGAGCAACCCCGACGGGATCCTCTCGCTGTTCCCGGTGGACCAGGTGTCGACGCGCAACGACAATTTCAAGCTGGTCAGAAAGACGGTCACGATGTGTTCGGCTGCTCCCAGCACCACCGATCCCAACGTGGTGCAGAGTGAGCTCTATAACATCAACGAGAACGCGAAGAATCCGAAGATCGATAAGGCCGGCGACAGTTTGTGCGGGGAAAACTGCCCCAGCGGATTGAAGGGCGTTCCGCTGGCCAACTACAAAGCGCTGAATGCCTCCATGAACGCCACTCTCGGGTCGGAACCGCCATGCCCCGGAGACGGGAATGAGGACAAGCAGGTCAACTTCAAGGACGCTGTGGACTGGTACTACTTCGCCACGCACGACGGCCTGTCTAGTTGGTACGACTTCAACCACGACGGAGTCACCAACGGGCAGGACTTGAAAGTAATCGCCGACAACTTCGGAAAGAACTGCTTGAAGAAGTAGATCGATGTGGGCGAGAGACTCACGGCTGCGAAGGCTTCAGCCGCGAGTCTCCGTCTGACCCGATTCTCTAGGGAATTCCTGATGCAAGTGAATGCGGGCTCGTTATACAAACGACCGGAGCGAAGAAAGCTTTGCCGCTTGGGTCTGCCGCTCTTTCTGCTGGCTCTCGCCCCAGTCTCGCTCCTTGCCGGGCAGAGGCTGGCACACGCTGTTTCTCCGCGGCCGGCGCCCGCCGGTATGGTCTGGATTCCGGCGGGGGAGTTCTGGATGGGCAGCGATGCGCCGAATTTTCCCGACGCACGGCCCTGGCACCGGGTGCGGCTGAGCGGCTTCTGGATCGACAGGACTACCGTCACCAACGAGCAGTTTGCCCGCTTCGTTGCGGCGACGCATTACGTAACTGTGGCTGAACGAAAACCGCGCGCCGAGGATTATCCCGACGCCTCTCCGGAGATGCTGGTCGCGGGCTCGGTTGTCTTCACTGCGCCCGATCACCCCGTACCTTTGAACAACCAGATGCAGTGGTGGAGGTATGTGCCGGGCGCCGATTGGAGGCATCCCGAAGGCTCGGGTAGCAGCATTCGCGGCCGTGAACAGCACCCGGTCGTTCACATCGCATACGACGACGCGCTCGCGTATGCCCATTGGGCAGGGAAGCGCCTGCCCACCGAAGCGGAGTTTGAATACGCCGAACGGGGCGGTCTGGATCGCAAACCGTATGCCTGGGGCGACCAATTCAAGCCCGGTGGCAAGCCCATGGCGAATACCTTCCAAGGCCATTTCCCAGACCGGAATACGGCGGAAGATGGATACGCCGGCACCGCGCCAGTGGGCTCGTTTCCCGCGAACGGATATGGTCTGTACGACATGTCCGGAAACGTCTGGGAGTGGACCTCAGATTGGTACCGGCCCGATTACTATGCAACCCTCGCCGCCAGCGGAACGGTTGCCGTAAATCCCAAGGGGCCCTTGGACAGTTACGACCCCGCCGAACCAGGCGTCCCGAAGCGAGTCCATCGTGGCGGGTCGTTTCTGTGTTCCGACCAGTACTGCTCCCGCTACATGCCCGGCGGCCGGGGCAAAGGCGAGCCGAGCACGAGCACCAATCACCTCGGGTTTCGCCTGGTGAAGGATGCTCCTCCAGCGGGAAACAGACCCGGGCAATAGCATCCCCTTTTTGCCGAATACGCTCCGCCACGCAACGATTCTGAAGGGCGTGAGCGCATCGATGAGTCATGGCCGCGCTGCTCGCCTACAATGTGCGTTCGGGGGTGACATGTCGAAATCGCGCAGGCTCTTTTTGAGGCAGACTTCTCTGGGGCTTCTCGGGGCAGCAGTAGGATGTCGCGGCAACAATCAAACGCCGGCCACTAAGAAGCCGACTGAGGTATCCCATGTGCCCTCGGCCGCGCCGCCGGGAGAGCCTTCAGCGTTCGCCACCGCACCAGCGGTGGGACCGGAGGTCTCGCCGGCTACTTTCATCGAAGCCGAGAAGCTGGTCGAAGTCGTGATGACGAAGAACGATCGCGCGGAGGCGGCGGAGAGCTGGCGCAGCGCGATGGCGCCCTTGTATGAGCGGCGCACCGGGCCGCGCAAGGTGGCTCTGGAGCCGACGCTCGCGCCCTGGTCGCACGTGGACGCAGCGCCCAATGGCGAGAAGGTGGGGCCAGCGCGCGATCTCTTCATCCGCAGCAGGCCCGCACCAAGGCCGCTGCCCGCGAACGATGAAGACATCGCCTTCGCTCCCGTCACCGAGCTTTCGCGCTGGATCCAATCGCGGAGACTCAGCTCCGAGCGGCTCACCAACCTCTACCTCGAGCGGCTGGAACAATTCAATCCCAAGCTACGCTGCGTCATTACACTCACACGCGACCGCGCGCTGAAGCAGGCGAAGAAGGCGGATGCGGAGATCGCCGCCGGCAGGTATCGCGGGCCGCTGCACGGCATTCCCTGGGGCGCCAAGGATCTTCTGGATACCGCTGGGATTCCAACCACCTACGGCGCCGAGCCGTTCAAGAACCGGGTTCCGGCGACCGATGCCGCCGTAGTGAAGCGGCTGGACGATGCGGGCGCGGTGCTGGTCGCCAAACTGAGCATGGGAGCGCTGGCGCTCAACGACATCTGGTTCGGCGGCCAGACCATGAATCCCTGGCTGCTCGAAGAGGGCTCCTCCGGTTCGAGCGCCGGACCCGGCGCTGCCACGGCCGCGGGGCTGGTCGGCTTCGCCATTGGCAGTGAGACAGGCGGCAGCATCGTGAGCCCGAGCATGCGCTGCGGAGTGGAGGGACTGCGGCCGACCTACGGCCGTGTTCCGCGCACCGGGGCCATGACGCTCTGCTGGTCGCTCGACAAGCTTGGTCCCATGGCACGCGGCGTAGAGGACACCATGCTGGTGCTTCATGCCATCACAGGTCCGGACCCCGGCGATCCGGCAAGCGTGCCCAGCAAGCTGGACTTCGATGCGGCCGCACCCGTGCGGGGGCTGCGCGTCGGCTACTTTCCCGCGTGGATGCACGAAAACCCAGCGACGGATGTGGATCGTGCGGCGCTGGAATCAGTCAAGAAGCTGGGCATGACGCCAGTAGCGATGTCTATTCCGGACTGGCCCTATGATTCGCTCAACCTGATCCTATTCTCTGAGGCCGCGGCCGCCTTCGAGGACCTGACACTCTCGCATGGGGTAGACAAGCTCACCATGCAGGTTCCAGATGCGTGGCCCAATCTCTTTCGCCAGGCGCGCTTTCTCTCCGCGGTCGACTTTGTGCAGACCGATCGCTTTCGGCGAAAGGTCGCCGATGAGATGGCTCGGATCTTCGCGCAGGTAGACCTGCTGCTGGTGCCTTCATTGCGTGACGAGATGCTCACCATCACCAACTTCACCGGACAACCGTCGCTCACCGTGCGCACCGGCTTCGTGGAGGTTTCGCAAGCGCGCTCCGACTGGGCGCCGGACCCGAAGAGGCCGCTGCCCAGGTTCTCCCCACCGCGCCGTGTGCCGCATGGTGTGACGCTGATCGGAAGGCTGTTTGAGGAGGGCACGTTGTGCCGGGCGGGAATGGCGCTGGAGCGCGCTTCCGGGGTCGCGGGTGAGCGGCCGCCCGGGTTCTAACGACTTCGTTGTTTTCCACCCTTCGCGATCGAGCCGCTGAGGGCGGGGCACCGCGCCGGTCCGCTGCCATGTTCCGTTTCAGGCTGTTCTGGCGAGCGGCCGCACGTACGTTGAACGGATCTTGCGCGTCTTGCCCGCATCGAAGCGGATCATCAGATCGTGTCCGTCCGCGTCCAGCACCGTGCCGCTGCCAAAGCGCAGGTGGCGGACGAGATCGCCGGGTTTGAAGCGGGACTCCCGCTCCTTCTGTGGCAACGTCTCGGGCGCCGTCGTCACGATGGTGCCCACGATCGTCTGCACCTCCGTTACCGGCTGCGATGCGTGGATGGGCGCGACCTCCTCCACCACACGGGTGCAGTTGTCGCAAACGCCGCATGGTTCGCCTTCATCCTCGCCGAAGTAACCGCGCAGGATCTGCTTGCGGCATCTGCCGGATTCGGCGTAGTGCATCATCTCATCCAGGCGGCCGCGGTCCTGCTTCACCAGCGCGTCGAAGGTGGCGTGCGCGTGCGCGAGTTCTTCGTCTCCAACCGGCTTCGCCTGCAAGTATCCATGTCGTGAACGGCGCAGGAACCCGGATTCCCGTAGCAGATGCAGGATGACCTGCGCGCGCCGCCGCGGCAGGCCCGCGCGCTCCGCCACTTCTGCCACGGCCGCCGCTTCACCCGCAGCCTCCAGCACGCGCCGGCAATCTTCGAGCTTCGGATAGCGGCTAAGGAGAAAGAAGCGCTGGATGCGGCGGTCCTCCAGCCGGTAGAGAAGCACCGCACGAGAGGGTTTGCCGTCGCGCCCGGCACGCCCGGCCTCCTGATAATAGGTTTCGAGCGAGTCGGGAAACTCATAGTGATAGACGAAGCGGATATCCGGCTTGTCGATACCCAGCCCGAACGCCTTGGTGGCGAACAATACCTTGTATTCACCGCGCATGAACTTTTGATGGACGGCTTCGCGTTCGCTGCGCTTCAGCTTTGCGTGGTACTTGCCGGCAGCGACGCCATGCCCGGTCAGCCATTCTTCCAGTTCGTTGGCGCTATGAACACTCGCGGTGTAGACAATGCCGGCGCCCTCTTCTTCCTTGAGCAGCTTCAGCAGCCATTCGCGCTTGTTCGCACTGTTCACGGCCATCCTGACGGAGAATTGCAGGTTTTCGCGCTCCGTACCGGTGTTGATCACCGCGGCATCTTCAATGCCGAGGGTTTTGCGGATGTCGTCGAGGACGGCCTCGGTCGCGGTCGCCGTGAGAGCGATCACCGGCGGATCTCCCATGCGTTGCCGCGCATAGCGCAGGTTGAGGTAGGCAGGGCGGAAATCGTGTCCCCATTGCGAGACGCAGTGCGCTTCGTCCACCGCCAGCAGGCTCACCCGCCGTTCGGCCAGCATGTCCAGAAAGGCGCTGTTCTCCAGCCGCTCCGGCGTGACATAGATGAGCTGCGAGGCACCGGACTCGATCGCTTCGAGCGCCTCGCCGGATTGCGCGCGCGTGAGCGTCGAATCCACCTTCTCGACCGCGATCTCGGCATCTTCCGCCTTCTCCTGTTGATCGCGCATCAGCGCTATCAACGGCGAGACCACCACGACAGGATCGGGCAGGAAGACGGAAGGAAGCTGATAACACAGCGATTTGCCGGAGCCGGTAGGCATCAGCGCGACTACGCTATGTCCGCGGAAGATCGCCTCCAGCGCTTCACGCTGACCGGGACGAAAGCGCTCGATGCCGAAGCGTTCCTTCGCTTCCGCATGCAACCGACTCCACGGCACGCCCCGCGGATGCTTCCGCACCGTCCGTGTCGTGGGCTTCTTCGTCTTGACTGACGTTGCCTCTGGTGCTCTTGGGGATGCGGGCATGGGATCCAACCCTACTCAGGTGCCATCCCGGCCGCCATTGTTGCTTGTTCTGTCTTTTTCACCTGCGGCGTACAGCGCACCCCGGGGTCAGCGGCCGTCTTCGTCCAACATGGAGGCGGCACGTGCTTGCGTACGCGTCATGCGCCGTCCACCTTCGGAGGGCTCGCCGCCATGCGCCGCAGATTGCATGCTGCCCGCGGGAACGGTAAACGTGTTCGCCACCGGCGCATCGTCGCGCAGGCGGAAGAAGAGCTGGCCATTTACCGGCCGGGGCACGGAGAGCGCCGTTCCGTTGAAGCCGTCCGGTACGGAGATGCTGTGCGCGAACTGAGGGTCGGAGCCCACGGAGTCAATAAGAAAGAGACTGGAACCGGTGAGCGTGCATTGTGCATCCGGGTCAGCCTGTAGCGCTTCGCCAGTCACCTTGGCCGGCACAACAACGGCGCCCCCCGTCTGCGCGGAAGCTGACGAAGCGGGTGCAGGGCTGGGAGAAGTTGTCGAAGGAGTGGACGCGCCGGCCTTTTCGCCCGCCGTGGCCGCGTTGTCGGAGTTCGCCGTCGCTGCCGCTGGTGGTGTAGTGCTGGGCCGGGGGACCTTGGGGCAGCGGACCGAGCTCAGCACCGGCAACCGGACCAGCGTTCCCAGCGGCTGCCAATCGCTGGCGGCTCCGGTCGCGTCCACCGCGCGAAGCTGGAGCGGGCCAAAGGCCGAGGGACCAAAGCTCTTGAGAGTGTCCAGCGTGCCCAGCATGGTGGTCGTATCCTGCAGCAGCAGGCTGCCGTCACTCAGGTCCATCATGGTGTGGAACGATCCGTCCGCCGCGGCCACTTCAATCTTTTCGGTCCGCGGAAAGCTCGCAGGCACAATGGTTTTGAGAAAGAACGAGACCTTGCCGCCCAGTGGAAGCTCGTCCGGGCTGGCCAGATGAAGATTGCTGCCGGCCAGCGTCGCATCGTCTTCCACATTCTTGCTCATCAACGAGATCTGCGGTCGCGCTGTTTGCACGCTGGTAGGCAGGGTGAGGATGCGGCCGTCCTTCAGCGTGACGCGGGCGCTGGTCTTCTGGGTGACGGAGAGCGCCTTCGCAGCACGAGGGTCCGCGGCGTTCAGCTTCAGGGCGTCCTTGTCGTCCGCGTGCGAGAGCTCGCCGGGCGTGAAGTGGACGCCGTTCAGATCGAGGCGCGCGACCTCGTCCAGGCGCGTGCCGGTGAGCGTGCCGGAAGTGTCGCCGGCGTGAAAGCTCAGGGCATCCAGATGGCCTGCCTGCGCAAACGTATGTAGCACCACCTCGTCCGGCTTCTCCACGCCCGATTGCTGCACCAGCAGGGAGAGATTGCCCGCCGACATGTTAGTGAGCGGGACTTTGACTTCGATTTCGTCCGGTTTCACCACCTTGAACTGGGCCTTGCTCTCAGTTCCGTTCGCGTCGCGGATGGCGACGGAGGCGATGCACTGCGCCGCATCTCCCTCCAGGTGCAGGTCGTCTTCACGTCCCACGATCAAGGAGTTCGTATCGGCCGGCGGGACAACCCAATCCGTCTTGTGCGGCACAACCAGCGTGAATGAGGGCCCGTCCATAGGCTCAAAGCCCCACTGCCCGTGCACTCTGCCGCTCACCCGCGCCGGAAGACCCGCCGCCGGCACGTCGCTTGCGTCCGCTACCAGGCCGCCCTTCGACGCATCTGCATGCAGCGGCAGCTCGATGCCCTTGCCGGATGGGCCTTGCACATGGAGCGCCAGGCTGTGCGCCAGGGAGCTTGAGAAGACCAGCGGCGCACCCTCCACCGGCAGCACAAAACTACTGCCGTGCAGACAGGAGAGCTGCTTTGGATCTACGGCGCGCAGCGGCGGCAACTGGGCCGCTTCAATCGCTGGCAGCGCCACCACGATCACGGATTGCGGCTTCTGGAAGGACGGCGGGTTGTTGAGTTTCAGGTCGAGCGAGTCCTGCTTGGGAACGGTGAGCGCCGGAATGTACTGGTACTCCGCCGTATGGAAGCTTTCGAGCAGCTTGGCCAGGTCGACCACCGCTCCCACGTAAGCGCTGTAGTAGCCTGCCCCGGCGGTGGGCGTGGCGGAGAGCTGGGTTACCAGGTCGGAGCCGGCCCCGTTGGTCAGCGCCGAAACCATGGACTGGCTGTGCCCATCGTTCAACACCAACTGGTCGCTATTCTGGGTCAGGCATTGTTCCTGTTCGGAGGCAGGCTTGTCGAAGCAGTCCTCTTTCACTTTCATGTTCAGGCTGCGCGCCAGAAGCGTTGAAGTCTGTTGCAGCTCTGCCGGATCGGTATCGGAGGTCGCGCGTACGGCGGCAAGGTACGTTTGCACGCGGGAGCGATCCAGGCTGGCCTGGTTCAGGTCCTGCGATGAGCGGACGAAGGCGCCGGGCCGGCCACGCACCGCGGTACGCAACGTCTTGAAGCCGCCACTGGTCTCCGGCGCAAGGAACAGCAGCGTCTGCTCGGCATCCGCGGGCACTGTAAAGACCATGCCCTCTTCGCTCATGCGTTTGGTCCATGTCTCCGCTTGCAGGAACCACTTCTCCGGCGGCGGATTGGTTGCGCCGCGCAGGAACGCGATCACCAACAGGTAATGCGCAGATTGTGTCGCCGGGAAGTCTGCGTGGACCCAGACGCGATCGCCGGGTTGCAGATTGGGCACTTCGGCGACAGGCAGGGTTTTGCCATCGCGCGTGATGCGCATGTCCAGCTTCGGGCCGGCGAGATCGAATGGCGCCGTATCTGCATAGACCGGACCGGCGGCGGCGCAACATAGCGCAGAGCACAGCAGGAAAGCGGATCGAACTTGCCTCTTCAGTTTCAGAACTCCCTTCAACCTTTGAACCTGCGGCTGGATGGATACCCGGTACAGGACTACAGTCTGACGCACGGGCGCTTGCTGGCGCCCGTGCGCGATCGTCACACACCTCTCTCTACTATTCTGCACCCGCGGACCGCGGATGACGTGACGGGGGTGGTTACTTTTCACCCTCCAGGAAGACCTGCTGAGGCGCTTCCACCTTGGTATTGGGTGCGCTTACCTGCACCTTCAGGTTCTCCAGGCCTTTGCGCGCCACCGGCGGCGCCAGCCCCAACTCGTACTGGTTCGCGAGCCGCTTGTTGATGTCATTCAGGAAGGGAGTGAAATTCACCGGATTGCTGAAGCCCTCGTAGAAGGTCTGGCCGCCGGTGGCCTGAGTCATCTGCAGCAGGTAGTTCTGCCCGCCGTCCGTGCCAGCAAAACTACGGCTGGCGAGACCGGCATCGTGAAAGTAGATGGCGTACACCGTCACGCCCGCGACGAGGCAATCCTTGGTAGTGCTCCGGACATAGGGATTGGATGGGTCATAGCGCAGGCCGGAATAGCGGTCGATGCCGTCACTGATCATGATCACCTCGCGGCGCACACCAGCCTGCTTCGGCCACTTCTTGATCACGTCGGAGAGTACAAAATAGGGGCTGCCATTTCCGCCGGGAACGGAGAGCGGCAGGCGGAGCGTATCGGCCGCGGATTTGTGGTCGGCGGTGAAGGGCGTCGTAAGCTTCGCGCCGGAGTTCTGCATGTACGCAACCGCAACTTCGGTGGTGGGCGGCTGGTTGAGCAGAAACTGTCGCATCTCCCCGATATGCTGCCCCAGGCTGGTGCGGGCCGAGTCGTCGATCAGCAGCAGAAGCTGAAGATCGGTCTTATTCCCGTTGAACGGGCGCCAATCGGTAATCTCCGATTTCTTGCCCGCGATCCTGGCCTGTACGGCGCTGACCGGCACCGTGGTCGCCAGTTCCCCGGTTTTGGGATAGACCGTCACGAGAACCGATATGTCACCGCCGGATACCGCTTGCGATGCGTGCGCCACCCTCGCGCCGCCGAGAGCACCGAGCGATCCAAGCAGAAGAAAAGCTGCGAAACGAAGTTGCTTCATGGGGTACCTGTCTACTTTCTATCGTATCCCTGGCGGATCGGAGTGCACCGCACTTCCGCCGCCATCCACCCGGCGCGGCGCGGATACACTATGTACCTGCATTGGAACGCCGCCCCGCATAGATACGTTTGATATCTTGATAGACAAAGCAGGCAGCCTCAAAGTCTCATTTTCTTGGGTTTCCTTTACTGAACCACCAGCTTTCAGGGGTGGTCTTGCGGCATGTTCCGGCTTCGCCCCTTCGTGAACGTACGGGGCGTTCAGGGCATCAAACATTAGCGCCAACGGTGCAGACTCTCTATGCAAAGCTCAGCGTCTCTTGAACTCGGACGCCCCCTCTGTGTGGATCTCGACGGTACGCTGGTCAAGTCCGACACATTGGTGGATTCGCTGCTGCTGCTGGCGCGGGCGCACCCGCTCGACTTTCTGCGGACCCCACTCTGGGCGATGCGCGGGAAGGCCAACCTCAAGCGAGAGGTGACGGCCCGCGTTTGCCTGAATGTGGAACATCTGCCCTACAATCGCGCGCTGCTTGAGTATCTGATGGCAGAACACGGCGAAGGCCGCCGGCTCTATCTGGCTACCGGCGCGGACTCCGTGCTGGCCCACCGCATCGCCAGCCACCTCGGCATCTTCGAGGACGTACTGTCGAGTGACGGGGTCAACAACCTCACGGGCAATCGGAAGCTCGCCGGCTTCCGCAACCGCTTCGGCGACAACTTCGATTACGTTGGCAATGCTCCGCCGGACGTGCCGCTGCTGCAGGCCGCCGCGTCGCCCATGGTGGCCAACCCAAGTGTTCGGCTGCGTATGCTGCTCTGGATGCGCAAGTTGCGGGTGCAGCGGAGCTTCACTGACAAAGCCAAGCCGCTGCGCGTGTTCACCAAAACCATCCGGATCCACCAGTGGGCGAAGAACGCGCTCATCTTCCTGCCCATGCTGCTGGCGCACCGGCTGGATTCAGCCACCTTGCTGGCGGCCTTTCTCGCCTTCTTTTGTTTCAGCCTCACCGCTTCGGCTACCTACATTGTCAACGACCTGCTGGATGTCGAGGCGGACCGGCTGCATCCCAGGAAGCGCAAACGCGCCTTCGCCTCCGGAAATCTTTCCGCGATGGGCGGCCTCGGCATCTCGCTCCTCTTCCTGCTGCTCGCATTTTTCGGCGCAGAGTATCTGCCCACGGCCTTCCTGGGATGGCTGTGCCTCTACCTCGTCACCACCCTCGCGTACTCGCTGGCGCTCAAGCGGATCGTCATTCTGGATGTGGTGGTGCTCTCCGCGCTGTACACGCTGCGGCTGCTCGCCGGCGCGGCTGCCACTGCGGCCTATATCTCGCCCTGGATGGCGGCGTTTTCGATCTTTATCTTTCTCTCGCTCGCCATGGTCAAGCGGTTCAGCGAGCTGCAGAACGTGCGTGCGGCCGGTACTGCGATCAGCAATGGCCGCGGGTATCTGCTCAACGACATCGAGCAGGTGCGATCGTTTGGCACCTCCAGCGCCTTCGCCTCGGTGGTCGTCTTTTCCGTCTACATCGGTCAGCCGGAGGTGCTTCGGCTCTACCGCCACCCGCAGCGCATGTGGCTGATTACGCCGCTGATGATTCTGTGGCTCTGCCGGGTGTGGCTGCTGGCCTCGCGCGGCGAGCTCGACGAAGATCCCGTGGTCTTCGCCCTGACCGACCGCATGAGCCTGCTGATGGGCCTTGCGGCGGTGGCCATCGCCATGCTTAGCGCGATATGAAGGCATGCGTTCGGCGGTTTGACTGTTATCTTAGAGAACGACCCAACCATGCCAACCCAAGCAGCGAAACCTGCCCTTAGCTCCTCTGCCTTTACGTCCTGGGGACGCTATCCCAAGCTCCATGCCGATGTCGTTCCGCTCTTCTGGATCGGCGACTATCCATTGGCGCAGCCGGCGCGGACGCGCGTGCTCCCGGTAGGCATGGGACGCAGCTATGGCGACTCCTGCCTGCTCGATAACGGCACACTGCTGGCGGCCCGCGGGCTGGACCGCTTTATCGCCTTCAATGCCGAGACCGGCCTGCTGCGCTGTGAGGCCGGCGTCACCCTGGCGGAGATTCTGGAATTTTGCGTGCCCCGCGGCTGGTTTTTGCCCGTCAGTCCGGGCACCAAATACGTAACCGTCGGCGGAGCGATTGCCAACGACATCCACGGGAAGAACCATCACCTTGCCGGGACCTTCGGCCGGCACGTGCCCCGCTTTGAGCTCGTCCGCTCGGGTGGGGAGCGCTTCGAGTGCTCGCCTCGCGACAACGTGCAGTGGTACCGCGCTACCATCGGCGGTCTCGGATTGACGGGCCTTATCACCTGGGCGGAGGTGCAGCTTCGTCCCATCGTCTCGCGCAAGATCAGATATGAAGGCACCAAGTTCGTTGGCATCGAGGAGTTCGTCGCGCTCTCCAAGGCCAGCCGCGACGTCGAATTCACCATGGCCTGGATCGACTGCGTCTCGACCGGCAAGAACTTTGCCCGCGGCATCTTCATGCAAGGCAACCACTCGGAGATCCCCGGCCCGCTCACGCCTTCCGGCAAGCCCCGGCTCACGCTGCCCGTCGATCTGCCGCCCTTCGTGCTCAACAAGACGACCATCGGCGCTTTCAATACGCTCTACTACAACAAGCAGTTCGGCAAGCACAAGACCGCGCTGGTGGACTACGAGCCGTTCTTCTATCCGCTCGACGCCATTCATCAATGGAATCGTATGTACGGCAAGGACGGCCTGCTGCAGTTCCAGTGCGTGCTGCCGTGGGAGGGCGGAGATTTCCAGCAGGGCATCGTCCAGGTGCTGAAGGCCATCACCGCATCCGGCCTGGCGTCTTTTCTCGCCGTCATCAAGGTCTTCGGCGACATCGATTCGCCGGGCATGATGTCATTTCCGGCTTCCGGGATCACTCTGGCGCTCGACTTCCCGGTGCGCGGCGAGATCGCCTTTGACCTCTGCGAGCGGCTGGCGGACATTACGGCCGAGTACGGCGGCAAGATGTACCCGGCGAAGGATGCGCGCATGGCGCCCCGTCACTTCCAGCAGTTCTATCCGCAGTGGCAGGACTTCGCACGCTACATCGATCCCGCCTTCTCCTCGGCCTTCTGGGAAAGAGTCACGGCCGGTGTCTAGTCCGCCCAGCCGCTCCGCCTACGCCAACCATCCACCCTCGCGCGTGCTGGTCCTCGGGGCCACGTCGTCGATCGCGATGGCGGTGATGCGCAGGCTCGCACGTCCCAGCACCCACTTCTTCCTCGTCGCCCGTTCCAAGAGCAAGCTGCTGTCAGTGGCGCAGGACCTGCTGGTACGCGGCGCCGGCCAGGTGGATATGGTGGTCATGGATCTGGATGAGACCACCGCGCACGCGCAGATGCTGGCCTCCGCCGTTGAACGGCTGGGCGTGATCGACATGGCGCTGCTGGCGCATGGTGTGCTCGGGGACCAGACGCAGGCCGAGCAGAGCTTCGTCGTCGCCGAAAGCATTCTGCTGACCGATTTGCTCTCGCCTGCGTCGCTGATCACCTGGCTGGCCAACTACTTCGAGGCACGGGGCGCGGGCGTGCTGGCCGTCATCTCCTCGGTTGCCGGCGATCGGGGCCGCAAGAGCAATTACGTGTACGGCACAGCGAAGGCGGCGCTCAGCACCTTTCTGGAAGGGGTGCGCAATCGCTGCGATCGCCACGGCGTGCACGTGCTCACCATCAAACCCGGCTTTGTAGCCACGCCCATGACCGCGCACCTTCCCAGGAATGCGCTGTTCGCAACGCCGGAGCAGGTCGCCACGGGTATTCTGAATGCCGTACGGAGGCGCAAGGACATCATCTACATCCCGTGGTTCTGGCGGCCGATCATGGCCATCGTCCGCGCCGTTCCAGAGCGCATCTTCAAGACGAAAAACCTGTAGCGGATACGAATGACCTGAGCGTCAGCGAATCTCCACAATGCATGCGCGGTGACTGCTTCCCTCGGGCAGCAGGGAACCGAGCGTTCGGTCAAAGGTGGCGAACTTCGCTTTCCTGTGCAGCGCAAGGCCAAGCAGATATGCATCGGTGATCTGCCGGTGCCCATGCATGCGTTTGCGAAAGGCTGTTATTGCCTCAGCAAGCGGGATGTCGTCAGGCCAAAATTCATGGGCCGGATGTCGCATGGCAATATCTAGTAGCTCCGTTGCGTAATTCAACGACACCGTTTCCCGAGAGAATGCCCGATTCATCAGAATCCTGACGAATGCTGCCTGAGTGAAGGGGCAAGTGGCCCAGCCAGATGCTCCGTTTTTTCGGAACCATGCTTGCGCAGTCCTATGGTCGACGTGGTTCGGCCAAAAGAGGGCGATGAGCACGTTCGCATCCAGCAGACAGGCCGCCACTACTCCTCGTCCTGCAATCGCTTCACCAACTCAGTAGTCACGCTCGGTGAGTCAGGCGGAAGGCAAACGACTGGAAGGCCGTTTACCATTCGTATGCGCAGCGGCTCGGAGAATTCGCGCCGCAGCAATTCTGAAACCGCCCTGCCCAGCCCAATGGACCGGCTCTCCGCGTATCGCTTCACCTGCGGGAGCACATCATCGTCAATGGATATCGTGGTTCTCATACGATCCAATGATGCATCGATCCAATAATTGATGTCAATCATGCAAGTTGCCGCATCATTTTCCAGAATGTGCATCACCTTCAAGAACCTGCCGCGTTACTCTGTTCTGGTTGAATTTCGGCTTGCACTCGTGAAGGAATCCAGACCATGACCGCTCCCGCTCCTGTTGAATCCACATCGAAAGTGCGCTTCACACATTCACTCCTCTGCGGATTGGTTGTTCTTCTCGCCGTCAGTGGACGGAACGCGTTCTCGCAAACCAAGGCCACAGCCCAGTCCGCCGCCGCTCCTCCCATCCTGCTCCAGCCCGCCCAGGTGTGGACGGCCGGGGACGCGGCGCCTCATACGGGGTGGGTGGTGCTGGTCGCTGGGAACCGGATCGTCTCCGTGGGAGCGAAGGCCAGCGTGCACGCGCCGTCCTCCGCGCAGGTTGTGGACCTGCCCGGCACAACCCTGCTGCCAGGGCTGATGGACCTGCACTCGCATCTGTTTCTGCACCCTTACAACGAAACCCTGTGGGACAACCAGGTGCTGCATGAGCCCGTGCCCTATCGCACCTTGAGCGCGGCCAGGCACGCCGAAGCCACTCTGATGGCTGGCTTCACCACATTGCGGGATCTGGGCACGGAAGGCGCCGGCTTCGCCGATGTGTCGGTCAAGCGAGCCATCGAAGAGCACATGATTCCGGGTCCACGCCTGTTCGTGGCGACGCGGGCGATCGTCGCCACCGGCTCCTATGGCCCCGCCGTCCGCAACTTCCGCCCCGATATCGATCTGCCGCAAGGGGCGCAGGAAGCGAGCGGCGATGCCCAGGTGCTCGAGGCGGTGCGCGAGCAGGCCGCCCGTGGCGCAGATTGGATCAAGGTCTACGCCGACTACCGCACCGGTCCGAATGGGTCAACACAGCCGACCTTCCTGCAGGAGGAGTTGAATACCCTGGTGGCGGCCGCGCACAGCTCAGGCCGTCCCGTGGCCGCGCACGCCCAATCGGACGAAGGCATGCGCCGCGCTGTGCTGGCCGGCGTGGACACGGTCGAGCACGGCCAGGCAGGAACGGAGGGGACCTTTCGGCTGATGGCCGAGCGGCACGTCGCGTACCTGCCCACGCTCACTGCGGTAGAAGCGTATGGCGAATATTTCAGCCACTATGTTCCGGGCAAAACACCGCCGACGCCGGAGATGGAAGAGGCGGCGCATGCTTTCACGCTGGCCCGGAAGGCCGGGGTCACCATCGGCAACGGGAGCGATGTGGGCGTCTTTGCGCACGGCCAGAACTGGCGCGAGCTCGACTGGATGGTGCGCGACGGCATGACGCCGGTGGAGGCGCTGACCGCCGCGACCGCCACCGATGCTCACATCCTGCGCATGGATTCACAGCTCGGACAACTGCAGCCCGGCATGCTGGCGGACATCATCGCCGTCGGCGGCGACCCCACGCATGACATTCTGGCGATTCGCGACGTTCGCTTCGTGATGAAGGACGGCGTCATCTACAAGCGGCCGTAGCTGGCAGGCGGCACCGCACACTCTTCGCCACGTGAGCGACGCTTCTTCTACAATCAAACAACAAGCAGGTCCCTCGACTGCGCTCGGGATGACACCTCGTTTGCCCGTCCGCGAAGCCCCGAAGCGCGCAGCGCGTGCCCCCGTGCGGCCAGCACTACGGCTCGTCGTTGTAGATGGAGACCTGCGGAGTGCCGCCTTCGGCCATCCGCGCGCGGTACATGCCCGGCGTGTTGAAGCTCCAGGCCATCTGGCCGTCCGGGGCGATGGCGATCAGGCCCCCGTCGCCATGCAGCGCCTGCAGTTGCGTGTGGATCACCTGATCGGCCGCCGCCTGCAGCTTCATATTCTGGTACTGCACCAATGCGCAGACCTCGCGAGCCACGGTGAGCCGGATGAAGTACTCGCCGGTGCCGGTGCCGGAGACTGCGCAGGAGGCGTTCGAGGCATAGGTGCCCGCGCCGATAATGGGCGAGTCGCCGACCCGGCCGGGATGTTTCGCCTGCGTGCCGCCGGTGGAGGTGCCCGCTGCGATGTTTCCGTCCCGATCGAGCGCCACCACTCCGACGGTGCCGTAGTTGTGCGAGCCGGGCGTCTCCGCCAGTGGTTCCACTTCCGAGACGGGACCTGTGGGCGCAGGTGGAGCACCCGCGGGGCGCGGCGGAATGGGCTTACCTTCCTTGGTCAGCTCCTTGACCAGTCCCTGCCAGCGGCGCTCGGTAAAGAAGAAGCTGGGGTCCACCTCCTCCAGGCCAACGGTTGCGGCAAACGCGTCCGCATTCGGGCCGATCAGCATGACATACGGCGATTTGTCCATCACGGCGCGGGCCAGGCTGATGGGGTGGCGGGTGCGTGTTACACCGGCGACCGCCCCGGCTTTGAGGGTCGCCCCGTCCATTACGGCGGAGTCGAGTTCGTTCTTGCCCGCGGAGGTGAAGACCGCGCCACGCCCGGCGTTGAACAAGGGGTTGTCTTCGAAGCTGCGGATGACCGTCTCGATCGCGTCCATCGAGGAGCCACCCTTCTGGAGCACGGCCGCGCCTGCCTCCAATCCGTCCTTCAAGGCAGCGCGATAGGCCGCCTCGGTCTTCGCATCCATGGATCCGCGCTCGATGACGCCCGCGCCCCCATGCAGCACGATGGCCCACTTGTGCGGCTGCGGCGGATTGGTGGCCGGGAGTTCAGCGCCGAGCGCGAGCGAGGGCACGAGCGTGACGAGGGGAAGGAGCATGCGGATGACGCGGGTAGCGAACATACCCGTATGGTAGAGGCAATCGCGCCCGCGCTGGCCCCTTTCTTCGCAGGGCATCTTCCGGTGAACCCGCGCTGCCGTAAATCAAGCAGCCCCGGTAGTCCAAACCGCCGACACTGAAGGAATCGAGTAGCCGGTCGCTATTTCACGGTGACGATCGCCAGGCCATTCGGCGGAACCGCGAGGCTCAGCCGTCCGGCGGATAAACGCAACTGCTCCGCGGGCGGAAGCTTGGCCACCGCGCGCAACGCCGCCACCTGCTGTTTGGTGGGATAGCGCGGCGAGCCCATCTTCTGCCATTCCGCATAGGTATCGCCGTGCTGGGCATCCACCCGTTCCACGCTGGCGGCGGCGCCCGGCGCGATCCCGCTGAACTTGAGATCGATAGCTTTCGCCGGCACCGTCTGGTTCGGCTCTTCCTTGTTCCAGAGCGCGATGACCAGCGAACCGTCATCCGCCTTCGTGACCAGCACATCGGCCGCCGGGTTCGCAATCCGCCGGGTCCCGAGCCCGTGCAGCAGGGCAAATGCGTCGAAGGCGGGCTTGGGGATATTGCCTTCCGCGATCAATCCGTAACCGCCATAGAACGGTGTCTTGACCACGCCCTGCTCTTCAAACACATCGGAAAATGTCCAATAGGACATGATGTTCACCAGCCCGTCGCATTCGGCGATAGTGCCCGCCATCCACGGCCCCATGTAGATCGAGTCCGTGATCTCCGGCTGATTCATATAGGTGGCGTTGAACTCGCTCCAGATCAGCGGAAGGTCCGGGCGCGCGGATGCCTTGATCTGCTGATGGACATGGGCGACCGCGGCGCACACCATCCCATGCGGCTCGATCGACTGATGCTGCGCATCGGCGCCGAAGACGTCCTTGGCGGTGTCGTTGCCGTAGACGTGGGTGGAGACGAAGTCGAGCGGCACATGGTCCTGAGCCGCATGCGCGATCATGGCGTCTACCCACGCCGCCTGAGCGGTGGCTGGGCCACCGACCCGTAGTCGTGGGCTGACGGCCTTCACGGCGCGGGCCGCGTGATCGTACAGCTCGAAGTAGGTGGATTGCGCCGGCCTTCCCGTCCAGAAGTCGATGTTAGGCTCGTTCCAGACCTCGAAGTACCACTGCGCGACCTCGTCGATGCCATAGCGCTCTACCAGATGCCGGGTGAATGCCTCCACCAGCGCACCCCACTGGTCATAACTCTTCGGCGGCGAAACGACCTGTTTGTACCAGAAGGCGTGGAGGTCCTGGCGGGCCGCCATCTTCTTCGGCATAAAGCTCAGCTCGACGAAGGGCTTGACCCCGTTGTCGAGCAGCCCGTCGTAGATCTGGTCGACATACGACCAGTTGTAGACCGGTCGGCCCTGGGCATCCTCGTCGTAGACGCCCAGCTCATCCTGGAAGATGGCGTGGAAACGCACGTACTTGAAACCGGTGATGGCCTTGACCTCGCGCAGGTCGCGCCGGTAGCTGTCGCGCAGAGACAGAGCGGCACGCCCGGAGCCGAACATCTCTTCCCAGAAGTGCGGGAAGGGCGTCGTCGCCCCGTTGGCGTCAATTGAGATGGTCTCGGCGGCATTCCCGCCCGCGGGAGCGGAAACCTGTGCCCAGGCGCCGCTTGGCGCCAGCGCCACCAATAGGAGAAAAACCTGAACCGCGCGGCGTTGCGATGTGTATGGGCGCATCCTCTTCAGATGCGACGGAGTATACCGCGAATGTCAGGAAAGCTCTTTGACGTAGACCTTCCTGGCCAGCCCGAGCTTCTGCATTACCCAGATGGCGTAGAAGTTTGGGTCGAACTCATACCAGGCGAGTCCGTGACGCGCGGAGACGGGATGGGCGTGGTGGTTGTTATGCCATCCTTCGCCTCCGGTCAGCAGCGCCACCCACCACAGGTTGCGGCTATCATCGCGCGTTTCAAAGCGGCGTGAACCCCACAGATGGGTCGCGGAGTTGACCAGCCAGGTGACGTGCAGCCCAATGGCGACCCGCAGGAAAATGCCCCACAGGACCCACGACCATCCGCCGAGAGCCAGCAGGCCAAACCCAACGACGGTGACCGGGACCCAATGCCAGCGGTCCAGAACCCGGTAGAAGCGACGCTGCATCAGGTCCGGCGCATACCGCTCGAGCACGGGCGTCTGGCCATGCAGCGAGCCATGGAGTATCCAGTCCACATGCGCCCAGTACGTGCCCTCGCGCGGCGAATGCGGATCGCCCGGCTTGTCGGTGTGCTGGTGGTGCAGGCGGTGTACAGCGACCCAGTAGAGCGGTCCTCCTTGCAGCGCCATGGTGCCGCAGACGGCAATGGCGTACTCCAGCCAGCGGGGCACCACATAGCCGCGATGGGTGAGCAGGCGATGATAGCCGACGGCGATGCCAAGATTCTGGCCGAAGATCCACATGACGGCAAAGGCCGCGAGAGCGCCCCAGGTGAAACGGAACAGGGCCGCGATCGCCAGCAGATGGAAGGCAACAATGGCTATGGCGAAAGCCCAGTTCAGCCCTCGCCGGTGCTGCACCAGCAGCGTGTCAGGCCCGGCGCCGGCGCCGTGGCGCAGAGCGCCTTCCGCTAGCGATGGCGCGTCTTCCAGGTGGGGGTGGGGGGCTGCGGTTGTCATGCTGCTTCGAGCCTATCCGGAGAAGCCGGCGATCCGCTGTAAGACTTCCGTAATAAAGGTGTTCGGTGAACTGCTTCGGGGAGCAAGCATTCATAGGCGGCCCCGGTCCTCCCTCGGGTCAGGAGGAGACCGCAGTTGTTGATCGATAAAAACTACTGTTTTTCGCTCGCTATGGTTTGCGGCAACCAAAATAAGGGACGTATACTGAATATGCGACCCGGGTGGTCGGGTATCCGACCGAACTCGTCTGCGAGGGCCTCTCATGCTCAGACTCACCAAGAAAGCCGACTATGGCCTGATGGCGCTGAAGTTCCTGGCCGAGCATCCGGAGACTCCCTCGCAGAGCGCAAAGGACATCGCGGAGGCTTATGGGATTCCGGCGCAACTGCTGGCGAAGATTTTGCAGCGGCTCACCAAGGTAGGGCTGCTTCGCTCCCATGCCGGCATCAACGGTGGCTATGCGCTCTCCCGGAATCCGCGCGAGATCACCGCGTTCGAGGTCATTTACGCCATCGACGGGCCGTTGTTTATCACCTCCTGCGGTACCGGGCTGGATAGCAAGCGCGCCTGCGATCTGACGGACAGTTGCACCATCAAAGAACCGATGCGCAAGGTGAACGAGAGCATCTCAGACGTGTTGAAGGCCATCCGGATCGCCGATCTGGTGGACGCAGTACCCTTCGACCGGCGGCTACACCACTCCGGGGCGGCCGGGGTCAGCAGGCAACTGGTAACCCTCGGTTAGTGAGGGTGGATCAGGGGCTAAATCGGCCCGGCACGAGGAATTCGTACGATTTACGGCAGTGACGAGACGGGGAAAACGAGTATGAGTACCAGCACGAACAGCACCTTTGACGATGATGCAATGGCAGTTCCGGCGGCAACCTTCCCGCGCGTCGCCGCGGATGTGAAACTGCCGATCTACATGGATAATCACGCCACCACGCCGCTCGATCCGCGGGTGCTGAGCGCCATGATGCCGTACCTCACCGGAATCTTCGGCAATGCCGCCAGCCGCAACCACTCCTTTGGCTGGGAGGCGGAGCAGGCGGTGGAGGCGGCGCGGGAGCAGATCGCGAAGCTTATTGGCGCCACGGCCAAGGAGATCATCTTTACCTCCGGCGCTACCGAGAGCAACAATCTCGCCCTCAAGGGTATCGCTGAAATGTACCGCGAACGCGGCAACCACATCATCACCCAGGTGACGGAGCACAAGGCGGTGCTGGATACCTGCAAGCGGCTGGAGAAGGCCGGCTACCGGGTCACCTATCTGCCGGTGAAGGCGGACGGCATCATCGATCTCGAAGACCTGAAGCGTGCCCTGGACGACAAGACCATTCTCGTCTCCATTATGTTTGCCAACAACGAGATCGGCGTCGTTCAACCTGTGACGGAGATTGGCAAGCTCTGCCGTGAGCGCGGAGTGATCTTCCATACCGATGCGGTGCAGGCCGTCGGCAAGATTCCGGTGGACGTGAACGCGATGCATATCGACGTGCTCTCGCTCTCCGGACACAAGATTTACGGACCCAAGGGTGTGGGCGCGCTGTATGTGCGGCGGCGCAATCCGCGCGTTCAGATATCTGAGCAGATCAACGGCGGCGGCCACGAACGCGGCATGCGCTCCGGTACCTTGAATGTCCCCGGCATTGTTGGGCTGGGCAAAGCCTGCGAGATTGCCAGGGAGGAGATGGCGGCCGAGGCAGCGCGGCTGTCCAAACTGCGCGACAAGCTCAAGGCCAGGTTGGAGGCCTCGCTCGACTACGTGCACGTGAACGGCTCGATGGAACACCGGCTGCCCAATAACCTGAATGTCAGCTTCGTCTACGTCGAAGGCGAGTCATTGCTGATGGGTATCAACGATGTTGCAGTTTCAAGCGGTTCCGCCTGCACCTCGGCGACGCTTGAGCCATCTTATGTATTGAAGGCACTGGGCCTCGGTGATGATGTGGCGCACAGCTCCATCCGTTTCGGGCTGGGCCGCTTTAACACCGAAGCCGAAGTGGATTACGTCACCGACAAGATTATCGATATCGTGCAGAAGCTGCGCGAGCTCTCGCCGCTGTATGAGATGGTCAAGGAAGGCATCGACATCTCAAAGATTGAATGGCAGGCGCATTAATACGACGGTTTCACGCAGAGATTTGCATCAGGATCCCGGAGGGACGAAATGGCATATAGCGACAAGGTGATCGACCACTACAACAACCCCCGCAATGTGGGTCAATTGGACAAGAAGAGCAGCGACGTGGGCACGGGTCTGGTGGGTGCGCCGGAGTGCGGCGACGTGATGCGGCTGCAGATCAAGGTCAACCCGGAGACGCAGGTCATCGAAGAGGCCAAGTTCAAGACGTTTGGCTGCGGCTCGGCGATTGCTTCCTCCTCGCTCGCTACCGAGTGGGTTAAGGGCAAGACGATCTCCGAAGCGATGACCATCACCAACACGGACATCGTCAAGGAACTGGCGCTGCCGCCGGTGAAGATCCACTGCTCGGTGCTGGCGGAAGACGCGATCCGCGCCGCCATCGGCGACTGGAAGACCAAGAACCATGTCGCCGAAGCCGCTCCAGCCGTGGCCGCTGTGGCGCAGTAGAGGGACAAGCAGACGATCCATGGACACTGTCACCATCAACACGCAGGCCGGTAGCCCAGGCGTGGCGACCGGCTCGGCCGAAGCCAATCCCGCAGTTGCGGGACGGCCCGACCGGACGAGCGCCCCGAAGGCGGGCGTTGAGGTGACGGAGCGCGCCGTGAAGCGCATCCGCATCGCGATGGTCAAGGAAGGCATCTCCCCGGCCGAGGGTGGGCTGCGCCTGGGCGTCCAGGGTGGCGGCTGTTCCGGTCTCTCCTACAGCATTCGCTTCGACACGCAACCGCGGGAACGCGACCGCGTCTTCACCTATGGCGACGTTCGCGTCTTCATCGATCCGAAGTCGTTTCTGTACCTGAACGGTATGGTTCTGGATTACGAAGAGACGCTGATGCGGCAGGGCTTCAACTTCATCAATCCCAACTCCAAGAAGTCCTGCGGCTGCGGCTCGTCCTTCACGGCGTAGACGGACTTCTCGGGTTTTGAAGTGCCTAGAGGCACGTCATGCTGAGAAGCATCCGCGATGAAGAATCCAGCGCGAGACGAGCTTCTTGCATGGATTCTCCGCGTTGCTCAGAATGACGATCCTTGAACTCCGCTGCGCGAAAGTTTTCTATGTCTAACTCCGCTCACAGTTCGTCGATGCCGCACGCCGATACAGGCATGGATGAAGGCGCGCGGACGTATTTCGCAATGTTCGACCTGCCGCCCCGGTTGACCATCGATACAGCGGAGCTCGAACGCGCGTTCTATCGCCTGAGCCGCAAGCTGCATCCCGATCTCTACGCACGCAAAAGCGCGGACGAGCAGGCCTGGAGCCTGCGCCAGAGCTCCTTGCTGAACGACGCCTACCGCACGCTCAAGGACCCCGTCGCCCGCACGGAATATCTGCTGGAGATCGAAGGCCTTCGCCGCAAGGACGAGAACAAGCCAGAGGACGCCGGTGCGAAACAAAGCCGCGTGCCCGCCGATCTGCTGGAAGAGGTCTTCGAGTTCAACATGCAGCTTGAAGAGATGCGCATGAACGTGAAGATGGGCGAGGACGATCCGGAGCTGCGCAGCGATCTAACAGGGGCGCAACAGCAGTTCACCGGCATGCTGGAGGATACGGATGCGGACCTCCGCTCCGCGTGGGGTACATGGGATGCGGCAGTGGATGCCGGGGACACGGCCGGCAAGTATGCGGCCCGGGAGCGCATGGCGGCGTTGCTCGATCGTCGCAGCTACCTGCGCAATCTGGTGCGCGACGTCGCCGCCGTGCTCGAACCCGCGGCAGGCGCCCCTGCGGCCGGCGATGTGATCCGGACAGGAGCCTGATGCCAGACATTTCCACCAACCCGGCAGTTGCACTGGCCGACGCCCCGGTCGAAGAGACACGCGTCGTCGGCATCGACCTCGGCACCACCAATTCGCTGATCGCGTTCATGCATGGCGAACAGCCGATCGTCATTCCCGGCGAGGACGGCTCGAAGCTGGTGCCTTCCGTGGTCGCCATGCCCGGCGCGGGCACCGAGCGGGTGGTCGTCGGCAATGCGGCGCGTACCCACCTGCTGGATTCGCCGGACCGGGCGGTCTATTCCGTCAAACGCCTGATGGGGCGGGGGGTAGAAGACGTCGCCGGCGAACTGAAGCTGTTTCCGTTTCGCCTGGCCGGGGATATCCAGCCGGGCGAGGTGCTGCGCATCGAGCTGGGTGGCAAGCAGTACACGCCACCGGAGATCTCGGCGTATGTGCTGCGGCAGCTCAAGCGCAACGCCGAGCGCTACTTTGGCACGCCGGTCACGCAGGCGGTTATCACCGTGCCTGCCTACTTCAACGACGCGCAGCGTCAGGCTACCAAGGATGCCGGCCGCATGGCGGGGCTGGAAGTGCTGCGCCTGGTGAATGAGCCGACGGCGGCCGCGCTGGCCTACGGTCTGGACCGCGAGAATGCCGGCATCGTGGCTGTCTATGACCTCGGCGGCGGTACGTTCGATGTCTCCATTCTCAAGCTGCACGAGGGCATCTTCGAAGTCATTGCCACGAACGGCGACACGCACCTGGGTGGCGATGATTTCGACAACCTGCTGATCGCGATCGCGCTCGACGAAATCGAGAACGAGCACCAGATTCCCGCGCGCACGCAGCCGGAGCTGGTGCAGGCGGTGCGCCAGGCGGTCATAGACGCGAAGATTGCGCTCTCCACACGTGAGTCCACGCGCCTGGACGTCCCGCTTCCCGACGGGACGCGCTACCAGCGAGCGATCACACGCGCGCAGTTTGAGCAGCTCATCGAGCCGATCCTGCAGCGCACCGTCGAGCCGTGCCGGCAGGCGCTGCGTGATGCCGGTCTCACAGCGGCGGAGATCGTCGAGGTGGTGATGGTGGGCGGATCCACCCGCATTCCTCGTGTGCAGCAACTGGTCTCCGAGCTCTTCGATCTTCCCGCGCGCGGCAAGCGGCCACACACGGAGCTGAATCCGGATGAGGTGGTGGCGCTCGGCGCGGCGGTGCAGGCGCATATTCTCGGCGGCGGCTCGGCCATTACCGAAGACATGCTGCTGCTGGATGTGACGCCGCTGTCACTGGGCATCGAGGCGCTCGGCGGCGTGGTCGCAAAGATCATTCAGCGCAACTCGACCATTCCCGCATCGGCAACCGAGCACTTCACCACCGGCGTCGATGGCCAGACCAACGTCGCGATCCACGTGGTTCAGGGAGAGCGCGAGCTGGCTAAGGACTGCCGCTCGCTAGCGCGCTTCGATCTGCGCGGAATCCCGCCCATGGCGGCTGGTCTGCCGCGCATCGAAGTCAGGTTTCTGATCGACGCGAACGGCTTACTGCAGGTCTCGGCCGTGGAGCAACGGAGCGGCACCGAGGCGCAGGTTGAAGTAAAGCCCACCTACGGGCTTACCGACGAGCAGGTGGAGTCAATGATTCTCGACTCCTTCGATCACGCCGAGGCCGACTTCCACGAGCGGCAGTTGATCGAGGCGCGCCACGAGGCGCGGACCATCCTGGACGCGGTCGGCAAGGCGCCATCGAACCCTGCCTGGCAGGAACTCGCGGACGACGAGCGTGCGGAGATCGCGGCCCGAACGGCAGCCCTGGCCGCGCTGGTAGAGAGCAGCGATGGAAATCTGGACGCACTGCGGCATGGTACGGAAGCGCTCGACAAAGCTACTCGACACTTCGCGGAGCTGATGATGGATGTCGCGGTCACCGGGGCGCTGCACGGGCAGACCATGGAGGCGGCCGGCGAGAAGCTGGGCGAGAGCCCGCACGCGCCCCATCCCTTCGCGCCCGCCGAGTACAAATGATGCAGGCGCACGATCAGTAATAAGAAACGATACGCATATGCCAGACGAGACAAAGCACCAGAGCAGCAACGGCCACCAGCCCGACCTGAGCCAGCCGCCCGGGCCGAATATGGTCCGCGTCACCTTTCAGCCGGAGGGCCGCACGGTGGAATTCGCGTACGGCACGCTGCCCTACGGCCATCACGGCAAGCCGATGTCCTTCCTCGATGTCGCCGAGCACTTCGACATCTTTCTCGATCATGCCTGCGGTGGCGTCTGCGCCTGTACCACCTGCCATCTCTACCTCAAGGAGGGCGCACCGGGAATCTCCGAGGCGGATGACGACGAGCTGGATCGCATGGATATGGCGCCGGGCCTGCAGTTGAATTCGCGCCTGGGCTGCCAGGCAGTCATCACCGGCCCCGGCAGCTACGTGGTCGAGATTCCCAAGTGGAATCGCAACTACGTCTCGGAGGGCAAGCCGTTAGCCCTCGCGGAAAACAAGTAGCTCTAACCAAAGGAGCCGACCATGCCGCCAGAGATCATGTGGGGCGATGCCGAGGAGATCGGCATCCAGCTTCACGAGAAATATCCCGACCTTGACCCGCTCACGGTGCGCTTTACGGAGCTGCACAAGTATGTGAGCGAGCTGCCCGGCTTTGTCGACGTTCCGGGTAATTCGAACGAGTCCAAGCTCGAAGCCATTCAGATGGCCTGGTACGACGAGTACAAGGATGCCAACGGGTAGAGGTAAGGTGCGGCGGCCGAAATCACCCCCCCTATACCCCCGGTATGAATTCTCTAAATTCCTCGTTCCAGAGGGTTTATGGGAAGGCGTGTCGGTAAATTCCTCTAGCTATTGTGGTTACGGGTAAATTCCTGCAAAAAAACGAGTTAGAGCAGCTTCTGAGATTGCCAAGGTCCGGAACGCGGCAGGGTCTATTTCCAGTGTATCGGGATAGGGGCAAGAGTACGCCAGGTGTGACATTACGACGGTCACGTGACCGGCACGCTCCGGCGGTGTGTGGCCCGCGGCCCGCTTCAGCTCCAGCGGTGTGCCGGCTCGGACCACCCGAAGGCGCCGGGGATGACGCGAATCACGGCGTCGGTGTCCCGGTTGTAGTAGACCGAGACAATGTCGAAGCGAACCGTGCGCGGCTGCTCCCGCAGGGTCTGCAGGTAAAGCCGGGCCATGCGGCGGATCATTCGCCGTTTGTCGGCATCGACGGCGGACTCCGCAGTGGCGACCTCGTGGCTGCCACGCGTCTTCACCTCCACAAAGCAGAGCGTCTCGCCCTCCCAGGTGACCAGGTCCAGATCGCCGGGCTGCTTCGGGGAACGCCAGCGTCGTGCCACGACCAGGCGTCCCTGCTTGCGCAGATGGAAGTAGGCCGCTTCTTCGCCCCGGTCGCCCATTGCCAGATGCGCGGGCAGGTCGTCCGGAGCCATGCCGGCGCGGCCCACCAGGCGGTCAATCGCCGGTAGGAACCGCTCGACCATCCGGATACGGTGCTGCGCCAGGTAGGTCATGTGCGCATTGTCGCGCGGCCTCGCGCCGTTTCCAATGTCACGGAGGTTGCAGTTTTCCATCTTTCCTACGGCTGTCCGGGAGCGAAAGGCGAAAGCCTGGAGAAAGGCAGACAGAGCCCGATCGATCCGGATGACCGATGCCGGAAATCACGTTACCTGCGACATGGGCGAAGGTCAGGATTGCATGGTTTGCCGGAGGCGCCGCTTGCTATGCTCCTCCGCATGCAAGGCTACAGTGTCGCGTCGGCTACGGCGATTTTCTGCCTGCTCGCCTCCATGGGTCCGCTAGGTCCGCGCGCGATCATTCTGCTGGGGGTACTGTTTGCGGCCGCGGCGTGGCTCTTCGTGTGGAGTCAGTCTAAACTGCAGGGAGAGCGTCATGAGTAGTTATGGGCCGCTCGGACATGCTATGGCAGCACGTGTGTACTGGATCTGGTTCGCGGGAGCCGCGGCCTGGTGGATCGATGCCGCCATCGCGGTGCACTATGGCAACCGCGGCCATGCGCTGCTGGCGTTGCTGATCTCCGCGCTCTTCTTCGTGGCGGGCATGGCCTGGGTCAAGACGCCGCGCAAGCGTTAGCGCCGCTTCACCGCACAACCCTACCAGCAAAGAGCTACGTCTTGGAGATGATTTCGTCTTCGTGCGCCTCTTCGCTCAGCGGCTGTCCATTGGTAGCCCAGAGTATGCAGGCTGCGAACACCACGATCAAAGCCCCGATCTCGAGAATGGTTGCGGTCATGGGTGTCTCTTCCTTTCTCCATCACTGTAGCGCGCCGGCGGCCTTCCGGCAAAGCGGGCAGTTACATGGAGGGTGTTCAGGCGCTCGCGAGGATGGCTCGGCCCAGAGCGCCGGTCATTGCATCCTGGGAGCTGAGCGCAAGGTCGCGGTTGAGCCCGGTTAAACCGCGCAGTTGGTTGGCGAAGACCCAGGCGAGGTCGCGGGCGCGGCAGATATCCCAGAAGGCGAGCAGACGGCCGACCCTGCCGGTGTCCTCGGCCAGAACACCCAGCGTATCGGTGGCGAGCATGGTGAGCGTCAAGGGCATGACGGTCTTGAGCAGTCCGTTTACGGCCTGGTAGTCGGCGTATTCGGGACCGCCGGGTGAGGGAACCACGTTCAATTCACCGTCGGTAACCAGCAGAGCCAGCGCGAGGTCGTGGTTGATATGCGCATTCATGCCGGCGAGTGCGAACTGGATGCGATCGATGCCGGTGCGATGGCGCGCCTCAAAAAGGGCGCTCCATGCCGAAGGCACGGTGCGTTCCCCGCAGAGACCGGCGACCGCGCTGAAGTAGAAGCCGGCGAAGACGACATCCAGGCGGGAGAGCCAGGCCGGGCTCTGCCACGCGCCGCCGGGCGGGTGCAGATCGACCTGTTGCGTCACCATGAGATAGAGCCGGTTGAACCACTTGAGGCCGTCGTTCGCCGGCAGCAGTGCGTCGATGGCCTGCATGCGCGCGATGACGTCCGCGATGGTCACGGGAACCGGGCCGGTGACGAGATCATGCAGCGGCTGGTCTGGAGGGGACGGGTGGACTGTGGCCATGCGCGGTCTCCGGAAGCCCTTCCGCGGCAGTATAAGCAATCCGGGCCCTCGACGCCTGCTGCGCGGTTGAATTACTGGACACGCTGGTTGCGGTCCGGGATTTCGATCTGGCGTGTGAGTGCCGCCCTCAGGCTAACCGCGCCTGCATGCGTTGGCGCACCTGGAACTCATGGACGGCGGCGAGCGCGAATACCAGCAGTCCGGCCGCCCCGATGCTCAAGCGCCGCGCATAGAGCGACATCGCCGCGCCGGTCGCCGCTCCGGCGATAAACGCAACCAGCAGCGATACCAGCGTGGTCCTCTGCGCCGGTGAGGCGCTCGGCCTGCCCTCGAGCTTCTCCGTCTCTGTTTCGACCACTCGTGTCATGATTCCGGCGATGAACGCGGTATAGATGCTGACGCCGTTCGATCGGCGCAGGACGCCGGTCTGCAGTCCCATGGCCACGCAGAGCATCATCGTCGCGCCGGTGGTAGGCAGCGGATGCCGCTCGAATGCCAAGGCGCCCGGCACGAGGAAGAGCACGGTTTCGAGCAGCAGCGCGATGCAGAGAGGCGAGATCCGGGCGTTGCGTACGGACTCGGCATCGAGCAGGGTGGAAGCGGCGATGGCCAGGAGCATGCTGAGCAGCGCCGCGCAGCGGATGGTGCTCGATCTCCAGTCGCGGGAGAGCAGGCTGACGGCCGCGAGCACCAGGTTGCCGCTGAGGTGTCCGGCGAAGACCTGGGAGGTGACGTAGGTGGCGGCGTCCGTGTAGCCACCGACGAAGGCCAAGGCCGTCGACAGGAAGATGCCCGCGTTGTGCTCGGCCGGTAGGTCCTTCATGTCACGTGCATGGATGTCACGTGCATGGATGCCTGCCGCACGTCTTCCGTTGGAAGCGCACCATGCAGGATGGGGCGATCTTCTACAATCGAAGCGGTATGGATCTACAGGCATTGCAGGCGGCACTGCGGGAGCAGCAGGTGGACGGCTGGCTCTTCTACGATCACCATCATCGGGATCCGATTGCGTACCGCATCCTCGGCCTGAGCGAGACGCTGCACGTCACCCGGCGCTGGTATTACTTCGTGCCCGCGGAGGGCGAGCCACGCAAGCTGGTGCACCGCATTGAGAGCGGCCGGCTGGACCCGCTGCCAGGCTCGAAGCAGGCGTACTCAACCTACTCTTCGTGGCAGGAGCTGGAGTCCAACCTGCGCGCGATGCTGGCGCCCTTCGGCCGCATCGCCATGCAGTACTCGCCGCGCAACGCCATCATGTACGTGTCGCTGGTGGACGCGGGCACCATTGAGCTGCTGCGCGAGATGGGCAAGACCATCGTCAGTTCAGCGGACCTGGTGAGCCGTTTTGAAGCCGTGCTGTCCGAGGGGCAGATCGCTAGCCACTACCGGGCGCAGCGCAAGATCGACCGCATTCTCGCGAACGGCTTTGCCGAGATCGGCCGGCGTGTGCGGGAGCAGCAGGGCACCACGGAATACGCGATGGTGGAGTGGCTGAGCGACGCCATGCTCGGCGAGGGCCTGGTGTGGGAGAACGGCCCCAACGTCTCAGCGAACGCGAACAGCTCCGATTCGCACTACGAGCCCACCGCCGCGAACACCGCGCCCATCCGCGATGGCGACTTCGTGCTGATCGATATCTGGGGGCGCGAACCTGTACCGGAAGGCTGCTTCTATGACATCACCTGGACGGGCGTGGTGGGGCGCGAGCCAACCCCAACGGAGCGCCGCGTCTTCGAGACGGTGCGGGACGCGCGCGACGCCGCGGTGCGCTGCGTGACCGATGCCTTCAAGGCGGATCGGCCCATCGCCGGCTGGCAGGCCGACGATGCGGCGCGCGCGGTGATTCGGGACGCCGGCTTTGCCGAGTACTTTACCCATCGCACCGGCCACAACATTGCAGGAGACATCCACGGTAACGGCGCGCATCTGGACAATCTGGAGACGCACGACGAACGGCTGCTGCTGCCCCACACCTGCTTCTCGGTGGAACCGGGGATCTATCTGCAGGAGTTCGGAGTGCGCAGCGAGATCGACATGATGACGGCGCCGGGCGAGGCCAACGTCACCGGCCGCGTCCAGACGGAGCTGGTGCGGATCTGAGATGGCAATGCCGGGCAAGCGGTACGGTATAGTGAGGGGAGTACCACTACTCATCATTCATGGCTCTCACCGCTGACAGCAAGGGGCAGGCTCTTCCTGCGGCCCAGACTTCCGGGAAGGCTTCCGGAAAAAGCTCCGGACAGATCTCCCGGCACAGCCTGGTCTCCGTCGCGCTCATCGCCGGCTGGCTGGTACCGGGCGCGGGTCATTGGGTCTCCCGCCGGTGGATACGCGGCCTGCTGCTCTTCGTCTCCATCACGCTGATGTTCGTGCTGGGGCTGATGATGCAGGGCAAGCTCTACGTCGCCAACACCAGCGATCTGCTGGCCATGCTCGGCTTCGTGGGCGACCTGGGTTCCGGACTGCTGTACATGATCGGCCGCGGGCTAGATCTGGGCCACGGCGCAGTGCAGATTGCGACCGCGGACTACGGCACCAAGTTCATCGTGGTGGCGGGTCTGCTCAACCTTATCGCCGCCGTGGACGCGCACAATATCCGGGTGGGGAGGAAGCCGTGATCCTCACGCCTTCCCACTTCACCGCGGTGCTGCTCTTCGCGCTTTTTGCCTCGGTGGTCTTCGGCATCACCCAGCGTTCCACGTCCCGGGCCATGCTGCGCTATGGCATCTACTGCTTCGTGCTCTTTGTCGGCTCAGTGATTGTGGCGAGCTGGCTCATGTATTTCATCAAGCACTAGAGATTTCCTCACCACAAGCCTTCCGCCGCATACGCGCGCGACCACAAGGCGATGCTGAGCAGCACGCCGCGTGTCCACGCCTCTTGCATGCGGTCAAGTTCGTCTGCCGGCCGGCCGCTCACCGCGAGAAAGGGACGAACGCTGGTGGCGGTAGGTATATCCAGGGATCCTGTCTTCAGCGTGCATTACGGCGTCGCTCGCTCGAGAAAGGACCTGTCTTCGACCAGGATGCAGCCGGACGCGTCGGCCTGCGCGATATTTGCTTTGACTTCGGGATCCTGCATCAGCCGTTCGCGGTAGCGTTCGTAGGCCGTCAGATCCGGGAAATCGATCAGGGCGAGACCGAAGTCGGTCGGGCCCGCTAGTCTGGTGGGCAGAAAGTAGCCGATGAGCGTTCCGCCGCAGCGCTCGATCGCCGCCGGCCATGTCCGGGCATATCGTTCAAAGTCGGCAAGCTTGTGGGCGTCGAGTCTGTAGCGGATACAGAGAGTGGGCATGGTTCGCTGCTCCTTGACTAGTCCAAGGTAGCGGGAAGCAGAGAACAAACGATTCCATCCCGGTCGAAACATTCCCGCTACCGCGGGACTAGGATGACGCCATGAAGATGGCACCGGGAATTGCGGAGATCGGTGGGTTGATCGGCGATCCGGTGCGGGCGGCGATGCTGGCGGTGCTGATGGATGGGCGGGCTTTGTCGGCGGGGGAGTTGGCGTTCATCGGCAACGTTGCCCCGCAGACGGCGAGCTTTCATCTGGGCAAGCTGCGGGAAGCGGCGTTGATCAGCGTGGAACAGCAGGGCAAGCACAAGTACTACCGCTTAACGAGTGAGGCGGTGGCTTCGGCACTGGAGTCGATGGCGGCCTTGGCTCCTTTGCGAGATCGAATGGAGCCGCGGTCGGCGAGCCGCCATGATCGAGAGCATGCGAACGGCCTTCGCTTTGCCCGCAGTTGCTATCGCCACCTGGCGGGTCGGCTGGCGGTCGACATGCACCAGGCGCTACTGAGCCGCGGATTGATCACCCCGACGGCCTCGAAGCAATGTTGCCTGAGCGAAGCGGGCCGGGGCTGGTGGACAGAACTCGGCATCCCCCTGACTGGATCGGAGACCAGCCGGAGCCACACGGGCACCGCGTGCCTGGATTGGACGGAGCGACGCCATCACCTCGGCGGTGGGCTGGGCGTGGCGCTGTTCTCAAGGCTGAAGGAGATGGGCTGGGTTGCGCCGATCGCGGGAACGCGCGCGGTGCGGCTGACGCATGCCGGTCAACGTGCGTTGCAGCGCTGCCTTGGCATGAACATCGTTGTGCCACGGGATTGACATCCGTTCATCTCACCCGTTGCTCCGCTCCGGGTGCGTTGTGCGAAGCGCCCCCGCGCGTGCGTCCAGCACCTAGCGTTGCCAGACCATGGCGTCGAAGGTGTGCAGGTTTTCAAAGCCCATGTCTTCGTACAGGGCCAGAGCGGAATCGTTAGCTTCGGTCACGGTAAGACTCACGTAGCCCAGGCCGCGCCGCTCCAGGCCGCCCACGCAGCGTTCGAGCATCATGCGTCCCAGGCCGTGACGGCGCCAGGCGGGCGCAACGCAGATCTGCGTGATGTGGCCGGCCTCCGGGCTGACGCGAGAACAGAGGAGCAAGCCGCCCAGTTCTTCGCGGTCGCGGTAGGTCAGCACCAGAGACGCGGCCGGATCGAATTGCCCGCAGCCGGGGAAACGCACGATGTTGTGCAGAAAGCGCAGAGAGCCGGCGATGGTGCGGTACTGGTCGTTGATGGTGCTGTCGAGGTGGCCCTGATAGGCGAGAGAGATGAGCCGTCCGGCGGCAGCGTAATCAGAGTCACGCCAAGGCCTGAGCTCGAGCGCCGGTGGAATTTCGGTGTCGTCGGCCGCGCGCAGCCCGGCCAGAGCGCGTTCCATATAGAGCCGCGGATGGACGCGGAAACCGCGTTGCTCAAAGACGCCCGTGTGCTGACCATGCGGATGAAGCAGAAGCTGCGCCTCAATGCGCTCGACCCCGGGAGAGTGCTGGAGCAGCTCCACCGCATGCTCGATGAGACGGGCTTCCGTCTGGCTGGCAGCTTCCTGGGCGTCCGCGCCCGCATCCTCCTGGGCTGCATGCCCTGGCCCTGCACGCCCTGGCTCTGCACGCCCGGAGCCGGCATCGTTGGCCGCCGCGAGTTTGCGTGAGGCAGTGTGGCCCGATGCGGCCTTGCTTGATCCGAACACGTCGCCGATCACTGCCTTGCTGGCCTCGTACACGCAGAAAACGTAGCCGGTGACCTGCTGTTCGTCGCGGGCCACGAATCCGGGAAGAATGTGCGAGTCCAGGTAGTCGATCAGCAGATTCGCGGACGCCCGATAGTCCCAGCGCAGCCGCAGCCTCCATGCCGCGGCCTCCTCTTCCAGGAGCGGGCGCAGCGCGGCACCGGAAAAGTGACGAAGGTCGAGGATGTCCTGCGGAACGACATGCACCATGGGGCTTTGCCGGCGTGCGGCGTATCAGCGAGTGTAAGCGGAAGCATCAAGACCACGCAAAGGTGCTGGACCTGTCGTCCATGCGGACGCTGAGGGTGCACGGCAGCCTGAGGGGCGAAAGCAGGTCCCTTTGGCTGCGCTCAGGGTGGCCTCTTCGACTCCGCTCAGGATGACACGCAATGTGAACTCTCAGGACCAGGGATCAAGCAGCCGAAGTTTCAGGTCCCGCACGTCGGACGTATTTCGGGTGACAAAGATCAACTCGTGCACCACGGCAGTTGCGGCCAACAACGTATCGATCACTGGTCTTGAGCGCTGGGCGGACCACTCTCCCCATAGTCTCGCCGTGGCTGCATCGATACCAAGGATGCGGTCAGCAAAGCTGAACTCCAGCCCATCCACCCAGGACCCGATCTTCCGGGCCGTGTCGGGATCGGACCGTTTCTTCAGGGCAACGCCTTTCCGCAACTCCCCAAGGCTGAGGACGCTGAAGTAGAGCGATGACGGTTCAGCGCCGGCCAGAAATGAGATTACCCGGTGATCGGCCTGCCGCTTGCGCGTTTCTGACAATACATTCGTATCGAGCAGATACTGGAGCCGTGGGCTCACAAGCGGACCCTTCTGCCTGTATCCCGCCCGCGCTTCACCTCGAAGCTGTCAGCCTTCGGGCCGCCCAACAGATATTCCTTCAGGTCCGGCTGGTGTGCGGTCAGGACGCGGTAGTCCGTCACGGAGAGAATGACAGCGCGCTCCTGGCCGTGGCGGGTGATAATTTGCGGCCCTTTGCTATTGGCCTCCTCTATCAACTCGCTCAGCCGGGTCTTCGCCTCCTGTACCTGCCAGACGGCCATACGGTCCTCCCAAACGATACCGACCAGAATTATAGTCGATATGGTCAGCCAAGACGCGAACGATCTAGTGGAGCGCGGCCGCGGTCTGCGCTGTGGGTTTCAAGGGACTGACGCGGTATACGGCGACGTGCTGCGCGGGGTAGGAGAACAGCGGCTCGTAGGAGCGGCCGGCGAGCAGGGTTTTCAGGTTAGAAGCGGCGGAATCGCGCACCACCAGCAGGTGCCCTTCCGGGGGAACGCCATCCTTGTCGTAGTCGATCACACGGTGGTTGCGGTAGAAGGCCAGTCCGTACTCCAGATCGCGCCGCACACGGTAGACCGCCAGGGGCTCCTTGCCGGCGGCCGTCTCGCCGGTGGTCATCTGGTCAAGAATGCGGGCCAGGGGGCGCGACGAATAGGCGTAGTCCAGCAACTGAATGGTGCGCTTGGTGCCGGGCATGGCGCCGATGCCGAAGAACGGCCCAACGCCGAAGATAAAGAAGAGCAGGATCACCAGGGGTACGCCGGTGGCGGCGCGCAGGCGGACGACGCCGAACCGGCCCACGACTACGGCGATGAGGACGAAGCTCGCAAGGCCGGTGACCGCGGCCGAGAGAAGCGTGCGCGCCGGTGGGATCCCCGAGCCATGGACGACGTACCACGGGAGCAGCAGCACCAGCATGACCGTAATCCCGGCCAGCGCTGAATGGAGCAGCAGCAGATACGGACGGATGCCGCTGTTTCTATTGCGCAGCCGATTCAGGTAGTCGCCGGTAAGAATGGTGAGCGGCGGGACGGACGGCAGGACGTAACCGGGCAGCTTGGAGCGGGAGAGCGAAAAGAAGACGATGGGGAAGAGCGCCCACAGGACGAGGAACTCGGGGAAGGCGTCGCCCCAACGCGCGTGGCCGACATACGGATTCTTGGCGTGGCGCGCCTTCCATTCGTTGATGGATTCCTTGATGGCGTCGGCGAGCGCGCGCAGCGCGATGACGGTCCAGGGCATGAGCGCCAGCAGCATGACCGCGAGGTAGTACCAGACGGGCTGCTCGTGTTCGTAGCGGTTGGTGGCAAAGCGCTGCAGGTTGTGTTCCAGGAAGAAGACGCGCAGGAACTGGGGGTTTCGCCGGGTTACGGCGATGTACCAGGGCAGGACCATGGCGAGGTAGAGCACGACACCGGGGATCCAGATGGTGCGCCGCAGCAGCGACCACTCCCGGCGCAAGGCGGCAAAAGCAAGGATGATGGCCAGCGCCAGGAACGGCGCGACCGGCCCTTTCGCCAGGGTAGCCGCTCCGTTGAAGAAATAGAGATCGAAGAGCCAGAACTTGCGATCCGTCTCATACCAGGCGTACCAGCCGAGCATGCCGATGCAGAAGGGCGCGGCAAGCTGCATATCGGTTGAAGCGCCGCGGGCGAAGGCGATGATGCCCGCGCACATGGCCGTGATCAGCGCCGCATCCAGTTGGCCGCCGGGACGGAAGCGGCGGATGTGCAGGTAGATCAGCATGATCATGCCGAAGGCGAAGCTGGCCGACGGCAGCCGCGCGGACCAGTCGTGCACGCCGAACTCGCGGAAGGAGAACATGGCGCGCCAGTAGTAGAGCGCGGGCTTCTCGAGCCACGGATGGCCGTAGAGGATCGGCGTGATGTAGTCGTGCCGGGTGAGCATTTCGCGCGCGACCTGCGCGTAGCGGGGCTCGTCCGCGCCTACCAGTCCCAGGCCGTCTCCGCCGAAGAACGGCACCAGCCCATAGAAGAGGAAGAACGCCGTGGTAACGAACAGCGTCGCGGCCTCCAGCGCCATGCAGAACGAGGGATAGCGCGCAGAAAGGGCTGCGAACCGTGTGGTGGGCGCGTCTGCCCGGCTTTGTCCGTCTATCTGATCCACAGTCTTCCGGCACAAGGCTATCAGATAAGCTAGAGGCGCATGGTCGACGACGCCTCCCGCAATCTCACCATGGATAAACCTACCTGCGCGACCAGGAACAAGGCAGCTTCCTGGTCTTCAACGGCACGGGCACCTGAACTCGCTGGACCTGTTCACGGCCGGGCGGCACCTAGCGCGACTCGTCGCGTATCCCGGTCTGCAACTTCGTTACTGAACGCCGCTACTGCACGCCGAGGATGGCCACGCCGAACGGAGGCAGCTTGACCTGGTCGAGCCGCACCTGATGCGCTTCGACGCCGTTCGCCAGCAGCACCAGGCCGATACGGCCCTGTACCCCTTGCGCCGTCAGATCGTAGGAGACGGTCTGCGGCTGCGCGCTCATGTTCAGCGCCACCAGTACGGAACGGCCGTTGCCGGGATTTCTGCGCAGGAAGGAGAACACGTTCTGGTCTCCGGGATTCACGGAAGCATAGCCGCCGCGCGCCAGCGCCGGCTCGGTGCGCCGCAGCGTCAGCAGATTCTTGTAGAAGTTCAGGATGGAGCCCGGGTCGGCGCTCTCAACCGCCACGTTGTAGGTCCTGGCGCTGGGCGGCACGGGCAGCCAGGGATTCTTCGCCGAGGTGAAACCAGCGTTGGGAGCGGCGGTCCACTGCATCGGCGTGCGCTCGCCATCGCGGCCCTTCTCCTTGGGCCAGCCGGTGCGGCCAATGGGGTCCTTCACATCTTCAATGCGCTGGGGATCGGTGGTGCGCATGCCGATCTCCTCGCCGTAGTACATCTGCGGCGTCGCGCGGGGCATCAGTTCGAGCGCCGCCATCAGCTTGGCGATCGAATCGTTGTGCACGCCGTCGCCGTAGCGGTCCCACTGCCGCGGCTGGTCGTGGTTGCTGAAGAAGTATTCCGGCCAGCCGCCGGCTGGGTTGTTCTCCACCTGGTCAAAGAGCGCGCGAAACTTGGGCGCGGAGAGCTGGTTGAGGTCGGCGATCTGGAAGTCCATCGGTAGCTGGACCTCGTCGTTGTGCTTGCCGTACATCGTGGCCAGCTCTTTGATATTGGGCTCGTCCGCCTCGCTGATCAGCACCGGATTGCCCGGATAGGCGTCCACCACCTTGCGCAGTTCGCGGAGCACCTCATGCACTTCGGGCAGGTTGTCGGTGTACTTGTGCTGGATGTTCGGATCGCCGTAAACGTTCCTGCCGGGCAGGATCGGGTCGTCGTGCAGATCGGGATCCTCAAACAGCCGGGACACGGCATCGATACGGAACCCGGCCACGCCTTTGTCCAGCCAGAAGCGCATCGCGTCGTACATCGCCTTGCGCACCTCGGGATTGCGCCAATTCAAGTCCGGCTGCTGCACGTAAAAGTAGTGGTAGTAGTACTGGTTGGTCTTGGGATCGAGCGTCCAGGCGGAGTGGCCAAACCACGATTGCCAGTTGTTCGGCGGGCCGCCATTCTTGCCGTCGCGCCAGATGTACCAGTCGCGCTTAGGGTTGGTCTTCGAGGACCGCGATTCCTGAAACCAGGGATCCTGGTCGGAGGTGTGGTTCAGCACCAGGTCCATAATGACGCGAATATTGCGCGCCTTGGCCTGTTTCATCAGATTGTCGAAATCGGCCATGGTGCCGTACTGCGGGTCGATGGCCTCGTAGTTCGAAATGTCGTAACCGAAGTCCACCTGCGGCGAAGGGTACATGGGCGTGATCCAGATCGCGCCGACGCCGAGCGCCTTGAGGTAGTCCAGGCGGCTGGCGATGCCGTTGATGTCGCCGATCCCATCGCCGTTCGAGTCCTGAAAGCTGCGCGGATACACCTCATAGATGACCGCGTGCTTCCACCACAGATCGCCGTTGGGCGCTTGCTGCGCAGGCTGCTGCGCGAACGCCGTACATGTAAGGAACGCCGCTGCCCATAGCAGACTCTGCAATCGCCGCACGATGTGGATCCCTTCCGGAACTCGAGCAGGAACTCTAGGACAGCTTACGTCAAGATGCAGGACGGCAGCCGCAGGTCTGCTCCTTTTCCCTCTTAGGTGTCGCCCTGAGCGGAGCGCGCGGTCGAAGGATCTGTATTTGCTTCTCGCCAAGCTTTGATCAAACTGCTTAGAGCAGCTTGTCGAACACCACGGACGTCTTGATCTGGCGGAACCCCTCGCGAATGTAAAAGCGATGCGCACCTTCGCGGGAGGTGCGAGAGCGAACGCGGAGGATCGCCACTCCGCGCGTTCGACTCCACGCTTCGGCGTGCGCGCACAAGACCTTGCCGACTCCGCGGCCTCGAACCGATTCACGCACCACCAGGCCGCCTATCAGCGCGTAAGGAGAAGATTGCAGAGGATGTGCAATGGAAACCTCGATCCAGCCGACGATCTCCCCACCAAGACAGGCGACAAACGCGGCCCTGATTTCCGTGGAAGAGGCCAGCGCCCTAATCCGCTCGCGGGTCGCCTCTAGGGAGGCTTCATACCCCAACTGCCCGGTGAGCTCGGCAACGGCCGGTGCGTCTTCGGCGGAAATGGCGCGCACCATCAACGACGTATGGTTCTGATCGCCCGTCAAGTCAGCCGTCACCACGTCATAGTCTCACGTCGGGAAGGCACGAGGTTTGTTCAACGAATGGACGCTTGTTCCAACGCCTGCTTGACGAGCCCACCTTGACGAGCCCACCTTGACGAGCACAGATCGCTGCAAGCAGCATGCCCACATGCATACGGAGCTCGAACGAACGCGTGCGCTGTTGTCTGCTCCGCTGACAGGCGCCTCCAGCGAAGCCGTGTCGCGGCACCCAGATGGCCGCGCGGACTGCTGGAGCGCGCAGCAGGTGGTGGAGCATCTGTGCGCCACCTGGCGGTTGACCACGGCGGGGATCGAGAATCGCTTGCGGAAGGGCCGCCCCTTGCAAACGCAGCCCACGCTGGTACAGCGCGTGCAGCAGTTTACTGTCTGCCGTCTGGGGTTATTCCCAGCCGGTCGGAAGGCTCCGAGGGCGGTGTGCCCACCGGCGGAACTGCCCGCCGGCATGGACGGCGAACGCCTGATCGCGCAGATTGCGTCAACGCTGCAGGCCTTGGACGCTGCCCTGGCGCGCATGGAAGCAGCCATGGAAGCATCCAGGAGCAGCGGTCCGGTGCTGACCCACATGGTGCTTGGTCCACTTTCGGTATGGCAATGGAGACAGTTCCATCGCGTGCACGCGCGCCATCACGCTCCGCAGATCCGTAAGGCGGTGACGAATAAGGCTGCCACATCAGGCAGCAGTGCAGCTTGAATCAAAGGAAGGAAGCAGGTCCCTTCGGCTGCGCTCAGGGCAGGCTCTTCGACTCACGAAGGCCAAACAGGCCTGCTTCGCCACGACGCCACATCCTCAGCAGTTGACAGTCGGCAATCGAATAACCTACAAGGTTGACGGTAGTACGTACATGCGCTGTGGAAGGTTTTGTTAGCATTCAGAACCTCATCCCGCAGAAGGGCATGGATTCGGTCGATGCGATTCTTCAGCGGCAGCCACGCTGTTCGTACTTCATTCAAAGCGCACGCGGCTCTTCACCCGCCCACCTGTCCATTCACGGAATGGGCCGGATGGCGGGAAAATCCCCCATGTAGGTTCCCCCAGGAGGCACACTGTGCACTATGAGTCATCCCGCCGTCCCCTCGGCAAATTGGTTGCAGGAATGACCCTGCTGCTGATTTCACTGGTCGCTATGCAAGCGAAAGCGGCGCCCCCCGAAGAAAAGACCCTCCCAGCCAACACCCGCTTCTTTGTCCCTCCGCCCGCTGACGGTTCCTGGCAGCAAGCGATCGATCTCGTTAAGAAGGGGCAGGTGAAAAATGCTCTGTTGATTGCAGCCATGGAGGCGACTCCCCAGGCTGTATGGCTCACCAGCGGCACGCCCTCGGCCGTGAGCGCCCAGGTGACGAAGGTGGACCGCGAGGCCGAAGCACAGCGAGCGGTCCCGATCATGGTGCTGTACAACATCCCCGGACGCGATTGCGGCAGCTACTCCGCCGGAGGCGCGGAGGACACCGCGGCCTATGAGGCCTGGATCGATGCCATCGTCCAAGCCATCGGGAATCACAAAGTCGTCATCGTGCTGGAACCGGACGCTCTCGCGAACCTGCCGAGTGACTGCGGGTATCCGTCGAGCGTGAACGTTACACAGGCCACGGCCGACCGCTTTACGCAAATCAATTATGCCGTGACGGCATTGGAATCCGGACCGGGCACCCTCGTCTATCTCGACGCGGGCAACAGTGACTGGCATGCGGTCGGCGATATGGCGGTACGACTTGTCGAGGCAGGCTTACCGCGCGCCCAAGGCTTCTACTCAAACGTGTCGAACTATCGATCCACGAACTACGAAGCCAAGTTCGACACCTGGATCTCCGAGTGCATCGCGTTTGCCAATAATGCCGCCGATGGCGGCTGGCGGCTCGGGAACTACTCGTATTGCGCCAGCCAGTACTACTCGCCTTTGGGGCCAGTCGACCCCAACAACATCGCAACCTGGACCTACAGCGATGAGTGGTACCAGCAGAATCTGGGAAGCGCTGTCCCGACCACGCACTTCCTGGTGGATACGAGCCGTAACGGGCAGGGGCCCTTCGATGCCTCTCCGTATGCAAACGCGCCGTTCAACCAACCGGCGTCGGTGATTCAGACGTTGAATGCTGGAAGCTGGTGCAACCCGCCGGGTCGCGGTCTGGGACTTCGTCCAACGGCGAACACGGGGGTTGCGCTGCTTGACGCATATCTCTGGGTGAAGACGCCCGGTCAATCCGATGGCACGTGTGACGCACAGGGTGGTGCGCGTGCATGGGATTACTCCGCGTACACGCAGGCCGGGTGGCCCACGGATGCGGCGGGTCAAGCGGTCTTCGATCCGCTATGGGGCCTGGTCGATCCCGCTGCGGGTGCATGGTTCCCGCAGCAGGCTCTGCAACTTGCTCAGCAAGCGAACCCCGCTCTCCTGCACTAGAGGAGTCTGAGGCGGACCCCCGTATCGTCTGACGTGCCTGGCGCCCAACATGCCAGGCGCGTCAGGCTGCGGTATCGAACATCGGCCGGGAACGCCGGCCGCTAAGCTTACTTCACGTTAGCCAGCACCAGCTTGCCGATGGTCTGCAACTGCATGTTGGACGTGCCTTCGTAGATCTTGCCAATCTTGGCGTCGCGGTAGAACTTCTCCACCGGATAATCCTTGACGAAGCCGTAGCCGCCGTAGATCTCGACTGCCTTGCTGGCGGCGCGCTCGGCCACCTGCGAAGCAAAATACTTGGCCATCGCGGCGTCCTTTACAAAGTCGAGCTTCGCGTCCTTGAGACGGGCGCTGTTGTAAACCATCAGCCGCGTCGCCTCGATCTCCGTGGCCATCTCGGCGAGTTGGAAGAGCACCCCCTGGAACTCCGCGATGGGCTTGCCGAACTGCTTGCGCTCTTTGGCATACTTGGCGGCGCAGTTCCACGCGCCCTGCGCCAGCCCGAGCATCTGCGCCGCGATGCCGATGCGCCCCTCGTTCAGCGTCTCGATGGCGATCTTATAGCCCTTGCCCGGCTCGCCCAGCACGTTCTCCGCCGGCACGCGGCAGTCATCGAAGATGAGCTCGCAGGTGGAAGAAGCGCGGATGCCGAGCTTATCCTCCTTCTTGCCGACCGTGAAGCCGGGGAAGTGCTTCTCCACCAGAAAGGCGGTGATCCCCTTGTAGCCCGCGCCGCGATCGAGCGTGGCGAACACGATAAAGAGGCCCGCCTCCTTCGCGTTGGTGATCCAGAGCTTCTGGCCGTTCAGCACGTAGTGGTCGCCGCGCTTTTCCGCGCGCGTTTCGAGTGCAAAGGCGTCCGAGCCGGAACTTGCCTCGCTGAGCGCGTAGGCGCCCACCATCTCGGTCGCCAGCCGTGGCAGGTACTGCTTCTTCTGCGCGTCCGTTGCCCAGCGCACCAGCGCGTTGATGCATAGCGTGTTCTGCACGTCCACCAGAACGCCGACCGAGGGATCGATGGCCGAGATCTCTTCCACCGCCAGAATAGCTTCGAAGAAGGTGCCGCCCGAGCCGCCGTACTCCGCCGGAATTTCAATGCCCATCAGGCCCAGGTTGAAGAGCTGCGGCAGCAGGTCCGGACGGAAGTGCTGCTCTTCATCCATCTTGCGCACCGAGGGGCCGATGGTTTCACTGGCGAACTGGCGCACGGTGTCGCGGAACATCTGTTCGTCTTCCGAGAGGCGGCTGAGCGGAGACGCGACGGACGAATCGAGCAGGGCATGCGACGGACTGGACATGTGGGGCACCTCATGGCTGGAAGCGGCGGCGGCTGAGCGCGCGCGCTTCGCACAGCGGGAAAAAGATTCGGTGAACGGACGAGTGTAGCAGGGTCGGCCGAGACTCGGCGAGCCGGAGCCCGCAAATTCCAGGCCGGCATTGACCCTTAGGTGATGCAGCCGAGCGGTCGCGCCAAGCGATCGCGCAAAGCCGTCGGCGGATCGGCCGGCTGCTACTATCGGCAGACATGCCGGCGCGCGACCAGAAGAGGTTTTACCGGCCGGAGCTCGACGCGCTGCGCTTCTTCGCCTTCTTCTGTGTCTTCCTGTTCCATCGCATGGACTACCTGCCGCTGAGCGCGAGCCGGCATCCTCTGTTGTGGTCTGTCTACGTGTCCGGCTGCTTTGGTGTCCCGGTATTCTTCCTGCTCAGCTCCTTCCTGATCGTGGAGCTCCTGCTGCGCGAGCGAGAGCAGACGGGCGACATTCACGTCCGCGCATTCTACATTCGGCGCATCCTGCGCATATGGCCGCTCTACTTCGCCGCGTTCTACGGCATCAGCATTCTGGGGCACTTTCTTCCCAGTGTCGGCCCCAAGCCGGGCGCATGGCTGGCCTTTACCTTCTTCGTGGGGAACTGGTTCATCCTGCGCCATGGATGGATGGCCGGCGCCATCGACCCCTTGTGGAGCATCGCGGTGGAAGAGCAGTTCTACATCTGCGTGCCGGCCCTGGCGCGGTGGGGCGGCCGGCGCGTGCTGGCAGGGGTAAGTGTGGTCCTGCTCATCGTGGCGTATATCGCGGTCTATTACTTCGCGCACAACCACATCGGCGGCGAGGTGGCGGAGTGGTGCAATAGCTGGTTTCAGTTCCAGTTCTTCGCCGCAGGCGCGCTCCTGGCCATCGTGCTGCATGGGCGCGTTCCGCGCTGGCCGGTCGCCCTGCGTCTGCCGGTGTTTGGGCTTGCGGCCGGGTGCTGGGTCTTCACCGTCTACGCGCTCAAGGTAAAGAGCTACTACCTGCCCGGCGAAGCCTTACCGGGCGTCGGTGCATCGCTCGCCGGATGGGGTCTGGTGCTCGCGGGCGCCGTGCTCTTTTTGCTCGCTGTCCTCGGCCTTCCCGCAAAGTATGTGCCCGGGCCGCTTGTGTATCTGGGCCGCATCTCTTACGGGCTCTATATCTTCCATTCGCTGGTGTTCTATCTGCTGCTGGATCAGGGGCGGCCTACTTTGCTGCGGGCCATGGCGGCCGTGCGGCTCTCCCATGCTCATCTGCCCCTTCTGGGTACGGTGCTGGTGCTCGCCGTCACCATCGCGCTCGCGGCCCTCTCCTATCGCTTCTTCGAGACGCCATTTCTGCGTCTCAAGCAGCGCTTCACCTACGTGCGTTCCCGCCCGGATGTGGCGGATGCGTAGACCGGTTTTCCTGTTGCCGTGTGTCGCGCAGGTTGGTGGAGTGAGGCTTTCCCTGACGGACAAGCCTCGCGTTCTTTTGTCGCTTCGCCTTACAACTACAGGAAAACCGGTCTGGCAGGAAAACCGGTCTGGCGCCGCCATTCGCTGCGGGTAAAATGCCGTATTGCTCCCCACGTCTGAGTCCGCTCGCCTGTGCGTGGTGCTGGTGGCGCCGCGCAACCCCCTGAATATCGGCGCAGCCGCGCGCGCGATGAGTAACTTCGGCTTCCTCCATCTGCGCGTGGTCAATCCTTACGAGGTCGCGTTTCGCCAGGCGCGCTCAGCCGTTGGAGCGGAGCCGCTGCTGCTCGATGCGGTCGAATATGCAAGCGTGGCCGAGGCGGTCGCGGACTGCTCGCTGGTGGTGGGGACCACGGCGGTGGGAGGGCGGCAGTTGCAGCAGCCGTGCTATGCGTTGGACGAAGCCGCAGGCAAGATGCGCGGGCGCCTGGCGGCGGAGCGCGTTGCCGTCCTCTTCGGATCAGAGAAGTCGGGGTTGACCAAGGAGGCGCTCAGCTACTGTCATCATCTGCTGCGCATCCCCACCCGCACCGAACATCGGTCGATGAACCTGGGGCAGGCGGTGGCGGTCACGCTCTACGCGATCGCGCGTCCGGGGACTGCGGAGCCGCAGCCATTTGCAGATGTGCCGCCCAACGCGGCGAGCGCAGGGGAGATCGACCGTCTGCATGGCCTGCTGATGCAGGTTCTGGGCGCCAGTGGCTACACCCATGCGGATACGCAGGCTGGGGTGGAAGAGAAGGTGCGGAATCTCCTGCTGCGCCTCCAGACCTCCTCTGCCGACGCCGAGCTGCTGCTGGGCATGATGCGCCAGATCCAGTGGAAGCTTAAGCAGCACTAACTCACGGACATCGCTCGATAGACGATGAGGAGGAGCAGATCCTTCGGCTACGCTCAGGACGACAGCGGCTTACTGGCTCTTCCCGGCTTCTCGCTCAGTGCTGCCTGGGCCTGTGTGCCTGCCGGCTGGCGAAGCTCCGGCTGGCGAAGCTCCAGGCGCCGAAGCCCGCGATGCACAATCACCAACTTCTCGCGTGCCAGGATCTTGCGCGCCTGAGAGCGCGCATGGGTGGCCCAGGGGCCGATCGTATCCAGCTTGAGGTAGGCGGTCCAGTGGCGCAGCGCGCGCCGCCGCTCTCCTGTGCGCTCGTATGCCAGGGCGAGGTTATAGTGCGCGTCCGCATACCGTGGCGTCAGCCGAATGGCCGCGCGGTAGGACTCGATGGCCTCGGGAAGCCGCTGCAATTCATCCAGCACGTTGCCAAGGTCGAAGAAGGCGAGGGCGTAGCTCGCGTCCGCAATGGTCGCTCGACGGTAGAGCTCCTCGGCTTGCCCGAAAAGCCGCTTGTTATAGCAGATGGTACCCAAGTTGATGGCGGAGGGAGCATGATGCGGATCAAGCAGCAGGATGGCGCGGTACTGTTCGGCCGCCTGGTCCGGCTTGCCGCTCTCTTCCAAATGGACCGCCTGCAGGAAGAGCGCGCATACACGCGATTCGAGCGCCGCCTGGTGGGCAACCGTGTTGCTGACGGCGGTAAGTTGTCCCCGGGCCGGGGTATCGAAGTCAAAGACGAACTGCCGCGCGATCGGCTCCATCATAGCGCCGGAGTGCCGGAAGACCAGCCGCGAACCGCTGCGGACGGCACCTGCCTCAAGCAACGGATTGCTCATGCCGGAGACGGCCTGCATGGCGTCGACCGACGCGCGAATACTGGCTACAGAAAGGCGGGTGGCGCGCAAGTCGCGAAGCTTTCGCAGTTGCACCAGGTCCTGAAAGCTGTACGCCTCGCCGGCAACCACAAGCCCCGCGCGTTCCCAGGCTGACAATTGCCTGGAGTGGATACGCAAGATGCGTAGTGCGTCCTGACGGCTATATCTCATCACAGCGGTACGCTCGTCGTGGAACACCGTACAGTTTTCCTACTACTCTGATGGCGATTATGAGCAGGCGGGACGCTGAGCGCAAGCTGGAAAAGGCGGAAGAACGAGGAAAAGCCGGTACAAAACCGGAAGAATGCTCCTGCCTGGCAAGGAGAATCTACTTGAGCAATACCCGCAGGATGCAGGCGCTCCGGCGTGACGTGACTGGAGCCGACGACCGGACTTGAACCGGTGACCTGCCGATTACGAATCGGCTGCTCTACCAACTGAGCTACGTCGGCTGATCCGTGTCGATTGTAGCGTCCCTCGGGAGCCAACGCAAAGTTGCCGAGATCGGCGGGTGTGGCGCCATCCGCAGCATGAAAAAGCCACCCGGCAACAGGGTGGCTTTTCCTTTTGGGAGAATAGTTCCAACGGAGGCAAGGCCATCAGAACTTTCTGGCGTCATAGTATGAGCCACCTATCGGGGTGTCAAGGCAAAATACTTTTCACTGCAAATTACTGAAAAGTATCGACTTAGATGAATCCGGCACGAAACAGCACCAAGCCTGAGGATTTCCTCTTTCTTCGCCTTGCGCGACCCTGAAGCATCCCAAACTCCCGAATCCGTCAGCACTTAGCGCGAAGGATGCACCGCCCTTTGTGCAATCCGAAGCGCGGAGTGTAATCTCTCCTCGGCCGTCTTCCGCGGGCATCGTTCAGCGAAGATCGAGACGGATAAACTCCGTCTCTGACAGAGACGATGCCGGCTTGCCGCGCAGGCGGCGGAACAGCGCGCGGCCTCCGCCCAGGAAGATCCCTAAGATCAGCGCCGTGCCAGCCAGAATGCCGCAGAGCGCCGCAATGCCCAGCAGCAGGCTCGCTGCCTTCGCGGTCTCCGGCACATACCCTTGCGGGTGGTTCCAGGTGACGGAGGCCTCGTAGTTGATGTTGCCGAGCAGCGCCTGCGCATCCGAGGCCGCGAAGCCGCCGCTGGTCACGCCTACCAACAGTCCGCTCCGTCGTGTCAGCAATGCCTGGGGTGCGCTCTGAGCCAGCGCCTGCGGCCACGGAGATGCCGTCTGGTTGCCGCCCTTCAGGTAAGCGGAGATCGCTCGTTCGCGGTCAATGGCAATCTGCGGCGTAGGGTACTCGATGAGCGTCAGCAGACCATCGCCTGCGGTCGTGGTATAGGCGCCGCTGAGCACCTCCGGACTCTTGGTGAAGTCGATCAGCGATGCAGGCAGCACGCCGCCGGTGCGGGTGTACGCCTCCGGGCCAATCGAGTAGCGGGTGTAGGTGATGTCCAGGTTCTTGCGCGGAAGATAGCCAGGAAGCGACGGAGGAATATTGCCCGTGCCGTTAGGCACCGGCAGCTTGCCCGCAAGCTCCCGCAGTTCCGCCGCGGACATGGCGGTCAGGTGGTCGAACTTCGCGTCCACGAGCGTCGCGCCGTTCCAGAAGAGGATGCGGCTGCCGTTAGCTGCCGCGCCGCGGCCGATGTCTTCCGGATGCATGCCGGGGATGCGGTAGTAGGTGTAGGCACCGTATGCGCCGGTGGCGTCGCCAAAGCGCATCGCCCGCACTGTCAAGGTGTTGCCGTTCTCGGCGTAGTTGCCGGAGGCGTAATCCGTGAAGCCGTATTCCTTCAGCACGCCGGCGTTGCCGGCATCCGCGGTCTGCGGCTGGTCGGTCTTCTCAAACGAGCCCTTGAGCTGCCACGCAGCAAAGGCAGGCGGCAGCAGCGGCGCAGGGGCGGCGGTGGCGCCCACCCGCAATTTGGCAGCCGCAAACGCGCAGGGACACAACAGGGAGGCTGAGAGCAGAGAGAGAGCGATACGTCGAAGCAGCATAAGGCAATGATGGAAATGTCTTCTTTCAGCTTACTCTTTGCTTCGCCGTGGGGCGACCGCCTACTCGCCCGCGGCCCTGCCGGTGGCCTGGGCCAGCCGGAGTCCGCTGAGTCCGTGAATGTATTTGGCCACTCCCTGATAGAGCGACTCGGCGATGCGCTCGCGGTAGGCGGGCTCGCGCAGCTCCGCGGCATCGTCAGGGTTGGTCAGAAAGGAGATCTCGGCCAGGATCGAAGGCATATTCGCGCCGATCAGCACCACGAAGGGCGCCTTCTTCACTCCGCGGTCTCTCAGGCCGCTGTTGCCGCTCTCCAATCCGGTGTAGAGCGAGCCCTCGACGTCGGCAGCAAACTCCCGTGACTCGTCGATCTTGTCCTTGAGCGTGATCTTCTTTACCAGGTCCGATAACTCGTGAATGGACTGGTCGGAGACGGCGTTCTCCCGCGCCGCGACCTCCAGTGCCTCAGGCGAGGTAGTGAAGTTCAGGTAGTAGGTCTCCACCCCGCGCGCCGTCGGATCGGCGCTGGAGTTGGCGTGAACTGAGATGAACAGGTCGGCCTGCGCCTTATTGGCGATGGCGGTGCGTGTCTCGAGCGGAATGAAGGTGTCGTCATCCCGCGTGTAGATAACGTCCGCGCCCAGCCGCTGCTTGAGCAGCTTGCCCAGCCGAAGCGCCACATCCAGCACCACTTCCTTTTCTTCGATGCCTCCCGGGCCGAGCGTTCCGGAGTCGTGCCCGCCATGCCCCGCGTCGACGACGATGCGACCGATCTTCAATCCAAGTGCGCGCACCAGCGATCGCTGGCCGTCCGCCGTCGGCGTGGCCTCACGGGAGGCCGGCGTCAGGCCCTCGCCGGCCGGGATGGTGGCCTGCGTACCTCGCCGCCTGGTAAGAGTCCGAGCCGGCACGGCATTGCTCGCGCTGGCGGCGGGCGGAGGCGTAATGTCCTCGCCATCATCCGTAGCCACGGAGCTGGTCGATGCGCCGGGCGCCAGCCCGATCGGCCGCTCCGGTTGCGAGGCCTGCGTGGTGCCCGCCACCGTTGCGGCAATGGGCGCAGTGGTCGGCCGGCGCGTGGCCTTTACCCGGTTCGGCTGTTGTCCTAACGAAGCAATGTCCTGTCCCGGACTGTCCTGCCCCGGGCTGTACTGCGCCGGGCTGTTTTGGGAAGAACGCCGCCGCGTGCGCGTGCCGGCTCCGGTGGGCATATCCAGCGACGCGGCAACCTGGTCCTCCGGCGACCCAGCGTCCTCGCCCGTCGCGGGCGCACGCGGGCTGTTGGGCGCCGGGCTGGTCGCGGGACTCCGCGTCACCGGACCCTGTGTCGCGGAACCTTGTGACACAGAACCTTGTGGCACAGAACCTGGTGGCACAGAACCCCGTGCAGTCGTTGCGGCCTTCGCTCCGTATGCGTCGTATCCCTGCGGCGAGAGCGATTTGGGGCGTGCAGGGGGGAGCGCCTGCTGTGCTGTCTGCACCGGGGGCGTGTTCGCCGGCTGTGTGGCATCGGCCCGGGTGCCATGGATATCGATGATGAGCCGCCAGGGATTGGGCAGGAAGAACGCCGAGTACTCGCTTACCTGGCTGACATCGAGCACTACCCGGGTCACGTCGTTCGAGAACTGCGCCACGCGGATACGCTTCAGAAATCCGTCGTCGGTCACGTCCACCGACTTACCGATCAGCTCGGGCGCAATCTTGACGCCATGCAGGTCAAAGTAGATGCGGTCCGGGTTGGGCACTCGCGCGGCCTCGTACTGTACCTGGTCCTGTAGATCGATGGCCACGCGTGTATAGACCGGCGTGGACCAGTGGCGCACGCCGGTTACCAGCGGCAGCCGTCCATGCCGTAAGGGCGGTGGAGCGGTCATGGCGGCTTCGCTTAGCTTCGCAGCAGGTTGGGGCTCACTGGGAGATGCCAGTGAGGAAGTGGACGCCCCGGAGGTGCGTTCCTCGTTCAAGCGGGTCAATTCGTTGCTGGCTGGCAGGCTGGTTGCGGGCCGGCGGGATGCGGTCCCGGGCGTGCGCTTCGGCGCAGACGGCGGCTCATCCGCATGGCCGCTCGCCTGCGATGCGAGCGCTGCATCGAGCACCGTATGGCGCCGCGCATGTTCCACACCTTTGGTTGCGCCTCCGGGTGTCCCGCTCGCGGTGGCAGCCGGTTGCGCGGATGCAGTGTCCGATCCAGCCGAAGCCTGGGAAGTCGACGAAGGCGGCGGGGCCGCAGCTTGCTCTCGACGAATTACCCGTAGCTCCGCCCGCGCCTCCGGCGCCAGCGGACTGTGCGGATAGCTCTTCAGGAACTCCTCAAAGACCAGCTTTGCGGCCTGGCCGTCGTTCAGGTCGCGATGGTAGACCTCGCCTTCGTCCAGCAGTGCGCTGACGCGCTGCCGGCTCCCGGGGTACGCGTGCCGCAGAAACTCATACTGGCCGATGGCGTCGTGCAGCGCCTTCTGGTCTTCAAAGACACGGCCCTCTTCCGCCAGCAGGCTGGCCACGGCGTCCACAGCTTCAGCGGCATGCGGGCTGCTGGGATTCTCGTGGTACACGGCGCGATAGGCGCTGAGCACCCGCTCGTAATCGCCGCGCGTGCGTTCGCTTTCAGGCTGGCCCTCCAGCGCCTCGCGCGTACGCTCCGCCCGCGCGAACGGCGACACGCCGGCGCCGGGGCGCGCTGCGGCCAGCGACGCGCAATGCAGCACTACCATCAGCGCAAGGGCGGCGGGCGCAGGTCGGCATCGAGCACGGAGGAAAGAAGGCAGGGCCGGCATAGACTGCTTCAAATCGCGAGAGACACGGTCATTATAGGTGGCGGCCTCACGAGGTTAAGCGGGAAGACGCCTCCACAACACCGGCATAGACACCAGTTTGCTACGTTTCACTTCTTCAATTTGAATATTCCGGGCAATTCGGGCATTTGGGAACGCACCGGGCAACTACTTCTTGAGGGCAGACGCGTACTCCTGGTCGAGGTTCTTGGCGACGGCTTCGCAGATCAGCAGTTGCGCCTGTATCGCCAGTGCGTCCTGTATACCTTCCCTCGCTGCTGCGCTTGAGATCTCCTTTCCTGCCGTCTCGTCCTGGAAACCAAGCAGCAGCGTCATGAGTTTTGTGCCTGTCTCGATCAGCCGGTCACTCTGCACGGCGAAGTTAGATTGCTCGTTGTACAGCTCCGCGTACGACTTGACCTCCGGATACGCCATGAATCCGAGTGCGCCCGTCTCGCGCGCGGTATCCCAACTGGCATGCTGCAGGCTCGTATTGCTGAACCTGTAGCCCACGGAGCCATGAGCATGTGGAGCATTCACCATGATCTTGAGACTGGCGATATCCTCCGCAATTTGTTTCTGCTCGCTGTGAATATCGTTCAGCGCATCACGGAGAGATTTCTGGTTGTCGCGGATCTCGCTCTGCAGATTGGCGCGCGCCTCATGCACCAGATGCCGCTGATGTGCCCATTCGACGCATCCTTCCAGGCTCAGCGCGATGAAGAGCCCAACGGTGATGGTGACGAGATGGAGAATGAAGCCCCGCCAGCTAGTCACTTCTCCGTGCGGTGGCTCGACATCAAGCATTGCATCTCCTTTTCAACCATCGCGGGTGCCCCATTCTAGCGAATCGGGGCCCCCGGCAACCGCACCGTTCGCTTGCTGGGGTGAAAGCCAGGGTGTGGTCGTGCTCATGCAGAGGCACCGTCAGCCCAGCAGCGATCCCACAATTTCCGGCGCACTCCGCAGCGCCGCATCCAGTTGCGCAGCATCCTTGCCGCCAGCCTCCGCCATGTCCGGACGCCCGCCGCCCGAGCCGCCGACCTTCTGCGCCAGCAGCCCGACGATCTTGCCTGCCTGCACGCGACCGGTCAGGTCCCGGGTCACGCCCACGATCAGCGCCACCCTGCCGTCGGCGTCGGCGGAGCCCAGGACGACGACGCCCGAGGCCAGCTTGCCGCGGAGATTGTCGACCAGCGTGCGCATCTGGCCGCGGTCCAAGGCCTCGACGCGCTGCGCCAGCACCTTGATGCCCTTGACCTCGACCGCCTGCTCTGCCGAGGACGACACCGAGGAGGCCGCCGACTTCATCCGCGCCTGGTCGAGCTCCCGCCGCAGCCGCTTGATCTCTTCATCCTGCGCGGCGAAGCGTTGCCGCAGCGCCTCGGCCGGTGCGACATCCGCGCTTGCGCCGGCCACCTGTGCCGCCAGTTGCGCCGCTTCATACCCGCGGCGGAACTCGTTCAACGCGCCCGTCCCGCTCACTGCTTCCACACGCCGCACGCCGGAAGAGACGCTGCTCTCGCCGGTCAGCTTCAGCAGGCCGATCTCGCCCGTAGCGGCCGTGTGTGTGCCGCCGCAGAGCTCGGTCGAGAAGTCGCCGATCCTGACGACGCGCACCTTCTCGCCGTATTTTTCGCCGAACAGCGCCATGGCGTGCAGCTCGTTCACGGCCACATCGATCGGCACATCCACCATGGTCACGACCGGCGTATTTGCCAGCACCTGCGCGTTCGCGATGTCCTCCACCTGCTGCAGCTCTTCATCCGCCACGCCCGCGAAGTGCGAGAAGTCGAAGCGCAGCCGCCCCGGCGCGACCAGCGATCCTGCCTGCTTCACGTGCTTGCCCAGCACCTCCCGCAGCGCCGCGTGCAGCAGATGGGTGCCGGTGTGGTTGCGTTCGGTCGCGTGCCGGTAATTCGTATCCACCACGGTATCGACCTTCATGCCGACGGCCAACGGCTGCCTGAGCAGCGACCGATGCGCGCGTACGCCCTGCACCGGCTGCACGCACCCGCGCACCTCGGCAACGACGGCATTGTGGTCGTCCGAGTAGAGCCAGCCCTGATCGCCCACCTGTCCGCCGCTGTCGGCATAGAAGGAGGTATGATCGAGCACCACTTCGACCTCATCGCCGGGAAGCGCATCGTGGACGCCCGCGCCATCCTTTACTATGGCCAGCACCTCGCAGCCGGTGGAGACGAGCTGGCTGTAGCCTTCGAAGATGGTCTTCGGCAGCTCGCGAAAGGCCGGAGAGGCGGACGCCTTCGTGCCGCCCTTCCACGAAGCCCGCGCCCGCTCCTGCTCCGCCTGCCGCGCCCGCTCAAATCCGGTCAGATCGAAGTCGATGCCCTGATCGCGCGCAGCATCGACCATGAAGTCGAGAGGCAGGCCATAGGTTTCGTAAAGGTGGAAGGCCTGTTCTCCCGGATAGACGGCATGGCTGCCGCCGTGACTCTTGCCCGCAAGCAGGGGCGCGAAGTCGTTCTCGAGCCGCACAAGTCCCGCATTCAGAACACGATCGAACTGCCGCTCTTCCGCCAGCACAATCTTGCTGACGCGCTCCGCACTCTCGATCAGCTCCGGATAGGCGCCGCCCATCTCATCGCGCACCGCGAAGACCATCTGGTGCATAAAGGGCTTCTCCTGCCCCAGCAGCCGGCCATGGCGAATCCCCCGCCGCAGGATCTTGCGCAGCACGTAGCCGCGGCCTTCATTTGCCGGCTGCACGCCGTCGCTGATGAGGAAGGTCACGGCGCGGGCATGGTCCGCGATGATGCGCAGCGAAGCGTCGGAAGTTGCCGCCCCATCCTTATATATGGTTCCCGTCAGCTCGCTCGCCTTCCGGATGAGCGGCGTAAACAGGTCCGTCTCGAAGTTCGAGATCTTCCCCTGCAGTACCGACGCCACTCTCTCCAGCCCCGCACCGGTGTCGATCGAAGGCCTGGGCAGCAGGTTCAGCTCACCCTGCGCGCTGCGGTCGAACTGCATGAAAACCAGGTTCCATATCTCCACATACCGCGCGTCGTCTTCGCCGAAGGGTCTGTCTTCTCCGGTCTCGGAGGCGGCAATTCCCATGTCATAGAAGATCTCCGAGCAGGGGCCGCAGGGTCCGGTGTCGCCCATCTGCCAGAAGTTGTCCTTCATGCCCATTTCAAAGATGCGCTCCGCCGGCACGCCCTGCTCCAGCCAATAGGCGTGCGCCTCTTCATCGCGCGGCACACCGCCCTCGCCCTTGAAGATGGTCACGTAGAGCTTGTCTTTCGGAAGGCCGAACCACTCCGGAGCGGTGACCAGCTCCCACGCGTAGGCAATGGCCTCGCGCTTGAAGTAGTCGCCGAAGCTGAAATTTCCAAGCATCTCGAAGAAGGTATGGTGCCTCCGCGTGAAGCCAACGTTCTCCAGGTCATTGTGCTTGCCGCCCGCGCGCACGCACTTCTGTGAGGTGGTCGCGCGCCGGTAGTCCCGCTGCTCCAGGCCCAGGAACACATCCTTGAACTGGTTCATGCCCGCGTTGGTAAACAGCAGGGTTGGATCATGGGCGGGGACGAGCGACGAGGAGTGCACGCGACGGTGCCCCTTCTGCTCGAAAAACCTCAGAAACATCTCACGAATCTCAGCGCCAGTGCGGGATTGCATGCTGGAAGTCTAACAAGGTGCTGACCGCACGGGCGGGACCTGCCGTCCAGGCAGACGCGCTGCGCGCCTCCACTCACGGCCGACTGTTTAGACTACATCCGACATCCAAACAGAGGCAGCCGTAGGTTCACCATCGAAGATGCGCACCGTTTGTCTCTTCTGCACGTTGATACTCGCCATGACCGCTGCGCCGCTTCGATGCGCGGCGCAGGAAGTCGCGCAGGTACCACCGCCGCCCGATGCGCCGAGCACAAATCTCTTCCAGCGGCTCGCACACATCTATGTGGATGACTGGAGCGGCGCTGCGCCCAGCCCGCCCGCTCCGCCGCGGCGCGGCCCGGCGCCTCCGCTGGATTCGCCGCCCTTTCCCAGCGCCGACTGGAGCTATGGCGGATCGCCCGACATCGGCGCGTCCAATCCTACCGGCACGCCGCTGATGACCGCGCTCTATGGCGCGGACCGCGCAGCCAAAACTCGCAATCAGATCTATGGCTGGATCGAGCCCGGCTTTAACTTCTCCACCTCGGGGCATACCAATCTTCCCGCAGGGTACGATCTCTACCCGAACAAGATCGAGCTGCATCAGGCCGTCCTGTACGTCGAGCGCCTTCCCGACACGGTGCAAACGCAACATTTCGACTGGGGGTATCACGCAACAGCATGGTACGGAGTGGATTATCGCTACACAACCCAGAAGGGGATACTGAGCGACCAATTGCTCAAGTACGACCGGCAGTACGGCTTCGATGTGCCATTCGAGTACTTCGACCTCTACTTTCCGCATGTGGAGCAGGGAATGAACATCCGCGTGGGGCGCTTCGCTTCCATGCCCGGCATTGAGGTGGAAACCGCACCATCCAATTACACCTTCACGCATTCCCTGCTCAATATCTACACGCCGTTCACCGTCTCCGGCGTCATAGCCACCGTCAAACTCAGCGATCAATGGCTGATGCAGGCGGGCATCACCGCCGGAGGGGACGTTGCGCCCTGGGCCGTCGGAGCAAAGCCTTCCGCCGTCGCCTGTGCTGACTACACCACGCGCAGCGTACACGACAACGTCTATCTCTGCGCGAACGGCATCAACTCCGGCAAATATGCATACGACAACGTGCAGCAGTATGACGCCACCTGGTATTGCCGCTGGTCGAAGAGGCTCCATACGGCCACCGAAGGCTGGTATATGTATCAGCTCGATGTGCCCTCGGTCGCCGGTGTCGGCGGCAACGCACCCATTCCTCCGCTTGCGGGAACCTCCGGCGCTGTGTGCCCGCCCGGTCAGGTCCGCTGCACCGCCCCGGCGTGGGCGCTTCAGAACTACATCAACGGAGAGTTCTCCTCGAAGGTTTATCTCTCGTTCCGCAACGAATTTCTCGACGATCAGAAGGGCCAGCGCACCGGCTACCGGACCCGCTACTCCGAACACACGCTGGCGCTCGGAAAATGGATCGGGACCACTGTGCTCATTCGCCCGGAATTACGCTACGGACATAGTTACGATACCGCCGCTTACAATGCCGGCCGCAATCATGGCCAGCTTACCTTCGATACCGACATTACATTCCACTACTAGATCCGCCGCCCTTACCGGCAGCAGTCATTCCTCCATCACGTCCAGATCGCTCAAGCCTTCCAGTGATTCCTCCTCCGGGGCCCAGCTTCGCAGCACCTTTAGAATGGACCCCGGTGAGAATCCCGCGCCCACCAGGCGGCGCAGCGCGCGGGCGGTCTCCTTCTTGTCTGCCGGGTGCTTCATGCGTTTGCGCGTGATGTACTGTCGCACCAGCTCCTCTTCGCTGACATGTTCGTAGGCCGCGTCGAGCGTCCTCGTCACCAGCTCCGGATGCACACCCTTCTGCATCAGCCCCTGCTGCACGCGGCGGCGCCCCAGCTTGTCATTCTCCTGCCGCAGCCGCGTGTACTCCGCGGCAAAGCTTGCGTCGTCCAGAAACTTGTATTCCTTCAGCTTCGCCAGCACTGCGGCGATAGCGCGCTCACCCGCCTCGCCGCCTTCCACGCGCGGCCGCATCAGCCGCTTCAGCTCTGCGACCGTGCGCATACGCCGGCCCAGCGAGGCCACGGCATACTCAAAGAGCGCTGCCTCACCCAGCGGAGCGCGGGGCTTCTTCGGTTTGTTCGCGGCCCAGGCCATGGTTAATGCTGCGTGCGCAGCCCTGTGGCGCCGTTGTCCTTCGTCCGGTCGGCCGGTGGCGTATGGGTCCACTTATCGCACCAGTCGTCCACCGTCTTGTACCAGAGCTGCGAGTTCTGGGGCTTCTGCACCCAGTGGCCTTCGTCGGGAAAGTACAGCATCTTCGACGGCACGTTCATGCGCTGCAGCGTAGTAAAGAGTTGCAGCCCTTCGCTTACGTCGAGCCGGTAGTCAAGCTGGCTGTGCACCACCAGGGTCGGCGTCTTGAACCTGGTTTCAGCGAGCATGGGCGACCAGCGGCGGTAGTTCAGCCGATTGCTCCACGGAGTACCTTTGAACTCCCATTCGTTGAACCATAACTCCTCCGTCGTGCCGTACGCCGACTCGGGATTGAACATGCCGTCATGGGAGACAATGCACTTGAAGCGATCCGTGTGTCCCAGCATCCAGTCGGCCATGTACCCGCCGTAACTGCCGCCCAGCGCGCACTCCCGCGACTTATCAATGAATGGATAGCGCAACTCCGCCGCGTCCAGCCCGCGCATCAGGTCAATGTACGGCTTGCCGCCCCAGTCGCCGTTTACGCCATCGGTAAACGCTTGCCCATAGCCGGTGGAACCGCGCGGGTTGACCATCACCACGACATAGCCATCCGCCGCGAATAACTCCGGATTCCAACGATAACTCCAGCTATCTCCCCAGGCTCCCTCCGGGCCGCCATGGATGAGGAACTTCACCGGATACTTCCGGCTTGCATCGAACCCCGGAGGCCGGACGACAAAGCCCTCCACCAGCCGCCGGCCGGCGCCGGCAAACCAGTAGTGCTCCATCTCCGGCAGATCGAGTTGCTGCAGAACTGCCGCATTCAGGTGCGTGAGCTGCCGGCGTCGGTAATGCGCGGAAGCGTCGGTCCACGGCAGAGGCCGCGCGCGTAGATGAGCGGCCTCTGCGACCCGCCTTGCTGGAAGCGACGCCGGGGATGATGGCGGCGCGTCCGGGCTGCCCTCGCCGCGTGCGCCGGCAGCGCTCCCATCGGCATCCTGACTCGCGCTTTGATTGCTGAGGTCGACGATCTCGATCTCGCCCGGCAGGCGCACGGTCATCCGCGTTGTCAGCAACGCCTTTTCATCCGGCGTCACATGCAGATCGCCAAACTCTCCCAGGGCCGTCATGCGCGTGAGCTTGCCATCGAGCGTGGTGCGCAGCAGGGGCTCCTCGCCTTCATGGCCGCTGGTCAGATAGATGGACTGTGAGTCCGGCGCCCACACGAACTCATCCACCCAGCGATCGAAGTTCGGCAACACCTCCCGGATCTGCTTCGTGGCGCGGTTGTAGAGCACCAGCCGAAACTTGTCGCTTTCATATCCCGCCCGCGCCTGCGAACGCCACGCGATCCACTTGCCGTCGGGCGAGTACGCCGGACTGAAGTTGCCGCCGGCGCTGGTGGAAACCTTCACCGGCCGCACGCCGGCGCTGGTCAGGTCCAGGGTCCAGATGTCTACGTGCGTCGAGATCGCCGGCACCGGATCGAGATTTTCTTCAAACGCCAGCTCCTTGCCGTCGGGAGAAAATGCACAGGCATCCGGACCGCCCAGCGCGAATGGAGGCACATCGTGCGGGTCCCCGGGCGTGAGGTCGCGCGCCGTGCCGCCGCTCACCGGCTGCAGGAACAGATGGCTGCGAGTGTCGCCGGTGAATGCGTTCCAGTGCCGGTAGAGCAGATGGGTGAAGATCTGCGCCTTCACCTTGGAGTTGACCTCCGCGTGCTGCCGATCGGCGTTGCACTGCTCCTGCTGCGGCCCGGCGGCGCACTCCGGATAGACCGAAGAGGTGTAGAGGATGGATTGCCCGTCCGGCGACCACATCGCGCCGTCTACGCCCATGGCCGCGGCGGTCAGCTTGGTTGCCGCACCCAGGTTCCCGCTCTTGTCATCGAAGCCGGCGAGATAGATTTGCGGCGTTCCCTCGCGCGCACTGATGAAGGCCACCTGCTTGCCATCGGGAGAAAAGCGTCCTCGGCTCTCACCCGCCATCGACGAGGTCACCGGCTTCTCTTCCGCCGGACGCGAACCCTCGCCGGTGGGCACCACCCACAGGTGCGAGGTCTTCCGGTTCTGGCTCAAATCCACATCGGTCACGGAGAAGAGAACCCAACGGCCATCCGGCGACAGCGCCAGGTCGCCCAGCCGGCGCATCTTCTGCAGATCCTCGAACTGCATCGGCCGTTTGGATATTGGCGCGGCCGGGCTTTGGGACGCCGGGCTCTGGAATGCCGGACTCTGGGATGCCGGGTTTTGCGGGGTAGCACTTTGCGCGGCGGGGCAGGGAAGCGAGAACGGAACAGCGGTGAAGACCAGGAGCATGGCCGCGGGGAGCGAACGAAGCATCGGATGTCTCGCAGAGGAAAGGTTGAGACGGCGTCTCTCATCCTACCCTCTGCCTGCCCTGCTCCGCCTACGCCGCGGCGGTGTTTCGCGCGCGCATCGGCGTCGGCTGCAAAAAAAAACGCGGATGACAGATCGCTCCATCATCCGCGGTTCGCCAGTCATCATCCGGCAGCCTGGATGCCGCCCCTTACGGTCGTCCGCCCGGCTGGTCTCCTGGTAGCGGGCCTGGTGGCGGCCCCGGTGGCGGGGGCGTGCGTCCGTCCCGCCCGCGGTCTGATCGCATGCTTCGCCGCGATGCACGATCGGACTGCTCATCGGCCTGCAGCTTCTTCCACTGGTCCGCCGTCAGCACGCCGCGCAGCCCCAGCAACATGCGCGCGTTGGCCTTCTCGAGCTCGGCCCGAGCTTGCGCTACCGCATCGATCTGCTTCAGGATCTGCCCCTCGTTCGGCTGATCCGCCGAGATCAGCGGATCCAGGATCGTCTCCTGCTTCTCCACCGACGCATGCAGGTCGATCAGCTTGAGCCGGCTCTGCTGAAAGATGTCGTCCATCCTCTTCTGTTGCTCGCTGGAGATGCCGATCTTCTGGGCGAACTCCGGGTTGTCCCACCAGCGGCCCGGCGGCCCAAGGTGGAAGGCGCGCTCCATGGGGGGGCGGTGCGGACCCATGGGGCCGGTCTGCATCGCGTCCCTCTGCGACGGCGGTTGCGGCGGTGGTCCTGGTGGCGTGCCGTCCTGTTGCGCCAGCGCCGCTGTGCCCAGCGGCCACACCAGCGCCGCTCCGGCTATCCACACTGCGCTGCGGAATCCCGTCCGTCCGCTCGCCCGAAATACTTTGGTTTGCTCCCCCATGTGTCTCTCCTTGGTCTCTACTGCGGTGTCCACTGCGGTTTCTACTGCTGTGCAGTGTTGTTTATTTCGTTCGCGACGCCGGATTGTCCCAGCGGCGCCAAAGCCTCCGGAACCACCTGGGACACGTCCTCGTCGATCTCCTGCAGCAGCACGGTGTCGCTGGCGAGTTGCCGCTGCTGCGCGGCCTGCTGCGCGGCGTGCTGCTCTTGCATCCACGTAGTCAGGCCGGCGATCAGCAGCATCATCGCCACCGCTGCGGTCCACACCCAGCCGTGCTGCCGCATCGAACCCCGACCCCGTGCCGGATCCACGACCATGTGGGCCTTGTGAGCGGCCAGCCGCTCGCTGGACCAGGTGCGCGCAGTCTCCCCGAAGAGTCCCAGCGCATCCTCCAGCCGGGACGCCCCGCGCCGGCAGTCGCCGCACTCCGCCATGTGGCTTGCGCTCTGCGGACTGCACTCTCCTGCTTGCCATGCCGCCAGCTCATGATCCGAAAGATGCGTTCTCATGCCTCTGCCTCCAACTGCTTCCTCACGATGGTCAGGGCGCGGTAGAGGTGCGACTTGACCGTGCTTAGGTGCATGCCCGTCGCCTGCGCGATCTCGCTCAGTTCCATCTCTTCCACAAAGCGGAGCAAAAAGACACTCCTCTGCCTCTCGGAGAGGCCATCCACCGTCCGCCACACGCAGGCGACCCGCTGCCGTGCGATCAGCTTCGCTTCCGCCGTGCTGATGCGGTCCGGCAGGCGCTCGCTCATCTCTGCCGCATCCACCGTGGCGGTCCTCTTCCAGAAGCGCAGCCGCCGGTTGCGCAGGTGATCCCGTACCAGGTTGATGGCGATGCGTGTAAGCCAGGTGCTCACGGAGCAGTCCCCGCGAAACTGCGCGCGCGCCTCGAAAGCCCGCAGGAAGCAGTCCTGCGTCAGCGTCTCCGCCACGTCCTCATCCCGTGTGGCGAAAAGGGTGTAGCGGAAGATGCGCTCGCGATAGAGGCGCATCAGCCCGGCTGTGTCCCCCACCGCGACCGTCTCGATCTCCGCCGTACACCGCAGGGATGGCCCGATCAGTAATCCGCTTCCCGCCACGTCTTCCATGCAACCCTATAGACGCAGGATCGGCGCGCGAGTTGACACCCCGGCACGATTTACCTCCGCCCGCCGCCCTCCCACTGTCTTTTTTCCCGCGACGCGCGTCTACTAGAGAGAGCAGCCGTCCGGCCTGTCCAGTTTCTCGTCCGGCCCGGTTGCCGCCCTTGCTATGAAGAGTCTCTTCGCGTACCGCAGCTTTGTTCCGTCGCTGATGCTTGGCGGCATCCTGGCCCTTGCTTTTACCCCGGCAGGACACGCGCAGGTCAGTTTCACCGCGATCCAACCGGCGGATGCGGGGTTTGGCGCGCTCGACAAAAGCGCGCCCACCATCCCACCCGAACAGATCGTCCAGAAGTTCGCGGCCAAGGAGTCGCAGTTCCGCCGTGCGCTGGACAACTACACCTACACCCGCAGCGTGAAGATCCAGACCATCGACGATGACGGCAAGGTGGACGGCGAATACCAGCAGGTCACGGATATCTCCTACGGCCCGGACCATGCCAAGCTGGAGCACGTCACCTTTGCGCCGCAGAATACGTTGCAGCGCATCATCATGACGCCGGCCGATATGTCGGACATCGAGCAGCGCCTGCCCTTCGTGCTCACCACCGAAGACCTGCCACAGTACAACGTCACCTACGTCGGCCGGCAGAAGGTGGACGAACTAGACACCTATGTCTTCGATGTCGTGCCCAAGGTGATCGAAAAGAATCATCGCTATCTGCAGGGGCGCGTCTGGGTCGATCAGCGGGACCTGCAGATCGTATTGGTGAGCGGCAAGAACGTTCCCGATGATCTGCGCAAGGGTCATGAGGACCTCTCGCTGCCTTTCGTCACCTGGCGTGAACAGGTGGACGGCCGGTACTGGTTCCCGGTCTACAGCAAGTCCGACGGGGTGCTGCACTTCTCCGGCGGCAAAGGCTACCTGGCGCAAGACGTGCACACACGCAACATCGTCCGCTACACCGATTACAAGCGCTTCCAGTCCGACGTGAAGATTATCTTCGAAGGGCAGGACATCTCCAACAACAGCCAGCAGCCGCAGAACCAGCCGCAACCCGCACCGCCGCCGAAGTAGCAAGCCCACGCAGGGCGCGGGCGAGCTATGACAGCCATCGTTGCGTGCGTCCATACTGGCGAGGTGGACATTCGAACCCTGAATCCCGAGGACGCGGCCGCGTACTGGCATTTGCGGGAGGAAGCTCTCGCGACGCAGCCGCTGGCATTCGGGCAGGCGGCTGAAGAGCACCGTGCGACCACGGTTGACGAGACGGCCGCGCGCATTCGCAATCTTCCTGAACACAGTTTTATGCTGGGCGGCTTCGACCAGGGCGCACTCGTCGCCATCGCGATGTTGATGCGTCAGTCCGGAATGAAAGAGCGGCACAAAGCGCACATCTATGGCGTGTACGTGACCGTCTCTCATCGACGCAGGGGATTGGGACAGGAACTCATTGCCGCGCTTCTGCGCAAGGCAAACGAGGAGGCGGGACTGGAGCAGATCCTGCTTGACGTGGCCACGCATCAGGACTCCGCCGTCCACATCTATCGCAAGTTCGGATTCGAAATCTATGGCACCGAACCCCGGGCCTTGAAGGTCGGCTCAGAATATGTGGACGAGCATCACATGATTTTGAAGCTTCGTTGAGCCATGCAGGCACAGCTAAAGGCTTCGCGGTGTGGGCGGGCTCGCGCTCAGGCTGAGATCAACACCACCGCCACCAGCGCCAGCGCCATACCCAGTTTCTGGCTGCGCGTGGTGCGCTCCTTGAGCACCAGTGCCGCCAGCAGGATCGTCCCGGCGGGATAGAGCGACGACAATACGGCCGCGATATCCAGCCGTCCGGCCTGCGTGGCAATGGTGTAGAAGACATTCCCGCTGGCGTCGAAGATGCCCGCCACTGCCGCCAAGCCCAGCACCATCCAGCTCATGCCGCGCGGCACCGTGCCTGCACGGCGCTCCACATCCGGCGCGGCGCCCGGCCCGATCGGCGGCGCGGCCATCAGCGATGCCATCGGGGCGGACTTGCCCGCGCGTCCCCGCCGCAGGCTTACCATTGTGATCAATGCCGCCAGTAATGCGCTGACCACGCGCGCGCACGCCAGCGGCCACAGCACGCCGCCGTGCCCCGCCAGCTCAAGCAGGATGAACAGCAGCCCGAAGCTGATGCCCGCTGCGGCGCCGAGCGTCAGGCCCTGCGTGGACGCCCGCGACCCCGGCGCACGCGCGATCATCCAGATGGCCACCGCCGCGACCGCGAAGCCGATCCATCGCCGTGGCCGCGGCAGGCCCTCGGTCGCAAAGGCCCACACCACGGGCAACGCCGCCGCCAATACGCCGCTCAGAGCAGCCGTAATGCCCATGCTGCCCAAGGCCAGCGCTTTGTACAGGAAGATGACGCCGATGCCGCCGGCCGCGCCCGCCGCCAGCCCATAGAGCACCGGCGTGCTATCCGGAAGCGCTGCCCGTGTGACCAACGCCACGGCTACCAGCACTGCCAGACTGAGCGCATGCGAGATGGCCACGACCGCCGAGGAGCGAATGCGTTGCGCCGCGATGCCGCCGATGAAGTCGCTCGTCCCCCAGATCGCTGCCGACGCCAGGCTCAGCGCTGCCGTCGTTGCTGCAGCGCTCATGGCTGTTCCACGCCGGTCATGCTTGCCGGGGCGCCCGCGATTGCCGAAGCGTCATGGTTGCTGCAGCGACGTCGCCGTCGGGTAGTAGCCTCGCTTGGTGATCACGTCCAGGTTGGGCCGCTCCACATGTACATCGAGCGTGCGGAATTTGCTGTCCAGCAGCGGGATGTGGCTGTAGTAGCCCAGCGTGTACTGGGTCCGCACCTCTGCCATGATGCGCGCAAAGCTGCGCTCGATGCCGTCGCGGGAGAACTCCGCCTCAAGCACGCCGCCGGTTGCGGTCGTGTAGCGCGGCAGCACGTTCTCGGCCGGAATGAGCGGCAGGTGTACCCGGTCCAGATAGCCGATGCCGAAGGTCGCCGCATCCCCCACCGTGGTGGCGTACACCTGCTCCTGGTTGCCCTGCAGGAAGCGGATGACCTCTTTCACGCCGGCCTTGGAGCGCGCGTCCTTACCGTCGCTGATCACATAGATCACGCGCCGGCGTCCCTTTTCGCGATCGGACAGGGCCTTGCCCGCCGCCAGAATCGCATCGGTCAGGGTGTGCGTCTCGCGCGGAATCACCAGCTCCAGGCTGGCCGGCGTGTTGCGCGACAGGTTGGGGTCCACGATCTTGTTGTTGATGATGGGACCAGAAGCGGCCAGCGGTCCGCCGCCCGAGGGCACGCCCATCTCCGTACCACTGCTCTGCGATCGCGCCAGCACCGCCGGCAACCGGTTGCCCAACGCCGCCGTAAAGGTCGTCTGCTCGGTCACGCCGTTGGCGTAGGTAAAGACGGCCACCTCGTCGCTGGGCGTGAACGCGCCCTGCAGCGCGCTCAGGCTCTCGTTCACCTTCTCCATGGTGTCTTTTTGCAGACTCTGGTCGATCACAAACGCTACAGACAGGGGCACGGGGTCTACGCTGAAGAAGGAGATGTGCTGCCGCTGGCCGTTTTCGTAGATGCGGAAATCGCGATACGTCAGCCCGGCGACCTGCTGATGGTTCTTGTCCAGCACCGTCACCGGCACGGACACGTAGTTCACCGGCACCCGGATGGTAAAGCCCTTCGCCTCTTCCGCATTCTTCGGAATGTAGGGAGCCTGCTGCTGCGGCGGTCCGTCCGGCGAGGGCCCGCTGGGCTCCGGCGGCGCAACTGCGGGAGGGACCGTTTGCTCTTCGGGAGTCGCCTTGCCCCGCGCCGCCTGGCTGGCCAGGCTCTTTACGCTGTTGTCGTTGGCGTTCTGCCCTTGCGTACCCTGCACCGCGCTGGGCGCATCCGGCACGCTCTGCGACTGCGGTGCATCCGGCGCGTTACCGTTTTGCTGCGCATGGCCCGCCTGCGCCGCGGTTGCCGCTATAGGTATCACCAACGCTGCTGCCAACCAGCCATGCCTCACTGCCCAACCCCCAAAGAGAAACCCACTTCAATCTATATAGATGCGACCGTACTCCTGCACCGCAGGAGCGCCAGTGTCAGCCTACCAGATGGACGCACGCCGGCTCCCGAAGCGAGCCGCGAAAGCCGGGTGCCCCATTCCAGCGAAGCTGGGGTGGGGTAGTTTGCCGGGAAACCCGGTCTAGGGAGGGGGTTTCTGCGCCAGTTCGGTGCGCGCCGCCAGCAGCTCCGGGAAGAAGGTAAGTTCGAGCGCCTGCCGCAGAAAGCCGACGCCGGAGGAGCCTCCGGTTCCCGGACGGAAGCCGATGATCCGCTCCACCGTCTTCATGTGGCGGAAGCGCCAGAGCTGGAAGTACTCCTCCACATCCACCAGCTTCTCGCACATCTCATAGGCGTCCCAGTACTCGTGCGGGTGCTCATAGATGGTGCGAATCACCGCGATCAGTCCCTCGTTCTTCTCGTAGGGCTGGCTCCAGTCGCGGTCCGTACACTCCGGCGGCACGGGAAAACCGCGCCGCGCCAGATGCCGCAGAAATTCGTCGTACAGGCTGGGCGCTTCGAGCGCCGCTGCAAGATCGCTCTCGATCGCCGGATCGTACGCGAATACGCGGATCGCCTCGCGGTTCTTGTTGCCCAGCAGAAACTCGAGTTTGCGGTACTGGTAGGACTGAAAGCCGGACGCATGCCCCAACACGCCCCGGAACTCCAGATACTCCGACGGCGTCAGCGTCTCCAGCACCGCCCATTGATCGAACAGTTGCATCTGGATCAGCTTCGCCCGCGCCAGGATCTTGAAGCAGGGATCGAGCTGATCGTGCTGCACAAAGCGGATGGCCGCGCTCAGCTCATGGATCAACTGCTTGATCCACAGCTCCGTCACCTGATGCTGGATGATGAACAGCAGCTCGTCGTGGTGCGGCGGTTGCGACAGGGGACGCTGTTGCTCGAGCAGCTCCGGCAGGCACAGATACCCCGCGTAACTCAACCGGCCCTTAAGGTCGGTTACGATCCCCGCTTCGAGAGGTCTTTGATTTTCCTTCACGCGGTTTACTGTACTTCCGGGGTGCCCTGCCGGGCAAAGCTAGTTCGCCATCTGCATCCCGAAACAGAGCCTGGAAAAATTCCTGCGCATCTGTCCCGCAGCCTACTCCAATGCTGCGTCAGTCTACCGCAGGCTTGAACAATTCTTAGGTTGCCGTTTACGGCCGACGCTCGCCGCGAATCTGTCCCCGTCGACGCCCGGTTTGACCATTCCTCGCCGTTCGGTTTGCCGGCAAGGACATGGGGCGCGTTGGTTAAAGTAGGTAACAGACGCGTCTTGCTTTATCGGAAGCACATTTTTTATTGGGCGCATGTTTAAGGATGGTGATAAATGATTGCGGTCGGGTGAGTCGCTTGGCTCCCATGTACGATAGGTATCGCGTACGGATCAGGATGCCGATTAAGGCCTACTACAATGCAGCCGTGTCTAGCTTCCTGAAGGAGGATGCTGAACGCATCCTCGGTCTCCTGGCGGCGGAGCATCATCATGCCCTGGAGGAGCAACAGCGCTGGGCTTGGGTTCAACAGCTTTCAATCCTGAAAACTTCCCTAGCCCAGCGACCGAACGGCCGAATTTTTCTCGAGTTGTACATTCCGAGAATGGGTAAGCGGGCGGACGCCGTACTCGTGTCGGAAAACATCGTCTTCCTCATCGAGTTCAAGGTCGGAGCGAGTGAGCATCTATCCAGCGCTTTCGATCAGGTCGAAGACTATGCTCTCGATTTGAAAAATTTCCATGAAGGTAGCCACGCTGTTCCAGTTGTTCCAGTGCTGATTTCTACTCGCGCCCAATCTGAGCCGATACCTGAGCTTAAGTTCGCCGACGACCTTGTCGCATTGCCTGTGGGGACAAATGCCGCTGGGCTAGGCGCTCTGATCGAATCTATCTGCGCGAGACAGTCTTTTCCCACCCTCGACATTGACGCGTGGATAGCCAAGGGCTACAGGCCGACGCCGACTATCGTTGAGGCGGCGCAGGTCCTCTACCGTACCCATAACGTGACTGATATTTCGAGATCGGACGCAGGTGCGAAGAATCTGCAGGAAACGAGTGCGAGCGTAAACGCAGTCATAGATCAGGCTCGTAGGAACTCCACGAAAGCCATTTGCTTCGTAACAGGCGTACCCGGCTCGGGAAAGACCCTAGCCGGGCTAAATATCGCGACACGGCGTTCAGACGAACATCGCGAAGAGCACGCCGTCTTCCTCTCCGGCAACGGACCACTTGTTGATGTTTTGCGCGAGGCACTTGCCCGTGACAAGGTCTCCCGCGAGCGCGTTCCCAAGAAAGCAGCGGAGCGCCAGGTACGCAGCTTCATTCAAAATATTCACCATTTTCGAGATCACTACGTCAGCAACGGCGATATTCCTGTCGAAAAAGTTGTTGTATTCGACGAGGCGCAACGCGCCTGGACGCGTGAGCAGGCGGCTAGCTTTATGCAGCGCAAACGCGGCCAATCCGACTTTGATACGTCAGAACCGGAGTTCCTCATCAGCGTGATGGATCGGCATCCAGACTGGTGTACGGTCGTGTGCCTGGTCGGTGGCGGCCAAGAGATCAACACCGGAGAAGCGGGCATTTCCGAGTGGATCAACGCGCTTGAGGTTCGGTTCCCCAGTTGGGAGGTTCACGTCTCGCCACGTATAGCCCTTCCGGAGTACGGCTTACAAAGCAACGTGGAGGGGTTTCTGGCATCACCAAGAGTTCGCTTGGACAAGCACCTTCATCTCGCGGTTTCGATGCGCTCGTTCCGAGCAGAGGCGCTTTCAGCATTGGTCGGGCACATCATTGACAATGAGCCAGAAGCTGCGCGGGCTACTTACAAGAGCATAGAAGCTACGTACCCAATTCGTTTTACTCGCGACCTCGGCACCGCGCGGGCTTGGCTACGTAGTCGAGCCCGCGGAACCGAAGGTTTTGGATTGGTCGCCTCCTCAGGTGCTCAGCGCCTCCGGCCCGAAGGGATCCACATAAAAGTAGAGATTGACCCGGCGAACTGGTTTCTTAATGACAGCACAGACGTCCGGTCCTGTTACTACCTGGAGGATGTTGCGAACGAATTTGCGGTCCAAGGTCTTGAGCTGGATTGGATCGGCGTGTGTTGGGACGGTGATTTCCATTACAAGCACGGAACTTGGGTCTACCAAGCCTTCAAAGGCACAAAGTGGCAATTCGTTAAAGACGAATCCAAGCGAGTGTACCTGAAGAACGCCTATCGAGTGATCTTGACGCGAGCTCGGCAAGGAATGGTCATCTTTGTTCCGAAAGGCGATGCCTCAGACCGCACGCGTCCACCGTCTTTCTACGACGGCACGGCCGAGTTTCTTCGTTCGTGCGGGATTCCGCCGCTTGATTGAATAGGGGTGGCGATAGCGTCGCTCTATCTGCAAGCAATCACGAACGAGCAGTACGACGCCGCGCAGGTTTACGCAGGCGTCAGCGATTTCTGGAGGCTACACCGCATGTTACTTCTAAGGCCAAATACGTTTCTGCTGCAGGAGGAAGCATGAGCACCCAGGTGATTCATGACATCCTCACCCAGTCGCAGGCGGGCGAGCTGATCTTTCCGGAGGTGGTGCGCAGGCTCCAGGCAGCCGGCATGGAATCGTACTTCTGCGTTCTCGCCGCGCGCGCGGAAACATTCTATATGTCCAATGGCGACACGCACGTGGGGACGATGACCCTTCCACCCGCGAACATCGCCGAGGAGTTTTCCTCCGCCGGAGTGCTCGCGGCCGAGTGGGCGCAGCGCAAAGCTTAGCGGTTCAAAGCGACTCGTCTGACTTGCCGCCCTGGTACTTGGCCACCATGGCTTGGATCGCAGTCGATGGCAGGGTCGACACCTGCGCCTGGATCTCTCCTCCTGTCAGTGCGTGACCGCAGTTGGTGCATTCCGCGTCGATAAGAGCAGAGGGCGAGCTCGGCTTCGCGTCCGTCTGAAAGGTGTGCTCGCCGCACTCCGGGCAGCGAAACGGGGTGGTGTACTGCAGCATCTTTTCGTAGTCGATCGGCACGAAATCCTCCTCCTTGGAGCGATGTCCATCGTATGCCGATCGAGTGCGCTCATCGTAAAGTTTCTTGTAAAGGTGAATTCCACATCGAGGAGTTTCCGCGCGCAGATTCATGACGCCTTGGGCCGGATCAGCACCGCCGCGCTGAGCGAACTCAGCGCGGCCAGGCCGACCGCAATCCACAGCACATCCCGATACCCGGCAACGAACGCCTCGCCCACCGCGTGGCGTTCGCGTGCGTTCTGCGTCTGGATAGCCCCCAGCTTGCCGCGTTGCCGCTCGATTGCCTGCCGTTCGCTCGGGGCCAGGTGGAGCGCGTCCAGCCCGCAGCCGAGGTGATGCGCGAAGCTCGCCGTCAGCACCACCCCCAGCGCCGCCACCGCCACCAGCCCCGCCACGCGCGACACAGCGTTGTTGATGCCGGAGGCCGTGCCGATGGCGTCGTCCGGCACCGAACTCATCACCACCGTGGTCAGTGGCGCGACGCTGACCGCCATGCCCAGCCCCAGCACCACCGCCGCGGGGAAGAACGTCGTCCAGTACGAACCGCCCACGCCCGGCACCGCGAACAGAAAGAATCCCCCGGCGGCGATCAGCGGGCCAACCATCAGCGGCAGCCGCGCTCCATACCGGTGCACCAGCCCGCCGGACCATCGCGACAGCAGAAAGATCAGCAGGATCAGCGGCAGAAACGCCGCGCCCGCCTCGGTCGCCGTGTAGCCCTGGATCTGGATCAGGTCCAACGGAAAGAAGAAGAGCACGCCGTTGAAGCCGGTGTAGAGCAGCAGCGTCAGCAGATTGGCGCCGCTGAAGTTGCGTGAGCGGAAGAGCCGGAAGGGGACCATGGGCGCCGCGGCCGTGGCTTCGCGCCAGAGGAAACCCAGCAGGCCCGCGACGCCGATGACTCCCGCGATCAGCGCGCCCCTGCGGTTGTTTCCCGCCTCAATCAGCGCGAAGACGATGCCGCCCAGGCCCGCCGTTGCCAGCACCGCGCCGGAGATGTCTACGGCGTGGGTCGCGCCCGCGCTCTTGCTCTCCGGCACCCGCGCCAGCGCGATCCACACCACCGCCACCGCCAGCGGCAGGTTCAGGAAGAAGACCCATCGCCAGGACCCATGCTGCACCAGCCATCCGCCCACCACCGGGCCGGCCGCCGCCATCATGGCGGTAAAGCCGGACCAGGTGCCGATGGCCTGCCCGCGCTGCTCCGGCGGAAACGACGCGCTGATCAGCGCCAGGCTGCCCGGCACCAGCAGCGCCGCGCCCACGCCCTGCACGCCGCGCGCCAGGATGAGTTGACCAAGGCTCGGCGCCAGCCCGCACCACGCCGACGCCGCCGCAAACAGCACCACGCCCGCGGCAAACACCCGCCGCCGCCCATACTGGTCGCCCAGCGATCCGCCCACCAGCAGCAGCGCCGCCAGGGTCAGCGCATACGCCTCCACCACCCACTGCAGCTCGCTCACGGACGCGTGCAGCGCAGTCTGCAGCGCCGGCAGCACCACGTTCACCACCGTGCCGTCAATGAACGCCATGCTGGTGCCCAGGATGGTCGCCGCCAGCACCCAGTTGCCGCAGCGCGTCGCCCCCGCCGCCGCAGAGGCTCCCCGGATGCTGGCCTCGTCACACGGAGGTCGGGCAAAGTTGCTCATAGTCTGGTCAGCGGTCTGGTCAGCGCCACCGCGCGGTGCCCATTCTATCTGCCGGCCAGGCCATCGTTGGCTTGCTGGATCAGGAGTCCGGGCGTCTGCTGGTCATCGCCCTCCCAGCCGCAGCCGGCTGATCTCTCCCAGCATCAGCCGGGCGCGTTCCTCGGGAGGCTGCTTCGGCAGCACGTACAGTTCGTAGCCGTACTCCTGGTACACCGCCACGACGGCGTTAAACGTCCGCTCCGCTTCCGCGAAGTCCTACTTCCGCTCCCCGTCCGTCTGGTAAATCTCCGCCCACGGCGGCGCAACAAACACCAGCGGCGCGTACCGGTAGTCGCGGCACGCGCTCTCGATCGCCGTCAGATCGCCCAGCCCATACAGGCGGGCGGCGCACAGCGTGTCCGGTATGCCGCGATCCGCGAACATCGGCGACTCGGTCGCGGCATACTCGCGATACGATGCGACGGAGCGCTCAAGCATCAGGCGCACGTACGCCGCGCGATCCGCCCAGGGCAGTGCCGTTCCGCCGGCCGCCACCTGCTCCTGGATGATCTGTCGCGCCACCTCCGGAGCATGCCCATAGCCCAGACGCGCCAACTCGTCCAGTACCGTGGTCTTCCCCGAGCCCGGGCCGCCGGACACGATGAAAAGATTCGGACTGCTGTACATCGCCACGCCTACCAGAGGCAGTGTCGCGCAGTGCGCGCTGGTGAGAAAGGATCCGGCACTGGACGACTACCAGTGCCGCGCGTCAACCAGCGATCGCTTCATGAGCATCGCAGATGCATAATATTGTTACCAACAGTCATTTTTTGTTGACTCGATTGCAGATTCATCCTATCCTGGCTTTGGATCGGCGCTACTGCTGATGTTCGACTGCTCTTTGACAATCCCTCCGCGTAGTTCATGGAATCAGCTCGCCTAGAAAATAGGCGTAAATAGGTGCCAGAATGTGGGTTACCTGGGCAGGTGCACTCCTGCCATTCAAGTCCAGCTAGAGAGCAAGAGCTCAACTGCTGGCAGGCCAAGCACGCCCTGGCTCGCTCGGCTCGAAGAAAAAGACGGCTCCCGGTGTCATCGTTCCCTCTTCTGATTCTGTCGCTACGCCCCGGCAAGAGCCGGAGGAGGAAATATGAACACAAGGAAGCAAATCGACTGTTGCATTGAGCTCGTAAAGGCAATGCTTTCAGACACCAACAACGACCTGACACCGGAACAGCGCGGCAAGCTCAAAAAGGGCATTCGGGACCTCAAGCGCTTGCAGAAAGCGTCAAAGCTTAAACAGAGGGATATCTTCTCTGTTGTGAGCCGCATCGCAGAAGCAGCATATGGAGTCGTGAACAACCGACAGAGCGCGTGAGTTTCAGGGGAGCCGTTTTTATTTCAAAGAGGCGGAAAATTATGAATTATTCGAAAGCCATTCGCGTAGCACGCTCCCTTGCAGACCTGTCGCAAGGTGAATTGGCGGATCGAGCACAGATCGACCGGAGCTACTTGTCTTTGATCGAATCGGGTAAGCGGCAGGCATCAGTAGAGACAATCCAAAAGATTGCTACAGGCTTGAATCTACCCTTCCATTTGTTAGCTCTTCTGGGCAGCGAGCAAGGGGATATTCGAAAGGCGAATGTCCGCCAAATACAAGATCTCTCACTGGCATTAACCAGACTTCTTTTGCAGGCTCCAAAGAATGATGATCCAGACAGCAAAGACACGACCTCTCGCCCTTGGACTCGCTCCGCTAAGAAGCCTCCGAGATCTGGAGTATCGCCTCGGAATAAAACGCGAAATACTGCTGTCGCTAGCTAAGGATTTCAGCGGCAGTTACGCCCCTTTTTCCCAAGCCAAGGGGCAAAAGCCTCATGCCCGGGTCCTCAGGCCTATCAAGTCTCGAGCTATCGACAACCCGTGTTACATGTTGAAGGCCGTCCAGTCCAGAATTATGATGCGCCTTCTCGCACCGGTTACGCTCCCGCATTTCCTGTTTGGAGCTATCCGAAATCGCTGCATACGAGGCCATGCTAGAGAACACCTTGGTGCAAAAACCGTCGTAAAAATGGACATCACGAGCTACTATCCGAGCATCACCAATCGCCAAGTGTTTCATGTATGGAGAGATGTTCTGCTTTGCTCGCCACGCCTTGCACGATTGCTGACAAAGCTTACAACATACAATGGTCACCTTCCACAAGGTGCGCCCACCAGCCCTGCACTCGCAAATATTTTCCTTGCGTCGATTTACAGCCCGATTTTGCAGACATCCGGGGACAAGAAAGTTATTGCGACGGCTTGGGTCGATGATCTTATCTTTTTTGGAGATGAGGCTCGGTCGGTGATAGAACCAGTCCGCCGTACCCTTGCTGCGAACGCATTGAAGCTGTCCCCTAAGAAGACATTAATTTTGAACGCGCGCAAAGCCAAGACTATCACGGGCGCGCGACTGGGAAAGGATGGGTTGCGAGCATGTAAGCTCAAGCTGAGAGAGATAAGGGCAGGTATTCACAACCTGGAGTGTGGACGGATCACATCCCTCGGCCAAGTAAAGGATCTTCAAAAGCTGCGCGGGCAGGTCGCTTTCGTCAGGTCTCTATGCCCCTCGGACGCTGCTCGCTTAGGTGAGTCTCTTGATCGCGTCGAACATGAGATAGAAGCTGGCAAGACGGCAAACCATAGATGTCAGTTGACTTTCGATATTGCTTTTCCTTCAGTAAACACGCATGGTAGGTCGGCTTGTTAGAATTTGTATGCGATAGACGATGAGCGCGCTATTAAATAGGAGAATGAGATTCTGGGATACATACCAGCCTCTCCTCCAAGGCCAAGTGCGATTATCGCTAGAGAGCAAGAGCTCAACTGCTGGCAGGCCAAGCACGCCTCAGGACTTGCTCGGATCGCAGAAGTGACAGCGCTCTGGCGTGTTCGCACAGACTGCAAGAAGGCGTGCCGTGGAGCTTCGCCTAACCTACATCAGCTCAATCTTAAGAACTTTCCCTTCAATCGCGCGTCTAATAGAGAGCATGCGTCCCCTGCTCGCCGCTCTCCTTCTCGCCCTTGCCGTCTTTACCGCCGCGCCGGCGCTTCGGGCGCAGTCCGCGCCTACGCCGGATGCCGCTCCGCAGGGGCCGCCGGGCGACCCCAACGCGCAGGACGAGCAGTCCAACCCGGTCATCACCTTCAAGGCCAACGTCAACCTGGTCTCGCTCTATTTCAACGCCCGCGACCACCACGGCGTGCTGGTGCCCACGCTCACCCGCAACGACTGCGAGATCGCCGAAGACCACCAGCCGCAGACCATCAAGAACTTTACCGTCGATACCGACCAGCCGCTCACCCTGGGCATTCTGCTGGATACCTCCGGCTCCCAGCAGAACGTGCTGCCGCTCGAGCAGGAGACCGGCTCCGCCTTCCTCAAGCGCATCCTGCGGCAGAAGGACGAGGCCTTCCTGGTCTCCTTCGACATCGACATCGACCTGCTCTCCGACTACACCTCGAACGCCTCCCAGCTCTCCCGCGATATGGACAAGGCGCAGATCAACGTGGGCACCGGGGGCGGCGCGCCCGGCACCGGCGGTGGCCCGGTCAACCTGCCCGGCGGCCCTAAGGGCACGGTGCTCTACGACGCCGTGGTGCTGGCCTCGCACGAGAAGCTTTCGACCGAGACCGGCCGCAAGGCCATGATCCTGCTGACGGACGGCGAGGACCAGGGCTCGACCGCCAACATCAAACAGGCGATCGAGGCCGCGCAGAAGGCCAATGCCATGGTCTACGTGCTGCTCATCGCCGACCGCAGCTTCTACTACCAGGGCAACTTCAACATCGGATACTCCGGCTCCTCCTGGATGCACCAGCTTGCCGACGCCACCGGCGGCCGCGTCATCGACGTGGGCAACAACGGCAAGAAGATGGAGGAGGCGTTCAAGCAGATTGAAGACGAGCTGCGCACCCAGTACGTGGCCAGCTATACGCCCACCAACGCCAAGCAGGACGGGACCTATCGGCGCATTGACGTGCAGTGCCACGAAGGCTCGGACAAGCTCAAGGTGCAGACCCGCAAGGGCTACTACGCCATAGCGCCGGAAGATTAGGCGCTGGGCTGGAGACGGTACGCGGGTGCCCCATTCTGAGCGCCGCGCGACCCCGCGCATTGTGACCTGTCTTGGTTTGGCGCACAGGGTGGGTCATGCGCCGGCGGGCGCATCCGCTCTGGGGAACTCGCACATTCCATTCGGCTTAGATGAGTACGGCTCCAGAAGCCCTGTGGAAAACCGTCCCGCCATCTTTGGTAACAAAGATTTTCTTGGCTTTCTCCGCCCGGGCACGTTAGACTAAATGCACGTTCGAATACGAGTTTGGTGCGTTTGTCTGTTCTGTATAGCAGTTCTTTTACTCGCAGAGACCCCGATATTGGATTCAGCGTTATCTCAGCAGTAAAGGAATTTGCACACAATGGAACAGGGAACAGTGAAGTGGTTTAACGACGCCAAGGGTTTTGGATTCATCAGCCGCCAGAATGGCGAGGATGTCTTCGTCCATCACACCGCGATCCAGAGCAACGGTTTTCGCACCCTCCAGGAAGGCCAGGCAGTCCAGTTCAACGTGACCCGCGGCCCCAAGGGCTGGCAGGCCGAGAACGTTCAGGCTCTCTAAACCACGGATCGCATCCGCAACACGCAAAAAGGACGGCTTTGGCCGTCCTTTTGCTTTGCCCCAAATACTCCGCACATCTGCAACCTTCGTCTATATCTTGCGGTTTTCTGTTGACGAACTCTATGCGTAGGGGTAACGTGACACTTGTACTCTGACTCACTTTGTGATGGAGCTGCCCGTGATCCGCGATCCCCAGTCGATCCGTGACTTCCGCAGTGCCACCTTCCCGGAGATTGTGCTCGCCCTTCGCTCCCTGAACTTCCGTTTCACCGACGCGCAGCTCTTTGACGCCACGGTGCGTTACGCGCAGTTGGTCGCCGAAGCGGAAGAGCGCGTGCCGCCCCAGTGGAGCGCTGCCGCCCGACGTCTCGCCGCCTGAGCCGCGCCCGCGCAATGCTTCCAACGTGCCATTACGGAAGCCACGGTCATGCCCGTTTCGTAAGCTGGCCTTCCCACCCATCCCCCCGTAGCCTGACGGAGAAATCACTTCTTCCGGAGGGCAACAGCGGTGAGGGCAACAGCGGCGAAAACGATGCGTTTGCGGGCAATGGTGCTGATGGGTGGTGCTGCGATTCTGGTATCCGGCTGCGGCGACAAACGCGCCATCAGCAAGGAGAACTTCGCTGAGGTCCTGCAGCAGGACTATGCAGCCAACCAGGACTGCCTCTTCAGCAAGCCAGTGCAGTATCCGTATGAGATTGCAACGAATGACGCTCTGCTGGCCAAGATGCGCAGCCAGATGGACGCATTGTCGGCAGCGGGCCTGTTGACGGACGAGATCTCCACCCGAGGCAGTGCGACCATCCACCGCTATGAGCTGACCGCCACAGGCAAGCAGGTGGCCGGCGGCGGCCGCTTCTGCTATGGGCGGCGCCAGGTAACCAGCGTGGACAAGTTCACTCCTCCGGCTGAGTTTCACGGCAACAGCTTTACCAAGGTGGATTACCACTTTGTCGAGAAGGACAGCGCCGCGTGGGCGAAGGTGCATGAGGTGCAGAACGCCTTCCCCGTAGTGGCAAAGACACTGGCGGAGCAGCCGGTGGATGAGGCAACGCTGGTGCTGACCGGAGATGGCTGGGTGCTGAACGAGGACTGAGGGGTGCCGAGGCCGGGACCGCTAGCGCAGGCTCTCGGACCAGGCGGTGAAGTTGCCGCGATTCGTGGAGGAGCCCATCCCTTCGAGCTGACCGGCTGGATCGATGCTCCAGGTGTACTCCACGCGGGTGTCCGCATCGACGTCGAATCCGTAGTGAGCCTGGTTGCCATACGCGTATCCGGCTCCCCGGCAGGTCTTGTCCGGGTACTCGACGGTGACGCGGAAGAAGCACGCGAAGGTGAAGTGGAAGGTAGTGACGGAATCTTCCACGGTGCCGGGCGCGCCATCTGGCTGAGAGAAGACGCGATGTGCGGCAAGCAGCCTGGATCCATCCGCGGCCTGGGTGATGGAGAACTCCACGGAGTAACGGCCACTGGCGCTTTGATCGCTCCAGTGGCCTTCGCCCCGAAGGATACCGAGAGGCAGTGGGACCTGGTCCGCCATGCGCCTATCCTCCTGGGACGGAGAGCGCCGGTCTGAAGAATACTCCCGCCGTCATTGCAGCTCCTAATGAATGAGCGCGGAAATTTCCAGGGTATCGACCAGGTGACGCGACAGGCTTCGTTGCTAGTGCTGCTGGATGGAGTAGTTGTGCGCCACGGTCCATGTGCCGCAGGTCAGGCTCACCAGATCGAGCGCGCGCGCCATGCGGCCGTGCCCGCGGGCGTGCAGCCAGCGGGAGGCGACGATCTCTCCCGCGGCGGTGCCGGTCTCAAAGACGATGAAGGCTGGCTTGCTTTCGACCAACCATGCCGGAAGCTCGCTCTCCGAGCAGTTGGTTGAGCGAAGGCACTGCTCCGTGCTGAAGAAATCCAGGGTGCGCCAGGCCACGACCGAACCGTAAAGAGCCGTGTCCACTAGCGCGGGCATGCGCTTGGCGGAGGGGAGCGCCGCTGCTTCGATCTGGCTGGTGGACAGCATCGCCGGCTCGGCGCCGGTCGGATCAGCGTTCGCAGGCGAGGCATTGGCGTAGGCCGCAGTCAGCGAGAGAAGCGTAAGCAGCAGTGCGGCGGCGCGAAGGGTCATGGCAGGTTCCTTATCGGAGAGCGGACGCGGCGCCGCGAGCGGTCCGCGCGCGCGCAAAGCGCCGCGCGAACCACGTTCGGGTCACCCGGTCGATGGAAGTGGTTGGATTTCCCGGAATGGGAACCGCGCGCGAGCTACTCGCGGCGGATATGGCAGAGCAGGACCATGGCAAAGAGCAGGATGTCGGCTACAACGTAGAGCAGGAGCTGAAGCGGGCCGCTCCAGTGGAAGACGAGGCTCCAGACGAAGGTGGCCGCAACGATCAGGGCCATCCAGGTAAGGATCGCCGGAAACTCAGTTTCGGTACGCACGCTGTATCTACTGGGGTTGTACTCCGAAAACACTGGTGCTGTGAAGCCCCTTCTAAGGTGGCTGCGGAATTGTCGCCTCGCCCCTCCCCAAACAACTCAGGGACTGCTCTGGCCGAGCAGCCCCTTGGGTTCGTATCGATTTCTTTCAATCCTGATACCAGCTTAGCAAGTTCCACGAATTAGTACGCCAAAGTATTTGCTGTCGCTGAACCCACCCTGCGCGTTTATCTCGACAATGGGACGCCATCGCTACTATTTCTTGCGGGACTCGGGAGGAACCATGTTGTTGTTGCGGTAGTAGACCACGAGCTGGCCGTAGTGTTCGCCCTCGTGCTCGATGACGCTGACCCAGGGCGAGAGCGTCCTGGTGTACTGGCTGTCGGGTGTGGCCTTGAGCGTGGCCTGGGCGTCGGCAATGGACTTCTCGAGCGCGGCGACCATCTGCTGCTTGCCGGGGTATTGCTTGGCGTCCAGCTCATCCCAGTTCACTTTTTCGCCGCGTCCAGCCTTGGCGGCGTAGACGTTCCCGGAGGTGATGTGGATGATGACCTCGCCAAAGGAGCGCAGCCCGGGCGCGGGACGGTAGCTGTACTTGTCTGCGGGAAAGTCCTTGGCCATGTCCAGGACTTTGCGGTTGATGTCGTCGAAGTTGCGGCTGATGCCCTGGGCCGGAGTGGGCGGGGTGTGCGACTGCTGGGCGGGAGCGATGCTGGTCAGCGCGAATGCCAGCGTGAGTGCTGCGAGAAGGGGCCACCGTTTCATCCATGTCCTGCTTTCTGTCGTGATTTCTCTCGGGGAAGCCAGGTGCGGTCAACCGGCGAAGTATAGGACGCGCGGCGTGCGTTCGCGAACGGCGTTGTGACGAACGGTAGGGAATCTGCGACGAGCGGCGGGACCGGCAGCGAGGATCGGGGAAGCGCTCTAGCGGGTCGACTGGTGGCGTACGGCCCGGTAGCGCAGCACCCGTCGGCCGACGACGACGGCGGCGTAGACCAGCAGCGCGATCTGGATACCTTCGAAGAGGTGGGTCTGCGCCCGCGTCCACGTGCCGAAGAGCTCGACCAGGGAGACGATCACGAACAGGAACAGAAAGGCGCGCCCGTACCAGGATTGAGTCGCGGTACAGCCGACACAGCTTGGGCGCTGTGCGGGGCTGTCGACGGATCCGGGAAGCGAGGCCGGGTCAGGCATGGGCGAATGCCTTAAGCCTCAGCTAACCCGGCTCTCCGATATGTGCGGATCCCGGCAGAGCCAGATGAGGACGACGAATATGGACCCGCACAGGAGGCCGATTGCATCGTTCAGCATACGGAACGGATGCGTCAATTCCGGGGCGATCAGCGACAACGCACGTGTCATGGCGAAGATCAGAAGCGCCAGGCGCTGCACTCTTCTGGGGAAGCTATAGGCCTCCTCAACGCGGGCATAGGGATAGGCGACTTCGTGGCCGGAGAGGTTCAGCGTGATGAGGTAGCTTTCCGGGTTGGGCATCTCAAACTCGCTCGGTTCCTGAATCGCCGAGATCATAGCACCTTCTGAGATGGCTGAAAAGGCGCGGAGGAGGCTTAAGCCTCGTGGATGACGAGGGGTGATGGGGAGGACCCACGCTACGCGATACATCCGCGTAAGATGGGGCACCGGGTTTGGTAGCGGACGAAGAGAGAGGTGGCGAGTATGGCAGGTTCAGACGAGAGGAAGGGACACGAGGGCCACGCGGCCGAGGAAGCGCGCGAGGCGGCGGAGAGGGCGTTGCGCGGCGAGCACAGCGCGGTGCCTCCCAGCGATCTGGCGGACGGGAAGCATGAACGGTCGCACGCGGCGCACCTGGACGCTCCGGAGGAGAAGCCGAGGACCAAACCCGAGGGAATGGTGCGGGATGAGAATTATCCGGGGAACCGGAGACGGCCGTAACAGAGCTACTCCACCGGGAACCACTACCGCGGGTGCCCCATTCTAGCGAAGCTAGGGTGGGGCTGTTCCTTGAATGACCAGTGAGAGAGCACGGTAACAGTACCGGCTTCTCCAGTGAGGTGATGGTGAAAGCTGCTCCACTTCCAGTCTTCAGGCGACGATACGAGGCCGCGCTTCACCGGATTGCGGTGCAGGTAGCGTAGCTTCTCGATGCGCTTGCGCTCGGTGTAGACGTTGAAGTCGTAGTAACGCGGTTGCCAGAACGGTTCGCCCGAACCCAGAAGCCGGGAGACGGATTGCTTGAGCGCCTGGATTGCGGTGGCGAGGGGTTCGTCTTCCGGCTCGGTTGCGAGCAGGTGGATGTGCTCGGGCATAACGACGTAACCGTGGATGCTGAATTTGTAGTGGAGACGGGTTTCCTCCAGCGATTGCTCGAAGCGGTTGCGCGCGGCGGGTGTGCCGAGGAGCGCTCGGCGCTGGTAACAACTGAAGGTCAGGAAGTGAAGTGGCCTGAGCCCGGTTTTCCGCACAGAACCGAGTACGATTTTCGTATTCAGGAAGGTGCGGAGCGATGTCGAGGGGCAAGCATACCGAGGCGCAGATGATTTCTGCGGTCAAGCAGATGGAGGCGGGCCGCAAGGCTGAAGACGTAGCCCGCGAGGTGGGGGTGAGCACGCAGACGATCTATGCCTGGAAGTCGAAGTACGGTGGCATGGATGTGAGCGAGGCGCAGGAAGCGAAGCGGCTGCGGGATGAAAACGGACGATTGCGCAAGCTGGTTGCTGATCTGAGCCTGGACAAGGAAGCACTCCAGTCGGTGATAGAAAAAAACGGATGGAGCTCGCAGCGATGAAGGCATCTGTCGAGCACATCCGGGAGAAGTTTGCCTTCACCGAGCGCCGAGCCTGCCGCTTGCTGCTGGTTCCGGTATCGAGCTATCGCTACAAGCCGCGGCAGAAGGACCACAGCTTGCGTGAGCGTCTGATTGCATTGGCTCGCGAGAAGCCGCGTTTCGGCTATCGGCGGCTGCACGTGCTGCTGGGCCGTGAAGGCGAGCAGGTGAACCATAAGCGGGTGCACCGAATCTATCGCGAAGCTGGCCTGGCGCTGCGCCGCAAGAAGCGAAAACACTGTGTGCGGGTGAGCACTCCGCTGGGGGTGTACACCGTTCCCAACCAGGAGTGGGCGAATGGAAGTGGACACCAGCTTCGCCGGCCTGCGCGTTACGCGGGTGCTCGATCAGATCATCGCCGAGCGTGGTATGCCGCGAGCTATTCGCTGTGACAACGGCCCAGAGCTGACGAGTCGGCACTTCCTTGCCTGGGCACTGGACCACAAGATTGACCTGGTGCACATCCAGCCTGGCAAGCCCACGCAGAACGCCTACGTGGAGAGTTTCAACAGCAAAATGCGCGAGGAGTGCCTGCGCGTCAGCTGGTTCCAGAACCTGTTCGAAGCTAGGAGGATCATCGCCGCTTGGCGTCGCGATTACAACGAACGGAGGCCACATAGCAGCCTGAACTACATGACACCGGCAGAGTTCGCTGCGCAAACAAGCGGTGGAAAAGACGCAGGCTTCGCCTGCTTGGAAAACGCGCCAGGCGTTTCCCACTTTCCCACCGCTACGGCTGCGGCTAGCTGAGTATTATTTGTATGCGGAAAATGGGGGCAGGCCAGAAGGCCGCCGGTGTGCTGGTACCGCTTCAGACTCCAGGGCATGGAGGGATGGTAGCGGGGCTGCGGCGCTTGCGGGAGGGTACTTTCGGGGGAGTGCGGGATTGAGGAGAGAACTACCCCACCCTAGCTTCGCTAGAATGGGGCACCCGCATGCGCGGCGCTCCGAGCGTTGTGGCGGATGGGAAGCGTGAGCGGTCGCATGGGGCGCACCTGGACGCACCGGAGGAGAAGCCGAGGATCAAGCCGGAGGGGATGGTGCGGGATGAGAATTATTCGTGGAATCGGAGACGGCCGTAGTATGTGAAGCCATGATTGGCTTTCAAAACGAAACACCCGCGAGACGCCCGTAGCATCCCTGTCTTCTTACTTTGGAGGCTTCGCTGCCTTTACGGATTCGATCAGAAGGTCGAAAGTGGATGACGGATTTCCGTTGGCATTTCCATTCTTCAAATGCATAAAGCGTAATGCTTCTGCACGCTGCCGAGCCTGACCGTATTCGGCGATCAGTGAGGTCGCATCTGAAATGTGTTTTCCACGTAGCAATCCCAAAGATTCACATTCGGCTAGTGCCTTCTTGGCGCTGATATGTGCGCGATGATCCCGAGCGTGCAATAGAATCCAGATCTCCACGCAGGGATCCGATACCGCAACGCTAATTCCGGCCGTGTCTGCCACCCGCAAAGCCTCAGTCAGATCGGCGTCAGCGTCGACCGTACACCAAACTTCTTCATATTGAAGAAACTGGTCGCCGCTCTTCTTTGCTTCTGTCATCGCGGATCGCTTCCTCGCCGCTGAATATCGCACGACTCTGAGAGGGGCGCTATGTGGGCCGGGGATGACTTCTAGGTCAATTGATGCATAGCGTAGGAGCGCGCGAAACGCTCTCAGGTACTCTGGTTCTGTTACCGTGCCCTCTGTAACCACAAGGAATCTTTTTGTTGGATAACGGCTGGGAGGTCTTCTCTGTAAAGATCGAGTCGGTTTCAAGGTCTATGTCATTACTCCTTCATGTGCGTTCTTCTTGGTTCTTGCGCGTCAGTGGTTGGTATGAGCAGGGGGTCTAAAATCGGGACGGCGCCAAATCTTCCTTGTAAGTAACCTCGTCTGATATTTTGATCCTTCCTTGTAGAGAAGTCAGTAAGGGGATACAGGCGCGATCTTCCCTCTACACTCTTTTCAACAAGCCAGATTTGATCTTTTCGCAATAGTTCGGGATCAATCAGATCAACATTGTGAGTCGTAAATATAAACTGGGCACCGTGTGGGTTGGTTTCAGGGTTATTAAATAGCGCAACTAGCTGTCGTGCAAGGTTCGGGTGCAGACTAGCATCCAGTTCGTCGATCAATAAGACGCTTCCATTCTTCAAAGCTCTTAGAACTTTGTGAAGCATTGAAAACAGCGCCATTGTGCCATTAGATTCATCTTCGGAAGAAATGCTATACCTATCACCATTCATCCCCTTATGGCTGAAGGAAAGCTGAGGTAGGCCTTTGCCGAAGTTTGCTGGGAGAGGTTCATTCATTTCGCGGGCGATCACGTTCGCCACCTTCAGCAGTTTTTCATCCAATTCTGTTTCTACTATTTTGATGTCAGCGATCCCGAGATCCGCGAATCGCAAAAGGTCTGTGACCGCCTTCCTTGAAGCTTCGTCTTGACAAAGCCGAGCGGTATGGATGGTTCCTGCCCCCTGGGCAGCGGGCTTCAACATAAAGAAATTATCTTTGAACCATCGATAGATCTTAGTAAGTTGTTCATGGTTATTTTGTGCCGCTGCTGACAAATACAAGCTGTTATCGCGAACCAATGCCTCTATGGACTTGTTGGTTCCAACCAATTTACGCCCGAACTCAAATGATCTGCCTTGTTGCCGCTTGAACCACAATTGATGCTTTCCAAACGGAAAAGCGTATAGCCACTCTTCGTGAATACGTGCTGGGTCCAAGCTAAACCCATATTGAAACTGCTGATCATCGACCACAAAGTCGATCTCGAAAGATGAGGTGGTCGAACGAGACCCCTCTAGGGCGAACTGGGTGATTGGAATTGGGCCGCCGCTTTCCCAAGCCCTATGAGAGTCCTCGACTGCCCGATCCACGAATGAAATGGCCTGAAGCACGTTTGTTTTCCCCGACGCATTACCGCCGTAGATCGCTGAAGAACGCACGGCTTTGAGCTTTGACTTCGGTACTTGTAGGAGGCTCTGCTCGGGCTCATCGGTCGAATCGGCGATCAGCGATAGCTCTTGCTCGTCTCGCAATGAGCGAAAGTTCCGGGCACGAAAGGCAAGCAACATGCAAATAGCATACAGTTTCACCGCCCCTCGCAGCGGAAAAGCGACGAAACGGCTTTAGGAGCGCCGACGAAGTACATTGTGATATTTCGGTGAAATGCAAAAGGCCCGGGCTTGCGCCGGGCCTTCTGTTTTGCGGCGGAGCCGCGTGAGCCTGGACGGCCAGTCCTAGGAGCAGCCGGAGGTGGAGCCGCAGGACATGCAGCGGTAGCAGCTTCCGTTGCGGACCATGATGGCGCCGCAGGTTTGGCAGGAGGGGGCGTCGCCCATGTCGTACATCTGGCGCATGGCCTCGGAGACGTGCACGGGCACATGCACCGGGGGTGCAGCTCCCGGCTTTGAGCTTCCAGCTTCCAGCGAAGGGGTAGTGCCGCCTTCAAGACCCACCCTATGCTGCGCATAGGATGGGGCACCCGGAGTGGTGGCAGCGGCGGCTGATTCATCGCCGATGGTGCCGACGACCGGGATGATGGGCGAGCCGATGCCGGCGAAAAGCGAAAGCTGCTGGCCGGAGAGGAAGCGGAGCTGGAGCCAGCGGAAGATGTAGTCCATGATGCTCTTCGCGAAGCCGATGTGCTCGTTGCCGGTCCAGCCGGAGGGTTCAAAGCGGGTGTGGGCGAACTTTTCCACGAGCACCTTGAGCGGTACGCCGTGCTGCAGCGAGAGCGAAGTGGCGGTGGCGAAGGAGTCCACCAGTCCGGAGACGGTGGAGCCTTCCTTGGCCATCTTGATGAAGATTTCGCCGGGCTCCCCGGTGGGGTAGAGGCCGACGGTGATGTAGCCCTCGTGGCCGGCAATGGAGAACTTGTGGGTGAGTGAAGCGCGCTCCTCGGGCAGGCGGTGACGCACAGCCTTCGGCGGCCCCTGCGGGCTCTGCGGCTCCGCGACAGGGTCAAGACCCACCCGACGCGATACAGCCGCGTAGGCTGGGGCACCCGGATCTGTAGCGGAGCGGGCGATCGCGGCTCCGAAGGCGTTGGCCGCAGCCATGACGGACCTGGCGGAGAGCTCGAGGCGGTCCGACACCTTGTGGGTGAGCGAGGCTTCGAGCAGCTTGAGGTCGGCCACGTACTCCGGGCTGCGGGTATCGACGCCGGCGGCGAGCGAGGTGAGGACGCGGTCGGCGGCGGCGGTGAGGGCGACGGCCTGAGCGGTGGTCTGGGCGGTGGCCTGGGGATCGCGCTTCTTGTCGGACTTGTCTGACTTCTCGTCCGAGGAGGTGTTGAGCACCTGCACGCCCTTGGATCCGTCGCGGTAGATGGCGACGGCCTTAAGTCCAAGACGCCAGGCCTCGACGTAGGTCTCGGCGATGTCGTCGACCGAGCAGTCGTGGGGCAGGTTGACGGTCTTCGAGATGGCGCCGGAGAGGAAGGGCTGGGTGGCGGCCATCATCCTGAGGTGGCCGAGGTAGTGGATGGAGCGGGTGCCCTTGGCCGGCTTGAAGGAGCAGTCGAAGACGGCGAGGTGCTCGGGCTTGATGGCGGGCGCGCCTTCAATGGTGCCGGTGGCGTCGATGTAGGAGACGATGGCCTGCACCTCGGCGTCGGAGTAGCCGAGCTTGAACAGCGCGCCGGGCACGGTCTGGTTGACGATCTTGATCATGCCGCCGCCGACCAGTTTCTTGTACTTGACCAGGGCGAGGTCGGGTTCGATGCCGGTGGTGTCGCAGTCCATCATGAAGCCGATGGTGCCGGTGGGGGCGAGCACGGTGACCTGGGAGTTGCGATAGCCGTGCTTCTCGCCGTGGGCGAGCGCGGTGTCCCAGCACTCCTTGCTGGCGGCGATGAGGGCTTCGAGTTGGGGGACGGCGAAGGGCTCGGAAACACCCACCCTGGCGTCGCCAGTATGGGGCACGCGGTTCTTGGCGGAGGCGCCGATTTTGTTGACTTCCGAACGATGCATGCGGATGACGTCGAGGAACGGCTCGCGGTTGACGTAGAAGCCGGGGCAGGCGCCGCCGTCCTTCTCCACGGACTCAGTGAGGGTGGTGGCGGAGGCCAGCGGACGGCACTTCTCGGCGATGCGGGCCGACTGCAGATACGCCTGGCCGCACATGATGGCTGTAAGCGTCGCGGCGAAGTCGCGGCCGGCGTCGGAATCATAGGGCAGGCCGAAGTTCATCAGCAGCGCGCCCAGGTTGGCATAGCCCAGGCCGAGCGGGCGGTAGTCGTGCGAGTTGCGGGAGATGGACTCGGTGGGATAGCCGGAGTTGTCGACCAGTATCTCCATGGCGGTGAGCACGACGTCGACGGCGTCGCGGTAGGCGGCGATATCGAACGTACCCGCGGCGGTGACGAACTTCATCAGGTTGAAGCTGGCCAGGTTGCAGGCGGAGTTGTCCAGGAACATGTACTCCGAGCAGGGATTGGAGGCGTTGATGCGGCCGGAGTTCTTGGAGGTGTGCCAGCGGTTGATGGTGGTGTCGTACTGCATGCCCGGGTCGCCGCACTGCCAGGTGGCTTCGGCGATCTTGTGCATCAGGTCCCGGGCCTTGTAGGTCTTGACCGGCTCGGATTCCTTGATGGTGCGGGTGGCGAAGTCGGCGTCGCGCTCCCAGGCGTGCATGAAGTCATCATTCACGCGGACGGAGTTGTTGGCGTTCTGGAAGAAGATGGAAGAGTAGGCCTCGGAGTCGGGACCGGAGCCGTCGTAGCCGGCTGCGACCAGGGTGTGGGCCTTGGCTTCTTCCTTGGCCTTGCATTCGATGAAATCGACGATGTCCGGGTGGTCGACGTTGAGGATCACCATCTTGGCGGCGCGCCGGGTCTTGCCACCGGACTTGATGACGCCGGCGAAGGCGTCAAAACCGCGCATGAAGCTCAGGGGACCGGAGGCGGTGCCGCCGCCGGAGAGGTTCTCCATGGAACCGCGGATGGGCGACAGGTTGGTGCCGGTGCCGGAGCCCCACTTGAAGAGCATGCCCTCGGTCTTGGCCAGGGTGAGGATGGAGTCGAGCGAGTCATCGACCGCATTGATGAAGCAGGCGGAGCACTGCGGATTGCGATAGCCGGTCGCAGAGAACGTAACCTCGCGCGTCTCCGGATTCCAATGCCAGTTCTGGCCGTCGGATTTGGGCTCGAGGCGATCGCAGCCCACGTTGAACCACACAGGCGAGTTGAAGGCGACCTTCTGGTTGAGCAGCAGGTGCGCGAGGTCATCATGGAAGATCGCCGCGTCGTCCGTGGACGCGAAGTAGCCGCCCTGGATGCCCCAGGTGGTGACGGTCTCGGCGACCCGGGCAACGAGCTGGCGCACACCGGTCTCGCGGGCGCCCTCCTGGCCCTGCGGCACGCCGATGTGGCCGTGCAGGTACTTGGAGGCGACGATGTTGGTCGCGGTCATGGACCAGTCAACGGGAACCTCCACGTCCTTCTGCTCGAAGATGACCTTGCCGCTCATGTCGTTGATGGCGGCGGTGCGGCGCTCCCACTTGACCTCGTCGTAGGGGGAGACGCCGGCCTTCGAGAAGCGGCGTTCGAACTGGAGACCGGGGTGCGAACCGGGCGCGGCCTTGGCGGAGGACGTTGCAGCGGCGGGGGAGCCGTGAGTGGAAACGGATGCGGGTGTCTTGGTGGCCTCGGCCATGGAGTCTCCTCAAGTGTGATGTACCGGCTCGGAGCGCCGCTCTCATGCTCCGGGGATGAAGCTCCCGGAGCTAAGCCTCCATCGACGGATGGGGCTCGGGTGACGCCACGGAGCCGGGTGGACAACCTGGATCTGGGTGGATAAACGGGGCTCCTGCGGTGACGCCGGGAAGACCCAAAAAGGGCTCGTCCGGGACGCTTGCGTCAGTATCCGTTCAGGGGCCGCAGAAGGAACCGTATGCTGCTTATCGCACCCTGTCAAGCCTGAACCACAACATCTAGTGGATTAGATGCAGATGTGCTCCTCGGGCTTCCACTTTCGGGGGATTGCCTGTGGAGAACTCATTTCAGGTGCATCGATGGCGGATTGGGAAGTCGCCGCCCCACACTTCGGAGGCTACGCCGCGACGGCGTGCGAAACAAGGCGCTGAGGGGCTCCTGATTGTGGAGCGGTGTGGAAGAGGTGGGAAAGCGGGTCTTCTTTGCGGAACGGCAAATACTCTGGGGCGAAAGAACGAAGGCGGCCCATAGGCCGCCTTCTCAGTGAGCGGAGGGGTTGAACTTACTCCGAGGAGCTGGCGGCGGCGGTGGAGTGCTTGCCGTGCTTCACTTCGAGCTCGTTCACCACCTGCTGGACATCGGGGACGGACTTGGCGAGCTTTTCGGCTTCCGCTTTCTGCTCGCGTGTCTTCACGGAGCCCTTCAAGGTGAGCTCGCCGTTCTTGGCGCTGCCGGTGATGCTCTGGTCGTCGAGATTCTTGTGGCCCTTGATCATGGCCTTGAAGCTGCTCTCGATGGCGTCGTCGGTGTTCGACGCGACGGATTTGGCCTGCGACTCCGCTCCGGCGGGACGCACACCGATCTGATCGGCGACCGTGTAGCCGGGAGCGTTCTGCTGCACCACGGTCTCCGCCTTGGCCTTGTCGTCCTGGGTCGCGACGTTGCCGGTAAGAGTGAGTACGCCCTTGTCGCGATCCTGAGATACATCGATGTCGCCCAGGTTGTCGTTCTTGAGCGCAGTCTTGACGTTGTCCTTCACGTCAGGATGCGCGTTCGCGTTGTTGTTGCAGCCGGCGGCCAAGGTGAGCGCCATAAGTCCCGTGCTTGCCAGCGAAGCCCATTTCAACGATTGCTTTGAACTTGATCCAAACACTGCTTTCCTCCTGAGATTGCGAATCTGTTGACCGACGCGTGGTCTGACCTGGAGTGAGATGCGCGTTTTGTAACAAAGGTAAGAGCGCGGATAGGGTAGGAGGGTAGCCATGCGTCCTGATGCTGGGAAAAGAAGCCCTCGTTGAGACGCAGGCAGCGCGACGCACCACAACGGAGGGCGGGCGCGGGCTGTAACGCAATCGTCACGTGCGTTCATGCATCATAGAGACTTCACCACGCGTGAGATATGCAGACTTGTGCCGGAGGGGAGCGGTCTCCACCATCCGGTTGAGGAACGATGTTGCAGGATGAGAAGAGACGCACGGTGCGACGCGCACTGCTTGCGGCAGCTCTGGCTCGCGGCGCTCCAGGCGGCCCGGGTGGCCTGAGCGCTCTGGGCATTCTGATCGTCGCTCTGGGCGTTCTGGTCGTCGTCACGAGCGTCCTGAGTTTCGGCGCCGTGCATGCAAACGCTCAGGCAGTGCAGGGAATCGCGGAAGGCGCGGAGACGCAAGACCTGCCCGATGCTCCAAAGCCCGCTGCTCTTGCACAACCTTCTCCCGGACACGCTGCTGGACACGCTGCTGGACACGCGATGCGGGGGCAGGGCGCGGCCGTCGCAGAGCATGCTAAGAACAAGCGGACACACGAGGGCGCGGCTGCAACCGCCAGAAAAACTGCGGTGACGAGCGATCTGCGCTATCACTGGAAGGGTCTGCTATGGCAGACCTTCGCATTCAACATGGCGGAAGATGGCTTTCGCGTAGCGCAGGACAGCACCATACGCGACCAGCTTGCCCATAAACCTTTCTGGCACGATTACGTCGCGTCCCTAAAGCAATGGAATATGCGGCGTTGGAACGACGGCGATGACTTCCTGGTGAACTACGTCGGTCATCCCATGCAGGGCGCGGTGACTGCATTTATTGAAATACAGAACAGTCCCATGGAGTCACGTATCCGCTGGAACGAACCCGGGTATGCAAAGTCGCGGTTTAAGGCCTTCCTATGGGCCATCGTCTTCAGTACGAATGAGAAGATCGGTCCCACGGGAGAGGCGGGGATAGGAAACGACGGCGGCTACACCTACGGCACCCAGTGTTTTGAGCACTGCATTCCGGGCGTGAACTTCAAGCCGGGTGACCACTACACGAACAACACCGGATGGGTGGACTTCATCGTCACGCCGACGGTAGGCATGCTGTGGGTCTTTGCGGAAGATTTTCTGGACAAGGATGTGAGTGATCGCATCTACGGCGGCGATCGGACCCGCGATCTGTCGCGGATTGTGCATGGCGCACTGAATCCGACGCGCACTTTCGCGAACGCAATGCGCGGACGCAATCCCTGGTATCGGGATCGTGACCATCCCATTGGTACGGCGGTTGAAGGTAACGGCGTGCGCTTTCTGAAGAGCGACGAATGGACGGCGTGGGAGCATACGCGTCCGCGCTTCCAGATTGCGCCGCACTTCACAGGCTTTTCCATCGCAACCAATACCCAGAGCTGTACCAATTGCCGCTCCATGACGACGGGAGCTGGCGTGGAAGGCTCCATGCGGCTGCTGCCCTGGCTGGATGCGGACGCGGACGTGAGCTACCAGCCGAATGCGAGCCCCCTGCCGAGCGATCGCGCGGGCGGCAACATGCTGACCGGCTTCTTCGGCGTGCGGACGGGGTGGGACACCGAGCACTATGCGCTGAAGGTGGCACTGCGGCCGGGATTCGTGCGCTTCGATCGCGCGTACCAGACCAGCACGACCAGCATCATTCTCCGCAACAACGGGCTGGGGCCGGTCTCGCAATATCCGGGGACGGAGGTGCAGAATCCACCACCGGCGGCGGGCGACATCAACCACTTTGCCTGGAACGCAAACCTGACCGGCGACTATAAGGTAACCAATTCGGTTGCATTTCGCATGGGCATCGGCGAGGACCTGGTGCGGTATCGGTCGAATTTCTTGAATCCGCCGGGTCTTGGGGAGCCGCCGTACTTGAGTTGGCTGGCGAAGGAGAATTTCATCAACCGGGGAAACTGGTCGTATCAAGTGGGGCCGGTGTTCTCGTTCTAATGCTCAAAGAAACAGCCCCACCCTAGCTTCGCTAGAATGGGGCACCCGGGGTGCGACTAGGTCTCGCAAGCCCGAGCTTTGGATCTACTTGATAGTTACCCCACCCTAGCTTCGCTAGAATGGGGCACCCGTACCCGTAGCCGCAGCGTTACGATTTGGCTTTTGGCGGGAAGTCCTTGAACATCTTCTGAACGTCTTTGTCGAGCGCCTTGGTGTTCTTATTCGGGCTGTCGGAGAGGTCCCGCTGGGATATGCCACGCCACACCAGCTTCTTCCCGCCGGTTTCAAACATATCGATGACCAGATGCCCGACTTGCTGGTTATAGGTCGTGGTGGTGGTGGTGCCGAAGCCCGGGCCGCCCCATCCCCAACCGCCCCATCCCCAGCCTCTACCCCAGCCACCCATGCCGTTGTACATGGTTTCAAGCTGCTTTTCATCGCGGACGTGGGCGGTGGCGAAGATCTCGGTATTGCCGCCGGACGGCACCTCCTGCCAGCCCTTGGCCTGCAGTTGCGAGTTGACGGCCTGCTTGATGCGGTCGACGTAAAAGGGATTGGGGGTCGTCACGTTGCCCCAGGAATAGGTGTGGAACTGGCCAAAGTCGACGCGGTGGTCGTAGTCGGTCTTGACACTGTCGGCGTGGGCGACACCGCCGAGGGTCAATAGCGAGGCTGCCGCGAGGGTGAGGCTGAGCGTGCGTTGCATGGCGGACTCCTTAACGTGCAGGATGCGAATATGTGGCCTGGAAAGATGCCCAGACCGCCGCAGGCGTGACGATACCGCAGTCTTGACCGGACTGGCAATGCAGATCAGGGCTTGGGTGGGAAGTTGTGAAACATGGTGGCGAAGTCGCGATAGAGCTGCTGCTCATTCTTCTCTGACTTCTGAGACAGGTCGTCGACGGCGGCGCCGCGCCACAGGAGCTGTTTGGTCTTGGCGTCGTACATATCGATGACCACGTGGCGGATTCGGCGATTTACCGGGACGGTGGTGGTATATCCAGGGCCCCAGCCCACCTGCCCCACCCGCCCCAGCCCCAGCCACCGCCATAACCGTTGTAGAAGGTCTGCAGGGAATGCTGGTTGCGGACGTTGCTGAGGGCGAAGAGCGAGACATCGCCGCCGGAGGGCACATATTTCCAGCCCTGTTGTTCCAGATAGTGGATGACGCTGTCATGAATGCGGTCGACATAGAAGGGATTGGAGGTCTTGATCTTTTGCCAGGAAAAGGTGTGGTAGCGCTCCCAAACGGCGTTGTGATCGTAGTCGGTGTGCACGTCGCTGGCAAAGGCGGCGGCGGAGAAGAGAAGGAAGGCAAGACAGGCGAGAGCAGAGGCGGGGCGAAGCTGCATGGTTGAGACACTCCGGTTTGTTAGACGCGGCGAGAGCGCATTATGCAAGCCGGAGAATAGTTTCGTAGTGGGCCGAGAGCAGATCGAAATGCGAGAGAAGCGCGCGGGCCGCCGGGGGTACTACGCAGGCCTCGTAGTCCTCGCCGGCAAAGGCGCGAACCGCGTCGAGCGAGTCGAAGTACGTAAGGGTGACGAACTCGACTTCATCGGAGAGATTGCGGCGCAGGAGATGCGCTCCCTGGTAGCCGGCGATGCGGTGGATGCCGGGGAGGATCTCGGAACGAAGCAGCGACTCGTAGGCGTCGGCGTTCGCCGGCGTGGTGTAGCCGTGCCAGATGCGGGTGATCATGTGCGGTCTCCCGATGAGAAACCCACCCTACGCGATACAACCGCGTAGGATGGGGCACCCGGCGGCAGCGAAGGCCCACCCTACGCGATAGGGCTGCGTAGGATGGGGCACCCCGACCTTGTGCGACCCGGAGTTGTGGCTAGACGGTGGCGTGCTCGGCTGTGAGGGAGGCGGCGTGCTCGCGCTCGACGACGTCCAGGCATTCTTCAAGGATGTCGAGAGCGATGGTGGCCTCCTCTTCGCGCACGATGAGCGGCGGCGCGAGACGAATGGAGGTCTCGCCACAGCCCAGGATGAGCAGTCCCCGCGCGAAGGCCAGGTCGACGATGCGATCGCGCAGCAGCGGCGCGGCCTCGCGGGTCGTCCGGTCCTGGACCAGCTCGATGCCGATCATCAGGCCGCGGCCCCGGACATCGCCCACCAGCGGATGACGAGTGGGCCAGGTGCGCAGACGCGAGAGCATCTGCTCCCCGATCTTCGCCGCATTGCCGATGGCTTCGCGCTCGAGCACGTCCATGGTGGCGAGCGCGGCGGCGATGGAGACGGGATTGCCGCCGAAGGTGGAGGCGTGGGAGCCGGGCTTCCAGTCCATGATGCCGGCGCGGGACATGCAGACGCCGAGCGGCATGCCGGAGGCGATGCCCTTGGCCATGCAGACGATATCGGGTTCGACGCCGGTGTGCTCGATGGCCCACCATTTACCGGTACGGCCGGCGCCGGACTGCACTTCATCGGCGACCAGCAGAATGCCGTGGCGATCGCAGATGCGGCGCAGCTCCTGCATGAAGATGGTGGGCGCCACGACGTAGCCGCCTTCGCCTTGAATGGGCTCGACGAAAATGGCGGCAACCTCTTCCGGCGCGAGCGTGGTCTTGAAGAGCTTGTCTTCAATGTAGCGCGCGCAGCCCAGCGCGAACGCTTCCTCTTCCTGCGGGCCACCTTCGCAGCCGCGATAGGCGTAGGGGTAGCGGACGTGCGTGACGCCCGGCACGAGCGGGGCGAAACGGCGGCGCTGCTGCGGCTTGGACGCGGTGAGCGAGAGCGCGCCCATGGTGCGGCCGTGGAAGGCGCCAAAGAAGGCGATGATGTTCTGCCGGCCGGTGTGATAGCGGGCGAGCTTCAATGCACACTCGACGGCCTCTGCGCCGGAGTTGCCATAGTAGAAACGATGCGGGCCGGGCATAGGCGCGACGGCGGAGAGGCGCTCGGCCAGGGTGACCAGGCCTTCGTAGTAGAAGTCCGTGCCCGACATGTGGATGAGTTCGCCGGCCTGCTTCTGGATGGCAGCGACCACCTCCGGATGGCAATGGCCGGTGGAGGTGACAGCGATGCCGGCGGCGAAATCGAGGAATTCGTTGCCATCGACATCCCAGATGCGCACGCCGCGGCCGCGCTTGGCGACCAGCGGGTAGGAGCGGGTATACGAGGGCGAGATGTAGCGGTCGTCGGACTCAACGATGGCGCGCGCGTTCGGACCCGGAAGCGGGCCAAGAAGGCGCGGCGCGAATTCGCTGGAGGCTGCGGCGGAAGACGGAGTGCGGCCGTTGGTGGTCATGGGCGGATCCTCTTGAAGCAGGTGGAGACGCGCGGGAATGCGCGTGGATGCATGAGAGTCAGCGCCGGAAGCGCGCTCTAACGATGACCAAGAGGGTTGGCGAAGTGAGCTAGTCGCCGGAAAAGAGGTTGGGACGGGTTCGCGTGGGCAGCACGCGCATATAGCGCCGCGGAGCACTGAGCCGGAGAGATCGCGGGGTGGAGCGATGACCGGGCATGATCGTGATGTGAGTGGCGTGCCGCATAGCGCTTCAGGCCGAGCATACCATGCGCGAGCAAGCGGAGTGAAGCGCCTCGCACGTTTATCAGAAGGACGAGCCATCGTCCGAGTCGTAGCTTTCGCCGTCTTCACAGGGGTAAGACGCGTGCGTGCCTGCTGTACGAACTGAGTCGCTTACGGAGAGCTCCCGAACGAACGTGCCGTGGAGTTTCTTTCGCTCACAACAGAGCCGCTCTAGCGCGCGGCGCGATTTCCGCTGGAGCGCACGGAGTCGGCTGAAAGCTCCAGCGAACCCACGCGATCGGTGACCGCATCGTGCACGGCAAAGCGGAGCGTCTGGTTGCCGCTCGCCGGCAGCGCCAGGTTGAAATGGAAGCGTATGCCGCCGCTCAGAATGGCCTGATAGCGAGCCGGGTCCAACGCCAGCACGGCGCGATCGACGCGCGAGTCCACCTCTTTGCCATGCGCGTCGAACAGGACCACCGCGAAGTCAACCGCGCCGTGCACCTTGCCATCGCTTGCGGTGGTAAACGAGAGCGCCTTCGCATCCACAATCAGGGTCGCGGTGTATGGCGCGTGTGGTCCGCTGCCGAAGGCGCCCTCACCCACGGATTTCTGAGTGTCGGCATTGCTGGTTGCATTCTGCGCCGGCGCGGGCTGCGGATAGACGTCGAACAACACCTCAGTGGCGTCCGGGGAGTGCAGTAGCAGCGCGTCTTTCATGGCGGACGAGTTCGCGGTCGGGGGCGGCGTGGATGCCGCGGCGCTCACCTGTTGAGGGGTCGGGTCAGTGTAATAGCCACGACGATACGCCAGGTGAACGCCGCCCTCCTTCAGCTTGACCGAGATGGCGCGAAACTCACCCTCGCGCGTGCTCGGCGGTGGGGTGTATGAGAGGGTGTAGTAGTTGTCGCCTGCGCTGATGGCCTTATCGATCGCGCCGGAGAGGCCGTTGTTGTTCTCGTAGACCCTGCCGCCAGTCGCCTCCGCCATCTGCTGCATGGTTGCGTGTTCGTTGGCCTGGTCCAGATAGAACTGAGTGTCACGAGGAGAGATGGAAGTGTTGCCGTAGACCTGGCGGGTGCGAGCAAGGTCGCCGCTGGAACCGTCCTCCTGATCCGGCAACATGGAAGGAGGCGTCTCCAGACCGCGAGCGTCGACTGGATACACCGCGACCTGGCTGCGCTCCAGCAGATTAAGGGTGCGCTTGAACCCGGTATTCAGGTCGGCCATTCCGGCAAACGGATCGCCGGTGGTCTGGATGTCGCGCATGATCACGATGGGGAATGACGCGGAAAACCAGACCAGGTTTTTCCTTCCCGGAATGCCGGCGAGATAGCGCGCAAGCTGCTCGAGTGCTGCAAGCGAGGTGCGCACACGCACCTGCAATTGCCCCGACGTTTCCCTGGCATTTGCATCGAGCAGCATGCTCTGCACAGCGGCGAACACCTGCGCGAACTTAGGGTTCGCCTGAATCAGGTCGCTCAGGGTCTCCGACGTATTGTGCACTGTGCTGTCATTAAGCTCGCGCTGGACGAGGGGCGAGAACTTGACACCCTGCCGCAGGATCGCCTCTTTCAGCAGCGACGGATCGCTGGTGAGGCCCTGCAGCATCTGAAGACGCGTGTTCAGGGCGAAGATGGCCAGTCGCGTGCCGGGCCGGGCGTGACTTAGATATTTCACGAGTTGGTCGCGCAGGTAAGGCTGGCTCTGCGGTGGTGTATTCAACGAGTCCAGCAGCAGGACATCCACGGCGGAAGGACCTGGCAGCACCGATTCATTCGAAAAGACGCCGGGCGGCAGCATTGGCGTTGGGGCGGCGGCATGGCCGCCGCTATGTTCCTCGAAGTTCTTGATCGGTTGCTGCACCTTGTTCTCGAAGATGCTGAAGTCTCCAGGCTGCAGGTTGTGCACAGGATTGCCTTGACCGTCTGTGACCTCCACATCCACGACGACGAGCTTCGCGCCGGTGCGTAGCGTCTCAGTACGGCCTGCAACCGGCGAGGGTGCAAGCTGGGCGGCGGCGGAGGCAGAGATGGTCACTAGCACGGCAAGTATCCTGCGGAGCATCGATGAGCTCTCCCTTGTGGGCTCTCCTTCGCAGATCAGGCGGCCCGGCAACGATCGCACGAGGCTACCATCGGCGCCCGTGATGCTGAAGAAGACGCTATGCCTCCGCGAAAAGCCGCAATGAAGACAGCCCGTAATTCGTGCAGTCTGGATCCAGAAGAAATTGACTGGAGTCTGCCATGTGCGCAGCGTATCTATGCTGAGCGCAGAACTCAGCCCAGGACTGAGCCCAGAACGAACATGGTGCCTTTCCAGAGCGTCAAGCGCGGAGAAGACCTCAAGGCGAGCGCAGGCAGCCCCAGTGAGCCGCTCACGCGGATGATGATGGCTGCCACTGCGACGAAGAAGTCTGCGCTGCGGGGTGATGTCGTTGGACGCCGCCGAGATTGGCCGGCCGACCGCGAATGCTACAGCGACTGCAGAAAGGCCAGCAGCGCCTTCTGATCCGCGGAGCTCAGCATCAGGAATCGCTTGGTTATCTGCGTGGATTCTCCCTGATGGCGGCGGATGGCCTGGTCGAAGCGCGTCGAGTTGCCATCATGCATGAGGCGCGATCGCACGCGCAGTCCCCACAGGGGAGCCGTCCTGATCTTGTTGCGCGCGCACAGCGTGTCGCGGCGCAGCTTCCGACTTCTTTGTCCTTCGGCGACACCGGTCTGAAAGCTCTCGCTGCACTCGTCTTCCGGGGGAGCAGCGGCATGGTCAGCGCCCGCGGCGGAGCTCTCTTCACGGAAGCGCTTCTCTACGCGCTCGCGGCCGAAGTGTTCAACCAGGGCAATGGCGATCCCGTCTCCGGTACCGATGTCGTGCAGCAGGAAGTCGCTGTACGGGTGGATCGTCCGGCGCTCAAGCGCACTCGAATGCAGTCCCGGACCTCCGGGGCTGGCCGGACTCCTGCCAGTCACGATGGTGGTTACGTGGCAGGTGGCGCATCCGATTTTGGTGAACAGCGCCGCCCCGTGTTTTGCATCGGCGCCGGCCGCGACAGTTTGGTCGCGTGCGGGCGGCTTCAGCGATCGCATGAAGCTGGCGAAGTGATCGATATCTTCCAGATTATTGTCGGTCGGATCAGGCAAGCTGTTGGGCTCGGTAATTTTATCTGGAGCGTTGTTCGGGAGCGTCGTGGTAACCGGCGGGTTGCAGAGTGTGGTCACTTCGGTCTTCTGCAGCCCGTTGGTGATCCCCATCTCGTTCAGATAGGCGTCGGCAGCGAACGCCAGGAGACTGGCGTGCTGGTCTTTCCAGCCGAAGCGGCCGATGCGGTCGCGGCCCTCGCTCTCCGGAACCGGGACCAGCACTGCCTGGCCGCAGATTCGCCCATGCGAGGCCTGGCATTGCTGTTTCCGGATCTTTAGCAGAGTCTCGTCCGGAATGGCTTCGACGTAGCCATCGCCGAGGATGTTCGTTGCGAGCCGGGTGGTGCGCACCGTCTCTGTTTTGGGAGTGCGCTCCTGGATCTGAGGGCAGATCGCCCGATCGTTCACGAGAGTCCTGTCCTGAATCACCTCGGAGCCATGGTCGATGGGAATCTGCGGGTTCTGAAACACTCCGTGTGCGTCGAGGTGTCCGACGCGCAGCTCGGTGACCTGGCTGGCGGCGCCGCTTACCGGGTTCTGGTGACACTCGCGGCACGACTGCGCGTTATAGAGCGGGCCCAGCCCGTCGGGGGCAATGTGTTCCACCTCCTCGAAGAACTTCTGGTCAGCCTGGCGGCGGCTGGGATCGGAGAACCCATTGCTCTGGTCATCGAACGCGGTGGGCGCTTCGGGATAGTCTGTGGCGGCTTGCGGCGGATGAGCGGGTGCTGCCTGGCGGGAGTGACCTGCGAAGGGAAGCAGGGCAGTGCCGGCGAAGGCAAAGAGCAAGATCGTAGTTTTCATCAGACGCTCCTTTGCGGCCAGAGGTCGTCAGATCAAACTATTGCTCCCGCACGTACGCGTCAAACAATTCCTTGCGCCCGACTCGACTGCTCTGTCGAGCCTTACTCTCCGTCGAACAATTACGAATGGCGTTGTCGATTGCCCCTGGGAAGCGTATCGTTGCTTAGCCCAGAACCAAAGACGGTACCTAGCCAGAGTATCGAAGGCTCCCTTCATCTGGCGAAGCCTCTCCTGAATCGTCCGGCATTCCTGGTCACAACTTAAGTTTCACGCCTGAGGAGGCAGCATCCATGAGTACGCATGTTGGATCATCGGTCGCGCTGGGTCTTCTGTTCGCGGGTCTGAGTTTCGCAGGGCTGGGTACTACGGCAGCACAGGGACAGGCGAGCGGAGTAACGCCGCCACCGAAGGTGCTGGTCATCCAGCGCGAAATTCTCAAGCCGGGCAAGGGCGGCGCCACCCATCAGAAGAGCGAGAGCGCCTTCGTACAGGCTTTCACTCAAGCGAAGTGGCCGGAGCACTACTTGGGGATGGACTCGCTCTCCGGTAAATCGCGTTCCTTGTTCCTCATTGGCTACGATTCGTTCGCCGATTGGCAGAAGGACACCGACGCAACGCAAAAGAACGCCACGCTAGCCTCCGCTTTGGACAGCGCGCAGGCAGCAGATGGCGAACTGCTGAGCTCCTATGAGTCGAGCACCTGGATCTACCGCGAGGATTACAGCTTGCGCGCCCCAGTCAAGCTGGGAGAGATGCGCTACATGGAGATCAACCACTTCCGCGTACGCGCCGGACACCACCAGGATTGGGACGCATTGGTGAAGATGTACGTGAATGGCTATGAAAAGGTGCCCAACGCGCACTGGGCCGTGTTTGAGGAGATGTACGGCGCCGAGAGCGGCGGCGCCTACATCGTCGTCACGCCGATGAAGTCGCTGGCGGAGGTGGACCAGGGGCAGGCAGATAGCAAGCAATTCATGGCCGCGATGGGTGCGGATCAAATGAAGAAGGCCGAGGACCTTGCCGCGGCCACCATCGAATGGAGCGAGTCGAATGTCTTCATGATCAACCCGAAGTTGAGCTATGCGGCCGACAGTTGGGTCAAAGCCGATCCGGCATTCTGGGGACAAAAGTAGACGCGGCGAGCGCAACATCGGGAGCAGGGCGGATGAAGCGACTCCCATCCGCCTAGCCCGCCCGCCATGCTCCTCGATAGTTGCCGGGGTGGGGCGCGCCAACCCACTGGACTGAATTGTGAATGCTGGAGTTGTGACTGCCGGAGTCGTGACTGCCGGCGGCGCTACTTGTGCGGCCGGGATTCGGGCGGTACCAGACCGGCGACGCGGTAGTAGACGACGAGCTGGCCGTAGTGCTCGCCGGAATGCTCGAGCAGGCCCCAGGCCACGTCCTCGACGCGGATTTGTTTGTGGCTGAAGGGATCGGTGACTAGGTCGTCCAGACCTTTGTCTCCCTTGGACTGGATGACGTTCGCGCCATCGGCGAACGACTTCTTCACGAAGGCGACGACCGCAGCCTTGCCCTTATATTGATCGGGCTTGGGATCTTCAACGGCGGGTGCTTTCCGGCCCATGGCAGGGTCGATGAAGAAGTAATTGGCGTTGGCGGCATGCAGCAGTTGCTGGGCAAAGCTGCGCTCGGCTGGAACCGGCTTGAAGTCGTACTTGTCGTCGGGAAAGTCTTCGGCCATGGCAGTGAGCTTGCGTCCCACATCGTTCCAGGATTCCAGCAGGGCCTGTGACGGACTGACGGCGGCTTTGGCCGCGGTGTCCTGCGTGGCCATGTTCTGCGCATAGACGGTGAGGGTAAGGATGCCGATGGTGAGCGCAAATGCGGCGAACATGCGCAGCGTTTTCATGTGCGTATCCTCCTCCGAAATTCTTTCGGATTCCGAGGTTCTGTTCGGATGAGGGGCATCTTAGACAATCCCACGGTCGCTTGGGAATCCCCGCCGGAATCTCGGGAACAGGTTCTAACGAGAATATCGGCCGCATCTGTTCCGGCCTGGCAGGAACCGGCTGGAGGTATAGCGCTAGGCGGTTTGCAACGGAAGCGAGATCGTGAACGCGGTTCCGCTTCTGCCCGGGGCAGTCGAGGTGCGCATGCGAATCGTGCCCCCATGCTTGCGGATGATTCCGTGGCTGACCCATAATCCCAGCCCCGTTCCCCGTCCACCTTTGGTGGAGAAAAAGGGTTCGAAAATCTTCTTCCGCGCTGCTGTTGAAACTCCGGAGCCATTGTCCGCGATGGTGATACGAACGCTGTGAGTGCTCGGCGATGTCTGTACTCTTACCTTCAGGCCACCGCCCGATTGCAGAGCGTCCACCGCGTTGATGATCAGGTTCGTGAAGACCTGCCTCAGCTCACCCGTGTGGCCGAGTACCGTCGCGGAACCGCGATATTCGGTGACAAGTTCGATTGATTTCTGCTGAAAGATGGGCCGGTGTAGTCCCAGCACGCTGTCCAGCACCTCCTCGATACGCATTTCTGCCGGATCGGAGGTATCGCGATAGAAGGACAACATCTGCCTGGTGATCTGGCTTACCCGCACGACCTCCTCCAGCAGTAGCTCTGTATACTGCCGGGCTTCGTGGTCGAGTGAGGGATGCTTCACCAGCAGATAGCTGAGGTTGAGGATCGCCTCCAGCGGATTGTTCACCTCATGGGCAATGGTCGCTGCCATACGGCCGGTTGCGGACAACTTCTCAGACTGGACCAGTGCAGCTTCGGCTCGCTTGCGTTCTGTAATGTCACGAGCGATCTTGGAGACTCCAATGATGTGGCCCCGGTCATCCTTAATCGGCGAAATGGTTAGTGATACGTCGATATACTCGCCATTCTTTCGGACTCGGCGCGTCTCGAAGTGATCAATCCGTTCTCCGCTTCTCATCCGGCGTAGAATTTCCGGCTCCTCAGAATGGAGATGCAGCGGGATCAGCTTAAGAATGGAACAGGTGATCATCTCTTCTGCCGAGTAGCCGAAAAGCCTTGTGGCCGCGGCGTTCCAGCTTGTCACAATGCCATTTAAATCTTTGCCGATGATGGCGTCGTCCGAAGTGTCGACGATGGCTGCCAACTGCAATTTCACCTTATACGTCATGGCATTTTCGATGGCCAGGGAAGCTCCCTGCGCCAGCAGCGTCATCAACATCTGATCTGCGAGGCCGAACGGGGTTCCGTCCATTTTGTTGTGAATCTGGAAGAAGGCCACGACTTCATCATTGCGGTCGAGAATGGGTGTGCTGAGAGCTGAGCGCATGTCGAACATCTTGCGAAATTCAGGGAGCGCTTGGGCGTCCGTAGAAGGCTTGTTGCTTATGTAGGGCTTCTTGTGCAACAGCAACCAGCCGGGCAGTCCCTGGCCGGGCGAAAAACACTGTTGAAATGGGAGAACTTCTCCGTCGCGATGCCAGCGGAAACATTGCAGTCCTGCCGGGGTCTGCCTACCCGCAAAACCGCTTTCAGCGCCGACCAGCGTCATGGCTTCGCTCACCAGCCGGTACAAGAGCTCATCCACGTCAAAGATGGCACTTAGCGTCCGTAAGATGCGCAACACCGCTTCGACTGCTGGGGCGCCTAGCTGCTCGTGCGGGTCTGGCGACAACTCTTCAGAAGGATTCGAATCCACCGCGGCGTGCAACTGACCCTGCATGAACCTTCCCCGGCGCTACTCAGGAGACACTCGAGTAGCACACTTTGAGTTCTTCAACACTATGCACGCGAGTCTTGGGGGCGTCAAATTACCCATCGGCTCGCAGCATCCAGCTAGGTTTCTCATCGCGAGGTGCTGTCAAAATACCTCCGCTTGCCGCCTCAACAGACACCATTTAGGTCACGGATAATATTTTTCATTATTAATGCTTTACATACCCGTTAGGTTCATGTTGGCGGTTCATTTCCGTTTCCAGCGCACGCCATCCTTGCTGTCTTCGAGCAGAATGCCTTTGGCGGCAAGGTCATAGCGGATAGCGTCGGCGCGAGCGAAGTTCCGGGCGCGGCGGGCCTGGTTGCGCTCATCGATAAGACCGTCGATGTCGGCGTCGGAGAGATCCATGCGCACGCGGAGTTCCGGGGCGGCGTCATCCAGGCGGCCTTCGCGTTCGGCCCAGTTGAGCGCGCGCCGGGTGATGGCTAGATCGTGGTCGTCCAGCACGGCGAAGATCTCGTCGAAGCGCGCGAGCGCCTCGACGATCGGCGTGACGTTCTCGGTGCAGAGCGTGCCGTGGTCGGCGGCGGTGTTGACCACGCGGACGAGTTCGAAGAGGGCGGCGCGTGCCTCGGCGGTGTTGAGGTCATCGGCCAGCGCGGCGGTGAAGTCGGCGACCGCCGCACCGGTCTGCTCCGCGAGTTGCGTGTTCATGCCCTCGGGAAAGCCGCCCTTCAATATGCGATCGCGGAAGGTGCGCAGCCGCTCGACGGCGGCCGTCGACTCGGCGAGCCCGTCGAAGGTGAAGTTGAGCTGGTGGCGGTAGGGAACGGAGAGCAGGAGGAAACGGATAGCGGACGCCTTATAACCCTGGAGCAGCAGGTCGCGCAGGGTGTAGAAGTTGCCTTCGGACTTCGACATCTTGCGGCCTTCAACGAGCAGAAAACGCACGTGCATCCAGTGGCGCGCGAATGTGCGGTGGGTGGCGGACTCCGACTGCGCAATCTCGTTTTCGTGGTGCGGGAACATGAGGTCTTCGCCTCCGGCGTGCAGGTCGAAGGTCTCGCCGAGATACTTCATGGCCATGGCGGAACACTCGATGTGCCAGCCCGGACGCCCGGTGCCGAGCGCTGTGGTCCAGGCATGCTCACCCGGTTTGGCAGACTTCCAGAGAGCGAAGTCGCTGGCCGAGTCCTTCTCGTATTCGTCTACATCGACGCGGGCGCCGGCGGTGTTGCCGGTGAGGTCTTTCTTCGAGAGCTTGCCGTACTCGGGATCGCCGGCGATGCGGAAGTACCAGGAGCCGTCCTCGGTCTTGTACGCGAGATTCTGCCGATGCAGGCGCTCGATGAGGTCGACCATCTCCGGAATATTCTCGGTGGCATGCGGCATGATGGTGGGGCGCAGGCAGCCGAGCGCATCCAGATCTTCAAGAAACGCCTGCTCGAAGCGCGGTGTGTACTCGTCAATGGGCAGGCCGGCGGCGGCGGCGTTGCGGATGATCTTGTCGTCCACGTCGGTGATGTTCATGACGTGCCGGACCTGCGTGCCCTGCTGCTCCAGAAAGCGACGCAGGAGATCGACGTGCAGAAAGGTGCGGAAGTTGCCAATGTGGCCATAGTCGTAGACGGTGGGGCCGCAGGCATAAAGAGTGAGAGTGTTATTGCCGGCGGGAACCAGCGGCTCGATGGACGAGGAGAGTGTGTTGAAGAGTCGAAGGATCATCGAGTGAGTTGGCCTGCCTGGAGATGACTGCTGTGATTCTAAGGGATGGGTGATGAAGATGAGGCGGCGGAGGGTGGAATCGACGACAGTCCGGAGCCTGAGTTACGATGCGGCACGCCGGGTGCTGGAGATCGAGTTTCAGGATTCCGGCGAAGTCTACCGATACTTCGATGTGCCGGAGTGGGAGTATGGGGCTTTCCTGGCTGCGGAGTCGAAAGGCACGTATCTGAACAAGGTGTTCAAGGAGCGCGGGTATCGGTACGAGCGGGTGCGTTGAGGGGCGGCGGGTGCGGCGTCCGCGAAGCTTAAGAAGAGATCCCTTCGATTCCGCTCAGGGCAGGCTCTTCGACTGCCGCTCTTCGAGCGAGTCCCCTCAGGGTGACACCTGCCAAACAGATGCAATGTCTACTACGCCATGGACGCTCCGAGGGGGAGTGAGGGATGCGCGGAGAGATCCGCGGTGGCGTAGTCGCGGGCGAGGAAGCGGGGCCACGCCGCCGCGGCGATCATGGCGGCATTGTCAGTGGAAAGGGCGGCCGTAGGAAACGCAATGGGCAAGCCGTGCGCGGCGGCTTCCGCAGTGAAGCGGACGCGCAATTCGCGGTTGGCAGCGACCCCGCCGGAGACCAGCAGCGCCTGCGCGCCAAAGTGTTCGGCGGCGGCCAGGGTTTTGCGCTTCAGGTCGTCGACGACCGCGCGCTGGAAAGACGCGATGAGCCCGAGAGTCTGGTCATCGCAGAGGGAGAGAGCCAGGTCCGGATGGGGCGTGGAGTCCGCTGCATCTGCGGTCAACATGGCGCGGCGACGTTCGATGGACGGCTTCAGGTTGTGAAGTTCTACGTAGCGCAGGACCGCGGTTTTAATGCCGCTGAAGGAGAAGAGATAGCTGGGAGCGGCGCTGTGCTGCCAATCGGAGGGGTCCTGACGGCGGTGGGCCTTGGGCTTGATCTGGGCGAAGGTGAAGGGGACGGCGTAGGGGTTGCCGTGTGCCGCAAGTGCGTCGATCCACGGGCCGCCGGGATAGCCTAGCCCCAGCAGCTTGGCCACCTTATCGAAGGCCTCGCCGGCAGCGTCATCCAATGTGCGGCCGACGTTGCGGTAATGCCAGGCGCCGCTTTCCTGGTGCGCCAGATAGAGGCTGGTATGACCGCCGGAGACCACCAGGGCCAGCAGTACAGGCCGTCCCGGTGTACGCCCCTCCCGCAACGCCTCAGGTCGTAACAGCTCAAGTCTGGGGCTACCCTGCGCAAGTCCCAGCTCGGCTTGTTCCAGCAGCACGGCGTGGATGTGGCCTTCCAAATGGTTGACGGCGATGAGTGGCTTGCCAAGCGCGAAGGCGAGCGCCTTCGCGTAGGAGATGCCGACGAGCAACGCACCCGCGAGGCCGGGGCCTTCAGTGACGGCGATGGCATCGAGCGCGTGTAAGGCGACCTGAGCCTCCGCCAGCGCGGAGCGTACCACCGGCACGATGTTGCGGAGGTGTTCCCGGGAGGCCAGCTCCGGCACCACGCCGCCGTATGGCGCGTGGGTGGCGATCTGCGAGGCGACCACGTTGGCGAGCTGGTGGCGGCCGCGCTCGACGATCGCGGCCGCGGTCTCGTCGCAGGAGCTTTCGATACCCAGAATGAGGCCGCGGGGTAGATCACTCATCACATCTTCCATACTAGAGGAGGGCGTAGTCGAAGAGCGCGCTCCGCGGCCAGGTCGTAGGCTAAAGTCTGAGGCGGACCGGCGGCAGAATTAGGATTAGGGCGCTTGTGTGGAAGAGAGAGACGTGATGATCGAGGAGGAGCAGTTGAAAACGGCCGAGGAGGTGGCGGAGCGGCTGCGGGCTGCAGGGCACCAGGCGTATTTCGCCGGCGGCTGCGTGCGCGATCTGCTGCTCGGCCGGGAGCCGCAGGATTATGACGTGGCGACGAGCGCGCGGCCGGAGCAGGTGTTTGCCGTCTTTCCCGGGGCCTTTGGGGTGGGTGCGCACTTTGGCGTGGTATTGGTGCCGCAGAAGAGCGAGGACGCGAGAATCGTAACCGAGGTGGCGACGTTTCGTTCGGATGGGACCTATTCCGATGGGCGGCATCCGGATGCGGTGCGTTACTCAAGCGACGCCAGAGAGGATGTGCTGCGGCGGGACTTCACCATCAATGGCATGCTGCTGGATCCGGCGGTGCTGGCGCGCACGGGGAGCGCGGAGGAGGCGGTGCTCGACTGGGTAGGAGGGCGCGCGGACCTGGAGGCTGGACTCGTTCGAGCAATCGGCGAACCGGCACGGCGCTTTGAGGAAGACAAGTTGCGGATGCTGCGGGCGGTGCGCTTCGCGGCCCGCTTTGGTTTTGCGCTGGAAGCGGGAACGCGAGGCGCGATCCGTTCGCTGGCGGCAAAGATCCGCGAGGTGAGCCGGGAGCGTGTGCGCGACGAGCTGACGCGCATGCTGACGGAAGGCCGGGCACGGGAGGCCTTTGCGCTGCTGGACGAGACCGGACTGCTCATCGAGATCTTGCCGGAGGTCAGCGCGATGCATGGCGTAGAGCAGCCGCCGGAGTTTCATCCGGAGGGGGACGTGTGGGTGCACACGCTCCTGCTCTTGGAGAAGCTGCCCATGGGTGCATCCCCGACACTGGCATGGGGCGCGCTGCTGCACGATGTCGGTAAACCGGCGACGTTCGTGCGTGCTCCGGACCGGATCCGCTTCAATGGCCATGTGGAGGTGGGGGTTCGAATGGCGGAGGCAATCTGCCGCAGGCTGCGATTCTCCAAGACCGACACCGAGCAAATACTGCTGCTGATCGAGAACCATATGCGCTTCGGCGATGTGAAGAAGATGAAGGAGTCGACGCTGAAACGCTTCTTCCGCCTGCCGGGCTTCGAGGAGCACTTGGCGCTCCATCACATGGATGTCTCATCGAGCCACGGGATGCTCGATCTTTACGACTACGCGAAGCAGCGCTACGAGACAGCGCCGCGGGAGGAGGTGCGGCCGGTGCTGTTGGTCACGGGCGCCGACCTGATCGCGGCGGGCTATCGGCCGGGGCCGCAATTCAAGGCGATGCTGCATGCGGCAGAAGATGCACAGCTTGAGGGCGCCGTGGCGACGCGGGAGCAAGGCCTGGAGCTGGTGCGGGAGCGATTCGGGCCACCATAGGGCGAGTAGGGCCGGGTGCATGAGAGGGACCATGGATTACGTGTTGACGGCAGCGGAGGCGCGGGTACTGGGCGCGCTGGTGGAGAAGCAAATTACGACGCCGGAGTACTGTCCGCTGTCACTGAACGCGCTGGTGAACGCGTGCAACCAGAAGACGAACCGTGAGCCGGTGATGGATCTCGATGAGGACGGGGTACGCGAGGCAGTTTACGCGCTCGAGAAGCTGAAGCTTGCGGGCCGCTCGCGCGGGTCTGAGGGCCGGGTGGCGAAGTACGAGCACTGGTTGGGCGAGGTATTCAACTTCCGCCGGGATGAAGAGGCGCTGATGTGCCTGTTGCTGCTACGTGGCGAGCAGACGCTGGGAGAACTGCGGGGGCGAGGCGAGCGCATGCACAGATTCGTCGAGCTGGCGGATGTGCAGTCCGCGCTGGAACGTCTGATGGCGCGGGAGACGCCGCTGGTGCGGGTGGCGCCGCGCCAGCCCGGCACGAAAGAGGCCCGGTATGCGCAACTGCTCTCCGAAAGTGCAGCGGCTACGGAGGCCGCGGCATGGCAGCCGGGGGTGTCCGGGAAGCCGAGAGCAACGGGGGACCCGGGAGCGCCGCAGCAAGAGCGTATCGAGCGGCTTGAGGATGGGATGGCGGCGCTGCGCCAGGAGGTGGCGCGACTGCGGGAGGATTTCGAGAAGCTGGTTGGCTAGGGGTCTGGGCGGCAACCCGCCCTTCGCTACCACCCCGCCACGCAGAGACCGCGCGCCGGATCCCGATGCACTCAGGATGGGGCGCCCGAGGTCATGGCTTTGCGGTTGAGCCAGAGTTTGTAGAGGCCCCAGGCGGCCACCGTGCAGGCGTCGGGGATAGAGCCGGCGAGCAGCAGTTCCTCAAACCGCGGGATGGGCATGCGCGTAACTGTGAGGTCGTGCTCTTCGGGGTCGAAGTCGGGCTCGCCTTCGGTCAGGCCTTCAGCAAGGAAAACGTGTTGCTTCTGATTGACGAAGCCATACGCGATGTAGAGGGTGCCGAGTCGCGTGAGGCGGTCGGCGACGAGGCCCGTCTCTTCGCGAAGTTCGCCGCGCGCCAGCGCCTCGGGATCGACATCGTCCATCTCCCATCCCCCTTGCGGTAGCTCGAGGCAGCGCTGCTGCACGGTGTAGCGGAACTGCTCGACGAGGTAGACCTCTCCATGCTGGATGGGCAGGATGATCGCGCAGTCCTGCTTGTCGACGACGCCGTAGATGCCGCGGGCGCCATCGGTGCGCTCGATCTCATCTTCGCGCAGGCGTATCCATGGATTGCGATAGATCTCGCGCGTGCTCAGGGTGCGGATGGTCATGGTGAATTCCGCAGACGTACCTTCGTGGATACGCCTCCTCCCGTCCATATGGCGTAGAAGTCTCCCGGAATCAGGGATATAGCCAACATGCTGCGCCTCCGTAACCCATTCGAAAAGAGTTATCCGCAAAAACTAGAGAGCAAAGGAATTGGAGCAGCGAGTCAGCAAGTCAGCAGCTATATCCAGTGTAGAGAACTACGCGAATCAATGCGCCACGCGAGGGACAAAAAGGTCAGGCCACATGGACGACGGGACGGCGCGCTTCGTCGGGCATAGCGCGGCGGATGACCTCGTGGGTGATCGGCGCGGTGTCGCCTTCGCCGAGAAAGAGGTAGCGCACGATGTTGGCGAGGGGATTGCCTTCCCGCCAGCGGAAGTAGCTGTGCGGAACGCGGCCGGTCTCCCGCTCCAGGTGCAGGAGGAAGGCGGCCACGGAGTTGGCGACCACCGGACTGCGCGCATAGAGAACGCAGTGCTCGCCGATGCGTTCGCCTCCGACATGGAGCTTGTGGGTGAACTCCGAAGCGTCGCCGCGGTCGATTTCAAAAAAGATGAGTTTCTCGCCATCCTCCAGGCTGTGGAGGTAGCGGACCTGCGCGGCGGCGTGGCGCAGACTCTCCGGGGTCTCCTCCTGACGTTTACGCGGGATGATGCGGAGCGTTTCGTGCGGAGATTCTCCCAGCAGTTCCCAGGCCTTGGGATCCACCTCCACTTCGGTGACGCGGAGTTCGGTGGAGCGGACGGCGCGCGAGAGGAGCGAGGTGGAGATCATGGTGAGGATGAAGACCGATGCGATCTTCAGACCCTCCGGCCGCTCAAAGATATTAAGAGCGGTGGTGTAGATGAAGATAAAGGCGATGGTGAAGAAGATCGCGCGCTGGCCGGTGGATTTCTGGATCAGGGCGACGGCAAACGCGGCGGAGGTGATGAGCACCAGGACGCCGGTGGCGTAGGCGCCTCCCTGGGCGTCGACATTGGCATGGAAGAGCCAGGTGACGCCGAAGGCGACGGCGGTAAAGACCAGCACCAGCGGGCGGCTGGCGCGCATCCACTCCGGGGCCATGCCAAAGCGCGGCAGATAGCGGGGAATGAGGTTGAGCAGTCCGGCCATGGCGGAGGCGCCGGCGAAGGCCAGGATGAGGATGGTGCTGATGTCGTAAATGGAGCCGAAGACTCCGCCCAGTTGCCGATGCGCGAGGTAAGCCATGGCGCGGCCGTTGGCTGCGCCGCCGGGAGCGAACGCGTGCGCGGGAATGAGCAGCGTGCTGACCAGGGCGGTCGCGATCAGGAAGACGCTCATGATCAGCGCGGCGGTGTTGAGCAGCTTGCGTGTGTTGCGAATGCGTCCCTGCAACTGGTCGCCCGCGGCGCCGTCTTTGGATCCACCGTCGACCAGCGGCATGACGGCTACCCCGGTCTCAAAGCCGGAGAGGCCCAGCGCGAGGCGGGGAAAGAGCAGTAGCGCGATACCGACCATGGCGAAGGGATTGCTGTGACGCGCAAGAAGCGCGTGCTTCCAATCGGGCAGCACGTGGGGATGGCGCAGGATCTCGGCGATGCAGTAGACGGTGACGATGCCGTTGAGGGCCAGGTAGATGCCGACCAGGATGACGGCGATGCCGATCGCTTCCCGGAAGCCTTTAAGGAAGATGGCGCCGAGAATGGCCAGCAGGACAAGCGTGACGGCGAACTGGTCCTTCATCCAGGGAGGGGTGAAGGGATTGGAGACAAAGTGGGCGCCGGCGTCGGCGGCCGAGAGCGTCATGGTGATGATGAAGTCGGTGGTGGCGAAGCCGAGCAGGACCAGGACAAAGACCTTGCCACCCCATTCCGGAAAGATCTTTTCCAGCATGGCGATGGAGCCCTGGCCGTTGGGACTGGCGGCGGCGACGCGCCGGTAGACCGGCAGCGCGGCGAACAGGGTGACCAGGACCAGCACCAGGGTAGCGATGGGGGAGAGCAGGCCAGCCGCCAGGAAGGCGATGCCCGGCTGATAGCCAAGGGTGGAGAAGTAGTCGACGCCGGTGAGGCACATGACGCGCCACCAGGCGTGCTGGTGCGCAGGCCTGGCGTCAGAGGCGGTGGGCGCGGCGGGGGATTCTTGCACGCCATGAGGAAGTTGCAGGTCGGCGAGCAACCAGTTGACGAATTTCACCCGAATGACGTTCCCTTCCCGACGCGAGGCTTGATTGTAAACGGGGACCTGCCCTCCCGGCAGTCGCGGTGCGCGCACGAGGCTCACCAGGAAAAACCCCACCCTAAATTCGTTAGGATGGGGCACCCGGCTCGTAGCTGCTTCTAGCTCGCGGTTTGCGCGGCCTCGAAGCGTTTGTTGACCTCGTCCCAGTTCACGGTGTTCCACCAGGCGGCGAGGTAGTCGGGACGCTTGTTCTGGTACTTGAGATAGTAGGCGTGCTCCCAGACGTCGTTGCCGAGGATGGGGTGTTTGCCTTCAGAGATCGGGTTGTCCTGGTTGGGTGTGGTCACGATCTCGAGCTTGCCCTGGCTCCAGACGAGCCAGCCCCAACCGGAGCCGAACTGGGCGGCGGTCTTCTCGTTGAACTGCTTCTTGAAATCCTCAAACGAGCCGAAATCCTTCTTGATCTGGAAACCGATCTTGCCGCTGGGCTCGCCGCCGCCCTGGGGCTTCATGATCTGCCAGAACATGGTGTGGTTCACATGGCCGCCGCCGTTGTTGCGCACCACGCCGCGCACATCTTCAGGGATGGTGGCGAGGTTTTTCAGGAGATCTTCAGGGCTGCGTTTGCCGAGCTCGGGGTGCTTCTCGACCGCGCCATTGAGCTTGGTGACGTAGGCGGCGTGATGCTTGTCATGGTGGAGCTTCATGGTCGCTTCATCGATGTGGGGCTCGAGAGCGGCGTAATCGTAGGGTAGGGGTGGGACTTCGTAGGCCAAAGCTGTTCCTCCTGGAGAGTGAGCGGCGACGCGGTCGTGAGATCAGCGATCGATCGCCGCGGTGGATGCTGATGCTCAACTGTTACGCGGACCCGGCAAGGCCGCGGCCCGCGATGTCCATTGTATGGATGCGCAGGAGCGTGTCGAGGTCGCGCAAGGAGAAGAAAGGGCGACGATGCCGCGCGAGAGCTGCGCGACGGGAACCCGAATCCGCGTGCGGTTCCGGCGGTCTGCAACCATTGCCGCGGGCTGGGAGTCTGTTAGGTGTAGGTTTAGGTTGGGGAGACTAGCTGACGGCGAGGCATGCGTAGTTCTGCGGCCGGTTGCTGAGAACGAATCGATTTGGCCCGATCACGCATAACTCGTCGAGACCTTTTGCGCCAAGGGGGCGCCGCCGGCGTGCTGGCGCTGGGAGCGCCGGCGGCGCTTGCCGCGGGGATCCAGAACGAGCAGAAGGCGCCCCCGACCGCCGGCGCGGCTCCCAAGCCGCAGGAGCAGGCGGCGGAGAAGTACCGGCATCCGCCGGGCGTGTTCATCAACCGGCCGCTGACGCAGATCTCGAAAGACGCCGAAGCGCTGCTGGACGATATGGAAGGGCGCAATTGCGACTTCTTTTACAACGAAGCCAATCCTAAGACGGGTCTGGTGCGCGACCGTGCTCCGTCCCTGGGGCGCTCGTTGAGCCGGGTAGCCAGCATCGCCTCCACCGGCTTTGGGCTGAGCGCGATGTGCATCGCGGCGCAGCGGCACTATCTGCGGCCGAACGACTGCGAGCAGCGGGTGGAGAGGACGCTGGCCTTCCTGCTGAACGAGTGCCCCCACGAGCATGGCTTTCTCTACCACTTCATTGACATTGAGAGCGGCAAGCGCATGTTTGCCAGCGAGCTGTCGTCGATCGATACATCTCTGCTGATGTGCGGCGTGCTGCACTGCCGCCAGTACTTCGCCGGCAACAGCCGCATCGCGGCGCTGGCCACGACGCTCTACCGACGCATTGATTGGCAGTGGATGCTGAATGGCGCCGACACCCTGTCCATGGGATGGCTGCCGGGCGAGGGATTCCTCAAACACCGCTGGGATATCTATGCCGAGCTGACGACCATGTATCTGATGGCTATCGGCTCCCCGACCCACCCCATCCCGGCGTCCAGCTGGGAGGCGTTGCAGCGGCCTATCGTGCCCTACGGGGGCATCGATTACATCACCGGGGTGGCGCCGCTGTTCATTCATCAGTATCCGCAGGCCTGGTGCGATTACCGCGACCAGCGGGACAAGCACGCCAACTACTTCACCAACTCGATTGCGGCCACGCGCGCGCATCAGCTCTGGTGCCTGGTGCTGGGCCAAAGCTTCAACTGGATTGACCAGGACCTGTGGGGGATTACGGCGTCGGATTCCCGGCAGGGCTATCGGGTATGGGGCGGGCCGCCGGCGATCGGCCCTCTGGACGGCACGCTGGTGCCGTGCGCCTGCGCCGGATCGCTGGTGTTTCTGCCGGCGGAGTGCTCGCATGTCCTGCTCACCATGCGGCAGCGCTATGGAGACAAGATCTACCAGCGGTATGGCTTCGTGGACGCGTTCCAACCAAAGGCCGGATGGTTTGCCGAGGACGTGATCGGGATCGATGTGGGCATCGGGCTGCTGATGGCGGAGAACCTCCGCTCAGGGTTCGTGTGGGATTCGTTCATGAAGAACCGGGAGATCGGCCACGCGATGCGGGAGTGCTCGTTCCGGGCCGATCCCGATGCCAACTCGCAGGTGCTTTAGGCTGGTCTCTCAGATGGCCTGTGAGGCTTCACACAATCCCTGCGTAGCATGTGCAAGAATGGCGCGCAGCCCGAATCCGGCCGTGGGGTTCAGGAGAAGTGTTCGGAATAATTCCTCACCAGCGCGGTTATCAGGAGTGGACATCGGAAGGAGCACATGAGCACAGAGACGCTGGCGTATCGGTGGATCGACGGACAGGGAGAGGCATTTGGCGCGCCGGGCTTAGACCCGCGGTGGACCTCGAGCGCCAAGGACGTAGTGGGCACGGCGTATGCGACCGCGAGCAAGTTGTGGTGGACGGTGTCGCACGGCACCGTCAACGAACTCTACTATCCGACCATCGACCGGCCGCAGGTGCGGGATCTGGAGCTGATGATCACCGACGGCGAAAGCTTCGTCCATGAAGAGAAGCGCGACCTGGAGCATAGCTTCGCGTACATCGACCCAGATGCGCCGGGTGCGCTGGTCACCAACCGGGATCGCGGGGGACGCTACACACTGACCAAGCGGATCATCAGCGATCCCCATGCGCCGGTATTGCTGATGCACGTGAAGGTGGAGGGCCTTCCCGAGGTGCTGAAGAAGCTGAAGATCTATCCCCTGCTGGCGCCGCACATTGAGGTGTGCGGACGGGGAAACTCGGCGCGGGTGCTCGATGTAGCCGGACGGCGGGTGCTGCTGGCGTGGAAGAACGGGACCTCCCTGGCGATGGCGGCGGATTGCGGATTTACGCGCGCGAGCTGCGGCTTTGTGGGCCAGAGCGACGGCTGGCAGGACCTGCAGAGTGACTTCCGGATGGATTGGGAGTTCGGCTCGGCGCTTCACGGCAACATTGCGCTGATGGGGGAGATTGATGCGGCGGCGCACCCGGAGTTCACGGTGGCGGTGGGGCTGGGCGAGGGCCACCACGCGGCGCTGACCAGCACCGTGGGCTCGCTGCATACCCGCTTCGACGTGCATTGCGCGCGCTTCCTGAAGCAGTGGCAGCGGGTGCCGATCCCGGAGAAGCTGGGGTCCGCGAGCGGCGATCAGGGGCGCCTGCTGATGACCAGCCACAAGGTGCTGCTGGCGCATGAGGACAAGACATTTGCCGGAGCGTTCATCGCTTCAGCCTCGATCCCCTGGGGACAGACCAAGGGCGACAACGACCTGGGCGGGTACCACCTGGTGTGGACCCGCGACATGGTGCAGTCGGCCACCGCGCTGCTGGCCTGCGGACAGGAGGAGACGGCGATGCGGGCGCTGATCTATCTGGCCTGCACCCAGAAGCCGGATGGCGGCTTCGCGCAGAACTTCTGGGTGGATGGGACGCCGTACTGGTCCGGCGTGCAACTGGACGAGACTGCCTTCCCGGTGATCCTGGCGTGGCGGATGTGGAAGCTGGACGCGGTGGGCGAGTTCGACATGCTGCCCTTTGTCGGGCGGGCGGCGGCCTTCCTGGTGCGGCATGCGCCGGTGACGCCGCAGGAGCGCTGGGAGGAGGTTGCCGGGTACTCGCCATCCACGCTGGCGGTCGTGATCACGGCCCTGATCTGCGCGGCGGATATGGCGCGGGCGACGGGCGCGCTGGAGATGGCGCAGTTCCTGGAAGAGCAGGGCGACTGGATCGAATCCCACCTGGAAGACTGGACGGTGACGAACGCGGGGGTGCTGCTACCCGCGGTGTCGCGGCATTACATGCGCATTCGCCCGCCGGGGCCGGGCGAGCCGTATATGCACGAGGGCCCAGGCAGGGAGACGGTGCATCTGGCCAACCGCGGTCCGCAGGAACGCTCGGAGTTCGAGGCGCGGGAGATCGTGGACGGCGGCTTCCTGGAGCTGGTGCGCTACGGCGTTCGTAGAGCGGACGCCCCGCTCATGGTGGACTCGGTCAAGGTGATGGACGCGATGCTGAAGCGGGACCTGCCGCAGGGTCCGGGCTATCGCCGCTACAACCACGACGGCTACGGGCAGAGGCCTGACGGGAGCGCCTACGATAACTGGGGCCAGGGGCGGTCGTGGCCGCTGCTGACGGGCGAGCGTGCCCACTACGAACTGGCCGCCGGGGGCAACGTGAAGCCGCTGATCCAGACGATGGAGGGCTTGTGCTCTGCCGGCGGCATGCTGCCCGAGCAGACCTGGGACGCGGACGACATCCCCGCGGAGGGGATGGTGCGCGGGCAGCCCACCGGCGCGGCCATGCCGCTGGTGTGGGCGCATGCGGAATATGTCAAGCTGCTGCGCTCGGCGGCGGATGGGCGGGTCTTCGACCGTGTGGCGGTTGTGGAAGAGCGGTATGGCAAGAGGGAGGGGAGAGACGCGGGCGCGCGTCCGATCGAGGTGTGGCGCAAGGACCGGCAGGTGCGAACCATGCAGTCCCGACGCCGGCTGCGTGTGGAGAGCGAGCAGCGTTTCGACCTAGTCTGGAGCGTTGACGACTGGAAGACCCCGGAGCGGACGGAGGCCCGGGCCGTCGGTTTTTCGGGGTTCTTCGCCGACGCTGCTCCGGAGAACGGAGAGCCGATCAACGCTGACCGGATCGTGTTTACGCTGTTCTGGCCGGAGGAGAACCGCTGGGAGGGCGTCAATTACGAGGTTGCGGTGGAACGATGAGGGTGGAACAGTGAGTGCGCGCCCACGCGCCGCGCCGGATAGCAGCGGAAGCGCGGCCGGGCAGACCGATTGGCGCTATGCTTATGCGCACCTCCATGTACGCACGGGGAGGCGGGGTCCAGAGTAGTCGATCAGGGATGGGGAGTCATCGATGACGGTATCTGTGTTTATCGGGGCCAGCGTCGACGGTTTTATCGCGCGAACGAATGGCGCCCTGGACTGGCTTCCGGAGGACGGCGAGCCCCACGGTTACGACGAGTTTATCGCCAGTGTGGATGCCATTGTGATCGGCCGTAAGACGTACGAGACGGTCCTCACATTCGGAACGTGGCCCTACGGTAACAAGCGCGTGGTCGTTCTGAGCAGCCAACCGGTCGACTTCTCCGCGATCAAGGGAGGAGTAGCAGAACACATGGGCGGTGCACCGGCGGAGATTGTTGCGGGGCTCGCTGCCAGTGGCGCGCAGCACCTGTACGTGGACGGTGGGGTCACGATTCAAGGATTTCTGCGCGCAGGGGTCATCCGACGTCTCATCATCACTCGCATTCCTGTGCTCATCGGAGAGGGGATTCCTCTTTTTGGCTCCTTGCCGGGCGATGTTCGGCTTCAACATGTTGCGACCCGGCAGTTTCCGAGCGGTCTGGTGCAGAGCGAGTACCATATCCCCGCGTGAGATGGCGAGCAACGGAGACGTCTGGAACGGCAGGGCGCTTGCTGCCACCGTATGGATGGAAGGCTGGATAAGAGCGCGGCAGGGCTGTTCGGGATTAGTCTGGATCGACGGAAGTTCACAGACCGGTAATGCAGGCGGAAATTTAGAAGTTGGCGCTTGAGCGGGGACAAGAGCAGAACCCTCGACTGCGCTCGGGATGCCAATGCAAAAAACAGGTTTCTTGGCTGGGCTCGGGACGACAATGCATAGTGTGAGAATCAGGGGAGATCGAGAGAGACGCTTATGACCGAAATCGAGCAAAAGGCAATCAATGCGCTGCGCTTTCTGGCGGTGGACGCGGTGGACAAGGCGAAGAGCGGGCATCCGGGCGCACCGTTAGGCGATGCTCCGATGGCCTACCTGCTGTTCCACAAGTACATGCGGCACAACCCCAAGGATGCGCACTGGCCGAACCGGGACCGCTTCGTGCTCTCCAATGGACACGCTTCGGCGCTGCTCTACGGTGTGCTGCACCTGACCGGTTATGACGTGACCATCGACGACCTGAAGGGATTCCGGCAGTGGGGATCGCGCACGCCGGGGCATCCGGAGTTGGGCGACACCGACGGGGTGGAAGTGACCACCGGGCCCCTGGGCCAAGGCTTCGCCATGGGTGTGGGTATGGCGGTCGCGGAGCGCCACCTGGCAGCGCGCTTCAATCAGCCGGAGTTCAATGTGGTGGACCACTACACCTACGTGATGTGCTCGGACGGCGACCTGATGGAAGGCGTTTCGCATGAGAGCGCCTCGCTGGCAGGGACGTTGGGCCTGGGCAAGATGATCTATCTCTACGACGACAATTCAATCTCGCTCGACGGGCCCACGGAGCTCTCCTTTACGGAAGACGTGCTCAAGCGCTTCGAGGCGTATCACTGGCACGTGCAGATCGTAGAGGACGGCAACGATCTGGAGGGCATCAGCAAGGCGATCGGGGCGGCAAAGGCGGTCAAGGATAAGCCTTCGCTGATCGCGGTGCGGACGATCATCGGCTATGGCAGCCCGGTAGCCGGCACCAACAAGGCGCACGGCGAGGCGCTCGGTCCGGAGCATACCAAGGCGACGAAGAAGAACCTGAACTGGCCGGAGGACAAGAGCTTCTGGGTGCCGGAGGATGCCGGGAAGCACTGGCTCGAAGCAGTGGAGCGTGGGGCCAGGTTCGAGCACGAGTGGAAGGAGCTTTTCGCCCGCTACAAAGAGGGGTTCCCGGAGCTGGCCGAGGAGTTCGAGCGTGTGATCTATAAGAAGACGCTGCCGGAGGGCTGGGAGAAGAGCCTGCCGACCTTCGCGGCAGACGCCAAGCCGATCGCGACCCGCTCGGCCGGTAACACGGTCATGAACGCGTTCGCCGCTAAGATCCCGGAGTTTTTCGGTGGCGCGGCGGACCTCTCCACCTCGACCAAGACGGTGATCAAGGACGGCGGCAACTTCCATCTCGATCCGGCGGGCCGCAACATCTACTATGGCGTGCGCGAGTTTGGCATGTGCGCCCTGGTGAACGGCATGGCGGTGCACGGCGGCGTCATTCCCTACGGGTCCACGTTCTTCTGCTTCAGCGATTACTGCAAGCCGGCACTGAGACTGGCGGCGATCATGAAATCGCACTCCATCTTCGTCTTCACGCATGACTCCATCGGCCTGGGCGAGGACGGTCCCACGCACCAGCCCATCGAGCACTTGATGATGTTGCGCGCGGTCCCGAACCTGATCGATCTGCGCCCGGCCGACGCAAACGAGACGGCGGCGGCATGGAAGATTGCGCTCGAGGCCAAGGCTCCGTCGTTCTTTGCGCTCTCGCGGCAGGACCTGCCGATCCTGGATACGAGCAAGCTGGATGTGATGGCGGGCGTGGCCAAGGGGGCGTACATCGTGGAGCAGGGGGCGGAATCGGCCCAGCAACTGGACCTGCTGATTGTGGGGACGGGAGCGGAGGTGTGGCCGGCGCTGGAGGCGGCGAAGAAGCTGCAGGGCGAAGGCAAGAAGGTACGCGTGATCTCCATGCCGAGCTGGCGGCTGTTCGAGCAGCAGAGCCAGGAATATCAGGACGCGATCTTCCCCGATCACCTGCCTAAGCTAGCGGTGGAGGCGGGTGCGCCGCTGGGCTGGTGGAAGTGGGTAGGGCGCCACGGCGATGTGATCGGCATGGACCGGTTTGGGGCCTCGGCGCAGGGAACCACGGTGTTGGAGAAGTTCGGCTTCAACGCGGAGGGCGTCTACAGACGCGCCAAGAAGCTGCTGGAGCGCACCCAGCATGAGACCTCCGCATCGCCGCGGAAGGGCACGGTAGAGCCTGTGGGGGCGCGATGAAGATTGCCATCGGCTCGGACCATGCGGGCTTTGCCATGAAGCAGGAGCTCGCTTCGATCATCAAGGGCCTGGGTCACGAGATCAGTGACCTGGGCGCTTACAATGCCGAGCCCTCCGACTACCCGGACTTTGCCGAGAAGGTGGGCGAGGCGGTGGCAGCGAAGCAGGCGGAGCGCGGCGTGCTGATCTGCGGCAGCGGTGTGGGGGTAAGCGTGGCAGCGAACAAGATTCCGGGGATCCGCGCGGCCATGTGCCACGATTGCTACTCCGCCCACCAGGGCGTGGAGCACGATGACATGAATGTGCTGGTGCTGGGATCGCGCATTATCGGGCCGGAGCTGGCGGCGGACCTGGTGCGCACGTATCTGAGCGCGCATTTCAACGCGGACCAGGAGCGGTTCGTACGCCGGCTGAACAAGGTCAAGGCGATCGAGCGAAAGTACATGTCGGGGGCGGCGCAGCCGAGCAAGTAGCGGCTGACTGGGCGCGTGAAGGAAGGGGAAGACCCACCCTAGCTTCACCCAGCAAGCGAAAAGCGCGCTTGCCGGGGACCCCGATGCGCTAGGATGGGGCACCCGGCACGCGTGTTAGCGGAGAATCGCATGAATTCTTCGCGTTGTAATGCGGCGCTGGCTTTTGCCAGGTGTAGAGCGCGAAAAGCAGGAGAGAGACGAGATGGCGACGATCACGCAAGCCCATGTGGCAGCAGAGAATAGAAGCGCGCCGCGAGCAGACGAGCGCATACCCGAGCCCACTATCGTCGTGATCTTCGGCGCGTCCGGCGATTTGACGAAAAAGAAGTTGCTGCCGGCGCTCTTCCATCTGGAGCAGAGCGGACTGCTGCCGCAGGCGTTTGCGGTGGTGGGCGTGGCGCGCCGGCCGTTGCAGGACGAATTTCCCAACGATATGCGCCAGGGCATTCTGCAGTATGGCGGAGCGAAGGAAGGCGACAAGGCGGTGGACGCGTTCATTGAGAAGGTGAGCTACCACGCCATGAACTTCGACGATCACGAAGGCTACACCGCGCTGAATGAGCTGTTGGCAAAGATTGACAAGGAGCGGGGCACCGAGGGCAACCGGCTCTTCTATCTGGCGACAGCGCCGGAGTATTTTGCCGACATCATCCACCAGTTGGGCCAGCACGACATGGCGCAGCCGCAGCATGGCACGGTGCACACCATCATCGAGAAGCCGTTCGGCCACGACCTGGAGTCGGCGCGAGCGCTGAACGATGACGTCAATAGCGTCTTTCGCGAGGAGCAGGTCTTTCGTATCGACCATTATCTGGGCAAGGAGACAGTCCAAAACATCCTGGTCTTCCGCTTCGCCAACGGGATCTTCGAGCCCATCTGGAACCGGAACTACATTGATAACGTGCAGATCACGGCGGCGGAGGAGATCGGCATCGAGGGCCGTGGCCCGTTTTATGAGAGTGCCGGTGCACTGCGCGACGTCGTGCAGAACCATGTGATGGAGCTGCTGTCGTTCGTGGCGATGGAACCGCCGATCTCCTTCAAAGCGGCGGCGCTGCGCGCGGAAAAGGTGAAGGTGTGGCGGGCGATCCAGCCTATCGAAGCGGGCGACACCGTGCGTGGGCAGTACGGGCCGGGCAAGGTAAAGAACGAGGTAGTGAAGGGATACAGGGAAGAGGAGCGCGTGGACCCCAACTCCGCAACCGAGACCTTCGCCGCGCTCAAGCTGCACATCGAAAACTGGCGCTGGGCGGGGGTGCCGTTCTATCTGCGCGCGGGCAAGCGCCTGGCCAAACGCTCGACCGGGATCACGATTCAGTTCAAGCAACCGCCGCAGTTGCTTTTCACCGATCTGAAGGGCAAGTGCAGTGATATCCAGCCGAACCTGATCTCGATGCGCATCCAGCCGGACGAAGGCATCTCCCTGCGCTTCGGCGCCAAGGTGCCGAGTCCGAACATGGAAGTGTGTCCGGTGGTGATGAATTTCAACTACGCCGAGGCGTTCGGCACCAACTCCGCGAACGGGTACGAGCGCCTGCTGCTGGACGCGATGCTGGGCGATGGCACGCTGTTTGCGCACCGCGAAGGGGTGGAGGCGACGTGGTCGCTGCTGACACCGCTGCTGGAGGCGTGGGCGAAGAGCAAGCCGAAGGATTTCCCCAATTATCCGAGCGGCTCATGGGGGCCGCGAGCGGCCGATGAGTTGCTTGGCCGCGAAGGGCGGAGTTGGCGGAATACTTAAGGACTGGCGATTTTGGGAGTGCCGAGAAGCAGATCCCTCGACTTCGCTCGGGATGACAGCATATCGGCTCGGGATGACGGCATAGCGGAACACAGCATAGATGGGCGGTTAGAGAGGCATCGATGGCCAAGACAACGACGGTGACCTACCACGTCTTTCCGAGCGACGCGTTTGCGGAGCATGCGGCGGAGTATTACGCCGGGAAGTTAGCGGAGGCAGGCCGGGGGCGCCCGATCGTACGCGCGGCATTCTCCGGCGGCAACACCCCGAAAGCGATCTTCGCACTGCTGGCTGATCCCAGCCAGGAATATCGCGCGGCCGTTCCCTGGGAGAAGCTCGAGTTTTTCTTCGTGGACGAGCGTTCGGTGGGTCCCACGGACAAGGACAGCAACTACGGTATGGCCAAGGCGGCAATGCTGGACAAGGTGCCGCTGGAAGACTCGCAGATCTTCCGCTTCGAGGGCGAGTTGCCCCCGGAGAAGGCGGCGGCGAAGTACGAGTCCGCCGTGCGCGGGGCCTTTCGGCTGGAAGGCGCAGAGATGCCGCAGTTCGATGTGCTTTCGCTGGGCATGGGCGATGACGGGCACACGGCGTCGCTCTTTCCCCACACCGCCGCGCTGCATGAACTGGGACGGATCGCGGTGGCCAATCAGGTACCGCAAAAGGATACGTGGCGGCTGACGTTGACGTGGCCGGTGATCAACCAGGCGCATGATGTGTCCTTTCTGCTGAAGGGCGGCGAGAAGGCGGAGGTATTGCATCGGGTGATGCAGGGTGCGTACGATCCGGAGACGTTCCCGTCGCAGTTGATTCGGCCGGCGAATGGCCGCCTGACTCTGCTGCTCGACACCGAAGCGGCGGCGCTGTTGCCCCGGCCGGGGGCGAACGGCATCGGCACTCTGGAGATCTCGCGATGATTCTGGCGGGTGACGTAGGCGGCACCAAGGTGAGTCTGGCGCTCTTCGACTTCCGTCAGGGCGTGCTGTCGCGGGTAGAAGAGAAGCACTACCCGGCGAAGGAGTATGCCGGCCTGGCCATGGTGGTCAAGGAGTTCCTGGCCGAATTCGGGCGCGTGGGCATGGTTTCCGCAGCATGCTTTGGCGTGCCCGGCCCGGTGCGCGACGGCATGTTGAAGCTGACCAACCTGCCCTGGGTGCTGGACAGCCGCAAGCTTTCCGCGCAATTGAAGATCAACCACCTTTTCCTGATCAACGACCTGGAGGCCAACGGCTACGGTATTCCGGAACTGGCCGCGGACCAGATCTTTGTGCTGAGCCCGGGAGATTCGAGCGTTGCGGGGAACCGCGGACTGATCGCAGCCGGCACCGGGCTGGGCGAGGCGATTCTGGTGTGGAACGGGAAGTCGCATCTGCCCATGGCATCTGAGGGCGGGCACACGGACTTCGCGCCCCGCAACGAGGATGAGATCGAGTTGCTGCGGTATCTTCAGCGCAAGCTCGGCGGCCGCGTCAGCTATGAGCGGGTGATCGCGGGTGTGGGCATCAAGGATGTGTACAACTTCCTGCGCGACGTAAAGAAGATGGACGAGCCCGCCTGGCTGAAGGACCGGATGAAACAGGAAGACCCGAACGCCGTCATCGGTGAGCTGGGCGAGATGGGCGAAGCCGGCGGGAGCGAACTCTGCGTGAAGACGCTGGACATGGTGGTGTCGGCTTACGGCGCGGAGGCGGGCAATCTTGCGCTGAAGGTGCTGGCCACGGGAGGCATCTATTTGGGGGGCGGTATTGCGCCGAAGATCCTGACGAAGCTGCAGGATGGCGCATTCATGAAGGCTTTCACCGATAAGGGACGCTTGAGCGATCTGCTGGTACAGACGCCGGTGCGTGTGATTCTGGAGAGCCGGGCGGCGCTGATTGGGGCGGCGGCCTACGCGGAAGCGCGCGCTACGGAACTGGGGGGACGCTCGGAGCGGGCCGCATCGATCGAGTTTACGGCGCCCTCCAGGACTGCTGCGTATGCCACCAGACTGCACAGTGATGAAGGATAGAACTCCAAATCGAATGCGACAGATGCACAGGAATGCGGTTCGACTCTGGAGTGTGCTGCTGCCCGCCATGTTGCTGCTGGCGCTGCCCCATGCGGCCCTGGCCCATGCGGTGCTGGTACGCTCCTCGCCGCAGGCACACGCGCGGGTGAAGAGCGGCACGCTCGATCTTACGTTCACTTACAACTCGCGCATCGATGCGGCACGATCCTCGCTGGCGCTGATACCGGCGAACGGCGGAGAGCATGCGCTGACGATTGATACCCATGCCGCACCAAATGTGCTGAGGAGCACGGCGCGGGTGAGCAAGGGTGAGTACACGGTGCGCTGGCAGGTGCTGGCAAGCGACGGGCATATCACCCGCGGCGTGCTGGCGTTTTCCGTCGATTAGACAAGCCGGGGGCGCGTGAGGCCACAGCAGGCAGAAGCTCTGCGGCTGCGGTCTTCCGGTGCGCAACAGACGAAACCCTCACCGTAGCTGCGCCAGAATGAGGCATCCGGAGTGCGCCTGGCGGGAATGATGCGTTGATCTGGCTGCTGAACGACTTCGATTTGCTGACGGTATTGCTGCACGGGGCGGCGCTTGCGTTCGAGTCCCTGCTGCTGGGCGGCGTGGTGTTTCTGCTGGTGGTCGCTCCGGTTGGCGTGAGCACGGGCGCATGGACGGTGTGCGTGCGAGGGATTCGCTGGGCGGCGGCCGGGCTGGCGGCAGCGGAGTTCGCCTCCGCCGCTGTCGCCTCCGTGCTGCTCGCCGGCAACTCGGATCTTTCCTGGCGCAGCGTGCTCACGGCGAACTCGATGATCGCGCAAGGCTGCGCGGCCGGCTTCGCCGTGTTGCTCGCCTGGATGACGGGGATACTGCGGCGAGGGCAGGTTCACTGGGTGCGATGGGGAATGCTCCTGGCCGGCATCGGCGTGCTCTCTTCCACCGTGTTCCTGAGCCATGCGGTGTCACGCCTGGACCATCGTGCTGTGCTCGCCGGGCTGACGGCAGCGCATCATCTGGGGAGTGCAGCCTGGATCGGCGCCATGCCCTTCCTCCTGCTTACGCTGGCACGCAGCGACGATGTCGAGCAGGCTCGCGCGGTGGTGCGCCGCTACTCGGCGATGGCGCTGGTGAGTGTCGGGTCGCTGATCGGCGCGGGTGTGGGCATGGCGTGGTTCTACGTCAGCTCGCCCTCGGGCCTCTACGGCACAGCTTATGGCGTCGTGTTGATGGTGAAGATCTATCTGCTGCTGCTGATGCTGCTGCTGGGCGCGGCGAACTGGTATATGCAGCGCGCGATGGATCGCGATCCCCAGCCATTGTTACTGCGGCTGCGGCGCTTCGCGGAGGTGGAGGTGGGTCTCGGCTTTACCGCGATTCTTGCCGTGGCGTCGCTGACCTCGCAGGCGCCGGCGATCGACCAGATGCAGGACCGCTTGACGCGGCAGGAGATCGCCGCGCGGTTTCGTATCGAAGAGCCGCGCATGCGCAGTCCCTCGTTCGCAGCGCTCAGGCCTCCTGTTCCCATTGGTGCGGCGGTACATCGCTCCAGCTATATGGCGACAGTGTCCGATGCCGATGACATGGCGTGGTCGGAGTACAACCATCACTGGGCCGGACTGGTTGTGCTGCTGGCGGGTGGCCTGGCGCTGCTGAGCCGCATTCCCCGCTGGCGCTGGGCACGCTTTTGGCCCATCAGCTTCGCGGGATTATCGGCGTTCATTCTGCTGCGGGCAGACCCGGAGAACTGGCCGCTGGGACCGCGGCCTTTCTGGCAGAGCTTCTATGAGCCGGATGTGTTGCAGCACCGGATCTACGCGGTGCTGATCCTTGGCTTCGCGGTGTTCGAGTGCGCGGTGCAGGTCGGCCGCGTAAGGCCGAAGTGGGCCAGGTTCGCCTTCCCGCTGCTATGCGCTGCGGGCGCTGCGCTGCTGCTGACGCATAACCACACGCTGGGCGATATCAAGGAGGAACTGCTGGCGGAGATGAGCCACAGCATGCTGGCGGTGCTGGGCGCGACGGCGGCCTGGGCGCGTTGGCTGGAGCTGCGCCTGCCCCGGCAGGTTGGCGAGCGCAGATTTGCCGGATATGTGTGGCCGGTGGCGCTGATGATGGCCGGGCTGGTGCTGCTGGACTATCGCGAAGTGTGATCCGGCGCGCTGGTCGTTGCAAGGAACTTCGGTGCGGCGGCCGATCAAACCGGCCGATTGCTCTTCAGGTTGCAGGTAGAAGACATGGGGCAACCGCGGTTCTCGGCATTGCGCGCTTGAGAGTAGACGGCGGAAATAGAACCACGGCCACGGGGAACTTGCGGGCGCTCGCCAGCGTACTCACGCTCGGATGGTCTACATTGGTAAGTCCAGTCGCGATCAGTTTCCTGGATGTCCGATCTTTCAGTGAGGTGAGTCCGTTGCAGAAAGCAGCTTTCCATCGAGTTTTGCCGCGCATCGCGGCAGCGACCACTATGCTCCTCGCGCTGAGCGGCGCATGCACGCTCGAGGCGCAGCGCCTGCCCACCAGCGTGCTGCCGGAGCACTATACGTTGACCCTGACGCCGGACCTGAAGAAGGCGACGTTCACCGGTGAGGAGACGATCGACGTCAACCTGGCGCAGCCTATGAACGCGATCACGCTGAATGCGGCGGAGATCGACTTCGGCAGCGTGACTGCAAAGGTTGGAGGCCAGGACCTGAAGGCGGAGGTCTCAAACGACAAGCAGAAGCAGCAGGCCACCTTCACCTTTCCCAAGCAACTGCCGGCCGGCGAGGTAACGCTGCACATTGCCTATACCGGCATTTTGAACAACGAGCTGCGCGGGTTTTATCTGTCGAAGACGGCCAAGCGCAACTATGCCGTGACGCAGTTCGAGCCGACGGATGCGCGCCGCGCATTTCCTTCCTTCGACGAGCCGGCGTACAAGGCGACGTTCGACGTGACGCTGGTGGTGGACAAGGATGACACGGCCATTTCTAACACCAACGTCGTCGCGGACACGCCGGGACCGGGAGCGGACCAGCATTCGGTTCACTTCGCCACCACGCCCAAGATGTCGACCTATCTGGTGGCCTTCCTGGTGGGCGATTTCAAATGCATTTCCGGTGAGAGCGATGGTGTGCCGATCCGTGCCTGCGCGACGCCGGACAAGGTGGAGTACGGCCAGTTCGCGCTGCAGTCGGCGGAGTACATCCTGCACTACTACGACACCTATTTCGGCATCAAGTATCCGATGCCCAAGCTGGACATGATTGCGATTCCCGACTTCGAAGCCGGTGCGATGGAGAACTTCGGCGCCATCACCTATCGCGAGACCGATCTGCTGATCGACGAAAAGAACGCGTCCGTGGGGGCGAAGAAGACAGTAGCGCTGGTAGTGGCGCACGAGATGGCCCACCAGTGGTTCGGCGACATGGTGACCATGCAGTGGTGGAACAACATATGGCTGAACGAAGGCTTCGCCACCTGGATGGAGAACAAGCCGGTAGAGGCGTGGAAGCCGGAGTGGAACATCGCACAGGACGTGGCGGAAGGGCAGAGCTCCACGTTGAACCTGGATGCGCAACGCGTCACCAGGACCATCCGCGCGGAGGCGAACACGCCAGACCAGATCAACGAGATGTTCGACGGAATCACTTATGGCAAGGCCGGAGCCATGCTGCTGATGGTAGAGAACTACCTGGGCCAGGATGTCTTCCGCCAGGGCGTGCACAACTATCTGGCGGCGCACATCTATGGCAATGCGACGGCGGAGGATTTCTGGAACGCGCAGACCAGCAATAGCCATAAGCCGGTAGACAAGATCATGGAGAGCTTCGTAGCGCAGCCGGGCGAGCCGTTGCTGACGTTTGCCAAAGCCGGGCCGGGCACCGTGGGGGTGACACAGAAGCGCTTCTTCCTGAATCCCAAGGCGGAGTCCGGCCAATCACAGAGATGGACAGTGCCGGTTTGCTTCAAGTTCGGCATCGCGGACAAGGCATGCGAGCTGCTGAGCTCTCCGCAACAGGAGTTGAAGATACCGCAGGCGCCCTTCCTCTTCGCCAATGCAGAAGGCAAAGGCTACTACCGGACCGCGTACGATCCGGCCGACTACAGCAAGCTGCTGAGCAACGTCGAAAGCGGACTGCAGCCGACGGAGCGCATCAGCGTGGTGGGCAACGAGTTCGCGCTGGTGCGTGCAGGGCAGTCGAGCGTCGGCGACTTTCTGAACCTGGCGACCGCGCTCAAGCAGGATGACAGCGCGGACGTCATCAGCAGCGTGGCCAGCGGGGTGAGGACGACCTACAACCAGATCGCGGAGACGGAGCAGGAGCGCGACCAGATTGCGGCCTGGGTGCGCACCACGTACGCGCCGGAGCTGAAGAGGCTGGGTATGCCGGCAGCCTCCGATACGCCGGAGCGGCGGGAGCTGCGGGCAACGCTGTTCGGGATGCTCGGCGGCATTGGTCAGGATCCTGAGGTGATCAATACCTCCAAGCAGATCGCGCAGCAATATCTCGCGAATCCGAGTTCGGTGGATGCGACGCTGGCGCAGCCGGCGATGGATGTGGCCGCCATGCACGGAGACGCCGCATTCTTCGATCTGCTGCAGAAGACCTCAGAGACGGCGAACAATCCGGAGGTGGCGGAGGCGGCCTTGCGCGCGCTCGCGATCTTCCAGGATCCGACGCTTGAAAAGCGGGCGCTGGCGTATGCGACTTCGGGGAAGGTGCGCAATCAGGACTCAGTGATCCAGTTCGTGATCGCACTCAGCAGGCCGCAGACGCGCGATGAGGCGTGGCAGTATGTCCAGACAAACTGGCCACAGGTGAAGGCCCAGATCACAACCGCGATGGGCGGCTACCTGGTCGGTTCGACGGGCAGCTTCTGCTCAGCGGAAAAGAGCACCGAGGTGACCAACTTCTTCACCACCAACAAGGTGCCGGCGTCGGAACGTGCGCTCAAACGGGCGCAGGACCAGATCGGTGACTGCATGGACCTGCGAGCGGCGCAAAATCCCAAGCTGAAGCAATGGCTGGAAACGCAGGACAAGGGCGCGACGAGTACGGGCCAGTAAGCGAAACGCGATGACGAACGGGCCGGGAGCGATCCCGGCCCTTCTTTCTGCTGTAGCGAAAGGCTGTCAGGAACTCTTGCCGCCTTCTTTCTTGTCTTGCTTGCCGCCCTCTTTGTTGTTGCTGGATTCGCGCTTCGTGCGCCAGAAGTCTTCCTGGGTGCGTGCGCGTTCGGCGGCGTAGAGGTCGTCCAGGCGCTGCTCGGCGAGCCGCACGGGCAGTTCTTCCACGCTCGTGATCTCGAGCTGCTTTACCTGATGCCACGGATAGATGAAGCGGCCGCGCAGCAGAAAGCCGGATTCCGACCAGCTCCCAATCAGCGCGTTGACCTCGGTCTTCACGTCCTGCTCGTGCCTGATCGGCAGCAGGTCGAAGGCCTCACCCGAGACCAGATGCGCGCGCACGTGCGCAATGAGCAGCGTCTTCGGCTGCTGAGCGGGGGAATTTGGTCCCTGCTCCTCGCCTTCTGGATCTCCGGTTTCCGGATCATGCTTGCGGTCGTCAGCCACGTTCCCGTCCTCTCCTGTGCACGTTTGAGCCACAGCTTCGTGCAGGCCCTTCCGTAGGATGATGCGCGGGGTGATAGCGATGTGTTTTGTTGTGAGGCACCGGTGTCAGGGCAGCGCGTAGGCAAAGAACGTGCCCGTGCCGCTTCCTTCGCAGGCCGGATCCTTACTCAGGAACCCAGATTGGGTGGAGGCGCAACTGTAGAGCGGGACCGTAGCGATGCCAGTGGGCTGCTGGGCGTAACCATAGCCGTTGACACCGAGGATGCGTTGTCCATTGCAGGCAAGGTCAAGTGAGACGAAGTAGCCCGTTGATCCCTGCTTGCAGCCGTAGAAAGGCTGCTCCGCTCCGTTTTGAGGCGCTGCATACAGGTGGCCAAGGGTCGCATCCAGCAGGAACTTCGCCTTGGGATCAATCCAGCCGCTGGTGACTTCATAGGTCTTGCCGTTCCGGTAGCGATTGAGCGTGAGTACGTTCTGACCGGGCTCGTAGCTGTTGACCGCGATGGCCCAGTTGAAGACGTCGCCGTCCTTCCCGGCCGACTCCGGAGAGGCGTCCCACGCCGGCTGCGGGAAGGCGGTCGACACGAAGAGTTCGAGCGTGGGATACGATCCGGTATTGATGTTTCCGTAGCCGTCATGCAGCAGTGAGGGCAGGAAATTCGATTCATATCCCGTCAGGTTGGTGTCGACTACCTTCACCATCTGCCAGGGCGTTGCACCGGTCAGCAAGGAAGAGGCCGGGATGCGATAGAGCTGAAAGCCGTACTGTCCGCGCTCGATGACGCCTCCCGTGGTGTTCGCGGGACGCGTGGCCAGATTGAAAGCGGCGTACCAGTTCCTGGTGAGTGGGTCGTACCCCATGTCTCCCCAGGAAGGCTCGGGGTTGGTGGGATCAAGGCCCCGTGTGGTGATGAAGCCCTCGACAGTGAAGTGAATACCATCTGGAGATGTGGCCTCCACGTGATGGACCACGGGCGTGTAGTCCTCATAAAAGATGGTAATGCGCGACTTGCCATTGACGTTGTAAACGGCGGGTTGTCCGACGCCATAGTTGGAAGCCGATGTCGACAGGATGACGGGATCGGGGTACTTCGTCCATTGGATTCCGTCGTTTGAGAAGGCAGCGCCAATGCTGTTGTCGGTGCCGTCCGCGAGCGTGCCGACGTAGAACATCTCGTAGGTATACGTCTGGCCATCTCCCAGCGGATTGATGAAGGTTCCGCGGATGACCCGGGGATTGCAGGTGAACTCCGAATCCCAGGCTCCCTTGGTCTCCGCCAGCACTACCAGCGGACCATAGGTCGCATGGGTGACGGTGTTGATCGCCTCATACAGGATGGAGTCACTGAGCTGGGAAGGATTTGTGGGGTTTCGCCCTGTTCCGCACCACCAGAACTTCTGCACGTCTCCGCTCTGGAACACAGAAGGAGAGTAGTTCCACAGGCCACCGCCGCCGCGTCCGACGATCGCGCCCGGCGGCGGCGCGGTAGAGTGCGATCCGCAGCCCAAGAGACCGAACATCGACCAGGCGATAAGGATGATCGCCAAGGGACCTAAGGCGCCGCTCCGACTCAATTGCTCATCCTTCTTCGCAGCGTCGTACTCGTTCACCGCGCGCTTCGGGTTGTCTCACGCACACGCAGTCGCGCCGAAGGGCGAGCCACGCGCTGAGCTCCTCAGAATATTCTGGCATGAATCGGGTACACGCACGCGGACACTGCCCGGGCCTTTTGCAAGCGTGTCCAAGCACAGTGTCTCGTGGCGACGGCGCGTCCGACTCATACGCACTTCCGCCACACAGATTTGCGCAACTCCCCAACTCAACCTTTCGATGGATGGTAGCGGTCTTGCCGCCCCAATATCATTCCGTGGCAACAAGAAGAAATCGGAGAAGCACATGAAATTGAGAATGACGCTGTGGGTCGCTTTGGCAATTGCCTTTGCAATTCCAGGCATATGTCAAAGCAACAGCGCAGGCAAGAGCACTTCGATCAGTGGCTGGGTGATCGACTCGTCCTGCGCGTACACCAAGGGTCTGGAGAAGCCGATTAGCGGATCATGCGCGAAGGCGTGCGCGAAGAATGGTTCCCCACTTGTGATCCTGCGTGACGATGGAGCGATCTACCTACCCATTGACAGCAAGACACCCTCATCCTCACAAAACGCCAAGCTTCTTCCGTTTGCTGGAGAGCACGTTAAGGTGAGCGGAACAGAGTACGCGCATGGTGACTCGCACGGAATTGTGATCGCCTCCATTGCACCTGATCGCCGCTGATCCCACGACTCTGGCATTCTGAGCGTCGAACCGTACGGCCTAAGATCCGAGGGCTTTCGTCGAGACTCGGCCAACGCTTGTACTGAGTCATCAGCCGATGAATCAAGGGCGGCAGTTCGCGCACGGTAAAGCCATATGGCTGAGTTGGGTATTTCTTGCGATTGCCGATGCTAAGGGAATAGGTCATGAGCTCCGCATGGGGCTTCCCCGTTCCGCGGGATGCGCAGCTGGCGCTAAGTACCTGATTCCTTGGTCGGGGCGGAGGGATTCGAACCCCCGACCCTCTGCTCCCAAAGCAGATGCGCTACCAGGCTGCGCTACGCCCCGACTGTTGCGATTGTAACAGCCGGAAAGCGGCCATTCAGCGGGGTCGGAGCAGGCGGTCCATGATCCAGAAGAGCGCCACGAGCGGCACCACCAGGATGGCTGCGGCGAGGGCGGTGAGCGACAGCAGAAAGACCCAATCGCGCCAGGTATGACGCCGCGGCTGATGCATCTGGCGCGTGAGCAACGCGTAATTGCGTCGATTGGCTTTCCACGCGATGTCAAACATATCGCCGAGGAAGGGCACGGCGCCGATGATCACCTCGAGCGCCACATTGACCAGCATGCGCACCATGGTGATGTAGGGAACGCCGCGTGCCCAGGCAGCAAAGATGAGGATGCAGGAGGCAAGGCCGCCGGCGATGTCGCCAATGCCGGGGACGAGGCCGATGATGCCGTCGATGCCGAAGCGGATGCGGGTGCCGGGGATGCGGAAGCAATCGTCCAGCAGATGGCTGAGCAGGTCCAGGTTGGCATCCGTAAAGAGGCGGCCCGCGCGTCGGCTGCGCTGCTCCAGCGGAGGGAGCGGCGGCAGTATGCCGGAATGATGCAGTGCGGGCAAGGCTGGTCTCGTGGCTCGCTTTTTGGATGCGGCAAGTCGACGTGGTGCTGCGCACGTTCGGCGCAATGACTGCTCAGGCCCAATGCTACAATCGAAGGGTTGCACGGCGGCTATAGTTCAGTGGCAGAACACCGGTCTGTGGCACCGGGTGTCGTGGGTTCGATCCCCACTAGCCGCCCCAGCCTGCTCCCACCTGTCATGCTGTCAAGAGTCAGACCTTCGCTACCCTGGTGCGTAGCCTAGGGCTGATGCCCGCCCGCAGTCGCCGACGGAGGCGATACACACTTAGGGTTCATCGTTTGGTTACTCTCGGCAGTGTGCGCGTGCCAATCCCGTAGACTTCATTTTCGGAAAAGCTATGATGGGCACAAGTATGAGCGATTCCGTGCGAGCTCGAGCAGGGGACTCGATCTACATAGGAACCTCCGGCTGGGCGTATGCCAGTTGGAAGCCTGACTTTTATCCGGCGAAGACGCCCGCTAAGAAGATGCTTGCGTACTACGGCACACAACTCAACAGCGTGGAAGTGAACTATACCTTCCGGCAGTTGCCGACGCCGAAGATGCTGGCCGCGTGGCTCGCGGACGTGCCGGAGAGTTTCCGTTTCTCATTCAAGGCCCCGCAGCGGATCACGCACTTTCGCCGGCTGAAGGAGTGCGGCGAGGATCTGGCAGCTCTGAGTGCAGCGCTGACGCCGGTGCTCAGGACAAACCAGTTCGGCCTTCTGCTGCTGCAATTGCCGCCGAACTTCAAGTGCGATTTGGAACGGATGAAGGCATTCCTGACGGAGACACGCGGGAGCGAGTTGCGCATGGCGTTCGAATTTCGCGATCCATCCTGGTTTACAGACGAGACCTACGCATTGCTGAGCGCCCACCAGGCGGCGTTGTGCGTTGCGGAAAGCGATGAGCTAATCACGCCGCGCGTGCGGACGGCGCCCTTCACCTGCTACCGGCTCCGCAGGAGCAACTACTCCGAGACGGAGCTCGGCGAGCGGGCACGCTGGCTGACGGAGGATGCGCAGCAGGGGCAGGTCTTTGCATATTTCAAGCACGAGGAGACGCCAGAGGGGGCCTTGCGCGCCCGCGAGCTTCTGGCGAGGCTGCGTACATGACACCTATCGAGAAGCTACTGGCGGAGACCGTAGAAACTGTGAACGGCGCGGAAGGTCACGGGGTGGGGTGGTGGAGCGATTTCACGCCCCGGCGCTGGCTGAGCAACGGACACCTGCAAACGCTTGCCGGCAACTTTTTGCCGCGGCATCTGCGGCTGCCTGAGCCGGAGGCGCAGATCGTCGAGGTAGAAGCGGCTACTGGGTCGCGCCAGGCCAGCCACGTGCTTTGCCACTGCCACTGGCAGCCGGAGGAGGTGCGCCATGAGCGCACGACCGCGCTGTTGCTGCACGGGCTCGAAGGCTCGTCCAACTCGCAGTATGTGCGCGGTAACGCCGCGCGCATGTGGGCCGCGGGTTGGAACGTGGTACGCATGAACATGCGCAACTGCGGCGACACCGATCATCTGTCACCAACGCTCTACCACTCGGGTTTGTCTGAGGATCTGCTGACGGTCATGGAGTCGCTCAGCCTGGAGCGCGGCGCGGGGAACTGGGTAGCGGTCGGCTACTCCATGGGCGGCAACGTGGTGCTCAAGCTTGCGGGCGATCTGGGCTCACACGGGCCGGACATTTTGCAGGCGGTCGTGGGGGTTTCGCCGGCGATGGACCTGGCCGCATCCGCGGACGCCATGCATCTGCCGGCGAACCGCATCTACGAGTGGAAATTCATGCGCGCGCTGCTCGCCCGGTATGCGAGGAAGGTCGCCCTCTATCCTGAGATCTACTCCAGTGATCGAGCGCGCGGCGTGCACTCGCTGCGAAAATTCGACAACCAGATCACCGCCTTCTATTCCGGCTTTGCTGGCGCAGACGACTACTACTTCCGCGCTTCGAGCACGCGGGTTGCGGACAGGATCAAGATTCCCACGCTGGTGATGCATGCGCTCGACGACCCGTTTATCCGCATGCTGCCGGAGACGCGCGCGATCCTGCTTGAAAACCGGCACGTGCGCCTGATCGAGACCGTGCATGGAGGACACTGCGCGTTTCTGGAGCCGGCGCTCGCATCGGACGGTTACTGGGCCGAACGCGTGCTGCTGGGCTTTCTGTGCGAAGCGACGGGACAGTGACGTGGATGCGGACTGGGGCGTAGAGGCGGGGGCCGGCGATCCCGTAGTGGTAGTGCCGTGGCTGGCTGAGTCCGCGCCCGGTTCCAAGGCGCAGGTCCCGGCATTCATAGATCTTCGCAACCGTGCAGGTAAGGATCCCGCTGCGGTGGACCTGCTGCCCGAGGTGGTGGAACATCCGGCGTTGCGGGATGCGCTGCTGCGGCTGAACGATGGTGCCGGGTGCTTGCGCACGGCAAAGTGCGATGTGTGGGAGATCGATCCGGCGGAGATGGAGAGTCTGCGGGCGCGCTTCGATCTTGCGCCGGGGCAGTGTGGCCGCGGTTCGTACATAGACGTCTTGCTCGCGGAGCGATTCGCGGAGGCCGATCTTACGGCGCACGAGGGCTGGGTGCGGCGCATGGTGCGCGCCGCGGGCGAGTTCGACGAAGTAGAGGGGCGGGAAGAGAGCGGCGGCTGCGCTGAGTTCATCGTGCGGCCGGCACAGGTGGATGGGGCGTGGGGCTATGCCGTCACCATGTATGTGTGGAGCGTCGGCGACGATGCTCAGGTTGCCGAGGCGCGATGGGGAACCGCGCTTCGCAGGGTTGTCTCAGCCGCGCTGCAGGCTGCTCCGCAGCGTGACCACGATACAATGTGCGCAACGGGCGAGTAGCTCAATTGGATAGAGCATCAGCCTTCTAAGCTGAGGGTTGTGGGTTCGATCCCCGCCTCGCCCACCAGTAGAATCATCAGCTTACGATAGATTGTGTTCTAAGCCTTCTGACGTTGTGGGGCATTCTGTGGGGAACATCTTCCGAACTGTCACATTCGCGCCGCTTACATGGGAGTTTGTGTAAACTAAAGCTCGTTCCGGTTTACACAACGCGGATAGACGCTCTCAGGGTTTACACAAATAGATGAAACCGTTTCGGCCTTCTAAGCTCCCGCCCGCCGAAGTAGCTTGGGAGTCCCTGATTCCGCAGATCGCACGGGCAAATCGTGCCGTCGCTGCGTATGGTGGAATCCTCTATGGACTCCCCAATCCGGACATTCTCCTGTCGCCTCTTATGACCCAGGAGGCTGTTCTTTCGTCTCGAATCGAGGGCACTCAAGCAACGTTGGGCGAGGTGTTCAAGTTTGAGGCTGGAGAAGAGCCGCAGGAGGAGTCACGGCGCCAGGACATCTTCGAGATTATCAATTATCGAGCTGCACTTCAGGCAGCCGCCGCGGAACTCAGGGATCGTCCCTTCACGCTTAACCTCTTGCTGAAACTTCACGAAATGTTGCTCGACAGTGTGAGGGGAAGATTCAAAGGGAGAGGACGGCTCCGACGAGAGCAGAACTGGATCGGTCGGGCTGGATCGACGATTGAAGAAGCAGATTTCGTCCCCCCTCCGCCAGATCTCATTCAGGAGTATTTAGACGATTGGGAAGAGTATTACCACTCAGACGAGAAGGACATACTTGTTCAGCTTGCAATCGTTCACGCGCAGTTCGAGATTCTTCATCCCTTCTTAGACGGCAACGGGCGCTTGGGGCGCATTCTTATCCCGCTATTCCTTCACGAACGAGGGATCCTGGACCGTCCAGTCTTTTACCTCTCAGGGTATCTGGATCGCTACCGGGATCAGTACATCTCCCGCCTTCGTGAAATTGGCCAGCACGAGAAGTCCTGGAATTCGTGGATAGAGTTCTTCCTTGAGGCACTCATCAGGCAGGCAGAGGAGAACTCAGCGAAGGTGCGCGAGATCATGAGTCTTTACGAGCGCCTCAAGCAGCAGGTACTCGCACTCACCCATTCCCAATATGCCGTCCCTCTGCTGGATGTGCTGTTCCAGCGGCCCATCATTCAGAGCACTCACTTCGATGATTTCAAGGGAATGCCGAGCAAGCCAATGATTATGCGCTTGCTCTCTCAACTGCGAGACGGCGGCGTGCTCAAAGTTGTTCGCGAGGGAGGAGGGCGCAGAGCCCAAATCTTGATGCTTGCCGATCTGGTGAATGTCGCTGAAGGCCGATCAGTCTTCTAACCAGGCGATTGCTTCAAGAATCTAGCGTCATCGAGGACGGAGCCCGCAGCGCGCCCATTCTGGCGCTCTCCACCAGAGCATCAGCTCCCAGCAGAGTTCGCAGTGCACCCACTCTCAGCCATAGACAGTTTCAGGTCAAGAGAAGACTTGTGGGGACCCTCTGTGGGAACGGGGTAGCACTCAGAAGGAACTATTACACAGCCCGAGGTGCGCAATTGCTGGCAGGAAGTCACATCAGAGGAAAGCAGAGTAAACCAGAGAAGAGCGCAATCCGCCGCCTTCTAAGCTGAGGGTTGTGGGTTCGATCCCCGCCTCGCCCACCATCAGGCCATCGCGGCTTACTCAAGATCCAAGCATGCAACTACCTGCCGGTCCTGCATGCGGTCAGGGGAGTTTCTCCTGGTTGTAGAGTTCTGCCAAATGCCTGGTCGCCAGAAAGAGAAACATCAGGCCCATGGCGGCGATGGCGCATACGCCACCCACGTCGAGCGAGAGCAGGCGTCTGCCAAACAGGTGTGCATAGGGCCAGCGCACGATCAGCAGTACGCCGATGGCGAGCGCGACCCTGAGCTCGGTTGGGGAAAAATATCCGACCGAGATATGGAACTGGCCCAGGGTGTAAGCCGTCAGGTAGGCCTCGACCGAAACCATCAGGAATGCGATCACTACGCCCATCGCAAGCTCGGTATGCATGAGACCGCTGAGCGCCATGCCCCCGGCTATAAAGATCACTGACAGGCAATCGCAGAGATGATCGACGTAAAAACCATACCGGGGGCGCTGCTGGTTACGGTAGCGAGCGAGCGTACCGTCCAGTGAATCGCCAAACCAGTTCAACGCTAACGCAAACGGAACGCCGAAGAGAAACTGGCGATCTGACCTGGCGGCCCAGAAGCAGACGCCTGCAATCAGCATGGCAAAGATAGCCAGAAAGGTGAGAAGGTCCGAACTTACCCAACAGGGCAGGCGGCGAACGAGCCATTGCAGCGCTCTGCGCTCCAGCGGAGCAAGAAGGCTCTCCTGGGTACGCTTTGCATTCGTGAAAGAGGTGGTTTCGGTCATCCTGCTACCCGCTGAGTTGCGGAGTCCTGTTACGAAGCCACCTTAGCACACAGCAGACAGGAACTCGCGAGAACATGCACGCCGCGGTGGCTATCGTCGAGAGGTGTCCCGCAATGAACAAGGGTTCCGCCATGGAATGCCGCAAAGCGAAAAAAACGGGCGCCATCTGCTCGCGGAGAGGGCGCCCAACGGATGCAACGTTGTTCCTTCCAAGTTGGCTTGGTATGTGGGTGAGCCTATCGAGACCGGGACTCCGGCTCAATGGAGATCGTCTCGAACGTGACACCATGGAGCGGGCGGGCGGTTACCTTCAGATCAGGCCGCGCTTTGCCTGACTCGGATGATTCGCTCGAATCCTGCCACATGCAGATCAGAAGGCCGGGGCGGTGAGAAAGGAACCCGTGGCTAACCCATCGATCCTCCGGGCTCTAGGCATGGAGCACCCGACCATTCAAGCTCCGATGGGAGGCGGCCCTTCAACTACCGAACCGGTGGCGGTTGCGCATGCCGGAGGTATGGGTTCGCTCGCCGCCGGCGCGCATTTTCCGGACGCGAGGCGAGAGGCATCGCTAACACCTTCACCAAAGGATTGGCAGAAAGGGAATCCAGCATTCTCTCGTTTCCGTTACAAAACACGCTCACGCGAGCCATGCGCAAAGGGGCGGCGCAGAGAAACAATCCGGAGTACCTCTCCCTATGGGCGGGTCGCGGGGTTGCGCGGTCACGCGCGATGCCGACAGCCGAGCTGATCAAGACGCTTGTCACCGAGATGGCCGCTGGCTGAACCGTACGTCCCTTGCTCAGCGTGAGACGCACGTAGCCGTCAACTTGAGAAATTGCCGGGATGCGCAGAGAATTCGTCGCAGTGGGAAACAGGGTTTTTTCGCTAACGGAAACTCGGAGGTCAATCGAGATGCATTGGACACGTCGACAGGTGTTGCACGGGTTGGGCCTGGCGGGGCTGGGCGCTGCTGTACCACCGCTTGTTCGTAGCGCGGGAGCGGCTTCGACCGGGCCGCTCTACCCACCCATGGACCTCTCGATCTTCGACGTCCCACTGCACCGCGGCGCAATGGAGATGCGGGTGGGGTGTGCGTCCATCACGTGGGGCGGGAATGACCGGCAGGCGGTCGATGAGATCGCAGCGTTGGGCTATCCGGGAATTCAGTTGCGCGCGAACGCGACCAAGGAGTTTGCGGACGCGCGGGCGCTGGAGGCGTTGCTGGCGCAGCACAAGCTGACGTTTGTGGCGCTGTCCAGCGGAGTGACGACGCTCGATCCGGCGAAAGAAAAAGAGACGGTAGAGGAGCACGCGGCCAATGCGAAGTACTTGCATGACGCGGGCGGGAAGTACCTGCAGGTGATCGGCGCGTTCGCCAAGGGGCGCACGTATACGCAGGCGGACTATCGTCAGCAGGGCGCGCAGTTGACGGAGATTGGCAAGCGGGCGGCCGAGTACGGCATTCAGACGGGCTTCCACAACCACATGGGCTCGATCGGGCAGACGCCCGAGGCCGTGGACGCGATCCTGGCCGCGGCCGATCCGCGCTACGTGAAGCTGGAGCTGGACGTGGCGCACTACTACCAGGGCGGCGGTGATCCGGCGGCGGCGATTCGCAAGTATGGGCCGCGCGTGTTGTTCCTGCACCTGAAGGACGTGCGGCCGGCAAGCACCAAGGACGGTTACGAATTCACGGAGCTAGGCCAGGGTAAGGTGAACTTCGAACAGGTATTCGCGGCGCTGCGTACGATCGATTTCCGCGGCTGGGGCGTGGTGGAACTGGATGGGGAGCGCCCGGGGGATACGCGCACACCGAAGCAGTCGGCGGAGTTGAGCAAGCAGTTTCTGGAGCAGAAGATGGGAGTGCAGGTATGAGCGCGGCAAGCTGTCCGTTTCGGCTGGCGGTGATCAACGACGAGATCACGCAGGATTTCGACAAAGCGTGCGAGATAGCGGCCAGGGACTTTGGGTTGAACTGGATCGAGCTGCGCGGGATGTGGAACAAGAACATCACCGACCTCAACGCGCAAGAGGTGGATGCGTCGCGGAAGATCCTGGAGAAATACCGGCTACGGGTGACGGACATTGCCAGCCCGCTGTTCAAGGTGGACTGGCCCGGGGCGCCACGTTCCGACGTGAGCGAACGGCGCGACCAGTTCCACGCGGACTTCGATTTCACGGCGCAGGACAAGCTGCTGGAGCGCTGCATTGCGCTGTGCAAGGCATTCAACACGGACCGGCTGCGCTGCTTCGATTTCTGGCGGTTGAAAGACCAGAAGCCTTACCGTACTGCCATCAATGCCAAGCTGAAACAGGCGGCGGAGCGTTGCGCGAAAGACAACATCATCCTGCTGCTCGAAAACGAGATGTCCTGCAACACGGCGACGGGTGAGGAGTCGGCGGCAGTGCTGAAGGCGATCCCGAACAGGAACTTCATGCTGAACTGGGACCCGGGAAATGCGGCAGCCATCGGCAGCACGCCGTATCCGAACGGTTATGACCTGCTGCCAAAGGAGCGCATCGGGCATTGCCACTGCAAGGATGTGGTGCGCAAGCCGGGACAGAAGTATGAGTGGGCTCCGGTGGGCGCGGGCGTGATCGATTGGGCCGGGCAGTTTCGCGCGTTCGAGCGGAACGGCTACCACTACGCGGTTAGCCTGGAGACGCACTGGCGCGGAGCGGGCACACCCGAGGCCTCGACCCGCATCAGCATGCAGGGCTTGAAGAGCACGCTGGCGAAGGCGGGCATTCATTGCTGAAGCATTCAGTGTTGGAGCACAAGGATGGTGGCATGGGAATGGTGACGCGGCGGGAGTTTCTGGAACGGGTCGGGACAGGTGTATTGCTGGCAAGCGCGATGCCGGCAGCGCGCGCGCTGGGCGCAAACGATCGTATACGGATCGGGCTGATCGGCGCCGGAGACCGTGGGCAGCAGGACCTGAAGGATGCGCTCAAGCAGCCAAACGTGGAGTGCGTGGCGGTGGCGGATGTGTACTCCCGGCGCCGGGACGAGATGAAGCAGTTGCTGCCAAACGCGACCATGTATGACGATCCCATGCGGCTGCTGGAACGCAAGGACGTGGATGCGGTCATCAACGCGACGCCGCTGCATCTGCATGCGAAATATTTTCTGGCGGCGCTGAGCGCGCACAAAGACCTCTACTCCGAAAAGACAATGACCTGGGATATCCCCGAAGCGGTGGCGTGCAGGAAGGCGGCGAAGGCGTCCAAACAGGTAGTGCAGATCGGGCTGCAGCATGAGAGCGAGGGCACGCTGGTGGACACGCGGAAGTGGATCAAGGACGGTCTGCTGGGGCAGGTGAGCTCGGTGGAGTCCTGGATGTCGCGCAACTCGGCGATCGGCAAGGGGCAGTGGGTGCGGCCCGTGCCGCCGGACTGCAATCCGGATCATGTGAATTGGAAGCTGTTTCTGGATGGCAAGCCGGAGATGGCGTTCGATGGCTTCAAGTTCATCAACTGGCGGCTGTTCTGGGAGTTCTCCGGCGGCAACGTGACGGAGAACATGGTTCACCAGATCGCCTGGATCATCAGCGCGCTCGATCTGGACCTGCCGCAGGCCGCAACCATGATGGGCGGCGTGTACGACGAGAAGGACGGACGGCAGGTGCCGGACACGATCGGTGTCTCGCTCGAATACCCGGACCTGCTGGTGAGCTGGCAATCGACCTTCAGCAACAGCCGCTATGGGTTGGGCGAACACATCCTGGGCAGGAAGGGAACGATCCAGCACGTGAGCGGATCGACGGACATGGTCACCGGCAAGTACACCTCATCGCTCGCCTATCTGCCGGAAAAGATCAACAACCCGGATGGGGCGGTCATCCAGGGCAGCGATCCGGGCGTGGACCACATGGCGAATTGGATGGACTGCATCCGCACACGCAAGCAGCCCAATGCGACGGTCGAGATCGGATACCGATCGGCGATCGCGGCGCATATGTCGAATCTGGCCTTTCTGCGCAAGACGCGCATCACGCTGGCGCAGGCGATGGCCGCCAAGGCGGAGGACTGGATGTAGTGCTACGCGTCGTGAATTGACGGCAGAAGGGTTGACATGGAACAGCGGTGCCACTAACGTAAAAGCTCAAGCAACCGAAGGTACTAAGCGAATATGAAGATCCATCGCCACCATCGCCGCCATGCTCATCATCACGCGGCGCGCGTGTCGGCGGACTCTTCCGGTCAGTAGCTGAATCCAATCAGTCGCTGAATGCAGATCGAAGAAGAGTGAGTAGCCCGCCGATGCGCAGATGCACCGGCGGGCTTTTCTGTTTGTGGTTGGGGTGGGGAGAGCGGGAACGTATGCAGCAGGATGTGAAGGAGCGTGCGGTGGAGATCGACTTCAAGAAGATGGACGGCCTGGCCCCCGCGATCGTGCAGGACGCGAAGACGCGCGAGGTGCTGATGGTGGGATTCGTGAACGAGGGTAGCTACGCCCGGACGGTCGAGACGGGCTACGTCACGTTCTGGAGCCGGACGCGCCAGACGTTGTGGGTGAAGGGCGAAACCAGCGGCAATCGTCTGCGCGTGATCGAGGCGTCGACCGATTGCGACCAGGACACGCTGCTCTTCCAGGTTGAGGTGGAGGGCGATGGATTGGTGTGCCATGAGGGTACGGTGAGCTGCTTCACTCGATCAGTGCCGATGGCCACACGGGAGGTGCGGTAGTGCCCGATACAGCTACGGTTACAAGTGCGGGAGCCTCCCACAGAATCGGCGACACGAAACCGGAGAGCAGAAAGCTGAAGCTTGGCATTCCCAAGGGCAGCCTGCAGGACGCAACGATTGCGCTGTTCGAGCGCGCCGGTTGGCGCATCTACGCCGATGGCCGTTCTTATTTCCCCGCGATCGACGATGTAGAGATCGAGTGCATGCTCATCCGCGCGCAGGAGATGGCGCGCTATGTGGAGAAGGGCGTGCTGGACGCAGGGCTCACCGGCATAGATTGGGTGGTGGAGAGCGGCCTGGACGTGGAGAGCGTGACCAGCCTGACGTATGCCAAGCAGAGCCGGTCCAAGGTGCGCTGGGTGCTGGCGGTGCCGGAGGACTCGAGCTTCGAATGCGCCGAGGATCTGCAGGGCAAGGTCATTGCGACCGAGCTGGTGGAGGTGACCAAGCGCTACTTTGCGCGGAAACAGGTTGGCGTGAAGGTGGAGTTCAGCTGGGGCGCAACCGAGGTAAAGCCGCCGAACCTGGCCGATGCCGTGGTAGAGGTGACGGAGACGGGCAGCTCGCTGCGCGCCAACCGGCTGCGCATCATCGATACGGTCATGGAAAGCGAGACCCATCTGATCGCGAGCCGGCAGTGCATGCTGGATGCGTGGAAGCGCGAGAAGGTGGACAAGCTGGCGCTGATGCTCAATGGCGCAATTGCGGCGCAGGGTCAGGTGGGGCTGATGCTCAATGTACGCAAGGTGAATCTGGATGCGGTGCTGCAGGTGATGCCGGCGCTGAACTCGCCTACGGTATCGGCGCTGCGCGACCCCGCATGGGTGGCGGTGAACACCATTCTTGAAGAGGGTGTGGTTCGCGATGTGCTGCCGAAGATGAAGGCCGCCGGGGCGACCGGCATCGTGGAATATCCACTGAACAAAGTGGTTCTCTAAACAGACCTGGATTGCCGATGAAGCTGCTGGAAGCGAAGGGAGAGCGGGGGAAGCAGCGCCTGGAGCGGCTGCTGCGGTCGCTAGACGGCCGTGGAACGGCGGCCCTGGCGCGGGTGACGCCGCGAGCCGAGCGCATCGTGCGCGACGTCCGTAAGTATGGCGACGAGGCGCTGCTGCGGTATCGGCGGAAGTTCGACGCAGCCGGGGCTGAGGCGCCCATGCGTGTCCCTGTCGAGAAGTGTCACCGCGCGTGGGAAGAGATCTCACCCGCGCTGCGCCAGGCGCTGAAGATGGCTGCCGCGAACATTCGCGGGTTTGCCGAGCGTCAGATGCCCCTCGAGTGGGACCTCCCGCCGGCCGCGGGCGTTATGACCGGGCAACGGGTGAAGCCGCTCGATACCGTCGGCTGCTATGTGCCCGGAGGTCGCCACCCGCTGCCATCCTCGTTGCTGATGACACTAATTCCGGCGCAGGTGGCCGGCGTGCCGCGCATCGTTGTCGTGTCTCCCAGCGTGGCTACAGAGACGCTGGCGGCCGCGGCCATGCTGGGTGTCGAGCACTTCCTTCACATAGGTGGCGCGCATGCCGTGGCGGCACTTGCGTATGGCACGGAGACCATCGAGCGCGTGGACAAGATCGTTGGCCCCGGCAATCTCTATGTGACCGCGGCGAAGAAGCTGGTGGCCTTCGATTGCGGCATCGACATGCTCGCCGGGCCCACGGAGATCGTTGTCGCGAGTGAAACCGGCGATGCCGAAGATATCGCGCTCGACCTGATCGCTCAGGCTGAACATGATGCCGAGACGCTGGCGGTTCTGGTGACGACGCGGAGCACGCTGGCGAAGCGGGTGCTCCAGGAGGTGAAGCGCGGAAGCCGCCGGAACGCAGTAGCGCAAGAGGCGCTGGCACGTCACGGATACGTCATCGTCACGGATACAATGTCGGAGGCGAGCATCGTTGTGAACCGCCTCGCTGCCGAGCATCTTACCGTCGACAGTCAAGCGGACCTGAGCTGGGTGCGGCATGCCGGCTCCGTCTTTGTGGGCCGGTGGTCGGCGCAGCCGCTGGGCGACTATATCTCAGGGCCGAACCACACCCTTCCGACTGGAGGGCTGGCGCGGATGCGCGGTGGCCTGAGCGTGCTCGACTTCCTTCGCGTGATGACGGTGCAGCACTACACCGGCGAAGGGGTGCGCGCCCTGGGGCCCGCCGCAGCCATGCTCGCGGAGGCCGAGGGGCTGATGGGACACGCCGCATCCATACGCGCGAGGATGGAAGATGCCTGAGACGTTGACGACGCCCAAGCCACGTGCAGCCGTGACGCGCATGAAGGAGTATCACCCGCCGCTCGGCAATCGTAGTGGACTGCGGCTGGACTTTAATGAAAATACCGTGGCCTGCTCGCCACGCGTGCTGGAGCGGCTGCGAGCGATCACGGCGGTCGAGCTTACGCGCTATCCGGAGCGGGCAGCGGTCGAAGGCCAAGTGGCCGACCACCTGCGCGTGAAGCCGGAAGAGGTGTTGCTGACCAATGGCGTGGATGAGGCAATCCACCTGCTCTGCCAAGCCTATCTGGATCGGGATTCTGCGATGCTGCTGCCGGTGCCGACGTACAGCATGTACGAGGTGTATGCCTCGGCCGCCGAGGCGCGGTTGGACGCTGTGCCGGCAGCAAAGGACTTTGCCTTTCCCGTCGACGCGCTACTCGGCGCGATCCGGCCCGAGACCCGGCTGATTGCGATTGCCAACCCTAACAGCCCTACTGGCGCGAGCGTCGCGCGCGAAGACATTCTGCGGCTAGCCGCAGGCGCGCCGCAGGCGGTGGTGCTGGTCGATGAGGCCTACTTCCACTTTTTCGGCGAGACCATGTTGGATTGCATTGGCAAGACACCGAACCTGGTGGTTGCCCGCACCTTCTCCAAGGCCTATGGGCTGGCCGGCCTGCGGGTAGGCGCGCTGGTAGCGCCGGAGCACATCATGCAGTGGCTGCGGCGCGTAATCTCGCCCTACAGTGTGAACCATCTGGCGCTGGTGTGTATTCCGGTAGCGCTCGCAGACGACGCCTACCTGAACTGGTACGTGGCCGAGGTGCAGGCCGCACGAGCAGGCCTGCTGGCGACGCTTACCGCGCTGCACGTGCCCCACTGGCCCAGCGGCGGGAATTTTGTGCTCGTGTCGATTGGTGCGCGCCATCGCGAATTTGTGGAAGCGATGCGGCGGCGCGGCGTATTGACGCGGGACCGTTCAAATGATCCCGGATGCACGGGCTGCGTGCGCATCACCGTGGGCACACGCGAGCAGATGGAATCGGCCACGCAGGCAATGTCAGCAGCGCTTGAGGAAATCGAATGGCAGCCGGCATGAAACGCAAGAACGACGTGAGCCGGCCGGTGCGTCAGGCGACGATCGAACGCGCGACCCACGAGACGAAGATCGCATTGAAGCTCACGATCGAGGGCGGTGGCCGCTACCAGGTGCACACCGGGATCCGCTTCTTCGATCACATGCTCGAGCTTTTCACGCGGCACGGCGCGTTCGATCTGGAGTTGCGGTGCGACGGAGATCTGGACGTCGACCAGCACCATACGGTCGAGGACGTCGGCATTGCGCTGGGCGAGGCGTTCGATAGAGCGCTCGGGGACAAGAAAGGCATACTGCGCGCTGGATATTTTCTGATGCCGATGGATGAAACGCTCGGTGTGGCGGCAATCGATCTGAGCGGGCGCGTGGCTTGCGTGGTGAAGACGAGGGTGAAGACCCGGCTGGTGGGTGATCTGCAGAGCGAGTTAGTGGAGGATTTCTTCGAGGGGTTCGCGCGCGGAGCACGCGCTAATGTGCACGTAAAGACGATGTACGGGCGGTCCAACCACCATAAGGTCGAGGCACTGTTCAAAGCTTTCGCGCGGGCGCTTCGCGTGGCGTGTTCCCGCGACAAGCAGTTGGGCGAGATGCTGCCCAGCACCAAGGGCCTGCTGTAGGTGCACTATAACGAGGAGACGGCGTGGTTGCTGTAATCGACTACAAGGCTGGAAATCTCACCTCGGTGATGAAGGCCGTGCGGGCTGCCGGAGCGGCTGCGCAGGCAACGGACGATCCGGCTCTGATCGAGCGGGCGGAGACGATCATTCTGCCTGGAGTCGGGCACTTTGCCGCTACCGAGCTGTTGCGCACCAGCGGCATGGAAACGGCAATTCGCCGCAGCGTCGCGCGGGGCGTGCCGTTCCTTGGTATTTGCGTGGGCCTGCAGTGGCTCTTCGAGGGAAGCACCGAGGCGCCGGAGATTCCCGGATTCGGAGCGTTCGAGGGGATGTGCGACCGGTTTTCCGGCTCCATGAAGGTGCCGCACGTGGGTTGGAACTCCCTGCGTGTGCGCGCGGGCTCTCGCCTGCTGGCCGGCATTCCAGATGGAGCGTTCGTCTACTACACGCACAGTTATCGTGCACCCGTCATAAATGACACAGTTGCGGTTACCGAATACGGATACCCTTTCAGCGGCGCCGTAGAACGCCGTGTACTCTGCGGTGTCCAGTTTCATCCCGAGAAATCCGGCGAAACGGGGCTGCAGGTGCTGCGAAACTTCCTTGCGCTTGCGTCCAGGGAACCGGCGGCCACATGCTGACCAAGCGCATCATCGCGTGCCTGGACGTGAAAGATGGACGAGTGGTGAAGGGCGTGCGGTTCGTCGATCTGGCCGATGCGGGCGATCCCGCCGAGTTGGCGAAGACCCATGCGCAGGCGAGCGCGGATGAGATCGTGCTGCTGGACATTTCGGCGACGCAGGAGGGCAGGGCCACGCTGCTGGATACGGTGGCGCGAACGGCGCGTGAACTCTTTGTGCCGTTTACCGTCGGCGGCGGGGTGCGTTCGCTTGCCGATGCGGAGGCGGTGTTCGACGCCGGCGCGGACAAGATCAGCGTGAACTCGGCCGCGGTAGCCGACCCGCAACTGATCGATGCGATTGGCCGCAGCTTTGGCGCGCAGGCGGTGGTCGTGGCCATCGATGCGCAGCGTTGCGGGCACACAGTGGAAGAGGCAAAAGTGTTCGTGAGTGGCGGCCGCTTGTCCACGGGGCGGCGCCTGCTGGATTGGGTACGCGAGGCAGAGAGTCGCGGCGCGGGCGAAATTCTGCTCACATCCATGGACGCGGATGGCACGCGGGCCGGTTTCGACTGCGAACTGACGGCCTATGTGAGCGAGGCGGTGAAGATTCCGGTAATCGCCTCCGGGGGCGCCGGTACGGCGGCTCACTTCGTTGAGGTCTTCCGCGCCGGCAAGGCGGACGCCGCGCTGGCTGCCGGCATCTTGCATTTTGGCGTAGCGGATGTGCGGACGCTCAAGCGAGAATTGGCTCTCCAGGGATTACCGGTTCGGCTGCCATGCTGATTCCTTCGATTGACCTGATGGGCGGGCGCATCGTGCAACTGGTGCAAGGCGCAGAGCTGAAGCTCGCGTTTGATGACTTCGAGTACTGGATCCGGCGCTTCGCTGCCTATCCCATGGTGCAGCTCATCGATCTGGATGCGGCCATGCGGCAGGGGAACAATCGCGAGCTCATTCAGCAGATTGCGCGGCGGCTACCGTGCCAGGTGGGCGGCGGCATCAACTCGATCGCACGCGCGGATGCTATGCTCAGCGCCGGCGCGCGGCGTGTCATCGTCGGCTCGGCGCTCTTTGCGGGGCGCCAGCAAGAGGACGGGTCGCCCGCACGTGGACGGGCGATGGTGCGCACTGACTTTGCCGAAGAGCTGCGGGATGCGGTAGGTTCCGAGGTGCTGGTCTTCAGCGTGGATACGCGCGATGGCCGGGTTGCGGTGAAGGGCTGGAAGGAGCAGGTGGATCTTTCGCCGGAAGAGGCCATGGAAGAGCTGGAGCCCTACTGCGCGGCCTTCCTGTACACGCACATCGATCGCGAGGGCACGATGACGGGCTTTCCGCTCGATGTAGCGCGGCGGCTGCGCGCGTGCACCCAGCGGCAACTGATCGTGGCCGGAGGCATTCGCGCGCAAAGCGAGATCGACGAGCTGGATGCGATGAACGTGGATGCGGTGGCCGGTATGGCCGTGTATCTGGGACGGCTGGCGGTCTAAGGAAGTCTATCTTTGCGGTGGTGCAAGTGTGCCCGGTCGCGCCTGCCGATCAGGATCCCGACAACCAGGAAACCGGCGGCGAAGGCTGCCTCCAGTATGGCAGGAGCGCGATGACGCCGCAGCAGCGCGAAGGCGGCAAGGCACCACCACACCAGCGCCAGCACGTACCAGATTTGGTGGCGTCGCATGGACCGAGGATAGCAGGCAGGCGGACCACCTGACCTGCGACAGCATGACAGCGGATGCTGCTGGGCCTTATTCTAAGAAGTTTGCGGCAGATGCCGGTCCTGATGAAAGGGAATGAGACGACGCGATGGCAGCAACGAAGACGGGCACGATGCGGGTGGCGAAGCGGCTGGATGAGGTTGGTTTTTCTGACATCGTGCAGATACGGAACAAGGTGATGGACCTGCGCGCGGCCGGGCAGAAGGTCTTCGCATTCCATGGAGGTGAGCCGTTTTTCGATACGCCTGACGTGGTGAAGCAGGGGCTGTTTTCCGCCACCGCCGAGAACAAGACGCGCTACGCGCCGTCTTCCGGGATCGATCCGCTGCGTAAGGCGCTTGCGGAGAAGCTCCGCAGCAAGAACGGCATGCAGGTCACGCACGACGATGTGATCGTGACCGTCGGAGGCGCTCAGGCCCTCTATGCTGCTTTTCAGACGGTGCTCGATCCGGGCTCTGACGTGCTGCTGTTCTCCCCATACTGGACACCGATTCGCGACATGATCACCGGTGCCGAGGCGCGGCCGCTGTTTGTGTCTACGGCAGGTGCGCGGCGCAACGGGATTACCCAGACGCTGGAGAGACTGACGACGCCGAACACACGAGCCATCTACTACAACACGCCGCAGAATCCAAGTGGACTGGTGTTCTCTCGCGTGGAAGCGGAAGAGGTGGCGGCCTTCGCGATCAAGCACGATCTCGTGGTTTTTGCCGATGAAGCGTACGAGGATCTGGTCTACGAGGGGGAACACGTCTCTATCGCATCGTTGCCGGGAATGGCGGAGCGAACCATCTCCACCTTCACGTTCTCGAAAAGCTATGCCATGACTGGCTGGCGCGTGGGCTATGCAGTGGCGCAAGAGCCGTTCATGACCGGGCTGAAGAAGATGGTGCTCTATGGAACCAACGGAGTCCCGACCATGCTACAGTGGGCGGCGCTCGAAGCGTTGTCACTGGGTGAGTCCTACTTCGAGGCGCAGCGCGCGGAGTATCGCAAGCGCCGCGATGTGCTGGTGGCCGGGCTCAACTCGCTGGGACTGCCGTGTGAATTGCCCGCCGGGGCCTTCTACGCTTTTCCGGATGTAGCCAGAATCAGCAAAGACAGCCGCAAGGCAGCCGGGCTGCTGCTGGAACGCGCGCACGTCGCCACCATACCGGGAGTGGTCTTCGGACAGCAGGGCGAAGGGCACGTCCGGTTCGGATACTCCACCACATTGGAGACGATTGAAGAGGGGCTGGCGTCGTTGCGGAAGGTGTTGTAGCCATTCGTCTTCAGCACGCAGATGCGGTGGGTGATGAGCCGGCTGGGCGGAGATCTAAAGCCGGGTGGTGAGAAGTTGGCGAAAGTTTGCAGCCACAGCCTGCCATCGCGAATCATAGGCTCGTATGCCAATCATCAGAGCCTTGTTCGCGGGGGCGGCAGTGGCCGGCGCCCTGACGTCACTGGCGGCGCGGCAGGCCATGGCGCAGAGTGCCATAGCCGTCGTCGCACCTGCCGCGGAAGCGGGTACATCCCTACCGGACGCGCCCGAGCCTGCATCCACTTCGAGCGCCGCTCAGGCTTCCAAGCCAGAGCCGGTCACTCCGATTCCGACCGCGCATCAGACAAAGCGCATTCTGGGGATTATCCCGAACTTCCGCGCGGTCAGCACGGATGTAAAGCTGCCGGCACAAAGCCCGAAGGAGAAGGTGATCACCGCACTACAGGATAGCTTTGACTATTCATCCTTCATCTTCGTGGGCGTGCAGGCCGGCATCTCGCAAGCGACAGATTCCTATCCGGAATTCCACCAGGGAGCGGCCGGGTTTGGCCGCTACTACTGGCATACCTTCGCCGACCAGGCCGACGAGAATCTGCTGGTCGAGGGTCTTCTGCCCATCGCGCTGCACCAGGACAACCGCTATTACACCAAAGGCCGCGGCGGCGTGCTGAAGCGTACCGCGTACTCGTTCTCCCGAACGCTGATCACCCGGAATGATGACGGCAATGACACCTTTAATTACTCCGAGGTGGTGGGAGCCGGCGGCGCGGCGGGCATCTCCTCGCTCTATTACCCCGGCCAGTACCGTACGTGGACAAAGACGGGGCAACGCTGGCTCACCAGCGTTTTGATCGACGGCGGAACGTTCGTGGCAAAGGAATTCTGGCCGGACATCAACAGCGCTGTCTTTCATCAAAAGGATTAGCAGACCCGGCGGTCCGTGAGCCGTAGCCAACCTGTTCGCGGCATCTGACCTGGATGAGGTGAGGAATGGTGCGCGTGGGAGTACCCGCGGATGTTGATGAGGAACTGCTCGCGTTATTCCCGCGGGAGGCGGAGATCGTACGCCTCGATCCTCATGCCCAAAAGAATGAGGGCGTGGGGGAGATTGCGGTCGAAATCTGGGTCGCTCCCCTCCATCCCAGGCACATGGCAGCGGTGGCTGCGCGGCTGCGCGGAGTCAAAGTGGTGCAATCGCTATGGGCGGGGGTGGATGCGCTGCTGCCTTTTGTGCCCGCCGGCGCCGCGCTCTACGACGGGCAAGGCGTGCATGACACTCCCGTCGCCGAATGGATTGTTGCGGGCATCTTCGCCATGCTCAAGCATCTGCCGTTTTACGTTCGCATGCAGGAGCAGGGACGCTGGGAGAGAAATCCCGCAGCGGAGCAGGGTAAGCGACAGGCGCCGCTGCTCAACCCGGAAGAGCTTGCAGGCAAGACGGTGTTGATTGCGGGCTATGGAGCTATCGGCCGTGCAGTGGAAGAGCGGCTGGCGCCATTTGGTGTTTCCTTTCTCCGTCTCGGCCGGCGCAGGCGTGACGGCGTAGAACCGGCGGAGCGGCTGGACGATCTGTTGCCGGCGGCGGATATTGTGGTGCTGCTGGTACCGCTTACGGAAGCAACGCAGGGGCTGATCAATCGGGAGCGCCTGGCGAAGATGAAGCCGTCCGCGCTGCTGGTCAATGCGGCCCGGGGGCCGGTGGTGGAGACGGATGCGCTGCTCGAAGCCTTGCATGCCGGGCGTGTGCGGGCCGTGGTCGATGTGACGGATCCCGAGCCATTGCCGGAGGGACATCCGCTGTGGAGTGCGCCCAACATCCTGATTACGCCGCATATTGGTGGCGCGAGCGCCAGGTTCCTGGAACGAGCGATTGAGCTTGCGGCTGCCCAGGTGCGGCGCTACATCGCCGGTGAGCCGCTGGTCAACCGGGTAGAAGAAGACTACTGATTACGCACACCCGCATTCTCACGCGATCAGCGCATGTCTTTCAGTGCATATCCAGCACTTCGGCAAAGTGCATGGCGCGGCGTGAGGTGTTCTGGGCGATCTGTTCGCGGCAACTGAAGCCATCCGTGACGATCAGTGTCTCTTGTGCCGCCTTACGGACGGCAGGCAGCAGGACGCGCTCGCCGAGTGTTTGCGAGACCTCGTACTTATCTTTTTCAAAGCCGAACGGGCCGGCCATGCCGCAGCAGCCGGAGTCGAGCATCGTGACCTTTGCGCCGGTGGCTTCAAGCAGCGACTTCTCGGCCTTCATCTTGAAGACCGATTTGTGATGGCAGTGGCCGTGCAGCACAATCTCGCGTCCATCCAGTTGCGGCGGCTTGTAATCAGGCGCGTGCTGCTCCAGGAAGTCGCCGAGAAGGTAGGTTTGTTTCGCGAGCCGCTGCGCGCGTGCGTCCTTGGGATAGAAGTTGCGCAGCTCCTCGATGAAGACGCTGGCGCAGCTTGGTTCGAGCACGATGAAGGGCAGGCCTGCATCGATCTGCGGGCCCAGGCGCCGCAGGATGGAGGCAAGATAGCTGCGCGCCTGGTCGAGGAAGCCAAAGTCATAGAGCGGCCGTCCGCAGCAGATATGCCTGCGCGGAAAGACCACGCGATAGCCGGCGCCGGCCAGCACCCGTGCAGCGGCGTCCAGCACCTGCGGGTGGTAATAGTTGTTCCAGGTATCCGGCCACAGCAGCACTGTCTTTTCCGCGGTGACGGTACGAGCGCGTGTGCGCTGCCCGCGGTGGAAGCTGCGGCTGGCGAAGCGCGGCATGGTGCGCTCGCTGGCGACGCCCCCGACGGCTTTCACCAGCGAGCGGATGCCGGGCGTTTGCAGCGGAAGATTCGCAAACGCGGGTGCGAAGCTGGCGAGCCGCGACCACTGGTCCATGTAGCCGAAGAGATAATGCTGCAGCGGGTGCAGCCGTCCTTCATAGTGGTGCGCCAGGAACTCGGCCTTGTACGTGGCCATATCCACCTTGACCGGGCACTCGCCTTTGCAGGCCTTGCAGGAAAGGCAAAGATCGAGCGCCTCGTGCACCTGCTCATTCTTCCAGCCGCCATCCATGACGTTGCCCTGCATCAGCTCCCATAGCAGGTGTGCGCGGCCACGCGTAGAGTGCTGCTCTTCTCTCGTTGCCATGAAGCTGGGGCACATGGTGGCGCTCTCGTGCTTGCGGCAGGCTCCGACGCCGACGCAACGCAGCGTCGCTTCGCCGAACGAACCGTGGTCGTCCGGAAATTGGAAATAGGTCTTCGGCTGCGCGGATTCGTACCCTGCGCCGAGGCGAAGGTTGTCGGTTGGCTGATAGATCCGCTCATCGTCCACCGTCCCCATCATCTTGCCCGGGTTCATCTTGTTGGTTGGATCCCACAGCGCTTTGAATTCACGAAAGGCGTGCATCAACTCATCGCCGAACATCTTCGGCAGCAGCGCGGCGCGGGACTGCCCGTCGCCGTGCTCCCCGGAGAACGAGCCCCCCAGATCGAGAACTATATCCGATGCGCGTTCGATGAACTCGCGATATTTCTCAATCCCCGGTGCGGTCTCCAGATCGAAGCTGATGCGCAGGTGAATGCAGCCCTGGCCGAAATGGCCGTACACCGGAGCGACGTAGCCGAATTCATGGATGAGTACGAACAGCCGGCGGAGATAGTCGCCGACCCTATCCGGCGGAACGGCGGAATCTTCCCAACCCTCCCAGGCGTGCGGCACGCCCGGCACGAAAGTGGTCGCGCCCAGGGCGGATTCGCGTACCTTCCACACGCGTTCCGCCTTCTCGCCGTCGAAACGGCAGGCCTCGGGCTTGGCGTCGTATTGGCGGGCCGCCGCGATGAACTCTTCCGCCTGCTGGAGCGCCCCTTCAGCGGAGTCCGCGCCAAACTCGACCAGCAGGAAACCCTTCCCGTCGGGCAGGAGCGGGATGTCGTCGAGCGCGAGCTGCTTGCGCTTCATGAACTCGACCAGTAGCCCATCAAAGCCTTCCAGGCCAATCGGTGTGTGTTCCAGGATCTTCGGGACATAGTCCGCGGCGGTGTAAACGTCTTCAAACCCCAGGACCACGAGCTGTCGATGCTGAGGACTGTGCATCAGCTCGAGATGCGCCTCAAGCACGGTGACGCAGGTCGATTCAGTCCCTACCAGCGCACGGGCGACATGGAAACCGTTTTCCGGCAGAAGCTGATCGAGATTGAAGCCGGAGACACGCCGCGGAATGTCGGGAAAGCGCTCACGCACCAGCGATCCGTAGCGGTCACGGATACGTTTAAGCCCGGCGTAGATCTCGCCCTTCCTGCCTCCGGCCGCGATGATGGCGGCGAGTTCTTCGTCGCTCGTCTTGCCCACGGTCATGCGCGTGCCGTCGTAGAGCAGGATGTCGAGCGAGTCGATATTGTCGACTGTCTTGCCTCCCATCAGCGCGTGCACGCCGCAGGAGTTGTTGCCGATCATACCGCCGATGGTGCAGCGGTTGTGCGTGGCTGGATCGGGCGCGAAGGTAAGCTGTTGTTTCTCCGCTTCCGTGCGCACGGCATCGAGCACGACGCCGGGTTCGACGCGCGCGCGTTTTGCGTCGAAATCCATGGCAAGTATGCGGTTCATGTATTTCGAAAAATCGAGAATGACGGCAACGTTGCAGCATTGGCCGGGCAGGCTGGTGCCTCCGCCACGCGCCAGCACGGGCGCCCCCAGCGCGCGACAGGCAGCGATCGTCGCTTCGACGTCGGCCGCGTCCCGCGGAATGACCACGCCGACAGGCACCTGACGATAGTTCGAGGCATCGGTGGCGTATAGGGCGCGCGAGGCGGGGTCAAAGCGGACCTCTCCGCGCACGGTGGCGCGCAGATGCGCCTCCAGAGTATCGGCGGCGGAAAAGGATTCGTGAGGAAGGTGCGTGGCAGGGAAGATGGCGAAGGGCGAGGACGCGACGGCCATGTCTCTAGGATGCCATGACTTCAAGCGGCGTCAGTGCAGGAGACCGTTGCCGCTGGGGCTGGTCCATTCGTCGACCACGATGTCGAGGTTGTTCAGCATCTGGATGACGGATTCCACGTTGCGGCGGACCTGCGCGCGATCCTCCCGGCGGGCGGTCGGAGATTCGGCGACGGCGACCACGCGCCCGTACGGCCAGGAGAAGTCCGGCACCGCGGAGAGCGCCTCCGGCAGATCGGCAAAGCGGACCTCCAGTTCCTGCCTGCGCGCAGCCAGCGGGTGCAGCATCGTGCCCCCGTCGACCGGGCTGCCGGTGGTCTGGGGAAAGATCACGCGCAGCGTCACGGAGTCGCGGTGGACGCTCAGGAACGGATTCACCCAAGCGTCGGTGCTGTGCACGTTGGTGTAGCGATGCTTGGAGGGCGGCGGGATCTGGTCGAGCGCTTCACGCGCGACTGCCTCGCTTTTCAGAAGCGCACGGGCCTCCTGCTGTTGGATCTGCCGGGGGCTCACCGTCGCAGCCGGGTGGGGCGTACCGGCGCTGCGGCAGCCGGCCGGAAGCAGCAGCAGCGCTAGACAGGCCGCTGCGGCGCGGCAGGGAAGCAGCAGCCGGGCCGAGACAGAGACGATACGCATGGGGGCGGACACAGGATTCAGCATACCAACGGATACCGCTCGCACGGGTGCGCGCAGGTTAACGCCCCGTCCAGGTCGCCTGCCGCTTCTCAAGGAATGCGCGCGTGCCTTCTGCTTTGTCGGCCGTGGCGCAGGCCAGCCCGAAGAGCGAGGCTTCGAGCGCCAACCCGCTGGCCAGCGGCAGGTCGTAGCCGGCATGGACCGCCTCCAGGCAGCCGCGCACGGCCAGGGGAGCATTGGCGGCGATGGAGCGGGCCAGCGCCTCGGCGCGCGGCAACAGGGCTTCGGCGGGAACCACCTCATCTACCAGGCCAATACGGAAAGCCTCGGCGGCATTGACCATATCGCCGCTAAGCAGCAGCTTGAGCGCGGTTCCTTTGCCGACCATGCGCGGCAGGCGCTGCGTGGCTCCATAGCCGGGCAGCAGGCCGAGCTTGACCTCCGGCTGACCCAGGCGCGCACCTTCACTGGCGACGCGGATGGTGCAGGCCATGGCCAACTCGCAGCCTCCCCCCAGGGCAAAGCCATTGATAGCCGCGATCACCGGACGGCCGCAGTTCTCGATGAGGTCGAACACGGCCTGGCCCCGGGCGGCCATTCTACGCCCCTCGATCGCTCCCAGCCCGGCGAGTTCCTGGATATCCGCTCCGGCGGCGAAGGCCTTCTCCCCGGCGCCGGTGAGAACGATCGCGCGTACGCCCGGGTCTCCGCTGACGGCAAGAAAGACCGCCTCCAGTTCGGAGAAGGTGGCGCTGTTCAGCGCGTTGAGGACCTTGGGGCGGTTGAGGGTAACGAACGCGATGCTATCGCGTGTGGCAAAGAGGAGATTTTCGTAGGGCATGGTCAGGTCTCATCCGTCAGTTTCGCCCGGAGTGTCGTTGCGGGCGAACTGGTGAGTGTAGCAGGCGGCGCAGGTCAGCGAGCGGCGCTCAGGAGCCCGTGCGCGTGGCGGCTATCTGCTTCATGCTGTTTTGCATGTCGCGCAGGCGCGACCGGCCCTTTTCCGAGCCCTCAGCCACGGCTTCGATGCTCCGGAAATACTCCGGCAGATTCAGCTTCCGGCGGATCTCCGCCATGTAGGGCTGGATCTTCGCATACTGGAAGTACATCTCCTGGCAGGTGTCGTAGACCAGCGATTCGTCGAGCGCTCCGTGCAGTACGAAGGACGAGAGCATGTCCCAGTAGCCGTACACCTGGAGGATGTAGCCGGCTTCCTTAGCGCCGGCAGCGATGAGGGCGACAAACTCATCCGCCGATTGCGGAAGGAATGGGCCGCCGACGTATCCACGTGCCAGGCGCATCACGCTCTCGCGGCGCAGGTCATAGAGCTTGAGTATCAACTCGGCTTGCCGGATGGCTGTTTCCGTATCGTTCACTGTCTTCCCTCCGCGTGGCTGGAGCGGCGAAGAAATGATAGCAGCGCATGCTGCGCGCGACGATGCGAGGACCCAGCTGCTTACCCGCAGCGGATGGTAGATTCAAAGAGATGATCAAGGGAATCACCTTTGTGCGCGCGGCAGGCACGGCGGCTACTTATGACAGGCTGCGTAGCTTTCTCGCCGCGCTGGGCTTCGAGCCAGGGCGTAGCTGGGAGGCGGACGGCAGCCGCGGTGCGCCGTTCCTTGCGCCGATGGGGAGCTACGAAGTCCTGGACGGTGTCGCCAACCTGCCGGCGGAAGTGCTGGTGGAAGTTACGGCTGTGGACGATGTGCACCGCGCGGCGAAGGAGTGGCTGACCTCAACCGGGGAGTCGGCAGACCTGAGCAAGGCCATTACGGAGGTGGGCAGCACTGGCTGGAAGTCGCGCGCCTTCACGGTTGAGCCGGCGCCGGGCTTTCGCTTCGCCATCTGGGAGTGGGAAGATCCCTTGCGTGGCAAGCCGCTGGCCATTGACGGAGACCTTTCCGCGATCGGCATGCGCTTCGCCATCGTAGTCGCCCGCTGGAACGCGGTGATTACCGACCGGCTGCTGCAGGGGGCGCTTGATGGCCTGCTGCGCAGCGGAGCAAAGCAGGGCGACATCCAGGTAGTGCGTGTGCCCGGAGCGTGGGAGATCCCCTCCGCCGCGCGCATGCTGGCGGAGAGCCGCCGCTTCGATGGGATCATCACGCTCGGCTGCCTGCTGCGGGGAGAGACGGCGCACTACGAGGCGATCTATACCGAGGTGAGCCGCGGCATCGGCCAGAGCCAGCAGGAGACCGGCATTCCGCACGGCTTTGGCGTGCTCACCTGTGAGACGTTGGAGCAGGCGCTGCATCGTGCCGGCGTCAAGGCCGGCAACAAGGGGTTTGAAGCGGCCGTGGCCACGATCGAGATGGTGTCGATTCACCGGAAATTAGCCGCGCAGGGGCGTGCGCGCGGGCTCGCTACCGTCGAGCCAGGGCCGCGCTCATGAGCAAGAGCAGCGGCAAGCGGCGCAAGTCACGCGAGATGGCCATGCAGATGCTCTTCCAGGCTGACATCGGCAAGCAGACACCGGAGCAGGTGCGGCAGAGTTTCTGGAAGGCGCACGAGGAGGTCGATGCGGAGACGCGCGGCTTCTCCGAAGACCTGTTCCGCGTGGCGACCGTCCGGGAAGAGGAGATCGATCAGCTCATCGAGGAGCACTCCGCACACTGGCGTATCGCTCGCATGCCGGCGGTCGATCGCAATGTGCTGCGGACGGCGGTGGCAGAGCTGCTCGGCTTCCCCGGGACGCCGGCGCCGATCGTCATCAACGAAGGCCTGGAGATCGCGAAACGCTACTCAGCCCCGGAATCGCTGAACTTCCTCAACGGCGTGCTGGATGCCATCGCGCGCGCCCAGCGCAGCAAGCTGCCCGGCGGCCAAACCTCCCAGGTCTGATTCGAGGCGTCTGCCGATCTTCACTGTGCGCTGCAAAACACATTGAGCTTGCCGCCCGCCGGCGCAGCATGGTGCACGGTCACTGTGCCGTTTCCAGCCTCGGCATAGACTCCCGTCAATGCGGCCCCTTTGGCGTCGGCGGCGAAGGCAGCGCAGTGGGCGGCTGGCGTGATGCCGGCCGAGTTCAGTGTGTCCAGCCCCTTGGCAGAGGTGGTGATCTGTCCCACGAAGCGGCCGATGCTGCCGCTTGTGCCCGGATTCGCCTCCCACGCGCTTGCCGGAAGCTGCGCCGGTTTACCACCTCGGCAGGCGACGCTCTTCGATTCCAGATGGTTCTTGCCGAGATACGTCCCCGTTTCGCTGCCCAGGTTCACGAAGCAGGGCGTGGCATTGGGAAACGGATTGTATTGCGAGTTGTCTTCGATCATCGTGTCCACTGCGTTGACCAGATCGACCGTGATCGGCACGGCTGCATTTGTCGTGAAGTAGTTACCGCGAACTGCCACGCCCACTGAGGCCGGGCGGCCCGCGGCGCCGATGCGGACATAGGCCGACGTGCCTTCGAAGTAGTTCGCCTCCACCTGCGTCGCGCGGGAGAAGGCGAGCCAGATGGTCCCGTGCTCTGCCTGGTTCCCGCTGTCTCCGTTCTCCTCAAGATTGTTTCCCAGGTAGAGGTTGCCGAGCGCGGGGGTGACGCCCGGCGCATAGTCCTCCCAGATTCCCCACTGATGATTGCTCGAGATCATGTCTCCGATGACGTGAATGGCGTTGGGAGCGTAGCCATCTCCCGGCAGATGCGTGCTGCAGATCAGGTCGTTGCGGCTGTCGCGCTGATGCAGACAATGGGTGCCGATCAGATGGATTCCCACGCGGTTGTCCAGCACCGCGTCTTCGAGCACGTCCACGGTGTTCGCGCCTTCGATCCGGATGCCGTCGCCGCCGGTGAAGCCGCGAATGATCATGTTGCGGATGATGATGTGGTTGGTCGGGAACAGATGGATGCCAACCGCGGCGGCGGGGCTGCCGATCAGTTCACCGCCGGCGATCAACAACGAGGCCACGTACAGACCGTAGGCGGGCGCGGCAATGGCGTCTCCCTTCCCGGTGTAGGTCAACACCGTTCCCGGATCGAGCCGGAGGGCGTACGTGCCATACGCCAGGGAGGGCAGATGTATGGTGGTGGCGAAGCTCCACTTGCCGGCCGGCATCTCGACCGTGCACTGATGATGGCAGTCCTCGAGCGCGGCATTGATGCGCTCGCCTATGTCGGCGCCCGCGAAGAGCAAGGGGTTGCGCGTGGTGTCGTGCTTGGATACGGCCGTCGGCGCCGCCGGACCGGCCTGCGCTGGAACCTCAGACGGCTTCTGTGCGCAGGCGGTCAGGGTAAGAAACACAGCCGCGGTGACAGCCATCCGGAGGATGCAGGTCATTCAATGTCCCTCGGCGAGATTCCTCAACAAAGAGAGAACTGACAACCTATTGCGAGCCGTTTGTCGGACGTGGCTTGACGGCAAACAGCTGCGCCGGGGTCGGGTTGCCGTTGACGTCCGGCAGCTTCGGATTCAGTTGCTGCGTGTCCGTCAACGTGGCCGTGGAGATGAGATGGACCAGGTTGTCGCCTGTGGTCGAGACAAAGAAGGTCTTGTAATCAGGGCTGAAGATGCCGGCCAGCGGCTCGATAGCCGACCCGCTTAGAGTGACATTCGAGAGGCTGCCAGAGGTCGTACCCTGCGGAATTTTGTATACCGGAAGCTGGGCGCCTCCCGGCGGGGGCGCGGTCGCCGCCGAGTTATAGGTGACGAACGCGATGGAAGAATCCGGTGACGCAACTACCTGGTCAATGTTGGTGGGCGCGTAGGAGGCAAGCGAGAACGGAGTGTTGCCGGTGTTCGGGATCTGCAGGCCGATGGAATCGTTGGTCACGGCGCCGCCGCTTCCGGTTACGGGCGTCGTCGGACAGGCGCCATTCGGTGTCACCACGGCGGAATCGGTAAGCACCGGCGGGGTCGCGGTAGCGCTGATCACGTGCGCGCCGTCGTTGGTGGCTGCCAGATGATCGGCGTTGAAGGCGTAGCCGGATGCGCCGCCCGGCACCGCTGATGGATAGTTGTCCACGTTCGTCCCGGTGGTGTTGGGGCAGAACCCGCGAGCGGTGGCTCCGGTGCCGGCGGGGTTGTTTCCGGAGATAAATGTGCCCACGGCGGGAACGGCCAGCGACAGGTCCGGCGCGCAGAAGATGTTGTAGCTGGTGTTCAGGTCCGATCCGGGATTGGCCGGGCAGGTGGCGGATGGGTTGGCGTTGTTGGTCAACGGCTCCACGCTCCAACCGGTGAAGGTGTTATGCACATAGAGCACGTTGTTGCCGACAATGTAGACGGTGTTGCCGTCCGGCGAATAGCTGGCGCGCTGTCCCACGCCGCCGAAGGTCGACAGGATGTTGGCCGGGGTGCCCTGGGTCGCGGTTTTCCCGGTGCCCGTACCCGCCTCCGCCGGCGTGTAGAGATAGAAGACGCCGCGATCCTGATCGTTGATCAAAACCTGGGAGTTGGTGGGCGAGACGGCCAGCACCACTCCCGGCACCGACGTATCTTCGCTGACCAGTCCATTGGTGGAAGCGTTGTAGACCATCAGCTCGCGGTAATTGCCGAAGTAAAGGCTGGTGCCGGTCTGGTCGAGCACCATGGAGTTGGGGACATAGGGCAGCTTGACCGGCGTACCGGTGGTGCCGGTGGTCAGGTCCACGGCCACAAAGTACGGCGAAAGCGGGCTCGCCAGCCAGAGATACGTGCTGCCGATGCCGGGTGAGGTCACCTTCACCGAGTTGCTGACGATGGGCGTTCCATTTCCATTGACGCCGAGCTGATTGATGGGTGAGGGATTACACAGAGCCGGCTGACAGATGGCGTAAATGGCAGTGGAGCTGGGAAAGCTGGAGGTAATGCTGCCGCTTGCGGAGACGCCGATGGTCTGCGGACTGGTGGAGGTATAGCTGAGTTGCAAGCCCGTGATCGCATTGCCATTTGTATCTGTGACGGTGGCGGTCAGGGGAAGCGGAGTATTCGGCGTCACATTGAAGGTGGTCTGGTTGTTATAGGCCAGGGAGATGGTCTTGGGCGGGCAACTATAGAAGTAGCCGGCGTTTGAACTGGTGCTGGCGATGCTCGCGGTGATTACCGTCGACCCCGGCTGCTGCGCGGTGGCTACGCCGTTCTGGTCGATGGTCACGACTCCGGTGCTGGCTGGCGAGTAGGTGAAGTGGCCCAGGTTCACGGTGCAATCGGGGATATTCGGATTGCCGCTGCTGGGCGCGCAGAAGGGCGTCGTGCTGCCCTCGACGAACGCGGTGGCGTTCAACTGCGCCGTCTGGCCTTGCGAATAGCAGCCACTCTGCGCGCCGGTTTGCTGGGTCGCCTGCCCCGTCTGGCTGTTCGTGACGTCGAGCGATACGTTGGTCACCGTCGGGTGGATGAAAGCCGGGACCGTATTGCTGGAGACACCACCGGCGCTGGCCGTCAGGTAGGCCACCCCAGTCTTGTTGGTGGGCAGGCAGGTGGTGAACGAGGGCACGCCACCGGCCGTAAACCGGTTCCAAGTGCCCGCACAGACGGCGCCGGTGGGCGAAATGTCTGCGATGGTCATGTCGGAGGTGCCATAGCTGAAGCTGGGCACCGAGACCGCTCCTTGCTTGCAATTGGTCGCGGTGGGCGTATTGACCTGACCCGTCTGGGCAAAGGACAGGGAGACACCGGTCAGCTTGGGCTCGAAGTCGATCGTCGCGATGGCATTGTTCTTCAGCCCGAAGCCCGCGGAGCAGAAGTTGTTCGCGGTGCCGCAGCCGACAACAGCAAGATCAAACGGAAGGGAGAGCAGGAGCAGAAATGCCAGGATGAAGTACCGCCGCATGAAACCTCCCCGCCGGCAGCCGGACGGCCGCAGACGGTTGAACTGCAAGAGATGCCTTGTCTTTCCGATACCTGAGTGTAATGCAGGAAGGCCGCCAGCACCTAGCTGGGGCCACTGAAACTACCTCGTGTTCACGCCACTTGCTTAGCTGAGCGCTCGCCGCGGATGCCTGCATCTGCTCTTAGCGGACACAACGCGATCAGCACTACGCCGATGACTGCGACGATGCTGAAACCCACGAGATCGCCGCGCAAATCGTGGTGTTGAATGCCTTGGGCGATCATCACGCCGTCATGCGCCAGAGTGGACCAGCCGGCGAAAAGAATCAGACTGCGATGCTGGCGCGGATTGCGGACTGCCATCAGCAGGAAGACGCCTAAGGAAATATAGATGCTGAGGATCATCTGGTCTTGCCGGTTAATCGTGGACGTCACGCCATCACGAAGGGCTCCGCTAAGCGGATAGATGCCGGCCACGCAAGCGAGCCCGGTGAACAGCAAGAGAACTTGAAGCACGCGCTCTCGAACCATAACGGCCCTTTCTTGATTTGCCTCGTCTCATTCCGGGAGTGTGACGGACTGTGTACCCGATCGCTATCGTTGTCCATCGCCCTGATGTCGCCTGCTCGGCTCTTAGCTGTCCGCGGCTCCCTGCCCGCAGCAGTTCACTGTCCGGAGGCAGTCGCCGGCTGCTCAGCCGGCAGGTATTTGGTGAACCAGGCGGCCGCGCGCTCCAGCACGTCGCGCCGATGCGCCGGCTGATGGAATCCATGGCCCTCATCCGGGTAGACCACCAGTTCGGTGGGCACGCCCTCGGCACGCAGCGCGTGCCAGAACTCGAACGACTGGGGCGCCGGGCACTCGCCGTCCCGGTCGCCGACCACTACCAGCGTCGGCGTCTTGACGCGCTTAATGAAATCGATGGCCGAACTCTTGGCGTAGATCGCAGGGTCGTCGTAGACCGATTTGCCGAAGAAGGGGATCATCCATTGATCGATCGAATTCTCCCCGTAGTAGCTCTGCCAGTCGGAAATGCCGGCTCCGGCCACGGCGGCGTGAAAGCGGTTCGTCTGGGTGACGGCGAACATGGTCATGAATCCACCGTAGCTCCAGCCGGTCAGCCCCAGGCGCGCATCGTCGATCGGGTACTTCTTCTCCACCGTGTCCACGCCGGTCAGGATGTCACGCAGGTCCCCGTAGCCGAAGTCCTGCCGGTTGGCCTGGACGAAGCGTTCGCCCTGGCCATAGCTGCCGCGCGGATTGGGATACAGCACGAAGTAGCCGAGCGTAGAGAAGGGCGCGCCTCCGTAGCCCACACGCGGCCACCGCGGTGTCACGGCCGAAGAAGGTCCACCATGCACCATCACCAGGAGCGGGTACCGCTTCGCTGGGTCGTAATGCGCCGGCAACTGCAGCCAGCCCTGCACCTGGAAGCTGTCATTGGTCCAGGCGATCGACTCCATCTTGCCCCAGGGGGGCGTCACGCGGTCGTTCGCATGGGTGATCTGCGCGGGAGTTGCGCCCGGGGTCTGCGCTGCGGTGTAGACCTCCGGCGGCTTGCTCTCCGAGCTTTCAATGAAGGCGTAGGCGCCCTGGCCATCCTCGCCATGATAAGAGCCATGATTAGAGCTATGATTAGAGACGGACAGGCTCATCTCCATGCGGCCATCCCCAATCGAAGCCGGGCGCTCAAGCAGCGTCTGCGCCTGTGCCGCGTTCTCCGCCACGGTATACCCGGATACGCGGCTGGAACCGCCCGCGATTTCGGACACCAGCAACCGGTCCCTGGACATCCAGGCGAGCCAGGTTGCGGTCGCCGTAGCGTTGGGGGTCAGGCTGGTCGGAGTTCCCCCGCTGAGCGGGAGCAGGTACACATCGCCCCCCGTGGCCCCCTGATCGCTCATCAGGCCCCCGATGAAGGCGATCTTCGAGCCATCCGGAGACCAGCGAGGAACGGCAATCTGCAGCCCATGCAGCGGGCCATCCGCGCTCGCCGGATCGAACAGCACGCCGGGGTCGGAGGCGGTGCGGCCGTTCAGCTTTGACGAGACGTTATTTCCGTTGGCCGGCACTCCCTGGGTGTAGAGCTTGGCTACCCACCAGTTGTTTTCGCCAGGTGGCGGCGCCGCGATGTAGGCCAGCCTGGCGCCATCCGGCGACCAGTCGAATTCGTATACGTGCAGTTGGTCCGGGGTGAGCAGGCTGACCATGCCGGTCGCCGCGTCCGCCGCCGCTACCCGCTGGATCTCCAGACCTTCCACGCCGATGACGCCCGATGGCGGCTTCATGGCGGCCAGTGCGCCCGCAGGCCGGGTGGCGCCCGGCACGTAGAGGAAACCGATGCGTTTGCCGTCCGGCGACCAGGCCAGCGCCTGCACCTCTCCGTGCAGGTGCGTCAGTTGGCGTGCGCTGCCGTTGGTCGCGTCAGCGAGGTAGATGTCTTCCTGACTCGCATCGGCGCAGTCGGAGAGCAGCGCGAGATGACGCGAGTCCGGCGACCAGAGCACATCGCCCAGCTGGCATTCGTTCTTGCCGGAGGCGCTCTTCGCGGCAACCATAACGCGATGCGGGTTCCGGCCCTGCGCATCGGCAATGAAGACTTCAGACGAGCCCGCGCCTGCTTTCGGCCCCGCCGCCGCGCTCACCGCCCAGGCCAGGTGAGTGCCATCGGGCGAGAGAGACACGGAGTGGAACTGGGTCACTTGCTCCATCTGGCTGATCACACCCGCGATTCGGCTGTTGGAATCGGAACCGGCTGGCGCGGCGACTGGCTGCTGTGCCAGAGCCGTGTGCATGCAGGCGACAAGAGCGAGCGATGGAAGGAGGCGCAATATAGAACGCGCGGGAGAGATAGAAGCAGGCATGCGGGCGATGCTAGCACAACGATTCAAGGCGGGGCAGGCGTGCCCCTCGCAGGCATCCGCAACCGTTGGGCAGGGGCATCTCAGCCATGAGCATGCGCGGTATGGAACATGCGCGGGTATGCTGGGAACGAGAGTTGCGCCGGCAACGCGGGAGCGTCGCGGTGCATAGGAGAATCTTGGAGGGAGTGAGCGAGATGAAGATGCGATGGATACTGTGTCCGGGCCTGCTGGTGGCACTTGCGGCGTTGTCACAGGGCGATGGCATGGCCTATGCGAAGACCTGGGATTCGGCGACATTGAAGGATGTGCAGCCGCTGACGGCGCCGACCAAACACGAGAAGCACCAGGGCTACGATCTGCTGATCAGCGATAACGGCGAGGTCTATACCTGCCGCTATGACGGTAAGGGCTCCTTCAAGCCAACCGACTATCCGGTAGGGTCGCAGGTGACATTTCACCTGGATGGGCAGAAGGGCAAGATGCGCGACATGGCCGGGAAGCACCAGGTAAGCTGCCGGGTCGTGCGGGTGGAGGCGCCAGGAACACAGCGGTAGAGATCACGAGAAAGGCGACGGGAATCGGGGACCGAGGAGCCGCCGTCAGCGCACAGCTAAATCGTCTGCGCCCAGACATTTCCCACCAACAAAGCGTCACCTGGTTCAGGCGTGATCTGCAGGATATCGATCGAGGGGCCAAGCGGGACTGCTGGCGTAAGCAGGTCGACGTTAAATACAAACGTCTCTATCACTAGATTGATGACTGAGTGGTCCGTCCAGGGATGTGCGCCGATACCACCCAGGTCGCGGCCATTCAGAACGACGCGCGCACTGTTGTAGCTGCGTGCGTATAGAGTGGCTACCGGGATAAACAACATCGCGGAGTTTGGAAGCGATCGAGCGGGGTAGGGATTTGCAAGCGCAAATACCGCTTCGTATGGAAACGAACTATTCACGAACGCCGGAGGCGTACTGACCACGGAAAAGCCGCTCATCCTAACGTCGCCGATGGGTTGGACGTCGCCGATGGGTTGGGCTGCGAGGTGTCTTGATTCTGCGGTAGATCCCGCGCCTGGATTTTTCGTCCCGCATCGAATGCGTCCACGACAGAGACTCCAAGCCGGGTGGCCAACACGGCAAGCATCACTCCGCTATCGCCGGCAAACCCTTCCGGCACCTTGGACTTCCATTCCAGCCCGGCTGCATCTGCCAGCGCCGACAGTTGCCCGATCCGCTCGGCGAGAAAAGCTTCCCTCTCACTCTGAGTCACAGCCGTACCCTCCAAGGAGCGGGAAGAAGAAGAGCACCCCCTTCCTGCAGAAGTCAAGAAATTTATCTCCTGTCGAAGGGGATAGAGGGTTCAGGCGCGGCTCCCGCCCGCAGCTTGACGGCAAGACCGCCCAGGTCGCCCCGCAAGGCCGGAATCACCGTCAGATTCCGCGCAGTGGTGCAGTTCAGAATCAAAGGAAAAAAGCCCGTCCTTTGACTACGCAGGCCAAAGCCAGCCCTGCTTCGCTCACATGACAAACCGCACCACTCCCGGATTCCGCTCCGCGCATTGACCTCTATCCGGTCTCTTGGTATTGTTAGAAGGTTGCCAGAGGCACGTCCTCGTGTGTTAGGGGGATGGGTGCCAGAGGCAGCGCGCAGCGAAGTGATCAGCGGACGGCCGGTACGGCGACGATTGCTTCAGTGGACCGGTGTTCATGTCCTGTACGAGCTGCGTTCCTCTTGCTTGAGGTGCTCCTCAGGCGGAGGAAAGATCGCATCGGTGCCTGCGCTACCCATCACCTTGGTGGGCTATGTGGGCCGGAACCTCGAAACGGAGCTGGTTTTCACGCGTTGCCGCCCGGCGGCAATCGGCATGACACATGCGGCCACCGTCCTGGTTCTTGTCTGAACTGGAAGTGTGCGGACGCGAAGCGGGCCGGTCTGACTTCTCCCTGGATGTGCAGGGAGGCGGAGTTCAGTTCCGTGCGCAGTGCGTGCGGGATGGACGTGTAGCGTGGCAGGGCGCTGTATGGCGCAGTAGCGGTTTCGATCAGGTGTTTTCGATCAGGTGTAAGGAGCATTGGTTTGCCGACATTCAATCAGCTGGTAAAGAAAGGCCGCACGGCGCCGCGATACAAGACCGCGAGCCCGGCCTTGCAGGGATCTCCGCAGCGGCGCGGCGTGTGTACCCGCGTGTACACCCAGACGCCCAAGAAGCCGAACTCGGCCCTGCGCAAGGTGGCTCGCGTGCGCCTGACCAACGGCATTGAGGTCACGACGTATATCCCCGGCATCGGCCACAATCTGCAGGAGCACTCCATCGTGCTCATCCGCGGCGGCCGTGTGAAGGACCTGCCGGGCGTGCGGTATCACGTGGTGCGCGGCACGCTGGACGCGGTGGGCGTGGCCAACCGCAAGCAGAGCCGTTCGAAGTACGGCGCCAAGCGCCCCAAGACAGCGGCCAAGTAGGACCGCACCCAGGTAAGACGGCACCCAGGCAGGACGCCGCGAAGTAAGGCAGCAGGAGAGTAAAGGAAGCTATGCCGAGAAAAGGACACATTGCGAAGCGCGAGGTTCCGGCCGATCCGGTCTACAACTCGCCCCTGGTGACCAAGTTTGTGAACTCCATGATGTGGGGTGGCAAGAAGTCGACCGCGCAGACCATCTTCTATACCGCCATGACCAACCTGGAGCAGAAGGGTGGCGGCGAGGATGCGCTCAAGCTCTTCAAGAAGGCGGTAGAGAACTGCAAGCCGCTGCTTGAGGTGAAGACCAGGCGCGTGGGCGGCGCGAACTACCAGGTACCGATCGAAGTGAATACGGATCGCCGTACCTCGCTCGCCATCCGCTGGCTGGTGACGTATGGCCGGGCGCGCGGCGAGAAGGGCATGATCGACAAGCTGACCAACGAGTTGCTGGATGCAGCCAACGGCCGCGGCGCGGCGATGAAGAAGAAGGAAGATGTGCACCGCATGGCCGAGGCCAACAAGGCCTTCGCGCACTACCGCTGGTAGCGCCGCTGTTCGCGTAAACCCGCTGTAAGCATAGACCGTAACGCAGGAACTGGACGCCCGCCCGGAAATGGCAGGCGAGAAGTAGAGAGATAAGACTGTGGCCCGCCAAGTACCCCTCAATCGTTGCCGGAACATCGGAATCATGGCGCACATCGACGCCGGAAAGACGACCGCGACCGAGCGCATTCTGTTTTACACCGGCATCACCCATCGCATCGGCGAAGTGCATGAAGGCACGGCCACGATGGATTACATGGAGCAGGAGCAGGAGCGCGGCATCACCATCACCTCCGCGGCAACCACCTGCACCTGGAAAGACATTCGCATCAACATCATCGATACACCCGGCCACGTGGACTTTACCGCCGAGGTGGAACGCTCGCTGCGCGTGCTGGACGGGGCGGTGGCGCTGTTTGACTCCGTATCCGGCGTGCAGCCGCAGTCCGAGACGGTGTGGCGCCAGGGCGATAAGTACAAGGTGCCGCGCATCTGCTTCGTGAACAAGATGGACAAGAATGGCGCCGATTTCGAACATGTAATCGACACCATTCGCAAGCGCCTGGGCGCGCGTCCGGTAGCCATTCAGATTCCCATTGGCGCAGAGGCGAACTTCAAGGGCGTTATCGACCTGATCGAGATGCGCGCCATCGTCTGGCATGACGAGACCATGGGCGCCAAGTATGACGTCGAAGAGATTCCCGCCAACCTGGTGAAGAAGGCCGAGGCCTTTCGCATGCAGTTGGTAGAGTCTGTCGCCGAGCACGATGACGACATGCTGCACAAATTCCTGGAGGGCGAGGTCCCCGGCGCGCAGGAGCTCAAGATTGCGCTGCGCAAGGCCACCATCGCCATGAAGGTGTTCCCGGTGCTGTGCGGTTCCGCCTTCAAGAACAAGGGCGTGCAGACGCTGCTCGATGCGGTGGTCGATTACCTGCCCAGCCCGCTCGATGTTCCTCCGGTCGAAGGCATCGATCCTGCCAACCCGGGCGAGATCCTCATCCGCAAGGCCGACGATGCGGAGCCCTTCTCGGCATTGGGTTTCAAGCTGATCAATGATCCGTTTGGCAAGCTCGGTTTCATCCGCATCTATTCCGGTTCGCTGAAGACGGGGGATACGGTCGAGAATCCGCGCACCGGCAAGACCGAGCGGGTTGGCCGCCTGGTCAAGATGCACGCGAACAAGCGCGAGGACATCTCCGAGATCTACGCCGGCGATATCTGCGCCTGTGTGGGGTTGAAGGAGCTCAAGACCGGCGACACGCTCTGCTCGCCCGCGCATCCCATCGCGCTCGGGGCGATCGACTTCCCGGTACCGGTGATCTCGGTGGCCATCGAGCCCAAGACCAAGAGCGACCAGGAGAAGATGGGCGTTGCGCTGGCGCGATTGGCCGATGAGGATCCCACCTTCAAGGTGCGCACCGACGAGGATTCGGGGCAGACCATCATCAGCGGCATGGGTGAGCTGCATCTGGAGATCCTGGTCGATCGCATGAAGCGCGAGCACAAGGTCGAAGCGAATGTAGGCGAGCCCAAGGTGGCCTTCCGCGAAACCATCCGCAAGACCTCCGAGGCCGAAGGCAAATACATCCGGCAGACCGGCGGTTCGGGTAACTACGGCCACGTCAAGATCCGCCTGGAGCCGAATGAAGCGGGCCATGGCTTCGAGTTCGTCAACGAGATCAAGGGCGGCGTGGTTCCCAAGGAATACATCAAGCCGACCGAGCAGGGCATCCGCGAGGCGCTGTTGAACGGTGTGCTGGCGGGCTACGAGGTGGTCGATTTCAAGGCCGTGCTCTATGACGGCAGCTACCATGATGTCGATTCGAACGAAATGGCGTTCAAGATCGCCGGGTCGATGGCTTTCAAGGAAGCGGCGAAGAAGGCCAGTCCGGTGCTGCTCGAGCCGGTGATGGCGGTCGAAGTGACGGTTCCCGAGGAGCACATGGGCACCATCATCGGCGACATCAACTCGCGCCGCGGCCGGATTGAAGGGATGGAGCACCTGGGCGGTTCGCAGGTGATCAAGGCTATCGTGCCGCTCAAGGAGATGTTCGGATACGTGAACGATATCCGCTCCTCTACCCAGGGCCGGGCCTCCTACAGCATGCAGTTTGCCCGCTATGAAGAGGCGCCGCGCATGATCTCGGAAGAGATCATCGGCCGCAATCAGGGCGGTTCGCACCGGTAGAGCGGGACAAGCACATTTTGGTCGCAGGCTGATTCGGGTCTGCGCGTTTTATGAGACTGCAGTACGCACCGCAAGAGAGGGACAGGACATGGCGAAGGAGAAGTTTGACCGGTCGAAGCCGCACGTGAATGTAGGGACGATCGGGCACATTGATCACGGGAAGACGACGTTGACGGCGGCGATCACGAAGGTATTGTCGAAGCACAATCCGAACAACAAGTTCCGCAGCTTCGACACCATCGACAATGCGCCGGAGGAGCGGGAGCGGGGGATCACGATCGCGACCGCGCACGTGGAGTACGAGACCAAGAACCGGCACTATGCGCACGTGGACTGCCCGGGGCACGCGGACTACATCAAGAACATGATCACGGGAGCGGCGCAGATGGATGGCGCGATCCTGGTGGTGGCGGCGACGGATGGGCCGATGCCGCAGACCAAGGAGCATGTGCTGCTGGCGCGGCAGGTGGGGGTGCCCTACATCGTGGTGTTTCTGAACAAGTGCGATGCGGTGGACGATCCGGAGCTGATCGACCTGGTGGAGATGGAAGTGCGGGAGCTGCTCTCGAAATACAGCTTCCCGGGCGACGATGTGCCGGTGGTCCGGGGCTCGGCGTTGGGAGGATTGAACGGCGAGGCGCAGTGGGAGGCGAAGATCGACGAGCTGATGGAGGCGGTGGACCAGAACGTGCCGCTGCCGGAGCGCGCGGTGGATCAGCCCTTCCTGATGCCGATTGAGGACATCTTCTCGATCTCCGGCCGGGGCACGGTGGTGACGGGGCGCATCGAGCGGGGCAAGGTCAAGGTGGGAGAAGAGGCGGAGATCGTCGGCTTCCGGGACACCCGCAAGACGGTGGTGACCGGGGTGGAGATGTTCAAGAAGCAGCTGGACGAGGGGCAGGCGGGAGACAACGCGGGGCTGTTGCTGCGCGGCATCGCCAAGGAGGATGTGGAGCGCGGGATGGTGCTGGCGAAGCCCGGCTCGATCACGCCGCACACCAAGTTCAAGGGCGAGATCTACGTGCTGAGCAAGGAAGAGGGCGGGCGGCACACGCCGTTCTTCAACGGCTACCGGCCGCAGTTCTACTTCCGGACGACGGATGTGACGGGGACGGCAAAGCTGCCGGAGGGCACCGAGATGGTGATGCCGGGAGACAATATCGCGCTCGAGATCGAGCTGCACACCCCGGTGGCGATGGAGAAGGGGCTCAGGTTCGCCATCCGCGAGGGCGGCAGAACGGTCGGCGCCGGCACCATCTCCGAGATCATCAAGTAAGGACCCTTCAGTAGGAACCCGGCAGCTTCTCGCTGCCAGCTTCGAGCCTCCCGTCAGTGCCGCCAGGAGAAGCATCTCCGGCGGCACTGACGAGGGCCAGACAGAAAGATAGTGACTCAAATGGTTGGACAGAGAATTCGCATCCGGCTGAAGGCTTACGACTACCGCGTCCTCGATACCTCGACGGGCGAGATCGTCGAAACGGCCAAGCGCACCGGCGCGCAGGTAGCAGGACCCATTCCCCTGCCGACGGTGAAGAACAAGTATTGCGTGCTGCGCTCGCCCCACGTGGACAAGAAGTCACGCGAGGCCTTCGAGATCCGGACGCACAAGCGCCTGATCGATATTCTCGAGCCGACGCAGCAGACGGTCGACGCGCTGATGAAGCTCGATCTGCCGGCGGGCGTGGACGTCGAGATCAAGGTGCGCGAAGAGAAAAGCAAGTAGGCCGAGGCACGTCAACCGCAGTACCTGCAGTGCCCATGACGACTCTGGGCATGATGGGGAGAGAGCACGATGGCAGTTACGGGAATTCTGGGCAAGAAGATCGGCATGACGCAGGTGTTCGATGAGAAGGGCGAGGTTCACCCCATCACCGTCCTGCAGGCGGGTCCCTGCGTGATCACGCAGTTGAAGACCATGGCCAGGGACGGCTATGAGGCCGCGCAGATCGGCCTCATCGAGTTCGTCAAGAGCTCGAAGGTGAACAAGCCCATGACCGGGCACTTTGGCAAGAGCAATACGCCGCCGGTAAAGATCATGCGCGAGGTCGGCGTCGAAACCCCCAGCGCGGCGAACCGGACCGAGGGCGCACCGGAGGTGAATCCCGAGCTCGAGCCGGGCATGGTTGCTTCGACCGATAGCGTCAAGGCGGGGGACCGGGTGTTGGTCGATATCTTCGCCGACGACAAATATGTCGACGTGGTGGGCACCAGCAAGGGCCGGGGCTTCGCCGGCGTTGTGCGGCGGCATGGTTTTGGCGGCGGTCCCAAGTCGCACGGACACATGTTCCAGGTGCAGGGCTCGATCGGCGCCTCGTCGTTTCCCTCGCGCGTCTTTCCCGGGCAGCGCATGCCGGGTCACTTCGGCACCGACCGGGTGACGGTGCGTAACCTGCGCATTCGCGGCATCGATGTTGAAGAGAACCTGTTGATGGTTGAGGGCGCGGTACCGGGTTCGCGCGATGGGTATGTGCTGATTACGCGAGCCAAGGCAGCTCCGCGCGAGCGTCGCGGCTTCGCCGGCGGCGGCACGGTCGATCCGCTGAAGGCTTCGAAGAAGGCGTCCGGAAGCAAGAAGAAGTAGCCGAGAGGCAGCCGCTAGCTTCTAGCTTTCAGCTAAAGACGCGGTGATGGAAGAGAACGTAACTGAGCTGGAAGCTAAGGGCTGCAAGCTAATAGCTGCTTTTGAGAGAAGACGATGGCAAACGCAAACATTGATGTGTTCGATCTCGGTGGGCAGAAGGTCGGTTCGCTCGAACTGGCGGAAGAGGTCTTCGCTCCCGAGCAGGTGAACAAGGCGCTCTTGTGGGAGGCGGTCAAGCACTACCGCGCTGCCATGCGCCAGGGCACTGCCGCGACCAAGAACCGCAAGCTGGTTTCCGGCGCCGGCAAGAAGCTGTGGAAGCAGAAGGGCACCGGCCGCGCGCGCGTCGGGTCGATCCGCTCGCCCCTCTGGCGGCATGGCGGCACGGTGCATGGACCGCAGCCGCGCAGCTATGACTATGCCTTCCCCAAGAAGAAGCTGCTGGGCGCCTTGCGCGCCGCGCTGGCTGCGAAGCTGGCCGATGGCAAGCTGACTGTCGTCGAAAGCCTGGAGTTGGCCGAGCCCAAGACTAAGCTCTACCGCGAGGCGCTCGATCGCTTTGACGTGCAGCGGACGGTGCTGCTGGTAGAGAACGGCAACGGCCTGAGCCGAGCGCTGATTCTGGGCGCGCGGAACCTCAAAGGGGTCGAGCTGCTGCTGAATAACGAGATCCATCCCTATGACCTGCTGCGCTACGACCGGGCGATCTTCTCCCGCGCCGCCATCGAGCAGTTGCAGGAGACGCTCAAAAAGACCGTCTCCCGGCGCAAGGCCCAGGGTCATGCCGAGCAGCACGCAAAGAACCAGGCGGAGGTGGCCTGATGCCGACGACATTTACCGTGATCCGCCGCGCCCTGATTACCGAAAAAGGTCTGGGCGTCAAAGAGACCGAGGGAACGCTGGTCTTTGAAGTAGCCGAGAACGCCACCAAGACCGAGGTCAAGCAGGCGGTGGAGGCCTTGTTCAAGGTGAAGGTGAACAGCGTGCGCACCGCAAACTTCCTGGGCAAGGAGCGCCGCCGCGGCAAGTTCTCCGGCTATCGCCCTGACTGGAAGAAGGCCTATGTCCGGCTGCGGGCGGGCGAGAAGATGCCCGACTACGTGAACAATCTCTAGAGCGCCACACGCGCTCTCGCAGCCAAGAGAGCAAGACCGAACCCGCCGGCAGTAACACCTGCCGGCAAGAAGCACACGAGCTGACGATGCCGATAAAGACCTACCGACCGATCACACCAACGCTGCGTTTCAAGACCACGCTGGTGAACGACGACATCACGACCGACAAGCCGTACAAGCCGCTGCTGGCAACCAAGCAGCGCACCGGCGGACGCCGCAATGCGGGCGACCTGACCATGCGGCATCACGGCGGCGGCCACAAGCAAAAGCTCCGCCTGATCGACTTCAAGCGCGAGAAGTTCGGGATTCCCGGCAAGGTGGCGACGATCGAATACGATCCCAACCGCTCCTCGCGCATCGCCCTGATCCACTACCTGGACGGGGAAAAGCGCTACATCCTGCAGCCCGTAGGGCTCAAGGTGGGGCAGACCGTGATGAGCGGTCCGGAGGCCGACATCCTGATCGGCAACGCGCTGCCGCTCAAGAACATTCCCTCCGGCACCACGGTGCACAACGTCGAGCTGCGGCCGGGCAAGGGCGCGCAGATGGTGCGCTCGGCCGGCGGACAGGCGCAACTGGTGGCCAAGGAGGGCGACTACGCTCTGCTCAAGCTGCCTTCGGGCGAGACCCGGCGGGTGCTGGTGGAGTGCATGGCCACGGTCGGCCAGGTGGGCAATACCGATCATGAGAATGTGTCCATCGGCAAGGCGGGCAGGAATCGCTGGAAGGGCATCCGCCCCGCCAACCGCGGCGTGGCGATGAACCCGGTCGATCACCCGCATGGCGGCGGTGAGGGCAAGACCTCGGGCGGCCGTCACCCGGTCACCCCGTGGGGGCAACCGACCCGCGGCTACAAGACGCGGAACAACAAACGCACCGACGCCTTCATCGTTGGCCGTCGCAGCAAGTAGGGCCGCAGCAAGTAGGGTCGCAGAAAGCAGGAGCGACGGCAGGGCGGAATTCTCTGGACTCCCACCCTTCGCGATACAGCCGCTCAGGATGGGGCACCCGGGTTCGGGTGGGAAGCTAGGAGCTAAGAGGGTATGGCACGTTCGACAAAGAAGGGCCCGTTCATCGACACGCACCTGATGGTGAAGATCGACGTGATGAACCAGGCAAACGATAAGAAAGTGGTCCGCACCTGGTCGCGACGTTCGACCATCCACCCGGATATGGTGGGCCACACCATCGCGGTGCACAACGGGAGGAAGTTCATTCCGGTGTACGTGACGGAGAACATGGTCGGCCACAAACTGGGCGAGTTTTCCGCGACGCGTACCTTCAAGGGACACTCGGCCAAGAGCTCCGAGGCTGCGTCGAAGCCCCGCTGACGCGAGGGCTTGGATGAGTGGGAACTGGGAAGAGGCAGGACTGAAGGAAGAGATGCCAATGCAACTGGACACACGAGAGTTTCGAGCGGAAGCGCGCTTCCAGCGCGTGTCGCCGCAGAAGGCGCGCCTGGTACTCGATCTGATCAAGGGCCGCCGGGTGGGCGAGGCGCTGCAGACTGTCGCCTTCACCAAGAAGGGTGTGGCGCCCTTGGTCGAGAAGGTGCTGCGCTCGGCGGTACAGAACGCCAGCTATCTGAGCGATGAGCAGGGCCTCGACGTGGACGTCGATAATCTCTACGTCAAGAGCGCCCTGGCCAACGACGGACCGCGCATGAAGCGGATCCGCCCCGCGCCCATGGGACGGGCCTTCCGCTATCAGCGGCGGCTGGCCCACATAGTCATCGCAGTGGCGGAGCGCAAGCAGGCCGGGCTGGTGACGACGGTGGATTCCGACAGCGCTACGGCGGCGAAGCCGGCAAAGCGTGCGGTCAAGGGCGGGACGGCCAAGAAGAAGGCCGCCAAGAAGACAGCGAAGAAGGCTCCGGCAAAGAAGGCCGCGGCTAACTCCAAGGGCAAGAAGACCGCGAAGGCGGCCAAGTAAAGGAAGCGTATGGGACAGAAGGTCCATCCTTATGGGTTCCGGCTGGGAGTCAACAAGCCGTGGCGGTCGCGCTGGTTCGTGGAGCGCGGCTATGACAAGCTGCTGGTCGAGGACGTGCACCTGAAGCGCGAGCTGAAGGACAAGCTCAAGCTGGCGGGGGTGAGTTCGGTTGAAGTGGAGCGGCCGGGCAACAAGCTGCGCCTGATCATCCGCACGGCGCGCCCGGGTATCGTGATCGGCCGCAAGGGGGCCGAGATCGACAAGCTCAAGGCCGACCTGCAAAAGCGCACCAATCGCGACGTGTTTATTGATATCCTTGAAGTCAATAAGCCCGAGCTCGACGCGCAACTGGTGGCGGAGAGCATTGCGCTGAAGCTTGAAAAGCGCTCCGGGTTCCGGCGTGTGATGCGCATGGCGGTGGATTCGGCCCTGCGCTTCGGTTGCAAGGGCATCAAGGTCCGCGTATCGGGCCGTCTCAACGGCAACGAGATCGCCCGTTCCGAGTGGTATCTGCAAGGCCGGCTTCCGCTGCACACCCTGCGCGCGGACATCGACTACGGCTTCGCGGAGGCGCACACCACCTACGGCATCATCGGCGTGAAGACCTGGATCTACCGCGGCGACATCTATGAGCAGCGGCGTCGGCAGCCCAAGGAGCTGGGCAGCTCGGTGTTCTAGAACAGCTTCCTGCTACTAGCTCGTCGCTATTAGCTCGTTGCTGCAGAGACAAAGTTTAGAGTCGCCGCTGGCTTGGGCCGGCGGCTGGGAGCTAGAGGCTGATTTATGTTGATGCCGAAGAAGGTGAAGTACCGGAAGCAGCAGCGCGGCCGCATGCGGGGTAAGGCATGGCGCGGCTCCGAGCTGTCGTTCGGGGATTACGGGTTGAAGGTGCTGGAGTGCGGCTATATCACCGACCGCCAGATCGAAGCGAGCCGGGTCGCGATGACACGCTTCATCAAGCGCGGCGGCAAGATCTGGATCCGCCTCTTTCCCGACAAGCCGGTCACCAAGAAGCCTGCCGAGACCCGTATGGGCAAGGGCAAGGGCGCGCCGGACCACTGGGTAGCGGTGGTGCGTCCGGGCAAGGTGCTGTTTGAGATGGAGGGCGTGACCCCGGAGCTGGCACAGGAGGCGATGCGCCTGGCCGCGCATAAGCTCCCGCTCAAGACGCGGTTTGTAATGCGCCACGATGTGACCACGCAGGTCGCGGCCGCGAAGTAGCTGCTCTACGCAGAGCTTGCATGGCAGTGGCCGCAAGGCGGCAGGGCAGGCCGGTAGCCTGAAGATGGATGTGAGACGAGACGACGATGGAACTAGATAAGATTCGCAACCTGGGAGCACACGAGCTCAAGCACGAAGAGCAGCAGGCGGCAGAGCAGCTCTTCCGGCTCCGCTTTCAGATGAAGCTGGGCCAGACGGAGGGCGTGAAGAAGCTTCGCGGCCTGAGAAAAGACATTGCGCGGATCAAGACGATCGGGCGCGAGCGGGAGCTTGGGTTGCGGGCCGCTGCACATGGCGGCGCGGCTGCGTCTGAGACCCCGGAAAGCGCGCCGGTCAGGAAGACATCCGCCGGGAAAGCGGCGGGCGGCGCCATCAAGACGCGCGTAGCTGCCACGCCCAAGAGCGGCAAGTCCAAGACTTCGTCGAAGACCACCGCCGGCAAAACCAAGAGCAGCAAGACGGCCAAGCAGGAGGCTCGTTAACCATGAGTGAAGCAGTGATGACGCCCGAGCAGCTCCAGCAGACCGATCGCCGGAATGAAAAGGTCGGCCAGGTGGTCTCGACCAAGATGCAGAAGACCATTGTGGTCGAGGTTGAGATGCGCCGCGCACACCCGAAGTACAAGCGGGTGATCCGCCAGACCAAGAAGTTCTACGCGCACGATGAAGAGAACACCGCCCGGGTGGGGGACCAGGTGCGTATTCGCGAGACCCGGCCCCTGAGCAAGCTGAAGCGCTGGCAGTTGCAGGAGATCCTGCGCCGGTCGGCGTTGGCGCAGGTGCGGGCCGCCGAAGCCGCCGCGGCGGCGGCCACGGCAGACGCGAAGTAAGAGGCGCGCGGTAGACCTTGAGTTAAGACGGACCAGAGAGACGGAGAATACCAGCTATGTCAGTGCAGATGAGAACGATGCTCGAGGTCGCCGATAACTCCGGCGCGCGCAAACTGCAGGTGATTCTGCCCCTGGGTGGCTCGAGCGGACGCAAGGCCGGTCTGGGCGATGTGGTCACCGCCGCGGTCAAGGAAGCGTCGCCCGATGGACAGGTGAAGAAGGGCAAGGTGGTGAAGGCCGTCCTGGTGCGGACGCGCAAGGAGTCGCGCCGCCGTGATGGAACCTACATCCGCTTCGACTCGAACGCCGCGGTCCTGATCAACGACGCCGGGGAGCCGGTCGGCACCCGTGTCTTCGGCCCGGTAGCGCGCGAGTTGCGGGAAAAGAGATTTCTGAAGATCGTCTCGCTCGCCCCGGAAGTGATCTAGGCGGAAGGGATTCAGCTTCAAGGCTAGCGCCGGAAGCGGATCGAGTAACGGGCTTTTACGGAGAGTTTGCGATGGCAGGATTGAACATACAGCGGAACGACCGGGTGGAGGTCATCACCGGCAGCGACAAGGGCAAGCAGGGACGGGTGCTGCGCGTGTTCCCGGACAAGGGCAAGGTGCTGGTGGAGCACGTGCGCGTGATCAAGAAGAACATGCGCCCCAACCCGCAGAAGAACATCCAGGGTGGCATCGCCGAGCAGGAAGCGGCGGTCCAGATCTCGAACGTGATGCTGGTCTGCAGCGAGTGCGGACCGACCCGCGTCGGCCACAAGTTTGAAGGCGATACCAAGGTGCGCGTCTGCAAGAAGTGCGGGCAGACCCTCAACCCCAAGAAGAAGAAGTAAGGGCAGAGAAGTAGACGGCAGAAGAAGTAAGGTGCCCCGCTCGAGCGGCGGCGCCATCACGAACCGGTACACGGATGGAAGGCTCATCCAATCCGAAACCGTGCAGAGAGTTGAGGCAGGACAAAGCGATGGCATCAAGGATGCGGGAAAAGTACGAGAAGGAGATCAAGCCGGCTCTGCAGAAGGAGCTTGGCTTGGAAAACCACATGGCGGTGCCCCGCCTGGAGAAGATTGTCCTGAACATGGGACTGGGCGAGGCGACACAGAATGTGAAGCTGCTCGATCCGCTGGTCGCCGACCTGGCCGCGATCGCCGGGCAGAAGCCCGTCACCACGCGCGCCAAGAAGTCGATTGCGGCGTTCAAGGTGCGCGAGGGCATGCCCATCGGCGCCATGGTCACGCTGCGCGGCGAGACCATGTACGAGTTCCTCGACCGGCTGATTGCGATCGCGCTGCCGCGCGTCCGCGACTTCCGCGGAGTCTCGACCAAGAGCTTTGATGGCCGCGGCAACTACACCCTCGGCGTGCGCGACCAGCTTATCTTTCCCGAGATCGACTACGCCCGGGTAGAGAAGCTCAAGGGCATGAACATCACCATTGTGACCACCGCCCGGGACGACAATCAGGCGCGCGCGCTGCTGCGGCAGTTCGGCATGCCGTTCCGTCAGGCAGCCTAGCGCCTTCCGGGCAGAGCAGGAGAGAGGAATCCATGTCCACTACAGCGAAGCGCGTCAAGGACGCCCGCAAGCCGAAGTTTTCCAGCCGTCAGCACAACCGTTGCCAGTTGTGCGGGCGTCCACGCGCTTTTCTGCGCAAGTTCGGCGTCTGCCGTCTTTGCTTCCGCGGCCTGGCCTTGCGCGGAGACATTCCCGGCGTCGTCAAGTCTTCCTGGTAGCCAAATGCGTTGCGCGCCCTGCCGGCGTGCGCGCGTACCACAGCAGCATCCATCTCCGCAGGTTCTCCGCGGCAAAGAGAGCGCAGAGCGAACGGGAGATGAAGGAGAAAGCATGAGTTTGACCGATCCAGTCGCAGATTTTCTGGCCCGCATCCGGAACGCACTCCGCGCCCGCCATCAGAAGATGGATGTTCCCGCCTCGAAGCTCAAGGCGGAGATCGCCCGCATTCTGAAGGAAGAGGGCTACATCGCCAACTACAAGGCTACGGAAGAGGATGGCCGCAAGGTGCTGCGCGTGTACCTGAAGTACGGCCCGAACAACGAAGCCGCCATCCGCGATCTGCAGCGCGTCTCGCGTCCCGGTTGCCGGGTGTATGTAAGCCGCGATGAGATCCGGCGCGTGCAGGGAGGGTTGGGGATCAACATCCTGACCACACCGCGAGGCGTGATGACCGGCCGGCAGGCACGCCGGGAGCGTGTCGGCGGCGAGATTCTCTGCGAGGTCTGGTAGGGTTCGCCTGCAGTGATGAATGGAAGGACGGGCCGGTTGGATGGCCCGGGCTGCAGTGGAACGGGAGCATCGAAGGCCCTCGGGACTCGCAAGCCACACAAGGATAAGCAGAGATGTCACGTATAGGAAAACAGCCCATCCCGTTGCCTCCGGGCGTGAAGTATACGGTCGAAGGCACCACCGTTCTGGTTGAAGGCCCCAAGGGCAAGCTGCAGACCATTCTGCCCAAGGGCATCGCCCTTGAGCAGCAGGATGGCCACGTCGTCGCCACTCGCGAGACTGACTCCCTCGCCGCCATTCACGGGCTCACCCGCGCGCTCCTGTCGAATGCGGTGCTGGGCGTGACCAAGGGCTGGACCAAGGAGCTGGACATCGTGGGCATCGGCTATCGCGCCGAGCTGAAGGGCAAGAACACGGTGGTCTTTACGCTTGGGTATTCGCACCAGATCGAGTTTCCGCTACCCACCGGCGTGGCCGCGGCCATCGATCCAAAGCAGACCCGGGTCACCTTGAGCGGCATTGACCGCCAGAAGGTCGGCCAGGTGGCGGCGGATATGCGCTCGCTGCGCAAGCCCGATCCGTATAAGAACAAGGGTGTCCGCTATGTGGATGAGAAGCTCAAGAAGAAGGTAGGCAAGACGGGCGCCAAGTAGACCGGCGGCCGAATAAGATGTCGCACTTGGATCGAATACCGAACGGGACCGCGGGGCGGTTCCGCCCATAGGAAGATACGATGATTACGCAACGGCAGAGAAATGTAGTTCGGCAGCGAGTCCACACCCGTATCCGTGAGCGGATGCAGGGTACGGACGTTCGCCCGCGCCTGAACGTGTACCGCTCGCTCAACCACATCTACGCGCAGGTGATCGATGATGCGGCGGGGATCACCATGGCCTCGGCCTCCTCGCTGGCGGACAAGGTCAAGACCGGCGGCAACGTCCAGGCGGCGCGCGAGATCGGCAAACTGGTAGCGGAGCGGGCACGCGAGAAGGGCGTCAAGAAGGTGGTCTTTGATCGCGGCGGATATCTCTACCACGGACGGATCAAGGCACTGGCTGACGCCGCGCGCGAGGCTGGTCTCGAGTTCTAAGGGAATCAATCAGGCTACGGGAAACAGGCTGGAGAGCGGCTGCGGATGCGGACGCTCGGAAGGATGCAGGAAAGCATGGCAACACTGAAGAAGAAGCTCGATGCCGGCCAATACAACCTGAAGGATCAGGTGGTCTCCATCAATCGCGTAACCAAGGTGGTGAAGGGCGGCAAGAACATGTCGTTCGCGGCCCTGGTGGTGGTGGGCGACCCCGGCGCTGGCGTGGTGGGGTTCGGTTCCGGCAAGGCGAAGGAGGTCCCGCAGGCTATTCGCAAGGGGATTGAGAGCGCCAAGAAGAATTTGTTCCGGATCAATCTGTCCGAGACGACGATTCCGCACCAGGTGCTGGGCCGCTATGGGTCCGGCCAGGTGCTGTTGAAGCCCGCGCCCGAGGGCACCGGCGTGATCGCTGGTGGCGCCGTGCGCGCGGTGATGACGTCGGCCGGGGTGCAGAACGTGCTGACCAAGAGTCTGGGCACCGCCAATCCGCACAACGTGATCAAGGCGACCTTCGATGCGTTGACCCAGCTTCGCGACCGCACGGAAGTGGCCGCGCTGCGCGGCAAGCAGGTAGAGGAGCTATAGTCATGGCAGAAGTCGACACCACCAAGGGCATGCTGCGTTTGCAGTATTACCGGTCGAAGATCTCGACCCCCAAGAAGCACAAGCGCGTCATCGTGGGGCTGGGGTTCACCCGGCTGAACCAGATCGTGGAGCGGGAAGATACGCCCTCGGTCCGCGGCATGGTCAAGGCGGTCCCGCACCTGGTGCGCATCGTCGAAGGCTAACGCCACCCGGCATACAAATTCGATGGCCGTCCTTCGGGCGGTTGTCCATCAAGCGAGTCGGCTGGGCGATGCCCAACCGGCGTTGAGCGAGGAAACAATGGCTATCAATCTTTCCAATCTGCGTGCGCCGAAGAAGGCCAACGAGCCGCGCAAGCGCGTCGGCCGCGGCATGGGCTCGGGCATGGGCAAGACCTCTACCCGGGGCCACAAGGGCCAGGGCTCGCGTTCCGGTTCGAGCCTGATGCGCGGCTTTGAAGGCGGCCAGATGCCGCTGCATCGCCGTTTGCCCAAGCGCGGCTTCACCAACATCTTCCGCACTGAGTACACGGTGCTGAATTTGGACCGCATTGCCGAACTCAACGAGAACGAGCTCACGCTCGAGAAGCTGATCGAGCTGGGGCTGCTCAAGAAGAAGAAGGGACTGATCAAGGTCCTGGGCAATGGCGAGCTGACCACCGCGATCACTGTGCACGCGCACAAGTTCTCGAAGTCGGCGCAGGAGAAGATCGAGAAGGCCGGTGGCAAGGCCATCCTTCTCGGGTAGGCGCTCCTGCGGAAAGCTTAGCCGCAAAGGGTAAGATATTCCAGTAAGCCGTGCATCCTCTCGTTCCTGAAGTTCGGACCCCTTCAACGCAGCTTCATGCTGCAGAGCAGTCCTAGGCGCAGGCAGTATTCCTATGTTTGAAAAGCTGGCCAACATCTTCCGTATCCCTGACCTGCGTAAGCGCGTTCTGTTTACGCTGGCCATGCTTGCTATCTACCGGCTGGGCTCGCATATTCCCACGCCCGGCGTCAACACCGCGCTGCTCTCGCAGTTCTTCGACCAGCAGAGCGGCTCCGCTCTGGGTCTTGTTGACCTGTTCAGCGGCGGCAACCTGCGCCGGCTTACGGTGTTTGCCCTGGGCATCATGCCGTACATCACGGCGTCGATCATCTTCCAACTGCTCACGGTGGTCTATGAACCGCTGGCCAAGTTGCAAAAGGAAGGCGAGATCGGCCGCCGGAAGATCACGCAATGGACGCGCTATGTCACCGTCGGGCTGGGTATCGTGCAGTCCTTCGCCATCGCGCTGACGCTCTCGCACGGCGCGGGCGGCGTCTCCTACGTGCTCAATCCCGGCCCGGGCTTCGTCTTGATGACCGTGCTGACCCTGACCACCGGCACCACCTTCATCATGTGGCTGGGTGAGCAGATCACCGACCGGGGTATCGGCAACGGCATGAGCTTGCTGATCTTCGCCGGCATCGTGGTCGGTTTGCCGCGCGGCATTCAGGACCTGATCGACAAGGCACGCACCCAGGCCTGGGGCGCCTTCACGGTCCCGGCGCTGGTGTTGCTGATCGTCGCCATGATTCTGATCGTGGCCTTCATTGTCTACGTGGAGCGCAGCGAGCGGCGCATCCCGGTGCAGTATGCCAAGCGCATCGTCGGCCGCCGGCTAATGGGCGGCCAGTCCACGCACCTGCCGCTCAAGGTGAACTCCGGCGGCGTCATGCCGGTCATCTTCGCCGCCTCCATCCTCTCGGCGCCGCTGCTCTTTGCCAACTCGAACTTCGTGCGCAGCCATGAGTGGCTGACCCGGATCTTCGATGCGCTGCGTACCGGTGAGCCGTGGTACGAACTGCTGTACATCGTCGCCATCATCTTCTTCGCGTACTTCTATATCTCGATCGTCTTCCGGCCGGATGACATCGCCGACAATATGCGCAAGTACGGCGGATTCATTCCCGGCATTCGTCCCGGCCGCCGTACCTCGGACTACATCAATGACATCCTGACGCGGATCACGCTGGTGGGCGCCATTTACCTGGTAGTCATCTCGCTCATCCCGCAGATCCTGATCAGCGGCATCCACCTGAACAACCTTTGGCTGGTCGGGGGCTTCTTTGAGAAGCTGCCCATCTGGGTGACGCACGGCCTCAACGTGAACTTCTACTTCGGCGGCACCTCGCTGCTGATCGTCGTCGGCGTGGCCATGGATACGATCAACCAGGTCGAGTCGCAGCTCATCATGCGGCACTATGAGGGCTTTTCGCCGCGCAGCGGCCGCGTTCGGGGAAGGCGCTCCTGGTAGTGGACGCGTCTCTGAGCATCAAGGCGGGTCAAGGCGAGGCGGGTCAGGCCGAGACCCGTCAAACCAAGGCCGGTCAAACCGGAGGGCAGCCGGATCTTCCCCAGCCCGGGGTTCCGGCAGGTTTCCTGCCCGGCCCGGTGTTGTTGATGGGAGCGCCGGGGGTGGGCAAAGGGACCCAGGCCCAGGCCATCATGGCGGCCTGGGGTATTCCTCAGATCTCAACCGGGGACATCCTGCGCCAGAACGTCGCCGCCGGCACTGAGCTGGGCATTCTGGCTAAGGCCGTCATGGAGCGGGGTGAACTGGTGCCGGACGAGCTGGTCAATGCCATGGTCCAGGCGAGGCTCGCTCTTCCGGATGTCGCACGCGGGTACGTGCTGGACGGCTTTCCGCGGACGCTGCGGCAGGTGGATTGGCTGGATACTCTCCTGGCGGGAGAGTCGCTGGTAGCTGGTTCACACGCGAACCCGGCGGATTTTAGCTCAGGTGCGGCGCTGCCGGTGGTTGCTGTCAGCCTGCGCGTGGAGTACACTCAATTGCTGCGCCGGGTCACCGGACGCCGTAGCTGCCCCACCTGCAAGCGCATCTACAACATCTATTCCCAGCCGCCTGCGTATGACATGGTGTGCGACGACGACGGCGCACCGCTCATCCAGCGTGCCGACGATATCGAAGCGGTGTTCGCCGAGCGTATGCGCGCGTACGCGGCGCAGACCGCGCCGGTGGTCGAACACTATCGGGAACTGGGGCGATTTCTGGAAGTGGACGGAGACCAGCCGGTATCCGATGTGACGGCGGGTATTCTGTCGGCGGTGGTGCGGTTGCGCAGCTAAGCAGTACGAGATCCGGCAATCTTTCAAACAGAGGGTAACGCGGCCGATGGCCATCGTGATCAAGACAACGCAGGAAGTCGAGAAGATGCGGCGCAGCGGCCAGATCGTGCGCCAGGTCCTCGAACACGTGCGCGGGGTGGTCAAACCCGGCGCCACGACGCTTGATCTTGAAAACGCTGCCGTCGCGAAGATGGAAGAGCTGGGTGCGAAACCCGCATTCAAGGGCTATCACGGCTTCCCCTGTGTGCTCTGCACGTCGGTCAACGAGCAGGTGGTCCACGGGATTCCATCCGCCGACCGGGTGCTGCGCGATGGCGACATCGTCTCCGTCGATTGCGGCGTGGTCATTGACGGCTTCTACGGAGACGCGGCAATTACCATCCCGGTGGGCAGGATCGGCGGCAAGGCGCAGCGCCTGCTGGACGTGACGCAGGCATCGCTGGCGCGCGCGATTGAAGCGGTGAAGCCCGGCGCAACCCTGGGCGACGTGGGCGCGGCGGTGCAGGAGATCGTCGAGGGCGAAGGGTTCAGCGTGGTGCGGGAGTTTGTGGGTCACGGCATTGGCACGCATATGCATGAAGACCCGCAGATCCCCAATTTCGGCCAGCGCGGCAAGGGCCTCAAGCTGCGTTCCGGCATGGTCCTGGCCATCGAGCCCATGGTCAATGCGGGCAAGGAAGGCGTCCGCGTGCTCAAGGATGGTTGGACGGCGGTGACCGAAGACGGCAGCCTGAGCGCCCATTTCGAGCACACCGTGGCGGTCACCGCCGAGGGCGCGGCGGTCCTTACGTCCTAAAAGCGGCGAGAAACAGGTAGAATAGAAGGATAGCCCGCGCGACAGCGGGCGGAACTGAGACGGCTGATTGTCGAAGGAAGACGCGATTGAGGTCATGGCAACGGTACTCGAGACGTTGCCCAATGCCATGTTCAAGGTAGAGCTCGAGAATAAGCACCAGGTGCTGGCCCACGTCTCCGGTCGCATGCGGAAGAACTTCATCCGCATCCTGCCGGGCGATCGGGTAGCCGTGGAACTGAGCCCTTACGATCTGAATCGCGGGCGCATTGTTTACAGGTACAAGTAAGGCAGCCATTAGCTTCCAGCGCTGCCGGCTACCAGCTCTCTCTGCTTTGCTGGAAGCTAGTGGCTGGAAGCTGGCAGCTGCTTCTTAACTAGGAGCTGCAGTTATGAAGGTTCGCGCATCGGTAAAGAAGATTTGTGATAAGTGCAAGGTGATCCATCGCCGCGGTGTGGTGCGGGTCATCTGCGAAAATGCGAAGCACAAGCAGCGCCAGGGTTAGCAAACCGGCGTTTTCCCATGGGTGGTTGCGGGCGAGTTAGCCGAGGTTAAGGCTTGCGATGAACCCGGTTTCCACTCTTCACCTGCCGATCGGGCTCTCGTGGCCGGCCGGCGTAAACGCTTCGGGCGGTGAAGCCGCGCCGGGCACAGATGAAGGAAGAGCATGGCACGTATAGCTGGCGTCGATCTGCCGCGCAACAAACAGGCACGCATCGCGCTTACGTACATTTATGGGATCGGCGATCCGCGCGCGAACCGTATTCTGACGGCCGCGAACGTGGACCCGTTCAAGAAGGTCCAGGAGCTGGGCGAGGATGAGGTCAATCGCATCCGCCAGGTGATCGAGAACGAAGGTGGCGTCGAAGGCGACCTACGCAAAGACACTTCGATGCACATCAAGCGGCTCATCGACATCCAGTCCTACCGTGGCACTCGCCATCGCCGCAACCTGCCGGTGCGGGGACAGCGGAGCCACACCAACGCGCGCACCCGCAAGGGACCGCGCAAGGGCACGGTAGCGGGCAAGAAGAAAGCGACGAAGACCTAAATGGCCAAAGCACAGAAGACAGCACAGGGCGGCAGCGCCGGCAAGGCCGGCAAGAACAAGAAGTTCAAGAAGCGGGAGCGCAAGAACGTTCCATATGGTCTGGTACACATTCAGGCCACGTTCAACAACACCATCGTGACCATTACCGACGGCCTTGGCAACACGCTGTCGTGGAAGAGCTCCGGTTCGCTCGGCTTCCGCGGGTCGCGCAAGGGCACACCGTTCGCCGCCCAGCAGGCAGCGCAGAATGCCGCCAACCAGGCGCGTGATCACGGCCTGCGCTCGGTCGACGTGCGGGTGAGCGGTCCAGGCTCGGGCCGTGAGTCCGCAGTCCGCGCACTGGCGGCAGCGGGAATCGACGTCCGCTCCATTCGCGACGTCACGCCGATTCCGCACAACGGCTGCCGGCCGCCGAAGCGCCGCCGGGTGTAATAGGAGGCCAGAATGGCTCTCGAAATGCGGGAAGTCTGCGAGCGCTGCGGCGCTCGCCTTGCCGCCGCTGGCGAGGCGTATATCTGCAGTTACGAATGCACGTTCTGCAGCAACTGTGCTTCGACGCTCCGGCACTCGTGCAGCAACTGTCAGAACGAGTTGGTGCGGCGCCCGCGCAAGTCGCAGGCGTGTGATATGTGTGAATTGCCGTCGGCCGCAACGACGGAGATTCAAGTAGAATAAAAGATGGTGGACCGGGAGGAAGAGCCCTGCTCGTAAACCGGTCGTCCTCTGATCTCAGGAGAATGCATTGGCACGTTATACAGGAGCAGTGTGTCGTCTTTGCCGTCGCGAAGGCACGAAGTTATTTTTGAAGGGCACCCGCTGCCACAGTGATAAGTGTGCCGTGGACAAGCGCAACTTCGCGCCGGGGCAGCACGGTCGCGACCGCAAGGTCAAGATCGTCGGCTATGGGCTGCAGTTACGCGAGAAGCAGAAGGCCAAGCGTATCTACTTCGCGCTCGAAGGCCAGTTCCGCGCCTATTACGAGAAGGCCAACCGCGCCTCCGGCGTCACCGGCGAGATCCTGCTGCAGCAACTGGAGCGGCGTCTGGACAACGTGGCCTACCGTCTGGGCTTTGCCTCGTCGCGTCGTCAGGCCCGGCAGATCGTGCGTCACGGGCACGTCGAGGTGAATGGCCGTAAGGTCAACATCCCCTCCTACCAGGTGAATGTGGGCGACGAGATCCGCATCCGCGAGAACAGCAAGAAGATGACGGTGCTTGAGAGCTCGACCGAGTTCGCGAGCCATCAGCACGCACCGCAGTGGCTGCAGGTGGATCACGCCGGACTTTCGGGCAAGATCGTGGCCCTGCCCAAGCGCGAGGACGTGCATCTTCCGGTCAACGAGCAGTTGATCGTCGAACTGTACAGCAAGTAAGGGGCGCTCGCGGCGCCCGAACAGGTTTCTCCGGCGGCTTTTGGGTCGCCGGGTTCACGTCCCGCTGTACGGGGACATCCACCATCAACCGTTTTTCACAAATCGGGAGAAACAGGCGCAGCCGTTGCAGAATGCTTCGCGACGCTAGCTGCGCATGGAGTGATACACATGCTTTGGAGAGGATTTCAACGGCCGAAGCGTCTTGCGGTGGAAGCCGAGACGCTCACAGACCAATACGGGAAGTTCAGCGCACAGCCCTTTGAGCGCGGCTTCGGCACCACCATCGGCAACGCCCTGCGGCGCGTGCTGCTCTCGTCCATTGAGGGCGCGGCGGTCACCGCGGTCAAGATCGAAGGTGTGCTGCACGAGTTCCAATCGATCACCGGCGTCGTCGAAGACGCGACCGACATCATCCTCAACCTGAAGCAGATTCCGTTCAAGTTGAACGGCGAGGGCCCGAAGGCGCTCTATCTGCGGGCGGAGCAGGCGGGCGTCGTGACCTCCGGCATGATTGAGGCGGACGGCGACGTGGAGATCCTGGACAAAGACATCTACATCGCCACCATCAGTGAAGGCGGCAAGCTGGAGATGGAGATGCGGTTGAAGCGCGGCCGCGGCTATATCTCGGCCGACAAGAACTTCGATAGCGATCTCGGTATCGGCTTCATTCCCGTTGACTCCGTGCACTCGCCGGTGCGCAAGGTGAACTATGCCGTGGATGCCGCGCGTCTCGGTCAGATCACCGATTACGACAAGCTCACGCTCGAAGTGTGGACCAACGGCTCGGTGCTCCCGGCGGACTCCGTCGGTCTGGCGGCCAAGCTGATCAAGGACCACATGAGCATCTTCATCAACTTCGAGGAAGAGATCGAAGCTGAGCACCAGGCGGACGAGGGACGCATGCAGTTGCGGAACGAGAACCTCAACCGCTCGGTCGAAGAGCTTGAGCTCTCCGTGCGCAGCTACAACTGCCTGAAGAATGCCAACATCCAGACCATCGGCGAGCTCGTCGAGAAGACCGAACCGGAGATGCTGAAGACCAAGAACTTCGGCCGGAAATCCCTGAATGAGATCAAGGAGATCCTGGCGCAAATGGGTCTGTCTCTGGGCATGAAGATCGACGAGAACGGCAACGCGGTGCCCGGTCCGACCAGCGTACTGCCGGCGCAGACCCTGGCCCAAAGCTACAACCGCTACGAAGACGATGAAGACGATCTGGACAGCCTGGACGTGCCGCTCCAGAACGAGCCGGAGAACTTCTAAACAGCAGGGGTCAGGGAACAGGGGTCAGGAGAATACTTCAGCCCCTGCCTCCTGACCCTGATCGCTGACACCTGATCCCTGAAACAAGAGAGACTCGCCATGCGCCATCGCAAAGCAGGATTTAAACTCGGACGCAACACCAGTCACCGCCGCGCGCTGCTGCGCAACCTGGTGACCTCCGTCCTTATGGAAGATCGCGTCGTCACGACGGTCACGAAGGCCAAGGCCGTGCGTCCCCATGTAGAAAAAATGATCACGCTGGGCAAGCGGGGCGACCTGCACGCCCGCCGTCAGGCGCACGCATTCCTGATGACCGACGACGCCGTCAAGCGCCTGTTTGAGACCGTGGCCCCACGGTATGGCGACCGCCAGGGCGGCTATCTGCGCATCGTGCGCGTCGGCTTCCGCAAGGGCGATGGCGGCGAGACCGCCTTCCTCGAGCTTCTCGGCTCGGAGCAGGTGCAGGATGAGAAGCGCCAGAAGCGCGCCGAAGCCCGGCAGAAGCGCCGCGAAGAGATGGACAAGGCCATGGCCGAGCAGGGCGCCGAGGGCGGCGAGCCGCAGGCTTAGCGCCTCTGCCTCTGAAGGGTTCTCAGCATCTCAACAACGCACCTCCGCAAGGGGTGCGTTTCTTTTTGCGCGCTCTCACCGCTGGCGGTCCGCCGGTCCCGCACCCGGCAATGCTCGCCGTACATTGTCCCCCTGCCACACATGACGACGCGCATGCCCGTTGAACACCGAAAAGAATTCCAGCAGATTCATCCTGACGTAGCTTGCCAAAGGTGATGGGAAGCGCAAGGCTGCCAAATCGAGTCCGGCCGCGCTTTCGATACGCTGCCGCATGGCGGTCTGCCACCTTAAAAAGTTTCCGAGCGCGTCCGCCGGTGAACCGGAGAGTTGCGGGCGCAGTGCCTTCGGCGCGGGGAGCCTGATCGCCGGCGGCGGCTCGACGTACCAGACCAGCAAACGCCCGTACCAGCCCAGTTGGAATGGTCCAGCACTGCGCCATCCTTTCTGGCGCGTCTTCTGGAGCGCGCTATCTACCGCAGGCAAAAAGGCCTCGGTAGTGGCGCGCAGGTGGATGAGATTCTCCGCGATGGACCATGTGCCCGGATGGGGCCGCCACGCAAGCTGGCCTTCATCCAAGCCCTCGCACAGCGCTCCGGCGGCGGCGTTCACTGCCGAGACTTCGGTGCACAACGCTGCCGTATCGACCAGCATGGCCGGTTCGTTCATCCGCATCACGTGCCTCGCTCGCGCCTCTTTCATCTTCTAGCGAGGCACGAACGCCCAGGCGCAAGCTGCGACTCCGCATGTCGGCGCAGGAGCCGCCCACGTCCTTCCTCTATTGCTCGAAGCTCCCTAGATACCCATTGGCCGCCCCGGACAGGAACACCACCTTGCTCGGCGAGACCACATAGAAGATTCCGTTGGTGTTTCCTGCAGCCGTAACCACTACCCTGCCGTGGCTGTCCACGGTATAGGTGCCGGTCACCGTCTGGTTGGTCTGCAATCCGGTGGGTCCGCTGCTGTTGTAGGTGGTTACAACATTTCCGTTGCCATCCGCCGCCACCAGGCCGGCGGCATTGGTGACCGGAACGATGGACAGGGGGACGCTGCCGCCGAGATAGTTTCCCTTGAACGAAGCATTCGTGAACGAAGCGGCCGTCTGCGCCTCCAGCAGCCCTGAGCTGGCGGACATATCCGTTCCCAGAACGAACGCCGCGGTATTGCTTACCAGGTAAAAGATGGGCGGAGTTCCCGATGCCGTCACCGCTACCCGTCCGCTTGCGGCATTCACCGTATAGGTGCCGGTATAGGTCTGCGGCGCCAGCAACCCGTTCTTGTTCTCGTCGTAACTGACGCTGATGCTCCCCTTGCCGTCGGTCGTCGCCAGGCCAAGCGTCAGGTCGGCGGCCGGCGTGCCGCTGCCTTGTGCGACGCCAGTCAGTTCCAGGGCGCTGACGCCGTTCAAGGACGCATTGCTGAAGGTCCCGGTCTGCTGGAGCACGGAGCCGCTGACCAGCGGCACGGTGGCGGATACCTGATCCGCCGTAATCGCCAGCAACTCCCCCGGAGAAACCTCGTAGAAGCTGTAGGTGTAGGGCGCGCCATTCAGGTTGACGTCAAAGACCCCGCGCCCCACGGAATCCAAGGTATACGTGCCGGTCAATCCGGTATAACTCACGAGCGTTCCGCTGCTGTTTCCATCGGCCGTGCCGCCCGTGATGTGTCCGGCTCCATCGGCTGTGAGCATTCCGGCGATAGCGACGCGGTTCATGGCGGAGTCATTGCCGCTGAAGGCGAACGCGTAGTTGCCCTTGATGTCAGAAAGCGCTGGAGCCTGATTTGCGAATTTCAGCACACCCGAACCGCGCGTGCCGGTGCCGGTGCTGTCATCGAACTCGATGATCCGGATGTCGCTGTCGTTGCCAGTGCTCCCAATCCCGGTCGGGGCCGCCAATGCGAATGTGACCTTGGTGCCGTCCGCCAGAGTAAGAACCATCTGGCCTAGACCATTCGCGCCGATCGATAGGGAACTGGTGGTGAATCCTAACGATTGCGCCGCCTGCGGTGGCCCTGGAATGGTGTTCTTATCGTAGATCCCGATTGCGATGGCCTGGTTCGCCGCGAGCAGGAAGGTCCCGTTGATGGCCACCGCCCCCGTCGGGCCCGTTCCGCTGAAGGAGAAGGAGTAGCTTCCTTGCGGCAGCACGATGCCCGCTGGATTGATGGTGATGGTGATGTTGGTCGAGGCCGAGTTCGTGGTGGTGGAGTCCGTCACCTGGACGACAGGCGTCGACGTTCCAGAGGCTGTCGGCGTTCCGGAGATCACACCGGTAGCGCTCAGCGTGAGCCCAGCCGGCAGCGGGCTCGATCCGGGAGCCAGGCTCCAGGTGTAGGGCGGAATCCCGCCCGTCGCGCTCAGGCTGAAGCTGAACGGAGCATTGACCGTGCCCGGCGGCGGTGATCCGCTGGTGATCTGGAGCGGACCGGCGCTGATCGCCAGCGACAATTTCGCCGATGTGGTGACCGGCGTGGACTCCGCATCGGAGACCTGAACGGTGAAGCTGCTGACGGCGGCCGCCGTCGGCGTACCGGAGATCACGCCGCCGCTGCTTAACGTCAGCCCTGCAGGAAGGCTGCTTCCCGACGCCACGCTCCAGGTGTATGGAGCGGTGCCGCCAGTGACTGAGAGCGTGCTGCTATACGCCGTGTTTACCGTGCCCGCCGTGAGCGTCGTAGTGGTGATGGTAAGCGGCGCAACCGGAGGAGGCGTGTTTCCGCCGCCGCCGCAGCCGGCTAGAAAAACGAACACGACAATACCGCACAGCCAGGCAAATCGACGCACACGCATACCCTCTCCTGATCCACCGGAACGGCAGGCCTTTGTAGCATTGAAGAGAGAGGTATGTCGAATCGATTCGGTGGATACAGGCGCGGATTGCGTGAATTTCGAGTCACGCGGCGCACGGACGGATGCGGATACTCACAACCGACTCTGAGGAAGATCACGGATCCTGCGAAACATCGGGCGCGAAGCACGCCCGTGCGGCCAGGTTATTCGACGTGATAATTCGGCGCTTCGCGCGTGATGATGACGTCGTGCACGTGGCTCTCACGCAGGCCGGCATTCGAAATGCGCACAAAGCGAGCTTTCTCGTGCAGCTCTTCGATCGAATTGCAGCCCAGATAGCCCATGCCGGAGCGCAGGCCGCCGACGAGCTGATAGACCATCGACTCCAGCGGTCCACGGTGCGGTACGCGGCCTTCAATGCCTTCCGGCACGAATTTGGCGAAGCGATTGCCGTTCGCGCGGTCGCGATTGCCGACATTCTCCGTCCGGCTCGGCGTCTCCTCAAAGTCGCGCGAGCTCTGGAAGTAACGCTCGCCGGAGCCCTGCGCCATTGCGGATAGCGAGCCCATGCCCCGATACGCTTTGAAGGAGCGGCCCTGGTAGAGAATGGTCTCGCCCGGGCTCTCATCCACGCCGGCGAACAGCGAGCCGATCATCACCGCGCTGGCGCCCGCAGCCATGGCCTTGGTGATGTCGCCGGAGTACTTGATGCCCCCGTCGGCGATCACCGGAATGTCGCGCTGCTTCGCCGCCCGGTAGCACTCGCTGATGGCGGTGATCTGCGGCATGCCCGCCCCGGTCACCATGCGCGTCGTGCAGATGGACCCCGGGCCGATGCCTACCTTGATTGCGTCCGCGCCGGCATCGATGAGGGCCAGCGCTCCTTCGTAGGTGGCCACGTTGCCGGCCAGCAGGTCCACCTCCGGGAATCTCTGCTTGATGAGCCGCACCGCCTCGAGTACACGCGACGAGTGTCCGTGCGCGGAATCGATGGAGAGCGCATCCACCCGCGTCTTCACTAATTCCGCGGCCCGTTCCAGGTAGTCGCCCGTCGCGCCAATGGCTCCGCCCACTCGCAGACGGCCCTGCTCATCCTTCGCGGCGGTGGGATACTTCAGCTTCTTCTGGATGTCCTTGACCGTGATCAGTCCCTTCAGCTCGTACTGATCGTTGACCACCAGCAGCTTCTCGACGCGATGCTGGTGCAGAATCTGTTCGGCCTCTTCAAGCGTGGTGCCCACGGGCACCGTGATCAGGTGGTCCTTGGTCATCACGCTGCCCACCGGTATGTCGGTGCGCGTCTCAAAGCGCAGGTCGCGATTGGTCAGGATGCCCACCAGCTTGCGCCCCTGGGTCACCGGTACTCCGGAGATCTTGTAGCGCCGCATCACCTCGAGCGCATCGGAGATGAGCTGCTCCGGGCCAATGGTCACCGGATCGACGATCATCCCGCTCTCCGACCGCTTTACCTTGTCTACCTCGCCCGCCTGCTGCTCCACCGTGAGGTTGCGATGGATGATGCCCAGGCCGCCGTGCTGTGCCATGGCGATGGCCAGGCGCGACTCCGTCACCGTATCCATCGCGGCAGAGAGCAGCGGCGTATTCAGCACGATGCGGCCCGTGAGCCGCGTCTGCGTGCTCACCTGGGCTGGAACGACATCACTGTATGCGGGAACGAGGAGAACGTCGTCAAAGGTCAGCGCTTCACGAACCGGAGTCTCAATCATGGCTTCTTTCGAAGACACCCGGCGTTGAGTTCCCTTTGCGGTTGCAGAAGAACGCGGCTGGCGTCTTCTTTCAATTGTAGGGTGCCGAACGGGGGAGGGCAACTTCGCCCGCCAGTGTGGTACGCTCAGGCCGCCGAGGGAGATGCATGCCTATCGCAATCCTGCTTGGAAGCCGTTGGAAACCACCCTTCTCCCGGTTCGGCGTACGCGCTCTTGTTCCTTGGCTCACCTGTTGTCTTGTCTTCCTGCCGCTTGCTGCATCACGCCTGTCCGCCGAGACCATACCGGCAGGCAGCACGCTGGAGATTCGCCTCCAGCAGCCGATCAGCTCGTACTCCACCCGCAAGGGAACCGCCATCGCCGGTGTGTTGATTGCCCCGGTCATCAAGGATGGCAGGATTGTTCTCCCCGTGGGAACCGCCATCGACGGGTCTGTTGTCGAAGTGCGCAAGGTCGGCATCGGTCTGGTCCATGAGACAGCCGAGATCGATCTGCGGCTGGATCGCCTGGTGCTCGCGGGTGGCCAGGTCATCCCCCTGGAAACGCGCCTGACGGAGGTGGAGAACGCGCGCGAGAGCGTGGATAAAAAAGGCCGCATCGAAGGGATACGGTCCACCTCTACGTTGAGCCACCGCACTTCGGGCATCGTGGGAACGCTGGCGCTCGGCAATCCCATCGCCGCAATGTTCACCACGGCCGGCTCCGCTGCCGTTCTGCGATTCTCCGAGCCCGAGATCTCATTGCCGGCCGGCGCCGAAGTGTCGGCGCAGCTCACATCGCCCATCGAGCTTCCCGACCAGAATGCTCATGTCCTCCCTCCCATCGTCAGCTCGCCGGAGGAAAAAACCGATCTCGAAACGATTGTGCGCGACCTGCCGTTTCGTACCTATACGGCGGGATCGAACGTTCCCTCCGACCTGACCAACCTGATCTTCATCGGCAACGCCGGCGCGCTCGAACGGGCCTTTGCGGCGAGCGGATGGGTGCCCGTGGATACGCTCACGGCGGAGACGACGTATCACACGGTCCGCTCCATTGCGGAGAACCAGGCCTATCGCAGCGCTCCCATGTCGATGCTGCACCTCGACGGCAAGCCGCCCGCGTACGCCTACGCCAAGACGCTCAATACCTTTTCCAAGCGGCATCATCTGCGCATCTGGACCAGCACTCAGCTCTGGAATGGCGAGACCGTCTGGACATCTTCCTCGACCCACGACATCGGCATCGGTTTCTCCAAGAGCAACAAGACCTTCATCCACCTCATCGACACCCATATCGATAACGAGCGCGCCAAGGTTGTCGATGATCTGCTCTATACGGGATGCGTATCCGGAGTGCAGCTTGTGGCGCGGCCGTGGGTTCCCATGGATGCCAGGAACGGCACCGACGAGCCGCTGGTCACCGACGGCAAGGTTGCGGTGCTACTCCTGAACGACTGCAGGAATCCGGTCAAAGAGTCGGCGGGAGACAGCACCCAGCCCCTGCAGATCCATGGAAATGCGCTCGACCGGACCACCCGGCAAACCGTACTCACACTCAAGAACAATCTGGTCCGCGACAATGTGGCCGTCATGGCCTACTCCGGGATCCGCTACGCCACCAGCAAGAAGAAGGAAGGTCCCCGTCCGGTTCGCGAGATGGAGATCGACGGGTCCGAATACACCATTGGCCAGGGCGCCGATCCCCGCCTGGCCACCGAGCTGCCGCCCACTCCAAACGGGAAGACTGGTCCGCATTCCGCTGCCTCTAGAGCGGCCTCCTGGACGCCGCCCTCGGTCGAGATCGGACTGCACGGCGGATGGCTCGGCTATTTCGGCGGGAACGGCGGCGCCATCGGCTATCTCTTCCAGTCCGTACAGCCGCCTGAGCCTTTCGTGCTGCTGGTGCTCGGCAACGGGCTCGACAATGGGGGAAACATCGGCGGTTCCGTTACGCTGGACCCGCAGAAGTATCTCTCGCACGAGTTCAGCTTTGATTACAGTCTTACGACCTTCACGATCGGGCTGGCGGTCATCGATAATGAAACCACCAGCGAGTCCATCCAGAACCAGTTTGCCTTCGCCTCCACAGGCTTGCGTACCTCCCAGTTTGCCTACAACCTGCTGATCAATGGCCGTCCCCGGACATCGCGGCTCCGTCCCTACCTTGCGGTTGGGCCGTCGCTGCAGCTCATGCATCTCAGTGACGCTCCCATCAAGAAGGCGCCCGGTTGGTTTCGCCTCGGCTTGAGCAATATCGGATTGATCAGCGCCGCGTATAACTTCGGCAGCACGCCGCCGCTTGAGGGCGGAGGGATTTTTCAGGTCGGCCTCACCTATGGCGGGGGTATTCGCTACCGCGTCACTCCGCGATGGATGGTGCGCGCGGACTTCCGCGAGACCCTGACCTCGCAGCCGGACTTCTGGTCCAAGTCGCGGAAAGACATTCTCGACGGCTTGGACTACGAAGACGGTTCAACGCTCACGGAGATCGGCCCGGTTCTCGATGGATTGCTTCGCCAGGACCGCGTCTCCGCTGGCGTCTCGTTCACCTTCTAAAGCCTTCCCGTTCAGACCTTGACCGCGCTTCGACGCAACGACCGGAAAGACCCTGTGTTCATCATGCGTTCTTATTGGGCCGGTAGGGTGGGCTCATCGTGTTTGAGACATGGATGGGTCTGCGAAGGTACATTGCGATAGCTCTTCTAGGGTTGTGTTGTATGGCATGGCGAGGACCTGCCGCTCAGCCGCCCAGCCAGCAGCCGCCCAGCCAGCCGCAGCCCGGTCAGCAGTCATACGGCCAGCGGTCGTCGAAGGACATCTGCCCCCGGCCGTCCGCGGGCAGCATCGTGGCAGAGCCCCCGGATCTGCGCAGCCACAATGGTCTTCTGCAGGTCGATCTCACGATCTATCAGTCCAGTGACAGAGACAGATCCGATCGCTATTGCTACGTCGACTCCAAAGGAAACGAGTCGCCGAATCTCCGCGTCAAGCCCGGCGACCTGGTCATCATCAATCTGAAGAACGGCATGGCAGCCCCTGCACCGGGGTCTTCGACCGGCCATCACCATAGTCATGCCGGCGATGCGCAAGAAGAGGCCGCCTGCTCCAGTGGTTTGATGTCGGCAACCTCCACCAATCTGCACTTTCATGGGTTGACCGTTCCCCCCACCTGCCACCAGGACGATGTATTGAACACTTCGATTCAGCCCAGCGATCCGCCCTTCCAGTACAGGTTCCGCATTCCGGCCGACGAGCCGCCGGGTCTGTACTGGTACCACCCGCATATCCATGGCTTCAGCAAGCAGCAGGTGCTTGGCGGGGCCTCCGGAGCGTTGATCGTGGAGGGGCTCGAGAGCGCAAACCATGCAGTCGCGGGACTGCCGGAGCGCGTGTTGATCATCCGCGACGAGGATCTGCTGCACCCCAACGCGCCACCGGCGCAATCCGAGCCGGTGACTCCCAAGTTTCTCGTCGATCGTGATGGGGACGCTGCAAACACCGGAACCGGTTTCGGAAAGCCGGCCAAGGATCTCTCCATCAACTTCGTCCCTGTCCCTTATCCGTCGTACCAGCCTGCCGTGATCCGGATCAAGCCGGGGGAGCAGGAGCTGTGGCGTGTGCTGAATGCCTCGGCGATTACCTATCTCAACCTGGCCGTGATCGCTCAGCGCCTGCCGCAGCCGCTTGGCCTGGTTGCTATCGACGGTGTGCCGATGAACGTCAGTGAGCAATACAGCGCAACCGGCAGAGACGCCGTAAACTGGCAGACGCACATAGGGCTTCCGCCTGGTGCGCGGGTGGAGTTCATCGTGAAAGGTCCGCCTGCCGGATCAACCGCTCTGTTCGTAACGCGCACGGTAGACACGGGCCCGGGCGGCGAAAATGACCCCAATCGCGCACTTGCCAGAGTTGAGGCCTCTCCCGATGCGCCGGCGCCGCGAGCCACGCTCCCGGCATCGCCGGCCGCCCTGGCGCCGCCCCGCGAGGCGTGGCTGGGTGACGTGCAGCCTGTGCGTGTGCGGCGGCTCTACTTCTCCGAGAAGCTTGCCGATCCGAATGATCCCACCAGCGCGGTCGAGTTCTACATCACGGAGGAGGGCCAGACGCCGGCTCCATTCGATCCCGCATCGACCGCTCCGAATATCGTGGTGAAGCAGGGGACGGTGGAAGACTGGATCATTGAGAGCCGGTCCAGCGAACTGCACGCCTTCCACATCCATCAACTTCACTTCGCGCTGCTCGATTATCTGGGTGTGCCTGTCAATGAGCGCTTTCTCCGCGATACTGTCAACGTTCCTTACTACAATGGCAGGACGCTCGCCTATCCCAGCGTGCGCCTGCGCATGGACTTCCGCGACCCCAACACCGTCGGCACATTCCCATATCACTGTCATCTTCTGGAGCATGAGGACAAGGGCATGATGGGAGTCATCCGCGTGGAGCCCGCCGAGCCGCCTGTTGATGCCACACTGCGCGGCGCCGGCAAGTGATGTTCGTGCCGAAGCCGTAGTCCGCTTCTTACACAATGTTCACTCACGCTTAACGCCGCTCAAATCATGCAGCAATTTCTCTCCGATAAGGTCAGGCCGTTGGCGCCCATTGCTCCAACACAGGAGAAGTCATGAAACTCGGCCACATCGTGACGCAGACACTAAGAGGCGCGCGGACAGGATTGGTGTCACTCACCATCTGTCAGCTAGCAATTGGCAGTTCCTTTGCCGCCAGTGCTCCGCAACCAGACTCTCACGACGCAGACACCCGTTCACCCATCAAGCATGTGATCGTGATCATCGGAGAAAACCGCAGCTTTGATCACGTCTTTGCCACCTATGTCCCCCGGCACGGAGAATACATCTGGAACCTTCTTTCGGAAGGCATCATCAAGGCCGACGGCGCTCCAGGACCGAACTTCGATTGGGCCGAGCAGCACGCGGCGAAGGACAAGGGAGGTGCTGACGCTTTTCTGCTCAGCCCACCGAAGGAATCCTTCCCGGACCACACACTTCCAGCTCCGCTGGTGGGCGGGCCCTCCGATTCCTTCATCAAGAACGATAACCTGGCGCTCGCGGAAGACTCTGAGAACGGTCTCCCATCCGACTACTATCCCTATCTAACCTCGGGCGGAACAGGGCAGACTTCGAAGACTCCCGACCGCCGGATCTCGCATGTGAACGCCCTGCCCGCCGGCCCTTTTCAGCTCACAAACGGCGAGAGCTTCACTTATAACTCGTACTCCGCGAGCCCGGTCCACCGCTTCTACCAGATGTGGCAACAGTTGGATTGCAGCGCCTCGCACGCTACCTTCCTGAATCCTTCGGGCTGTGATGCGCGCCTGTTCCCATGGGTGGAAACTACGGTGGGCGCTGGTACCAACGGCAGCAAGCAGCCTGCGAATTTCAGCACCGAATACTCACCGAACGCGGCGACCACCGGTGAAGGCTCTACCGCCATGGGCTTCTACAACGTGCAGAAGGGTGACGTTCCCTACTTCAAGGAACTCGCGGATAACTATGCGATGAGCGACAACTTCCACCAGTCCGTTAACGGCGGCACCGGCGCCAATCACATCATGCTCGGCCATGCGGACATGATCTGGTTCAGCAACGGGAAGGGCGAGGCCGCGGTTCCACCGCACAATACAGAAGTGGCGGCCGGGACGAAGAATGCGGGTGTCGTGGACGAGGTTGAGAACCCGAATCCAGCGACGGCTACCAACAACTGGTACGCGGAAGATGGGTACGGCAGCGGTTCCTTTGGCTCGCCTTCCTCTGGCGGTGGTTCGTACACCAACTGCTCGGACACCTCTCAGCCTGGTGTCGCGCCTATCGTGCACTACCTGCACTCGCTTCAGCGGCCCATCAGCTCGAACTGCGAGAAAGGCCACTATTATCTGCTGAACAACTACAACCCGGGATACTTCGGGAACGGCAACAACGCATTCACTGACAAGAATGCGGCCAACACGGTCTTTACCATTCCGCCCTCGTCGGTACGCAGCATCGGCGACGAGATGATCGCAAAAAAAGTCTCCTGGAAGTATTACGGCGATCAGTGGAACAACTACGTTCCGGATCCCTACCAGTTGAACTATGGGGCCATCGGGGCCAAGACGGACGAGTATTGCAACATATGCAATCCCTTCCAATATGACACCTCGATCATGGCCGATGCATCGGTCCGCAAGGCCCATATTCAGGACACGGCGGACCTGTATGCCGACATCAAGAACGACCGCCTGCCGGCAGTCTCAATCGTAAAACCGAGTGGCCTGGTCGATGGTCATCCCGCATCTTCCAAGCTCGACCTCTTTGAAGGATTCACGAAGAAGATCGTCGACGCCGTGCACGACAATCCTTCCCTGTGGAAAGACACTGCCATCTTCATTACCTTTGACGAGGGCGGCGGCTACTACGATTCCGGATACGTTCAGCCGTTGGACTACTTCGGCGACGGCACGCGCATTCCGTTGATCGTAGTCTCTCCGTACACACGAGGCGGACGTGTTTCGCACGAATATACGGACCATGTGTCCATCGTTAAATTCATCGAGAGAAACTGGGATCTTGGAAAGATTTCGCGGCGTAGCCGGGATAACTATCCCAACCCAGTCTCGCTCCCGTTCGATCCTTACGTCCCACTGAACAGTCCGGCGATCGGCGATCTGTTCGAGATGTTCGACTTCCGCTAAAAGAAACATCGCAGTTGACATCGCAGCGAGTCCCGAAGCTCTTACCGGAACAGAGGTAAGAGCTTCGGGACTTCTTAATCTACGGCTTTCGCTCGCTATTCTGCTGGTCGCACCTGTTTCGAGCGGCTCTAGTACCGCCTGTCGCCGTACAGGTGCTCGACCCCTACCTGATAGCCCTGCCGGAATGCCTCGCGGTAGTCATGGCGGTCATGCTTCGGCACGTCATCCGGATGGCGGAATTCATCGCGGTTGTTCACATCCGGCCGCCGGTGGTTCGCATAGTCCTTCCGCGCGCCTTCGACCCCGTCGTGAAATCCTCTGCGCTGAACCTCCTGGTATTCGCGCGGCGGCGTCTCCCAGCCCTGCGCTCCCTGGTAGCCATAACTCTGATATCCATAAGCCGGATATTCGTAAGCGACCCGAGGGCCCTGGGCCAGTGCGCCCTGCGCTCCCACTCCTAACGTGATCGCTCCGGCTGCCAGCGTGAGTACGAGATCTTTCGCTTTCATAGTCCCTCCGACGTCTTTCTTGCCTGCGCGCCCTCAGGATCAGGGCCCTTGCAACTCCGCACATCTTCTCCGGTTGAGGATCGCCTCGCGTCCTTCGCTTGGCGATCCCGACGGCGACTGCCTGTATATGCAGAAACACCCAGGCTCCGAGAAAGTGTCGCCATGCGCCCATCTTTCGTAATGCGGGGGGTTGCTCCCTTGGCACGATTTTGAACAAAATAGTTTTCTGCTGGAACCGCTCCGCACGCTCTTGCGTAAGCACTGTCGAACCAGTCAGCGAGAGAACGATGCCCGTCCAACGAAGCGTCCGCCTGCTGCTCATCGCGGTTGCTCTTGTCTCTGCCGGTGGCATGTGCGCGCGCGCCGATACCACCGAGTGCAGCGGCGCAACCGGCCCCTCCACCTACAAGGCGCAACCCGGAGATACCGTCAGCCGGACGCATCTTTCTCTCGATCGCGCCTTCGAAGGGCGAGGCCATCTCGAACTCAATCTGTGCGCGGGTGAGCTGCGGGTGCTGCGCGCGCCGGCTTCGGCCAGGCTCGAGCTCGAGATCACGCTCGAATCTCCCGCATCCGATCCCCTCACCGCTTATGTGCAGACGGTCGACGTGAATGGCGACAAGGCCTCTATTGACCTGCGCACGCCCAGGCGGGTGCATGCTCAGGTGGTGCTGCGCCTGCCCTCCCGGGACGATCTGCACAGTGAGTTCAACATAGGCGCGGGCAAGGTCGTCTTCCACGGCGATGCAGTCGCCGGCGACCGCGAGCTGAATCTAGGCTACGGCAACGCGACCGTGTACCTTGCGGGCGACCACAGCTATTCCAGGCTGGAAGCGAATGTCGGTATGGGCAGCTTCCACGACCATCGTTCCGGCGGCGGCAGCTCCCATTTCGTCATCAGCAAAGAGATGGGGGGTGCAGGGAACGGCCGTATAGAAGTCAACGTAGGCGCGGGCTCAATCGACCTTGAACCGGCGGAAGACTAGAGAGGAAACGCACATGCCTCGCATCACATCGCGCACACCGTATTCCGCGCAGAGGTTACAGACAGCGATCAAGGCGGCCGTGCTGCTCTGCGTCTTGAGCATCGCCGGGGTCGCCGGCGCGCAGTCCCCGCCCAACAGCCACTCCGTCGCGCGGAAGAAGCTCAATATTCCCCGGCCGCAACCGCTGGTGCGGGAGGCCGACCTGAACAGCGATGCCAGTCTCACGCTTGAGGTCAACATCGGCGATGTGCGCGTACTGCCGGCAGAGGCCGGCGGCAAGCTGCGCCTGGTCGTGGCCGTAAAGCGTTTCGACGATGTCGACAAAGCGCCCTCCTGGCTTCGTGAGTTCTCCATCTCCGGCGGACAAGGCAAGATCGTGCTGAGGATGCCGATGCATGGCGATCACGGCGGCGATGTCACCCTCTACGTCCCGCCCGCCACCAATCTCAAGACCGAGCTCGATGTCGGAGACCTGCGCGTTGCCGGTGTAACCGGCGATAAAGACCTCCGGGTCGGCATTGGCGATCTGGATGTGAGCGGCGTGGATGCAAAGTCCTATCACTCCATCGACGCTTCAGTGGAGATCGGCGACGTGAACGACCACGTCTTCGATCTGTCGCCCTCCGGTTTCCTGGGCAAGTCGGCCCGCGAGCAGACGGGCAAGGGGCCCTATCGTCTGCGGCTCCACGTTACCGTGGGAGATATCGTCATCGAGCCGAACCTGGCGCAGCAAACCATGGCGCAGCAAACCATGCTGTATGGTAGTCGCGTGCAATAAGCGATCGTTCCTGCAGCTTGAAAAGAAAGGCGACACCGATGGCGTGGCGGCAAGACTCACCCTCTTTGTGCTGGCTCAATGGTTCCTCTACACTTCCCGGGCTCCTGACTGGCTTCCTTCTCTTAGCCGCGCCATTTTCCGTCTCCGCCCAGACCCCCTCCGCCCAGACCCCCTCCGCAGATCTTCCGCACCATCACGTCTTCTTTCGCGTGGAGGTTGCGAAGTCCATGCCCCAGCCGGTGAGCGGACGTCTGCTCATCTTCATGAAGCAGGGATCGGGCGATAAGGAGGTAGAAGCGGAGGAGTTTCGTCCCGAGGCGACATCCGTTACGGCGCGCGAGGTCCACGATCTGGCGCCCGGATCCTCAATCGAGGTGGATGCCGATCAGATCGCGTTTCCCCAATCGTTCTCCGCGCTACCTGCCGGCAATTACGAGGCGCAGGCAGTGCTCGATGTGGACCACACCTACAACTACAGCGGCCGCAGCGACAAGGACTGGGTCAGCCCGGTCATCACATTGGCCGCGTGGAGCCCCGCCGCCGGCGAACCCACGTTGGTGCTCGATGAACACGCGCCGCAGAATCCCCGCTACGCCGCCTTTCTGAAAGTGCTGGCGGAAGCCAAGCCGAACGTGGCCGAGCGGCAGGAGCTCACCAGCCCGGTGCTCACCGCTTTCTGGGGGAGGCCGACCAAAGTCGCGGCGTGGGTCATTCTTCCGCCTGGTTATGAACAGCAGCCGCAGACCAAGTATCCGACCGCGTACTGGACCCACGGCTTCGGCGGCAATCTGGAGTACGCGCTCTTTCAAGGCATGATGCTGCGCAAGCGGATGGAGGCGGGCACCATGCCGCCCATGATCTGGGTGATGCTCGATGAGTCCGTGCCGCAGGGCACACATGAGTTTGCGGATTCCGTAAACAATGGCCCCTGGGGCGCCGCGCTCACCGCCGAATTCATCCCCGAGCTTGAGAAGAAGTACCGCATGGATCCGCGCCGCGATGCGCGCTTTCTCAACGGCCACTCCAGCGGCGGCTGGGCCACGCTGCAGCTTGAGGTCAACTACCCGCGGATCTTCGGCGGCACCTGGTCCACGTCGCCCGATCCCAGCGACTTCCACGACTTCACCGGCCCGGATCTTTACGCGCCACACGCCAACATGTACCACAAGCCCGACGGTACCCCCTGGCCCATCATGCGGCAGAATGGCAAGGTGCTGGCCACCTTCGAGCAGTTGTCGAAGATGGAGCAGGTGCTCGGGCCGTATGGCGGCCAGGTGGCTTCGTTCGAGTGGGTCTTCTCGCCCAAGGGGCCGAGCGGCGCGCCGGAAATGATGTTCGATCGTGTGACCGGCGACGTGAATCCGCAGGTGGTGGCCTACTGGCGCGACCACTACGATCTCGCCCATATCGTGCAGCAGAATTGGGCGACGCGCGGCCCCGACCTCAAAGGGCGCATCCACCTGTTTGTCGGCACGGCGGATACGTTTTATCTGGACGGCTCGGCACACAAATTCGAAGCGGTGCTGAAGCAACTCGGCGGCGATCCGCACTTCACTTACATTCCGGACCGCACCCACTTCGATCTCTACAAGGTCGGAGACGACAAGGCCGCCCTCTTCGATCAGATCGGCACCGAGATGTATGCCGTTGCGCATCCCGGCGTGGATTGGAAGAAGCCGGCGAAATAGCTGGACAGGACCGAAACCCGGGTGCCCCATCCTGGCGAAGCCAGGGTGGGGTAGTTGACCACCGCGATCAAGATCGCTCTCCGGCCTCGCCGTCCCGCGGACACGTGATCGGAAGGCAATGATTTGCACAGGATTGGCGAAGTCAACGATCCGCTGGATCGCACTCGCCACCTTGCTTCCGTGCTGTGCCAGTCTTGGTCTTCCATGGGCGGTGTAGCCATTGCAATCACCTGCGCTAGCGCGTATTCTTCTGGAAGACGAGTTTGTTCCGCGCCGCGTGCGCACCGGGCGGAAGAGATGAGTGGGCGAGAGCCCACTTTTTATTTGCGGCAAATTCGGCATCGGACCCTATGGCGGTGGAACTCGACAAAATCCGGCACACGGCGGAGCGTATCGCCGCCTCCTTTGGCCTGGAGGTCGTCGATGTCGAGTTCTCCGGCGGCTCCAAGCACCGCGCTCTACGGGTGTTTCTGGAGAAGAATGCCGAGGGACGCGCGCGGATGGCGGAGGAAGCCAGGGCCGCGGCGGAGCATCCGGAGGAGTCGGACCTGCCGGTCGCGCTGGTGAAAGGCACACTGAATGTCGAGCAGCTTTCCGGGCTCACGCATGAGGATTGCGAGAACTTCAGCCGCGACTTCGGCATGGTCCTGGACATCGAAGATTTGGTGCCGGGCGCGGAGTACACGCTCGAAGTCTCTTCGCCCGGGCTCGACCGTGCGCTCGAGAAGGCGGCGGACTACCTGCGCTTTCGCGGCAGCCTGGTAAAACTGCAGACCTTTCGCCCCGTGGCCGCGAACCGCTTCTGGCAGGGGCGCATCGCGAGCGCCGAAGACGGCAAACTGGTGCTCGACCTCTCGGCGATCAAGCAGAAGGGCAAGGGCAGGAAGAGCGCCCTGGCTGAGAAGCCGAAGACGATCGAGATCGAGTTCGACAACATAGAGAAGGCCAACCTGGTTCCCGAGATCTAGCGGGCCCGGGGGCCACAGACGAGAATTCCGGCGGCGCAGCGCTGCCTGTGCTTCTACCTAAGAGAGAGATATACCGATGGCAAGTCAGCTTTATCAGAGTATCGAGGCATTGAGTCACGACAAGGGCATCGATCCGGGCATCGTGGTGACGGCGGTGGAAGACGCAATCGCGCTTGCGACCCGCAAGTACTACAAGACGCAGGAAAATATGCGCGCCGAGCTCGACAAGGAGACGGGCGAGATCCGCGCCTATGTCTATAAGACCGTGGTCGAGACGGACGACGAGATCGAAGACGACCTTAACCAGATTGCGCTTGAAGAGGCGCGGGAACTGGCGCCGGAGGTCGAGGTCGGCGGCGAGATCCGCTACTACAAGCCCACCGACGTGCTGGGCCGCATCGCCGCGCAGATGGCCAAGCAGGTCATCTTCCAGAAGGTGCGCGAGGCGGAACGCGATACCGTCTTCAACGAGTACAACCATCGCGTGGGTGAGGTCATGACCGCCATGGTGAAGCGCGTCGAGCTGCAGGACGTGATCTTCGACATCGGCAAGACCGAAGCCAAGATGCCCCGCCGCGAGCAGTCGCGTCTGGAGCAGTTCTCCGTCGGCGAGCGCGTCCGCGTGGTGCTGCTGCGGGTGGACCGCGCCGCCAAGGGCCCGCAGGTGATCGTCTCCCGCGCCGTGCCGGAGCTGGTGCAGAACCTCTTCCAGAGCGAAGTGCCGGAGATCTACGACGGGACGGTCAGCGTGCGCGCCATCGCGCGCGAGGCCGGTGAACGCACCAAGATCGCCGTGCAATCGCGCGACAAGGACGTCGATCCGGTCGGCGCCTGCGTGGGCATGAAGGGTATGCGCGTGCAGTCCATCATCCGCGAGCTGCGCGGAGAGAAGATCGACATCATCGAGTTCTCTGAAGAGATCACCACCTTCGCGGAGAAGGCGCTGCAGCCCGCCAAGGTCAGCCGCGTCACCATCGCCGATCTGACGGAGAAGCAGATTGAGGTCATCGTCGATGACTCCCAGCTTTCGCTGGCCATCGGCAAGAAGGGGCAGAACGTTCGCCTGGCGGCCAAGCTGCTGGGCTGGAAGATCGACATCAAGAGCGAGGAAGAGAAGCGGCAGGAGGTCGAGCAGCAGATGCAGGCGTTCAGCGGCGGCCCTTCTACGCCCATCGAGCAGGTGACGGAGCTGGGCGAGGCCATCATTCAGAAGCTGGTTGCCGCCGGCATCACGACCGTCGAGTCCCTGGCCGACATGACGCCCGAGCAACTGGAAGAGGTTCCAGGCATCGGCGACCGGACGCTCGAAAAGATCTCTGCCGCCGTTCGCCACTACTTCGGCCAGTACGAGCCGGGCGAAGAACAGCCCGAATCAGGGCAGGCGGCCGCCCTCGCCGCGGCAGCCGGAGCTGCCGCATCTGATTCTCCAACGCAGGTACCAGGAGAGACCACCATGGCAGACGAGCAGCGGCTGGAGGACAGCCCCACGCACTACGCAACGGAGCAGGAGCTGGTGAACGAGAAGCCGGGCGGAGACGACGTCGTCGAGGCGGATGTGCTTGAACAGGACGACCTCGCGATCGCTGACCGGAACCGGGCGCCCAACGCGGCCGACCTGGCCTCGATCGAAGCCAACGAGGGCGACGCCGAACTCGAAGCGCAGCGCAGCATCGCGGATGCCCAGCTTGGCGAGGAGATCGATGCTCTGGAAGTCGACAATACCGACGAGCCGCGCGATATCCCCGATCAGCGCGACGGTTCCGGACGGATCGTGGACGAGGTGGCGTACGAGCGGATGGAAGAGCTCACCGAGTCCGGCAAAGAGGTCGGAGACATAGGCGTGCTGCCGCAGGATGTGGGCCGGGACGATACCAGCGAGAAGCTGCGGGAAAACAATCCGCAGGACCGGCGGCTTCCTTACGGCGAATCGGAAGAGGACAATGTTCTTCCGGACGCCAAGTTGCAGGAAGACGACGAGGGCATCTAGGCCGCACCTCGCCTGTGCGGCAGTGCAGGTCAGGCAGCATGGGCGGGGCGTTGCGGAAAACGCGAAGCATTATCGGGATGATGAAAAAGCGGTGAAAAGCGCGGACGCGCTGCACCGCGTCAGATGCGCAGCGCATTTTTCACGGATTCGGGCGATAATAGAGTTGGGCAGGCATGAACCTACAAAGCCATGAGGTTGCTATGAAGAACTAAGCGGCGGAAGGCGCAGTGCCATAAAAGGGGCGGATGAGTAAAGTACGAATCAACGATCTAGCACGAGAGCTGGAAGTAAAAAGCAAGGCTATCCTCGACTCTCTCAGCGAGGTAGGTGTCGGCGGTGTCAAGACGCACTCCAGCTCTCTCGAAGGGGATGAAGCGGAGCGCGTGCGCGGGTACTTCCGGCGCGGTGGCAGCCGCAATGGCGGCAGCACGTCTACGAAACAGGAAGGGGCGGTGCCGCGCATCGACTGGTCGCAGGTGTCCAAGCCCGGCGACGTGGCGCGCGCCATCCAGCAGCGCAAGGAAGAGGCGGAACGCGAACAGCGCAGGCCCGTTCCGCGGCCTCCGGCACCGGTTGCAGCCCCGGCGCCAGCGGCGTCTCAGGCCACTCCAGCGGCGTCGCCGGCCCCCCCGGCCCCGGTAAGCGCGCGGCCGGTCGCGGCAGCCCCGGCAGCCCCGCCGGTCGCCTCGGCGGCGCCGACGCCGCCAGCGCAACCTGCGGCGGCCCCCTCCGCCTCGCGCGTTCCCGATGTACCGGCGCAGCCGACGCCGCGCCGCATTGTGCCGCAGCCGCGGCAAGGCCCGAATATCGTAGCGGCCCCTCCGGCTCCGCAGACACCGGCTATCGCCGCCAAAGCACCCACCGGACCGGTGGTCGCGCGTCCTCCCGTCGTCGCAGCGGCGCCCCCTCGGGTCTCAGTGCATCCCACCACCGGGCGTCCCATGGGAGTCATCGCGCCCCCCGCCAGCGCGCGCCCTGCGCCGCCCGCTGCAGTTCCGCCCAGCCAGGTACCCGCTGCCCCCCCGTCTGTCCAGTCCCCGTCCGCGCAGTCCCCGTCCGCCGTTGCACCACCGCAGATCGATACGCCAGTCTCCGGTGCGGGGCTGGAATCCGCGTCGGTGACTGTTCCCGAAGCGGATGAAACCGCTGCTGCGTCATCCATCGAGACCGGCGCGGCACAGCCTGCTCCACGCCGCGTCATCATGCCCCAGACCGGTCCACGCCCCGTCTACACCGCTCCGCCACGGCCGGTTTCGTCGCCCACCGCAGGCACGCCGCGCCCCGGCGCGACCGCGGGTCCGGGCGGCGGTCCAGGCACCGGCCCGGGCGGCGCTCCGGGTGGCATTCAGCGCGGGCGCCCCATCTTCGATCGCGGACCTCGTCCCGGCGGTCCGGGCGGGTACGCTGGCGCGCGCCCCAGCTACACTCCAGGCGGGGGACCAGGCGGCGCCCCCGGCGGCCCCATGGGTCGCCGCCCCATGCATCCCACCCGCTCTGCGCCTGCTGGTGCTCCCGGCAGCCGCCCGCCCTACGGCGCACCTCGTCCCGGCGGTCCCGGTGGCCGTCCCGGCTTCGGCGCCCGCCCCGGTTTGGGCGGTGCTCCGGGCATGATGCCGCCTCCGGGCGAAGCGCCGCGTCCGCAGCGTCCCAGCGGTCCGCCGCGCGGCCGTGGCCGGCAGCAATACCCGAAGACCAAGGAAGGCCCCATGAAGGGCTTCGCTCCGCCCTCGCGTTTTGGCGGAGTGCAGGTTCCCATGGAGCCGCTGCCCATCACCCGCACCATCACCGTGACTGAGGGCATCAGCGTCAAGGATCTGGCCGAGAAGCTCGACGTACGCGGCAAGGATCTCATCGCATCCCTGCTCATGCGCGGCGTCTTCGTCACCGTCAACCAGTCGCTCGACGCCGAACTGGTGAAGGATGTCGCCCGCCAGTTTGGCGCCGACACTGCCGTCATCAGCTTTGAAGACCAGATGGCCAACGAGGCGCTTGAGACCCTGCTGGGCCAGGAGAACGTCGGTGAGATCGAGGTCACGCGTCCTCCCGTGGTCACGGTCATGGGTCATGTCGATCACGGCAAGACCTCGCTGCTCGATGCTATCCGCGAGACCGACGTCGCGGCGGGCGAAGCCGGCGGCATTACCCAGCACATCGGCGCCTACAAGGTCCGCATCTCCAAGCCTGATTCTCCGGCCTTCGGCCGCGAGATCGTCTTCCTCGACACTCCCGGCCACGAGGCCTTCACCCGCATGCGCGCCCGCGGAGCCAAGGTCACCGACATTGTGGTCATCGTGGTTGCGGCCGACGACGGCGTGATGCCGCAGACCCTCGAGGCCATCGACCACGCCAAGGCCGCCAATGTGCCCATGATCGTGGCCGTCAACAAGATCGACAAGCCGGGTGCGGAACCTGATCGCGTGAAGCAACAGCTTGGCGATCGCGGCCTGGTGCCCGAAGCCTGGGGCGGCGACACGGTCTTCGTCGACGTCTCGGCCAAAAAGCGGCAGAATCTCGACCTGCTGCTTGAGCTCATCTGCCTCACCGCCGACCTGGGCAACCTCAAGGCCACGCCGGATCGCGCCGGTGTGGGCACGGTGCTCGAAGCCAAGCTCGATCGCGGCCGCGGCGCCGTCGCCACCGTGCTGGTGCAGAACGGTACGCTGCGCACCAGCGACACCTTCATCGTCGGCAACACCTTCGGCAAGGTCCGCGCCATGTTCGACGATCGCGGCCGGTCCATCGACGAAGCAGGGCCCTCGACTCCAGTCGAGATCCTGGGACTCGAAAGCATGCCCGACGCGGGTGACAGCTTCCTGGTCGTCGCCGACCGCGACAAGGCCAAGAACATCGCCCAATACCGCAAGATCAAGGAGCGCGAACAGCAGCTATCGAAGAGCTCCCGCGTCTCGCTCGAAGGTCTGGCGGAGCAGATCAAGCAGGCTGGCATGAAGGAGCTGCCCATCATCCTCAAGGGTGATGTGCAGGGCTCGGTCCAGGTGCTCGCCGATTCGCTGGCCAAGATGTCCACGGAGAAGGTCCGCATCCGCGTGCTGCGCTCCGGCGTCGGCGCCATCACCGAGAGCGACGTGCTGCTGGCCTCGGCGTCGAACGCCATCGTCATCGGCTTCAACGTCCGGCCGGAGCGCAAGGCCGCCGAAATCGCGGAGCAGGAAAACGTCGATATCCGCCTGCACTCCATCATCTACGAGCTGCAGGACGAGATCACCAAGGCTATGCTGGGCTTGCTCGATCCCGTCTACCGCGAGAACTACGCGGGCCGCGCGCAGGTGCTGGAGGTCTATCGCATTCCCAAGGTCGGCACCATCGCCGGCTGCCGGGTCACCGACGGCTCCATTCGCCGCGACTCCGAGGTCCGGATCAGCCGTGGCGGCGAGCAGGTCTTCAAGGGCAAGCTCTCTTCCCTCAAGCGCTTCAAGGACGACGCGCGCGAGGTCACCAACGGCATGGAGTGCGGCATGGGCATCGGCGGTTTCAGCGATATCCAGGTCGGCGACCAGATCGAAGCCTTCGTCACCGAGCGTGTCGCCGCCCAGCTCACAGCACAGTAAGCAGCATTCCTTTGTAAGACCAAAGCCCGGCAGACTGCCGGGCTTTTCCTTTGCCTGCCTTTATGTCCGGGTGCCCCATCCTGAGCGTAGCGAAGGGTGGGAGACGGTTACGATTCTGAGATTACATCCGCGTACTAGAGCTCCATCCTGCCGCAGGCAGAGTGGTTCAGCCTCCTGCTCAAAAGAGCATGCGCCCGGCGGTGATAACGAGTCCGGAATGGCGAAGGAGGAAGCATGAAATTCCTTCGAGCGCGAAACGGCGAAGCGGTCGAAGTCTCACGGCTTCTCTCCATAAATCGAGTTGAGCGCCACCGTAACACCTCCGCTGCTGACACTCACAATGTCCATCGTCCGCGCCAGCTTGCGATATCCGTGACGGTGCAGCCACACGGAGCTGCCAATCTCCAGACCGGCCATGCCCGCCTCAAACGCCGCCAGCCCGCCGTGGGTTTCAATCACCGCCCGTGGCAACTCCCGCTCCTGGCACAGTGCGTCCTTGGCGCATTTGGCGGTCGAGAGATAGTCCAGGGTGCGGTAGGCCACCACGCCGCCGTAGAGCGAGTAGTCCACCTTGCTCAGCCGCCTGTCCGCTCCCGGCAGGTGCGAGAGATACGCGGCCGGCACGTAAATGGAGCCCGCGCTCGCGCTGTATCCGGAGTTCGCGCCCGGCTCAGCGGGCGAATCCGCCGCCCTGGCCGTGAGCGCAATCCCGATCATGATCGAGAGGCATAGCACCGTGCGGTAGAAGGTCTTCATGACTCCCGCAGGCTAGCGTCCGCGGGCCTTCGCCTGCCAGAACAAACCCTCTCCGGGCAGCCTCCACCGGCTGCGAAACTGGTTACGGGTCACGCGCGATATTGGTTACCGCCGCCCGGGTGGCCCGTCCTGACCGTGATCCCGTTGAAGGGTAAGGGCCGGAGACCACTCAGCGTGCGTACCACCTCACCGTCTCGGGGCGAAGAACTGGCTTTGCCCGACGCTCCTCCCACGCGGACATCTTGTAGGTACGTTAAAATACCTTCATCTCAGGAGAAACGAACCGGTGCTTGACATCAGGGAAGACATCCAGCCGCTGACTACGTTTCGTAACAACTCGGTCAAGATGATGCGTCACCTCAAGAAGACCAAACGGCCCGTTGTGCTGACGGTGAACGGCAAGGCCGAAGCTGTCGTTCAGGATGCTGCAGCCTATCAGCACCTGCTTGACCTGGCGGCTCGGGCGAATGCCGCTGAAGGCATGCGTCAGGGTCTCGAAGACATGCGCAAGGGACATGCGCGCCCCGCGCGACGTTTTCTGAACGACTTTCGCCTCACGCATGACATACCGCGTTGAGCTTACGCTGCGGGCGCAACGAGATCTGGCTGGTATCTACGCTTACATCCGCGCAGATTCCTCCGGGCAAGCTGCCCTTTGGTTCAATGGACTTGAGCGAATCATCTTAAGTCTGGCAGAACACCCGGAACGCGGGTCGCCGGTGCCTGATAACCGGCGCCTCCGGCAGCTTCTTTACGGCAATAAACCTCATCTCTATCGCATCCTCTATGCCGTCCGCAGATCCTCCGGCATCGTTTACGTGGTGCATATCCGCCACGGCGCGATGCTCGATCTCGAAACTCCTGAGCGCTGACCGGCCGGGTCGCGAATCCTTGCGCTGTCGCCCCGATTCAAGTCGCACGAGTCGGCCCGCAGCAGTCCGGCCCCTCAGCCCTTCTTCGCCGCTGCCTTCTGCGATTCCTGAATCAGCCGCATCGCTTCCTTTGCTCCCTTGCACCCCAGCAGCTTGTATTCCTTCCCCTCCAGCTTGTGATAGTTCACAAAGAAGTCCTGCAGCTCGCGCAGAAACTGCTCGGGAAGGTCTTTGATCTTCTTGATGTTCACGTACATATGATTGGCTTCCGCAATCGCGACCAGCCGATCGTTGCGCGTCTTCTTGCCGTCGTCTTCCTGCTCGCCTTCGATCACTCCGATCAACCGTGCGCGTAACAGGCAGCCCGGGAATGCCGGCTCATCCATCAGCACCAGCACGTCGATCGGGTCGCCGTCTCCCGCGATGGTGCGCGGCAGAAATCCGAAATCATAGGGGAACGCCATGCCCGCCGGCAGCACCTTCTTCAGCGCGAAGATCTCCTGGTCCGGATCGAACGCGAACTTGTTCCGGCTGCCCTTCGGCGTCTCGATGATCACCTGGAGCACGCCGTTCTGCTTGTCGATAGGCTCAAGTTGGGTCGGGTCGCCCAGCTTCTTTCCGCCTTGTCCTCGCTTCTTGCTCATGCCGCCTCCGCGTCGAATGGAATGGCAACGCCACCGCTTTCAGACGCCGGACGCGCCGGGTAGGTTGTTCTTTCCACTGCCGCGCTACGGCCGGCGGACTAAGCCGGCGTCGGTAGCCACCCGGTTCTTCGCCGGCCCCAGGTCCACCACGGCCATCTTGCCATCGGTCACGATGTCGTCTCCGGTGGCGTTCGCGGCCCTGCGCGGCGCCTGCGGCCGGTCCACTTCGGCATACGCCACCGCCGTTCCGATGAACAACAGATCGGTCTCGATCCAGTCCCGCTCGCGGTCAATGTGAGGGTCGATGCGATGCGACCACTTGGTATGCACCCGGCTGTTCGAGACGGCGATATCATGGGTCGCCGAGCCCACCCATACCTCGCGTCCATCATACAAATCTGCCTGCTTCCAGATGCGCAGGTGGTGCCGTTTCGCGAAGGTGTCGAGTGACTTCTGAAAGACCAGGTCCGGCGGCTGGCCATCGATCAGAAGCAGCGAGACCGGCGCATTGGAGTAGCCGGTCTGGCGAATGGTCGCCTGCACCGTCTTCAGCGCTGTCTTTGTACCGAGCGCCTCGGCTTCGAACCATCCCGCCTCGTTGAAGGCGGAGACAAGCTGCTGTTGCGTTCCGAGGAACATCAGGTTGGTCACGTCAGACTGCTTGTTCTCCGGCGTCTGCGTGCGCAGAGGGGCCGCGGCCACCAGCGCCTGCAGCTTGGGCGTTGTGGGCAACTGCCGCCACCCGGACCAGGTCTCCTTCACCTTCAACGCGGATGGGCGCACGATCTGAATCTGTATGTCCGTTCCCGCGGGGAACAGGATCTCGCGCCGGATGGACAAACCATAGACGGTCTGAATGCCTTTGATGGTGTATCCCGCCACCGGCGTCGCCGCACTCAACGCCGCCATGGTCAGTGACGCCTTGGTGTTCGCATGCGGCTGCACGATGCCCAGAATCTCGTTGTTGCGCACGGTCTCGCGCGCATTATCCACATCGAGCACCCGCGCATAGAGCGGCGAACGCTGGCCGTCCTTGGCCACGATGTTGGCGAAGTCGAGCACCACCCGGGGCCGCGAGTACTTGTCCGGGGCCTTCTGTGCAAACAGAATGGTCCCGTTGATCCTGGTTCCCGGGGGAATCAGCAGCTCTCCCTTCCTGCACGTGATCTGCTCGCCGTTCTTGCACAGCGGATAGGTGACCGTCGCCTGAATGGGATCGCCGGTGCGCGATTGATCGCTGAAGACCGGCCCGTCGAGCCGGACCGACAACGTCAGTCCCGGTGCGAGATCCGCCTTCCGTGAGGTGGCGACTGCGGCCGCATGCGTCTTGGGCATACCGGTGCCGATGTCGTCGAAGAAGTGATAGAACGCCGCCAGAAAACCGCTGCTGGCGCCATGCTCGATCAGCAGTGTCTGCATCTCGAAGTTGGGCGAGTAGAGCAGATAATCCAAAGCGGTGTCTTGATACGCATCTTCGCGGTTGATATCAACGCCGCGCTCGATCAGCGCATCGGCCACCTCTTCATACGCCACCTGGACCTTCGGCTGCGTGCTGTAACTCGACCCGAAGACTGCCCAGTGCAGTGCAGTGCGCCCTTGCGGGTCCGTTGCCTTCACGTCGGCGCCCTTCTGGAGGAGTTGCTTGGCTTCCTCCAGGCGATCGATCGTCGGCTGCTCCTTGGTCTCACGCGTCGCGCGGTAGAGCAGTTGAATCAGCGGGGAATCGCCGGAGACATCGAGTTGCACCGCCGCCGGAGCCAGATCTTCGTCCAGGGGCTCGTCCTGCGCGTCCACGTCGGAGTCATTCACTTTGCTCGGCGGCTTAGTTTGCGCCGTCTTGCCGGCCGGTTTTTGCGCCGCCTCGGCGGAAGCCGCCAGATAGCAGAACGTTCCCGCGGGAAAGGGGCGTGCGGCAGCAAAGCAGCAAACGGCAAACAACAGAGAGCCCAATCTCAAGGCACGCAGCATAGTCGTCAGACCTCCACCGGTACGAACGCCGTGAGCTCTGGATGAAGGGGAGAGGCTGGCTGGCAGCCTCGATCGCAACTCGGACGGTGCTCGCATTATGCATCTTTCCCCCCACTGCTTGCGAGGAATGAGTGGCCTTGCTCTTATCAGGCAAACTGTTGCTGCTGAGCAGGCGGTAGCGGGAGGCACGCGGCAACGCTATAGTGGACCACCCGGAGGAGAGCATGGCGAGATGGATGGTCTTATTGATCGTGATGGTGGCGATGGCCGCGGGCGCGGTGCCGTTACGCGGCGCGCCCGCGAATGAATCGTCCGGCATTGACAGGATTTCAGCCTACGCCGGCACGTGGACGATCGAGACCGAACACCTCGACACCCCGTACAGCAAGGCCTCCCATGAACGCACGACCTTGCGCAACGACTGCTGGCGAAGTGGCGAGTACTACGCCTGCAATCAGTACGTCGACGGCGAGTCCAAGGTGCTGCTGGTCTTCACCTTCCAGGCCGCCGATCAGAGCTACACCAGCTATCAAGTTCCCGCGGATGGCAAAGAGCCCGGGATGGGCAAGTTGCGGATCGAGGGCAACGTCTGGACCTTTCCCTGGGAGACCAGGGAGGGCGACAAGACCACCTACTTCCGCGTGGTCAACGTCTTTACCACCTCGGCGAAGATTGAATACCGCCAGGAGTTTTCCCCCGACAAGATCAAGTGGACGCTAATGGCCCGCGGAGTCGAGAGCAGGATCGCTTCACCTCTAAAATGACCGGAAACTCGAAGCCAGGACATTCACCGGACGATCAGGTAGTGGGTCAGTTTCAATCCACAGGGGCAGGCTTTAGAAACCTTACGACGAAGTAGCTGATACCTGCGGCGAATAGGATGATGCCAGTCCAAGGTTCCCAGCTGGCATAGTTTACGCCGCTATCGCGGTAGATGCTGCTCCCTTCAGAATACCGAGGCAAGTTAGAGAGCAGCACCCAACCGCCAACGGCACTGAAGACCGCCAGCACGGAAAGCACTTTTTCGTACGCCTTGATTCTCATATGCGTCATATTCCTTGTCGGCCCGCTCAGCGGGGTTCGTAAGCGTAATTGCCAGACTTGTCAACGAATGCGTGAGCGATATGCGCTGCTTCGTCTGGTAGGCCAAACTGACATAACTATTCACTTGACTGACCACGGCGGGAGGATACCGTGACAGGGCAGCAATAATTGGGCTTTGGGGCTGGCTTCGCCTAATGTTCTCTCGACGCAAACGGTGGATTGTGAATCGGTACCGCGTTTTCCACACATTTTGTGTTGTTTTCCACAGCACCGCAGGCTATTCTGGTTTTGCCGGGAGTGCGTCTAGCTTCCAGCACGTTGAGACTATGGTCTCACCCGGCGTCGGATTTTTATCGCCAAGAGCCTTTTGGGAACTTGATAATCCCATAGCCGTCAACGACACCATTCGGCGACTTGCGCATGGCAGGCTCGATCAAGTTGTAGAAAAAATCATCCTGTTTTTCATATTTCCTCCATACTGCGCCGGCTACCATGTCGGCCAGTTGAACACCAAGGCTAAGGTCGGAAGGTTGGAAGAAAAGACTTTCGATCAGGTTTGGATAGTTCGAAGTGAAATCACCAGGACGTTTGATCAAGAGTTCGTGCGCTCCTCTAAAGCGCTGGTCCGCCGCTGCGCCTCTAGGATCAGCAATTATGATCCCCGTTTCCATTCTGCCAACAGCACGCGTTAGGTCTTGCAGATGGTATTGGAATCGTTCAGACATCGGCTTATATGTGTAGTGATATACATGATCACTGCAACTGCAAGTCGGCATTTTAAAGGCCGCCTCAAGGCAAGTCACGCAAGCCAATGCTTTGATGCTTTTGATGGAGCAGATTATCCCGTATAACTCTCTCCGAACTTCGTTTCTTTGATCCTGCGAGAACAACCGCATAGGATTTTTCTGATCTTTGTTTGTCGCAGCAAAGTACCTCCACTTAAGTTCTCCCCGCAGCCCTCTTCTAATCTTCATGCCTTGGACTGCATCGCGTAGTTTATGCCATGCCCCATCGGGAACAACGATGCCGCCGATTACGAAGTATCGGTCCTTGCATGGAATTCCTTGCGGGGGAGTTCCGGATTCATCAATAAAGAAGAGCTGCATGTAACTACTTGTCTCTCCAGAAGTCGAGACCTTTATACGCGAACGGTCTACAATATTAGCATGAGCGAGAAGGCGCGGCCACATCCCGAGATGATCGAAGGACCGGAAGCATATACCCGTTTCCAGCAAGCGATGACGACCGTTCTGAGGGTTCCTAAGAGCGCATTACCTGCGAGTCCTTTCGGAAGAGCAGCCAAGAAGGGGAAGAGGACGGTTTCAGCCAAAGCCTAACGCCTGCCGCGATTCTGCCGCTTTCGCTCTTTCTCATTTAACTTCGGGTCGCCCGTCATGCTGCTTGCCCGTGAGGCTGTCCCAGGTGAGCCGCTTGCCGACAACCTGAGAGCACGCCAGCTTGAAAACGATCAAAGTCGGTCATGTTCTGCTTTGATTGTAACGGTAGGTTTGTTCGTCACAGCGGCACGTATGTTAGCGTCGAGCCCTTCCACCTGTTCCGCTACCTTACCTCCAATGAATGTCTCGTCAGCCTCCACTTCGCCGGAGAGCATGTTCTCAAAAGACCCTTCGTGGAGGGCGAAACGGATGCGGTGAGCCATGTGCCATGCTGACTTCTGCGTCACCCCAAGATCGCGGCCAATCTCGCAACTGCTGATGCCGTTCTTGCAGTTCACAATGAGCCACATCGCGGCGAACCACTTGTCCAAGCCCAGAGCCGAGTCCTCAAAGATCGTTCCTACCTTCAGCGAGAACTTTGCTTTGGGATGTTTGCCATAGCACTTGTACAGCTTCGCGGCGGCAAGATACACAACATGATCCGAACCGCACTGAGGACAGCGGACCTTGCCATCATCCCAGCGCAGAGCCGCCAGAAAATTGCGGCAGTTGTCATAGTCTGCGAAGTAGAGAATTGCTTCTTGAAGTGTCTTGGGGCTGTCCATGAACCAAGTATGCCCGAATAGGCGTGGTCAGTCAGGGAAATAGTTACCCAAGCTGATCGTTGATCCAGTCACGTCTGGAAGATTGAGGAGCTTGTCGGGCTGCTTGAGCCAAGGTCGATTCTGGACCGACTCGAGCAAGTAGCCTAACTGCTGATTGGTGCTCACCAGTGCTAGCTTTCATGCTCTTCAATCATTACATGTCGCACTTGCCCGGGAAATACATCAAAGTGTAAGATCTTGCTCGTTTGATGCTTAAGTTTACTTCCTACTACCTGGTACGAAATGATGTATTCTAGCCGCCCGCTTATAGGCACTTTATAAATGTTATCTAGTGCTATTTTCGGACTGCGAAATGTAGATGACGCTGAGGCATATACATATCCTCCTCTGTTAGCGTAGTTGTCCTGCGAAGCTGTGGTCTCGACTGTCAAATCGAATTTCTCGACTGCGTACTCAATCAATCTGTCCCGATTGTTGTGGAGCACGACACCGATCTGAATCAACCCATTCGTGCTCTTCTCTGTACCAGTGAAAAACACAGTCTCCAATGCCAGCATCGAAACGGAGCCGGGTTCCCTAGATGCACTGTTTTCTTTATGCTCATCTCGCCACGCAAGAAATGAAGCAAACAACAACATTAGAGAAGCCGCCCCAAAAGTTGCCCACAAAGTCCAGTTCTTGCTCTTACCGAGGGCAAGTACAATGATACCAAGTATAGTGAAGACGGCGGAGCTCATAAGCGCCCACCAGTGACGCCAAAGAGATCGTAGATATGCCCACAATTCCATGGTGAGACTCTAGCATTATCGGATAGTGATGGATGCGGACTCCGCGCACGCAACTCTCGTGCCGATTTCGGACGCGCTAACAGCTCTGTGGATTCAAACTGGCCCACCACCGAAGCACACTCATACGTCGTCCATTTGGGGCTGGATAATGAGGGGCGCGTCTGCTGCCGAAGTAGCCTTGCTATTCGAAATGCAACCCCGTATACAGACATGCCTTGCTCAAGCGCCACGTGACCATCGTCATCTCTGCCTTGGCGTACCTTTGCTCCTGCTCCGATACACTCAAATAGAGGAGCGTGCCGCGCTGTGCTGCCGCGCAGCGAAACCTGTCACCTAACTCCTTTGTTAAGAGGAATTTGGCCGTAAGTTCAATGAACAGAGGAATTTACCCGGAGCACACCCGTCTAAGTCGCCTGAATAGAGGAATTTAGCGCATTCGTACCGGGGGGTATGGGGGCTACCTGGAACAGCGCGCGCAGCCGCGCCAGGATCTGCTGCGTAGCATCCGGCAGCGGGCCTTCGAGCGTGCATCCGCTTGCGTTTTCGTGACCGCCGCCGCCGAAGCTCTCGGCCACCGCGGCGACATTCACGCCGCCCTTGCTGCGCAGGCTCAGGCGCACGCGATGATCCGGCAGTTCGCGCAGAAATACCGCCGCCTCCACGCCCGCAATGCCGATGGCGTAGTTGACGATGCCTTCGCAGTCCTCCTCGGCGGCGGAGGTCCGGTCCATGTCATGCGCCGTGACCCACAGCCAGGCCACCCGGCCATCGCGCTTGAGCGTGGCCAGCGCCGCGCCCAGCAGCATCATCTTGGACAGCGGATTGCTGAAATAGATCTCCTGCGCAATCAGCGCGGGGCGCGCGCCGCGCAGCACCAGGGAGTGCGCTACCTCGAAGGTATGCGCATCCGTACCGGCGAAGCAGAAGGAGCCCGTATCCGTGAGCACGGCGGTGTAGAGGCAGGTAGCCATCTCCGGCGTGATCTCCACCTTCGCCGCCTGGGCCAGCCGGTAGATCTGCTCGCCTACAGCGCAGGCGTCGGTGTCAATCCAGTTGATGTCGGCGAACCTGCGGCCGCTGGTGTGGTGGTCGATGTTGATGCAGGGCCGGCCCTCCAGCCCCTTCAGCCGCGAGCGGGCGAAGCCATCGCACTCCAGCAGCAGGACGTAGTCGTAGTCGCGCTCGACCGTGCTCCAGTGGTGGATCTGCTGCGCGCCCGGCAGCCATCGATAGATCAGCGGCACGCGGTCGCTGAAGGCCATATCGACCGTCTTGCCGAGCGACCGCAGCATCATGCCGCAGGCCAGCACGGAGCCGACCGCATCCCCATCCGGCCGGGCGTGCGCGGTCACCAGCAGGCGCTGCGCATCGCGAATCGCCCACAGCACCTGCTCCATCGCCGGGGCATCGTGGGCCGGGGCAGCGGCCGCGTGGGTCACGAGCGACGGCGGCATGTCCAGGCCGGTGGCGAGACCGGTCAGGTCCTGCTTGGCTGGCGCGGTACGGAATTTCACCGGCCCTCTCCTGTCTTCTCCTGCCGCTTCTTCGCCCGGCCGACCAACTCGTCGATGCGCGCCGTCATGCGATCGCTGCGATCGATATGGAAGCTGAGGTCGGGCACGTGGCGCACGCCCATGCGTTCCAGTAGCTCGTGCCGGATGTACCCCCGTGCGGCCACCAGCGCTTCGAGCGTCTCCTTCTCCTCCGTCTCCTTGCCGTCCACCGCAACGTAGACGCGGGCGGACTTGCCGCCGGGGTTCAGTACCACTTCGGTGACAAACGCAAAGGCGATCCGAGGGTCCGAGAGCTCACCCTGGAGCATGGTGCCGATCTCATCGCGCAGAGTCTCCGCGACTCGATCCCGGTGGTACTTGCGCGCGCGTTGCTCTGGCATTGCACTCCTCTCCAGGGAAACCTAAGAGAATACCAGAGGCGTCCGCTCCGGACGGGGTCAGCTCTCCAGAAACTCCCACCATGCGTCGGCGATCTGCGCGCCCAGATCGTTCGAGATGCGGGTGGCCGCCCTCTCCACCTGGGCCATCAGGCCGGCCAGATAATCGCGCGAACTGGAGACAGCCGCGACGCCGATGGTGGCACTCTGCCAGGTCACCGCCTCATCGAGTTCGGCGACCGAGACGTTGAACCCCCGGCGGAGCTTGTCCTTCAGACTGCGCACGACCTGACGCCGGTCCTTGAGCGAGCGGGAATGCGGGATGCTGAGTTCGAGCGTAAGTGCGGCAATGGGCATGGCCGGGCTCCCATCAATTTCGAACGAAGGCTCTGGTTACGTGAATCAGGTACTATATCGCTGATCTCACGACAACCGTGACGTTGGTAAGTGTCTTCTCAAGCAACCATGATCGTGCAATTCATGCTCTTACCCGAGGGGTTTGGGCCATGCTTGCAGAATGCGTCAATCCAGCTTGTCGTCGCGAGCTGCACTATCTTCGCGATGGGCGGGTGATCCGCATGGACGAGGGCCGAGGCCGGCTGCATGCGGAACATTTCTGGCTGTGCGGTACCTGTTGCACCGAGTTCAACTTTAAGTTCTTCCCCGATGGGACGTTTACTCTGGTCCGACGGAGCAGCCCCGCGGTCGATGCTAAACTGCCGCCGCTGGATGTTTCCTCCATGGTCGCCTGACCCGCCGCTGCATCCATTCATTCGGCTCGTGAAGTTGTTGTTCGTTGGAGGTGTCTGAGGTACGGTATCGGGTGTCGCTTTATTCCCACCGGCGCTTCTCGCGTCCGCATGGGCAGCATCCGCCATCCGGGCGAGCGGCTCTCCGGGGAATGTCTTCGGGGTGGCTATGACCTTAGCTGCGATCCACTCGCATCGGACGGAACTGTTCAACAGCCTGTTCCGCAACTATCACCAGGCGCCCTTCTCCATCCGCACGCCGGGCGGCTGGCGCTGGAACTCCTCCCCTTCCGACACTCCGGCCTTTTCTCTCTCCTTCAAGACCTCTGAGGCCCTGCAGGCGCTTCTGCGGAACCCTACAGAAGTCAGCCTGGGGGAGGCATTCATCAACGCCGACATCGACATCGAGGGCGACTTCTGCGGCGCACTCGCGGTGGCGGAGCACATCTTCGCGCGACCGTTCAGTCTCTCCGCCGACGCCGTGCGTACCGTGCAGAGAGTGATCAGCGGGGCGGCCGACTGGGTATGCCGCGGGCGTCAGCACTCCCGGCACCGTGACCAGACTGCGATCGCCTACCACTACGATCAGCCGGCGCAGTTCTTCCGTCCCTGGCTCGGCCCCACCATGGTCTACTCCTGCGCATACTTCCGCGACGCAAACAACGACCTGGACAGCGCCCAGACCAACAAGCTCGATCTGATCTGCCGCAAGCTCGGCCTGCAGCCCGAGGAGCGCTTTCTGGACATCGGTTGCGGCTGGGGAAGCCTGGTGCTGCATGCGGCGTCGCGGTATGGGGCGCAGGCCCGCGGCATCACCATCAGCAAGGAGCAGGCCTACATCGCTGCGCGTCGGATCTCTGAGGCGGAGCTGGGCAAGCGCTGCTTCGTGGAGGTTCGTGACTACCGGGACACCCTGCGGCTGCCCTATCGCTACGACAAGATGGCGAGTGTCGGGATGTTCGAGCACGTGGGACACAAGAACCTCGGCATGTACTTCCGCATCGCTTACCAACTGCTGAAGCCTGGCGGATCCTTCCTGAATCACGGCATCGCCCGCTCGTATACTTCGCCCGCGACCCAGGACTCGTTCATTGAGAAATACGTGTTTCCCGATGGCGAGCTGGTCACGCTCTCCGATGCCGTAAAGTGCGCCGAGTCCGCCGGCTTTGAGGTGCGCGACGTTGAGAATCTTCGCGAACACTACGCCCAGACGCTGCGACTCTGGGTGCAACGGTTGCAAAGCGACGCCGCGGCCGTGCTGGCCAAGGTGCCGGAGAAGACCTACCGCATCTGGCTGCTTTACATGGCCGGATCCGCCGCGGCCTTCCAGAACGGCGACATCGCCATCAACCAGATTCTGCTCCGCCGTAGCGAACGGACGAGGGTCGAGCTTCCATCCACGCGCGAGCGGTGGTACCAGAACTGGAACCCCACGGAGTCGCTGCGCAGCGCCTGACGGCAGTTCCGCCATCAGATAGAAAGGGACGGGAGCCGAAGCTGCCGTCCCCCGGGAGACCTACACCTTCGCCTTAAAGGCCAGACACCGTTCGGTTTAGTCGTGCCGCTCCGGAAATTGCCGGCGCGCGACGCAGTTGATCACTGTACCCGGGTCTGTAACGACGATGCGAAGGTCGTTTCCGCCATCGCCGATCACGAAGAAGGCGTCGAACGTGTCGCCAGATGAATCGTGGACCTTGTAAGTACCTGTGCAGTCAGGATGCACATGGTAGGTGCCGGTTTCCACTCCCGGAGAAACGCTGCCGTTCACGCTGGATATTCCCCTGATCGTCATTTTGCCGTGTCCATCGAAGCTGTCCACGTTGACGCCGGCGAACGGCCCCACTCCAACGATGGTTCCGGTGTCCTGGTCTGCATAGGCGCCCCGCAGGGTGGCATCGGAGCATCCTCTGTCGGCGGCCTTCGCTGTGGATCCTGCGGCCATGACGAATGCCAGGACCGCGACGATGTTGAGAGCCCTTGCTGCATGTTTGGATTCCATAGTCTCTCCTTTGCGTGTGAAGGTTTCCGGGAAGAGGATCAGCCGAGTGTCTGTCCTTCTCCCCACGCACTAAGCCGCACGTCGACCTTCGTCACTCGAAAGGTCAGCCGGGAAGCAGGAAGCGAGCATTCCGGTTTTGGCGCCGGGAAGCCTTACGGTCGTGATCCTGATGGTTTCTCGGTGTCGGCCAAGCAGTCGCAATCTGCGCCCTTGCCGCAATTTGCTCAATGCTCCGGAGATTATTCCGTCATCATCTGGTGATTGCGCTCTCCGAGTCTGATAGCAAAAGACTTCGCGCCCCGAATCACTTGCAGGTTTGAGTTTTGCTGGGGTTGCCGGTCGAGAACGGTGTAAAGTTTCTCCAGCCCAGAGGAGCGTAGCCATGGGCATGCCGGTCAACACGCCACGCATCTGGCGCTTCGGTGTCTTCGAACTGGACGCCTCCAGCGGGGAACTGCGCCGCTCCGGCGGCGTCGTCAAAATGCGCGAACAGCCCACGCGCATTCTGCTGCTGCTGCTGGAGCACGCAGGGCAGATGGTCACGCGCGAGCAACTGCGCCAGCATCTTTGGCCTTCGGATACCTTCGTCGACTTCGACCACAGCCTGAATTCCGCGGTCATGAAGCTTCGCGAGGCCCTAGGCGATTCGGCCGACAAGCCCCTCTACATCGAGACCGTTCCCAAGAGAGGCTACCGCTTCGTCGCGCCGCTGCTCGACCGGGCCGACATGAGTAATCTCCCCGGGGCCGATGCATCCAGCGCCGCATCGGACGCCGGTCTCATCGTGTCCAATGCGGGAGATGTTCGCCTCGCCGCGGTTGAGCAAGTAATCAAGGGTGCGCCCAGGGATCAGGCTGCCCTGCCGCCCTCGCGCTCCCGTCCCTTGTTTACCCGCATGCTTGCGCCAGCAGCTCTGTTGCTTCTCCCATTGCTCGTCCTCGCTGTTTGGATCGCCACGCGCGCCCCGTTTCATGTGCGGCCGGAGGCACGGGACCCCGCCTCTCCGAACTTGCGCATCGTGCCGATAACCAATCTTGCGGGATACGTTCAAGATCCCGCGTTCTCCCCCGATGGCCGTCAAATCGCGTTCCTGTGGAACGGTCCGGACGGTCGGCGGGACAATCTCTATGTACAAATGATTGGCGGTGACGCACCACTCCAGCTCACCCATCTCACGAGCGGTTTCCTGAGAAATCCGCAGTGGTCTTCCGACGGGCGCGAGGTGGCGTTTACCTGGTGTGGTGGAGTGAGTGAAGGCATCTACCTCGTACCGGCGCTGGGCGGGCTGGTGCGGAAGTTGACCACCATCGACTGCAACAACGCTAGCGCCGGACGTCCCATCTGGGCTCCCGATGGCGTGCACATGCTGCTAATCGGACGATGCACGCCGGCAGGGCCACACGGCGTTATGCTCTTCTCCTTCGCCACCGGCGAAAAACGGTGCCTCACCGCGCCGGACTCTATCAACGCCGATGATTTTGGCGACGCACTGTCTCCGGACGGCAAGACCGTCGCGTTTATCCGTCGCACCACTACTGGCGTGGGCGAAATCTACACCGTCCCTCTATCCGGCGGCCGCCCGCGGCGCCTCACCTCGGACAGTCATTGGGTCGTTGCTCTAATGTGGACACCCGATGGACGCTCCATCGTCTTCCAGTCCGACCGCGGTGCGCTCGCCCAGATCTGGAGAGTGCCAGCAGCCGGCGGACAGGTTGAGCCAGATAGGACGTATCCGCGCGTGGGCGCCTTTTCGGGGGATGGCCGGCGATTCGCGTATGCGGACGAGCTGGGTGGGGAGCCAGCCTCCATCTGGCGTGCGGACCTCTCCGGCGCCGGAGGGCGCGTGCTCAGGACCCATGATCTCAGCGCGTCGCACTTCACAGAGGACGCGGCGCAGCTTTCGCCGGACGGCAAACAAATCGCTTTCCAGTCGGGACGCGCAGGAGCTGCGGAGATCTGGTCGAGCAGCGCGGAAGGAGATCATCCCCTGCAACTCACCAGTCTCGGCCGCCACTCGGGTACCCCCCGCTGGTCGCCCGACGGACGATGGATCGCATTCGATTCCCGCCCCAAGCAGTACAGCCAGATCTATCTGGTAGATGCGGAAGGTAGAAATCTGCACATGATCACCACAGGCGAATATGACCATGCCGTGCCAAGCTGGTCGCGCGATGGTAAGTCCATCTACTTCTCTTCCATGCGCACGGGAAGTTATCAGGTATGGAAACACTCTCTCGAGAATGGTTCAGAGAAGCAAGTGACCCAGCACGGCGGGTTCTCTCCCTTTGAGTCCTACGACGGCCGGACCCTCTACTACCCCAAATTCCATGAAGCTGGCATGTGGAGCATGCCAGTGAACGGAGGCCCCGAGTCGCTTGTGATCGCCGATAGACCGGAGGTCGGATATTGGGGTGCCTCGGCCATCGCCGATGCGGGCATCTATTTCCTTGACATCGACGCCCAGCCTCGCCCTGCCATCCAGTTCTACAGCTTCGCAACCCGCGGCATCTCTTCAACCTTGCCGCTGGAGCAGTGCGCTTTCCCCTGGTACCCCACCCTGAGTGCATCGCGCGACGGCCGTACCCTCTTCTACACTCAGTGGGATCCTAAGAACGTGATCAATCTGATGGAGAACTTCCGCTAGCTGGAAGGGAAAGCCACGACGGCATGATCTCGGTCTAAGCCGGTCGCGCCTTGCATGACACGTGCGTGGGCGCGCGTTATCCTTGAAACGGCGCTGCGATCCTTTGTGAAGGACGTGGACCCGAGCGTTCCGCAACCGGTGGTGCCGTTTGCCTCGCCCGTATCTCTCTGCCGCGAGGTCCTTTGCTTTGCCCTCCGATACCGCCCTTCAACTTCGTGAACGCACGCTCGATCCCGGCAATTGGGACGAGCTTCGCCGCCTCGGTCATCGCATGCTGGATGACATGCTCGACCACCTGGCTGCGATCCGAGAGGAACCGGCCTGGCAGCCCGTCGCGCCCGCGGCCGCAGCGGCCATCGATGAGCCCGTGCCGCACTCGCCTAGCAGTGCGGAAGACGTCTACCGTTCGTTCCGCGACAACATTCTGCCCTACACCAACGGCAACCGTCATCCCCGCGCCTGGGGCTGGGTGCGCGGCACCGGCACGCCACTGGCCATGCTGGCGGACATGCTCGCCTCCGGCATCAACGCCCATATGGCCGGCGGTAACCAGGCGCCCGTCATGGTGGAGGAGCAGTGTCTCCGCTGGCTGGCGGAGCTGATGGGCATGCCTGCGGAGACCTCCGGCCTGCTCACCTCGGGCGGCACCATGGCCAATCTCCTCGGCCTCGCCGTGGGGCGGCATGCCAAAGCTGGATTCGATATCCGCAAGGAAGGCCTGCAATCATCCGCGCACCCGCGCCTGCTGGTGTACGGTTCCGCGGAAACGCACTCCTGGGCGCAGAAGGCGGTCGACCTCTTCGGCCTGGGCGCCGACAGCTATCGGCGCATTCCCGTGGACAGCGAGCATCGCATCGATGTGCAACAGTTACAGGCACAGATAGATGCGGACCTGGCCGCCGGACACCGGCCGATCGCCGTGATCGGCAACTGCGGCACGGTGAATACCGGCGCCATTGACGATCTGTCCGCGCTCGCCCGCCTCTGCCGCCGGCACGAACTCTGGTTTCACGTGGACGGGGCCTTCGGCGCTCTGCTCCAGCTCTCCTCGCGGTACCGCCCCCTGGTGCGCGGCCTCGAACTCGCCGATTCGCTCGCCTTCGACCTGCACAAGTGGATCTACCTGCCCTTCGAGATCGGCTGCGTGCTGGTGCGCGATCCGGAGGCGCACATCGCCGCGTTCGCCACGCGGGCGAGCTACCTGGAAGAGGCGGAAGGCGGCATTATGGCCGGGGGCTTGCCGTTTGCCGATCGAGGGATCGAGCTCACCCGTTCCTTCAAGGCGCTGAAGCTCTGGATGTCGTTGAAGGTGCACGGCGTCTCCGCCTATGCCGCGCTCATCGAGCAGAATATGGCGCAGGCGGCGCATCTGGAAGCGCTGGTCAGGAGCCATCCGCGGCTGGAGCTGCTGGCGCCTCGCCCCATGAACGTCGTCTGCTTCCGCTACCGTTGCGATGATTTCGAGGACGCTGCTCTCAATCGCCTGAACCGGCGCTTGGTGGTCGAGTTGCAGGAGTCGGGCCTCTACGTCGTCTCCGGTACGCTGCTCGGCGGCCGCTACGCCATTCGCGTTGCGAATACGAACCATCGCAGCCGCATGGACGATTTCGACGCCCTGGCCGCGGACGTCGTCGCCTTCGGCGACCGCCTGGCCGCGAGCGAAGCAAGCCAGTGAGCTGCTGCCGATGAGCGTGTCGCCAGCCACACGCGAAGAGCTGCGAACGAATCTCGCGCGCGTCGAGGAGAGTATCGTCTCAGCGTGCCGCAAGGCGGGGCGCAGCCGTGCCGGCGTCCACCTGGTTGCGGTGAGCAAGATGCACCCCAGTGCGGCGATCACCGAAGCCGCGGCGCTCGGCGTCACGTTGTTCGGTGAAAACAAGGTGCAGGAGTTTGAAGGCAAGTACAGCGAGTTAAAGCCGCTGCTCGCCGCCGCACCCATCGCCGTCCACCTCATCGGCCATCTGCAGCGCAACAAAGCCGCGCGGGCGGCGGAGATCTTCAACTCCGTCGATTCACTCGATTCGCTGCGGCTGGCTCTCCGCCTGAATGCAGCCGCGGCGCAGATCGGTCGTACCTTGCCGGTCCTGCTTGAGATCAAGCTGAGCGAGGAGGAGAGCAAGTCGGGCCTCACGCCGCAAGACGCCGAACTCCAGCAGTTGCTGGAGCGCCTGCCGGACCTCACCCACCTTCAGCCACACGGGCTGATGACGGTGCCGCCGTATCTGCGCGACGCCGAAGCAGCGCGCCCGTACTTCCGCCGCCTGCGCGAGATGAGAGATGCGCTTGCCCATCGGCATCCGCGGCTGAATTTCGATACGCTCTCCATGGGCATGAGCCACGACTTCACGGTCGCCATCGAAGAAGGTTCCACGGAGGTGCGCATCGGCACCGCAATCTTCGGCGCTCGGGATTACGGCAATGCTCCCCATCCGTGATCATCCCGATGGCGCCACATTCGTGGTGCGCGTCCAGCCGCGGGCGACGAGGACAGCCATCACCGGCGTCTTCGGCCGTGGAGACACTGCCGCGCTCAAGCTGGCGCTCGCCGCTCCGCCGGTAGAAGGCCGCGCCAACCAGGCGCTGATCGAATACTTCGCCAATCTCTTCCGCGTGCCGCAATCCGCCGTCCATTTGCTTGCCGGGGCAGGCGGCCGCAGCAAGGTGATCCGGATCGCCGGCCGTTCTGCCGCGGAACTCCGCTCCGCTTTACAGGCGGTATGGTCGGCCTGAGCGGGCGCTCACGCTGTATCCGTCCATCGCGAGGTTGAGGAATGCGGCTGGCCGTCTCCGTCCGTCGCTGTCACGACCAGCGTATGGTCCGTTCCCGGACCGGCATCGCCCACGGCGGCGAACTCCTGCGTGTAGCACTCGGTTCCCGTTTGCGCCTCGCTATCGTCCAGCTCCGAGCCATCGAGCGCCACCGTCACGGCGCTGATCGTCTCTTTGGGATCAGCCTCGACCGTGACCGCGATGTTCGTACCCACGAAGGCCCGCATATGTGTGACGGAAAATCTCATGGCTCCTTAGCCCCCATGGCTCACCAGCATAGATCAGCGGGCGCTCGATTCATGTACCATTTCCCTTCTATCCGGAAAGCAAAGAAAGAAAGACGAGGAAGCTCGGCAGATGAATCCTCTTTACGCCGGAGTTCTCGGCGCGATTGTCATCGTTCTGCTTACGGTCTCGTTGTCGCGTCTGCGCAAGACGCAGACCAAAGCGGACTATCTGGTCGCCGGGCGGTCGCTGCCGGCCTTCGTGCTGGTCTTCACCCTGCTCTCCTCCTGGATCGGTTCCGGTTCCTTGCTGGGCGGCGCGGAGAACGCATATAAGCATGGCTTTGCCGCGCTGTGGCAACCCGCGGGCGGATGGATGGGCCTGCTGCTCATCTACTTCATCGCTCCCCGCGCGCGAAAGTTCGCGCAGTTCACCATTCCGGATCTGCTCGAGGCGCGCTATAACCAGGCTGCGCGCGTTCTAGGCGTCATTGCGGTGCTCTTCACCTATACCGCCATCACCAGCTATCAGCTCATCGGCGGCGGGGACATCCTACATCTGGTCTTTCCCTCCACCATTTCGGCCGATATGGGCAAGTACCTGATGGCGAGCTTCGTCATCGTCTTCACCGCCATCGCCGGCATGTCGTCAGTGGCGTACATGGATGTCTTCATCGGCATCCTTGCCACCGTCACCTTGATCGCGGCATTGCCGGTCACGCTCCACGCCGCCGGCGGTTGGTCGGGTGTCCACGCCGCGCTGCCCGGCACACACTTTCAGGTGCTCGGCGATTTCAACCTGCTCCAGGGCTTCGAGCTCTTCCTGCCTACCATGCTGCTCCTGCTGGGCAACCAGTCCATGTACCAGAAGTTTTTCTCCGCCAAGAGCGAGAAAGCCGCACGCCACGCGGTGGTTGGCTGGGTCGTCGGCACCGTCATCCTGGAGACGGTCATCGTGGCGCTCGCGGTCTTTGCCTCCGTGCTCTATCCCACCGGTGAAGTCCACCAGCGTCCGCGGGAGATCATCGCGTACACGGCGCTGCACGGGCTGCCCGCGTGGCTGGGCGCATGCCTGATGGGCGCGGTCTTCGCCAAGATCATCTCCACGGCCAATAATTATCTGTTCTCGCCCGCCACCAACCTGGTCAACGATGTCTTCCTGCGCTACATCTCGCGGGATGCCTCAAACCGGCGCATTCTCCTCATCTCGCGGCTGGTGGTCGTCTTCCTCGGTATCTGGGCGCTCTACCAGGCGCTCAATACCACATCGGTCCTGGCCAAGACGCTCTATGCCTACACCATCTACTCCGCCGCGCTCACCCCGGTCATCCTGGCGGCCTTCTATTCGCGCCGCGCCACCGCGGCGGGTGCGGTATCGGCCATTGCCGCCGGTACGTTTGTCACCGTCTTCTGGGATACGGATGTGGTGCATCATCATTTGCCGGCAATCCTGGCGCAGCGCGACGCCATCTTCCCGGCGCTTCTCGCGGCGCTCGTCTGCCTGATTGTGGTCAGCGCCCTCACTCCGGCGCCCAGCCGGGAGCAGATCGCGCCCTTCTTTCCCGCCACGGAAACGCCGGTGGCAGAGATACCGGCGGAGTGAAGTGACCATGGATCCTGCAACCGTCGAGCCAGCCGCCTTCGAGCCGGTCGCCATTCCTCGGTTCTTTGCCGCGCGCAATGCCTTCTTCCTGATCGATCCTGCGCGGGTGATGGAAAAGTTCGGCGAGCCGGCGCTCGGCTCTAACCTCCTGCATCGTTTCACCGTGGGAATTGCGAGTGAAGCGGTCTGGAGCGAGGGTATTGCGGTCCCGGCCTTCGGTGTCGAAACCGGCTACTACACCGTTCTCGTCCGGTCCACCGCGACAGAACAGGCCATGATTCCACTGACGCACATCGTCTACTCCACCGGATTCGTGTTGGGCACCACGACCGGGGACCTGCTGCTCTGCAACGCGGATCGGCTCGCGGACTGGCGGCCGGGTCATCCACCCGTGCTTGACCGCTCCGCCTCCGGGCACGGCCGCCATCCTGAAGAACACGGGCCGCTACCCCTCTCCGGCTGCGAACGTCCTGTGCACGTTGCGCCGGGGTGGTACGCCGTTACGGTAGTTGCCGGCATCCGTCAGGCGGAGGAAGATGGCGTCACAGACCAGGGCGGGGAAGAGTGGTTCTGCGCCTTCCTGCTGGAGCCGCGGACAGAGCAGCCGGCTTTTACCGCCGACCTGCAACACAGCCTGAACTTCTTCGGAACGTAGGTCCGCTCCGGCTAGCAATTCCGGCTAGCGATTCAGGCTGGCCCGCCTTGCTATCGCTGATTCGCCTCCAGCGCCTCCAGCGCCGCGCGCGTCTTCGGCACCAGGAGCGCAAGCTCGCCGTTGCGCCGACGCAATCCTTCCACCACCGTCGGCGGCGCCTTGGAAAGAAATGCCTCGTTGCCAAGCTGCCGGTCGCCGGTGGCCTGTTCCTTCTCCATCTTCGCCAGTTCCTTGCTCAGCCGTTCCCGCTCTGCCGCCACATCGACCGGCTTCTCGTAATCAATCGCGATATCGAACCGTGGTGTGGATCGCACCACGGCGCCCTCAGCAAACTCGTTCACGGATCGCAGTTCCGACACCTTCGCCAGCCGCTCAATCATCGACAGGCTGTCCGGAGCGTGGAAGTTCAGCAACCCTGCCCCGTCCAACTCCGTACTCCGAACCTGCACCGCGACCCGCTCCTTCTCCGGGACCCCGCGGTCCTTCCGCAGCGCACGTACTTCGACGATCAGCTCCTGCAACGCGGCCATCTGCGCTTCTACCGCGCTGTCAATGAGCGTCGCATTTGCCTGCGGATACCGGCTGAGCGCGATCGAGCGTGCCGGCGTGTCTCCGTCATAGAACGCGTGCCACAGCTCTTCCGTGATGAAGGGCATGAACGGCGAGAGCAGGCGCAACGCCGCCTCGAAGACCCCCAGCAATGTCGTCAGCGCTTCGCGCGCCTGGGCTGCATGCGTGCCGCCCGCCTCGCCGTTGCCGGCAAAGTCCAGCCGCAGCTTCACTGCCTCCAGATACCAGTCACACAGATCGCCCCAGAAGAAGCTGTACACGAGCTGCGCCGCTTCGTCGAAGCGATACTCGGCGAGCGCGCCATCCACAGCGCGCGTGGTCGAGTTCAGCCGGGAGACAATCCAGCGCGCCTCGATCTGTCCAGGGCGGGGCTGTCCAGGATGGGGCGGCGCGTTCGCCGCCACCGGCTCTGACGGCAACGATTCCGGCGCCACCACGATGCCCGTCTCACGCGCGCGCTCCACCTGCATGAACAGGAACCGCGCCGCGTTCCAGATCTTGTTCGCGAACGCGCGGTAGCCTTCCGTGCGCGCCTCTGAGAACGCAATGTCCGTGCCCGGCGACGCCATCGCCGCCAGCGTGAACCGCACCGCGTCCGTGCCGAACCGGCTCACGATCTCGATCGGATCGATCACATTGCCCTTGGTCTTTGACATCTTCTGCCGGTCGGCGTCGCGTACCAGCGCGTGGATGTACACCTCGCGGAAGGGCACCGCATCGGCCAGCGTGCGCGCGCTGCCGTCCGGCATCGGCACATCCAGCATGAAGTGGCAGCCAAGCATGATCATGCGCGCTACCCAGAAGAACAGGATGTCGAACCCCGTCACCAGCAGGTCCGTCGGATAGAACGCTGCAAGGTCGGGGGTCTGCCGCGGCCACCCGAACACGGTGAAGGGCAGCAGGCCGGACGAGAACCACGTGTCCAGCACATCCGTCTCCTGCGTGATCTCCGCGCTCCCGCAGTGTTGGCAGTTCGCCGGCGTCTCGCGCGCCACCGTGATCTGGTGACACACCGCGCAGTGCCACGCCGGAATGCGATGGCCCCACCAGAGCTGGCGCGAGATGCACCAGTCGTAGATGTTCTTCATCCACTCGTCGAAGGTCTTGCGATACTGCTCGGGCGTAAAGCGAACGTGCCCCTGTGCCACGGCCTCCATCGCCTTCTCGGCCAGCGGCTGTATCTTCACAAACCATTGCGTCGAGAGCCGCGGCTCTACCACCGTCTTGCAGCGGTCGCACTTGCCCACCGCGTGGCTGTGTTCCTTCACCGTCACGGCGAAGCCATTCGCTTCCAGGTCGGCCAGAATCCGTTTGCGCGCTTCATAGCGATCCAGCCCCGCGTACCGGCCGCCGTTCTCGTTGATGCGGGCGGCATCATCCATCACGTTGATGGACGGCAGATGGTGCCGCTGCCCCAACGCAAAGTCATTCGGGTCATGCGCCGGCGTCACCTTCACCGCGCCTGTCCCGAAGTCCGGGCTCACCCAGCTATCCGCAATGACCGGGATCTCCCGTCCCACCAGTGGCAGCCGCAGCGTCTTTCCATGCAGAAGCTTGTATCGCTCGTCATCAGGATGCACAGCCACCGCCACGTCACCCAGCATGGTCTCCGGACGCGTTGTCGCAATCACCACCGAGATCGATTCGTCCTCCGCGCGGTACGGAATCTCGTAGAGCTTGCCCTGCTGTTCCTCATGCACCACCTCCAGGTCGGAGATTGCCGTCTGGCAGCGGGGACACCAGTTCACGATGTATGCCCCGCGATAGATCAGCCCCTGCTCGTAGAGCCGCACGAACGCTTCGCGCACCGCGATCGACAGCCCCTCGTCCATGGTGAAGTACTCGCGCGACCAATCCACCGATGCGCCCAGCCGCTTCATCTGGTTCAGAATGGCCCCGCCGTAGACCTCCTTCCACTGCCACACGCGCTCCACAAACCCTTCGCGGCCAAGCTGCTGCCGCGTCGTGCCCTCCTCCGTCAACTGGCGCTCCACCATCATCTGCGTGGCAATGCCGGCGTGGTCCGTTCCCGGCACCCACAGCGCTCGCTCGCCCCGCATCCTGTGCCAGCGCGTCAGGATGTCCATCTCCGTCTGGTTGAGCATGTGACCCATATGGAGCCGTCCGGTCACATTCGGCGGCGGCAGCAGTATGGTGAATTGCTTCGCCGGAGCGGCCGCTGGCGAACCAGCGGCAGGCGAGACAACGGCAAACAGATTTTCGCGGACCCAGTATTCGGCCCAGCGCTCTTCAATGGCAGCGGGATCGTACGCTTTTGGCAGCTCGTGTGGCATGGGAATGTCTAGGTTACCAGCCATGGCCGCACAAAGCCGGGCGGGCGTGAACAGCGGTTGCTCATCGCTATGAACCATACGTAGCGGTCAACTGACCTCCGCGTCCCGCCACCAGACAAAACGAGCCCCGAGGCCTTTGCCTCGGAGCTCGCTTCTTCGTTCCTGACCCCTGACCCCTGACCCCCTGACCACTGGACCCTGACCCCTGGCCCCGCTTAGAACGGGTTCAGCTTATCCAGCCCCTTCTTCTTCTTCGTCTTGCTGGAGGATTCCGTGCTCTGGTCGGTCTTCACCTTGGGGTTCTTCTTCTTCTTCGCGCTGGCTGTCGTGCCTGTCTGTACCTGTGCTGCTGCCGCGCCACCCTTCACATCGTTTACCTGCATCTGGGACTCAGCGGGCTTGTCCACCGCGGGCAAGGGCGCTGTGTTGGTGGGCCCTACCGCGGCCAGCCCGTTCGGTGCGTTGTTGGGAGCAGCCGTCGCTGCCGCCCCGGGGGTCTCTTCATCCTTGGAAGCCGGGGGCGTGGCGCCGGTGCTGGTGGCGCCGCTGTTGTTGTCGGTGGCTGCTGCCGCGCCGTTCGCATTGTCGTTCAGGATCGTCGCCCCCACGCTGGTCGTGCCATTGCCCTCAGGCACCTCTTCCAGGCGCACCGGCGCCGCATCGCCGGTACGCGGCGGCGCAGTCCCGTTGGCCACTGCGGCGGAGGGCGTCACGGCCGGCCTGTTTGCCACGGGCTTCGATAACGCCGCGTTGTAAATGGCTACATTCTCGTTGGTGATCTCGGGCGCGGTCGTGATGTTCGGCGTGGTCATCGTGGGTTCGCCCACCCGCGCCGCATCCACGGTCGACGGGCCGTGCTTCACCAGCAGCATTGCGCGGTCCTTCAGCTTTACCGGAACCCGGCTCTGCTCCTCTGCCTCGTTTTCCGCTAACTCCGCCTTCGAAGGTTCGGGCACCGGCCGGCCCAGACCGATCAGGCGTTCGCGCGCATCTTCTACATGCGCTGCCATGGGGTAGCGCGTAACCACCCGTGCATACGCGTCGGCTGCGCGGTCGTCATAGGCCGCGATCAGCCGCTCCTTCGCCGCCCGGTCGATCTTCAGTCCGGCCGCGACCTTGGACTCCGCCGCGTAATCATCTCCAAGCTGCAGCAGCGCCATGTCGCTATGGCTGAACAGCGGATAGCTGTCCACCAGCGTCTGCAGACGGGCGATGCTGGCTGCCCAGTTCTCCCGCGTCGCGTAGAACGACCCCACCGCAAACTGCCGATCCGCCAGCACCTCCTGCACCTCGCGCAGCCGCTGCTTGGCCCGCGGAACCAGCGTCGAATCCGGGAACTGCTGGATCATCAGCCGGTACTCCTGCTCCGCTCGCTCGGCGTTGGTCACATCCCGGTCCGGCTTCTCCATCTGCATGTAGTAGATGTCCGCCACCTTCATCTGCGCCTCGGCCGCCTCCGGCGTATTGGGGAAGAAGGTGATGAAGTCCTTGTATTCTGATTCCGCCTGCGTCAGCGCCGCCGTTCCGCCTTCCTTGAACCAGGTGTCGCCCACCGCCAGCTTGGCGCGCATCTGGTACTCGGATTCCGGATAGGTGTTCAACAGTGTCTGCAGGTCCAGCCGCGCTATGTCGTACTTGCCCTTCTTCAATGCCGCCATGGCCTTGTCGAACAGCTCCTTGTCGGGCTGCTTGGACGTAACGCCCGCCAGGGGATCCGCCGGGCTCGCCTTCTTCGGCTTATTCTGCTCACTGCGATGGAAGATTTGCGCGTCGGCGGAGCCGGCCATCACGGTCAAAAGGCATGCGGCGGAGATGATGGGAACGAAATGCTTCATACAGACCCTCGAAAGAACCGCAGACACCCCCGGCCGTGCGTGGAGTCGATCGTCTGCTGCATGGTGGTTGTCACTTGAATGCTTGCTGTCATTGTAAACGCCACGTCCCGGTAGTCACCACGACCGCAGGTGAATCACCACGATCGCGCGTGAATCACCACCACCGCGGGTGCCCCATTCCAGCGAAGCTGGGGGTGGGGTCTTTCTGAATCGAACGCCGGGTGCCCGATTCGTAGTAAAGAGCGGGAAGCCACAAACAATTTCAAACCGGCAACCCTCAAACCCGCACCGCGCCGCGGCTGCCCTCCGCCGCCCGCGCCAGCTCCAGCAACTCCCGCGCGTTCCGCTCCGGTGCGCCCCCGTCAAACACGGCACTCCCCGCCACCAGCAGCTCCGCTCCTGCTTCGACGACCGACGCCACTGTATCGTGAGCGACGCCGCCATCCACCTCGATGCGAAAGTCCAGCCCCCGCTCCGCGCGCAACTCCCGCAGATGCCGGATCTTGTCCACGGCGAAGGGAATGAATCGCTGTCCGCCGAACCCCGGATTCACGCTCATCACCAGCACGTGGTGCAGCATCGGGAGCACATCGTAGAGCAGGTCCGTGCGCGTCGCCGGGTTGATCACCACCCCCGGCTCCATGCCATGCTCGCGGATGTTCTGGATGGTGCGGTGCAGGTGCGGACAGGCCTCGTAGTGCACGCCCACCCAGTTCGCACCCGCCTCGGCAAACGCCGGGATGAACTCGTCCGCGTTCTCGATCATCAGGTGGCAGTCCAGCGGCAGCTTCGTCGCCTTGCGCAGCGACTTCACCACCGGCGGTCCAAGGGTGATGTTGGGCACGAAATGCCCATCCATCACGTCTACATGGATCACCGTTCCGCCGCCGCGCTCAGCCGCCGCCACCGCATCCGCCAGATGCGCGAAGTCCGCGGAAAGTATCGAAGGAAGGAGTTCGACCACGCGGAAAGTGTACCAGTTTGCCCGGCGCGCCTCGTCAGCCGCGGCCCGTGCCCGGAAACCGCGGCACGGTTATTCCGGCTTGCGTTGATAGCGAATGTTAAAGACCGGCGTCCAGCTCCCCGTCTTCTCTGCGAATACGGTAAAGACGTACGCGTCCTTGCCCTCGCTCACCAGTGTCGAGCGCAGATGTCTTAGCTGCCCCTCGGGCTCCATCAGGTCGAAGTCCTGGTGCAGCGTCTTGCCATCCGCATCCTCGTTGGCCGTTCCGATCGTCAGCTCGCCCTCGGCGGAGGTGTAATAGAAGTTGATCGACTTTTTCACCGGATCGTAGGCATAAAAACCGTTGTAATGCGGCTTGCCGTTGAAGTCCGTGTTGAACTGGATCGCCTGATGATTCGGCGCCCAGCGGATGCGATTCTCCACATGAGTGGTTCCGTCGTGATCGGTGACATCCGTCACCCATGTGCCTCCCACCAGCCACGCGATCGGCGCCAGAGCATCACTCGCGGTCTGCGGCGCGGCCGCCGCCTTCTGCGTTTGCGCGTTTACCGTGCCGCAGGCCACGCCCACTATCAAAATGCCGTACATCATCTGGCGCAGGAAACGCGTCGACTTCGGGTGCAGGAACGCATGGTTGGACCGGCGCATAGGAATCTCCTGATCGCTGACTGGCGGGCATTATCACATTCACTGCACAGGCCCGCAAGCAAGGTGTGACCACAAGCGCGCCGCTGGGATGAATCGCCGGTTGTTACCGTGTGCCCGTTCAAACGAGATGAGCGGCTCAGCCTGCAGCGTTTGCTGGCGCACCCGCATCTGCATGTGGCGCATCCGCGCGCGCGGCCAGCCCTGCTACCCGCGAGATCGCCCGCAGCAGCTTCTTGTGAGGAACTCTGTGCGGCGCCGCACCATCCGCCTCCGCAAAGACCACCTCACCCACCCGCCGCGCGATCGGCCGATAATACCAGCGGGCGAACAGCGCCATGGCGTCCAGGGCCTCACCCGCTGCATGCCCCGTCTTTGATTGCCCCATCTTCAGGAGGCCTGAGTCTCCCGTGCCGTCAGGTCTATGGTGGAGGTTCAATGCCGCCAGCGCCGCCTCCAGCCGCTGCTCTAACGTGTCATGTGCCGCCGCGGTTCCCGCCGCGCCTGCAGGCGGCTCGAGCGGCACCGGAGCAAGCGCCATCGGATGCGAGAACAGCGACGACGAGCCCGACTGCTCATTGTTGAAGCGCATGCCGCGCGTCGAGTAGGGAACCGGTCCCGCCACCGCGCCCTCCCGCAGACAGAACAGCGATACCTCCCATGGCGCCGCCGAAGGCTGCACCACAATCGCGTGTAACTCCGCGAGCAGCCGCACCGCCTCCGGCGCCTGCTGCGCTACCGCTTCCGCCTTCGCGTAGCGGCCGTGGATCACCGCCGCCTGCTCGAAATCCAGTTGCTCGGAGGCCGCCCCCCGCTCCGCCTCGAGCTTCGCCAGCAGGCTTCTGCCGCCCGTCCGCAGAAAGTCGAACACCGCTGCGGACTCGTCCCCATAGCGCTCCTCCGTGCAGCCCAGCTTGCACGGCGCAAGACACTTCTTCATCTCGCCATAGGAGCAGCCGGGATGCTCCGCATACGGCAGCAGGTCTTCCTGGCAACGGCGCAACTGGAATAAATCCAGCACCGCATCGCAGTACCGCTCCGCCGCCGCGCGCGTGGCAAATGGCCCGAAGGTGCCGCTCGTTGGATCGCGCAGCAGCTTCGTCGTAACTTTGTTGGTTACATAAAGACGTGGAAAGCGGTTCTTCACGCTCAGCCGGATAAAGGCCGGCGGCCGCAGCCGCAGACGCTTGCGCGCCCGCGCCCCGAACGCCTGCAGGGATTCCGCGTACAGCACCAGCGAGGCTTCGAAATCCGAACCCGTGCACGTCCACCAGATGCTCTCGACGAACGGCAGCAGATTCAGCCGCCTGGAGAATGCGCCCTCCGGCGCAAGCACCCGCTGCAATCGCCGCCGCAGGTCTGCGGTGCGGGCGATGTAGGGCTCCCGCCCCACCCCGAACGACAACGCGAACACTGCCGGGGCCGCCGGTATCTGCGCAATCGCCGCCCCCGCATCCTCCGCTACAAACGGAATGGTGTGCGCCAACACAACTTCATTCTAGCGAGAGCCGTGGTCGGGAGAGGTCGCGGATGGGTCCGCGGCGAGCGTGATGCCTGCAAGTGCGCGACCTATGCTGATTACCACCGCTCCGGTCGTACCGAGCGAAGTCGAGGGATCCGCCGCTGTTCCTCAGTCAGCGCCGTTCACTTGCCCGCGATGGTCATACCATCGATCCGCAAGGTCGGTGAGGCCACCGGCCCGCGAAATACCAGGTCATTCCCGATGGCGCGGATACCGCGCAGCATCTCCTTCAGATTGCCCGCGATGGTTACGCCCTCGACCGGATAGGTGAGCGCGCCGTTCTCGATCCACAGTCCTGAGGCCCCGCGCGAGTAGTCGCCGGTCACCATGTTGACGCCCTGTCCGATCAACTCCGTGACATAGAAGCCGGCCGGTATATCCGCGATCAGGCTCTCCGGCGCATCCGCTCCTGCCTCGAGAAAGAGATTCCCCGCGCCGATACCCGGCGCACCGGCCAGCCCACGCGCAGCATTGCCGGTGCTGGCCATGCTCAGTTTGCGCGCGGTGTAGGTATTGAGCAGGTAGTTGCGCAGAATGCCGCGTTCAACGATCACCGTGCGCCCCGTCGGCAGGCCTTCGCCATCGAAGGGCGAGGTACCGAAGCCGCCCACCAGCGTGCCGTCATCAATCACTGTGACCGAGCTATCGGCCACCTGCTCTCCCAGCTTGCCGGTAAAGAACGACGACTGGTGGTAGATCGCCGAACCGTTCGCCGCTTCAAAGATGTGTCCAACGATTGATCGCGCCACCTCTGCCGAGAGCACGATCGGTACTTGCTGCGTGGGAACGGAGCGCGCCCCAAGGCGCCGCAGCGTGCGCCGTGCGGCCTCCGCGCCGATGGACTCCGGACTTTCGAGATCCCGCACCGAGCGAGCGCTCGAATACCAGTAGTCCCGCTGCATCTGGCCGTCTGCGCCCTGTGCAATCGGGCTGGCTGAGATGGAGCACAGCGAGCGCCGGTATTCGCCCGTAAAGCCACGCGAATTCACCAGGATCTTGTGTCCGCTTCCGGCGTCGAACGACCCGCCGCGGCTGTTCCCGATGCGCGGATCCGCCGCCAGAGAAGCCGCCTCGGCCCGCCGCGCGTACTCGATCCGCTCCGCCGCCGGAAGTCTATAGACATCCTCGTTATAGAGCATGAGGCTGCCGGCGTTCGCGATCTGACCAAAGGCGCCGGTCTCCGGCAGCCCGGCAAATGGATCCTCTGACGTCACCCGCGCCAGATCGATGGCGCCCGCGACCAGCCGCCCCACACCCTCATCCGACAGGTCGCTCGACGAGGTCGAAGCCGTCCGTGCGCCGCAAAACACTCGCAACCCGATGGCTCGGGAGCCGGACTCCTTCAGCCGTTCCACCTCGCCCATGCGGACCAGAGCTTCGAACTCGTCACCCTCGTAGACGATTGCCTCGGCATCCGTAGCGCCGGCGCTCATCGCGCGGTCTACCGCGGAGAGCGCCAGTTGCCGCAGGTCCTGCTTCCCCAAGTCCTGCTTCCCCAAGTTCTGCTTTACAGACTGATCGGCAGATTGCTCCAGTGGCATCGGAGCAGTCTTAGACATGCATACCCTCGGCGTGCACGCTCTCTTCTTCCGGGCACACCGGCATCATGGCCATGCGGGGCTTCCCATCAAAGCAATCACCCAGCGAGCAGCCCGGATTCTTCTTCTTGTGCTCCACGCGGTTGGGCTTTGAGCCATCGGCGGACGCGCGGAAGAGCCCCACCGCTCCCTTACACTCCGAGCAGCGCAGCCGTGGTTCGGCCAGCTTCAGCGCCTCTTCCGCCTTTACCGTTCTCCACACGTACGCTCTGGAACCATCCGCCTGTGTCACAAATTGCTTCACGTCTACGATCAACATTAGTGCCCCCCTGAATCGGTCGCCCGATCGGTAAGTGTCACGATCGGTTGCCCGATCGTTTCTCTGCGGTCTGGTCTCGCCCCGCGGTTTATCGGCCGGTCCCGCCCACGATCATCCGGTCCAGCTTGATCGTCGGCATCCCCACACACACCGGCACGCTCTGCCCGTCCTTGCCGCAGGTGCCGACGCCTTCATCCAGCTTCAAATCATGGCCCACCATCGAGACATACTTCAGCGCCTCCGGGCCATTGCCAATCAGCGTCGCGTCCCGCACCGGCGCCGTTACCTTGCCATCCTCAATCAGGTACGCCTCGCTCGCCGAGAACACGAACTTCCCGCTGGTGATATCCACCTGGCCGCCGCCGAAGTTCACGGCGTACAGCCCGCGCTTTACCGACCGCAGAATGTCCGCAGGATCGTCGTCCCCCGCCAGCATGTAGGTGTTGGTCATGCGCGGCATGGGGATGGCCTGGTAGCTCTCCCGGCGGCAGTTGCCCGTCTCCGGAATGCCCATCAGCCGCGAGGACAGCTTGTCACTCATGTAACCCTTCAGCACGCCGTTCTCGATCAGCACTGTCTCCTGCGTGGGTGAGCCCTCGTCGTCCACATTCAGGGAGCCGCGGCGGTTCGGCATCGTTCCGTTGTCCACCACCGTCACCTTGCTGCTGGCCACCTGCTGGCCAACCAATCCGGTGAAAGCCGAAGTCTTTTTGCGGTTGAAGTCGGCCTCCAGCCCGTGGCCCACCGCCTCATGCAGCAGCACGCCCGGCCAGCCCGGCCCCAGCACCACTTCCATCTCCCCTGCCGGGGCTGCCACCGCCGTCAGTTGCAGAATCGCCTGGCGCGCCGCCTCCCGCGCATAGCCCTCCGGCGTCTTCTCAAAGTGGAAGAAGTCCATCTCCACCCGGCCGCCGCCTCCGGAGCTTCCGCGTGCGGTCGTCTCGCCGTCCTTGGCGATGACGAAGACATTGAAGCGCGCCAAAGGCTGGGTGTCGGAGGCGAAGGTGCCGTCCGAGGCGGCTACCAGAATGCGCCGCACCTCGTCGGAGAAGCCCGCCCGCACCTGCACAATGCGCGGGTCATAGGCGCGCGCAGCGCGGTCGGCCCGCTGCACCAGCTCCAGCTTCGCGGTGATGCCGGCGTCCATCTCCGGCGCTAACACCGGATACAGATTCTGGCTGGCACGTTCCGTGAACGCGGCCACCGGCTGCCGCGCCGGGCCGCTGGCGATCAGCGCCGCCGTGCGCGCGGCGCGCAGCAGGCGGTCCGGCGATAGATCGTCCGTGTAGGCATAGCCGGTACGCTCGCCCGAGAGCACGCGGATGCCGCACCCGGCGCTCATCCCCTGGCTCGCTGACTTCACCAGCGATTCGTCCAGGCCGATGGAGGTCGACGCGATCGACTCAAAATAAAGGTCGGCGTAGTCGCCCCCGGCGGAAAGGGCCTCGCCCAGGCAGCGCTCCAGCAGCCGCTCCGTCAGTCCAAATTTCTCGAAGAAGAATCGTTTGTGGCTGGTCGCAGCCTCGGTCTTGGCTTGGGTCATAGATTCGCTATCTCCTATTCTAGGCTGTCGAGGCCCCCCCCGGCTGGCAATCTACTCTCAGCAGCGTGCTATCGTGTCGGCATGGCGACCGAATCGGCCTCTTTTGGCACGGAAAACGATGCTAAGCAGCTCGAAAAGCAGCGATACCCCGTAGGCAGGTTTGAACGGCCGGGCCGGTTGACGCGCGAGCAGCGCAGTGCCTCCATCGCTACCCTGGAACGTCTGCCGGCGGAACTGCGCGCCCTTACCAGCGCTTTGTCCGATGCGCAACTGGATCAGCACTACCGCCCCGGCGGCTGGACCGTCCGGCAACTGGTGCATCATGTGGCGGACAGCCATTTGAACGCCTATGCGCGCATGCGACTGGCGCTGACCGAGGTCAGCCCCACCATCAAGCCCTACGATGAAGCGAAATGGGCGGAGCTGGAAGACGCGCGCACGTTACCGGTTGCGCCGTCGCTGGCGCTGCTGGAGGCGCTGCACCAGCGCTGGGTTGTGCTGCTGCGGTCGCTGGCCGACGAGCAGTGGACGCGCACCTACCGTCATCCTGAGATGGGCGAGCAGACCATGGAGCAGGTTCTGGCGCTCTATGACTGGCACTCCCGCCACCACCTTGGACACGCGCGTGCGGCCGCTTCGGCAGCGTCATAGCCAGGTGTTACTTTCGATACTTGTTCCGGTGTTCGCATCCCCGTAAACATGGCAGCATGGCGGCAGCCGTCACAGCCCCTTCCGCAAGCCAGTTAGCCCGGGAGATCGAACACTACCTTGCGGAGCATCCACGCGCGGTGTTGCTCGAAGACGGCCGCGTTCTCTTCGACCTGGCCTCCTCGCAGTACACCCTCTCTGACGATCACGGGCGCTGCGTGCTGCAGTTCTGGTCCGAGGAGCGCACCCTCGTCCGCACCATTGTCGGGGTGCAGCACAGAAAAGACGACCTGCGGCTGGACGTGCGCCGTTTCGGGCAAACGCGGGCGCAGCGTCTCCACCTGCTCGCCCATCGCGAGCAGCCTACGCCCGCGGCCCGCTCCGTCTCCCGCAGCCGCTATCGGCGCACCATCGAGCGGGTGCTGCCGCGGGCCTTCGGCGAGTACAAGGCGGAGGGATTGCGCAACGCCGCTGACCTTGAGCACAGCTTCGGACCCGCCTATGTGCGCGGCCTGCTGGTTCGCGGACAGTCCGCCTGGGCGCTCATCGCGGTCGGGCCGGACGAGACCCAGGCCACCATCGACGGCATCCTGACCCTGGGTATCCTGTGGCTCGATCTCTGCCGCGCCGGCAATCCCCGGCGCGTGGTCGAAGGGCTCAAGGTCATCGTGCCCGCCGGCTCCGCGGAGCTCACGCATTCCCGCATAAGCTGGCTCAACCCCTCCCTCGCCAAATGGAAGCTCTATGAGTTCAACGCCTCCTCCGGGGAGCTGACCCCGGTCGAGACGGATCGCGAAGGCAACCTGCGCATGAAGCTGGTCCATGCCTTCGATGAGGCGGCGGCGCTCACTCGCATGGCCGGGTCTATCGACCGCATCCTGAACCTGCTGCCCATCGGAGAGCGTTCCCGCATCGAGGTGCGGGCTAAAAGTCCCACCGAGGTCGCAGTAGCGCTCCATGGACTGGAGTTCGCACGGGTGCGTCATTGCCTCGTGGCGGGCTCCTTTGTCCACGAAGACCGCACCACCTTCGGCGCGGGCGTGAACGAAACGGCGCTGACACCGGAAAACGAAGACCTGCTGCGCGCTCTGGTCGCGCGCCTCTTCATCGCCCGGCGAGCCGATGGCGATACCCGCGATCCACTCTTCCGCATGCAGCCGGAACGATGGCTGGAGGCTACCCTGCGGCGGGATCTGGTGCACATCGAGCCCAGCCTGCGCTCGGAGTTCGTCTACCGCCAGGTACCGGCGTTTGCGGCGGGCGACCGCGGCATGCTGGATCTGCTGACCGTGACCGCGACCGGCCGGCTCGCCGTGCTGGAACTCAAGGCCGACGAGGATCTTCATCTACCGCTGCAGGGCCTCGACTACTGGATTCGCGTGCACCGCCTGCACGGGCAGCGGCAGTCCTCGGCGGACAGCAAAAGCGAATTCGAGCGCGCCGGATACTTTCCCGCGATGGCGCTCTCCGCACAGGCGCCTCTTCTTTATCTGGTCGCACCCGCCCTGCGCGTGCACCCCTCGACCGAAGCCGTGCTGCGCTATCTCTCGCCCGCCGTGGAGTGGATCCTGCTCGCCCTCAACGAGGGCTGGCGCAGCGAACGCACGGTACTCTGGCGCAAACGCGCCGCCGCGCTCAACCCGCCTCTGTCCGCCTGAACGCACTCGAAGGATCGCGTTCTGGGTGCCCCATCCTAGCGCAGCTAGGGTGGGGTTGTGCATTTCCTTATAGCGCTGCACCCACCGCGGCCTCCGGTTCGCACTGCCCGCCAGTCATCCGGCCCTCAAAGAAGCGCTCCACCGCATCCAGGATCTGCGTTCCGGTGCGCGCCTCATAGATAGCCTTGCGCAACACCGCGCCGCCGGGAACGCCATGCGTGAACCAGGACGCGAACTGCTTCATCTTGCCCGCGTTCTCCCGGCTTGCTTTTGCCGCCTCCGCGCTTTCCTCCAGAGCCACCTCATGCCAGTAGCCCTCTTCGAGCAACATCGTGAAGTACGTCCGGATCATCCGGTACCTGTCCTGCTCCGTCGGCTCATCGTAGCGGCCGGTCGCGGTGTACTGCGCGATCTGCCGGAAGATCCAGGGATTGGCCGGCGCCGCCCGGCCGATCATCACCGCATCGCAGCCCGTCTGCTGCACCATCGCGGCCGCATCTTCCGGAGTGCGAATGTCGCCGTTGCCGATCACCGGAATCGTGACCGCATCCTTGAGAGCAGCGATATGCTCCCAACGAGCGTCGCCCGAGTAGCCTTGTTCGCGCGTGCGCGCGTGGAGCGCCACTGCACACAGACCGGATTCCTGCGCGAGCCGGGCGAGCGGCACGCAGACGATGTTTTCGTCGTTCCATCCCAGCCGGAATTTCACGGTAAAGGGAATGCGCACTGCGGAGCGCACCCGCTCGAAGATCCGCGCGATCAGAGGCAGGTCCCGCAACAGCCCGCTGCCGCCGTTGCAGGCCACCACACGCTTCGATGGGCAGCCCAGGTTCAGGTCGATCATGTCGAAACCCGCGTCCTCGACGATCGTGGCCGCTTCCGCGAGCGTCGCCGGATCGGAGCCGAAGAGCTGCGCCGCGATCGGGTGCTCGTCCTCGTAGTAGGTCAGGTAGCGTTTGCGCTTGGACTCGCGCATCCGGGAAAGCCCGTCGGCGGAGGTGAACTCGGTCACGATCAGCCCGCATCCCGACTGCTGATTGCTGATCGCCGCATCCACCGATGCGCCGCTGGCCGCCTCGCGCGAGAACACGCTGCTGTTGCGGATGAAGCGGCGGAACACCGTATCGGTCACTCCGGCCATCGGCGCCAGCACCGTCGCCGGCGCCACCTCCACGCCCCCGATGGTCACCGAAGCTGGAACACACGCTCGCGCGTCGCCGCCCCTCACCCGCTCTCCCGGATTGTCCCAGTACTTTCTCATCGTGATTTCAAACCGGCAATAGAGAATAGCCGTACAACAGTGAAGGCCTCCGCGAGCGGAGGCCTTTGCGGACACCTTACGCCGCTGCGCTACTTGGCCGGCGCTTCATCTGCCTGCTTGCTGGCCTCGGCTGCCTTGCCTGCCTCGGCCTTGCCCGCCTCGGCCTTGGCGCCGGGGGTGTTGGCATACTTCCGGCGGAAGCGCTCCACGCGCCCGGCCGTATCGATCAGCTTCTGCTTGCCGGTAAAGAACGGGTGGCAGGCGGAACAGATTTCAACATGGATATCGCCCTTGTGCGTGGAGCGCGTGGTGAAGCTGCTCCCACAGGCGCACTTGACGTTGATTTCGTTGTACTTCGGGTGGATGTCCTGCTTTGGCATGGCTCAAGATACCTTTCCTGCAATCTCTTTAGTTTAGTCAGCTTTTGCACATCGCACAAGCCGCGGGCAGCCCTCCGCGGGTCGGCTCGCGATGCGATACTCGACGTGTATGGCAGCGAAAGAACTGTGTCCGGCGTGCAACGGTACCGGGCTGCGGCTGGTAGTGAGCGAAGCGGGCGATCGCTTCGCCGAGGAGTGTGTCTGCCGCCAGGCCGAGCGCACCGTGCTGCGCCTTCGTCGCGCGAATATCCCCCGGCGCTACGAGCACTGCACGCTGCAGAGCTACGAATCGGTGTTTCACGGCTGCGACGAGTCACTGCTGCTGGCCCACTTCGGCGCGAGCAAGTTCGTCGAGGACTTTCCCGAGCGCACCGAAGGGCGCGGGCTGCTGCTGATCGGTACCGTCGGACTCGGCAAAACCCATCTCGCGGTCTCCATCCTGCGCGCTCTGGTCGCGGAGAAGCAGGTGCGTGGACTCTTCTGCGACTACCGCGACCTGCTGAAACAGATCCAGAACTCCTATAACCCGCAGGTCGCCACCACCGAGATGCAACTGCTGCGGCCGGTCTTCGACGCCGAGGTGCTGGTGCTGGACGAACTCGGAGCGACCAAGCCTACCGAGTGGGTGTGGGACACCGTCGCGCACATCCTGAACACCCGCTACAACGACAAACGCACTACCATCATCACGACGAACTATCCCGACCTGCCGCCCGCGCAGCAGGGACGGGTCGCGCGCGAAGAGTCGCTCGGCGATCGCATCGGTGAACGTATGCGCTCCCGTCTGGCGGAGATGTGTGTCACCGTTCACTTGCGGGGGAATGATTTTCGCCGCACCATCGGTCGCGCCCGCACGGATTGGTCCGAAGCGATGGAAGCGGGGGCAATGGAAACTGGCTCCGGCGGCTGAATCGGAAGCGAACTTCTGCCGCTAGGTCGTTGCTCTGGATTCGAAGCCCTTCAGACAGCCGCGGTGAAGATCAGCAGCAGCGCCGCCGCAAGCGTCGCCAGTACATACGCAAGCTCACGCGGCTTCGAACTCCTGGCGTCCTCGGCAGCAATCGGGGAAGCGGGCGTCACATCGGGGGTCGTCATGGCGGCTGGTCTCCTGTGCTTCAACGTCAGCTTCCTCTCACCGGCTCTAGCGATAAGACGCGCTTGCCGGGAAATCGACGCGCGGCGAGCGCAGTTTCTTTTTTGAAATTCCTGTGATTGCTCCCGGATACTCTGCCCCCGATACTCTGCGCCCCGACGGGCGGCGCCGCTTCCTCTTCGCGCTCCGATACAATCTCGACCATGGACCCTAACGACCGGCCGCAAGACCATCCCTCCGAAACCGAACAGAGCGGAACTGAACAGGCCAGAATCGAACGGGCCGAAAGCGGGCGGGCCGGCAGCGGAAGCGATAGCTTTTTCTCCCAGCGCCAACCCGCGCCGGAGCGACGGTCCCCGCTTCCCTGGTTGATCGCTGGAATCGTGGTCGTGCTGATTGTGGTGTTCATCCTGCTGGCAGGAAGGCATAACCGCGCGTCGCAGCAAGCCCTCGATGCGGCGCAAGCGCCCGATGCCTACGCGGCGAAGATCCAGATCGGCAACCTGCAGATGAGCGAGGCCGCCAACTTCGCCGGCAGCAAACTGACCTACATCGACGGTCAGGTCACCAATACCGGCGACCGGACGGTGCGCGGCATCACCGTCTCGGTTACGTTCAAGAACGATGTTGGCGAACCGCCCCAGCGGCAGATCATGCCCGTCATGCTGATCCGCACGCGCGAGCCGTACGTCGACACCGAGCCGGTTTCGGCGGAACCCCTGAAGCCGGGCGAGCATCACGATTTCCGGCTTATCTTCGACCATGTCACGACGACCTGGAACCAGCAATATCCCACCATTCAGGTGCTCCGCGTTCAGGGCACTCCGTAACTCCCGATTTGTGCGCTTTCCGGTAGAATCCAGACCACTTACTCGTGCAGAATTTGCCCGGTTACCTGTCGAAATGTCTTCCTGTGGACAACCTTTCCGCGCCTCTTTCCGCTCCCAACAATCAGCGCTCTAGTCGGTTCCCCTGTTAAACAACGCAGTATCAGCTACTTAGCATTTACGGGGTGCTGTGGTCGAGTTTGGCGCTCAAGATGCTAAGTGTGGAGACGTGATGCAAGGATCAAGAATGAATTTGACGGTGCTCGGGTCTGCCGGCGCGTGGATGCTGGCGGCCACCTTGGTATTGTCAGCGGGCGCGCAGACCACTACCAGCGCACCGGACCAAGGCACCTCTTCGTCCACCCCCGCAGCTACTCAATCGGCCCCCGCAACCTCGCAGAATCCGCAGGATTCCACCACCTACGCCACTGGTAAGCCGCTTTCGACCACCTCCAATGAAGGCTTCTGGGGACATCTTAACCCCCTGGCCCGCAAGAAGTGGGTGGCCCGGCAGACCGCTCCGGTGAAGGATCGGCTGAATGAGCTCGATCAGCTCTCCGCCAAGAACGCCGCCGGCATCAAAGATCTGGATGCCCGCAGCGCGGCCGGCATTCATCGCGCGCAGGACACCGCCGATCAGGCCACGCAGGAGGCCAACGCCGCCAATACGCAGGCGGGGCAGGCCCAGCAACTGGCGCAGCAGGCCAGCACCCAGACCGATCACCTGAATACGACGGTCTCCAACCTGGATCAGTACTCACCCATCGCCGATACGGAGATTCGCTTCCGGCCCGGCCAAACCACGCTGAATGCCAAGGCCAAAGCGGCCCTGGACCAGGTGGCCGATCAACTCAACGGGCAGAAGGGCTACATCGTCGAAGTGCAGGGCTACTCGCATAGCCGCGGGCAAGCCGGCATCAGCAGTTCCCAGAACCTAGCCGATGCCGTGGTACGGTATCTGGTCGTGGATCACAACATTCCCGTCTACCGCATCTATCGCGTCGCCATGGGTAACGCTCCGGTGGAGAGCAATGGATCGAACGCAAGCCAGCGTGGAAGCCTTGTCCACGTTTCGCTGATGCACAACAGTTTAGCGGCCTTGAACACACCAAGCTCGACTAACGGTGGTTCGTCAATCGGTGCGACGCAGCAGTCTCCCGCACAGCCCTCCCCCCAGGGTGCTGCGTCGCAACCACCCTCGCAATAGCGAAGGCCGCAACCAAGCTCTCACACAACGAGAGAACCAAGGCAGATTGGCCCCTCACCCGAGGGGCCGTTTTTTTGGTCCCCATAGTACCAGAACGGCCGCCGCGTGCCCATCCTGATCCGTTCTCATGACGAACGCCGGGTGCCCCATCCTGAACGCAGCGAAGGTTATGTCGCCGCATGCGCGCCGGCCACGGCGTGGATGGCCAGCAATTGTTCCAGCAACGGCTTCAGCCGGTCCAGCCGCAGGGCATTCGCGCCATCGGACTTCGCCTCCGCCGGGTTGTCATGCACTTCCAGAAAGAGGCCGTCGACCCCCGCCGCCACCGCCGCCCGCGCGAGCACCGGAATGAACTCCGGTTGGCCGCCCGAAACGCCGTTTGCGGCCGAAGGCGTCTGCACCGAATGCGTACCATCGAAGACCACGGGCGCAAATGTCCGCAGGATGGGCAGACTGCGCATGTCCACGACCAGGTTGTTGTAGCCGAAGCTGGCGCCGCGTTCGGTCAGAAACACGCGCTGATTGCCGGTCGTCGCGATCTTCTCCACCGCATACCGCATGTCCTGCGGCGCCACGAACTGGCCCTTCTTCACGTTGACCGCGCGCCCGGTCACGCCAGCGGCGAGCAGTAGATCGGTCTGGCGGCACAGGAACGCAGGAATCTGCAGCACATCGCAGGCCTCCGCCACCGCCGCGCAGTCATCCGCCCGATGCACATCGGTCAGCACCGGCAAATGCGTATCTTCCGCAATCCGCCGCAGGATCCGTGTGCCCTCCGCTATCCCGGGTCCGCGAAAGCTGCCCACGGACGTCCGGTTCGCCTTGTCATAGGAGGCCTTGAAGATATACGGAATGCTCAGATCGCTGGTGATCCTCTGCACGGCGTCGGCGATACCGCGCGCATGCGCTTCGCTCTCAATCACGCACGGGCCGGCGATCAGGAACAATCCTCCCCGGCCGACGGGAACATTGCCGATTTCGAAATCGTGGGTAGTCACACAGATATGAGAACACACTCAGCATCTCAACCTGCCTGTCGATGCCATCTTGATGGTAAAATGCCATTATGAATGCCACGGTCACCATCGACAAGGCGGGAAGGCTCGTGGTGCCGAAGGCGCTGCGCTCGGCCTTGCACCTCCAACCCGGTGACGTACTCGACGTGCACCGGAGAGGCGAGACGCTGGTGCTGGAGCCGAGACATGAGCGAGGGCGCCTTTTCAAGGCTGAAGACGGCTTGTGGGTCTTCTCCAGCGGAACAGGGCTGGCTTTGACGCATGAGGATGTCGATCAAGTGCTCGAGCAGACACGCTTGGAGCGCGAATCCCGAATTCTCGGCACACCGGAGGAGGATGGGGCTGAGGACGAATGAAGTGGTTCGTGGATACCTCTGTCTTAATCGCCGCCTCTGATCTGGAGCACAAGCACTTCGTACCCAGCCGTACGCTATTTCTCAACATGACTCCGCAGATTGCCTGCTGCGCTGCGCACACGTTGGCCGAAATCTATGGCGTGCTGACCAAGCTTCCCAAAGGCAGCAGAAGGACGCCCGATGAGGCTGTCTTGATACTGGAGCAGGTCCGCAGCCGCACTAGCCAGATCGGGCTCACCCTCGACGAGTACGTGCGTACGATTGAATTCGCCGCCGCACGGCTCCTGACCGGGGGTATCATCTACGACGCGCTGCTGCTCGCCTGCGCTCGTAAAGCCGAAGCTGAGCGCATATACACATGGAACGTGCGGCACTTCAGGAGCATTGCCCCGGACCTCGCCGACCGAATCGTCAATCCGTGATGCCGCGCTAGCGGAAGCTGACCTGCTGAAATCCGAGCGACTGTAGCAGCGTGGTCAAGGTGGCGTGTGCATTGTTGGTAGCCGTCGCCAGAATGCCACTCGCCAGGGCCGCATCGCGAAGCTGGCCTTCCGCCCGCTGCCGCACCTCCGATTCCAGGGTCGGGTCCGCGGGAACCAGCAGGCCTGTGATCCGGGAGATCACCCGCGTCTGACCGCTGTCCAGCGCAGTGACGAATATCTGCGCCGGCGGGAGGTGGATCTGGACCATGCGTCCGTCGATGTGAATATCGGAGGGCTGCACCAGGGCAAGGTCGATGCCCGCGATCACCTGCCCGTGCACCACCAGCAGCAATTTGTCGCCGGTCAGGAAATCCGGAAGGTACTCGCTCTCGCGGTCGCCCTCCACCACCTTGTCCATGGTGTAGACCACGCTCTCCAGCCGCTGCAGCCGTTGAATGCTGGCCACCACGGCGGGCAGGGAAGTGTTGATGGTGGTGGTGCGTCCCAGAAAGGCGTGCGTGAGCCGGTCGCGCCACCCGGTCTGCAGATGTTCGAGCGCGAGCGGCAGACCGGCCATGGCCGCCAGAAGGCCAAGGAGGACGCCCAGCACCAGCGCCAGGAAGGCTGATGACCTGGGGCGCCGGTTCTGTTGAGCTGCCCGAACGGTTTCACTCGTTGGCATCATGCCATCCAGCTTCCGCTAATCGATCGCCGCCTGCAACTGGGTTGCGTCCTGGGTACGTAGCTGGCGCGCGCGGTTGCGGTAGCTGGCGGTCACGAAGTCACGGAACAGCGGGTGCGGCTCCAGTGGCTTCGACTTGAACTCGGGATGGAACTGGCAGCCGAGAAAGAACGGATGGTCGGCGATCTCCACGATCTCCACATACGTGCCGTCGGGCGTCGTTCCGGTGATGCGCAGGCCCGCGCCGGTAAGCAGCGCCTCGTATTCGCGGTTGAATTCGTAACGGTGCCGGTGACGTTCGCTGATCTCCGCCTGTCCATAAGCCTGCTCCGCGCGCGAGCCCGGCTCGAGCACGCAGGACCACGCCCCCAGGCGCATCGTCCCGCCCATCTCTTCCACGCCCGTCAGCTCACGCAGCTTGTAGATGATGCGGTGCGGTGTGGCCGGATCGAACTCGCTGGAGTTGGCGGCGTGCAGCCCGCACACGTTGCGCGCGTACTCTATGCACGCCGTCTGCATGCCCAGGCAGATGCCGAAGAAGGGCGTGCCGCTCTCGCGCGCGTAGCGGATGGCGTGCAGCATGCCCTCGATCCCGCGCTTGCCGAAGCCGCCCGGAACCAGGACGCCGTCGTAATCCGCCAGTTGCTCCGCCGCGTTTGCCGCTTCCAGCCCCTCGGCCTCAAGCCAGGTCACTCGCAGCTTCAATTGCTGTGACAGTGCGCCGTGCACCAGCGCCTCCTTCAGCGACTTGTAGCTGTCTTCGTACTCCACATACTTGCCGACAATGGCAATCGAGACCTCATCCTGCGGATGGTAGGCATCTTCCACCAGCCGCTCCCAGCGCGACAGGTCCGGCGTCTTCGCCTCCATGTGCAGATACTTCAGCGCCAGCGCATCCACCCTCTCCTGGGCAAAGTTCAGCGGCACCTCGTAGATGGACGCGACGTCCTTGGCCGCGATCACCGCCTGCTCCTCCAGGTTGCAGAACAGCGCGATCTTGCTCCTCAGCTCGTGCGAAAGCGTCCGGTCGGTCCGGCAGAGCAGGATGTCCGGCTGGATACCGATCGAGAGCATCTCTTTTACCGAGTGCTGCGTCGGCTTGGTCTTCAGCTCCTGCGCTGCCGCGATCCAGGGCACCAGCGTCACGTGCACGAAGACGGTATTCTCGCGGCCCAGTTCCTGGCGCATCTGGCGGATGGCTTCGAGGAAGGGCAGCGACTCAATGTCGCCCACCGTGCCACCGATCTCGACGATGGCCACTTCGCAGTCCGCCGCCACCTTGCGCATGGCGTTCTTGATCTCGTTGGTGACGTGCGGAATCACCTGCACCGTCTTCCCCAGGTAGTCGCCGCGGCGCTCCTTGGTGATGATCTGTTCGTAAATCCGGCCGGTGGTCAGGTTGTTATCACGCGTCAGCCGCGCGTGAGTAAAGCGCTCGTAGTGCCCGAGGTCCAGGTCGGTCTCCGCGCCGTCGTCGGTCACAAAGACCTCGCCGTGTTGAAACGGCGACATGGTGCCCGGATCGACATTCAGATAGGGGTCAAACTTCATCAGGTTGACCTTGATGCCGCGGCTCTCCAGCAGGCAGCCGATGGAGGCTGCGGCCAGACCTTTTCCGAGGCTGGACACAACTCCGCCCGTCACAAAGATGTACTTTGCTGACATTCCCTTCACCTTTTGCTGAGTCAGATTGGCGTACCGGGTGGGCACGATCAAGTATCGCAGAGTGCGGGCGGTTGGGGAAGAGAGAAGGTCCTCAAGGCATGGCAAACGATCGTAGCCGAGAAACCGTCTAATCTGGTACCTATGCGGCGCCTCAAGTCTGGACCCTTCGCCAGTCTCCTGTCTCTCTTGCTGCTGGCGGCGCCTCTCCCGGCGCAGACCGTTTCACCGGCGCAGACCGTTTCACCAGCCCAGACCGTTTCACCGGCTCAGACCGGGCCGCCCACCCAGCCGGCGGTGCTCGCCAGCATCCATCGGCTCATCCTCACAGACGGCACCGATCAGGAGGTCCGCAAGATCGAGATTAAGGGCGCCAAGGTCCGCTATATCAGCGCGGAGCGCGGGGGCGCGTGGGAGGAGCTTCCGGTCAGTCTCGTGGACTGGAAGGCGACGGAGAAATATGCCCGGGAACATGACCTGAACGCGCCGCCGGGCGCCTCGTCCGCGCAGGATGACGCCGCCGCCGTCGACAAGGAAGCAGAGGCCGAACGCGCCGAGATGCGTTCCCGCACCCCGGAGATCGCGCCCGGGCTGCGCCTGCCCCAGCAGGATGGCGTCTGGGCGCTGGACTACTTCCGCGACCAGCCTGAACTGGTGACCCTGCAGCAGAACAGCGGTAACGTGAACCAGCAGACCGGCCATAACGTTCTCCGCGGGACGCTGAACCCGCTGGGCGGCGCCAAACAGCAGGTGCGGCTGGACGGCCCCCGGTCCAAGGTGCGTCTGCATGGAAACCAACCGGTGCTCTACATCAGCCTGAGCGGCGGTAATGAGGAGGCTGGTGCCGATGCCGTCAACGTGGACACGCACGGCGTGAAAGCGCCGGAGGCAGTCAGTTCCCCAAACAGCCAATACATCATCGTCCGGGTGGCATCGAAGCGGGACTACCGCGTGGTTGGCACCGTCCGCATGGACCTCCTGGGCCGCGCGTCTCAATCCCAGGATGTCGTGCAGACCACTGCGACCATTCTGCCCGGCGCCCATTGGATGAAGGTCGTGCCCAGGGAGCCATTGCTGATCGACGAATACGCGCTGATAGAGGTCCTCGATCCCCGCGAGATCAACCTCTCCGTATGGGACTTCGCCATCGACCCGCAGGCTCCCGAGAATCCCAACGCGATTTTGCCCTTGCAGCGTCCGCGCTGAAGATTGTTCAGTAGAGGGTCAGCCGGGTGCTCCATCCTGAACGAAGGTGAAGGGCGGTTGGCGGATCAGATCGCCAGCTTGCCCATCTTGGCAACGGCAATGCTGTCCCGCGTCGTGTTCTTCACCGCATACATCATCTCGTCGGCGCACTCGATCAAGGCGTGGGCGTTGTCCGCATCCTCGGGGAAGCTGGCGATCCCGAAGCTCGCGCGCACCTGCACCTCCAGCGCATCGCCCGCGGGGAAGGTGCGCGAGCGCAGCGCATAAATCAGCCGCAGCGAGGCTTCGATGGCCGACGACTTGGCCGTCTGCGGCAGCAGCACCACGAACTCGTCTCCGCCATAGCGGAAGGCCAGGTCAACCCGGCGCAGGCTTCCCCGGAGCGCAGCCGCCACCTCCGCCAGCACCCGGCTACCCGCCAGGTGCCCATGCACGTCGTTCACCTGCTTGAAGCGATCGAGATCGATGAAGACGATGCTGAGCGGCGTGTTGAAGCGCCGCGCCCGCTCCACTTCAAGCTCCAGCGTTGCCGCCAGATGCCGCGCGTTGAACAGCCCCGTGCAGTCGTCCGTGATGGTGAGCTCCTGAATGCGTTCGACCGCCCGCGCGTTTTCAATCGCAATCGCGGCGTAATCGCACAGGATGTGCAGGAAGGTGATGGTGTAGTCGGTCAGCGACTCAAGCTGGTAGTTGAAGAGCTGAATGACACCCAGGGTGTGCAGACGTGATCGGACCGGGATGCAGATGGCGGAGTGCATCTCCTGCGGCGCGCCTTCGCTCGAGGAATATCGCGACGCCTCGGCCGCACCGGAGACGATCAGCGGTTCGCCATGTTGCGCCACCCACCCGGCCATTCCTTCGCCGAAAGGAATGCGGAGGGTGCGCAGGGAATCGTCGGCGTGTCCGGCCGCCACCGCATAGTAGAGGTCCCGCCGCTCCTCATCCACCATCAGCAGCGCCCAGCTCTCCGGCTGGAAGAACTTCTCCATCTGCTGCATGATGCTGCGAAGAATTGCATCCAGATCGAGCGACGAGGTGAGCGCGCGCGCCACGCTATGGAAGATCATCAGGTCTTCAAAGACCTTTGGTTTCTGCTCCGCGTCGTCGCTCGTGTCGGCCACCGTGTATGGGCTCCTGCTGCCGCAGCTTCATTTTGTCACAGTGCGTGAACCAGTCCTTCTTCGCCTGCCTGTTGCCCACTGCGTGGCCGACTGCGCCGCTCAGCCACAGGTTACTGTCATCCTGAACGTAACCGAAGGTGGAGTCGAAGGATCTGCTTCACCCTGCTCTGTCGCCTCGGCCTTCTGTTGTATTGGCGTGAAGCGCCGCTCAGCGACCCGCGCTCTATCGCCTTCCACCTTCGCCTTTAGCCGCCGATGTGCACCATGCTGCGCGAAGGCTGGAGGAATCCCGCCTCGCCGATGTGGTGGCGCGCTTCCTTGGTATGCACCGCGCGGCGGATGAACCGCGCCATCTCCTCGTCGGAACCGCCGCGGTGCGCAACCCCGTAAAGGTCATGCTCGCTCTGCGAAAACAGGCAGGTGCGAATCTGTCCATCGGAGGTCAGCCGGATGCGACTGCACGCGCCGCAGAACGCGCGCGACACCGGCGCAATGATGCCGATCTCGCCGATGCCGTCATCGAAGGTGAAGCGCTGCGCCGTCTCGCCCCTGGCCGTCGCCTCGAGCGGAACCAGCGGCCGCACCGCGCTCAGCCGTTCGATCAGCTCGTCGTAGGGAATCACCGTATCCGGCGACCAGATGCGGTCTTCTTCGAGCGGCATGAATTCGATGAAGCGCAGGATGATCCCCTCCGCCCGCGCAAAATGCGCGAAGGGCACGATCTGGTCGTCGTTGAAGCCGCGCAGCAGCACGCAGTTCACCTTCACCGGCCCCAGGCCCGCATCCTGCGCCGCACGGATACCCGCCAATACCTTTTCGTAGCTGCCCGGCACCCGCGTCAGCCGCGCGACAGTCGCCGGATCGACGGCATCCATGCTCACCGTCACCCGCGTCAGCCCTGCTTCCTTGAGCCGTCGCGCCTGCGCGGCGAGCAGATGCCCGTTGGTGGTCACGGCTATGTCCAGCTTGCGCCCCGCGCTCTCAGTCCCGTCGCTCTCATTCAAAGACCCGTCTGCCCGAAACCGTGTACGCAGCCTGGCGATTTCACTCACCAGGTCGGCCAGCCCGGAGCGCAGCAACGGCTCGCCGCCCGTCAGCCGCACCTTCTCGATCCCCAGATCGACAAAGATGCGGATCATTCGCAAGTACTCGTCGAGCGACAGCTCGGAGTACTGCGCGCCCGCGTTGCCGGTGCGGCAGTACACACACTTGTAGTTGCAGCGGTCCGTCACCGACACGCGCAGGTCGGTGATCGTCCGGCCGAAGCGGTCGATCAGCCGCCGCTCCCCCGGCTCCGCGTTGCTGCGCGGCGGGACGTCCGGTTGCAGCCGAATTAGTTGTGCCGGCACTGTACTCATTCGATGCAGCTCACTCCGCCCAAAGCTCAATCTGAAGAACCGGACAAGAGGCTCGATCCCGATCCCAGACCCGCTCCTTCAATTGTACGCAGCCGGGCCGCGCACACCGATGCATCGTCCCGTCCCGCGGCAACATCTCGTACTCTAGTCCTATGGCCAAGAAGATCGAGATGGAAGAACAGGCGGCGGCACGGCGGCATGCTCCCACCAGCTTCGACGTACTGGTGGTCGGCGCCGGTCCCACCGGGCTGGCCTGCGCCATTGAAGCCAAGCGCCGCAATCTCCGGACCGTTCTGGTGGATAAGGGCTGCCTCTGCAACTCCATCTTCCACTACCCCTCGAACATGACCTTCTTCACCACGCCGGAGCTGCTGGAGATCGGCGACATGCCCTTTTCCAGCCCCAACCAGAAGCCCACCCGCAACGAAGCCCTTGAGTACTACCGCAAGGTGGCGGACCACTACGCGCTCGACATCCGGCAATACGTCACGGTGCAGGGCATCGCGGGGGAGGATAACGACTTCTCCGTCAGCGTCGTGGACCGTTTCGGGCGCGAGCGCGTCTTCGCGGCAAAGAAGCTCATCATCGCCACGGGCTACTACGATCTACCTAACTTCCTCGACATCCCCGGCGAGGACCTGCCCAAGGTCCGGCACTACTACGACGATCCGCACCCTTTCTATGACACCGATGTGCTGGTGATCGGCGGCAAGAACTCCGCCGCCATCGCCGCGCTTGACCTGTGGCGGCATGGCGCACGCGTCACCCTGGTGCATCGCGGACCGGGCATGCACCGGCACGTCAAGTACTGGATCCTTCCCGACATCAACAACCGCATCAAGAGCGGGGAGGTCGAGGCCTTCTTTGACACTCGGGTCACCGCCATCCGCGAGGACAGTGTCGAGCTGGCTACCCCCGACGGTCCCCGCACCGTGCGCAATGACTTTGTCTTCGCCTTGACCGGCTACCACCCGGATTTTCCCTTCCTTGAGTCCCTGGGCGTTCGCATGGAAGGCGAAGATCGCTGCCCCGCCTGCGACCCGCGGAGCCTGGAGAGCAACGTACCGGGCATTTACCTTGCCGGAGTCATCGTTGCCGGATCGCGCACCAACGAGATCTTCATTGAGAACGGCCGCTTCCACGGTCGCCAGATCGCGGACGATATCGCCTCCCGCAGCCGCAGCCCGCGCAGCTTGCAACCGGTCTAGGGGTACGGGTCAGGCCGCCGACAAAGCGCCGACGCTCAGAATGTCGACTGGAAGGCGCGGAAGGCACAGAAGTGCAACTCCGCACCTGCGTTCGTCATCAGGACTGTGAAGCAGCGCCTTATAACGCTCATTGTTCAGGCATAGCACGCCGGGTCATTTTGTTAGGCACCGGTCCTGCGGCAGGTTAGTCTGTTAGAACCCTTAAAGGAAAGAATTTGAGGTTCATGAGCCGGCTGAGGTTCCGCACAATCCGCGGGCAGCTCACCGCAGGCTTTGTCCTGCTGCAGGTCCTGTTTACCCTGCTCTTCGCCCTCCTTCTCCTGCGCGCGGAGCTGCGGGAGATCCACGTCCGCGCGGAGCGGCGCCTGGAGTACCAGTCGCATCTCGTCGCCGTCATGACGGCCCAGGCCATCGGCAGCAGCGGGCGGCCTCACAACCTCGACCTGGGTCCATTCCTCGCCGCTATCCGGAATTCGCCCACCATTCGCGATGTCCGCTTGACCGATCTCGCCGGCAATCCTCTGGCTGGGGTTGGATCGCCGCATGCGCCGCCCCTGTCCCCCACGGAAAGCGCGCACCTGTCCACCGGGCTGCCGCTGGTGATCTTTCGCCGGGAAAGCGGCGCCCGCGAGGCCGTCGCGGTCGTCCGTTCTCAGGCCAACGGCGCCATGGGCTACGCCTGGGTGGTGGAAGACCCCTCGGGAGAGCAGGAGGAGATCCGCTCGCTCTTCCGTATCACCATCTTTCTCGGCATTCTGGGCGCTCTGGGGTTCGCCATCGCCTCCGCCCTGCTCGCCCGCACCATCACTCGCCCCTTGAAGGCCGTGATGACGGCGACGCACCGCCTCATCAGTGACCCCGAAACCAAGGAAGGCTTTCCCCTCAAGATCGACGAGATCAACGAGGCAGGAGACCTGGCGAACGCCTTTAACCTCCTGGTGCTTTCGATGGAGGAGCAACGCGCCGGCCTGAACGACACCCTGGCCCTGCTCGACTCCATGCTGGCCCACGCGCCCGTGGGCTTCGCGTTCTTCGACCGCAAGTTTCGCTATGTACGCGTCAACAGGTACCTGGCCGAACGCAGCGGCGTTCCCATGACCCGCTTCCTGGGACAGACCACGGGCGATCTGCTGCCGCCCGAGGTGACTGACCTCTTCAATCAACGGCTGGAAGAGGTCTTCCGCACCGGCGCCGTCATTCAGTCCTTCGAGTACCAGCTTCCGTCCCGTCCGGGATACGAAGAACAAAGCTGGCAGACCGACCTTTACCCGGTGAAGACCGGACAGCAGGGAGTACGCTGGGTGGGCGCCGTGGTGCTCGAGACCACCGAACAAAAGCGTTCCGAAGAGACCCTGCGCCGTACCGAGAAACTGGCGGCCACGGGACGCCTGGCCGCCTCCATCGCCCACGAGATCAACAACCCCCTCGAAGCCATCACCAATCTGATCTTTCTGCTGTGCACTCACCCGTCACTGGATGAGGAAGCGCAGGAATTTGCCCGCATGGCGGCACACCAGGTAGCCCGTGTCTCGGAGATCACGCAGCAGACCCTGCGCTTCTACCGCCAATCCACGCTGCCCACCCGCTCGAGCGTGGCCGAGATTATCGAATCCATGGTCACGCTCTATAGCGGCCGGGTAAATGCACTACACGTCGAGCTGATCCGGAAGTATCAGGAGGGCGTTGAACTCTTCTGCTTCTCCGGCAGTCTGCGGCAGATCTTCGCCAATCTCATCAGCAATGCGCTGGACGCCATGCCGGAGGGGGCGCGTCTGGCCTTCCACGTGTACCGCTCGCATAACTGGCGCGACGGATCGCCGGGCGTGCGGGTGGTGCTCGCCGATACCGGATCGGGCATGCCGGATGCCGTGAAACAGCGCATCTTCGAGCCCTTCTTCACTACTAAGGAGGCCACCGGTACCGGCCTCGGCCTGTGGGTGACGCTGGAGATCGTGCAGAAGCACCGCGGAACTATCGCGGTGCGCAGCCGTTCCGCCGCTGAAGGCCACTCCAGCGGCACCGTCTTCATGCTCTTCTTTCCCGACGACGGCGTGGCGCCGTCTCCGGACGCCGAAGAGGTCTCAACCGAGATCGTCGGCGCCTAACCACCCGGCCGTTCCCCATTATTAAGCGGAAACGGGACCCGGGTGCTCCATTCTGCCCCTGAGCGCGGTCGAAGGGGAAGGCTGGGAGACCACGTCAGCGTGCCGGGACGGGAGCCGTTCCTGCGCCTCGCCTGGCCAGCGTGATGCGGATGCGGTGCAGCGGCTTGTAGCGCACCCGTAGCCCGCCGATCGTCGCCGGTTCGGCCCGCGGCGTCTTGGTCATGTCCACGAAGACCAGGAGCGCCGCCTGCGATGGATCGTCCTGGCTCTGCGTGACCCCCGCGCCGAAGAAGGCCGGGTCTGCCATGATCTGCGAGACATATTGATCGTGGACTGCCACCGCGGCGTTCAGCGTCGCCTGGGGCAGGTGAATGCCTGGACGCACCGCAAGCATGCGGGGAGCGGTGCCGCTGGCCACCTGCTCGGCCGTCGCCGGAATGACCATCGTGGGCACGCCCTGGAGCGACTGCGGAATGGCCGGCCTGGGCTTCGACGGATCGACGTAGACGATCACCGCCGCGCGGCCCGGCTGATCGACGCTGCGGCCCGTAGCCACCCCCAGGATGCCGCGGCTGGAATCGACCAGCGCCGACCCTGCGGTGTTGGCGATGGCCGTCGCCTGCGCCTTGGCCGCTGCCGGAACCGCCATGGCGGAGCCCGCGGTGGCGGTGTTGGCATCGTAGTTCAGGCAGGAGACGGGGTGTTTCGCCCCGCCCACCACCTGCAATTGCAGCGACCCGTTGGCCTGGCTCTGGGTGGAGAGCTCGGTGAGCACGTCGGCGATGGGATGCGCGAAGCCCTCACCGTTGCCCGCGTTGTCCACCGAACCGGCGAAGAAAAGGCCCACCGGCTCCGCATTGCTGGCATCCACCACCAGCGATCCGGAATCGCCGAAGTCGGAGAAGTAGCTGCCGGGAATGCCGATCTGGTTGGTATAGGTCTTGGTGGTGTAGGGCTGGGTCTCCGCTACATCCTTGAAGTACGCGATCTGGACGGTGTTGGCGATGGAGTCAACGGTCGAGCAGGTGAGTCCGGTGGTCCGCCCGCTCTTTACCACCTGAATCGCCGCCGCACCCCCCGACAGGTTGGCCGCGGTTAGGGGTTCGCCTGTACCCCCGGCCGGCGGCGCCGAGCCGAGTTGCGCATTGCTCCCGCTGCCTGCCGCTCCAAAGCCGAGAATGCCCCCCAGCGGATCGACGGTACCCGAGGCCACCGTGGCCAGCGCCGCATCCACATTCACCGTGTTCGAGATCAGCGGCGCCCAGTAGGTCAGCGATGCGATGGCACGAATGCCCGTGACGCCGGCGGCCAGCGGCGTGCAACCGGTATCCACCAGCCCCGGCTGGATGATGGTGTCCCCGCTATTCGCCTGGTCGGATTCCGCCAGAACGTGGTTGTTGCTCAGGATGTACTGGTTGTTGTTCTGGTCCGAGACCAGTGCGCCCAGGGTGCCGCTGGCGCAGTCGGTGATGTTGCCGTTACTGTCCGTATCAAAGTCGTTATTATTGCCGCCGGAGGTCCCGAGCTCCACTGTGCTGGTCTGCGCGGCCTGGTTGTTGAGCGGCGAAAAGTTGATGCCCGCGCCGTTGAGCAGCAGTTTGGCAAAGCTGATGGTATTGGTGTTCCCGTTGGCATTGGCCAGGACAAAGAGTGGCGCGGCGGCCGGCGCGCTGCTCGGCGCCGTGTAGGTAGCGGTACAGACGGTCAGGTTCTGTGAAGAGTGCTGGCAATTGGTGCTGCCCAGGCTGCCATAGCTGCCGCCCGGATTGGTGGCACTGCTATTGGAGTTGCTCAGGCTCCAGTTGATCGTGCCCCCATTGAATTCATCCAGCACGCCCGTGAGCTGCACGGTCGAACCGGTGGAAACCGTCGCGTTCTCCGGAGTGACCGCCTGGTTGAAGCCGGGCGTGACCGTGAGAATCGCGGTCGCGACCGTAAAAGGATCACTCGCTAGCCCCGCCTGCACCTTGATCTGCACCGAATCCTGCGAAAGATAGGGGGGCGGCGTGTAGAGCCCGGTCGCGTCAATCGACCCCTCCCCGACGTTTGAATCATTTTGTCCGCTTAGGACGGCCCAGTTCACGGTTGCAGCCCCACCCGTGTTGAGGGTAGCGGTGAACTGCGCCGTTCCATTCGTGTCCAGCGTAGCTGTTGCCGGAGCGATGGAGAACGTCGCGTTCGTGGGGTTGCTACTGCTGCTGCCGCCGCCGCATCCAGCCATGATCAGCACGCTTGCGGGAAGAGAGAGTACGAGCAGTCTGAGGAAAGGTTTGAACATATACCTACAGCCATCCTGATGAACGTTGATTGTACTTGCCCGGACGCTCCCTCGAGCATCCCCCTGCCGGGGGACGAAGGCGTGCTCGCGTGCCTCGCAGCGATGTAGACGCGCGGGGAGCAAAGAAGTTGCGTTGGGCAGGGATTTGGGTCGTGGCGCAGTTTGAAGGAGGGAAGCAGATCCTTCGACTACGCAGGCCGAAAGCAGGCCTGCTTCGCTCAGGATGACACACTGCACCACTTCGAGGATTTGCTGTGACCAGCGGCGGCAGGAGGCAGCGCCGCCCGCAAATATGCGGCACGAGAGTGTGAGCGCCTCAGGCGCAGCCCTTCGCCCACGGAGACGATCCGGTCGATCAGCTACGGCGAGCCGCAGGCAGCAGATGCCGTCCAGGTACGCCCCGGGCATGGGAATGACGGCCTCGCGGGTAGCCCGGAGGCCGCGCATTCGATGATACCGGCTGCGTGCTCGCGGAACTTGCCCCGGGCACACAGCTCATGCTGGTGTTTGCAGCCGTGCTCCGGAAGCAGAGAACGGCGCCGCTCAGTTAAGCCGCGGCAGTGGAGTTTCGCTCGTGTGCGGTCGCGGCCGCGGGCATGACCGCGACACCGGCCGGCAGCAGCGACGCTTGCGCCGCCCGCAGACGGCGCAGTTCGCGACCGGTCAGCGGCTGCATGCGCTCCGTCGAGTAGAAGATCTGCTTGGCGCAGGTGAGACATACCTTGTAGGTCTGGGCCTCGATGGTGAATGGACGAGACAGATCCCGATGACGGCAGCCAAAGATCGCTTCAAATACGACTTCCATGGCGTTCTGTATCCAGCTCATAATCGCTGCTCCCCCTCTGAGAGCGGTAACCGTGCCGGTCCGCGTAGCCAAAACGTGGTATCGAGCACTCGTGAGATGCAAGCGGTGAAAAAAGGTCGCCTGCCCATCGGCAGGAAAGCTGAAGGGAGTATCTGGTTTGACCATCCCTGGAGCTTCCTGCCTGCCTACGAGCCCACAGTAGCAAGCCACTGGCGGCGGCGGGCAAGAAATGCGTCGTGTACCAGTTACGCCAGCAGTCGGGTACTGGTAACGCCAGGACGGCCCGGTTGGTTACCGCCGGTGCAGGAGCTACTCCCGGACCGCGATGACGATCTTGCCAAAGTGGGAGCCCGACTCCATGGCGCGCAGGGCCTCGCGTGCGTCCACGAAGGGAAACACCCGGTCGACCGCCGGCTTGATACCGGTTTGGATCAGCGCTCGGTTCATCGCCAGAAAATGCGCACGCGAGCCGACATAGATCCCCTGCACGTGCAGCATCCGGTGCAGGATGGGCGTGATCTGCAGCGAGTGCTCCACTCCCGCCAGAACACCGATCTGGGCGATCACGCCTCCGACCCGGGTAGCCCGCAGCGACTGCTGGAAGGTGCCCGCGCCGCCCACCTCGACCACCAGGTCCACGCCCCGGCCGCCGGTCTGCTCCACCGCCCACTTCGCCCAGTCGTCGTGCCGCTTGTAGTTCACGCCCGCGTCCAGGCCCAGTCCGGTCGCGCGCCGCAGCTTCTCGTCGCTGCTCGAGGTGCCCAGCACCCGTGCTCCCAGCGCCTTCGCAAACTGCAGCGCGAAGACGGAAACGCCGCCCGTGCCCTGGATCAGCACCGTGTCGCCGGATTTGATCCGGCCGGCCGCCACTACCGCGTTCCACGCCGTCACGCCGGCGCAGGGCAGGGTCGCGGCCTCGGCAAACGACAGGTCTTCCGGCACCGGCACCACGCCGTCTTCGCGCAGCACCATGGCCTCGGCCAGAGTACCGTCGATGTCGCCGCCGAGCGCGCCCTTCTGCTTCTCCGCCATGCCCTCGCCGTCGATCCAGTTCTGCATGAAGATACCGGCCACGCGGTCTCCGGTTTTCACCCGCGTCACGCCATCGCCGATGGCTTTGACCACGCCCGCGCCGTCGGAGCAGGGAATCCGGTTCGGCTGCAGCCTGGGGTTGTACTGACCCTTGACCGTCATCAGATCGCGATAGTTCAGTGAAACCGCGTGGATCTCCACCAGCACCTCACCCGGGCCGGGCTGGGGCGTGGGAACCTGGTCAAGCGAGAGTTTGTCGATACCGAAGGAAGGAATGCGCCAAGCCTGCATATGCCGGAAGACCTCCTCTGCTTAGAGGCGGCAGGCCTGCGGAACGATGCGAGCGTTCCTTTCGGCCTGTCACGAAGGTTGCACGAAACGTGCTCGGACGAACAGATAGCCACGGGAGAAGTGGTCTAGCATAGGTATATGGCTAGAGGTTGGGAAAGCAAGGCAGTCGAGGAGCAGGTCGCAGAACACGATGCACCCCAGGATGTACGGCCGAGGATCGACGGCGCGCGCGAGCGGAACCGGCAGGAGCTCGAGCTGCAGCGGGAACGCGTTCTCTCTGAGCGCACGGCAAGTCCGCACCGCCGGGCCGCGCTTGAAGCAGCACTGAAGGACATTGAGGGACGGCTCGGGGCGCTCTGAAGATCGACGCTGTGCGATCAGGCGCTACTTGTTGGTTCCGCTGTTGCGCTCAATCAGCAGGGAGTTGGCCTGCGCCACGGGCGTGATCAGGATGGTCGATACATTCACGTGCGGCGGGCGCGTCACCGCATAGACGATCGCGTCGGCGATATCTTCCGGACGCAGCGGCGTGATGTCCTGGTAGACCTTGGCGGCGCGGTCCTGGTCGCCGCGGAAGCGCACTTCGCTGAACTCCGTCTCCACCATGCCCGGATCGACGGTAGTGACACGGATGGGCGTGCCCAGCAGGTCTTCCCGCAGCCCCTCGGTGATCGACCGCTCCGCCGCTTTGGTGGCGCAGTACACGGCGCCCTTGGGATAGGTCATATGCCCGGCGGTCGATCCCAGGTTCACCACGTGGCCGCTGCCCCGCGCCACCATGCCCGGCACCACCGCGCGCGAGACATAGAGCAGCCCCTTCACATTCGTATCGATCATCTCCTCCCAGTCCTGCAGCTTGCCCTCGTACAGCTTGTCGAGGCCGCGGCTGAGGCCGGCGTTGTTTATCAGGATGTCGATGCTTCGCCAGGCCTCGGGCAGTCCGGCGAGCGTCTGCTCCACCTGCTGCGGATTGGAGACATCGAGCGCAAAGGCATGCACGCCGGCCGCGCCCGCCTGCTGCAATGCATCGCTCTCCGATTGCAGCCGTTCGATTCGCCGTGCCGCCAGCAGAAGACGGGCGCCCTCGGCCGCGAAGGCATGTGCGGTGGCTTTGCCGATGCCGGAACTGGCGCCGGTCACGAAGACCGTCTTGCCCCTTAGCTGAATGCGTGCGGGCGAGTTTGTCTGTGGAAGCGAGGTGCTCTGTGACATCGATTACCTTTCGCGCTTGACCGCATCGCTTTCCGCGATGCGATATTGTCCCACGGCCCAATCCTGGTCTCTGAAGCCAGCCTCTTCGGCGCGATGCAGCACATCAGCGAAGTAGTCCGCCAGCCCCATGCGGGTATTGGCATCGGCGGCGGCCTCGCGCACCAGGCGCGTGTCCTTCACCGCCAGCACCACCGTCGCTTCTGGATGCTCTGGAGGGTGCAGGATAGTCTTGCCATACGCCTCATAGAGCGGTGACTGGAAGAGCGCGCTGTTCACTGCCTGATGAAACAGATCCGGATCGATGCCCTGCGATCGCGCGTAGACGAAGGCCTCGCCCAGTGTCTGGTTCATGGCCGTGATCATCAGGTTGCCGCCCAGTTTGAGCGCATGCGCCTGCCATGCCTGGCCGGATACGACGGTGATGCCGCGGCAGATCTGCTCCAGTACAGGCCGCAACGTTGCGAGCGCGGCCTCCGGTCCGGCCACTGTGATCCACAGCTTGCCCTGCTCGGCGATATTGGGCCGGCCGAAGACTGGCGCTCCTACGAAGTGCTGCTTGCGCTCGGCATGCGATGCCGCAAGATGACGCGCCAGCCGAACGCTGATGGTGCTCAGGCAGGCGTGGATTGCGCCTGGCGCCATCGCCCCCAGCATGCCCGCGCCGGCCGTGCCTGAGGAATGATCCGAAGATTGCCCTGAGGATCGATCTGAGGACTGCCCTGCGCCGCTGCTTTCGGCCGCTTTGTTTTCACCACCCTTATTTTCACCACCCTTGCTTTCACCGAAGACCACTCCGCGGATCGCTGCGTCGTCGGACAGCATGGTGAAGACGATCTCCGCGCCGCGCACTGCGTCGGCCGGCGTCTTCGCGGCCGTCGCACCCTCGCCGGCCAGCGCTTCCGCCTTTTCGGCTGAGCGGTTCCATACCGTGAGTTGGTGACCACTCCGGAGAAGTGAGCGGGCCACCGCCATGCCCATCTTTCCTAACCCCAGGAACGCTATCTTCGCCATGTCACAGATTCCTTTTTGAGAGACGGAGGGCTGCCGGCACGGCACAGCCCGTCCGAATTGCAATATCAGGGTCAGATGCTACTGCGGCTGCGCGCCCGGAGGATTGCTGACGCCGCTGTTATTGGGTGGCGGAGGCGGCGCTTGCGTGGGCGCCGGCTGCGGCGCAACACTCTGCGGCTGCTGATACTGGTTGCCGGTTGGCGGCGGCGCTGCAGCCGCCCCCGGCGCGCTCTGGCCTACTCCGATCGCCGCGCCCGAGACCACCAGTTGCACCCGGCGGTTCTTCGCCCGGCCCGCAGCGCTGGTATTGGGCGCGACGGGGCTGGCCGCCCCGTAACCGGTCGAGGTCACGTTGTCGGCCGCCACTCCTTGCGACACCAGGTAGTCCCGCACCGCGCCGGCGCGCTGTTCGGAGAGCTTCTGGTTATAGGCGTCCGAACCCACATTGTCCGTATAGCCCTCCACCTGGATCTTCAGGTCGGGATAGGCGAGCAGGATGCCGGACACTTTGGCCAGCTTCTCGCGCGCGTCCGGCTTGAGCGTGTAGCGGTTGAAGTCGAAGAGCACGTCCGAGAGATTGACGATCAGACCGCGCGCCGTCTCCTGCGTCTGCAGCACATTGTTCAACTGCTGGCGCAGCCGCTCCCGCATCTGCTCCGTCTGCTGGTTCGCCTGCTGTGTATTGCGTTCGGCGGCCGCCTGCGCTGCCTGTGCCTGCGCCGCCTGTGCTTCAGCCTGGGCACGCTGCGCAGCGGCCTGCGCGGCCGCCAGTTGCGCCTGTTGCGCCTGCATCTGCGCCTCCTGCGCCGCCCGCTGCGCCGCTTCCTGCTTGGCGCGTTGCGCCGCAGCTTCGGCCGCCCGCTCTTCGGCCTGCATCTTCCGCAGCGTTACCAGGCGCGCATCTTCGGCTGTCTGCACGGCGGCGCGGGCGTAGGTGATCTCCTGCTTGCGCTGACTCTTGTGGGTGTCCATATCCTGCGCATTCGAGAGTTCCTGCTTAGCCTTGCTCAGGATGTCCGGCGCATACTTGTCCGCACCCGCAGCCTGCGCGATCTGCACCGCGTTGATCGCCTCATAGAGCTCGAGCGGCGATTTGTCATTGCGCGTAATGGGGTTCAGCACCGCATGCTGCCCGGCGGTCTGGGTATAGGCGCCGCGCGGCAGCAGCGTGTAATGCGCGTTCACCGCCCCGATGATGCCGCTGGTCTTGTTCTTCAGCACGTAGTTCTGCAGCACCACCAGATCGCTCGGCATGGTCACGGCGAAGTACGGCTCGGCGGTCACGATCAGCCCGTACGCCTGCAGGTCTGTGGTCACCGTGATCGCGCTCTTGGTTCCTTGCGGCAGCACCTCCCCCAGATTCACCGGCCGCCCCTCCGGAGTGATGGCCCACAGCACATACGTCAGGTATTCCTCGCCGAAGCTGTTGGCCGGAGGCAGGTGTTCGAACTTAGCGTCGATGGTCATGCGCCCGCGGCGGCTCTCTACCTCAGCCGATCCCTTGCCGTCGGGCAGCAGACTCGTTCCCTGAAAGCCAATCCTGGTGCTGCCGCTGCGATGGAAGTAGTTGATGGCCGGGATGTCACGGCCTACCACCTGTATCCGGTAGAGCGGCACGTTGTTGTTCTGTATCTCCGCCTTGGGCTGTCCGTGCTGCTGGTCGGTGGGGTTGTAGTCCTGCGCAAAGGTAAATCCGGTGGCGCTTAAGGCCAGCAGAACGAGGGGAAGTGCTTTCTTCATGGTGATCTCTACGGCTCCTATTTGGACTGCGGACGACTTCCGCTCACGGTCTCAGCGACTAAGGCGAGACGCAGCAGAAGGGCTGATGCAAACGGGACAGCCTAAGGTGTTCCAAGAAGGATGGATGCGGCGAATCAGGAAAACGCCTACCAGCCGGAGCGAGAAACGCCCGAAACTCCCCGCCACGCACGACGTCTAACTCGGCATGCTCCTCCGCCAACTGGCCCGCACGGCGGCGCTGTGCGCCTGCCTTGTCTCCCTCTGCGGTTTCACTCACTGCGGTTTCGCGCAGCAGGCCACAGAAGCGCAGCCGAAGTCCACGGCGCCCACCATCTCCGTCGATGCCCGTCTGGTGAATCTGCCGGTCATTGTGCGCGATAAGAAGGGCGGCCTCGTCCAGAATCTCACCAAGTCAGACTTCGCCCTCAGCGTGGATGGCCATCCTCAGACGATTCGCTACTTCGACCGTGACGACAATCTACCGCTCACGCTTGGCCTGCTGGTGGATACGAGCCGGTCCCAGCGCAACGTGCTCGATGAGGAGCGGAGCGCCAGCACGTCGTTTCTGGACCAGATGCTGACCCCATCTCCCAATCACCCTCCGGACCAGGCGTTCGTGGTTCAGTTCGCCCGCGAGACCGAGCTTCTGCAGGACCTGACCAACTCTCGACCCAAGCTGCAGGCCGCGCTCCAGGAGATCGGAACTTCGAGCCCTGGCGATGCGCAGAATACGCAGGCCGATCCCGGTAGCGCCGATCCCGGTAGCGCTGATCCGGGGAGCGCCGGCGATGGCAGCGGCCAGGGACGCCGGGCAGGCGGCTCCCGCCATGGGGGCGGCACCACGTTGTACGACGCCATCTTTCTCAGCTCCAACGAACTGATGGCGAAGCAGCACGGACGCAAGGCTCTGGTCGTTCTCTCCGATGGCGTCGATACCGGAAGCAAGGAGACGCTGACCAGCTCCATCGAAGCGGCGCAACGCGCGGAGACGGTGGTGTACGCGATCTACTTCAAGGGCCAGGAGCCGCAGCACAACTTCGGCAATCGCGGCGGTGGCTTCCCCGGCGGTGGTCGTGGCGGGATTGGATTCCCCGGTGGGGGATACCCCGGCGGGGGAGGCTATCCCGGCGGACGCAATGGAGGCGGCGGAGGACCGCGGGGCGGCAATGAGACCCATGTGGACGGGAAGGCCATTCTGGAGCGCATCGCCGGCGAAACGGGCGGCCACGTCTTCGAGGTCTCCCACAAACAGAACGTCGCGTCCATCTATGCGCAGATCGGCGAGGAGCTCCGCTCGCAGTACCGGCTCGGCTACACCCCGGACGCGGAGACCGCAAGCGACGGCTATCATCGCGTCGATCTTACGATCCCCAACCAGAAGAAGCTGTTCATCCAGACGCGCGCCGGCTACTACACCGGCAAATAGTGCACCGGGTCGGAGCGCGAATGGGAAAGAAGGAGTTTACGCCGAGGGGCCGACCAACTGGTGCGCGATGGCGAACAGCGCCAGCTCCAGACGCGTCGATACGCCGGTCTTGTCGAAGATGTTCGAGAGGTGTCGTTTGACCGTCTCTTCGCTGATGGTGAACTGCTTCGCGATGTCGCGGTTGGAGCAGCCTTCGACGATGCAGCCCACCACTTCCAGCTCGCGCGGCGTGAGCCCGTAGGTCTTGCGCTCCGGCACCGCAGCCTGCTGCATCAGCTCGTGCAGCGCTCCCACCAGGTTGACGACCCGGCGTCCGTTGATCCAGTAATCGCCCTGCATCACCGAGGCGATGGCGCCGGTGAGCTGGTCGATCAGCGCGTCCTTGGTCACGATGCCGCGCGCGCCGATCTGCAGCGCTTCAATCACCTGCTGGGTGGTGATGGTGGAGGTGAGCAGCAGAATCTTTACCCGGGGCGAGCCGCTCATGATGGCGCGCATCGCTTCCAGCCCGGGCAGCCTCGGCATATAGAGGTCCAGCAACAGGATGTCCGGCAGCAGTTCGAGCGTCTGGGTAATGGCTTCATCGCCGTCGGAGGCTTCGCCGACGACGTCGAACTTGCCTTCCGCCTTGAGCATGTTGCGGACGCCGATGCGGACCACCGGATGATCGTCTGCGAGGAGAATGCGAACCGTACCGTTGCGGTGCTCGATGGGGGAAGTCGATGCCGTCATGCTTATTCCTCGCTGGCTCGTCGAGCCATAGCCTGCTCTACATCATCGCAGGCAAGACGCAGTTCATGGAATAGGCTTTTGTGGTTCATCTTTGCCGCCGCGCCGGATTCGAAGGCTGCCGCGATGCCGGCGATGCCCGGGACACCCGCCATGGCAGCCGACCCCTTGAGCATGTGCGCGCAGCGGCGTACCCCTTCCGCATCGCCCGTCTGGGTGCGATCTTCCAGTTCGGCTATGCGTGTGCGCGTATCGGATACGTATGTGGTGTAAAGGTCGCGGATGGCCTCCGGCGGCATGATCGCGCGCAGTTTGGCCAAGGTTGAAGGGTTCAGGGCCGGAGCTGGCGAAAACGCCGTATCCGCGCTCGCCCGGCCTCCCGTCGCCCCGGAGAGCGCCGCCCGCAGCAGATCGAGATCGATGGGCTTGAGCAGGAAGTCGTCGAAATCCTGCAGCTGGCTGCGATCCACCTCGGTCGCGCTCATGGCTACCAGGCGCGGGCGTGGCGTGGCCCGAACGCACTCCCTCGCCAGCTCAAACCCGTTCACCCGGGGCATGTGCAGGTCCACCAGCACCGTGGGCGGCGCCTCTCCACGGTCGCGGCAGCCCTGCAGAATCTGCAGGGCTTCGAAGCCGTCAGTAGCGCGTAATACGGAAAAATCCTCAGAATGAAGCAGCAGAGCGACGATCGCCATACTGATCGGATCGTCGTCCACTACCAGTACCGCGGGATGAGCGTTCACGGGATCGCCTTGCATCGAGGTCGCTTGCTTGATCCGGGGCCGAAAACCGAATCGTACGGGAAATGAGTCCGGGATGCACGTAGTTCGTCGTCCCGTGCCCATCTGCACACGACCTCTTCGGGGGATTTACCAAAGGCGCTGCATCTGGCATGCATTTCGCCCTGCCTCCAGGGAACGTGTCGTCCGGCCCCTCCGGATTCTGCTTTTCTCGCTTTTCCGCCCGTAGCCGGCCAACGAACTTCCCGGCGGCAATTCGGCTACAGTGAAGCCTGGAGAAGCCCCGAGAGCCTGGGAAAAGCCCGAAGAAGGCCCAGCATGGCAACAGCGAAATGAACCTTCCCCCCAGCGATCCCATCGAGGACCCTTCCCACGACCCCTCGCAAGGTCCCTCCGGCGATCTGGAGCAGCGGCTCGCCGCGCTCACCGCGCGGGTCCGCGAGCTCGAACGAACCGTCGATCAGTTGCGCGGTCAGCCGCTACCCTCCCGCGAAGCCGCTTCGATCACCACGGCCACTTCCGGACCAGCCATTTCGTTCCCGGCGCCGCAGCCCCCGCCGCAAACCGCCGCCCAACGGCAGTCGCTCGAGAGCCGGGTCGGTTCGCAGTGGTTCAACCGCATCGGTATCGTCGCGTTGCTGATTGGCGCCGCCTGGTTCCTGAAGTTTGCCTTCGATAGCCACTGGATCGGACCGGCCGGCCGCGTCGTCATCGGCGTGGTTGCCGGCATCGCGCTCCTCGTCTGGTCGGAAAGTTTTCGCCGCCACGGATATCCACCCTTTTCCTACTCGCTGAAGGCGCTGGGCAGCGGCATACTCTATCTCTCTCTGTGGGCAGCGTTTGCGGTGTATGCGCTCATTCCTTCGGCAGTAGTGCTCACCGCCATGGTGCTGGTCACGGCCTTCAATGGCTTGATGGCCTGGCGGCAGAATGTCGAGTTGCTGGCCCTCTATGCCATCGCCGGCGGCCTGGCGACACCGCTGCTGCTCAGCACCGGGCGCAATGAGGAGATATTCCTATTCAGCTACCTGCTCATCATGAACGTCGCCGTGAGCGTGTTAGTGACGGTGCGGCGGTGGACGCGGCTGCTGCTCCTCTCGTTTCTAGGCACGATTGCCTACTTTGCTGTCTGGTATCTGCGCTTCTATGCGCCTTCCGCCTTCGCGGTCACGTCGGCCTACGTGGCGCTCTTCTTCCTGCTCTTCGCCTATGCAGCGGTCCTTCCTGATCCGGGTACCGGGGAGATCACGCGCAGTCCTGCGGCGCCTGGGCAGTCGCGCACGGTGGCCCTGCTGCTCTCCCCGGCTAACGCCGCCTTCGGCTTTCTCAGCTTCTATACCCTGTTGCGTGCAGGCGGCTCCGGCAGCCTCTCCCAGGCGTGGACCGCTGTCGCGTTCGGCGGCTTCTATCTTGCATTGAGAAACGTGGCAGGGCGTGCATGGCCTAGTCGCAGCGCAGCCATCCGCGTGTCTCCCTCGATTGCGGAGATGCAGCTCGTCCTCGCCATCGGGTTTTTCACCATCGCCATCGCGCTTGCCCTCCACGGCCACTGGATCACCATCGGATGGCTGCTCGAAGGCGTGGTGCTGTTGCGGCTGGCCGTGCGCCTGCATACGCGCGAGATGCGCGTGCTGGGGGTGTGCGCGCTGCTGCTGGGACTGGTTTCGCTCGCGTTCAATGTGTCGGAGACGGCGAGCACGGTCGTGCTGAACGCCCGCTTCGCCACCTTCCTGGTCGCTATCGCCTCCTTTGCGGCCACCGCATGGCTGGCGCGCAAGGCAGTGGAGGAGACCGCCGGCACAGCAGGCCCCGCCGGGGATCTCCTCTCCTGGCGCAGCATCGGGCTGGTCAGCGGTCCGCTCGCCAATGTCCTGGTGCTGCTCGCGGTCGGCTTCGAGATCGACACATATTGGTGGTCCGGACCGCGGCCGGCAAGTGCGCGCGCCTTCGCGGACCGCCAGATGTACACGCAGTTCACCTACTCCGCATGGGCGCTCTTCTTCGGCGCGGTGCTGCTTGCGGCGGGCTTCTGGCGGCGTCTCGCGCGGGTGCGCTGGCAGGCGCTGGTGCTCATCGCGCTGGGTATCGGCAAGGTGTTCCTCATCGATACCAGCCAACTGAGCCAGGGCTATCGCATCGTCAGCTTCGTGGGCCTGGGCGTGCTGCTGCTCGCGGTCAGCTTCGCCTATCAGAAAGACTGGCTCCGGCTGCGCGCCGGACCGGGCGGTTAAGCAGTCCGGTGTTCCGCTGCTGAGGGAAGACCTGTCTGAACTAGGGTCGGGAAGGCAGCACCACCAGGCGCTGCTTATGGAAGAATTGCAAGATGGAGCGCGGATAGATCCGAGGGTGAGCCGCGGCGCTGTAAACTCCTGCCGGCAGCGGAGGGTCGCCCAGGACGGGATCCGCTGGCGCAAGCTGGAACTTCATGCTTCCATCGCCCGGCGCATACCCGGAGCGAAAGGTAAACTGCCGAGCGGCGCCTATACGCGGCTGTTGGCGATATACCGACACAATTTGCGGGCTCCAGCAGACGGCCGCCGGGAGAGTGGCTGCCAGCAGGAGCAAACAGCCCTGCCGCAGACCGCGGGAGCGGCTTTGTGCGGAGATCGCCTGCCGGCCGAAGCTCACGATAGCCAGCGCGGAGAGAGCGAGCAGTGTCAGTGCCCGTCGCATTGTCTCGTGCCGTTCGCAGCACAAGATACCGAAGTGCAGATAGGAGGAGAACGCCGTGGTGAATGCTGTCAGCAGCATCGCCACCGCTAACCGAAGTAGCCGTCCGCGATCTGATTCCCGCAGGGATGGGTAAGTGCGCCAACCCAAGCCGACACCGCAGATCAGGAGCACGATAAAGACGGGCCGAAGGAACCGGATGTGGAAAGCGCCACCGCCCGCAAACACGGCGATCGGACCCAGGTCTTCTCTGACCGTCTCGCGCATCGCCGCGGCCAAGCTGGCAAGCGGATGCCGGAACGCCGACGATGCTACTCCGTTCGCCAATTCAACCGCTTGCCCGCGTCCCATTGCGACTACCGTCAGCACGGATAGGCCGCATATGCCTGGAATCAGCCACCAGAGGCTGTTGAGCGCGGGTTGGATCATCGTGCGTTTTCGCGAATGGCCCAGACACCAGTGGCCCAACTCGATGACGGCGATCCATACGGCCAGCATGGCGCCCACCTCACTGCTGAAGGCCGCAACCAGCAGACAGCAGGTGGCGAGAACGCGCCCGCGCGAAGCAACCAGCCGGTTATGTGCGATCAGAAAGAAGAGAACCATCATGGCCGCAAGGGTTGGGATATACGCGACCGCGCCCGCCGGCCAGTAGAAGACCTCCTCTATACGACCGCCAGTAAGCAGGCTACTGAGCAGCGCCAGACCACCAAGCGCACCGAATCGCGAATGCCTGTCCCATGCGGCAAGCAGAATGGCTGCCAATAAGAAGATCCACAGCAACGTGATGAACGACGCGACCAGGGGAGCTTGGAAGTGGTTTACAGCGGAGGTGTAGAAGTAAAACACCGCTTCGGAAAACGGACGCGGGCTCCAGGCCAGGCGGCCGAGAATGAAGCGCCAGCCAGGCTGGCGCATCCCCGCGATCACGATGTATTCGTCTTCATGCCAGAAGCCCGCGCCTGCCATACCCATATAGGCGAGGACAGCGGGCAGCAGTAGAACAAAACCGATGAAACAGAAGCCGCGGTCGCTGTGCAGATAATCCGAGCAGCGACGCCACAGTTTGGGTCTACCCGGAACGGCAATGGTTTGTGTTGCCAAGTGGCCTGGACCCTTCGCCGCAGAGTTCTCTATCTTCTTAGAGAACCGACCGGACTTGAGCCAATACCCCTATGTGTGTAGCCGTTGTTGCGGCACACCTCCTGGGGTCGACCTGCACATCGATTTCACACTACCGCAGCGTAGACTCGATCTCCTTGATCCAGTCCGGCGACTTCAGGATCTCGCGCGGCTTCGATCCGTCGGCGGGGCCCACCAGGCCGTCACGCTCCATCATGTCGATCAAGTGCGCGGCGCGCCCGTAGCCCACGCGCAGGCGTCGCTGCAGGAGAGATGTGGAGGCTTTACCGAACTCGAAGACCAGCCGCACGGCGTCGTCGAAGAGCTCGTCGTTGTCGTCACCGCCATCGCCATCGCCGCCCAGGTCGCGGCCCTTCTCGTCCTTGGGTGATTCCAGGAAGCCCTCGGCATACTCGGCCTGTCCCTGGGTCTTCCAGAAATCTACGACCGCCGAGATCTCTGCTTCGGTGACAAAGGGGGCATGCACACGCTGCAGCCGCGAGGTGCCTGGCGGCAGGAAGAGCATGTCGCCGCGCCCCAGCAGCGCCTCGGCGCCGTTGCTGTCGAGGATGGTGCGCGAGTCCACCTTGGTGGAAAGCCGGAAGGAGATACGCGTGGGCACGTTGGCCTTGATCAGCCCGGTGATCACGTCGACGGATGGCCGCTGCGTGGCCAGCACCAGGTGGATGCCGACGGCGCGTGCCATTTGCGCCAGCCGCGTGATGGCCTCTTCCACGTTGGCCTTGTCCAGCATCATCAGGTCGGCGAGTTCGTCGATGATGATGATGATGTAGGGCAGCGGCTTCTGCTCCTCCGCATCCTCGAACATGCTGGGCGTGCCGTTGTCAAAAAGCTTGTTGTATTGGTCGATGTTGCGCACGGACCGTGACGCCAGCAGCTTCAGCCGGCGCTCCATCTCGCGCACTGCATTGCGCAGCGCATTGGCCGCCAGCTTGGGTTCGGTGATGATGGGCGTGAACAGGTGCGGTATGCCTTCATACATGCCCAGCTCCACCCGCTTGGGATCGACCAGGATCATGCGCACCTGCTCCGGCGTGGTCTTGTAGAGCACCGACATGATCATGGCGTTGATGGCCACCGATTTGCCGCTGCCTGTCGATCCGGCGATGAGCACGTGCGGCATGGTGGCCAGGTCCGCCGTCACGATGCGGCCGTTAATGTCTTTGCCCATCGCGAGGGTGAGCCGCGATTTGTTGTGGACGAAGTTCTCCGCCTCCACCACATCGCGCAGCCAGATGGTCTCGCGCCTGCTGTTCGGCACCTGAATGCCCACCGTGCTCTTGCCGGCCATGCGCTCGATCAGGATGCTCTCGGCCGCCATCGCCAGGCACAGGTCGTCGGCCAGCCCGGTCACGCGCGAGTACTTCACGCCTGCCTCGGGACGAAACTCGAAGGTGGTGACCACCGGCCCGGGATTGATCTGCGTTACCTGTCCGCGCACGTCGAACTCGCCGCACTTCTCCACCAGCACCGTCGCCTCTTCGCGCAGTTCGTCCTCGCGCACGATCTGCGAGTCCTCGCTGCGGTGGAGCAGCGTCGTCGGAGGCAGCCGGAATCCGCTGACCGACTTTACCGGGACCGTGACCGGGTGCACATCTGCATCGGCACGCTCGCCAATCGAGATGGCGTTGTGTGCGGAGGGCGCAACCGGTAGTGGAGGCTCGGGCTCGTCGGCGAACTCCCGTTCGTACTCCAACTCATGGTGCAGCGCCGGCTCCGGTTCCAGGTCTGATATCAGGTCCGGCACCGTGGCGCGCGGCATCTGCTCCCATAGCGATGGAGCAGCGGGCGGCGTCTGCAGGTAGGCGGCGTCCTCCTGCGTCTCCGCAAAGGCCGCGCGGCGATGCATGGGAACGTCGTCCTCGTCTTCCTCCTCTGCTCTGCGCGCGAAGCGGCTTACGAAAGCAGCAAACAGACTGCCGTGCGCGCTGGGGCGTTCGCGCGTCTCCAGTTCCGCATCGAACGTCGCTTCGGTGCGCTGTCGCTGCTTCTGGGCCTTGTTCTGGCTTCGGGCGGCTGCGGCTTCGGCGCGTCGCCGCTGGCGGCGCAGCTTCCAGTTATGGGCGCGGTCGCGCCAGGTGTACACGAACGCGAAGCGCACCAGCAGCCACTGCCGGGCCGCGCTGAAGCTGAAGGTGGTCGTCAGCAGCATGGCGACCGCCAGAATGGCGAGCACCACCACGCAGGTGCCGGGAAAATTCAGCCACGCCGTCAGCGTATCCACCGTCAGCCGGCCCAGCACGCCTTCTACGGGCACCGCCCCGCGCCAGTGCATGTTGCCAGGCAGCAGCGCAAACAGCGCCGGCGCGAACAGCAGGTAGAGCAGGAAACCGGCCAGCTTGGCGACCGGAGAGCCGACCACCCGCGAGCGCATCCAGCTAACCCCCAGCAGGGCCAGCATCAGCGGCAGGACGAAGGCTGCCACGCCATCGAATTGGAACAACAGATCGCTCAGCGCGGCGCCGATCACGCCTACCCAGTTTTCGGCGGTGTGCGCGCCTGCCGATCCCACCACGGTATTCAGGGACGGGTCCGACGGTTGATAGGAGACCAGTGCGAGGAGCAGGAGGCCGGCAGCGACCAGCAGCACGAGGCCGACCAGCTCATTGAGCCGGCGGTTTCGTGTGGGCGTTAGCACAGTTGTGAGCGGCTTCATGAAGGCGAGACGCGGCGACCACCGAACGTCCGCAGCGTTGCGGACGCGGTCCTCAAGTGATCCAGACGCCAGAGCAGTTCCATTGTCGCAAAAGAGGCAGCCCCGGCGTTCGGAAAACCGCCGCCGGGAACCGTGGGTGACACGTTACGGTCGTGAGGAGCCGCCCAGCGCATCATTCCCGAGCAGGAGCCGGGTGCCCCATCCTGAGCGGCTGTATCGCAGGGTGGGAGGCCGCCGCGTTAGCCCGCCGCCAGCCGGGCGCCAAAGACGAGCAGCAGAATTGCCAGCACGATCCGGTATACGGCGAAGAGCACAAAGCCGTGCCGCCGCACCCACATCAGGAACCACTCCACCACCCCCAGCGCCACGAAGAAGGACACCACCATCCCGATGGCCAGCACGACCCATTCGTGCGGGGTCATCACCAGGGGCGTGAGCGATTCGGCCGGGAGAGGGCTGCCGGCCAGCGCTGCGGCGGCATGAGAGCTTGCCGCCGCATGGTGGGGGTGAAAGGTGCGCAGGGCCTCGTAGCCCGTCGCTGCAATCATGGTGGGAATGGAGACCAGGAAGCTGAACTCCAGCGCCGCCGAGCGTGTCATGCCCGCGATCTGTCCTCCCGCGATCGTCGACATGGAGCGCGACGTGCCCGGAAACACCGCCGAGAAGATCTGGCAGAAGCCCACCCAGACAGCCTGCCCCAAGGACATGCGTTCGATGTCCGCCGTCAACGCGTTGCGCCGCACGCTCCAGGCGTCCACCACCCACATCACGATGCCGCCGATCAGCAGTGACAGGGCCATGATGTGCAGGCTCTCCAGGTGCTTGCCGATCACCTTCGCCAGCAGCCATGACGGGATGGCCGTGACCACGAAGGCGATGAGGGTGAGCGATATGGGATGATTCCAGACTGTCCGGTCGCCGTTCTCGCCTTTGGGAAAGGTGCGGATGAACTCGATAATGCGGCCGCTGAAGAGCAGCAGCAGCGCCAGGATCGCGCCCAGTTGGATGACTACCGTGTACATCTTCCAGTAGGCATCGGCCAGGTTGATGTGGAGCAGCGCTTCCGCGATGCGCAGGTGGGCCGTGGAGCTGACCGGCAAGAACTCTGTCAGGCCCTCCACGATACCGAGCAGGACAGAGAGAACGTAATCGTTCAAGAATTCCTCAGGCCCTCGAGCGCTCTTATTCGCGATCGACGCCGTAGATGGGGATGGACTGCTGCAATTTGTATATCAGAGTGGCGGCGCGGGCAGCGTAATCGCTGGCCGGATAAGCTTTCTGAAGTTTCGCGGAGAGTGCGCCCGCGCGATCATGCGCGCCGCCGGCTTTCTTGTCGTCCCCGCTTCCGGCATAGATATCGCCCGCGGCGGCCTGCCGGTAAGCGGCTTCGTACAGGGCCTCCGCGGCTTTGGGCGAGTCCGGATGCTCGTCCGCATACTTTTCGAACATCTCCGACTCTTTCTCCGGACACTTGGTCGAGCCCTGCCAGTCGCCGCAGATCTTATTGTCCAGCATGTCCCAGGCGGCCAGGTCCGACCACTTGGTATGCGGATACTTCTTCTCGATCTTGCGCATCTCGTCATCATCGATCTGCTGGCGCAGATAGCTCTCCTTCTCATGCGCCGAGGGCCGCGAGAACACATCCGCCTTCTCCAATTGCCAGCGAATGTCTGCCGCGCGCCAGGCTGCTTCCGGCGCACGGGGAGACTGCGGGAAGATCTGCGCGGTGCGGGTATAGAGCAGGCGCGCGTCCTGCGCCGCCCGGCGGGGCGCATGCGGTTCGCTGGCGGTCAACTCCGCCGTCGCGGCGGCGCCAAACAGGACCGCGTCGCCGTTCGGCGTGGCTGCCGATACAACGCCTGCGTCTTCAATCCATCCCGAGATCGGCGGCGTGGACGATTCCGTATCGAAGACCGGCGCATCCTCCGCGCGATTCTGCTCGACATCGGTGTTGGCGAAAACACGCACCCACTTGCCGCTGCGCTCCGCGATGACCAGCTCGCGTCCAGGGCTAATCCGGTCCAGCCGCTGCGAGTCGGTGGTTGCCGCAGTGTAAATGGGCGATTCGCGGATCAGCGTGCCCGTCTCGCCGGGGGGAGGCTTGTCCGGACCCGGAACAGCAAGCGCGCGCACGGGAAGCGCGCATAGAGGCAACACCAGCAGCAGGGAAGAGAACAACGCCCGAGCCTTCACCCGGTCAGGATACCCTCTCCGGCGCGGCCTCTGCACGGGCGCCGTTGAGCACGCGGGCGAGCACCTCCGGCTCCACATTGCCGCCGCTGACCACCGCCACGGCGCAGCGGAAGGCAGGTAGCTGGTCAGAGTGCCCCAGCAGCGCCGCGGCGGCGACGGCGCCGCTCGGCTCCGCCACCAGCCGGGCGTCAAACAGGATGGCGCGCATGGCCGCTTCAATCTCCTCCTCGGTGACGGTAAGGATGGCGTCGACGTAGCGCTGCAGGTGGGCAAAGTTCAACGCGCCGACCGATTGTGTGCGCAGGCCGTCGGCCAGCGTCCGGCTGGTCTGCTCGGCCGTGTAGTGGACCACGCTTCCCGCGCGCAGGCTCTCCGCCGCGTCCGCGGCCAGCAGCGGTTCAACGCCGATCACCCGCACCTCCGGCCGCATGAGCTTGACCGCCGCGGCGGTGCCGCTCAGCAGGCCGCCGCCGCCCACCGGCGCCAGCACCAGGTCCACCTCCGGCATATCTTCCAATATCTCCAGGCCGCACGTGCCCTGCCCGGCAATGATCGCCGCATCGTCATAGGGAGGAATGATGGTGTAGCCATGCTGCGCGGCCAGTTCTTCCGCGCGCGCCTTCCGCTCCAGGCTTGCCGGCCCCACCGTCACGATCTTCGCGCCCAGCGCCGCCGTAGCCAGCCGCTTTACCTCCGGCGCATTCGAGGGCATCACGATCACGGCGCGGATACCCAACGCTCGCGCCGCATACGCCACCCCCTGCGCGTGGTTGCCGCTGGAGTAGGTGATGACGCCATACTTGCGATCGTCCGCGGGGATCTGCGCGATCTTGTTGTACGCCCCTCGCAGCTTGAAGCTTCCGATCGGCTGCAGGCTCTCGGCTTTCAGGTAACAGACCCCGTCATCGGGGCAGGGAAGCCGCACCAGGGGCGTGTGCACGGCCGTGCCCTTCAGCCGCTGCTGCGCGTCTCGTATGTCGTCCAGCGTGATCATGTACAGGCAAGTCTCGCTTTGTTGTCATCCTGAGCGCAACCGAAGGTGCAGTTGATGGATCCGCTTCACCTTGTATCTCAGAATCGCGGTATCTCAGAATCGCGCGGCGCGCCGCTCAGCAAGCACGAATGTTGAACTCATCCCGTCAAATCTCGAGAATCACCGGCATGATCACCGGGCGCCTGCCGGTGTTCTTCTGGATGTAACGCTTCAGGTCCTGCCGGATCTTCTCTTTCATCACGCCCGGATCGGCCTTCTCTTCCGCCGACGACTCTTCGAGCGTGCGTGATACGATCTCGCGGGATTGGCGGTTGAGCGGCAGGTCGCCTTCAACGAAGCCCTTGGTCACCACCTCCGGCGTACCTTCGACCTTGCCGCTCACCTTGTTGATGGTGATGATGGCGATCACCAGCCCATCCTCGCTCAGGTGGCGGCGGTCGCGGATGATCAGGTCTTCCACGACGTCCGCCGACGAGCCCGCATCCAGCAGCACGCGCCCCGCGGGCACCTTGCCGTTCTTGGTCGCGGAGCCCTTGTCCAGTTCGAGCACGTCGCCGTCTTCGAGCAGGATCGCGTTATCGGAGACGCCGATCTCCATGGCCAGCTTGGCGTGGCGCTGCAGGTGGCGGAAGTCGCCGTGCACCGGCACGAAAAACTTCGGCCGGATCAGGTTGATCATCAGTCGCAGCTCTTCCTGGCTGCCGTGGCCGCTCACGTGAATCAGGCCGGATGCGCCGTCGTCGTAAATGACGTTGGCCTCGCGACGGCACAGGTGGTCGATGACCCGGTAGATGCTCTTCTCGTTGCCGGGGATGACACGCGAGCTGAGCACCACGGTGTCGCCGCGGTCGATGCGCGCGTGCTTGTGGTTGTCCACCGCGGCGCGGGAAAGCGCGGACATCGGCTCGCCCTGGGTACCGCTGATCAGCATGCACACGTCTTCCGGCGCGAAGTCCCGCACCTGCCCGGGATGAATGATGAGGCCGCCGGGAATGTTCAGATAGCCGAGGTCCTGCGCTACCTCCGACGATTCCAGCATGGAGCGGCCTACGATGGCCACCTTGCGTCCGTGCAGATGCGCCAGTTCGAGCGCAATGCGCATGCGGAAGATGGAGGACGAGAAGCAACTAAAGAAGAGCTTCTTCTTGGTGCGGGAGAAGATCTCGTCCAAACGCGGCCGCACCGCCCACTCGCTCGGCGTATATCCGGGACGGTCCACATTGGTGGAGTCCTGCAGCAGCGCCAGCACGCCGCGCTTGCCGTACTCGGCGAAGGTCTGCAGGTCAAAGGACTTGCCATCCGGCGGCGAGAGGTCGATCTTGAAGTCGCCCGTATGGATCACGATGCCGACCGGCGTCTCGATGGCCAGGGCCACGCAATCCACCAGGCTATGGGTGACGCGAATCGGCTCGATGGTGAACGGCCCCAGATGGAATTTACGCCTGGGCTCGATCTCGATCAGCTCGGTCGAGTCCAGCAGCTTGTGTTCATCCAGCTTGCCTTCGACGAACGCCAGCGTGAACTCGGTGGCGTAGACCGGCACATTGATCTCGCGCAGCAGCCAGGGCAGGCCGCCGATGTGGTCTTCATGTCCGTGGGTTAGAACGATGCCGCGCACATGTTCGCGGTTCTCGATCAGGTAGGTGATATCGGGCACGACGATATCGACGCCGAGCAGTTCGCTCTCCGGGAACATGAGCCCCGCGTCGATGACAAAGATGTCGTTTTGCCAGCGGACGGCCATGCAGTTCATGCCGAACTCGCCAAGACCGCCGATTGGAATGATCTGCAGTTTTCCAGTAGACATTAAAGACTGATGCTAGCAGGTATCAGGGCGCGGACAAAACACCGGCATAACAAACCGTGACCATGCATGCTCACTGCTGCACTTCATCTTCAAGGACCTATTTCACTTATCCTTGTATGCAGCAGCCCAGACGTATGCGGGTGATAGGAATATGCCCAAAGTGGAAGTTCGGCAGGCGCAGACTTCGGATCGGGATCAGCTGGCCGCCATGCGCGCGTTGCTGTGGCCGCAAAGCTCGATCGAGGAGCATGGCAGAGAACTCGATTCCATCCTGACCGCTGCAAGGAGAGGGATCCTGCCAGCGTCGATTCTGGTCTCGGAAGACGAAGATGGAGCCTTGACCGGGTTCCTTGAAGTAGGGCTGCGTTCGCACGTGGACGGCTGCGACGCCGCGCAACCGGTGGGCTACGTGGAAGGCTGGTTCGTTCAGGAGGGCTTCAGATACCGCGGCGTCGGCAAAGCCTTGATGCGCTCAGCCGAAGAGTGGGCCCGCAGGCAGGGATGCCTGGAGATGGGTTCCGATGCCCTGATCGATAACGAAGGCTCGCAGCGGGCGCACGCCGCTCTAGGTTATGAGGTCGTGGACCGATGTGTGAACTTCCGCAAGAGTTTGTGAGGCTGCGTGCCGCGCTAGTCGTTAGTTTGGATCCACAGATGAGCGAATCCTTCGGAGGGGGCACTTGCGAATTGCACCTGTTAACAGATTTTCTTCAGGAGCGAGATGGGCGGTCAACAAAACGGGCGAACTGTCGCTAATCTTCGCAATAATATTTGTGGGGTTGCTGTTTGCCCCAACAACAATCTTCCCGTCTTTGGAGGCAGCATTTCGGTTCTGTTCTTTTGCAATGCGGTTTCTTCTTGCAGAACAGGTGGCCTGTTTAGTGGCGCTCATCTTTGGATGGGGAAGGAAGGCCGCCATAGCTGCGATGGTGGTGGGGTGGATCGGACTGGGAGCCTTTGGCGAGAACTGTTCCTCGTAGGCTTAAATGAGGCCATGCGACCTGCTCCAAGCTCCGAGAAACGACCTCGGCTGCAAGCGGCTGACACCTCTACCACTGTGACCCACACCTAGTTCTGTAGTAGCTCGAAAGCATCAGCGCAGCAGGTCCTCGAGGGCCGAGCTCAGGTCTGTGCGCTCATCGCGATACTTCACGATCACCGGCGTGTAGAGGCTCAGTCCCCACTCCGCCGCGCGTCCACGCGTAACCGCCCGCGCGCCCGGCACCACGACGGCTCCCTCCGGAATCACCAGCGGGCTTGCCTCGCTCGCCTTCAGCACCGTGCCATGCACCACGTCGTAGACCGGCGTGCCCCGCGTCAGAACGGTTCCGGCGCCGAGCACCGCCCGCGGCCGCACCATCGTTCCCTCATACACGCCGCAGTTGCCGCCCACCAGCACATCGTCTTCGATGATGACGGGATTCGCATTCACCGGTTCCAGCACGCCGCCAATCTGTGCCGCTGCGCTCAGGTGTACCCGCTTGCCGACCTGCGCGCAACTGCCCACCAGCGCGTGCGAATCGACCATCGTTCCTGCATCCACGTAAGCGCCTGCGTTCACATACATGGGCGGCATGCAGATAACGGATGGGGCCACATAGGCGCCCTCGCGCACCGCAGAGCCGCCCGGGACGATGCGAACGCCGTCTTCCACGCCCAGACGCCGCGCCGGAAACGTGGCCTTATCAACAAACCCTAGATCGTTACCGCCCATCGCTACCAGATGCCCGAGACGAAAGCCGAGCAGGATGCCTTGCTTCACCCAGGCATTCACACGCCAGCCCAGCGGCGCTGCGGGATCGGGTTCCGCGGCGCGGATGCGGCCCGCGTTCAGCGCCGCTCGCAGCGCGAGGAACGCCTCCATCGCAGCGGCATCACCCACCGCCGCAGAGCCCGCGGCAAAATGTGTTTCGATTACAGATTGCAGCACAGAGAAATCGTCAGGCATGTCGTCAGTCGTCAGTGTAGCGTCAACGAGCGCCGCGCCGCGGGTCGAGCGCGCGGTCATCTATCGTCTGCGTCAGCGCATCCAGCCGCTCCGCCGTGTTTGCGCTCACCGGTACCATCGGCAGCCTGAGGTTCTCCTTCAGTAGCCCCATATGCGCCAGGATGTGCTTCACCGGCGCCGGACTGGTCTCCCAGAAATTCGCCAGCAGCAGCGGATAGTACCGGCGATGTAGCGCGCGCGCGGCCTTCCAGTCGTCCGCCAGCGCCGCGTGGATCATCTGCGCCATCTCCCGAGGGATGGCGTTCGAAGCCACCGATACCAGACCCTTCGCGCCGACCGCGATCGCCGCCAGAGCTATGTTGTCATCCCCGGCCAGCACGCTGAAACCTTCGGGCGACAGGTGCACCAGTTCGGTGATCTGCTGCAGGTTGCCGCTGGATTCCTTCACGCCACGGATATTCGGGCATTCGGCCACCAGCCTGCCCACCGTCGCCGGCTCCAGGTTGCAGCCTGCGCGGCCGGGTATGTTGTAGAGCACCACGGGCAGCGCCACATTCTGGGCGATCGCGCGGAAGTGCTGGAACTGCCCCTCCTGGGTCGGCTTGTTGTAGTAGGGGTTCGCCGTCAGCAGGGCCGTCACGCCCCGCACGCTTGCCGCCTGCTGCGCCCGTTCCACCGCCGTCGCGGTCGCGTTATGTGTGCACCCGGCGATCACCGGCACGCGGCCGTGGGCCACCGCCGCGATCAGGCGGATGACCGCCAGCCACTCGCTCTCCATCAGCGCAGGCGTCTCTGCCGTTGTGCCGCAGGCCACCAGGAAGTCAATGCCGTTCGCGATCTGCCGTTCCGTCAGCGTCGTCAGCGCATCCGTATCGATGGTGCCGTCGCTCTTGAACGGGGTGACCAGAGCGGTACCGCAGCCGCTTAGTTCCATACGCCAGCGAGCATATCAGTTCAGCGGCGGGCGAGGAAAAGCCGGATGGCCACGCGTCTCCGGCGATGTGTCCGCGACTCCGTCATCCTGCATCGGACGGATAGGACGGCTCTGCTCGCAGGAGGTGGACGGGATATGCGGAATGCATCCGGGAAAGACCGCTCGCATACGGGGACACGAACTTTGGCCGCGATCGGCGCAGGCGCGATGGCGATCTATGGCTCGCGCGTGCTCATCAATCTCTTCGGACCGTCGCTCCCGTACACCATGAACGAGTGCCCCGGAGACTCCATCGAATCCGGCGAGTTCCTGCAATTCCTGAGCCTGGTCACGGATGCGCAGGTCCGCCGCTCGTGCATCCGACCGCTCACCAACGGACCGGCGTTTTATCCGGAAGAGCTTGCTGCGATCCGCCAGGCCCGCTGCGCCATCAATCTGGAGTTCTACGAGTTTCTCGAAGGCGAGGTCGCCCGGGAAATCATCGACGCGCTCACCGAGCGCGCGCGCGCCGGAGTCGAGGTGCGTATCGTCATCGACGCGTTGGGAAGCTTCAGCACGCCGAGGTCCATCTTCCGCAATCTCGAAGCAGCCGGGGGCCAGATGCGCTGGTACCATCCGCTGCGGTGGAACACCTGGCAGCGCGCCAACAATCGCACCCACCGCAAGCTGCTGCTTGTGGACGGGCACACCGCCTTTGTCGGCGGCGCCGGCATCGCGGACCATTGGCTGCATGCGACCTCCAAGGGTCCGCGCTGGCGCGACACGGTCTTCCGCGTGGAAGGCGAGGCCGTGGCGGGGCTCATCGGCACCTTTTCCGAGAACTGGCTGGAGGCTTCCGGAGAAATTCTGAGCGGGAGCAAACAATTCGGTTTCCATGAACTGCCGGAGGGCGCGCCGGCCCTGGTCATCTCCAGTACCCCAAGCGGCGGCGGCACCCACGCACGCATTCTCTTTCAAGCCCTCATCAACAGCGCGCAGAAGAGCATTTGCATCACCACGCCCTACTTCCTTCCTGACCACAGCGCACGGCGTGCGCTGATCGGGGCGGCCCGCAAACGAAATGTCACCGTCCGCATCCTGGTTGCCGGTCCGCGTATCGATCACCCGATGATCCGCCGGATGAGCCGGCACAGCAGCAGTCATCTGCTCCAGGCCGGCGCGAAGATCTTTGAGTATCAGCCTGCCATGCTGCATGCCAAGATCATGGTCATCGACGATGCCTGGTGCATCCTGGGCTCGACCAACTTCGATCATCGTTCCTTCGCGCTGAACGATGAGGTCAACATCGCCACGCTGGACCACGCGCTGGCATCCGCCCTGAATCACGACTTCGCGCATGACCTGACCAGCAGCCGCGAACTGACGCTGGCCATGCTCCAGGGCCGCAGCGTGCTCGGCAGCCTGGACCTGGCTGCAGGCGCGGTGCTCGAAAACGAGAGCTGAACCGGACGTTGGGATCACACAGACGGGTGCCCCATTCTAGGGAAGCCAGGGTGGGGGTTTTGCCTCATTCTGAGCAGCGTAGCGAGGAGAATCCATGCTGAAGGCCAGCGTTTGCGTGGATTCTTCGCGCCAAAAACCCCGCGCTCAGAATGAAGACCTAATGCATCTGGCCGTAGACGTCGCTGAAGTTGTGGCAACCCGTACGTGTGGAAAGCCACTCCGCGCCGCGCACCGCACCCTCGGCGAAGCTGCGGCGGGAGAGCGACTCATGTCGCACCGTCAGCACATCGCTCTCGGACCGCGCCTCAATCAAATGGACGCCAGGCACGTTGCCCTCGCGGACTGACGTGATCTCCACTGCCAGCTCCGGCGCCGCTGCCCGCATCGTTTGCTGGATGGAGAGCGCGGTACCGGACGGCGCGTCTTTCTTGTCGGCGTGGTGTGTCTCGGAGATATGGATCGCGTATCCGGCTGAGCCCAGCGCCAGCTCCCGCGCCAGCCGCAGCAGCGTCTGCACGCCGACGGAGAAATTCGTGCCGTAGAGGATCGCGCCATCCCGCCGCTCGCACAGCGCGCGCATGTCTTCCAGGCGGTCGTACCATCCGGTGGTGCCTACCACCACGTGCGCGCCGTTAGCCAGGCATGCGCGCAGGTTGGGAATGACCGCCTGCGGCGTGGTGAAATCGATCACCGCATCCACCTGCGCCAGCAGCGGCGGCGTCAGCGCGGAGGCATCGCGATTCTCCTCTTCCCCGATCACTCGCACGCTATGGCCGCGCTCACGCGCCACCTCGGCGACCACGCTGCCCGTCTTTCCCCGTCCGAGAATCAGAAAGATCATCGCGCCACTCCCTCCCTAGCGATTGAGCGTGAGCTGCTGTTCGCCGGCATCCAGCCGTCCGCGCGCGCTCAGCTCCCGCTCGCCCAGATCGAAGACCTCCGGATCGGGATCGGCGAAAAACGCGCGATGCAACGAACGCACCGCCTCGTCCACGTCATCCTCGTCGATCATGAAGCTCATGTTGATCTGCGAGGCGCCCTGCGAGATCATCCGCACGTTGATGTCCCTGACCGCGGCGAACACCCGCGCAGCGACATCGGTCTGACCACGGATATTCTCACCCACCATGCAGATCAGCGCCTTGCGTCCCTCGTACGTCACATCCGCGATGCGCCGCAGATCTTCGGCGATCTCCGGCAGCTTCTCGTTCGAGTCCACGGTAATGGACACGCTCACCTCCGAGGTCGAAACCATATCGACCGGGCAGCGGTGCCGGTCGAACACCTCGAAGATGCTGCGCAGGTAGCCATGCGACATCAGCATGCGGCTGGCCACCAGGTCGATGATAGTCAGCCGCTTCTTGGCCGCAATGGACTTGAACGGAGTGCGGCAGTGTGGCGCGAGTGCCGTAATGCGCGTGCCTTCGTTCGCTGGCTCGCGCGAGTTCAGCACCAGTACGGGAATATTCTTCTGCACCGCCGGCAGAATGGTGGCCGGGTGCAGCACCTTCGCTCCGAAATACGCGAGCTCGGCCGCCTCCTCAAAGCTGATTGTCCGCACCCGCAGCGCATCCGGACACACCCGCGGATCCGCCGTCATGATTCCGTTCACGTCGGTCCAGATCTCGATCGCTTCCGCATCGAGCCCGCCGCCGATCAGCGCCGCGCTAAAATCCGAACCGCCGCGGCCCAGCGTCGTCGTTACGCCGCCGACGGTCGACCCGATAAAGCCGCCCAGGACCGCTGTGCGCGCCGCCTGCGCGTGCGGCAGAACGTATTGCCGCAGCCGCTCGGCGATCAACGCATCCAGCGGCGCCGCCCTGGTGTGTTGCCCGTCGGTCATGATGCAGGTGCGCGCATCCACATGCACGCTTGTCAGGCCGCGCTCTGCAAAGGCGGCGGCTACGATGCGACTGGACAGGCGCTCGCCGTAGGACGCAACCATGTCCGTGATCCGCGGCGTCAGCTCGCCCAACGCAGCCAGGCCGCGCAGAACTTCCTCGAGCGCGGCGAAATGCTCGCCGATGCACTCCGCCAGCGGTGGCAGCGCGGAGGAGGAGAGCAGTGCCCGCGCCGTTTCGTGATGGCGCTCCCGCAGCAGCACCGCCATGGCCAGCGCCGCCGCCTTGTCGCCGCGTCCCGCCGCGGTTGCCGCCGCCAGCAGTTGGTCAGTCACCCTGGACATCGCACTGACGACCACGATGGGCTGCACGCCTGCGGCCACGCGGCCGGAGACGATGGCCGTGGTCCGCTCGATGGCCGCCGCGTCTTCGACCGACGTGCCTCCGAACTTCATGACGACGAGCCTCATGCGGGGGCGGCCGCCTTCTCGCTGAGCATCGCCCGGCGCTGCTGCGCGCTCGTCACATCGTCCACGCCCGGCAGCTTGCCCAGCTTCAGCAGCAACTCGGCATTCAGCAGCGCAGCGCCGGCGGCGCCACGAATCGTATTGTGCGACAGCACGGTAAACTTCCAGTCCAGCAACGAGCAAGGGCGCAGACGCCCCACGGTCGCGGTCATGCCCCCGCCGCGCATGCGGTCCAGCCGGGGCTGCGGCCGGTCCTCTGCATCCAGGAACTGCACCGGCTGCTCCGGCGCCGAAGGAAGCGCCTTCCCGCGCAGCGGCATGAACTCGCACCATGCACGCACTATCTCTTCCCGCGTGGCGCTTCGCCTCAGCTTCACGGAGACACACTCGGTGTGGCCGTCTTCCACCGCGACCCGGTTGCAGTGCGCGCTCACTTTGGCCCTGAGCGGCTGCACGCGCTCTCCTTCAAGCGTGCCCAGCAACCGCAGCGTTTCCGCTTCCAGCTTCTCCTCTTCGTTGCGGATGAACGGCACCACATTGCCCAGAATGTCCAGCGAGGCAACGCCCGGATAGCCTGCGCCACTGACTGCCTGCATGGTGCTGACGAACACGCTCTCGATGCCGAAGCGCTCTTCGAGCGGCTTCAGGGCCAGCGCCAGCCCGATGGCCGCACAATTCGGATTGGTCACGATGTACCCGCCCGAATCTCCCCGCCATGTTTGTAACTCCAGCAGCGACAGATGGCCGGCGTTCACCTCCGGAATCACCAGCGGTACATCCGCCTGCATGCGGTACGCGCTGGAGTTCGAGATGACGGCACAGCCCGCGGCGGCAAAGCGCGGTTCCAGCGCGCGCGCGATCTCCGCATCCAGCGCGGCGAAGATGATCGCGGGCGCATCGGTCCCATGCGGGCTTCCGGGCAACGGCTCGGCCACGGAGACCGGCAGCTTCGCAACACCCTCCGGTATCGGCGCGTCCAGCTTCCAGCGCACCGCATCGCCGTAGCGCTTGCCGCTGGAACGGTCGCTCGCCGCCAACCACGCGACTTCGAACCAGGGATGCCCTTCGAGCAACTGGATGAAACGCTGTCCGACCATGCCGGTGGCGCCAAGAATGCCAACTCTGTGTCTCGTGTGCATGCTCTCCCAGGCTGACGTCGAAGACGATTTTAACGCGGGAAGCCGTCTGACCCCGCTACTTGTTCCCGTAGGTGAAATCACCCTGCGCCGTCGCGTGCGAGGCCACCGTTACCGTCATCTGCTGTTGTCCCAACTGCTCCTGGTCTGCCACCAGCGTATAGGTCCCCGGCGGCAGCCCATTGATGATGTAGTGGCCGCTCGCGTCGGAGACCGCAAAGAACGGGTTCGGAGCGACGTTCACGAACGCCTGCATCCACGGATGGTTGTTGCAGCGTACTGGGATCATCAACTCCGGCGCGGTGAAGACGTGGCGCATGGTCCCCCCGTTCGGCGGCTGCGAGATATCGAATGGCTTGTTTCCGCCCACCGTCGGCTGCATGTGCACGTTGTGCATGGTCGGGTCGCTGTTACGGAACTCGACCGACTGCCCCACCATCACCGCGATCACGTGCGGCACATAGCGGCAACCCTGCTGATCCAGAACCACCGGCGTCGTGGGAGCCGCGTAGCTCTTGTTGCCCAGGCCGTCCTTCACGTAGATGAAGACGTTTTGCAGCTTGCCGTCCGGCGCCAGAATGCCCTCGGAGTAGTTTGTCCCCTGCGTGCTCATGGCGCATGCCGGGTCCTGTGCCATGTCGATTTCAATGCGCGGTGGCGCCCTGTGGGCCAGGTGAATGGTGCCCTCGATCGCGCCCGCGGTCGCCGGATCGATCTGCGTGTAGGCCGTCGTTGAGCGCTCGCCGGTCGTCGCGTTGCGCTTGCACCCGGCGATGGGCAGCAGGGAAGCGGCCGCCAGCGCCACTGTAAGGATAAGAGGCTGGGAAGATTTCACATTCTTAGAATACAGAGAACCGCCGGCATTCTTCGTCGCACGCTCCTCAGAATGACGACTCTCGAAGGGCGGAATGGTGCAGCGTGGATAGCCCAGTGTGGTTTTCCACGCGGTATTCTTGATGGATCACCACGTCAAAGTGCTGCGATGACGGCATCGGCGAAGGCGCGCGTGCCCGCCCGTCCGCCTACGTCCCGGGTCAGCGTTTCGCCCGCCATGTAGACCTTCTCCATCGCTGCCTGGACTTTGTCCGCCGCCGACTCTTCGTGAATGTGGCGCAGCATCAGGATGGCGGATTGCAGCAGCGCCGTCGGGTTGGCGATGTCCCGGCCCGCGATGTCCGGAGCCGAGCCGTGCACCGCTTCAAAGATCGCAGCCTCATGCCCCAGGTTCGCGCCCGGCACCAGTCCCAGTCCGCCCACGAACGCTGCGCACAGATCGCTCACTATATCGCCGTACAGATTTTCCAGAAGCAGCATGTCGTACTGATACGGATTGGTCACCAGTTGCATGCAAGTGTTGTCCACGATGTGTTCCGCATACGTCACGTCGGCATAGTGCTTTGCGACCTCACGGGCGCAGCGCAGAAAGAGGCCGTCGGACATCTTCATGATGTTGGCCTTGTGAATGGAATGGATCTTCTTGCGGCCGTGCGCGCACGCATACTCGAAGGCGAACTTCGAGATGCGCGTGCAGGCCTTCTCCGTCGTCACCTTGATGGCCTCGACGACCCCCGGCACGACCTCGTGCTCCAGCCCGACGTACAAGCCTTCGGTGTTCTCGCGCACGATGATCAGGTCCACGTCCGGATAGCGCGTCGGTAACCCCGGAAGGTTCTTGATCGGACGGAAGTTCGCGAACAGCTCGAACTTCTTCCGCAATGTCACGTTGATGGAGGAGAAGCCTCCCCCCACCGGCGTGGTCACCGGCCCCTTCAGCGCCACCTTGTTGCGCTCGATCGAGCGATAGAGCTCCTGCGGAATGTACTCCTGGTACTTGTCGAAGGCCTCCGCGCCGGCCGCATAGGCCTCCCACTGGAATTGCACGCCGGTCGCTTCGAGTATCCGCACCACGGCGTTCGTCACCTCGGGGCCAATGCCATCCCCGGGTATCAGCGTCACGATATGCGTTCTCTTGAAGGCGGGCGGATGCGGCTGTTGCGTCTCGATCTCTGGCATGTGGTGTCTGCTCTCCATATCTGGGTGTCGCAATCTGCGTGTGTCGCCGCCGGGTTCAGCGCCGTTCCCGCCGCACCGGTTCGCCGGCACGCCGCTTCGCTCCCTGGTCCCGGGTGGCCAGCAACTGTTCCAGCTCTTCCTTGAACTCGCGCACATCGGTGAAATCGCGGTAGACGCTGGCAAAGCGGATATACGCTACCGTGTCCAGCGTCTTCAACCGGTTCATGATGGCTTCGCCGATCTCGCTGGTGCTGCGCTCCCGCTCCGGAGAATCGATGAGGAAGGTCTCTACCTCGTCCACAATCGACTCAAGGCTGGTCGCGGGGACAGGGCGCTTTTCGCAGGCACGGAGCAACCCGCTCAGCACCTTCTGCCGCTCAAACTTTTCGCGGCGCCCATCCTTCTTCACCACCATGTAGGGGATCTCGTCGATGCGCTCATAGGTGGTGAAGCGCTTTTCGCAGCGCTCACACTCGCGTCGGCGGCGGATGGAATCGGCTTCCTTGCTCTCGCGCGAATCCACAACGCGATCCTGCCCAAAGCCGCAGTAGGGACACTTCATGGTCTTGGTTGGATTCTAGCAGCCACGATTGAGACTACGTTGTCCTCGTGAACGAGCGCAGCGAGTCGAAGAACCTGCCCTGAGCGCAGCCGAAGGGACCTGCGTTTGGTTCTCCCAGCCCGACTGCAACTACGCCTCGAGGGCCGCGGCGGCCTCTTCGCCCAGGTGCCCGGACTCGCTCGACACCTCTTTCAGCGACACATGCTCACGCCGCGCCCAGATCAGTCCCACCGGGATGATGCACAGGAACGTGACGAACAGCAGCCCGGCCCCGCAGGCCAGGGCCGGCTCCGGGCGTACGCCGAAGATCCGCATCATGGTCTGCTGCAATGCCAGTACCTGCGCAAACCAGCTCACCACCGGTATCGGCACCACCGAACTGGCCATGCTGGCCGCCATCAGGATCACGCAGCGTCCGAACGTCATGTTCACCAGAATGCTCGAGCCGGTGAAGGCGCGCACGGTATTCAGATACGCGGCGCCGATCATGCTCCACATCAGCAGCGAGAGCCCGGCTGCCTGCAGAAAGTCGCTCCACGACGCGAGCGACTGCAGCCCATCGCGAAAGCTGCGGAGCTTCGCTGCCACCGAAGTGCCTGCCCGGGAGCGCATCTTCGCCTCGAGCCAGGCCGCCATCGCCTCGCCCGCCAGCCGAACGGAGACGGCAAGCACCACCAGCGCGGCGCTGACCGCGAGCGCCCCCAGCGCTACCTTTCTCGCAATCTCGGGATGTGGGAGAGTCGCCCGGTCCGGCGCCAGCAGCAGCGCGAGTGCGAAGATCAGCGCCATCGAGCCCATGTCGAACATCCGTTCGATGGTGTAGATGGCCACCTGGAGGCTGAGCGCCACCCTGGTCTTGCGCGCCACCAGATACGGCCGCGCCAGGTCCGCCACCCGCCCCACCAGCGCCACGGCGGTAAAGCCGATCACCTGCGTACCCACCAGATCGAGCGGCCCCACCCGCTTCGCCGGCTTCAGGAACACCGCCCAGCGCATGCCCCGGATCACGTACGCGGCATAGATCAGCCCCACCCCGATGGCGATATGCGACCAGCGCACGTAGCGGAACTGCGCTCCCAGTATCCCCCATTGGAAATGCGTGCGATGGCTGGCATAGATCGACAGCGCGACCAGCGCAACCACGCCAAGCAAATAGTAGAGCGGACGTTTCGATCTCACAGCCGTAGCACTCCGTTCGCCCTGCCCCTGATTCCGATATGAGTTGGATGGCCCGTAGCAATCAAGCTCGGGTCAGTCACCCTTTGCTGCATGCAAGTACGAAGGTCCCGCGTGCGATCGCTATTCGCGGACGGCGTTCCCCGCCATCGGCGCGATCGATGAGGCCTGCGCCGTGCGAGCTTCCCTCGCGGCCAGAGCCCTGCGCCGGTTGATCTCCATCTTGCGCCGGTTGAACTCGTGGATCACGCGCTGCACATAGCTGCGTGTCTCGCGGTACGGCGGAACGCCATGGTACTTGTCCACTGCCGCCGGGCCCGCGTTGTACGCGGCCAGGGCCAGCGTCAGATTGTCGTGGTAGCGCTCCAGCAGGCTGTTCAGGTACGCCGTGCCGCCCTGGATGTTCTGGTCCGCGGCGAAGCTGTCCGTTACCCCTAGCTGTTCCGCCGTTCCGGGCATCAACTGCATCAGTCCGCGCGCTCCCGTGCGGCTTACCGCACGGATGTTGCCCCCGCTCTCCGCCCGGATCACGCTTTCCAGCAGGTCGATATCCAGGTTGTGCTCCCCACCCGCCTTGCTTACCATCTGGTGCAGCGCCGCGGCATCCGGCACCGGCTGTACCTGCACCGCAGTAACCGGCACCGCCACCGGAAGGTCTGGAACCACTTCGGAGGACACAATCTGTGCCGCATCCACATCCACGAAGCTGCCGCCGTCCTTGCCCAGGAACAGCCGCACATGGTCGCCCTGCGCCTGCTGATGGTCGCACACCAGGTCGAACCCGTTCTTCAGGGTGACGTGGTCGGCCGCGCGCGCAGAAGAGGTTGCGCCCACGAGAAGGCAGACCCCCAAGGCACTCCAGCCCCAGAAGGGACTCCAGTCGACGATGCGGCATGCACTCATAGGAGAGATAACTTTCGCCCAATCTACCACGAAGAGCAGACGGCAGAGGTGGCACTTTCGTTTGAGCTCTCTGCCCTGACCCCAACGGGAAAACCTGTCATTCAACGCCTCTCCCGTTCAGCAGCTTCCTTGGATTTCTCCCCGACGTTCGTCGTCCTGGCGGCCGCCGCGGAGATATTACTGCCGAATTTCCCGGCGCCTCTCTCTCGCTTACCCGTGAGCAGCGATGCCGCCAGGCGTTCGCTGATGACGCTGTTCAGCGATTTGTGCGAGTGCTCGGCGGCGAGCGATAGTTGCCTGTGCAGAGCGGAAGGAATGCGGATGTTCAGCGAACCCTTGAACGGCTTGTCGGGTGTCTTGCCTTCCGCTTCGCAGAAAGCCAGGTACTCGTCGACAGCCCCGCGAAAGTTATTGCGAAGCGTCTTCACATCCTCGCCATCGAACAGAACGCGATCGCGGATGCCGACCAACCTGCCGAACAGAAGATTATCTTCGGCGCTGTACTCAACCGATCCCGTATATCCTCGATACTCCATTGTATCGCTCATAGATAACCTCCCTCGAGCAGTTCGTCGATCGCTTCCCGCACCTGGTAGGCCTTCAGTACGTTGGAGGGATGCGGTTGGTGGATGAACATGGTCGATCCGGTCTTCGTGTGGACGAACTTGCGGGCCGACCCACCCGTCGTCTTCAGTTCGTATCCGCAAGCTGTCATTACCGTAATCAGCTCGCCCCAGGTGAAGTCGGTGGGTTTCGAGATCAATCTTGCGAACGCCTTGTCCCGCTTACTCACTGCTCAATGTAAAACGTGAGCCCGGGACATTGCAACTACTATTAGTTGCAAAGCACGCGCCGGGCGGCACAGGCGCTCATCTTAGAACGGCCGTATCCAGATCCAGTTCCTGCCCCAGCCTCACGCTGGCGCAGCGCTCCAGCGCCTGCTCGATCACGTGTGCCACGCCGTGGTCGTCATTGGTCAGCGTCCGCCGCCATCCATGCCGCTCCGCCAGGAGCTCCATCTCCCGGCCCGCGTTGCCCATCAGCACCGGCTGGCCGGCCCACTCCAGCATCTCCTGGTCGTTGAAGTTGTCCCCGATGGCCATCACTTCCGCGCGCTGGATACCCAGGCTCCGCGCCAGCCGCTCGAGCGCCGATGCCTTCGAGCAGCCCGGCGGCAGCAGGTCCAGTATGCCCAGATCGTTCTCCGGATACTCCGTCCGGTGAGTCGCCAACTCCGCCGCCGGGAAGCTCGCCAGCAGCGTTGATTCCGCCTCCCGCACGCACAGCACGCCGCCGCACATCATGCCCTGGATCGGTGCGTCATCGCCATCGAATGCGCGTTCAAGCGGCGTGACCTCGGTGATGCTGTCACGGTTCGCCTCCACCCACTTTGCGATCTGCCGGTGCATGGCTGCGACGCTCTCGACCACCAGCGCATCCGGCCCCTCGCGGTCGAAGGTAAAGACCACCGTCTGGCCGAAGCTTCGCAGCGCCCCGCACAGGGTTCTCGCGGTCTCCTGCGACAGCAGCCTGCGGTGCAGCAGTTCGCCGGAGAACCGCCGCGTGACCGTTCCATTGGACGAGATCATGACCGTGCGCGGCGATAGCCCCACTTGCTCCAGGACCGGGGTCGCATAGTTCTGCCGGCGTCCGGTCGCGATCACCACCTGCACGCCCGCGGCCTCGGCCGCCAGCAGCGCTTCGCAGTTGCGCGGACTGATCGTCGTTCCGGTCGATGGTAACAGTGTCCCATCGATGTCGATGGCGATCAAGCGAACATGCGCGGGCATACTTCAAGTGTACCGCGCGCTACCATGGGTCATGGCGGAGCGCACGACGAAACACGACACTTGGCGCGAAACGGCACGCGAAGCGCCAAATCAGCGGGAAACTCCCACAGAAAATGACGTTGTTGCGGAAGACGATCCGACCTGTCTGCCGATTGAATACGACCGCCGTGGCATCGCGCTGCCCCGGCGGCACAAGGTCGGCGGCATCATCACGCCCCAGTAACGCCGCCCCGTAGACGGAACCGGGTGCCCCATTCTTTGCGCCTCCCCGGAGTCGGCATCCGCCATATTCTCCACGCGCAAAGGGTGGGCCTCATGCGCCGCAGGCGCACCCGCACGCAGCAGGAGGCTCCCCGCCGTAACCGGAACCCGCTCCTAAGCGTCGATCAGGTCTGCCCTTGGCCGTGGCAACTGCGGCGCGGGCCTCTGCCACGCCTCTACCTGGGCTATGGCGTCGGCCAGCCGTGTGACCACCCGGTCCGGGCCTCCATGCCCGAAGCGCTCCCGGGTCTGCTCGGGGTCCTGCACCGACTGCCACAGCCCCACCAGGATCCGGTTGCCGCTCATCCATTCCCGCACCCGCTTGCACAGCGCCCGCGTCGGAGTGAAGGCGAAGGGCGGCATGCCGGAGATGCACAGAATGGTCGACCGCTCCTGGCCCAGCCGCTCCAGGATCTCCTCGTTCGCGGACGCGGCGGAGAGTAGCAGCGTGTTATATCCGCGATGCTCCAGCAGTTGCGCCAGCATGGTGGCCACGAGCTCATCCGCCTGGTCGCTCGCCGGAATGCACACCACCGGCGCGCGCGCCGTGGGGTGAGCCCCTTGCGGCTCTTCCGTTACGGCGGTCTTGCCGTATTCGCTGAACTCGGTCACCAGCTCGGCCGTGCTCAGGAAGAGGAAATCGGCACGCGCCTCGTCCAGTCCTCCCTTGTGCCGGTCCGCCTCTACCAGCCCCAGCGCCGGCAGCAGTACCGTGTCATACAGCTCCAGCAAGGAATGCTGCTCTAGAAACCGGTCCGCGATGGCATGCGCCTCCGTCTGGTCCATGGCCAGCAGCCGCTCATAGAACTTGGCCTCCGGCGCCAGCTCCGCTTCATCGCCCAGCAGCACGTGGAGGAAGCCCATCTGCGGCACGTAGCGGCCCATCACGATCAGGCAGACCGTCAACGGCGTCGCCAGCACCAGCCCGGACCAGCCCCAGAGCATGCTCCAGAAGATCGCTGAAGCCAGCAGCGCCAGCGATGAAACCCCGGTATGCGCGCCGTAGAGCCACGGCTCCACCAGGTTCCCCGTCACCATCTCCAGAACGAAGATCAGGCCCACCGTGGCCACAGCAGGGTAGAAGTTGGGGAAGATCGCCACCGCGAAGATGAACGGCAGCAGGCCCCCCACTACGCTGCCCACATACGGCACATAGCGCAGCATGGCCGCCAGGGCTCCCCACAGCGTCGCGTCCGGCACGCCGATAATCCTCAGGCCGATGCCGAACAGCAGGCCGAAGCACACGTTGACGATGAACTGCCACAGCAGAAACCTGCCCATGCGGCTGGTGGCGTCGTTCAGCGCCTGGGTCATCAGGTTGAGCCGCCCCATGCCCGCCAGCAGCAACATCCGGTTACGCAGGTCCTCGTGGTTCAGCAGCATGTACAGCGTGAACACCAGCACGATGCCGGCATCGCCGATGGGTTTCAGGATCGGCGTGAAGATGGTTCGTACATATTCACCGATCGGTATGGGCGGCTCGATCACCTGCACCGGCATCGGCTGGTCGACCGTGGGCGCTTCAGGCGCCCGCACCGTTCGCTGACGCCGATGCCCGTTCTGTGCCGGGTGCGGCACCTGCACGGTCGGAGGCGCTGAGAGCTGCTTGGCCATCTCCTCCAGGCTGGTGAACGCACGGCCGGCCGCTCCCCCCAGCGGGCTGTGCAGACGGTCCAGCTTTGCCTGGATATTCTCCCGATAATCCGGCAGCAGTTCCGCCACATGCACCAGTTGGCGGGTCACTACCCATCCCAGCGTCCCCAGCGCGGAGAAGAAGACCAGGATCACCAGCACCACCGCCACGACCCTGCGCAGACCGCGGGTCTGCAGCACTCCCACCGCCGGCATCAGCAGAAAATTCAGCACGATGGCGAAGGCAATCGGGATCAGCAGCTCGCGCGCGAAGAACAGCGTCAGGATGATCAGCGCGATCAGCAGCAGGGGCTCGTTGGCGAGTAGGCCGCCACGGGTTCGGGAGGGAGGAGGAGCCTTCGCTGGCATGGACGTTCCTTAGCCGAACTATTGCGCGTGTGGTCGAAGATACACGGGCATGGTGTCGAGTTGCACTGGCAAAGTCTTGCGCAACCTGCCGTCTGCGAGGTCTCGCGGCCGCTAGGTTTCCGCAGGTCCGCTTGCCGCTCCGGTCACGGTTGCGGGCACATCCGGCAGCCGCAGCATTGAACCGCCCTTGGTCAGGCTGGGTTGCGCGTGCGGACGCGCATGGATCAGGATCTCAACCAGCAGAAAAAGACAGAAAAGCACCGCCACCACCAGCAGAATGAACTGACAGATGGATCGTTTGCTTAGTCCTTCAGACATGTTCCGCACCCCTCTGTGCTGGCTACTGCTCCGGTGTTACAGGATGGATGCAGGATTGATGCTTGAAGTTAGTAGCCGTTTTCGAGGAGATACGCGAGGGACAACCGGCTGCCTTCGCTGGAGTGTTCCGCGGCCCGCGCGTTTTCCGCGTACTTCAGCAGCACATCGGCCTCCAGGTTTACCGGGTCGCCGGCCTTAAGGGTCGACAGGTTGGTATGCGCATAGGTGTGCGGGATGATGGCGACGCCAGCCGTCCGCCCATCCCAGCGCGCGACCGTCAGGCTGATGCCCTCGATCGCGATCGAACCCTTTTCGACCACATAGCGGCCTACGTTTTCCGGCGTCTCCACCTCCAGCCACCAGTCGCCCCCAGCCGCTGCTATCGGCGCGAGCGAGCGTATGGCGCCGGTGCCATCCACATGCCCCTGCACCACATGGCCGCCCAGCGGCGTACCCGCCGGCGTAGGCAGCTCCAGATTGACCACCGACCCCGGAGCCAGGCGCGCCAGTGAACTGCGGCGCACCGTCTCCTCGGCCAGGTCTGCCTCGAAACGATCATCCGCAATCGCCAGCGCGGTCAGGCACACCCCGCTCACCGCGATGCTGTCGCCCTCACGCAGCCGCGACGCCATCCCCGGGGCCTGCACCCGGATCCGTCGTGCACCGCCGCCCTCCTGCACACTGAGGATCGTTCCCGTCCGCTCGATCAATCCCGTAAACATGCTCCCAGAGTAGCGCGCCATCGCAAGCTGGTGGGTGCCCCATCCTGAGCGCAGCGAAGTGGGTCGTTCTCAACCACGAATGCGGGTGCCCCATCCTGAGCGCAGCGAAGGGTGGGTGCTCTCAACCAAGGATGTAGGCTCCCCATCCTGACCCTGAGCGTAGCCGATGGGAAAGAGCGGGTCTTTTACACCCAGGGATCCCGCAGGCATCCCTCGACCGCGAAATCGATCCCGTAACGTTGCAGTCGATAGTGCTCCAGCCGTGGCCAGCGCGCCGGCTGTCCTGTCGCAAGCACCGGCGCCGCGTCCGGTCCCAGAAAGGTAGGCGCGAAAAACAGGCAGAGTCTGTCCGCCGAATCGCTCATCAGTACGGAGCGGTTCATCCGCGCGCCGCCCTCCACCATCACGCTGAGGATGTTCTGCTCTCCCAGCCTCGCCAGCACCGCGCGCAGCGAAATACCGCCCTCCGCCTGCGTATCAATCGCGAGAATGCGTGCCCCGCGTTCCATCAGCGCCCGGCGCCGTTCTTCATTCTCCGATCGCGTGACGATCAGCAGATCGTCGGCGACCTTGGCCAGCAGCCGCGCCTCCAGCGGCATGCGCAATTGCGAATCCAGCACCACCCGCAACAGCGGACGGCGTCGTGGCCGCTGACTGCGATCAGTCAGCAGCGGATCGTCCGCCAGCACCGTGCCAATGCCGGTCAGCAGAGCGTCGTTGCCGTGGCGCATCTCCTGCACCTGCATGCGCGCTGCCGCGCCCGTAATCCACTCGCGTTCCTTTCCATCCCGCGTCTGCGCCGGCGCAATGCGCCCATCGAGCGTCAGCGCCGCCTTCAGCGTCACAAACGGCAGACGGGTGCGGATGAACCGCGCGAACGCATCGTTCAACGCGCGTGCCTCCGCCTGCAACACCCCCACGGCTACCTCCATGCCCGCATCGCGCAGGAACGCGATACCCGCTCCGTTCACCGCCGGATTAGGATCGGCCGTAGCCACCACCACCCGGGCAACACCGGCCTGGCTCAGCGCACGCGCGCAGGGTCCCGTCCGCCCGAAGTGACTGCAGGGTTCAAGCGTTACATACGCCGTCGAGCCGCGCGCCCCCTCCTCCGCGGCCTCCAACGCCACCACTTCAGCGTGATCGCGACGTTCGTATTGATGAAAGCCACGCCCCACGATCCGGCCACCGCGCACCAGCACACAGCCTACGGTGGGGTTGGGCGAGGCCAGCCCTACGCCTTGTTCGGCCAGCGCCAGGGCGCACCGCATCCAGCGTTCATCGGAGCGTTTCCCCGGGCCATTCTCCGGTGGCGCCGCTTCGGCGCCTGGAGTGGCAGTCTCGACGGTCACGCCGGACCGCCGGCTTCCGGGCTTCCTCACTCAGCCACCCAGCAGCGATTCCGCGAAGGCTTCGCTGTCAAAGGGCAGCAGGTCGTCCAGCGTCTCGCCCACACCGACAAAGCGCACCGGCAACTCCAGATCGCGCGCGATCGCCACCGCGATGCCGCCCTTGGCCGTGCCGTCGAGCTTGGTCAGCACAATGCCGGTCACGCCGGCCGATTCGGTAAAAAGCCGCGCCTGCTGCAGCCCATTCTGCCCCGTGGTCGCATCCATCACCAGCAGCACCTCGTGCGGCGCCTCGGCGATAAAGCGCTGCGTGGTACGCCGCATCTTGTCCAGCTCCAGCATCAGATTGTTCTTGGTGTGCAGCCGCCCCGCCGTATCCACCAGCAGCACATCCGTCGCCCGCGCCTTGGCGGCGTTCAGCGCGTCAAAGAGCACCGCGGAGGGATCGCCCCCCTGCTTGCTCTTGATAATCTCCACCCCGGTGCGCTGGCCCCATACCTCAAGCTGCTCGATCGCCGCCGCGCGAAAGGTATCGGCCGCGCACAGCAGCACGGTCTTGCCCTGCTTGCGGTAGTAGGCCGCCAGTTTGCCGCTGGTGGTGGTCTTGCCCGTCCCGTTCACGCCCACCAGCAGGATCACTTCAGTGCCCGACGTGACCACCTTCGGCGGCGCGGCGTGCTCATCCAGGATGGCCTTGATCTGCGTCTTGAGCAGCGACTTCAGCTCGGCCCCGTCGCGGATCTGGCGGTGGAGCGCGCGCTCCCGCAGCACCGCCAGGATCTCCTGCGTCGTGCCCACTCCCAGGTCCGACGCGATGAGGCTCAGCTCCAGATTGTCGAGCGCCCGCTCGTCGATCTCTTCGGTGAGCGCGACGATGGTCTCGAGCTTCTCCGAGAGACTCTCGCGGGTGCGGGTGACCGCCTGCCGCATGCGGTCGAAAAAGCCTGCTTTCTTCGGCTCTTCCGCCTCTTTCAGACTGCCAAACAGGGTTTGAATCATGAAGGGGACTCGTCATCCGAGTGTACCAAGGCGGCGCGTCCATCCTGGATAGTGGGGCAGTTCGTCACCGTGAGCGAAGCAGGCCTGCTCTTGGCTGCTCGTCGAAGTGCCTGCCCTAAGCGCAGCCCAGGGAACCTGCTTCCTCTGTGATTCAAACTGCACCCACTACCCGCTCCGGGCTCGAAGGTTCACGCAATAAGGTGTATCGTTCGTGACTATTTACATCTAGTCATTCTCATGACTGAAGACAATAAATACATTGTCAGACGGGCTGCAAATAGCTAAAGGCTGGGCAGGCCGGTGTTCACGTGGGGTGGAGCGGATATTGTGCGGCCGGGAAACTTCCGGCGCAGCTACATAGACGCGCTTCGTACTGCCGACAGGAATGATATTCGGCCTCTCCTCGCATTCGCGAGGATATGAAATGAGAGGGATCTTCATAGTTTGAGCATTCGTCTGCGCCGGTTGACACCACCACTCCCTCGGCCTAGACTCCTCGCGTCTTCGACATCATCCGCAAAGCCCGGCCCCACGCCGGAACGGAGGAGAAAAACGATGGTCCGCTCGTTCGCTGTTGCCGTGCTCGTTACGCTCACCGCTGCTTCCACGCTGCCCGTATCTGCGCAGTCCGCGTCCGCCACCAGCGTGCATTATCCGAAGCTGACGCTCCAGAACAGCGGCACCAAGAATCAACTGATCGCAATCAGCCCGGTGAACGACCGGGTGGTGTGGGCAGCCGGCACCAATGGCACCTTCGACCTGACCACCGATGGTGGCGCACACTGGAAGCCGGGCGTCGTGCCCGGGGCCGAAGCGCTGCAGTTCCGTGACGTCCAGGGCATCAGCGATAAGGTGGCCTATCTCCTCTCCATCGGCAACGGCCCGCAGGCGCGCATCTATAAGACCGAAGACGGCGGCGATCACTGGACCCGGCAGTTTGAAAGCCAGGATCCTAACGCCTTCTATGACTGCTTCGCGTTCTGGACGCCTGAGCGCGGGATCGCGACCAGCGATTCGGTGTTCGGCCGCTTTCCCGCGATCAGGACGCTGAACGGCGAGAGCTGGACGGATATCGGCGATCACCTGCCCAAGGCCGCGAAGGGCGAGGCCTCCTTCGCCGCCAGTGGCACATGCGTGGCGACGCAGGGCCTGCAGAACGCGTGGATCGTTACCGGCGGCTCCCTGTACGCCCATGTTCTGGCCACCACGGACGGCGGCAATACCTGGAACCGCTACTACGTCCCCACCGTCCAGGGGACGCCAGACTCCGGCATCTTCAGTATCGCGTTCCGCGACGCGTGGCACGGCATCGAGGGCGCGGGCGATCTTGACCATCCCATGGTCTCGCAGAAGAACATCGCCCGCTCCTGTGACGGAGGCAAGACGTGGAAGCTGAACCGCGGCACGCCCTTCGTAGGCGCCGTCTACGGGCTCGCCTATGCCAGCTCCCAGCCGTTGCTCTCTTCCGCCGATGAAAGCAGCGCCAATGACAGCAGCGCGACCACAAACGCCGCCAGCGCGCAGTCGTCCGCATATTGCAGCGACGACCATGAGGCGCCGGGGATCGGACGCACGGTGGTCGCTACCGGGCCGGGCGGCGCAGCCTACACCTCGGACGAAGGCGCGACCTGGCAGCTACTCTACGGGGTCTACAACTACTGGGCGGTTGCCTTCGCCAATCCCCACTCTGGTTGGTTTGTCGGCACCGGAGGCCGCATCCTCAACATCAGCTTCTGATTCTTAGTACGCCCGCCGAGAGGGCAGGGTACCGGGTGCCCCATCCTGGCGCAGCCAGGGTGGGGTACCGCGTTAGCTCCTTCTCGGGCTTCAGCGGCGCAGGTAAGCATCCGTCCCCGCAAGCCAGTCGGCGCGCGGTGGGGTGAAGAAATCGACATCGATCGTATCTTCGAGCGCCTCGGCGGAGTGCGGCACGTTTCCCGGAATCACCAGAAGCTCGCCCGCGCGGACGATCCGTTCGCGCGGCGCGTCACCACCCTCCTCCAGGGTGAAGCGCAACGCTCCCTCGAGGATCCACGTGATCTGCTCGTTCTCATGGTGATGCATCGGCACCACGCAGCCTTTGCGCAGTAGCAGCCGCGAGACCATCCCCTTCTCGCCGGAGACGATCTGGCGCTCCAGCAGCGGATTGAGGTGCTCGACCGGGATCTGTTGCAAGCTGCGGTGTTGCACTGTCTTCGTGGACTCAACGGGAGTGGACGCCAAGATTGCCTCCGGATAGCGGAACGTTTATAAATTGCCTCCATCCTACTGGATCGTCTTGCCTCCGTTTTGCCTTACCCTACCCACATGGACACAGGATTGAAGGACCGCGTCGCCATCGTTGCGGCATCCAGCCAGGGCATCGGCCGCGCTACCGCCATGGCCTTCGCCGCGGAGGGCGCGCATCTGGCCTTATGCGCGCGCAACCTTGAGGCGCTGGACCAGCTCGCCGCGGAGATGCGCCGGCGGTTCGGCGTCGAGGTGCTGACTGCACGCGTGGATGTCGCGGACGATCAGGCGGTGCGCCAGTTCGCCAGCTCCGTCGAGGCGCGCTTCGGTCGGATTGACATCTGTGTCACCAACGCCGGCGGTCCGCCCGCCAAACTGTTTGCCGAAACCACCATGGCCGAGTGGGACCGCGCCTACCAGCTCAACCTGCGCAGCGTGGTCTCCTTCGCTCACGCGGTCCTGCCCCTTATGCAGCGCCGCAAGTGGGGACGTCTCGTCACCATTACCTCCATCACGGTCAAGCAGCCGGTGCTCAATCTGGTGCTCTCGAACTCCATCCGCGCCGGCGTCGCCGGCCTGGTCCGCTCCCTGGCGGAGCAGTTTGGCGCCGACGGCATCACCGTGAACAACGTGGGCCCGGGCTTCACCGAGACCGACCGTATGCGCGAGCTGGCGGCGAAACACGCGCAAGGCTCCGCCCGCTCGCCGGAGGAAGCGCTGCAGGCGTTCGTGAAGGACGTGCCTCTCGGCCGCATGGCCAAGCCGGAAGAGGTCGCCGATGCTATCGTCTGGCTGGCCTCCGCGCGCGCCTCCTACATCACCGGGCAGACGATTCTGGTGGACGGCGGAGCCTACAAGGGTCTCTGACGCATCTGCGTGGCAGCGGGGATCGATCATCCGCCACACACATCATCCCGAGCGCAGCACGAGTGTCCAGGATGTCATCCTGATCTCAGCACAAGTGTTCAGGATGTCATCCTGAGCGCAGCACGGAGTGCGCAGTCGAAAAATCTGCTTTTGTCTTTCTCAACACTCCCCGCACCTCCATCCAAAGGACGGTGCGCGCCCCGTACCATTCCTTTATCCTCAGGACGCGAGGGAATTGGCGGAGAATGTTGACCGTGTGTGTGCGACGTGCCTGGATTGTGAGTGCTCTGCTGCTCGCATGGACTCTTGCTCTACCTCCCGTGGTGTGCCGCGCACAGGGCCTGCCATCTCCCCCGGTACAGGAGCCGCAACACGGAGTCTCCACCGGCGGCGTGAACACCGGCGGCACCCACGCTCCGGTGCTTGACGCCCAGCACCGGCCCATCACCGCCGGCGGCTTCGTCGATGCCGGCCCGGTCGTCTTTGCGGATGTCACCGAGGCCGCGGGACTGGGCAAGTGGACGCACCGCAGCGGCACCGTAGCCAAGCAGTTCATCCTGGAGACGCCGGGTTCCGGTGTCGGGCTCATCGACTACGACAACGACGGCTGGCTGGACATCTACCTGGTGAACGGCTCGACTTACGACGCGCTGGCCGGCAAAGGACCCGCACCCCACGCCGCGCTCTTCCATAACAACCACGACGGCACCTTCACCGACGTTGCCGCCAAAGCCGGCGTCACCAATGACCGTTGGGGATTCGGCGTCGCCGTGGCGGACTACGACAACGACGGCTGGCCGGATCTATACGTGACCAACTTCGGCAAGAACCGCCTGTACCACAACAACCACGATGGCACCTTCACCGACGTGGCGGAGAAGGCCGGTGTCGCGCTGGGCGGATGGTCTACCGGTCCCACCTGGGGCGATTACGATGGGGACGGACGCCTGGACCTGTTCGTCCCCGGCTATGTGCACTATGAGAACGATCGGCCACCGGTGCCGGGCGCTCCCGGAGAGGTCGCGACCAACTTCTGCCAGTTCCGCGGAGCGCCCGTCATGTGCGGACCGCGCGGTCTCAAGGGCGAGCATGATCACCTCTTCCACAACAACGGCGACGGCACCTTCACCGACGTGAGCGAAAAGGCCGGTGTCTCCGACCCCAACGGCTACTACGGCCTCTCCAGCGTCTTCGTCGATCTCAACAACGACGGCAAGCCGGACCTGGTGGTCGCCGACGACTCGACACCGAACTATATCTACCTGAACAAGGGCAACGGCACCTTTGAAGACGTGAGTTATGCCTCCGGATACGCGCTGAATGAGGATGGCCGCGAGACCGCCTCCATGGGCATTGCTGCCGGGGACTACCAGAACAATGGCCGAATCGACCTCTTCAACACCACCTTTTCCGATGACTACGACGTGCTCTACCACAATGACGGCGATGCCAACTTCACGGACGTCAGCTACCAGGCGGGTGTCGCGGAGGTCAGCATTCCATTCCTCGGCTGGGGCGACGGCTTCATCGATTACGACAACGACGGCTGGAAGGACCTCTTCGTCGCCAACGGCCACGTGTATCCCAGTGTGGACAAGAACGATTGGGGCACCACCTTCGCCCAACGGCCCCTGCTCTTTCACAACATCAAAGGCCAGCGTTTTGAGCTCGTCCCCGCGGTGAAGGGAACCGGGCTCGCGTTGGTCAAGCCCGCACGCGGCGCGGCCTTCGGCGATCTGTTCAACGACGGCCGCATGGACGTGGTCATCAACAACATGGACCACCCACCTACGCTGCTGAAGAACGTAGATCCCGACAAGCACCACTGGGTAGCGCTCAAGCTGATCGGCGGCCCCAGGAGCCCGCGCGATGCCGTGGGGGCTACGGTCTACCTCACCAGCGGCGGCATCCGGCAGCGCGGCGATGTGCTGAGCGGCGGCAGCTATGCTTCCTCGAGCGATCAGCGCGTGCACTTCGGCCTGGGCGACGCGGCCACCATCGAGAGCGTCGAGATCCACTGGCCCAGCGGCGCAGTCGAGAAGATAGGCCTGCCTGCCGTTGACCGCATCTACACCATCGAGGAGGGCCGGGGCGTGACCTCAAAGGGCAGCAACAGCAAAGGCAAGAAGGCCGCTCGCTGACTCGCTGCCGTTGATTACAATCCGGTCAGACGTCCCCCATGCCTGCCGAAGTCATGACTGAGCAGACCGCCACTCCGCATCGCCGCTACAATCCGCTGCGCGGCCAGTGGGTGCTGGTCTCGCCGCAGCGAACGCAGCGGCCATGGCAGGGCGAGGTAGGCAGCCCGGACACCAGCGCGCCGCTGCACTACGATCCCCACTGCTACCTGTGCCCCGGGAATGAGCGCGCGGGCGGCCACCGCAACCCCCCGTACACCCACGTCTTCGCCTTCGACAATGATTTCGCGGCCCTGCTGCCGGATTCGCCCGCGCCCCAGCCGACCTCCAGCCCCTTGTTGCGCGCCGAACAGGAGCGCGGCATCTGCCGCGTGCTCTGCTTTCATCCCGACCACAGTCTCACGCTGGCACGGATGGACGTGCCGGATATCGAGCGCGTGGTCGAGGCATGGACCGGCGAATACCGCGATCTCGCCGCACGGCCGCACGTAGCGCACGTCCAGATATTCGAAAACCGCGGCGCCATGATGGGCGCCAGCAATCCGCATCCACACTGCCAGATCTGGGCCACCGAGCATGTGCCGGACGAGCCCGCCGCCGAGTTGCGTCACCTGGCCGACTATCAGCAGAAGCACAACGCGTGCCTGCTGTGCGAGTACACCGCGCTTGAAGACCGTCTACACGAGCGCATCGTGTGCTCCAACGAAGAGTTCCTGGCCGTCGTGCCCTACTGGGCGGTCTGGCCCTTTGAAACGCTGCTCCTCAGCCGCCGGCACACCGGCGCGCTGCCTGCATTTTCACCCGCGCAACGCAGCGGGCTGGCGGATATTCTGAAGCAGCTTACCGCCCGCTACGACAACCTTTTCAGGACCAGCTTTCCCTACACCATGGGCTTTCATCAGGGGGAGGATGCGCTGCACCATTTTCACGCGCACTTCTATCCGCCGCTGCTCCGCTCGGCTACGGTGAAAAAGTTCATGGTCGGCTTCGAAATGCTGGGCATGCCGCAACGGGACATCACGCCGGAGAGCGCGGCGGAGCGCCTGCGCGCCGTCGCCGCAGAACACTACGGCACCGCGCCCGCGTCCACCATCGACCGCAAGGGGGTCGAAGGATGACAGAAGCAATCGATGTGTCCACGTTGCTCGCGGAGCATGCACGCCGCTTTGGTTCTCAGGGCCAAGCCTTCCAGGCGCCGGGCCGCGTGAACCTGATCGGCGAGCACACCGACTACAGCGGCGGCCTGGTGATGCCGGCGGCCATCGACTTTCAAACCGTCGCGGTCATCAGTCGCCGCAGCGACAGCCAATGCGTCCTCTACTCCGGCAACTTCCATGAGGAACTGCGTTTCCCCGCGGATGACCTTCCACAACGCCCGCAGCGCCGCTGGAGCGACTACCCGCTCGGCGTGGCCTGGAGCCTCAGCGAACGCGCCGTGCCGCTACCTGCCTGGAGCATCAGCATCCTGGGCAACGTGCCGCTGGGCGCGGGGCTCAGCTCGTCTGCTTCCATTGAGGTTGCGGTCGCACTCGCCCTGCTCTCGCTGACGGACACCACCATGCCGCTCAAGGAGATCGCCCTGGCCTGCCAGCGGGCAGAGAACGGCTTCGTTGGCGCGCAGAGCGGCATCATGGATCAGTACATCGCCTGCTGCGGCGAGCGCGATCACGCGCTGATGATCGACTGCCGCTCCCTGGAATCGTCCGCCGTCCCGCTGCCGGAACATGTGCGCCTGGTCATCTGCAACTCCATGGTCAAGCATGCGCACGCCGGCGGCGAGTACAACCAGCGCCGCGCGGAGGTGGAAGAAGGCACGCGCATCCTGCGCCGCTGCAACCCCGCCATTCAGCAACTGCGCGATGCGACGCTGACCGATCTCGCCGCCTGCCGCGCGCAACTGCCGGAGCCCATCTATCGCCGTTGCCGTCACATCATCACGGAAAACCGGCGCGTGCTGCAGCTTGCGGAGGCGCTCTCCGCGGGGGATATGGCGAGCGTCGGCGCGCGGATGTACGAGGCCCACGTCAGCTATCGCGACGACTTCGAGGCGAGCTGTCCGGAGGCAGATACGCTGGTGGAATTAGCGCGGCAGCAGCCAGGCCTCATCGGCGCGCGGCTCACCGGCGGCGGCTTCGGCGGCTGCACCGTCAACCTGGTGGAGGCGGAACACGCGGAAGCCTTCCGCCAGCACATGCATACCGCCTACAAGCAAGCGACCGGCATTGATGCCGAGATCTATCTCACCCGCGCTGCCGATGGCGCGCGCGCGGTCTATCTCACGTAGAGGAAAGTACGAAGCGGCTCCGGCTAGAACTCCTCTTTCCCCGGGCGCCCCATCAGGTCGCGCGCCGCATCCAGCGGCCGCTTGCCGCGATGGAGAATCGCATCCACCTGCTCGGTGATCGGCATCTCCACGCCTTGACGCCGCGCCAGCCCCAGAGCGGCGCCCGTCGTCCCCACGCCCTCGGCCACCTTGCCGCCCATTCCCGCCAGTATCTCGGCCAGCACCCGTCCGCGCCCCAACTCCACGCCCACCCGGCGGTTGCGCGATAACGATCCGGTGCAGGTCAACACCAGGTCGCCCAGCCCGGAGAGTCCCGCCAGCGTCTCCCGCCGGCCGCCGCAGGCGACTGCCAGCCGCGTCACCTCCGCAATGCCGCGCGTGATCAGCGCCGCGGCACTGTTCTGCCCCAGCTCCAGGCCGGCGATTACACCCGTAGCCAGCGCGATCACATTCTTGAGCGCGCCACCCATCTCCACCCCGACCACATCGTCGTTGGTGTAGAGCCGCAGGGTGGGGCCCGCGAACTCCCGCTGGATGTGCGCGGCCATCGCCAGATCGCTGGCCGCGACGGTTAGCGCAGTGGGCGAGCCCGCTACCACCTCCTGCGCAAACGACGGCCCGCTCAGCACCGCGCAGGGCAGTGCGAGCGCATGCGCCGCCAGCGCCTGGGCGACCACCTCGCTCATGCGCAGCGAGCTGCCGTCTTCTATGCCTTTGGTCGCGCTGATGACTAACTGTCCCGGCTTCAGATGGGCCGTCATCTGGCCGTACACGGTGCGCACGTGGCTGGAGGGCATGACGCCTACGATGATCTCGGCCTCCGCCACCGCCGCAGCGAGGTCCGATGTCGCCGCAATCGATGCCGGCAGCACAAAGCCCGGCAGGTACACCGTGTTTTCGCCCGTGCTCTGAATGGTCTCTGCAATCGCCGGCGTATGCGACCACAGGGTAATGCTATGTCCGCCGCGATGCGCCAGGCTGGCCGCGATGGCAGTGCCCCAGGCGCCGCTGCCGATCACGGCAATCCTACTCATGCCGGCCGCCGCTCACGCCGCACTTGGCTTCCGTCCGCCGAAGCGGTATTCGGTACCGTGCAGCAGCCGTCCGATGTTTTTCGCGTGCTTGGCAATGATGATCAGCGGCACCACGATAGTCACCGCCAGCAGAAACGGTGTCATCCGCTCATGCGTCAGCGCAATGCAGACGAAGGGGAACGCGATGCAAGCCAGAATCGAGGCCAGCGACACATAGCGCGAGAGCAGTACGGCCACAATGAAGGTGCCCAGCGCCGCCAGTGCTGCCCACGGCGAGATGGCCAGGAAGACGCCGAAGCCGGTAGCCACGCCCTTGCCTCCGCGAAAGCGCAGCCACACGTTGAAGATGTGACCCACCAGCGCGCACAGCGCCGCCAGCGCCGCAAGGTTCTGCGTGGCCTCCGGCGATACCTTTAGATGACGCGCCGCGATGTACGCCAGCAGCACCGCCAGGTAGCCCTTCGCCGCATCCAGCACGAAGGTCAGCGCGCCCAGCCCTTTGCCGCCGGTGCGCAGGACATTGGTCGCGCCGATGTTGCCGCTGCCGCTCTGCCGGATATCCTCCCGCCGGAAGATCTGCATCAGCAGCAGCCCGAACGGGATCGAGCCCAGGAGGTACGCAATGGCGCCGAACACGAGGAAGGTGAGAAGCATGGCAATCCGGCTCTGAGTGTAAACCAGCTTCCAGCTTCCAGCCTCAAGCTTCCAGCCGGCCATCTCCGCACAATGAGGGCTGCTCCAGGAGAACGCATGCGGGTGCCCCATCCTGAGCGGCCGTATCGCGAAGGGTGGGATGGCACACACTCCCGCCCCGATCTGGGTGCCCCATCCTGAGCGGTCGTATCGCGAAGGGTGGGATGGCACACACTCCCACCCAGCAGCGTCTCCCTCATCCCGGAAGACGTCATTCCGCAGACCGAACACCGCGCGTTGTTACCAGCCCGCAATCCTCGTCACTGCGGGCCGGTCAGCCACCTCTTCCGGTCGACCGGATCGAGCCTTTCAATCGCATACCGAAGCGTGGTCCGAGGCAGGCGTGCGTAATGGGCGCGGAGAAACTGCAGCAGTTCAGGCTGCGACCGTTTGCCCGCCTCGCGCAGTAACCAGCCCACGGCCTTATGGATGAGGTCGTGCTTGTCGGAAAGCAGTTGCTCCGCTACCCGGAAGGTAAGCGCGGTCCGGCCGGCGCGGAGTTCGGCGAAGGTGCTGACGATCGCGATCCGGCGATGCCAAAGCGTGGATGACCTCGTGAGCTCTTCAAGCAGCTCCTTGTTCTCCGCGATGTGTTCCCCGACAAGTGTGGCGGCGGAAGAGTCGACGAGGTCCCAGTTGTTGATGCCGCTGAGATGGTCGAGATAGAAGCGGTGCAACTCGGCTTTCCGCTCGTCGGTGAGCGCGCGCTCGTGCTGCTTTACCAGCACGATCAGCGCGATCAGGCGATGCTCGTGAAACGGCGACTGCAGGAGCTTCTCGAGTTCGCCCAGCGGAAGTTCCCGGTATGCGCGTGCGATCTGCCGCTGGTCGGGCACCGTCAAGCCCAGCAACCGGTCACCCTCGGCATATTCCCCGGGCCCGGTGCGGAAAAATCCCTGCAGGAAGCGGGCACGCTCCGGATCGCGCAGGGCGGACGTTTCGCGTTTTACGGCCGCGGCCGTAAGTTTGAGTGCAGTCGCCATCGGTCAACTTCGCCGCTATAAGGTAAGCGGGCATGCGACGCGACCGGCGCAGTTGCCGGCTGGCCCTGGGCGCGCAGTGCGCCCGCCCGTCCGGCCAGGACTACATCAGCTTGCGGCGCATCATGTCCAAAGCCTGCTGGCTCGCCGAAGACCGGACCCGGTCGCGATCGCCGGTGAAGTTCTTCTCCAGCACCTCGGTGTCTTTGCCGTCGCTCACCGCGATGTACACCAGCCCCACCGGCTTCTCTTCCGTCGCACCGCCGGGCCCCGCGATCCCGGTGATCGCCAGCCCGTAGGTCGCGCCGGCGCGTTTCCGCATGCCTTCCGCCAGCGCGCGCGCCACTTGCGTGCTCACGGCTCCATGCTGCGCAATCAGATCCGCATCCACGCCCGCCAGGCTGGTCTTCATCGCGTCGCTGTACACCACCGCGCCGCCCAGGAAAGAGCGTGAGCTTCCGCTGATCGACGTCAGCCGCTGCGCCACCAGGCCGCCGGTGCAGCTCTCCGCCACCGTTAACGTTGCGCCGCGCATGCCCAGGTAGTAGAGAACGATCTGTTCGAGCGACTCGCCGTGCGAGGAGTAGAGCACATCGTCCAGCTCCTCCTCGATGCGTCCGGCGAGTTCATCCACCCGCTGCTGCGCCAGCTCGATCGCCGGCTTCTCGCAGAGCAGGTTCAACTGGATATCCCCGGTGCCTGCCAGGATCGTGGTCTCGATATCCGGATACATCTTGTAGATCGGCGCAAGGCGCGCATCGGCCGCCGACTCGCCGATCATCGCTGCCTTCAACGTGCGCATCGCCAGGTAGCGCTGGGGCAGCACGTTGCGCAGCCGCGGCATGCACTCCAGGTCGAACAGCGGCTTCAACTCCGAGGGTGGTCCGGGCAGCAGCACCAGGATCTTGCGATGCCCCGCGAAGACCGTATCCAGCCACTGCGCCGGCGCGGAGCCGTTGGCGTTGGGCACAATGCTCGCGCCCTCCAGCACGTCCGCCTGCTGCGCGTTGTTCTCCGTCATGGTCATGCGACGGGCAGCGAAGCGCTTGTACAACTGCGCCACCACATCGGCGTTGCGGCGAATGTGGATCCCGAGCGCTTCGGCGGTCGCCTGGCGCGTCATGTCGTCTTCGGTTGGACCGAGGCCGCCCATGATGACGATGATGTCGGTGCGGTGCGCCGCCGTGCGTACCGCCATCACCAGATGATTCAGCCGGTCGCCGACGATTGTTTTGAACGCGACTTTTACGCCCAACTCATTCAGGCGCTCCGTCACGAACAGGGAATTGGTGTCCTGCCGGAAGGGCGTCAGCAACTCCGAGCCCACGGCGATGATTTCAGCGATCATCTGTAAAGGTTTCTCTCTCTGATTCTCTGACGATGGGTGCCCCATCCTGGCGCAGCCAGGGTGGGTTGGCGCTACAGGAAGCGCAGCCCTTCCACGCCCAACGCTACATCATAAACAGCCGTGTGGGTGGAGATGATTGCGCTGCCGCTCGGCGCAAACGCAACCCCCACCATACCCGGGCCGGCGATGACCAGCTCCGGCTCATCGCCCGCGGAGAAATCCGGCGCGAAGCGAACGATACCGCGGTGTCCGCGATGCGATGCCGCCACGTACAGGCCGCCCGCGATGTCCACCGCCAGGCCCTGCGGCCGTCCCAGCCCGCGGTAGAACGTGCGGATGGTGCCGTCCGTAGCAATCGCATACACGGCATCGTTGCTGGAGGTCGTGGGCCCGGTTACATAGAGCGTTCCGTCCGGCCCAATGGCCAGGTGATACGCCGCAACACTCGGTTCAAGGGTTGCGAAGACAAAGATCTGCCGGTCCGGCGCGATCTTGAAGATCGTGCCGCTGCGGTCGCCGCAGAACAGGTTGCCTTCCGCATCGAAGGCCAGGCCCGTGGCCACGCCCATGCCCTCGGTAAACACTGAGGTCGCACCCTCGTGCGTCACCCGGTAAATGGTCCCTTCGTGCCGCGACGACACATACAGAAGGCCGTTTACATCCAGCGCCAGCCCCGTCGCGTTGACCAATCCAGTGACCAGCGCATCCATATCGCCCTCGGGCGAGATGCGGTACACCGAGACCGGCGCCGGCTGCCCGCGCTGGCCGGAAAACGTCGCGTAGATATTCCCATCCGTATCTACCGCGGGGCTGGAGACCGGGTTGAGGTTCTCCGCCACCAGCCGGCCCAGCTTCAGATTCACTGAGTTGCTGGTCGCGCCGTTCTGCCGTATTTCCAGCCGTCCCGTCTGCGCGCTCTCCGGAATGCGGATGGTCATGCGCGTCGGCCGGCTCAGCAGCACCGGCGCCAGCGAGCCATCCAGCACCGCCAGCGGCTGCCGGTCTCGGTTCGGCCCCAGTTGTCCGCCACGAATCTCTATCTCTCCACCGGGGAGGGCCGCCTCGGGAAGCACGGATTCGATACGGGGCGTCGGCGGCGCTGCGGGATCTTGCCTGGAAATTCGGATCATGCGTGTATGCCTGCTCTCCCCAGTTTAGACGCAGGATCATAGTGATCGTCCAAATGACACGTTGTCATCAGGCCGAAGCGGGCCGAAGCGGGCCGCAGCGGGCCGAAGCGGAAGCATCTGCTGCTAACGTTGGCCTGGATGCCCGATCTTGACCGTGAGCGTAAGCGTAGTCGATGGGGAGCGAGCTGGAAGAGACGTGCAGCGGCATCCGCGATCTTCTTCTAAACCCACCAGTGCTGCATCACGGCCAGCACAACGAGGCCCAGAACACCTGCGGCCAGGTCATCCAGCATGATGCCCCAGCCCCCCGGCAGCGTTTCGAGCTTGCGGATCGGCCATGGCTTCGTGATATCGAAGAGCCGAAACAGCGCCAACGCCATCAGGGCATGCCGCCAGTCCGGATGGCACACGATCAGCGTCGTCCACTGTCCCGCCACTTCATCGATGACTACATGGCCGGGGTCCTCGCGTCCGCTCTCGCGGGCTACCCGCGTCGCCGCCGGTATGCCGATCACGGTCACCACCACCACGGCCAGGAACGTAAACAAGCCCAGCCACCCAGCATCGGGGATGTAGGTGGTCCGGGTGGGATTGGTGACTGTCCATCCAAAGCGCGAGTACTCGGAGAGCCTGGCCGCGCCATACCACAGCGCTACCGCCTCGACGGAAGCCCATGTACCCGGTCCCGGCTTCAGCAACCCCACGCCGAAGAACGTTGCCGCCATCCACGCCCAGGCTGTCTTCTTGCGGCGTGTGGGCCTGGCCGGGGGACTAGTCGTTGTCGTCCTCGTGGTTAGGGCGGCGCGCTTGCTCACTCATTCCTTCCAATACCTCGGGATCCAGGATCGGCGACGAGATGCGATACTCCCCGCTCGCCCACTTGCCCAGGTCAATTAACCGGCAGCGATCGCTGCAGAACGGCGCATCCTCATCCCCCGGGCTCACTACCTTCCTGCAGGTCGGGCAACGCAGGATGCGTCTTGCTTTGCTTTCTCTCTCTTCACTCATGACTTGGATCGCTTCCGCTCACTCCAGCTACGCCACCACCCGCGCCACCACATCGTAATCGTGCGCTTCGGTGATCTCGCAGCGGTAGAAGCTGCCCGGCGCCAGCACCTCGTGCGGACCGAAATCGTTGATGTACACCGTGCCGTCGATCTCCGGCGCGTGAAACTGCGAACGCCCCTCCCACAGCAGCGGCGTCTCCTTTGACTCTCCCTCTACCAGCACGTCCATCGTCCGGCCCACCCACTGCTGCTTGCGCTCGCGGCTGACCGCCTGCTGCAGCTTCATCAGTGACCGGCGCCGCGCTTCGATGGTCCGCTTCGGCACCTTGCTCGCCTGGTCGTATCCAAAGGCGTGCGCGCCCTCTTCATCGGAGTAGGAGAAGGCTCCCATCCAGTCAAACTTCGCCGCGCGCACAAACTCCAGCAGCGCCGCGTGGTCCTCCGCCGTCTCTCCGGGAAAGCCCACGATGAACGAAGTTCGCAGCGCGATGCCCGGCACCGCGGCCCGCACCTTTTCAAGCGTCTTCAGAAAGATATCCGCGTTCGCTCCCCGGCGCATCGACTTCAGCACGCCGGCGCTCGCGTGCTGCAGCGGCACATCCATATACTTCACGATCCGGTCGTGCCTGGCGATGGTGTCAAGCAGCCGACCGGTGATCTTGTTCGGATAGGCATAGAGAAAGCGCAGCCAAGTCAGGCCCTCAATCTGCGCCAGCCGGTCCAGCAGCGCCGCCAGCCCATCGCGCATGCCCAGGTCTTCGCCATAGCAGGTCGTATCCTGGCCGATCAACGTAATCTCCCGCACGCCGCGGGCCACCAGTTGCTCCGCCTCCGCTACTACTGACTCGAAGCGCCGCGAGCGGAACTTGCCGCGCAGGTTCGGGATCACGCAGAAGGAGCACGGATGATCGCAGCCCTCGGCAATCTTGAGGTACGCGGAGGTCTTGCCCGTAGTCAGGATGCGCGGCATGCTCTCGTCATACAGCGCGCTCGGCAACATGGCCGTCGCCCCGTCCCAGCTCGCCCGCGCAAAGCGCCCCTGCCGCTCGCGCTCGTCGCCCTCGGCACGCGATGGCATATTCGTAACAGTGGCGGAAGCCAATTCCACCGGGGCCATTCCGATCTGCGGCTTGGCCGGCCGCGCCGTCCCGATCTGCACCAGCGCCGGCGCCGCGGGCGGGCGGTACGCCCCCAGACCCGCCGCCTCCAGCACCCTCTCCAACTCGCCCGTACTCACCACCGCATCCACTTCCGGGATGTTCTTGCGGATCTCGTCGCGGTAGCGCTCCACCAGGCACCCGGCAACGATCAGCTTGCGCGCCTGTCCTGTGGTCTTGTGCTGCGCCATCTCCAGGATCGTATCCACCGACTCCTGCTTGGCCGAGTCGATGAACGAGCAGGTGTTCACCACCAGAATCTCCGCCGTCTCCGGCGAGGAGGTCAGCTCCGCGCCGGCCCGGTCCAGCAGGCCCATCATCACCTCGCTGTCCACCAGGTTCTTGGGGCAGCCCAGGCTGACGAACCCCACCTTGGGCCGTGCCTGCGCCGTGCGCTCCGCAGCCAGCATTGGAGCGTCTTCGAGAGTTTGTAAGGGGGTCACTGCTCTATTTTACCGGAGCAGAACGGGGTGCCCCATCCTGAGCGTAGCGAAGCTATGCTGGGCTGTGTCGTCACCGCCAAGGCGGGTGCCCCATCCTGAGCGTAGCGAAGGGTGGGTTTCGGGTGGGATTCGAGTATCGGCGACTAGGCGGCTGCCGCTTCCATGCCGGGGGACCTACTGCGCACAAAATGGCCCGTTACCGTTGCTTCCTTCCGGACCTGGCGGGGTTGGCGGGATTCCGTCGCGTAGGACCCGGCAGCTCGATCATACCAGTTTTTCTTCTCGCCAATCGCGCGCTCGCTGGCCTGCTCATCGCTCTTCTCCGCATCTCTGATCGAAGGTATCCGTCGCGCAATCGGCCGTCATCCCGACGTATCCTGTCTCGCGCATTTGCGCGAGATAGACGGAGCGGAGGGACCTGCTTCTGCCCGCTTTTCCGCTCCCCAGTCCCGCCCGTTTACCGCAATCCGCCGGATGCCAGCAGCGTCTCGCCCGTCAGCCACCCGGAGTCAGCCGACGCGAGAAACGCCGCGATCGGTGCGATGTCCTCCGGCTGTCCGATCCGTCCCAGCGGCGTCTGCGACTCCGTGCTGCTCTGGAAGTCGCTTCCGATAATCCCCGCCGTGTGCGTTCCCTCCGTCTCCACCATGCCCGGATTGATGGAGTTGACGCGGATCTTCCTTGGCGCCAGCTCCTTCGCCAGCACACGGGTCACGGCATCCACCGCGCTCTTGGTCGCCGCATACACTGCGGAGGTCGGCGGCGTGATCTGGCTGACGACGGAGCCGATGTTGATCACGCTTCCGCCCTCGGCGCCGAACTGCTTCGCCGCCTCCTGCGTCGCCAACAGCAATCCCAGTACATTGGTGTCGAACTGCCGGTGAAAGTGCTCGTCCGTGATCTGCTCCAGTGCCCCAAACTCGTAGACGCCCGCGTTGTTCACCAGCACATCCAGCCGCCCGAACTCCTTCTTCGCCTCCGCGAACAGCCGCTGCACCTCCGGCGCCTTCGCCACGTGGCCCTGCACCGCGATCGCCTTGCCGCCCTTGCCGGTAATCTCCGCGACCACCGCATCGGCGCCCTGCTTGCTTGTGGCGTAGTTCACCACCACAGACGCGCCCTCCGCCGCCAGCGCTCTCGCTATGCTCGCTCCGATCCCTTTCGAGGCGCCCGTCACCACCGCTACTTTGCCTGTCAGCTTACCCATCGCTCTTCCTCCGTCTGCCAATGATTCGACAGTCATCGAATTGATGGGGTATGCCGGAAAAAGATTCGGGTTCTCCACAGGAATCTGCTCAGATCAGGTCCGCCCTGAGCTGTTCGAAGTAGGCCTCCAGCACGTCGCGCCGCAGCAGATAGCTCGCGAACTTGCCCTCCCGCGTCACTTTGACCAAACCCGCTGTTTCCAGCTCTTTCATATGGTGTGACAACGTGGCCGGGCTGATCTCCATGCAACCCCGCACGGTCTCGCAGCGCAACGCGCCCGCGCATGCGCCCAGCTTGCGCAGGATCTCGTATCGTCGTGGATCGGCCAACGCCTTCGCGATGAGCTGCACCTGCTGCTGCCGCAGCATCTCCCGTCGCAACTTCGCCATTCTCCCGAACCCCGCACCCGGCCTTCGCATCTGGTCGTAAGCCGCTACTGCATCTCTTATCATCTCCACCGCCCGGCCGCCATCCCCACCCGCTCCGCTTCTTCCCGCCAAACCGGGTGCCCCATTCTTTGCGCCTCCCCTGCATCGGCGTTCTCTCTCTCCATCAAGCGCAAAGGGTGGGTCATGCGCCGCAGGCGCATCCCCGCGGAACCCTCCACACCATCCCTTGAGCCCGAGCGCCAGACATGCTTCCATGTCTGCATGGAAACGCCGGCGGAACTCAATCTGGAAGAGACCATCGCCCTCCTCAGCCGCACTCCCGGCACCTTGAACGCTCTCTTGCGCGGTCTGCCCGGCGCGTGGGTGCGCTCGACCGAAGGAGGCGACTCCTGGTGCGCGTACGACATCGTCGGCCACCTCATTGCCGGCGAACGCACCGACTGGATGCCGCGGCTGCGGATCCTGTTGAAAGACGGCGAAGCGCGGCCCTTCGATCCCTTCGACCGCCTCGCGCAGTTCACAGAGCGCGGAGACGCCTCGCTCGAGCAGCTCCTGGACGACTTCATTCACCTGCGCAGCGAGAACCTCGCCGAGCTGCGGGCTGCGAATCTACAGCCGCAGGACCTTTCCCGGCGCGGAACCCATCCCTCGCTCGGCGTGGTCACGCTCGCGCAACTTCTGGCCACCTGGGCCGTTCACGATCTCACCCATCTGCACCAGCTATCACGGGTACTGGCCTACCGGTATCGTGACGCCGTAGGCCCGTGGCGCGCCTATCTCGGCGTGCTGCGGTGCAACGGTCACAGCCTGCCGTAGACACGCGCAACACGCGGAAGCCGGTTGCGGAGTTGCTTGCATCCCTGCTGCAGCGCCGGCGCAGCAGTTGGCTGGACAAGATCGCCTTCACGGCATAGAGTCTGGGCGGCACACCGGGCCGGCACACCGAACCGGCACACCGAACGGGCTTGCGGGAAGCGAGGCGAACCCATGAAGGTCATCGTGCAAACACCGGGCGATTGGACGGCCATCGCGAAGATTGGCGGACCGGTCGTCGACCCCATGATTCTGCGTTGCGGCGAAGTCTTCCTGCGTGGGGCAGCCGGCGCGCAGGACCCGTATGGAGCGTGGGATCTGTTGACCAAGAACATGCACGCGCTCGGCACCTTCTTCGATCGCATCATTTTGGACGAGAAGATCCTGGTCTTCAACTACGCGGATACCTACGATATTGGCCAGAACTTCAATGAACGAACGCTCTCGCAGGTGAACGCGCATGAGGAGATCCTGGTCGATGTGGACGTGCGCTACGAAGCCTACATGCAAGTCAAGAGCGCAGCACTCGCGGAGTTGAAAAAGCTCTATGAAGCCGGCGCTCCAGGCCTTGAGGCCGCTCCCCGGATCAGTTCGCAGGAGGCGTACAGCATTCTGGGGGAGCTGGCCGCCTCCGGCTATGCCTGGTACCCGCAGCTCGGAGACCTGACGCTGCCGAACCAGAGTGAAGAGCGTCTTGCCGCCTATATCCTTGGCGGCCTCATCTTCGGCGGGTACGCCCAGCTTGCGGGCACCGACCACCTGATGCAGCCGAAGCGGTCTCGGCTGTTTCTCGCCATCTCCCTGGGACAGAAGACGGCGCGCACCGGCGAGCAGTATTTGTTCGAGCGTCTGGGTGACCTCGTCGGACGGCCCATCGCGGACGTGCCCTACACGCCGGCATTCTTCCCCCTGCTGCTGCTGAGCAGCATGGAGCCGGCCGACGTCCTCAGGAATGCGCTTCTGCTGCGGAATTCACCGGAAGTCCGCGATTATCGCGCGTGGCTCCGCGCAGCCCTCACCGATTTCGATAGGAACGGTCGCATACCGGTCGCGCGCGCCCGGGAGGTGGAGACGATCGCGAGCGCGATTCAACGCCAGGTGGAGGGCTTTCCCTTTCCCCAGGTCGCAATCAAGACCACGGTGGCGGATGTAGCGGCACTCAAGCTGCCGGGTGTCGACATCGATTTCACTGAGCCGGCGAAGGCAGCCTGGGGATGGATGATCGAACAGCTTCCGGGCAGGAGACACCGCAAACTGCTGACGCGGGCAGTCATCGCCGACCGCGAGTACGTTGAGCTGGATCGGCGCATCCAGACCGTGTGGAATGCCGCCCGCTCTCCAGCGAATTGAACACAGGTCTCGATTGATCCCCCGGATGCCCCCTGATCCCTGATCCCTGACACCTGACCCCTGTTCCCGACCGATTCATAGACACTCACCCCGTCCTCAGCGAGAATGAAGAACGTGCCTACCTCCGGAGATCGAGCATCTTTGAACGTCGCCTCTTCTCAAACAGATCCATCCCGCGCAGCCGCGACTCCGCGCAGCCCCGTCGGGCCCGGAATTCGCGCCAAAATCAGCGCCCTGGGCACCTATGTCCCGCCGCGCATCCTCTCCAATGCCGATCTGGAAAAGATGGTCGACACCAACGACGAGTGGATCACTGAGCGCACCGGCATCCGCGAACGCCATCTGGTCGGAAACGGCGAGGCCACGTGCGCCATGGCCGTTGAAGCCGCGAAGCGCTGCCTGGCCGAGCGCGGCATCGCCGGCAGCGATGTTGAGGTCATCCTGGTCGCCACCGTCACGCCCGACATGCTCTTTCCCTCTACCGCCTGCCTGGTGCAGGACAGCCTCGGCGCCAAGGGCGCTTGGGGCTTCGATCTCTCCGCCGCCTGCTCCGGCTTTGTCTATGCGCTGCAGGTCGGAGCCAAGCTGGTGGAGAGCGGCGCGCATCGCAACGTGCTGGTCATCGGCGCGGACACCATGTCCTCCATCATCGACTACACCGACCGCAAGACCTGCGTCATCTTCGGCGATGGCGCCGGCGCTGTTCTGCTCGAACCGGCGGAGGACGGCGAGACCGGCCTGATCGACTACATCCATGAGATCGATGGCGCCGGCGGCCCGGCCCTGAACATGCCCGGCGGCGGCAGCCTGCACCCCTCCACCGCCGAAACCGTCGCGCACAAGATGCACTATGTCCATCAGGACGGCCAGGCGGTGTACAAGTACGCCGTGCGCAAGATGGCCGAAGTCTCGGTAAAGCTGCTGCAACGGAACGGGGTCGAGGGCAGCGATCTGGGCTGCTTCATCCCCCACCAGGCCAACAAGCGCATCATCCTCTCTACCGCGGAACGCCTCGGCCTGCCGGAAGAGCGCGTCATCATCAACATCGACCGCTTCGGCAACACCACCGCCGGCACCATTCCCCTGGCCATGGGCACCGCTCGCGAAGAGAACCGCCTCAAGAAGGGCGACCTCGTCCTGCTCGCCTCCGTCGGCGCCGGCTTTACCACCGGAGCCACCCTGCTGCGCTGGGAGATCTAATCTGCTATTGGCATACCCCGCTCTCTGCTACCATCGTGTCCGGTGCCACTGCCATGCCCAGGTTTGTGATCGAACGCGATGTACCGGGAGCGGGAAGGCTGTCCGATGCCGAGTGGCAGAGGTTGTCGCGTGCCTCCGTAGCGGCTCTCACGTCCCTCGGTCGTGACATCCAGTGGCTGCAGAGCTACGTTACCGAAGACAAGCTCTACTGCGTGTACCTGGCGCCGGACGAAACCACCATCCGTGAGCACGCCAGACGTGCCGGCATACCCGCAAACCGCGTTTCGGCTGTGCGCCGGATGATCGATCCCGCCACCGCCGAGTAGACGCTCGAGTCCGCGCTAGCCGGGCGACAGCGAGAGAGCCACAGCTTCCTCCGTCGGCATGGCCCACCCCTCCATCCACGCCGCCGCGCCCGCCGTGTTGCTCACCGCCTGCCGCGCCGGTCCCAGATGTTTCTCTAGCCGTGCACTCTCGGTGGCATTCAGCGGCGAGCCCATGGCTTCGCGGAGTGCCGTCGCCGCCCCAGCCAGGCACAAGGCGCGCAGCGCCTTGCCCTCGCTCGCCGCGGCGCACGCGAAGCACTCCAGCACCCGCGCCATGCCACGTCGCGATTCGAGCCTCTGATGGATCCGCAGGCTCTCCCCATACAGGCTGCGCGCTTCGGAGTAGTTCTTCCGTTCGAGCGCCAGATTGCCCAGATCCGCCAGCGTTCCCGCGATGCCGGGGGTATCCCGCAGCGCGCGGAAGGCGGCCAGGCTCTGCTCATAGAGGGCGCGCGCCATCTCCGTATCTCCCTGCTCGCGAGCCACATCGCCCTGATAATCGAGCGACCATGCCATGCCCGTCCGGTCTCCAAGCTCGGCAAAACTCGCGCCGCACTCCTCGTAGAGTGAACGCGCCCGCGCATGGTCGCCCTGCAAACGGACCACGCTGGCAAGGTTGCTCAGCGCCCGGACGGCGGCCACCTGGTCTCCCAGCTCGCGACACAGCCCCAGGCTCTCTTCAAAGAGCGCACCGGCCTCCGCCAGCTCGCCCCGCACGCGACGGAATACCGCGAGCGCGTTCAGTGACACCGCGACGCCGCGCGTGTCCTGCAACTCTCGCGCAATCTCCAGGCTCTCCTCCAGCCGCTCCCGGGCCGCGGCGTAGTCGGCCTGAGCCGCGGCCAGCACGCCGGCGGCGAACAGCGCTCTCACCCGCTGCTGGTTCCGGGCCGCCGCCGCGGGCAGCGCCAACAGCCGGTTCAGCCGGTCGCGTCCTTCGCGGAAATGCTCCCGCGCCTCCCAAAAAGGAAACAGCGCGGCAGCCATGCGCATGCCCCACTCCGCGTCGCCGGTTTGCGTCAGCCAGCGCAATGCGGCGCGCAGATTGTCGTGTTCCATCTCGACACGCTCCGGCCACTCCCCGGCCGCCGCATCGCTTCCTGCGTTGCCCTCCTCCGCCAGCACCAGATAGTAGGCCGCATGGGCGCGCCGGGTCGCCGCCTCCTCGCCGCTGGCCGCCAACTGCTCCACCCCGTAATCGCGGATGGTCTTGAGCATGGTGAAGCGCGGCTCTCCCGCCTGCTCGCATTGCTGGACGAGGCTCTTGTCCGCTATCGAGGCCATGCCGTCGAAGACGTCGACCCCCAGATCCTGCTGGGTATCGCAGACCGCCTCCACCGCCTCCAGCGTGCACCCGCCGACGAACAACGAGAGCCGCCGGAAGAGCCTCTGCTCGGCGCTGCTCAGGAGCCCGTAGCTCCAGTCCATCGCTCCCCGCAGTGTCTGCTGGCGGGCAGGCAGGTCGCGGGCGCCCCCGGTGAGCAGTTGCAGGCGGCTCTCCAGCCGTGCCTGCATGGCGGAAGGAGAGAGCAGCTTCACGCGCGCCGCGGCCAGCTCGATGGCCAGCGGCAAGCCGTCAAGTTGCACGCAGATATTCGCCACGGCGGCGGCGTTATCTGCCCTCACCTCGAAGTCCGGCTTCACCGCGCGGGCCCGCTGCCGAAACAACCTCACCGCGGGAGATTGCAACACCATCTCCAGCGGCGCCGCCGCATGCACATCGGGCACTCCCAGCGTCGGCACTGGAAATTCGCGTTCTCCATAAAGGTGCAGCGGAGCCCGGCTGGTGACCAGCACCTTCAGATTGGGACCGGCGGTCAGCAGATCGGCAATCGTGGGCGCTGCGTCGCTCAGGTGCTCGAAGTTGTCGAACAGCAACAGCATCGGCCCGCACACCGAGGCATGCAGACAGTCCCTGAGCGCCTCCAGCGGAGACTGGGCCGCCCACTCGCCCGCCGCGTGTTCCCCGGCCTGCCCGCCGGACTCGCGCAGGCCCAGCGTCTGTGCGAGCATCGCCGGGACCAGCGCGGGATCGCTCACCGGGGCCAGCGGAATCATGTACGTTCCGCCGGGAAAGCGATCGCTCAGCGCGTGCGCCACTTGCACCGCCAACCGGGTCTTGCCGATCCCGCCCGGTCCGGTCAGCGTGACCAGTTGCACGTCCGGACCCTGCAACAGTTCGACGAGCGTTGCCACTTCCTTTTCCCGGCCCACGAACGCGGTGCGCTGCGCGGGAAGATTGCTGGGACGAATGGACAGCGGCTGCGCCGGTGATCCCACACGCCGGTCGCGCAGCGCCGTCAGGTCGCGCGCCAGATCGCGAGTGGACGCGTAGCGCTCGCCCGGTTCCTTGGCCAGGCAGCGCTCGATGACCCAGCACAGCGGCGCCGGCGCCTGGCGGTTCAGCGATACAACCGGCTCTGGATCGTCCCGCAGAACAGCCGCCAGCGTCTCGGCCGTACTGGCCCGGCGAAACGCCGGCTTGCCCGCGGCCATCTCGTAGAGCACCAATCCCAGCGAGAATTGGTCGGAGCGAAAGTCCACCGGCCGGCCGCTCGCCTGTTCGGGAGACATGTAGCCGATCGTGCCCGGCAGTAATCCGCTGCCCGTGCGCGGCGCTCCCTGCGTACGAGCCTCCGCCATTGAACCCACCGGAGGGCTCAGCTTTGCCAGCCCGAAGTCCAGGATCTTCACCAGTCCGTCACGGGACACCATCAGGTTCTCGGGCTTCAGGTCGCGGTGCACGATGCCTGCCTCATGTGCCTTGGCCAGACCATCGGCAATCTGGGCCGCGATCTCGATTCCCCTGTGCAGCGGGATCGAGCCGGCGCTAAGAAAGCCCCGCAGCGTATCGCCCTCCACCATCTCCATGGCGATATACACACAGGCGTCTACCTGTCCCAGTTCGTAGATGGTGACGATGTTCGGATGGTTCAGCGCTGACGCCGAGTGCGCCTCCTGCTCGAAGCGTCCCAGGTGATCCCGGTCATTCGCCAGATGATCCGGCAGCACCTTGAGCGCCACTTCGCGCCCCAGGCGGCTGTCCCGCGCCCGGTACACCTCGCCCATCCCGCCGGCCCCGAGCGGAGCCAGGATCTCGTAGGCCCCAAAGCGTGTGCCTGCGACGAGCGCCATAGAATCTCACCAGAGCGGCTGGGCCGGATCTCAGCCGGCCCGGTCTCAGTGTTCAATGCGCTGCCATGATAGCAGCCATTTCCCGAGCTCCGAACTGTCAATCTCGGCTCACTGCAACGGCCTCTCAGGGTTCGCTATCGCACCGGGACTTCGGACTTTGTACCCACCGCGAAGAACGTCAGGTAAACGCCAGTCACGACCTCAGCCAGAAGCATGGGTGGAAAACAGATGTACTGCAAGAACGCGCGGTGTTCCGGGAACACTAGTTCGGCAAAATACATGACTGTCCAGATCACAGAAGCAACCAAGCCCAGCGCCGAAATGGTACGCGGCATGTACCTCGAGCTGAGAAATAGATAAAAGAAGAGGCACGAACCTATTCCAAAACAAATACCTCCGATGTTCTCCGTTGTGCTCGCAATGCTGCGGAGCAGATCGTTCAACGTCTCTGCATTGCCTGATCCGGCCTTGCCGCTTTGTGCCGTGATATAGAGATGAAGTCTGACGAAGCCGCACATTCGCACCATCAGAGCAAGAAAGGAATCCGCCAGAGTGAAGATCATCGCGAGCTGAGCCAGCAGGCTATTGACTGATTTCAGCGTTACATAGAGCGCAAACGCGAGTAGAGCGCTGCCCATGCTCACTATCACGATGCTGGAGAGCGCCGCCCGACAGAGCCGTTCCCTTGCTGCGATCCGCGCCGAGATCTCGCCGAATGTTCCATCGCCCGCGATATGGGAGAGCACGGCGCCCCCGCCCAGAGCGATCAGGATCGATACCAGAAGCAAAATGCCCGCGAGTCTCGCGTAAGCCCGCTGCGTCCTGTCTACCGCAACTCTTTGGCTTTCTGGTCGCATACGCCTCCAGTGTTGGCCAATCGGCCCTGTCCGAAGCTACACGTTGCCACCCCTATTCATGTGTCAGAGGATTCAATACGCTGACGGCAGCCCCGTCCGTCGGATAAGGGAGCGATAGCGCTCATCGGATTGGAGGAAATCATACGCGCTCCTCCGCCACAATTTGACGTGCTCCCGCTTCGCCGGCGCGCTATGATGTGAGGCCACGAACGCCATCAGTGGGAGACGCCCTATGAAACGGGTCTGGATCGCGCTGCTTCTCACATCGTCTGCCGTGTGTCTCGCACAATCGGGTCAGACCACGATCTACCTCGACCCCAACAGCCCCTTCTCCGGCGACTTTTCCGCCGCCGTGCAGAAGAAGGACCTGCCCGTGGTCGTTACCCTGGATCCCACTCGCGCGACCTACATGGTCACCTTCCAGGCCGTCACCAACAACGGCTCGATCTTCAAGGGCATCACCAGCGCCCTGACCACCGGTACCTACAACGACGGCGCGTGGGATCGCGTCACCATGCAGGTCGTCAACGCGCAGACCAAAGACATCAGCTTCAGCTACACCTGCAAGAAGGAGAGCCAGAATTCCGGCGACCCTTCGAAATCGGTCGCTGAGTGCCTGGCCAAACACTGGAAAAAGAAGCTCGGCAGCTAGAGCATTTGGCGTGGCGTAGTGATTCCGCCGTTTGGCTACACTGGAAATAGGGCAGGCAACGTGCAGGTGTGAACAGACACCGCGTCGTCAGCTAAGTCCTTACGCCAGAGGAATTTAGCCGTAACCCCTTTATTGCGAGGAATTTAGCAGGGTAATACCCGGCTAAGTGACTGATTGTAGAGTATTTGCTGGATTTGCCTTGGGGGGGTACCCCCTCCCGGAACCGCTACTTCTCGATCTCCACGCCGCGCCAGAAGGCCATATGATTTTTCACGTTCTTGGCGGCGGGCTTGGGATCCGGGTAGTACCAGGCCGCGTCCTGGTTCTCCTGCCCGTCCACCATCAGGCTGTAGTAGCGCGCCTGCCCCTTCCACGGGCAGGTCGATGTGGTCGAACTGGGCCGGAGGTACTCCCGATTGACGGCGCTCTCCGGGAAGTACACATTGCCCTCCACCGTCTCCGTCGTCTCGCTCTCCGCGATGACCTTACCGTTCCACACAGCCTTTGCCATGGTCCTTAACCCATTCTCTTTCCGCGCAATTTTGCAAACAACACATTAGCAGATCGTTGGCACAGATTTGCCGGGACTTCAGATTTCCCTTTTAGACGCACGAAAGGACGCACGGATGCGTCCTTTCGTGCCTTCGTTCTCACTCGCCTCGATCAGTGCTTGTCGTCCATCATCCCGCTGGAGCCCTTCGCGTCCTTGGCCGATTCGACCTTGGTGATGTGAATGGTCTTGGCGCTGTCGTCCGCCTTGGCCATCACCGTCACCTTCTTGCCGTAATCGTTCGCAATCGAATCGGGATTGTCGATGGACCACACATCCTTCTTCGCATCGTCGATGAAGACCGGCTTCGCGCCCATTCCGATGCACTTCTTCACGCAGGCCGCGTCCGGAGCCGAGCTATTGTGCGCCGCCGCGCATTTGGAGTCCGAGATGTACCCCATCAGCTTCATGGGTTTGGCGCTCATATCCGCTGCCAAGGCCGGCACGCTGCTCAACGCCAGCGCTGTTACCAGAATCCATTTCATATCGCTCTCCCCTGTCAGAACTGCCCGGAACCACCCCGGGTTGCCAGAAACGTTCTACCTGCCGGTCAGCGCCTTTGGCAAGTGCGCCCTTCGCGCTACCGGGCGCCGGCCGTCGCCCGCCGCCTCTCCATGTTTGCCAGCATTGCATCCAGCCGCTGCCTGGCGATAGCGGACTTGATCGTGAGCTGCTCCACCTGGCGCAGGAAATTGGGCAGGGTGCTCCGGATGTCCTCCAGAAATGGCCAGAACTTAGCCAGCAGGAAGAACGGCTCGCCATTGGTTTCGAGGAAGAGATCGCAGTCCAGCGTGCCGTGGTTGACCAGCGCCGCGGCCATCTCCCAGTACGAGGTCACCTGGCGAAGATAGGCGTTCTCCTCCGAGCCGAAGTTGCCCAGGATCGCCTGAACCTCCCGGGAGGACTGCGGCCAGAAGCGGGCGAGCACCCAGTCGCGCGCTTTGCGCATGACTGGTTCGGTGCGCAATTCGTAGAGTTTCAGGATGACGATTGCATCTTCTTTTGCCGCTAAGGAACTTGCCATAGATCAATCTTAGCTTTCCGGATGAGCCTTCCGGGCCCGGCACTTTCGAGCTGGCGCCCGGACCATTCATCCCTAGAACGCGACTGCTTCCGCCCGCTCTTCGCGCGCCGCGGCTTGCGGCGGCGGTGGCGCATCGCCAAGCCGCTTGGAAAAGGAGCAGCTTACTGCCGTGGCCTCATCGTCCGCAGGCTTCTTCCGCTTCCTGGAGGCGCGTTCGTCGGAGGCCGCTGGCCTCTTGTTGTTCGGACAGGTCAGATATACGCCCGATTTCAGGGTCTTCTCGATGAGGTACGATCCGCCGCACTCCGGGCACTTCTGCGCAACCGGCTTGCCGTTGGCCGTGAAGTCGCACTTGGGATAGTTGGTGCAGCCGTAGAAGGTGGTGCCGAAGCGGGTCTTCCGCTCCGCGATATCTCCCTTGCCGCACTTCGGACACTTCATGCCTTCCACGAGATTCTGCTTGATGTACTTGCACTCGGGGTAGCCGGAGCAGGAGACGAACTCGCCAAAGCGGCCGGTACGCAACACCAGCCCCTTGCCGCATTGGGGACACTGTTCATCCAGGGGTTGCGGCGGCTTCTGCTGTTCCTTAGACGTCAGGCGGCGCACCGTCTTGCAGGGCGGATCCTCGTTGTATCCGGGGCAGGCCATGAAGGGACCGAACGGTCCGTTGCGCAGCACCATCACTCGGCCACACGCTTCACAGTACTCCTCTTCCTTCTCCCCCTCCGGGGTATCCAGGCCGGGCTTGGCGGCAAAATTCTCCTTGGTAAAGGAGCAACTGTCCTTCTTCTTCTTGTCATACGCACTGCAGGCGAAGAAGGAGCCGAACTTGCCCCACTTCAGCACCAGCGGCGAGCCGCAGCGTTCGCACTTTTCGTCCGTCGGCTTCTCCATGCGCTTGACGTTCTCCATGTGCTTGCCGGCATGCACCAGCTCCTGCTCGAAGTGCTGGTAGAAGGCGCTCAGCAGGTCGGTCCAGCGCTCCTTGCCGTCTTCAATATCGTCCAGCTCCTCTTCGAGCTTGGCGGTGTATTCCGGATTAAAGATGTAAGGGAAGTTCGCAACCAGCAGGTCGGTGACCACCAGGCCGATCTCCGTCGGTACAAACTTACCGCTACGTCCCTGGCCGACCTTCTGGACGTACTCGCGCTCCTGAATGGTGGAGAGGATTGTGGCATACGTGGAGGGCCGGCCGATGCCGCGCTCTTCCAGCGTCTTCACCAGAGAGGCTTCGTTGTAGCGGGGCGGCGGCTCGGTGAACTTCTGATCGTTCCTCAGCTCGACGAGCGTCAGTGCCTGTCCCTGTGACAGATCCGGCAGCTTGTTCTTGAGTGCCTCATCGTCTTCGTCCCGGGTGTCCTTGGCCTCTTCATATACCTTGAGGAAACCATCGAACTTCAGGATCGATCCGGTGACGCGGAAGTCATACCGGCGGTCGCTCTGGGCCGCGACCTCGATCACCGTCTGATCGAAGACGGCATTGACCATCTGCGATGCGACGAAGCGCTGCCAAATGAGCCGGTAGAGTTTGAACTGCTCGTCGCTGAGATACCTCTTGATGTCCTCCGGCGTATAGCTGACCTGGGTAGGGCGAATGGCTTCGTGCGCGTCCTGCACGTCCTTCTTGGACTTGAAGGTGTTGGGCTTCTCCGGCAGATACTTGTCGCCTAGCTTCTTGGCGATGTGCTCGCGCACCTCTGCAATCGCATCGGGCGAGACGCGGGTGGAATCCGTACGCATATAGGTGATGAGACCGACGGTGCCTTCCTGCCCGATCTCAACGCCCTCATAAAGCCGCTGCGCCACGCCCATGGTGCGCCGCACATTGAATCCCAGTTGCCGCGAAGCGTCCTGCTGCAGCTTGCTGGTGGTAAAAGGGGGAGCGGGGCTGCGACGGCGTTCCTTGCGCTCGATCTCGCGCACCGACCACTTTGCCTTTTCGAGCGCGGCCAGCACCTCCCGGGTGGAGGTCTCATCCGGAAGCGCCGTGCCCGAGACGGTATCGACCTCCGCCTTCTTGCCGTCGATACCGATGAACCGGGCGGTAAAGTTTGACTCGTTCGCACCGGGGTTCAGCTCGGCTTCGATGGTCCAGTACTCGACCGGATTGAAGGCCTTGATCTCACGCTCGCGCTCTACGATGAGACGCAGCGCCACCGTCTGCACGCGGCCGGCGGAGAGACCCCGGCGTACTTTATCCCATAGCAGGGGCGAGATCTGGTAGCCGACGATGCGGTCGAGAACACGACGGGTCTGCTGCGCGTCCACGAGGTTTCGGTCTACCGGGCGCGCGTGGTCAAACGCTGCATGGACGGCCTTCGATGTGATCTCGTTGAAGGTGATGCGCTGGATGGAATCCTTCTTCGCCACCTCGCGCAGTTCATCTTCGAGATGAGCGGCGATGGCCTCGCCTTCCCGATCGGGATCGGGCGCAAGATAGATGTGGGTCGCCGCCTTTGCCAGCTTGCGCAGGCGGTCGACCACCTTCTGCTTGTCCGGCATGACGATGAGGTCGGGCGTAAAGCTCCCATCTTCCAGATCGACGCCGAGTTTGTTCTTCGGCAGGTCCTTGATATGACCGATCGATGCTTCGACCGTGTAGTCCTTGCCGAGATATTTGTTGATCGTCTTGGCCTTGGCCGGCGACTCGACGATCACAAGAGATTTACTCATGGATGTTCCTTCATTCTCCCAACGGACACTTCTGCTGCCGTCGGATAAGGCGGCCATTTGCAGCATCCTGCTGCGGCCGAACCGTTGCATTGCTACTGTGTACGCGCAACTGTCGCGTTTTGTGCAGCCCTTCGCAAAAAAAAAAATAGGCTGCGTCCACTTCCATCCTCCGGCTTACACCTGCAGGGAGAATGGTCTGTTCCGCGGAAGCCGAGCTCGTTCTGGTCGAAGCGGTCGGCCGGGTAATTGTCCGAAAGCTACCACGCACCGTGGCTCGGAATCCAGCCTGTGCTGGGAGGCAGATCCATGTGCATGGCCTCTCCGCTACATGCGGCGGACGTAATGCTTGCCGGGTAACTGCTTGATGTGATTGGCCAACTCCAGCTCAAAGAGTGCCGTGAAAATCTCGGCTGAACTGAGCTTTTCGTCCAGCTTCTCGACGATCTCGTCAAGCTGTAACGACTCATCGTGCCGCAGCAGGCCGAAGACGATCGACTCCTGGTCTCCCATGGGGATGTCTGTAAATAACGATGCATCAGGGTTGCCATTCGATGCAAATCCAAGCTCTTCCTCCATCTGCAACCGGATCTGCGAGGGCAAGTCCTCCCACACGTCCTCCCAGGTCGCGGTCAGCTTGGCGCCTTGCTTGATCAGCGTATTGGGCCCCCAGGAGTTCTTGTTGGTCACGTTGCCGGGCACGGCGAAGACGTCGCGGTTCTGCTCGATGGCGCAGCGCGCGGTCACGCGGGTGCCGCTGTGCTCGCCCGCCTCAATGACCAGGACGCCGACGCTCATGCCGCTGAGTATACGGTTCCGACGCGGGAAGTTTTGCGGCGCCGGGAAGGTGCCGATGGGGTACTCGGAGACAATGGCGCCGCCCGCGGAAAGAATGTCTTCGGCGAGCCGCTTATTTTCCTTGGGGTAGATCACATCGATGCCGGTGCCCCAGACCGCGACCGTCGCGCCTCCGCCGGCGAGTGCGCCCTTGTGCGCCGCCGTGTCCACTCCGCGGGCCATACCGCTCAGAATGGTGAGCCGCCGGCTGGCCAGATCGCGCGCCAGCATCTCCGCCATGCCGCTGCCATACGGCGTCGGATGGCGGGTGCCGACAACGGCAATGGCGGGCCGCGAGAGCAGCGAACGGCTGCCGCGCATCCACAGCACCGCCGGCGGATCGAAGATCTGCTTCAATCGGTCCGGATAGTCGGCATCGCTGTAGGTGAGGATCGCGCCGCCGGCCTGCTCCACCCGGTGCCGCTCCTCCTCCGCTGCCCGTCGCGCCTGACCTTCCGCGATGAAGCGCGTCGCCTCGACCGGGATTTCAAGCGCCTCCAGCTCCGTGAGCGAAAGTTGGAAGAGGGACTCCGGCCGGCGCAGTTGCCGCATGGCACGCAACAGGCGAATGGATCCGATGCCGGGCGTTAGGGCGAGCGCCAGCCATGCAAGCTGCGCCTCGTCCTGCGTTTGTGCGGACCGAATAGGAGCGGGAGCTGTCGGCATATCGGGCGGCCACGCAGCCGCTTCCGGCTGGCCTGCACATCTCCTTAACTCAATGAGCGAAGAATGATTAGCTTGGGCAGAGACTAGATGCGCCTCGCATGCGAGTCAATGGATGTACAACGGAAGTTGTGCATCGGGCGACGTTCTACACTAGCCAGTGACCCGCCTGCGTATCGCCGCCATCAACTTCCTGAATCCCGCGCCGTTGATGTGGGACTTCGACCATCCGCCACAATCCGTTGCGCTGCGCGCGCGCTATGACGTCGAAACCATGATGCCCTCGCAATGCGCACAGCGGCTCGCGGAGGGCACGGCGGACCTCGGGCTGGTCCCCGTCGCCGCCTATGCTACGACGGCCGATCTGCTGATCGTCCCCGGGTGCGCCATCGCTTCCAAAGGGGCGATTCGCTCGCTGCTGCTGGTGGTGAAAGAGTCCGTCGGAATCGCCGGGTTGAGGACCATCGCCGCCGACACGTCATCGCGCGCAACGCTCGCCTATCTCCGCGTATTGTTGCGGAAATATTGGCAGAGCGAGGCGTCGGTCTTCCAGCATCGTCCGGATCTGGATGCGATGCTCGCGCAGGCGGACGCCGCGTTGCTCATCGGCGACCCGGCCCTGCTGGCGCAGGAAGACCGGGAGGCACGCGAACGGCGCACCGGCGAGCGGCTGCTCTATGTGGATCTGGCAGGGGAATGGCGCCAGCAGACGGGACTAGCCTGGGTATCGGCAGTGTGGGCGGTGCGAGCGAACGCCGTGTCCGGCGACGGCGCTCTACGCCGTGCTTTGCAGAGCGACCTGCTGGGTTCCCGCGATGCCGGACTCGCACATCGTGAGGCGCTGGTCGCCGAATGGTCGCAACGTCTTCCGCTTCCACCGGCCACCGTTCGCAGCTACTTGAACCAGAATATCCATTACCTGCTTGATGAAGAGTGCGTGCACGGATTGCAGCAGTTTTTTGAGTTGGCCGCGGAGTGTGGTGTGCTGCCGCAGGCGCCGCCCCTGCGCTGGCTGGAGAAGTAGATCCGGCCTTGGCGCTGCAGCGCCTCTCGCTCTAATAGGCTTCGAGTTGTTGCAGCGGCATCCGCACCTGGAAGCGGGTGCAGCCGGGACGGCTCTCGACGCTCAGAAAACCGCGATGCATGCGAACGATCCTCTGGGCGGTGTCCAGTCCCAGACCCAGTCCGCGCCCCGGCGCCTTGGTGCTGAAAAACGGCTCGAAGATGCGCGACTGGATTTCGCGCGGTATTCCCGGGCCGTTGTCCTCGATGGCCACGACTACCTGGTCCTGCACCAGGCTCGCGGAGATGTCCAGCCGCGGCGGTTGTTCCGCATCCGCCTTCAGCGGCGGGGCAGTTGCGCCGGGATGCGCTCCGTCGGGCTGAAAAGCATCGAGAGCGTTCTCGATGATCGCCGTCCACACCTGATTCAATTCGCTTCCGTACGCCGGAAGCGGCGGCAGATGGGGTTCGTAGTGGCGCACGATCTTGACCGTGGAGAGGCGCGCCTGGAACATGGCCAGGGTATTTTCAAGCGTCTGCGGAATATCGATGTCCTGGATCGGCGCCTGGTCCATGTAGGAATAGTCTTTGACCGCCTGGATCAGGTCGAAGATGCGCGCAGTTGAGTCAAGCATGGCGGCCACCATGCGTTCGGTGCGCAGCGTGGATGCAAATTGCGACAGCATCACCTCTGCCGCTTCACCCGAGAGAAAGGTGGGCAACGTGTCCAGCTGATCGGGCAGAACGCCCTGTTCCGCCAGCTCCGGGCCGATCCTCCACCCATCGGTCACCTGTTCTCCAATGCGTGCGCCAAGCCGGGTACGCAGCCACGACTGCACCGCATCTTCGCGCGCGGCGAGCTGCGAGGCTTCAGGCGGCGCCACTTGCGCGCAGGCGGCCAAAGTGTTCGCCTCCCAGGCTTCGAGCGCCGCAATTTGTTCCTCCTCGAGACACAGGCTTCCGAGGCGGAATCGCTCATGCCCATAGGTCTTGACCTCGCGCAGCATGCCGGCCGCCGAGCGCTGCGCAGCCGAGGCCGGATTGTTGAGCTCGTGCGCCAGGTTGCCGGCGAGCTTTCCCAATGCGGTCAGCTTTTCCGACTGCTGCTCCATGCGGGTGACCTCGCGCGTCCGATCCAGAAGGACGGAGACGAGCCGCTGCGTGAGCGAGGGAATCGCGGCCAACATCTCCGGGAACAGCGCGCGGTCATACTCAATCGCCCAGGTCGCCGCGGTTGTGAAGCCCAGGCCGCCGTAGGTCTTCATGCGTGAAAAAGGCAGCAGGCCGGTGATCTGCCCCGCGCGCCCGATAAACAGCGCTGTGGGTCCGCTACGGTCACGACGCACCTGCACCTCGCCCTTGAGCAGGATGGTCATCTTCGTAGCTGGATCGCCTTCATAAAAAAGCGGGACGTTCGCCTCAAGGGAACGCTCGGTGCCGTTCGCGGCCAGCCAGGTGTATTCCTCGTCGCTGAGCCCTGCCAGAGGAGCAACACGGCTAAGGGCATCGACAAGCTCTGGAATGCGGTCAGGGGCCGCAGTCGGCATAATTTCCGAATCGACGTCTGAATTGGTCACAGGGCACCCACGTCCATGGTAGCCGAGGTCGATCGATTGGTTCAGCCAGAACTTGCCCGCACTTCATCTGTTGCAACGGCGATTCGGCAGCCTCAGGTGATTGGCCGTTCGCCGATCTCCGCCTTTGCTGTCCTGGCAGTTTCGAGCGCGGTCGCCCTCATCAGATGACGGCCCGCATACACCATGGCCGCAGTCCCGCCTGCTGTGACCGTGCACCAGGAGCAGATGCGCCCAAACGAGACCACCTGGCGTATGGAGTTGAATCCGGCCATGGCGCCGTCCAGGCAGAGCTTTGCGCCGAGGAGCCGTCGCGCCCGCCTGGAATGACCGGCGGCAAGCGTCAGCGCCAGCGTGGTTCCATAGCTCGCTATGCCCGGCAGGCTATCGGGCACGCCGAACGGATGCGCAATCTTCGACGAGGTAATTCGGTCTGAGTCGAACCATGCGCCGGGGGGATCCGGCAAGTGCCCGAGGAAGCCAAGCTGAAAAAGCGCGACCGGCGCCAGCCCGCCCAGCGCGACGACACAGCTCGCGATCAGCATGCGGTGCTGTACGGCCGAGAGACTGCTCTCCTGCGAATGCATGCGCTCTTCCCTGAAATATTCCCCGATTAGTCGCGGCACTTGGCCGCCGCCAACGAGCCAATCGCCACCATCGCGGCTCCCAGGACGAACCAGTGCCGATGAAGACTGACGAAGACTTCAGCGCTGCTGCGAGCCGATCGGTTGGTGAACTTGCCCCGCGTGCTGTGAACGCCCGGCACATAGTTATAGAGGTTGTTGGGCGCATTCGGATCCTGTAGCTGATCCTGGATCTGCTGCGACTTGTAGCCTGTCTTGCCCAGGTAGCGGTCGAGAATGCCCGGAATGAACTTCTGCCCGATGATTGCCGCCACCGTCGGCGAACCAACCCAGTATTCACGCCGCGGGTTCCTGGCAAAGCCTGCGGCGACCACCACGGCCGCCGACACTTCCGGCTCGAAGATGGGTGGCACCGGCTGGGTCATGTGGGACATCCGGTTCTTTACCCAGTCGAACTGGACGGTATTCATGGCCGGCATCTGAACAGTGGTGATCTTGACGTTGCTGTCGTCGTGATACAGCTCGCAGCGCAGCGAGTCGGTAAATCCGTTGATCGCGTGCTTGCAGGCGCAATAGGCAGATTGCAGCGGAATCGAGCGATACGCGAGCGCCGAGCCGATCTGAATGATGGTGCCGCGGTTGCGCGGCAGCATCCGCTTGAGCGCTGCGAGCGTGCCATGCACGAAGCCCAGATAGAGCACCTCCGTGACGCGGCGGTAGTCCGACGGCTCCATCTCCTTCACCGGCGAAAAGACGCTGACCATTGCATCGTTCACCCAGATGTCAATCGGTCCAAGCTCATGCTCGACCCGTGCGGCGGCGGCTTCGACCGCGTCCGCATCGGAGACGTCGGTGGGCAGCGTAATGGCCTCGCCGCCAAACTGTTCGCATTCCTGCCGCGCGGCGTCCAGCGCCTCCGGGTTGCGGGCGATCAATCCCAGGCGAGCGCCCTTCTTTGCAAATGCGTGCGCAATGGCGCGACCCAAACCGGCAGACGCACCGGTTACAACGACTACAGGCCTATCAATCATGAAGTGTTCTTCCTTCCGGCGAGTAACCTAACCTTGTTCAGATGCAGCCCGCGCACTGCGCGACGAGCGAAGACTTGCATGCGCGGAAAGGTTGCCATGCATGTGCGCGCGCAGCAATTTGCGTTGGCGCCGATGTGTAGCACGGGACGTTGTTGTAGCTTGAAGGAATGGTGCGCCGGTTCACGCGCGTTCTGTTGCTTGCCGCTCTTTTTGCGGGGGCACATGCCCTCGCAGGCAACTCCGATGCAGTGTTGACGCACGTGGAGCATGGGCCGAATGCTCCCGCTCAGCAGAAGAAGCATTATGTCGTGCTGATCTCGCTCGATGGATTCAGCCCCGGCTACGCGAAGCGATATGGATCGCCGCATCTGGATGCCATCGCGGAGCACGGAGCATCGGCGCCGCAGGGCATGATTCCTTCATATCCGCCAGAGGCCTTGCCCAATCACTATGCACTCATAACCGGACTCTATCCCGAACATCACGGGATGGTCGCGACGCGCTTCTACGATCCAGCGCGCCGGCAGCGATTCGCCAGTGACGATCGCGCGACAGCGACCGACGGAAGCTGGTACCGCGGCGTGCCGCTGTGGTCGCTCGCGGAGAAGCAGGGAATGCGAAGCGCCGGCTTGCTCTGGCCGGGCTCGCAGGCCGAGATTGCAGGCGAGCGTCCGAGCGACTACGCGCGATTCGGGGAAAACATTACAGGCGAAGCAGGCATCGACGGGATCGTCGCGCTGCTGCGTCTGCCCGATGCGTCACGCCCGCACTTCATCGCGCTGCGTTATCCGGACGTCGAGCGTGCAGCGCAAGCGTTCGGCCCCGACGCCCCGCAGGTGCGTGACGCCGTGCACAAGGCGGACGAGTTCATTGGCAAGCTGCACACCAGGCTCGCGATGCTGCACCTGCCTATTGATCTGATCGTGGTTTCAGACCACGGAATGCAGGCGCAGGCAGGCGATTGGATCACGCTCGATACATACGTCGACCTGTCACAGGTCGAGACCGCAGGTCCGCTGCTGTACGCCAGGGACGAGAGCACGGCAGAGGCCGTATATCAGAAGCTCAAAATCGTGGATGGCAGATTCAAGGTGTATCGGCGCAACAAGGTGCCCGCGGCCCTGGAGTACAGCAGCGATCCGCGCATCGGCGACCCGGTGGTGATACCGAACGGCCCCTACGCCATCCGCGCGCATGCGCCTGAAGAGACAGCCCAAGTATCGCCGCCCCGCGCTTTGCCTGCGTTGAGCCCGGATAAAAGCACCTCTATGCCCAGCGACGATCCGCGCACAGCGGAGCCGATCCGCGCCATCTTCTACGCCGAGGGACCGGACATCCGGTCCGGTGTACGCCTGCGCCCGTTTGAGAACGTCAACGTATACCCGTTTCTGGCGGAGATTCTCGGACTGGATGCGCCGCCCGGCGATGGGAGCGCTCCGGTGCTCTCGCGCGCTCTCACGGCGGCGCCGGCGCAGTAGCCGCGAAAGCTGGTGATCGCCGAAGCATCTATGATGAGACCGGCTATGGCTATCGTGTTGGGAATGGACGCCGGGGGCACAAGCACGCGAGCGGCGCTGGCGCTGGATGAAGAGATCGTCGCGCGCACCTCCGGCAGCAGTATCAAGGTCATGCGCGTCACCCCGGCAAAGGCGGAGGCGCACCTGCACGCGATCCTCAGCGAGCTGGTCAGCCGCTCCGGCATAGGGCTGGAGCAGATCACGGCCGCCTGTGTGGGCATCGCCGGAAGCAACGTCCCATCCGTCAACGGCTGGGTACGGCAGACGCTCGGCCCCATGCTCCAGGGAGGTCTTGACATCTGCTGCGACACCGATATCGCGCTGGACGCAGCCTTTCCCGGAGAGGCCGGCGTGCTGGTGATTGCGGGAACGGGTTCCAACTTCCTCGGACGTACGCGTTCCGGGGCGCTGGTGAACGTCGGCGGCTGGGGGCCGATGCTGGCGGACGAAGGCTCCGGATATTGGATTGGGCATCAGGCATTGCGCGCCGCTCTGCGTGCGCACGACCGCGGCGCGTCATCCAGCCTGCTCCACGCTATTCTCGCGCAGTGGAAGGTGGCTGGATTGAATGAGCTGGTGGAGAGGGCGCACACGCAGCCACCGCCGGATTTCGCGGCGTTGACCCGCATCGTGGTGCAGGAGGCCGACGCGGGAGACGATCTCGCGCAATCGGTCTTGCGCGCTGCGGGCCAAGCGCTCGCAAACGACGCGGCGCTGGCGCTCGACAAACTCGTCGCTCTGGATCGCGATGCGCCGCTGCGGCTGGCATTCACGGGAAGCGTGCTGGAGCACATCGGGCGCGTGCGTACCACCATGATCGAAGAGCTCGAGCGGCTGAAGCGGGGCGTGCAGGTGCTGCCGCATGCTGTCGATCCGGTCGAAGGTGCGCTGTGGCGGGCCCGCCGTCTCGCAGGCCGGTTATGAGTGCGCGGCTATGAGCGATCCCCAATTGGCGTCGACGATCGCCAGTCCGCGCCCTCGGCCGTCCGCACAGCGGCGTATCGGCGTCCACCTCTCCACCGCCGGCGGAGTCTTCAAGGCGGCGGAACGCGCGCACGAGGTGGGAGCGAACACGCTGCAGATCTTCTCCTCCAGCCCGCGCATGTGGCGACCCACCAGGCTGGCCGCCGCGCACTGCGCGCAGATGAAGGAGCTGCGGGAGCGGTTCGACGTGGCGCCGCTGGTGATTCATGCAAGCTATCTGATCAATCTTCCCAGCCAATCGGACGAGGTGCGCGCCAACTCCATCGCGGCGTTCCGCGGCGAGATTGAACGCGCACTCGCCTTGGGCGCGGAGTACCTGGTGCTGCACCCCGGTTCGTGGCGAAGCCTGACCCGCGAGCAGGGTGTGGAGCGCTGTGCCGGCGCCATTGAACAGGCGCTCTCCGGCCTCGAATGGCAGGGTTGCAACTTCCGCATCCTGCTGGAGAACACGGCGGGCGCGGAGTTCTCCCTCAGCAGCAGCTTCGAGCATCTGGGCGTGTTGCTGCGCCGGTTGCAGCCAGTCGCCCCGGTGAACGTGTGCCTGGACACCTGCCACACGCACGTGGCCGGCTATGACATCGTCTCTGCCCGGGGGTACGAGGCTACGGTAGCCGAGATCGATCGTCTGATCGGGCGCGAAGAGGTACGTGTGTGGCATATGAACGATGCGAAGGCGGAACGCGGATCGAAGCTGGACCGGCATGAGCACATCGGCGAGGGAACGATGGGCGTGGGCGTCTTTCGCCGCCTCCTGAACGATCCACGCTTCGCACACTGCGCATTCGTGGCCGAGACGCCTGTAGACGAGCCGGGCGACGAGGAACGCAACGTGCGCGTGCTGCGCTCGCTGCTGGGGCCGCCTGCGGCGACCAGGTAGCGGCGGCGGCGCAGGCCGGAGAATCCTCACTGCGGAGCTACAATCGAGTTAGATATGCCTTCAAACCAGGACACGACCGCGGACGCGGCCAGCGCGCCATCGATGTTTGAGCTGCGCTACAGCCCGGCTGAGATTGAAGCACGCTGGCAGGAGCGCTGGGCTGCGCAGCCGCGCCTGTACGCAGCCGAGCCGCCATCCAGCGGCAAGCCTAAGTATTACGTGCTGGAGATGCTGCCCTATCCCTCCGGTCAACTGCACATGGGGCACGTGCGCAACTATGCCATCGGCGATGCGCTGGCGCGTTACATGTGGATGCAGGGGCACAACGTGCTGCATCCCATGGGTTGGGACGCCTTCGGGCTGCCGGCAGAGAATGCGGCGCTCAAGAACCATACCCCGCCGCGCGAATGGACGCTCGGGAACATCGCGAAGATGCGTCAGCAGTTTGACCGCCTTGGCCTGAGCTATGACTGGCAGACGGAGATAACCACCTGCCTGCCGGAGTACTACCGCTGGAACCAGTGGTTCTTTCTGCGCATGTATGAACGCGGGCTGGCCTACCGCAAGAAGAGCAAGGTGAACTGGTGCCCGCAGTGCAACACGGTGCTGGCGAACGAACAGGTGGTGGATGGCTGCTGCTGGCGGCATGAAGACACCATCGTCGAGCAGCGCGACCTGGAACAGTGGTTTCTGCGCATCACGAATTACGCGGAAGAGCTACTGGAGGGCCTGGAGAGGCTGGAAGGCTGGCCGGAGAGAGTGCGCACAATGCAGCGCAACTGGATTGGCCGCAGCGAGGGCGCGCGGGTCAGCTTCGCGCTGGAGAGCGGCGGCGAACCGGTGTCTGTATTTACCACCCGCATAGATACGATTTACGGTGCGACCAGCCTGCAGTTGGCGCCGGAGCATCCGCTGGTCCGCGCGTTGGCGGTCGACGACGCCAGGCTGCGCCAGGAGGTCGCCGCGCTTCTGGAACAGCAAAGCCAGGCCAGGGAAGCCGGAGACGTGGGGGCAATCGAGAAGCACGGCGTCTTTACGGGCCGCTACGCCATCAACCCCTTCACCCATGAGCGGGTGCCGGTGTGGGTGGCGAATTATGTGCTGCTGGATTACGGCACAGGCGCCGTCATGTCGGTGCCCGCGCATGACGAGCGCGACTTCGAGTTCGCGGCCAAGTATGGGTTGGAGATGCGCCAGGTGGTACGCCCGAGTGGCGACACAACGATAGCGCTGCCATTCACGGGTGAAGATGGCGTGCTGATCGACTCCGGCGAATTCAGTGGGTTGTCCTGCACCGAGGCGCAGACCCGCATGGCTGCCTTTGCGCAGCAGCATGGCTTCGGCGAAGCAACCGTCACCTTCCGCCTGAAGGATTGGGGTGTCAGCCGTCAGCGCTACTGGGGTACCCCCATTCCCATGGTGTACTGCGCGAACGACGGCATTGTGCCGGTGCCGGATGCGGAGTTGCCGGTGCTGCTGCCGGAGACCATCGAGATCACGCAGGAAGGTGGATCTCCGCTCGCGCATGTGCCGGAGTTCGTCAACACCACGTGCCCGAAGTGCGGTGGCCCGGCGCGCCGCGAGACCGACACCATGGATACCTTCGTCGATTCGTCCTGGTACTTCTACCGCTACACCAGCGCCCTTGACGACAAGGCTCCATTTGACACCAACGCAGTGTCGTATTGGTTTCCCATCGACCAGTACATCGGCGGCGTGGAGCACGCCATTCTCCACCTGATCTACTCGCGCTTCTGGACCAGGATGATGCGCGACCTCGGGTTGATTAGCGGCGATGAGCCGGTCGAGCGGCAGTTTTCCCAGGGCATGGTCATCAAGAATGGCGCGAAGATGTCGAAGTCGAAAGGCAATGTCGTTTCGCCGGACGAGATGATCACCCGCTACGGTGCGGACGCCACGCGCATGTACGTGCTCTTTGCCGCGCCGCCGGACCGCGACCTGGAGTGGCAGGAGGACGGCGTCGCCGGCGTCAGCCGCTTCCTGTCCCGCGTGTACCGCTTTGTGATGCGGCACGCGGAGATGGCGGCCCGGGCCGCCGGCCAGCCGAACGCCAGTGACCCCGCGACCGCGGATCTGCTGCGCAAGCTGCACCAGACCATACGCAAGATCACACAGGACTTCGCCGGCCGCTGGCATTTCAACACCTCCATTGCCGCCATCATGGAGCTGGTAAACACGCTGACTGCCGCGGATGACGCAATTGCCGCAGGCAGAGTCGGCGCGGGCGCAGTTGCAGCCCTGCTTGAAAACCTGGTCTTGATCCTCGCGCCGTTCGCTCCCTATCTGGCGGCGGAACTGTGGGCGCAGATCGGCAGGGAAGACTCGATCCTGCGGCATCCCTGGCCGAAGTTCGACGAAGCGCTGGCGCGGGAAGAGGCGATCGGGATTCCCGTGCAGATCAACGGCAAGCTGCGCGTGGTGGTCACGGTCGCCATCAACGCGACGCAGGCGGAGATGGAGCAGGCAGCGCTGGCGGAGGAAAAGATCCAGGCGGCGATTGCAGGAAAGCAGGTCGCCAGGACCATCGTGGTGCCGGGCAAGCTGGTCAACATCGTGGTCCGTCCGTGAGTGTTCTGTAATGACGTCGCCGACGCAAACAGAAACAGTGCGCGGCACGCAGTCGCTGGTACACATCGTCGGCGCCTGCTGGGCGCGCCCGGGTATTCTGGCGCGTGAGCTTGCGTGGCGCTGGCTGTTCGGCATTCCGCTGCTGCTGGTGCTCTACTATGCCGGCGTGCGCCTGATGGCCGTGCTGCTTGCGGCGCACACCGGCATCGCCGATTTTTCACTCACGGATCCCATGGCGGCGGCCGGGGTCATCGCCTCTGCCTCCGCCGCCATCACTCCGGAGCTGGTCCGGATCGCCACGTGGGCGGCTCCATTGCTGGCGATCGGCTGGGCGATCGCTTCGGGCGTAGGCCGCAGCTACGTGCTGCGCGCACTGGCGCCCGCCGCGCGCTGCGCGCCTGCGTCCATTGTCGGCAAGCTGATCCTGCTGCAACTCGCCCGCATCGTTGCGCTGGGCGGCAGCGTCGCAGGCTGGTTTGCCGCGGTGCGTTGGGCCGCGCATCGTACGCTCGGTGTGGCCGAGCCGAACCTGGTGGCGTACTGTGCCTGGGTCATCTGTCTTTCGCTCGGCATCTTCACCCTATGGGCGCTGCTGAGCTGGGTCCTTTCCGTTGCTCCGCTGTTGGCGGTGTTGGAGGGCCGAGGCGTGCTGGGAAGCCTGGCCGCGGGTGTTCGCCTGGGGCCGCTCCGGGGAAAGCTGGTAGAAATCAACCTGGTCCTGGGGATCGTCAAGCTGGCGCTCATCGTCCTGGCCATGGTTTTCTCCGCTATTCCGCTGCCGTTTGAGGCGGTGATGACGGGAATGCCGCTCTACCTGTGGTGGGTAGGGGTCACCATCCTCTATTTCATCGCCTCCGACTTCTTCCAGGTCGCGCAGCTCGCCGCCTTCGTGGAGTTCTGGTCTCTCTATCGGTCGCCGGTCCACCAGACGGGCCGAAGCTGATCTTTGGCTACACTTGATATGTGGACACCTCGTCGATCGTCATCCTGGACTTCGGTTCGCAGTTCACCCAACTCATAGCGCGCCGTATCCGCGAGCAAAACGTCTTCTCGGTCGTGCTGCCTTGCACGGCGACGATGGAGGAGATTCAGGAGCACAAGCCGATCGGCATCGTGCTCTCCGGCGGCCCCTGCTCGGTGTACGACATCGATGCGCCGCCGTCTGATCCGCGCCTGCTCGCGATCGGCCTGCCCATCCTCGGCATCTGCTATGGGCTGCAGTTCATCACGCACCACCTTGGCGGCAAGGTGCGCTCGGCGGCCAAGCGGGAGTACGGCCACGCCGAGGTCGAGATCATCGACGCGGCGAACCCGTTGTTTGCCGATCTGCCCGCATCGCTCACCGTCTGGATGTCGCACGGGGACGAGGCGCTCGAATTGCCGGAAGGCTTCGAGCTGACGGCGCGGACGTCCAATGCGGTGGCCGGCATCGTGGATCGGAAGCGCCGCATCTGGGCGGTGCAGTTCCATCCCGAGGTTCACCATACCCGGAACGGTACGGAGCTCCTGCGCAACTTCCTCTTCCGCATCTGCAACGCCCGGCCGGACTGGACGCCGGCGCACTTTGTCCAGAGCACGGTCGCGGCCATTCGCGAGCGCGTCGGCGATGCTCATGCCATCTGCGCGCTCTCCGGCGGCGTGGATTCCTCCGTAGCCGCCGTGCTGGTGCACCGCGCGATCGGCGAGCAGCTTACCTGCGTGTTCGTCGATAACGGCGTGCTGCGCAAGGACGAGTATCTGAAGGTACAGCGGAACATGCGCGAGAAGCTGGGGCTGAAGCTGGTCGCGGTCGACGCCAGCGCGCGCTTCATGTCCAAGCTGATCGGCGTGATCGACCCAGAGACCAAGCGCAAGAACATCGGCCGCGAATTCATTGCGGTTTTTGACGACGAAGCGCAGAGGATCGCGCAGCAGACCGGCGGCGTGGACTACCTGGTGCAGGGCACGCTCTACCCGGACGTGATCGAATCGTCGTCGGTCAAAGGCCCATCGCAGACCATCAAGAGCCACCACAACGTGGGCGGGCTGCCGGACTCGATGAAGCTGAAGCTCATCGAACCGCTGCGCGACCTGTTCAAGGACGAGGTGCGGCGCATCGGGCGCGACCTCGAGATGCCGGAGGAGATCCTGGAGCGGCAGCCCTTTCCGGGGCCGGGGCTCGCCGTGCGCATCCTGGGTGAGGTGACGCGGGAGCGGCTGGACCTGCTGCAGGAAGCCGACGACATCGTGGTCACGGAGATCAAGGCCGCGGGGCTCTACCGGCAGATCTGGCAATCGTTCGCCGTGTTGCTGCCGGTGAAGAGCGTCGGCGTCATGGGCGATCAGCGCACCTACGCCTACACCTGTGCCATCCGCGCGGTGCACTCGGAAGATGGCATGACCGCCGACTGGGTGCCGCTGCCCTACGAGGTGCTGAAGCGCATCTCCAGCCGCATCGTCAACGAGATCCGCGGCATCAACCGCGTGGTGTACGACATCACCTCCAAGCCGCCGGGCACCATCGAGTGGGAGTAAGTTCCGACCGCACGGGCGGATGCGCCTGCGGCACACTGACTCAAAGGTGCTATTACCAGCCGCCGCCGCGGACAGGCATGCTGCCTCTTACCGCCGGGGAATGAGAGAGCGGGCAAAGGCTGGTGCTGTGTGAGTATTTCGCAAACGTATCGTGTGGAACTGGAGCGGCTGGATCACGGCTATGAGGCACGTGTTCCGTCCATTCATGGATGTCTCGCCAACGGGCTGACGGAAGGCGAGACGCTGCGGCGGGTGCGTGAGGCCGTGGGCGCGCATGCCGGGATATCGCAGGCCGGGGAAGTGCAGATTCGCCTGGAGATCTTCCGGACGTAACGCCGGCTCGGCGCCACCCCTTACCCCCCATATGAATCCCGTAAATTCCTCCATGCAAAGGGCTTACGCCGGATACTCCCGCGTAAATTCCTCTATCGATTGGACTTAGCGCCAAATTCCTGCAAACAAAGAGCTTAAGGCAGAGCATGCATCCCGCTATGAAGCACCGGAATGCTCTCTAATTCCAGCGTACAGGATTGGGGATAGGGTTACGCCAGGCGGAAGGTGACGATGGTCACGCCGCTTCCGGTCGTCCACCGAGGACGCGGGAAAGAGAATACGCTCAGGGGCAGGATGGGGCACCCGGCAGGCAGGTTAGTTGGGAGTTCCGGGCACGGAGAACTCGACACCGTTCTCCCGGTTCTTCTCTACCGTGGCGGGCACGTCCAGTTCAGAGATCGGAATCTTGCGCTGATGCGTGCCCTCAAGAGCAAAGAGGGTGCTTTTGGTCACGGCGTAGCCTTGGATCGTTTGCGGCGGCTGGCCGTTGTTGAAGATCAGTGTGATCTCCGGATGTTCGAGCCCATCGGTCACGGGGCCGGTGTTTTCGGGCGCGGCGTTTGCGTAATTGGGTGCGCCATAGGGCGGCCGCGCCTCGCCGTATGCTGAGCCGCCGTAGGTATCGACACCGTACGGAGGTTCCGGGCCTGCCGGCCCATTCTCCGGCGAAGCGTAGGCCTGCGCCTGACCCTGGCCGTAGGCTGGGCCTCCGCCCTGCGGTCCCTGGGCCTGCATGTCCTGCTGCTCGTCATCGTATCCATACGGCACACCGGTGTTGATATAGCCGGGATAGAAGCCCGCGTCGTAGCCCCAGGGGAGTATGCCGGCCCGGTAGCCGTATTGACGACGGCTGCCCCTGGCGGGAGAGGTTTGCAACGGATTGCCTGGTAGCTCAATGGTGGGATGAGACGTGCCGGGAAGCTCGAAGGACGGCCGCGTGGGTCCATAGGGATTCTGTGAGGAGTTCTGGGAGTAGCCATAACTGCGCGCGCCGGAGTAGCCACGCGACGGCCGTCCACTCCCCAACCCGCCTGACGCATGCGCGCCGGAGGAGTGCGACCCAGCACTGGACGAATGTCCACCCGAACCCGCACCGGAGTTCATCTGGGCCCGGACGCCGGGCGCGAGATAGAAGGAACCAAATGTCAGCGCAACGGCGGTGCACAACCACGCATTGGCCCGCATGAATGTTCGACGATCTGTCGCATTCCGCATACGCTTCTTCCTCGCACCTATTAAGATGCCGAGCAGGGACCCGAGATTCATCGCCTGATGCTGCACCTGGTGCTGCAGATGGCGCGGCACCTGGGTGCTGCATTTGGTGCTGAAGGATGGACGTGGACAACCAACCAGAAGTTCCCGAATCGCAAGCTCCCGGCGTAGAGATCTCTGGCCAGCCAGGCGCTGATTCGCCGGCAGAGGTGACGGCCGAGCGCGCCGCTGAAACCGTCCCTGTGCCGATGGCGGAGCTACCGGCACAGGATGTACCGGCTCCGGCCACGATTCGCCTGCACACGAAGCATCTGCTGGCCATTCGCTGGATGCATTGGTTGAACTTTCCCCTGCTGGCGTTGATGATCTGGAGCGGCATCCTCATTTATTGGGCGGACTCCGACGCGAACGGCCTGCACTCCAGCCAGGTGTACCGCATCGGCTGGGGCCATTGGACGCTCTTCCGCTTCTTTCCGCTCCCGTTCTACCAGCGCTTCCACCTCACGTTCAACCTGGCGCTGGGCATGGGGTACCACTTCTTTTTCATGTGGTTATTCGGCATCAACGGCATCGCTTACGTGCTCTACACGTGGATCTCCGGTGAGTGGCGCTCGCTCGTGCCAGGGCGGGATGCGTTGCGCAACGCCTGGGGAACGGTGCTCTATGACCTGCATCTGCGCCGGCCGAAGCCGCCGCAGGGCAAGTACAACGGCGCGCAGCAGATTGCCTACACCGCCGTGGTGCTCATGGGCTTCGGCTCGCTGCTCACCGGGCTTGCGATCTATAAACCCACGCAACTGCACCTGCTCACCTGGCTGTTCGGCGGATACCAGAGCGCGCGCTTCTTCCATTTCTGGCTGACCATCGGCTTTGTGGTGTTCTTCGTGGTGCACGTGGTGCAGGTGGCGTTGGCCGGCTGGAACAACTTCCGCTCCATGATCGCGGGCTACGAAATTGTGGCGGCGAAGGAGCCCGCGCCGGCGATGGAAACGGAGGTGCAGCCGTGAGCCTGAATCTCTCCGGTCCGGCGAGAACCACTGAGCCCGCTCCAGAGCCGGATGAGGCTGTCCGGCGGGAGATGCGCCGGCGCTCACGCCGTGCTTTCCTGGTGGCGGGGCTGGCGGCTGCCGGGGGCTATGGCTTCTGGCGCTGGGTGAGCGGCGCCAGCCTGGTGGGCGGCCTGCAACACCCGCTGCGGACGGCGGAGCTGTTCAACGGCGCGGTGTCCCGCAACCTGCTGGGAGTGGGGCAACTGGCGCCGACGTTCCCCGCTTCGGCCGCGGTGCCGGAGATGCGGCTGAACGGCGACATCGGTTTGGATACGGGCCTGCAGCTATCCTCCTGGCGGCTGCAGGTAACCGGGCTTGCGCAGCCGCAGAGCTACCGGCAGTTCGTTCCGGATGTGAACGCATGGAAGTATGAGTCGACTCCAGTCGATAACAGCGACGACAGCGACGATGACAGCGATGCGGCGCCGGACAACTCGACTAACGGCAGCGGCGGTATCCCGCAGAGTCCTCCGGATGCCGGAGGGGTGAAGGGCAAGAGCAACGGCCCCATCGATATTGGCACCACCACCATCACAGTCAACGAACACGACAACGCGGACGTGCATGCCGGAGCGCAGCGGGGCGTGCTGCTGACCATGGACGATGTGCGCGCGCTGCCGCATATGGAGCTGATCAACGAATTCAAGTGCATTGAGGGCTGGAGCGAGATCGTGCACTGGGGCGGTGTGCGCTTCGCGGACCTGATCGCGCGCTATGAGCCCATGCCCGGGCCGGGTGGTGGCCGGGCTCGCTATGTGAGCCTGGAGACGCCGAATGCCGACTACTTCGTGGGCCTGGAGATGGCCGATGCGATGCATCCGCAGACCATGCTCTGCTACGAGATCAACGATCGGCCGCTCAGCATGGACCACGGCGCGCCGCTGCGGCTGGTTATTCCGCTGAAGTACGGCATCAAGCATCTGAAGCAGATAGGCAAGATCACGTTCACCAATGACAAGCCGCGCGACTACTGGGCGGAGCAGGGCTACGACTGGTACGCCGGCCTCTAGGGGCAGCGTCATTCGCGCGCACACGCAGGCAACCGCTTCTCCCAAGGAGTGCCCACGTTTTCCAGAGAACAACCAGCCGCTTCCCGTATGCAATGGCTGTTCGCCCCGGAGAGCGGCCTGCAGGACCGGCTGCTGCCGCGTTGGCTCTTCCTGCGCGCGCTGGGGCTCATCTACTTCTCGGCGTTCTTCCCCCTCGTCTTCCAGATCAAAGGGCTGATCGGCCCCCGGGGCATTCTTCCGGCGGATGAGTATCTGCAGGCGGTGGCCCGCGCGCTGGGCCACTGGCGTTTCTGGTATGCGCCTACGTTGCTGTGGATGGGGTCGGGTAACCATGCACTGCTCGCGCTGTGCTGGGCAGGGATGATCGCGGCGGTGCTGCTGACGCTGAACGTCTGGCCGCGCGGCATGCTCACGGTCTGCTTCGCGTGCTACCTCTCGTTCATTGCCGCCGCCGGAGATTTTTCAAGCTATCAGTCGGACGGGATGCTGCTGGAGGCAGGCTGTCTGGCGCTTCTGCTGGCGCCGCCGGGGTTCTGGCCGGGACTGGGCGCCGCCAGCCCGCCTTCGCGCGCGAGCTACTATCTGCTGCTGTGGGAGTGGTTCCGGATCTATTTCGAGTCAGGACTGGTGAAGCTGCTCAGCGGCGATCCGGAGTGGCGCGACCTGACGGCCATGAACGACTACTACCAGAACGGCCCGCTGCCGACGTGGATCGGCTGGTATGCCGGGCACCTGCCGGTATGGTTTCACAAGAGCACCGCGCTGATGACGCTGGTGCTCGAGCTTGGACTGGTGTGGCTGGCGGTGCTGCCGCGGCGGGTGCGGCTGGTCTGCTTTGTGCTGGTGACGGCATGGCAGATCGGCGTGATCCTTACCGCCAACTACACCTTCCTGAACTACCTGGTGCTGGTGCTGGGATTTCTGCTGCTCGATGACCGCGCCATGGCATGGGTGCGGCGGCGGCTGTCTCGCAGACCGGAAGTGCCGGTGCACGAGCCGGTGGAGAGTGCGGCGGTCGATACAGCGGCCGATGCGCCGAACGATATGGCGGTCGATATGACGAACGATGCGGCGATCGATGTGACGAACGGGGGCGCGGCTCGGCTCGATGCACGACGGCGGCGGCCGATCCTCGATTCCCGTCCCATGCAGCACGTGCGTGCGTTGCGGCGAGCGTTGGCCGTCGTGCTGCTGGTCTCCATTGGTTACGTGACAACCTACCTGCTGCTGCGCATGGTGTGGCGGGATGTGCCGCTGCCGGCGTCCCCGGCGCGGGCGCTGGCCCCGTTTCGGATTGCGAACGAGTACGGGCTGTTCGCGGTGATGACGCGCGGCCGCTACGAGATTGAGTTCCAGGGATCGGACGACGGCGTGCACTGGACCGCGTATCCCTTCCGTTACAAACCGCAGCCGCTCAACGTTGCGCCAGGTCTGTATGCGCCGTATCAGCCGAGGCTCGACTGGAATCTCTGGTTCGCGTCACTCGGCCAATGGATGCAGTATCCGATTGTGCCGCGCACGCAGGAACTGCTGCTGAGCAACGATCCGGATGTGCTGGCGCTGTTTGCCGGCAATCCCTTTCCCAATCAGCCGCCGCGCATGGTGCGCTCGGTGCTATGGCAGTACTGGTTCACCACCGAAGCGGAGAAGCGGCGCACCGGGGACTGGTGGCGGCGCGAACTGCTTGGCGAGTATGCGCCCACCTTCGTGCGCGGGTCGGATGGACAGATCCGCATCACACAGGATGAGACGCTGGTTGGTCCGCATGAGTGAGAAGGCTGCACGTCCGGAGAGGCTTGCCGAAGGTCAGGGGAAGGCCGTGGTGGTGGGCTCCGGGCCGAACGGGTTGGCGGCGGCCATTACGCTGGCCAGTGCGGGGCTGCGGGTGGAGGTACTCGAAGCGCAAGCCGTGCCCGGAGGCGGCGCACGCACGCTGGAACTGACGGAGCCCGGCTTCCATCACGACTTCGGCTCCGCGGTGCACCCCATGGCGGCGAGCTCGCCGTTCTTCCGCACGCTGGCGCTAGAACAGCGTGGCCTCACGTGGATCCATCCGCCGGCGCCGCTGGCCCATCCCTTCGACGATGGCACAGCGACGCTGCTGGTGCGGGACATGGGCGAGCAGGAGCGGCTGCTGGGGCAGGACGGCGCCGCCTGGCGCGGCTTGATGGAGCCATTCGCCAGCCGATGGCAGGCGCTGCTCGAAGACGCTCTGCGTCCGCTTTCGTTACTGCCGCGCCATCCGCTGCTGATGGCGCAATTCGGCATGAAGGCGTTTCTGCCCGCGGCCACGCTGGCTCGGGGTACCTTCAAGGGAACGAGAGCGCGGGCGCTGTTCGCGGGGCTCGCGGCACACTCTTTTCTGTCGCTCGATCAGCCGCTGAGTTCGGCCGTGGGACTGATGATGGGGGCCAGCGCACACGCCGTTGGCTGGCCGCTGCCGCGGGGCGGATCGCAGTCCATTACCGACGCACTGATCGCGCAACTGGTAGCGCTGGGCGGCGTCGTCCGCACCTCGTCGCCGGTGCGTTCGCTGGAGCAACTGCCCCCGGCCGATCTGGCGCTGTTCGATACGTCGCCGCAGCAGTTACTTGATATCGCGGGCCGTCGGTTGAGCTGGATCTACCAGCGCAAGTTCGCCGCTTTCCGGCCAGGTCCGGGCGCGTACAAGGTGGACTATGCGCTCTCCGCGCCGATACCGTGGAAGGCGCCGGAGTGTGCGCAGGCGGGAACGGTGCATCTGGGAGGGACGCTCGAAGCGATCGCCGCGTCGGAGCACGATGTCACGCAGGGGCGCCTTGCCGAGCGGCCCTTTGTACTGCTGGTGCAGCCCACGCTCTTCGATCCGTCGCGTGCGCCGGAGAGCAAGCACATCGCCTGGGCCTATTGCCACGTGCCGCACGGCTCCGCGGCGGATATGCTGCCCCGCATCGAGGCACAGATCGAGCGATTCGCTCCTGGCTTCCGGGATTGCGTGCTGGCGCGGCGTGTGCTGACGCCGGAGGGCCTGGAGCAGAGAGACGCAAACCTGCTGGGCGGCGATATCAATGGCGGCGCGGCAGACCTGTGGCAGTTCGTATTCCGGCCTACCTGGCGCTACTACGCGACGTCCGATCCCGGGATCTACCTCTGCTCAGCCTCCACCCCACCCGGCGGAGGGGTACACGGGATGTGCGGACACAATGCGGCGAAGATGGCGCTGCGCAGGCTGGCGCGAGCGGACAGGGCCTGCTGAATGCTCAATCCAGGTGCTGTTCGGCCATCAGCTTATGAAATTCCGGGGTGGTGCGCAGCACCGCGAAGTCCTTGTCTTCCATCAGGCGCTTGCGGTCGTTGAATCCCGCATCCAGCGCCTTGCGCAGGCATGCGAGTGCTTCATCCTTCTTGCCGGCGTTGGCGTATGTCTCGGCCAGGTAATAGTTGATGGCCACCCGCTCCTGGCGTGAACTGCTTTCTGCGATCATCGCTGTGGAATCGGGGTTGAAGACGCTGGAATCCAGCGCGAAGGCCATCTGGTATTCCCGGACGCCCTGTTTGTACTTCTTCTCGGCGAAATAGGAGGTTCCCAGGTTGCAGTACGTGATGGCATTGTGCGGCGCGTACTTGAGGGCCTTCTTATAGGTGTGGATGGCCCGGTTGTAGTCGTGCTCGCCGTGGTAAACGGCGGCCAGATTGTTGAGCGCGTCCGCATAGTGGGGATTCAGCGAGAGCGCCATCTGGTAATCCTTGCGGGCCTCTTCCAGCGCGAACAGGTGGTGATACGCGATGCCGATCTTGTTCCAAAGAACGGGCGACCGGAGAGTGCCGTGCTGGTAGGCATCGATGGCGGCCACATAGCTGCCCCGCGCCATATAGATGTCCCCCTGCTCCTCCGGCGAGAGGGCGTACGCATAGGACACCTGCGCCGGGGCGGGTTCCTGCGGGGGAAGGAAGAGGCTTTCCGGACGGGAGGGCTGGGGATTTTCCGCGGGCGCGAGGAACGGAAATGCGCAGATGAGAGCAGCGAGTAGGAGCGAGGCACGCCGGGTAGAGAACCGGGAGCCGCGAAGGCCAGTCATGATTGCCTCCTTGCCTGGGAACATCTCCAGACGGATGCGCCAACCATAATACTCCGATCAACAATGCTTGTCGATAAGATCGTCTCCCTGGTCGTGGTGCAGTTTCAATCAAAGGCAGCAGATCCTTCGACTACGCGGGCCAAAAGCAGGCCTGTTTCGCTCAGGATGACAAACTGCACCACTACCGTTCCCCCTGGTAGCGCCCTCTTGGTGGTGATGGGTCATTGAGATGGCAATTTTTTCCACGAAAGAATAAGCGCGGCGCAAGTAGCGAAGCGTGTTTGCCTAGACTGGGGCACGAGTTCCTTTTTCGATGGCTGGCGCAGTTCACCTCACGCGGCGGAGATTTCCTCGTTTCGCCGGCGCTTATACTCCGGACAGAAAGAGGGCCCCGGAATGGCGGAAGGCATGGTCACGTGTCCCAAATGCGGGAATGAGGTCAAACTTACGGAATCGCTGGCGGCGCCGCTGGTGGCGACCGTACGCGCTGAATACGAACAGAGGCTTCGTGCGCAAACGGCGGCGATGGATAGCCGCGAACAGGCGCTGCAGGCCCGGGCTGCCAGCCTGGCGGTCGAGCGGGAAGACCTGGATGTGCAGGTAGCTGCGCGGCTTGCCGAGCGCCTGGAAACCGAGCGGCGCGCCATCATCGCAGCGGAGAGCGAGCGCGCGCGCTCGCAGGTGCAGAGCCAGCTCGATCAGCAGGCCGCGACGCTCCAGGAGCGCGACGCACGGCTGGCCGATCTCAACGGCAGGCTCAGGATTGCGCAGGAGGCGGAGGCCGCATTTATCCGCAAGGAGCAGGAGCTGGAAGACGCCAGGCGGGAGCTCACCCTCAAGATCGAGCGCGGCGTGCAGAGTGGACTGGCGGAGGCGCGCATCAGCGCGAAGCGGGAGGCGGAAGACGCGCTGGAGCTGAAGGTGAAAGACCGCGAAAACCAGATCAGCGCGCTCAGCCGGCAGATCGACGAGCTGAAACGCAAGGCCGAGCAGGGCTCCCAACAGGCGCAGGGCGAGGTGCTGGAGCTGGCGCTGGAGCAGCAACTGCGCGCGCGCTTTCCCCTGGACCTGATCGAGCCGGTCGCGAAAGGTGAGTTCGGAGGCGATGTGCTGCACACCATACGCGACAGCGCCGGCGAGGTATGCGGCAGCATCCTCTGGGAGTTGAAGCGCACTCGCAACTGGCAGGAGGGCTGGCTTTCGAAGCTCCGTTCCGACCAGCGGGCAGCGGGCGCGGAGATGGCGGTGATCGTCTCCCAGGCGCTTCCGAAAGAGATCGCGCACTTCGATCTTCTCGACGGCATCTGGATCTCCAGCCTGAGCTGCATGATGCCGGTTGCCGTGTCACTGCGGCAGGCGGTGCTGCAGATTGCGCACGCGCGGCGCGCCGGTGAAGGCCAGGAGACCAAGGTGCAGCAGGTCTACACCTATCTCACCGGGCCGCGCTTCCGGCATCGCGTGGAGTCCATCGTGGAAAAGTTCTCTGACATGCAGGACGACCTGAACCGGGAGCGGAAGTTTATGACCAAGCAGTGGGCCAAGCGCGAGGAGCAGATCCGCACGGTGATCGACGCAACCGCCGGCATGTACGGCGACCTGCAGGGGATCGCGGGCAAGAGCCTGGGCGAAATCGACGCGCTGGGGAACGTTCTGATGCTCACCAGCGAGGACTTCGAGTAAGCGTCACCTGCCGCCTTGCAGCCGCGCCAGGTTGGCGAGCGTCTCCGGATCGTTGGGGCGGAGCGCGAGCACCTTCTGATACATGCGGATGGCCTGATCGCGTTGCCCGAGGTTCTGATAGATCGCCCCGAGATCGTAGTACGCCGTGGCGTCAGTGGGATTGAGCGCAATGGCTTTGGTGAACTGCTGGATCGCTTGGTCGGGTTTGCCTTCCGCAAAGAGCAAAGCGCCCAGATTGGCGTAAGCGCCTTCCTCTGCCGGAGCCAGCGCGATGGCCCGCTGGTACTCGCGCGCAGCCGCCGTGCGATCGCCCATCTGCTGATACACGGCCCCCAGATTGATCATGGCGCCGACGTAGCCGGGGCGCAGCGTCAGGGCCCGTTGGTATGCGTTCCTGGCCGGTTCGGGATCTCCGCGTTGCAGGTAGGTGTCGCCCAGGTTGACCAGCATGCCGACGCTGCGCGGCGTGGCCTTCAAGGATGCTTCATAGAGCGTCGCCGGATCGCGCCAGTCGTCGACCCGCGCCTCAAGTCTCCAAACGCCCCACAGCGCCCACAGGACCACACAGCCCAGGACCGGATCGCGCCAGCGGCCTCGCTCGCGATACGCCAGCGCCGCAACGGCAAGCGCGAAGCCGAGCGAGGCCACATAGTCGAAGCGCTCGGCCATTCCCTGATAGATGAAAACAATGCCGCAGAACGGCAGAAGCGCGAGACACATCCACAGCAAGCCGGCGGCGGCCTCGCGCGATCGGCGCCGCAGCCACACGATGCCGCCCAGCAGCAACAGCACGATCAGCATCGCTCCGAGCGCGGAAAAGGAGATGCGGCTGCGGGGAAGATCGGTGGACCGCTCGACGCTCATGCGCAGCGGCAGCACCATCCACTGCAGATACTTCAAGAACGCGAGCCCGATCACCAGCGGCGACGATGCTCCGGGGCCGGACCTGCCGTCCGCGGCATGCCGCAGCAGAAAATACACCGCCGCCGCGCCGATGCCGGTTCCGGACAGAGAAAGCCAGGCGCGGCGGGCGGCGCGTTCGAGGCCGGAGAAACAATACCCGACCAGCAGCGTGAGGGGAACCAGCAGAATGCCCTCCTCATGCGCCAGCAGCGCGCAAAGGCCGGCGACAAAGTAGCAAGCCAGCGCAACAGGTCTTCGCGAACCCAGGTACCATTGCGCGCACAGCAGGCCGAGCAGCAGCGCGCAAGTGGTCAGCGAGTAGGCGCGCGCGGCGATCCAGATGACGACCTCCGAGTTGATGGGCAGGCACAACCACAGCAGCGACGCGGCGGCGGAGATGAGCACCGAGATGCGCAGCTTCCGCCAGAGCAGGAAGATCAACAGCCCGTTGACCCAGTGAAGCACCAGGTTGGTGAGGTGGAATCCGGCTGCGCGGATACCCCAGAGGGCGCGATCCAGACCCAGACTGAGCCAGTAGAGCGGCCGGTAATACGAACCGCCGCTGCCCAGGAATGTGCTGGAGAAAGGAACCGCATGCGACCAGTAGCGCAGCACGCCGGTCCAGGAGAGCAGGGCCGTGTTCTGCTGCACCTGACTGATGTCGTCATAGACGAAGGGCGAGAGCAGCGCTTGGCGATAGAGCAGCAGCACCCACACGGCGCTGAGCAGCGCGAACAGGACCCGCGGATGGCCTTCGCACCACGCGCGAAATCCGCGAGGCGCCAGACGCCGCGAGGGAGCCTTCTGCTTGCGCTTCGCATTCGATGTGGTTCTGGATGGCATGCGATGGGAGATTGGCCATTCCCGGTGGGATTGTTCGTCCTGCACGAATTCGGATCGCGCTAATGGATGGTCTTCATCTTGCGCTGCATGTAGTCCATCATGACGTATTCGCCTAAGCGCGCCGGGGTGGTGAAGTAGGCCTTGCCGCGGCACATCTGCGTGACCTTCTGCACGAACTGCACCAGGCCGAAGTCCTGCGCGAGCATGAACGTATTCACCATGATGTTCTTGCGCTTGCAGCGGTTGACCTCTTCGAGCGTCTCGGAGATGACGAGCGGGTCGAGTCCGAAGGCGTTCTTGTAGATGCGTCCATCCGGCAGCGTGAGGGCGGAGGGCTTGCCATCCGTGATCATGACGATCTGCTTCATGTCCTTGCGCTGACGATCGAGCACGCGCTGCGCGACGCGCAGGCCCTCGCGCGTGTTGGTGTAATAGGGACCGACCTTGACGCGCGCGATCTGCGATACAGGCATCTCTTCCGCGGAGTCGTGGAATAGCACCAGCGAGAGCGAGTCGCCGGGATACTGCGTCCGGATGAGATGCGAGAGCGCCATCGCGACTTTCTTCGCCGGCGTGAAGCGGTCTTCGCCGTAGAGGATCATGGAGTGCGAGCAGTCCAGCATCAGCACCGTAGCGCAGGAACTCTGGTATTCCGACTGGTGCACATGCAGGTCGCGGTACTCGAGCGCAAGCGGCAGCGAGAGTCCTTCGCGGGAGATGGCAGAGCACAACGTCGCGGTGACATCCAGGTTCAGCACGTCGCCGAATTCGTACGGTTTGGAGGCGCCGCTGGTCTCGATCCCGGTCGCTTCGTGGCGCGTGTCGTGGCGCCCGTAACTCGATTTTCCGAGTGATCCGAGGAGGTCGCGCAACGTCTTGTAGCCCAGGAAGTCGAGGCTCTTGTCCGTCACCTCGAAGCGGGCCTCGGTTTGGGATCCGCCGGTGTGCCCGGGCGTCTGCGCGACGCGCGATGGGTCATGCGGCGCATCGACAGAGATGTAGTTCTCCTGCTGCATGCGGTCGATGAGCTGCTCGATCAGTTGCTCCATCTGCTCGGCGGACATTTGATCGACCTGCTGCTGTGTCTCCTCGTCGAAGAGTTCGCCGGACTCGAGCGCCTGGCGGATCGCCTCGCGCAGGTTGTCCATGCTGTGGTCGCCGTCCAGCTCGGCAAAGCGCGAGAACGGGTCCTGGAAGCCGGAGTCCAGCAGATATTCGGAGAGCGCCTTCAGCAGGTCGTCCATCTCCATCTCGGACGCCAGGTCTCCGTCGTACTTGGTGTAGCGGACGCGCTTCATGCTGTTACGGTAGTCCTTCCGGCGCGGCGAGGCCAGTTGCAGGCCGCGTTGGCATCGCCCGATGGCTGGATTTCGCCTATGGCTGAATTTGCTTGACCGGCTGCACGCGCACTTCCTGTACGTTGACGTTTGCCGGCTGCGCAAAGGTGTAGACCAGCGCGCGGGCGATGTCCTCAGGCTGCAGCGCGTCCACCTTCTCGCGGCGCTCGCGCATGGTGGCGGCGTCCACATTAAAGCCCCACTCCGTCCACACGGATCCGGGTTCAATGACGGTGACGCGGATGCCCTCCGGGCCAAGCTCTTTGCGGATGGCGTCGCAGAAGCCGACGACCGCCCACTTGGTGGCGTTGTAGACCGACCATCCGGCCATGCCGTAGAGGCCGCCAACGCTCGACACCGTCGCGATCATGGCGCCGGTGCGGCCGCGCAGCATGGGAATGGCGGCCTGAGTGCAGCGCAGCACGCCGTACAGATTGGCCTCGATGGTCTTCTCCCACTCCTCCGGTTTGCTGGTTTCGAAGACCCCGTTGTAGCCCAGCCCGGCGTTGTTGAAGAGAAGATCGAGTCCGCCGTCAAAGTGCTCGCGAGCCGCGGCAAACAGCGCTTTGACCTGCGCAGGATCGCCGAGATCGGCGGGAACGACGATCGCGTCTTTGCCAAGTTCCCCGGCCAGCGCCTCCAACCGCGCTTTGCGGCGCGCGGTCAGGATCACGCGGACACCTTCCCCCACCAGCAGGCGCGCGGCCGCCTGCCCGATGCCGCTGGATGCTCCGGTGATGATCGCAGTCTTGCCTTTCAGGTCCTGCAGGTCCATGAATGTTTCCTCGCGGATGAAAATGGATGAGGAGCAGATGCGCGCTCGCCAGTTGGATGCTCCGCGTCGAGCCACAGGTGCGCCCACGCCATTGGCAATGGGTGAGGGTGAAGCATTCGTATAGTGAAACGCACATACGATTCGCTTTCATACTCAGCAATCGGCTAATTTCGCCTCTATGAAGCCATTGGCAACTCTTGCCCTCATGCTGCTCTCCGTGCTGGCCGCACCGCTTTTGCATGCCCAGACTTTCCTTGAACGCTGGCAGGAGCGCGCCACGAAAATCCAGAGCGAACAGCCGCACTGGATCACACCGCTGGTCACCGTGACGCCGCGCCTGGAGCAGGAGATCCGTGCCGATTTCCTGCGGGAGTACACCCCCACCCACGGCGATCTGTGGAACTTCGACAACGGCAAGGGCCTCGAGTTGATCCCATTCAAGCCGGTGGAGTTGCTGTTCAATATGCCGCCCTATGAAGAGCACAACGTAGCTAGCATCAAAGATGGTTTTGGCGATACGACCTTCCTGATGAAGTATCGCGTCGTCTCCCGCAATGAAGAGAGCGGCAACAGAATCGTGACGGCGTTCCTGGGCGGCAGCGTTCCGACCGGCAGCTACAAGAATGGCGGGGCCGCGGCAACCGTAACGCCGACGCTTGCGCTCGGCAAGGGATTCGGCGGGTTCGACATCGAGACCACCGCGGGGGCCGCTCTCCCGGTGACGAACGTGAAGGCCGTGGGCCGTCCCATTAGCTGGAACACCACTTTCCAGCAGAAGCTGGACGGATGGGCGTGGCCTGAGTTGGAGTTCAATAACACGTTCTATGAAGGTGGTCCGAACGATGGACAGATCCAGAGCTTTGCCACACCCGGCATTATGCTGGGCCCGTTTCATGTGAGCAAAGCGCATCCGCGGCTGGGCGTCACCTTCGGCTTTGGCGAACAAATCGCGATCACGCATTTTCATACCTACAATCACGGGCTGGTGTTCTCCGGGCGGATACCGTTCTGAAGCAAACTCGCGCTTGCATCGAGATGAATGGTGTAAGCTGATCTGCAATATGTATCGCGCCTCCAGCCGATTCAGCTTTGCTTACCGCTACTGGTATCCAGTGGCGGCCCCGGCGGTGTGCGCGTACTTCCCAGTTTGAAGTTCAACTAGAAAGCGCATTGAGCACCCAGGGGCCGCGACAAACGTCGCGGCCCTTCTGCTTTCTGAGGAGAAGACAGATGAGCATCGCCGCAGCAGGATGTGTGACGGAAGGCGCAGCGGGCGGAGTCCGCGCCGATACCAGGACGAAAGACGCGATGCTCTATCCCACGGACAATCTCCGGATCAAGTGGACGCGCGTCGTGCTTCCGCCGGGTCTGCTCGAAGAGGAGTTGCCCATCACCGAGCGAGCCTCCGCGACCGTCCATCAGGCGCGAGGTTCCGTTCGCGACATCCTCGAAGGCCGGGACTCGCGCCTGCTGGTCGTGGTGGGGCCGTGCTCCATCCACGACACAGTGGCCGCGGTGGAATATGCCGGGCTGCTCAAGCAAGCGATGGATGCGAATGCCGCGGACCTTCACATCGTGATGCGGGTGTACTTCGAAAAGCCGCGCACCACGGTCGGTTGGAAGGGCCTGATCAACGATCCCTATCTCGATCAGTCGTTCAAGATCAACGATGGCTTGCGCCTGGCGCGCGGCCTGCTGCTTGACCTGGCCGAGATGGGCGTGCCCGCGGGTACGGAGTTTCTGGACATCATCTCGCCGCAGTATGTGGCCGACCTGGTGAGCTGGGGCGCCATCGGCGCGCGCACCGCGGAGAGCCAGTTGCATCGTGAACTTGTGTCCGGCCTCTCCTGCCCGGTGGGCTTCAAGAACGGGACCTCCGGCAACACGCAGATCGCGGTCGAAGCCGTGTTGTCCGCCCGGCATCCTCATACCTTTCTCGGCCACACCAAGGCGGGGCAGGCGGCCATCTTCGCGACTACCGGCAATCCTGACTGCCATGTGATTCTGCGCGGCGGCCGGAACACCGTGAACTATACCGCCGAAGCGGTGGCGGCTACGTGCCGGGAGACGGAAGAGGCAGGACTGGAGCCGCGCATCATGATCGACTGCAGCCATGCGAACAGCCGCAAGGATCACACGCGGCAGGCGCCGGTGTGTCGCGACGTTGCCGCGCAGATCGCAGCGGGCGACGGACGCGTCATCGGCGTGATGCTTGAGAGCAACCTGAAGCCCGGCGCGCAGAAGCTCGTGGCAGGCAAGACACCGGCCTATGGCGTGAGCGCGACCGATGCGTGCATCGGCTGGGACGAGACGCGCACACTGCTCGATGAGCTGGCGGCAGCGGTACGCGCGCGGCGCGGGTAAGCGGGTTTGCGAACTCGAATTGCGCCTAATTCAAGCCGCTGCGCTGTTTGCTGGGGCGGCGTTGCTGCCACTGCTGCTCGTATTCGCGCTCTTCGGTAGCGCGTTCGGCGCGGTTCCGGGCGTGTTCCTGCGCGGTAAAGCCGCGCTCTTCGCTGCGGCTGAGGCGCTTGTGCGCGTATAGCCCTTCCAGCAGGAACTCCGCGGCGGCGACGATCTTCTCCGGGGCGTCCTTCTGTTGCACGCCCAGCGGCGCAAGCTTTTCCATGAGCCCCTGAATCTGCTTAAGCTCGCCCATCGTGTCGGCGGCGGAGTGATCGTCTTCGATCTTGACCGCGCCGCCCAGGTCGAACCACTGCTCGATCTGCTGGGTGTTGGCATCCGCCAGATACTGGTCGTACACCTTGGCAATGGCGACGCGGATAAGCTCGCGCACGACGATGTCCGCCCCGCGCATCTCGCCCTCGTACTCCAGTTCGATCTTGCCGGTGATGCCCGGGAGTGCCGCGTAGATGTCGCCGACGCGCGGGTAGACCAGCGATTCGCCGTGCAGCAGGGCGCGACGCTCGGCGTTCGAGACGGCGAGCTCCATGGTGGCGATGGGCAGGCGCTGGCTTACGCCGGAGCGCTTATCTACCTTCTTGTCCTCGCGCGCCGCGAAGGCGATCTGTTCCACGATCTCGCGCACCCAGGGCGCGATCTCGGTGGTCAGGCATCCGCGATCGCTCCAGCACTCCTGCGTGGTGATGGTGATGCCCTCGTCGACCGTCTGCGGGTAGTGCGTGCGGATCTCCGAACCGATGCGGTCCTTGAGCGGCGTGACGATCTTGCCGCGAGCGGTATAGTCCTCCGGATTGGCGCTGAAGACGAGCGCGACGTCGAGCTCCAGGCGCACCGGGTAGCCCTTAATCTGCACATCGCCTTCCTGCATGATGTTGAACAGCGCCACCTGGATCTTGCCGGCGAGGTCGGGGAGTTCGTTGACGGCGAAGATGCCGCGGTTGGCGCGCGGCAGCAGGCCGTAGTGCATGGTGAGCTCGCTGGACAGGTCCTCGCCGCTGCGCGCGGCCTTGATGGGATCAAGGTCGCCGATCAGGTCAGCCACGGTTACATCCGGCGTGGCCAGCTTTTCCACGTAGCGGGCATCGCGGCTGAGCCAGGCGATGGGCGTGTTCTCGCCCTCGCGAGCGATGAGCGCGCGGCAGCGTTGGCACAGCGGGTGGTAGGGGTTGTCGCGTATCTCGCAGCCGGCGATGTAGGGCAGGCGCTCGTCCAGCAGGTCGGTGAGCGCGCGCAGGATGCGGCTCTTCGCCTGTCCGCGCAGGCCCAGCAGGATGAAGTTCTGCCGGGAGAGCACGGCATTGATGATCTGCGGCACGACCGTGTCGTCAAAGCCGATGATGCCGGGGAAGATCGTCTGCCGATCCTGCAGGCAGCGGATGAGGTTCTCGCGCAGCTCGTCCTTTACGCTTCGTGCGAGCCGCGCCGGCGAGTACTCGGCGCGGGCGCGCAGGTCGCCGAGAGTTGCGGGTAGCGCCTGTGTGGCAGTGGCCTGGGGGGATGTAGCAAGGTTTTGCTGCGGCATCAACTGGACTCCTCATTGCGCCCGCCCCTGCGGGGAAGCGCCCTGTTGTTACTGTACGCCGGAGCCGGATCCCGGCGCGGCGCGGGCATGCTGCGTGACTACATGATGTGGCCGTTGGTGACGGCGCGCTGGCTGGCCTGCACGCCGCGGCGCAACTTGGGAAGCGTCGCGCGATAGTAGGCGAGCAGCCGCTCGGTGCGTTCCGAATCGGAGCGGATCGTCAACAGCTCCTGCTGAAACGCAAGATCCGAGGGCAGGCTGGCGGCCAGCAGGTAGGAGATGGGTTCGTCCAGGTTGAGGCTGAGACTGGGCTCGACCGATCCAAGCAACTCCAGCGCCTCCACGTGCAGCGCCGCGCACTCCTCGCGCGCGGCGCGCGGCGCGGCGCCGCCGGTGTCCGGAAGAAGATCTACCTCGGCCTGCAGATAGCTGGAGGAGTCGTCCAGTTGCTCGATCTCGAAGCGCTCCACGCCCTGGGTGAGGATATCGGAGCGGCCGTCGGGATACTGGTGCAGCACACGGAGAATGATGGCGGTGCAGCCAACCACCGCCAGGCCTTCACGCTGCGCCCGCACCACGCCGAAGGGGCTCTCGTGCGCAATGCAGGTGCGCACCATCTCGCGGTAACGGTCCTCGAAGATGTGCAGAGGCAGCGGAGCCCCGGGAAAGAGCACAGTATCGAGAGGGAACAGCGGGATCTTCATGCGCGGGCCATCGTTTCCGCCGGGCTGTTATGTCTGCTCATCCAGTGCCATTTAATACCGTTTTCGAGTCCTTGGCGCTGGGCGCGCGCAAAACAGAATTGGCTACGTCCACAGCCTTTCGGCGGATGTTGACCGCACCACGTAAGGACGGGATTTAGATTTCGATCTCATCCAGCAGCGCTTCCATCTCCGCGCGGGCATGGGCGTTGCCGGTGCGGCTGGCCGCGGCGACGCCCTCCTCCAGGCGCTGCTTCGCCTCTGCGAAAAGCCCCGTCGTAACGAGCAACTGCCCGGACATTTGGTAACCGGCAACGTAGTCCGGATGTGCGGCCAGCAATTCGTTGAACTGGCTGAGCGCGGTGTCCGTCTCCCCCTGGTTGGCATACTCCAGCGCGAGTCCGTAGCGGGCGAAGGCATCCGCCGGGTTCTGGGCGAGGATCTCGTTCAGCATTGCAATCTTGTCCATAGGGGTCTCCGAGCTGTGCTTTGTCCGTGCAGCCTTGTGTCGGGGGATAGAGTGGCACGGGAACGTTCCAGTGTATGCCGGTGAGAGAGGCTGCACATTTGCGTCCCGGACGGCAATGGCTGACACTGAAGTGTGCGGGGCCGCGCTGCAGCAGAGGAGCATCTCCGGCACCGAAGGGCTGTTGGCGCATGCGCGCGAAGGCCAACTATTTACACCCAAGATTCAAGCAAGGATTTCCCGATACACGATGCATTCCACCAGCCATTTACCCGCACGCACCGTCATCGACTCGCAGTCGGAGATGACCGAGCTCATTCTGCCCAACGACGCAAATACGCTGGGCAATCTGCTGGGCGGCCGCCTCATGCATTTCATCGATCTGGTCGCTGCGATGGCGGCCTATCGCCATGCCCGCACTCATGTGGTCACGGCCGCGATGGACCACATCGACTTCATCGCGCCGGTGCATGTGGGCGATCTGCTCATCTTGAAGTCATCGCTGAACCGTGCCTTCAATACCTCCATGGAAGTCGGCGTGAAGGTGTGGGTAGAGAACACCATCGCCGGCATCCACCGCCATGTCGCCTCCGCGTATCTGACGTTTGTCGCAGTCGACATTCAGGGACGCCGCGTGCCGGTGCCGAAGCTGCAGCCGGAGACGGAAGAAGAACAGCGGCACTACGAGGATGCCGGACGCCGCCGCGAACTGCGCCAGCGGGAACTCGAACGGAAACGCGCCAAAGGCCCGGACAACCAAGTGCTGGCCGGCACCGTACGGCCGGGAAAAAACAGCTAGAGCGAAAGCGGCTTTAGCTTCCAGCTAGTCGCTGGAGGCTGAAGCCGGCTTCAGGAGAGTGTATGGGAACGCACGGAGCACAGGCCCCGCAGCCGCAGTCGCTGCCAGGAGTAAACGCTATCATCGCCATCGGCTCGGGCAAGGGCGGGGTGGGCAAGACGACGCTCGCGGTCAACCTGGCGATTGCGCTGGCGAAGCTTGGCCACAAGGTGGGCTTGATCGATGCCGATATCTACGGACCCAACGTGCCGCTGATGATGGGAGCTTCGGCACAGCCGCGGGTACTTGAAGGCAATCGCATCGAGCCGTTGGAGGCGCATGGCGTCAAGCTCATCTCTGTGGGCTTCCTCTCACCCGGGGATAAGCCGCTGATGATGCGCGGTCCCATGCTGCACCAGATCATCCGCCAGTTCCTGCAGCAGGTGGCCTGGGGCGAGCTCGACTACCTGCTGGTGGACCTGCCGCCGGGCACCGGGGACGTGGTCATCTCGCTGGTGCAGACGGTGCCGCTGACGGGCGCGATCGTGATCTCGACGCCGTCCGATGTTTCGCTGCAGGACGCGCGCAAGGCGCTGGAGATGTTTCATCAGGTCAACGTAGGCATTCTGGGCATCGTGGAAAACATGAGCCACTTTGCCTGCCCGCACTGCGGAGAGATCGTCGACATCTTCTCCCGCGGCGGTGTGGAGCGCACCGCGCAGCAGTTCAAGCTGCCGTTTCTTGGATCGGTCGAGCTGGATCCGAAGATTCGCGAGGGTGGCGACCGCGGGCTGCCGGTCGCGCTGGCTCCGCCGGACACGGCTGCCGCGGCGGGCTTCTACACCATCGCCAAGAAGCTGATGGTTGAGGCCGCCGAACAGCAGGCCAGGGACGAGAACGTTTTCGAGATCAGCTAATCCTGCGGCCCACACGCAGAGGCGGAGCGGTCGAGGGCCGCTTCGCCTTTGTTGTGCGTCTGAGCATCAGTGCGTACTGAAGGCCACGATCTTGGTATTGAATCCGACGTAAACGTGGCCATTCACGACCGTCGGTACTGCCCACTTCACGCTGACGTCCTGGTAGGGGCTCTGATAGAGCTGCTTGAGAGTGAGCGCATCGTTGGCCAGCAGCGATCCGCTGTTGTAATCCGTGGTCCACAGGATGGCCTGCTGCGTGTCTCCGGAAGAGATGACGGATTGGGCGCCGGGATAGCCGTACGCAAAGGTTCCTTGCGCGGCTGGAGTGGTGGAGAGCTGCCCGGTGGTGGGGTCGAGCGTGAACCTCTTCGCAACGTCGCCGTTGCCGACGAAGTAGACGTTTTCCTGCCACATCGAAGGGGTGGAGAAGCACGGCTCGCCTTTGCCGCCCGCCGTGTGCGTGCCGCCAACAGCATTGTCGAGCCGCTGAATGATGTTGTCACTGGTGGTTCCGACGTAGCCCAGGCTATCCCGGTTCAGCACGAAGATGGGCGTGGATTTTCCGCAGATGATGGCTTCGTGCGTGTAGGGGCCGCTCTGCGCGGGCGTGAGCAGGATACCGCCTGAGCCCAGATCGAGATCGGCGTTGCTCGCCTGCAAATAATCGAACGGAGCAAAGTAGTCCATCACCTGGAGCGCGGGCGAGAGCTCGATGACCGCCTGGCCGAAGTTGCTGGTGGCATCAAAGGTGCCGTTGCCGGTGGCTACGTAGATATTGCCATCACTATCGGCGTTGGGCGCGCCCCCGGAGGCCCAGATGGCGCCCTCCGACCCCGTGGGGGTGGTATTGAAGAGCGCGTCCTGCGTCAATGTACCGGCGTCAAAGGCGAACAGGAGCCCGTGGTACGGCGCCCGGTCGCCGATCGAGCCGAAGGCGACATACACCTGGCTATTCGCCAGCAGCAAGCCGGGACGTTGCAGTTTGTGGACGGGCGCGAGCGCCGGATCGCTGATCAGTACAGGGCTGCCGGGCTGCTCTGCACCGGTGGTGATGTCCAGGGCGTGGAGCCGGTGCACGAACTGCGTGCCGCTGCCCTCGGCCGTCTCCGCCACGGCGTAGAGAGTGTGGGAATCGGGATCAATGACCGGAGTTCCGAGAATGCCGAGCTGTGCGATGGTGCTGTTTACGGTCGATCCGGTAACGGCGGTGGCGCCGGAGACAAGCAGGCTGGTCTTCCACAACTGCGTGCCCGTGTCGGCATCCAGGGCATAGATGCTGTCGTTGGAGGTGCCGACGAAGAGGACGTTGTGCGGGGTTCCGTTGACGACGAGCGCGTTCATGTAGAGCGGCTGATCCCAGAACGAGCCATCCAGCGTCTCGTTCCACGCCGGCCCAAAGCTGGTGGAGTTGACGTTGGCCGGCGTCAGGATCTGTTCATCCGCCTGCAAGCCATCGCGCGCGTTGTCGTTCTTCCACGTCGTGTAGTTGACCACCGTCACCAGAACAGGAGCCTGCGCGGTATAGGCCGTGCCGCTGGATGCCGTCGCCGTGACGGTGCAGCCGGCAGCAGCCGTGGCAGGAGCGGTAAAGTTGCCGTTGCTGTCGATGGTGCCGCAGGTCGACGACCATGTAACGGGCGTGCTGGCGGTGAAGTGTTGCGCGCCGAGAGCGTGCGTATGGAGCGCCGCCGGCGTTAATGTAAGCGACGAGGGTGCGACAGTAACGGCGGCTGTGGCGGTGTTGCCGCTGCCGTCCAGTGCTGTCGCCACTACACTGCAGGAGCCTGGCGTCAGCGGAGCGGTGAAGTCTCCAGAAGATAAAGCAATGGTGCCGCAGGAGGCGCTCCAACTCGCGGGAGCGCTGGCGATGAACTGCTGGGTGCTGCCTTCAGGCACCGTGATGCTGGCCGGATACAACGAGAACGCGCCCGGCGCTGTTATCTGCACCCAGCCATACACGGTATAGCCGGGACCGCTGGAGGCGACGGCCCAGGTGCTGCACGTCTGCCCCACCGTGCCGGACGCTGTGTAGAGGCCGCTTGCCGTGATGGAGCCGCATCGCGTGTACCACTTCACCGGCACGCTTGCCGTGAACTGCTGCGTCTGGCCTTGCGGCGTCAGCACGGTGCGCGGCGTCATCACGATCGGGGTCGCTACGGCCACTGTCGCGGTGGCTTTTTGCGAGCCGGCGGTCGCGGTCACGGTGCAGCTTCCCTCGTATACCGCGGCCTTATAGAGCCCGCTACTAGAGATAGTCCCGCAACTGGTCGTCCAGGTGGCGGACACGCTGGCGGTGAACTGCTGCGTGGCCCCTTCGTAGATCGAGGCGGTGGCCGGCGCTACGGTGAGCTGCCCCGAAGCCGCCAGGATGGTGTCACCGCCATAGACGGTATATGGCGGGCCGCTCGAGGCGGTGGCCCAGATGCTGCAGAACTGGCCCACGGTGCCGGAGGCAGTGTATAGGCCGGAGGCGTTGATTGAGCCGCACTTGGTTGCCCAGGTCACGGGAACGCTCGCGGTGAACTGCTGCGTGTGGCCTTGTGGGGTCTTGGCGGACTGAGGCGTCATGGTGATGGGAGAGGTAACTGTCACCTTGGCGGTGGCTTGCTGGCCGCCACTCTTGGCGGTGGCGGTCACAGTACAGGAACCCGCGTACACACCCGCCTTGTAGAGGCCGGCGCTGCTGATGGACCCGCAACTGACCTTCCAGGTAGAGGCGACGCTGGCGGTGAACTGCTGCGAGACGCCTTCCTTGATGGTGACGGACGCGGGAGTGACCGTGATGGCGACGGCGGCACTGCTCCATGCAAGCGCGAGCCCACAAAGCAGGAATCCGCTCAGGGCGGAGAAGCGAAACTTCATAACGACCTCACGAATGTTCTGTGAGGGCGCCCGACACGGCAGGGGGATAGCGATGTTCAGGCGCCCGTAGGGGCCTGCTGGAGCGCGCGAAGGATGAGGGAAGGGGCGGCCTCGGCGCGGGCTTTTGAATGATGGAAGAGTAACCCACAACGCGTCTGCGTGATTGTTCCTTTGCTAACAGGGCAATGGATTTTCCACCACAGTAACTCTGAGGGGATTACTCAAAGTGCACGGTTCTCCCTCTCGCGGGCGCTGCCGTAACCTTGATGCGGCTCGATGGTTGCCTTATCGGGAAGGGATCTCTCTCGGGGTCTGCAGGATTGGCGCTGCCACCGCGGAGATGCTGTGGGCATTACACGAAGCGGTTACCAGAGTCATGCGACCGGGGGGCGCCCCTGATAAAATGGAACAAAGCCCCTGCTCACGAGAGTGTTGTTGAAAGTGGCTGCTGGTGTGTGTGAGGCGGAGAAGCAATGGCGACGGAGCTGAGGATCGGTCCCCGTGAGCGCCTGATCCTGACGGCGATCATCGAGATGTATATCGCGTCCGGGGAGCCGGTGGCGTCGCAGTCGATTGCCCGTCTCTACGCTGATAAAGAGGGAATGAGCTCCGCCACCATCCGCAACGTCATGGTCGTGTTGAGCGACGCGGGATTGCTGGAACAGCCGCATACCTCCGCCGGGCGCGTACCCACGGCGCGCGCGTTTCGCTTCTATGTGGAGCACCTGCAGGTGGCGGCGCGTGCCGCGCAGGGGCACGCTTCCGGCGGCGCACAGTTGACGGCGGGTCAGCTAACCGCCAGTCAGCTCACCAAGGAGCGGCGGGACGAGATCGACGACTGGTTTTCCGGGGTGAGCAGCCGGCAGCAGTTTCTCGAGCGCACCTCGCATGTACTGGCGCTGATCTCAAGCGGTGTAGGAGTAGCGGCGGCCTCGGCTGGAGAGATGGACCACCTGGAACACATCCATTTCTCGCGCCTGACCGCGGGCCGGGTGCTGGCCGTGGTGGTGACCCGGGGCGGAACGGTCCTCGATCGGGTGTTGCAGTTGGATCACGATCTCGCGGCGCCGGAGCTGGAGGCGGCCGGGAATTTTCTGAACCAGAACTACCATGGCTGGTCGATCGATCGCATCCGGCAGGAGATCGAGCGGCGGATGGAAGAGGAGCGCAGCGAATATGACCGCCTGATGCAGTCCATCAATCAGCTCTGCAGCAAGGGGGCGCTAGATGGCGCGCAGGCGGCACAGGTGATCTTCGTTGAGGGAGTGGCCAACCTGCTGAATCGTGGCGTCGACCAGGAGCGGCTGCGGCAGTTGCTGATGGCGCTGGAGGCCAAGCAGCGGTTGATGGAGTTGCTCAGCGCCTATGTGGATGCGCGGCAGCAGGCGGTGCGGGTGGTCGTAGGATTGGAAGAGGCGATCCCGGATATGCAGAACATGGTCCTGATCGGCACGGGCGCGCGCCTGGGCGCGGAGAGCGTGGGCACGGTGGCGGTATTGGCGCCGACGCGCATCCAGTATGGCGAGACGATCGAGGCCGTCTCCTACATCGCGCAGCTTTCCGAGCGCATTCTGCAGAGGCCGCGACCCTAGGATGGGGAAAAGAGGGAAGCCGGAAGCGGCGGCGTGCGCATCCATCTGTGAGTAAGAGCAGTGCATGAGAGAGCCTCTTCAGCAAGCAAGCCCTGAAGAAGGCGGAGGACAACCCTGTAGACAGGGCAGCCAGATATGAGAGAAAGCAGGATACACAGACGTATGGCGACTGGTGGACGTGTTACAGACGAGATGATCGAGAGCCAGAATGCAACCGATCCCAGCTCCGATCCAGCCACGGCGGTAACGACCGGAGTCGAGGGCAGCCAAGTGACCTCGGAGGCTGGCGCCTCCACGCCGGGGGAGGCGGGCCTGGGCCTGCGGGAAGAGAACGAGCGCCTGCGCACGGAGCGCGATGCGCTGGTGGACCGCGTAGCCCGGTTGCAGGCGGAGTTTGAGAATGCGCGCAAGCGGGAGATACGGGAGCGCGCCGACTTCCGCGACTTCGCGACTTCCGGCGCCATCGAGCAGTTCCTTCCGGTGCTGGACAATTTCAAGCTTGCGCTGACCTCGGGCGGTTCCACGGAGCAACTGCGCACCGGCGTGGAACTGATCATGAAGCAGATGGAGGACGTGCTCCGCTCGCTCAATGTTGTTCCCGTAGAGACCGTCGGCACGCAGTTCGACCCGCGGGTGCATGAGGCGCTCGAAAACGTGGAGCGCACCGATGTGCCGGATCATCAGATTGTTGACGAAGTACGGCGCGGATACCGGATCAAGGAACGGCTGCTACGCCCTGCGCTGGTGCGTGTCGCCACTAACCCACAGCAGAAAGAAGCATGAGTCCAACTTCTAAAGTGACCAAGATCGATTATTACGAGGTGCTTGGCGTCACCCGCGAGTGTGGCGACCAGGAATTGAAGACGGCCTACCGGCGTCTGGCGATGCAGTACCACCCGGACCGCAATCCGGACAATCCCGGCGCGGAAGAGAAGTTCAAGCAGGCAAGCGAAGCCTACCAGGTACTCTCCGACCCGCAGAAGCGTTCGGCGTACGACCGCTTCGGGCACGCAGGCGTCAGCGGCAACGGCGACGGCTTTCCCGGTGGCGTCGACCTGGGGGACATCTTCGGCGATTTCTTCGGCGAGATGTTCAACATGGGAGGCCAGGGGCGTAACGGCCGCGCGTCCCGGGCCCAGCGCGGACGGGACATTCGCTACGACCTGACCATCGACTTTGAAGAGGCCATCTTCGGCAAGGAGACGACGGTCAACATCCGCCGCATGGAGATCTGCGTGGACTGCAAAGGCTCCGGGAGCGCCAGAGGCCGCGGACCGGCCACCTGCGCCCAGTGCGGCGGCCGCGGACAGGTGCGCTTCCAGCAGGGGTTCTTTTCGATCGCGCGCACCTGCAACGCGTGCGGCGGTACCGGGCAGGTAGTCACCGAGCCGTGCTCCAGTTGCCGCGGCGATGGCCGCGCGGAGAAAGAGCACGCCATCAGCGTGAAGATTCCAGCCGGTGTTGAAGACGGCACGCGCATCCGCTACCAGGGTGAGGGAGATGCCGGGCGCTACAGCGGTCCGGCGGGCGACCTCTACGTGGTGCTGGCGGTGAAGGGCCACGAGTTCTTCGAGCGCGACGGCAACGACCTGCATTATGCCGTGATGGTCTCCTTCCCGCAGGCTGCCCTGGGAGCGGAGATCAAGATCTCGACGCTGGAGGGCGAGACCACGCTGAAGGTGCCGGAGGGCACGCAGAGTGGGAAGGAGTTCCGCCTGCGCGGCAAAGGGGTGCCTTACCTGAACGAGCATGGCCGCGGCGACCTGATCGTGCAGGTAGTGGTGGAGACGCCCAAGAAGCTGACCAAGGTGCAGCGCGAAGCCATCCGTCAGCTCGGCGATACGCTCGAAACCGAGAACCGCGCCACCTCCCGTTCGCTGATCGAGAAGATGAAGGAGCTGTTCAGCTAAGCGATCAGGGGTCAGGGGTCAGGGATCAGCGATCAGGTGTCGGAGATCAAATATCCGGGTCTCGGCGGACGCGATTGCAGGATCCTCTCTTAGCATTCCCGGCGGTGCTCTTCGGCAGGATCAGGAGGCGTGGATTTTCTGCGCCTCGCCGGCGCGGCGCAGAAGAAGATCCATCGAGCCGCCCTGGATGGCGATGGAAAACACCACCACCATATAAGTCGCCGACAGGATCCAGGAGCGGCCGTCGTTCACCGGCACGGACAGAGCCAGAGCGATGGACAGGCCGCCGCGCAGTCCGCCCCAGCTCAGCGTGAGAACGGAGCTGCGATGGTTCCGCCGGAAGGAGCGCAGGACTACCAGGAGCAATGCGACCACGGCGAAGCGCACCGCCGTGACTGCGGCGATGGCGGCAAAGCCGGCTCCCAGCAGCGAACGCTCGAATGGGATGGCGATGATCTCCAGGCCCAGCAGTACGAACAGGACGGCGTTCTGCACCTCGTCGATGACCTCCCAGAAGCGATCGATGCTCTCATGCGCGATCTCTCCATGGGTGCGATCGAGATTGAATCGCCGCAATGCGATGCCCGCCGCCACTGCTTCGAGCGGCGCCGACAGGTGCCACGCGTCCGCCAGCGCGTAGCCGCCCAACGCGAGTGAGATGGTGAGCAGAATCTCCACCTGGTAGGCATGGGTCCAGCGCATGAGAGACGAAGCTACCCACGCGGCCACCACGCCCAGCGCCAGACCACCCCCGCTCTTGAGCAGCAGAAAGCTCGCGATGTGCCACCCGGATGGAGCCGTTCCCCGCGAAGCATCGAGCAACGTGAGAAAGAGGACCGCCCCGACGCCATCGTTGAAGAGCGCCTCGCCGGAAAGCTGCGCCTGCACGCTCCTCGGAATCCCGACGCGGCGCAGCATCTCCAGTACCGCGATCGGATCCGTGGGCGAGATCAGCGCGCCAAAGAACAAACACTCGAGCCAGGTGACCGGCGTGCCCAGAAGTGGCAAAGACCAGTGCATCACCCACGCGGTGGCTGCCGTCGACAGCAGCGTGCCTGCGATGGACAGGGTGCCGACGGTGAGCTTCTCCTGTCCCAGTGCTTCTAGGTCGAGCAGGAATGCACCGGCGAAAAGCAGGAGCGCCAGCAAGCCGTGCAGGATGAGCCGATCGAAGTCGATCTGCCGCACCAGCGCCGTCGCCCAGCCGTGCAGCCCCGGCGCATAGTGGCTCACTTCCAGGAGACACAGGGAGGTGGCCATGGTCAGCAGCATGGTGCCGATGGTGATCGGCAGCCGCAGCCAGCGCGCACTGATCCAGCCGAACAGCGCCGCGGCCGTGAACAGGAGACTCAGCAACTCGAGTATTGTCATGGCGCTGAAAAACCTTCTATCGAAAGTCTACCGGCTGCGAGTAGATGCTGATGGCGACTAGCTGAAGCCGCGGGCGCAGCGCGGCCTGTTCTCCTATTCGGAAGGGAGCAGGGCCTCGGAAGCGAGCAAGGCGGAACCTGTGATCGCGAGTGCTGCGATGGCGGCGGTCTCGGCACGCAGAATGCGCGGCCCCAGCCCGATGCTCTGCCAGCCGCTGGAGTGAAACAGAACCAGTTCCTCCTCCGCCCATCCACCCTCGGGTCCCACGGCGATGTGTGCATGCGGGCACGTGGACGAGTCCTTGAGCGCTGCGCGCAGCATCTCATCCAGCTTCGCGTCAGGCTCCGTCTCGTCCAGCAGCAGATGCATGTCGCGCTCGTGCGTCGCCGTTCCTTCCGAGCGCGATGCCGGATGGAGGGCCGCCTTGAGCGGGAGCGGATCCCGAATCTCGGGAACCCCCGCGGCACGCGACTGCTTCGCCGCCTCCACCGCGATGCGCCGCCAGCGCTCGGCACGCTTGGCGGCCGCCTGCGCCAGATGTTTCTCCGTACGCCGTGCGATCACCGGCTGGATCGCGCCCACGCCCAGCTCGACAGCCTTCTCAATCGCCCACTCCATGCGATCGAACTTGAATACGCTGAGCATGAGCGTGACCGGCAGGGCGGCCGCGGCCTCCATCTCCGCGAGCAGATCGAAGTGGACGGCCTCGCCTTCGATCGATGCGATGCGGCCGCGCCAGACGCGGCTTCCGGCGACCACGTCGTAGATGGCCCCCGGCTCGCCACGCAGCACGCGCACCAGGTGGCCGGCCTGCTCGCCATGCAGGGAAGCGGTGGTATCGGTCCAGGCATCGGCGATCCAGCGTCGGCGGCTCATGCGTCTACTGTATCGCTCGGAATCTTCGGAGCATCAGGCGGGTAGGCGGGGCGAGGGGAGGAACGAATACGGCAGGGCCGCAAAAACACTTCGGGGGACGCTTGCCTGCGTCCCCCGAAGATGTTGCCGGTTGTGTTGCTGCTTACTTCTTCTTGCTTGCTGACTTCTTTGTAGCCGCCTTCTTGGTGGCCGGCTTCTTGGCTGCTGCCTTCTTGGTTGCCATGGTTTCTATTCTCCCTTGTCTGCAACGCTTGCGTTGCAGTTACGGAATGTATAGAAGTCTGAAAAAACAGTGTCAAGAAAAAAATCACGTTTCTTATGCTTCTTCCGTTGCAGTGCGTGCACATCTCTCGACGATCTGCGATCGGGAACGCATCAGTGAAGCGGCAGATGAGCGGCATGGTGCGTGAGATACGCGAAGGCCAGTCCGCTGACGGCGTCGTGCCAGGCGTGCGCCATCATGCCCGGGCGCAGATTGCCCCGCATGCGGGCGAGCGCGCCGAAGAGCGCACCGTACACAGTGATGAGCAGCATGCCCGGCAGTCCTTCATAGCCATGCGCGACCCCGAAGAGCAGCGCAGAGCAGAGGAGCCCAGCCCACGCGTTGCGCGTGAGTGCCCCGAACTGCTGTTGCAGGTACCCGCGAAAGATGAACTCCTCCACGATGCCCGCCGTGATGCTCATCGCGATCCAGATGACGACCTCGATCCGCGAGGTGGGCGCAAGATGCGAGACGATCTTGCGGATGCTGTCCGGGTTCACGTGCAGGGGGCGCAGCAGTTGAGCGCACAGGCCGAGCACCATGAGCGAGATGAGCCAGAAGACCATGGCGACCCCGGCGTCCCTCACCCAGGCAGAGGCGCCGGGGCGCCGAACGCCGAGCACGGCGCGGAGCGGAACCTGCCGCAGACGCAGGCCCCAGTACACCACCGCTGCGAGCACCCACTCCCACAGCATGGTGATGCCATAGCTCAACCCATGGTGCACGTCCACGTGCCGGGCACGGCCCACCGTCACCGCGCCGCCGAGCGATGTGCCCAGCAGCAGCAGGACCAGAAGCAGCGTATGCCACCAGGGGGCGATCAGCCGGGAGGGTGGAGGGGAGGAAGTGGATGCCGTGGTTTCGGTCTGCATGCGTTGCCGCGTCTTTCCCGTCCCTGCTATCTTCACACGTTGGCCCCCTGATGGCGGAGTCGCGCAGCAGCGATGTGGCCGCCAGGGGCGCCTGCTGCAACAATGAAGGAGAGGGTTCTCAGATGGAAGACGTTGTCATCGTATCCGCGGTACGCACGCCGGTAGGAAAATTCCAAGGCTCGCTCTCCGGCCTGAGCGCGACGCAGTTGGGCGCGCTGGTGGTGCGCGAGGCAGTGAAGCGCGCGCGCATCAAGCCGGAGCAGGTGGACGAGTGCATCATGGGCAACGTCGTCTCCGCCGGCCTGGGGCAGAATCCCGCGCGGCAGGCGGCGCTGCATGGCGGACTGCCGCCGGAGGTGAGCGCGCTGACCATCAACAAGGTTTGTGGCTCCGGACTGAAGTCCGTTGCGCTGGCCGCGCAGGCCATCCAGACCGGAAACTCCGAGATCGTGGTCGCCGGCGGCATGGAGTCAATGTCTAATGCGCCCTACCTGCTGCCCCAGGGACGGAATGGCTTCCGCATGGGCGATGCGAAGGTGGTCGACTCGATGATCCACGACGGACTGTGGGATGTCTTCAACGACTACCACATGGGTATGACCGGCGAGAACGTCGCTGAGAAGCACCAGATAACGCGCGAGGAGCAGGACGCCTACGCGTTGAACTCGCATCGCAAGGCGACGGCCGCGCACCAGGCGGGCTACTTCAAAGACGAGATCCTGCCGGTGGAGATACCGGCAAAGAAGAAGGGCGGCACGCCCACCATTGTGGATCGTGACGAGAGCGTGCGCGACGATGCCTCGATCGAAGGCCTGCGTGCGCTGAAGCCGGCATTCAAAAAGGACGGCACGGTGACCGCCGGCAACGCGCCGGGCGTGAACGACGGCGCCGGGGCGGTAGTAGTGATGTCTGCCGCCAAGGCCAAAGAACTGGGGCTCGAGCCCATGGTGCACATTCGCGCGCAGGCCACCAGCGGCGTCGATCCCAAGTGGGTGATGCTGGCGCCGGTGATCGGCGTGCAACGCATCTGGAAGAAGACCGGGTGGAAGCCGGAAGAGGTCGATCTCTACGAATTGAATGAGGCCTTCGCCGTGCAGGCCATCGGCGTTCTGAAGGAGCTTGGCCTGGGGCATGAGAACGTGAACGTGCATGGCGGCGCGGTGGCCATCGGGCACCCCATCGGCGGCAGCGGCGCGCGCGTGCTCACCACGCTGATCTACGCCATGAAGCAGCGCAACGAGAAGAAGGGAATCGCCGCGCTCTGCCTCGGCGGCGGAAACTCCGTGGCCATGGCGCTAGAGCGCGACTAGCTTTCCAGGCGAGAGGTTCAGAGACGCCGAAGGAGCTGCGATGAGAATCTTGCTTGCGGGCGCGAGCGGGGCCATTGGTCAGGCTCTGGTGCGGCAGTTGAAGGCAGCGGGAGAGACGGTGGTTGGCATGGCGCGCTCTTCCGAAGCCGCGAGTACGCTCGCCGCGGCCGGTGCGGAGTCGATCCTGGCGGACGCGCTCGATGCCGGCGCCGTGATGGACGCGCTGATGCGGGTGCGCCCCAACGCGGTGATCAACGAGCTGACCGCCTTGCCGCGACGCTATAGGTCCGAGGAGATGGCAGCGGCCGCACCGCGTGATCGTGAGGTGCGGCTGAATGGAAACGCGCATCTCCTCGCGGCCTGTGAGGCTGGGGGCGTCCGCCGCTACATCCTGCAATCCTCCGGCTTCTGGTATGAGGCAGGTGCGGGTCTCGCCGACGAGGCGTCGCAGTTCGCCTTTGACGCCTCTCCGGGCATCGCCGCCGGCACGCGCACTTACGCTGAGCTGGAGTCGGCGGCGTTCAGTCATGCGCGGATGGAAGCGGTCGCTCTTCGCTATGGATTCTTCTACGGACCCGGCACCTGGTTCACACCGGAAGGCGACGTAGGCGAGCAGGTCCGCCAACGCCAGTTGCCCATCGTTGGGGAGGGCCGCGGCGTCTCAAGCTGGGTGCACATCGACGATGCGGCCATGGCCACCGTCGCGGCCCTCCATTGCGCCCCCGGCGTTTACAACATCGCCGATGACGATCCCGCCGAGCAGCGTGTATGGCTGCCCGCCTTTGCGCGGTACGCGGGTGCGCCGGAGCCTCCGCGCGTGAGCGAAGAGCAGGCATTGCAGGCCGCCGGCGCGGATGCTGTCTACTACGCCACGCGTTTGCGCGGCGCATCGAACGCCAAAGCCAGGCGTGCGTTGAATTTCCATCCACGGCCGCTGGAGTGGCTGAGCGGCACAAATGCGGGCGCGCCATCCCTTGCGCGTTAGTGCAACGGGCGTCTTCCGCACACTCCGCGCGCAAGGGTGGTCATTCGCCGACGACCGCCGTGCTTGTTCCGCTATCGCCTGGCTTCGAGCACCATGTTGAACGGGGTCTCCGCTGCGCGGCGTACGCGGGTGAACCCTCCCGCCTGCACCACCTGGCGGAGCTGCTGCTCGCCCGCCTGCGCTCCCAATCCCAACGCGACCTCCTGGGAGAGCGAAGCCGGAACGCAGCACAGCGTCGACGCCGAGTAATAGATCCGCCCTACGGGGTTGAGATTCGCCGCGACGGTGTCGCCCGCCATCGGCTCGACGATCATCCAGGTGCCCTGCGGCGCAAGCGCATCGTAGATGTGGCGCGCGGCCCCCACCGGGTCGCCCATATCGTGCAGGCAGTCGAAGCAGGCGATAAAGTCGTAGCCTGTGCCGGGAATCGCCGCCGCCGGCGCAACTTCGAAGGAGACGCGGTCGCCGAGTCCTTGCTGCTCCGCGATGGCGCTCGCCCGTTTGATGGACTCGGGGTGATAGTCGAAGCCGAAGAACTGCGATTTCGGGAACGCCTTGGCCATCAGGATGGTGGACGATCCGTGGCCGCAACCGATATCCGCAACGCGCGCTCCGTTGCGCAGCTTGGCCTCTACTCCTTCGAGCGCAGGAATCCACTCCGACACCAGGTGCGCCAGATAGCTTGGCCGGAAGAATCGTTCGCAGCCCACGAACAGCCCCTTCTCATGCTCGTGCCAGCCGAAGCCTTCACCCGTCCGGAAGATCTCCGTCAGCTTCTCCTCGTCCTTCATGCAGGAGGCGAGCATGTAATAGAAGCCCGGCAGATCGAGTGCCGTGTCGTCTTCGGCCAGCGCGAATGCCTGTTCCGGGCTCATGGAATAGCTGTCGGAGGCGGCGTCGTACTCGATGTAATGGCTCGCCGCATTGGCATTCAGCCACTCGCGGACGTAGCGCTGGCTGGTGCCCGTGCGCTGGCTCAGCTCTTTCGCCGTGACCGGCGCGCCGTCACGCATGGCGCGGTAGAGACCGAGCTTGTCCCCGATCAGGATCAGCACGGAGTGCATCGATGCGCCCATGTCGGTTACGGCCTGGCCGAGAAAGGCATTCAGTTTGTTGGGATCGACGGGTCGCGCTGTGGCGAGGGTAGCCATAGCTTTGCCTCCTTTGTGAAAGAGGGAACGGTGGCTTGACCGCCAGGGTGCGCGTCCTCTGCGGAGGGCGAGACGCGCGGCCGAGGAAAGGAGAGACTCACGTTCCCGTTTGGCCCGGTCTGCACTATAGCCCAAGCACGTCTGGGCAAGCAACGGCTTTGCGCACCCATATACCCATCCCGGTCTGCGATACCCTCTTCAAAGCGCATGTTTGTTCGCCTCCGGTTCACGCTGCTTCTGCTCTGCACGCTGGTGCTCTGTCGTCCGGCAGGTGCGTATTCCCTGCTTACGCATGAGGAGCTGATCGATCTCGCCTGGCAGAGCTCAATTGTGCCGCTGCTGCTCAGCCGCTATCCCGGTCTCACGCCGGCGGAGCTTGAGCATGCGCGGGCCTTTGCATATGGCGGTTGCGTGATCCAGGATATCGGCTACTACCCTTTCGGCGACATGTTCGTCTCCAACCTGACCCACTATGTGCGCTCCGGCGACCTGGTCGTGAACCTGTTTCGCGACGCGCACAATGCAGATGAGCTGGCGTTCGCCGTGGGCGCCCTGTCGCACTACATCGGGGACAGCGTTGGGCATGCGGAGGCGACCAATGTCGCCGTGCCCATCGAGTTCCCCAAGCTGCGCAGTAAGTACAGAAGCGTGGTGACCTATGCCGAAGGCGAGCACCAGCACGTACAGACCGAGTTCGCCTTCGACATCAACGACATCGCGCACCACCGCCTGGCGCCCGTCCACTACCTGCGCCACGTCGGGCTGCAGGTGCCGACGGCGCAACTCGCGCTGGCCTTTTACCAGACCTATGGCTTGAACGAGGGCTTCACCATCGGCCCCAAGCAGCGCATCAACGTGGGCGCATACCGCTTCGCCGTACACCGCATGATTCCGCGCATCGCCTATGCGCTTACCCTGTTGCACCGCAGCGACGAGCCCGCCGATGTGAACAGCCCCCAGTTGCAGCAGTTGCAGCGCGAGATCGCAATCGTGGAACAGGAGAACCACTGGGCGGAGTACCGGCGCCACGCGGGTATCGGGACCTATGCGCTCGCAGGCCTCATCTTTGTGCTGCCCAAGTTCGGGCCGCTCAAGCTGGTCGCCATCAAGGGGCCGACAGTGCAGACGGAGGCTGAGTACATCCAGTCCGTCGTGCAATCCTCGAATCAGTTGGAGGGCACTCTGCGGCGCTTTACCCCTCCGCGGGATGCAAGCTCGACGGCCAGGGCAGCGGACGCGCAAAAGCCGCTCCGTCCGCCCGCGGACCCTCGTCATCCCTCGGGGGATCCTCGCCATCCGCTGCCCAATCTTGATCTTGATACCGGCAGCCCGGTGCGGCCCAGCGGCTATCGTCTGACCGACGACACCTATGCCACGCTGGCGCATCGGCTGGCGGCCAACCCACGGCAGCCCATTCCGCCCGGAGTGCGTAATGACATTCTGGCGTACTACGCGGATCTCGATCTGCCCTTTGCGACCAAACGGAACCCGCAGGCCTGGGCGGCTCTGCAGCAGGATCTTGCCGTTCTGCGGACCATGCCCACCAGCGCGGAGCCCACGCCCTACGTCACCTACGATGGGGAGCAGGCGTCACCGTCAGTGCAACCCTCCGGTTCTCCCAATGCGCATTGAAACGAATGAAGCGCGGCCACAACCGCGGGCGCACAAGACGCAAGCCGAGCGGGGCCAGACCACTTCCCACAGGCCGACTTGTCGGTACTGATCGGTTCTCGATCAGTGCAACGGCGATTTTGCGTAAAAAGAGAACATTATTGCTTTACGGCACGGGATCGGCCGGATCGCTTAGTGATTGCGCTCTTGGGCAATCGCGGAACAGCCTGAACGCCTGCCCAAAGCGTGGCGATCGTTTGCTCGACCACAAGAGTCTGGTCAGGCAAGTCAGGCACAACCCCCTGGATGACCATGAGGGTGGCGAGGCCGAAGATCGTAAACCACCAGGTGTGGGCTACCACCATGTCATTCTTGCTTGGTAATCCTTCATCCTTGGCAACATCGAAAAAGAGCTGTACGAAACGTTGGAACAAAGGCCTGCCAATGTCGTCGATATATTGTCCAGCGCGAACGCCGTTGCGGTTCTCCGGCCCGAAGAAGACGTTGCGGAACTGCTGTGGATGGGCAGTGCAGAACTGAATCAGCCCACGTGAAGTCGCAAAAAGACGCTCTTTCGGTGCAGGATGTTGGGCGGCGATCGCGTCGAAGTTTTGAATCATCAGCCCGATCGTCTCCCGGCTCAACTCAGCAAGGATGTGCCATTTGTCGGGGAAATGCTGATAGATCACGGCGTGGGTATAGCCGATCTCTTTAGCGATGGCACGAAGCGTCACGGCTTCATAGCCGCGATCGGCAAACATTTTGCTGGCAGCCGCAAGGATTTCGCCCCGCAACCTCTCCTTACGCTCTACCCGGCGACTTGGTGATGTGGACGTCACCTCAACAGCTTAGTCCCTTTCCAATAATCTTTTGACCGATTGTTTATTTATAACCATTGGTTTTACGTCTCCTTCTCATGGCGACGCGGATGGTGTGTCCTACATAAAAAAACCACCGATTTATTTGCAACCATTGGTTACTGTGGATCTCTAATCGTCAGGTCACTCATTTGAATGGGGCAGGCCAAATACGACGCAAAAGGAGAAACGAGCATGTATTTAGTCATGGGCATTACGGGGAATGTTGGGGGCGCCACCGCGCGGCATCTGCTGAAGCAAGGCAAACAGGTGCGAGCACTTGTGCGCAATCGCGACAAAGCGGCGAAGTGGGCAGACCAAGGCGTGGAGTTGGTGGATGGAGACTGGAACGATGCGACAGCCATAGCGGCGGCGCTCAAAGCTGTTGAGGGCGCGTTTGTTATGTTGCCGGCTGTATGGGCGCCCTCGCCTGATTACAGAGAAGCAAAGGGCGTAATTGCGAACTATGTCGAGGCGTTGACCAAGGTAGTGCCCCCGCGGGTGGTAGCGCTCTCGTCGATGGGCGCGAATAGAACAAGCGGGGTGGGGAATGTCACGGCCTTATCACTGTTGGAGCAAGGTTTTCGCAGCCTGCCATCTCCGGTCGCATTTGTGCGCGCAGGCGGTTTTTTCGAAAATTTTCTTTTCGGCTTACAGGCAGCCCGAGGCGGAACACTACCGGTCTTCTACAATCCTACAAACCGGAAATCGACAATGGTCGCGTCAGACGACATCGGCGCAGAGGTGGCAACGCTTCTGACCGGGCCGGCGTGGTCAAGGCATCGCGTCATCGAGCTGGGTTCGATGGTAAGCGCGGATGAAGTGGCCGGACAATTGGGTGAAGTCCTGACACTCGAGGTAAAAGCCTTTGCAGTCCCGCGTGCAGGGTGGGCGGAAGCGTTCCAGCAGTTCGGCATTCCGAAGGGCCACACTGGACCAGCCGAAGAAATGTTTGAGAGCGTTAACGCGGGATGGATGGACCTCGGACTCACGGGTACGGAGCACGTAGCGGGTACGACGTCCGCACGTGATGTGTTCGCGGCCGCACAGAACGCCGTCAAGGCGTAGGTCCGGGGCAAGCGGGCATCAGCGCCCGGTGCGCGGGAACAGCCAATCGTGGCTACGGCGGCTTCGTGTTCGACCGGCTGTTCCTGCCTTTGCTGCTTAGCCATGCTTACAAGGCGAAGGACGGTCAGCAAGCCGCGATTGTTCTCTTGTGGTGAATGGTGCAGAAACCTCGTCTAATGCACGCCCCGGAGGCCGTCCCGCCTGCAGCACGTTGATCTCAGTCGCTTACAAGAGCCGACTTATTGCAGAACGATTTAAACCGTTCAAGCCGAGAGAAGAGGATTGTTTTTGATATGAAAACTGAACACACGATAGATAAACCCGCGCGGGCAGGTCGAGCAACTCAAGTAGCCGCAATGGTAATAACCGGCCTTGTCGCCTTCATCTGGGTCTACTTCGGAAGGTTATATCTAATTCACGATCCCGGCGAATGGAGGATCGCCAATCAGCAGTTGGGATACCCGCTCTATATCATCCCCCTGATTGGCGCGACCCACATCCTTGGTGGCGTGGGCCTTCTGGTTCCCAACGTGCCCCGATTCACTGAGTGGGTTTACGCTGGTCTCACGATCGATCTGTTGCTCACGTTCTATTCACAACTGAATGGCGGTGGCAGTACTTGGGATAAATTCGATCCGATTCTCGTCATGGCGTTCGTCTTTGCTTCGTATGTATTAAGACGCTGCATGCGCGCAAACAGGTGGTCGATATGAAGAATACCTACTTCTGGGCAGCGAAAGCTCAAATGGCGAGAAAAGCCCAATGCACTCATTGAACACAGCTTGAGCCGGTTTCGAAATTAGTCCCGGGAAACGCCCATCACGCCAGTGATGCATGCTTTGGGCCGACCTTGCTGTAGTAGGCGTGTGTTGGAAATGACGAGGAGTGGAAAGCCCCGCTGCTCAGCACTCGATGACGTTCAGAGCCAGGCCGCCCAGCGATGTCTCCTTGTACCGCGACTGCATGTCCAGGCCGGTCTCGTACATGGTCTTGATGACCTGATCGAGCGAGACCTTGTGCTCATCGAGTTCGGCGAAGGCCATGCGGCAGGCGTGTACGGCCTTTACCGCGCCCATGGCGTTGCGCTCGATGCAGGGAATCTGCACCAGGCCGCCGATGGGATCGCAGGTCATGCCCAGGTTGTGCTCCATGCCGATCTCCGCCGCGTGCTCGATTTGCAGGTTGGTGCCGCCCATGGCAGCGGCAAGACCACCGGCGGCCATGGAGCAGGCCACGCCCACCTCGCCCTGGCAGCCAACCTCGGCGCCGGAGATGGAGGCGTTCTCCTTGTAAAGTATGCCGATGGCGGCGGAGGTGAGGAAGTAGCGCATGAGCCCGTCCTCATCGCTGCCGGGAACGAAGTTGCGGTAGTAGTGCGCGACCGCCGGAACAACGCCCGCTGCCCCATTGGTCGGCGCGGTCACCACGCGCCCACCCGCGGCGTTTTCCTCATTCACCGCCATGGCGTAGACGGTGACCCAGTCGAGCGGCGCCAGCGGGTCACGAACAGCGGCGCCAGTCCCATCGCCGCCCGCATCCTTCAGCCGCAGACGCTCGGCCAGACGATGCGCCCGGCGGCGCACGTTCAGTCCTCCGGGAAGCGTGCCTTCGGTGGCGATGCCGCGCGCCACGCACGCCTGCATCACCTTCCAGATGTGAAGAATGCCGGCCCGGACCGCGGCCGCCGGATCCGCATGCGCGCTCTTGAGAGCGCACTCATTGCGCAGCATCACTTCGCTGATTGAGATCTCCGCTGCGCTCGCCATCTCGAGCAGGTCCGCGGCGCTGCGAAAAGGATAGGGAAGCGCCCTGGTGGTCATCATCGGCACATCGTTCATGCCGGCACCATCTTCGATGATGAAGCCTCCACCGATCGAGAAGTACACCTTTTCGAGCAGGAGACCGCCCTTCGCATCCAGCGCGGAGAACCGGAGCCCATTGGGGTGCTGCGTGTGTGCGCCCGGCGGCGTCATGCGGTCGCGATGAAAGACCAGGTGCTCGCCCTCGCGAAACGGCACCACGTGGTCGCCCAGCAAGTTCAAAGACTGATTGCTGCGGACGGCTGCGAGCTTGGCCTCCATGGTTGCGGGATCGATGGTGCTGGGCTCCTCGCCCAACAGGCCGAGGATTACGGCGCGGTCGGTTCCGTGGCCAACTCCTGTAAGCGCCAGCGAGCCGTAGAGTTCGGCGCGCACCTCGGCCGTCCGGGCCAGAGCGCCGGCCTGTTCCACAGCGGTAAGGAAGTCGCGGGCGGCGCGCATGGGGCCCATGGTGTGCGAACTGGAGGGCCCGACGCCTACTTTGTAAAGATCAAACAGACTCGTCTTCACGCCTTCATCCTACCGCGTCGCGCTGAAGTCTGGCAGCGGGAGCGCCTCTGCAACCTTTGTGGCCTATGGGGGTCCTGCCGCCGCTGGCTATACTCGGCCGAAGCCGACGATTTACATACAGGCAGGGACCCCAGCCTCATCATGCTTTTCAAAGCGCTCAGCGCAGCCGTGTATGGAATCGATGCGCACATCATCGACGTGGAAGTCGACTTCTCGGGCATTCAGGTGCAGGAAGACCGCTTTCACACCGTCGGACTGCCGGATGCCGCCGTGCGCGAGAGCCGGGATCGCGTGCGGGCGGCGATCAAGAACTCCGGCTTCTCCATTCCCCCCACGCACATCACCATCAATCTGGCGCCGGCGGACCTGAAGAAGGAAGGCTCGGGGTTCGATCTGCCCATCGCCATCGGCATCCTGGGCGCGTACGGAGCACTGCAGAACCGCGACCTGAGCAGCTTCCTCACCGTCGGCGAACTGGGTCTCGATGGCAGCGTTCGCGGCGTCCGCGGCATGCTGCCCATCGCCGCCGCGGCCCGGCAGCGCGGCATCGCCAACCTGATCGTGCCGGCATCGAATGCCGCGGAAGCCGCGGTGGTCGAAGGCGTCAACGTATATCCGGTGCAGTCGCTCACGGATGCGCGCGAGCTCGTCAACGCGGCGGCGAACGGAGGTATCCACACCCAGCCGTTCAAAGTGGCCTCTTCCGAGCTGTTGGACAAGCTGCAGCAGTTTCCGTTCGACTTCAAGGACGTACGCGGGCAAACCGTGGCCAAGCGGGCGCTCGAAGTAGCGGCCGCCGGCGGCCACAATATCCTGATGATCGGACCGCCGGGCTCGGGAAAGACCATGCTGGCCAAACGGCTCCCCTCCATCCTGACGCCGCTGCGCTTCAGCGAGGCGCTGGAGACGACCAAGATCCATTCCGTAGCGGGCGTTCTGGACGCCGATGCCGGCCTGGTGACCGCCCGGCCCTTTCGCTCGCCCCACCACACCATCTCCGACGCGGGCTTGATCGGCGGCGGCGCCGTGCCCCGGCCGGGCGAGGTCTCCCTCGCGCACAATGGAGTGCTCTTCCTCGATGAGCTTCCCGAATTCCCCCGCAATGTGCTCGAGGTCATGCGGCAGCCCCTCGAAGACGGCACCGTGACCATCGCCCGCGCGTCCATGTCGCTCAGCTTCCCGGCGCGTTTCATGCTCGCCGCGGCCATGAATCCGTGCCCCTGCGGCTATTTCAACGACAAGAGCCGGGAGTGCATGTGTACGCCACCCATGATGCAGCGCTACGTCTCGCGCGTCTCGGGGCCCCTGCTGGATCGCATCGACATCCACATAGAGGTACCGGCGGTGCAATACCGGGAGCTGCGCGGCGGCCCGGCGAGCGAGGGCTCGGCGGAGATCCGGACGCGTGTGCTGGCGGCCCGTGATCGCCAGCACCAGCGGTTCCAGGGAGAGCCCATCTTCTCCAATGCCCAAATGGGAACGCGGCAGATCCGGACCTGGTGCGAACTCCATCCGGATGCCGAACGGCTGCTGGAACGGGCCATGCAACAGCAGGGGCTCAGCGCCCGGGCCCATGACCGCATCCTGAAGGTGGCCCGCACCATCGCCGACCTGGATGGGGTACCGGCGGTCTCGCTACAGCATCTTGCTGAGGCCATCCAGTACCGGACCCTGGACCGAAGCTACTGGAACTGAAGCCGCGACGGCTGGCCCGAGCCAGGGCCATGCCAGCCCGAGGGGTAAGCCGCACCGGGGAAAGCTTCCTGTTTTTAGTAATGCCGTTCTAACAGAGACCAGGAAAACGGCTGCCGGGGCACCCAAAACCGCATGTTTCTGAAGCTAAACTTAATGCTATAAAGGGCTTACCAGAAATCCAGATTTCGAGAGTGTAAAACCGGTACGCTATGAAAATAAGTGTTGACCTGTGGCGGGAAACCAAATAAGGTCAGCATTGCCTGGTGAGAGTAAGGGTTCTCAAGAGGCATGTCTGCTGGTCCGCCAGCATACGGCAAGTCTCGTTCTTGGGTACAGCCTTACGGTTCGATGAGTTCCCGGGCAGAAGATCCCCGCAGGCGCTGCCTGAGGGCCGCTGCAATCCAGCGGGCAGGAACAGATTGAAGCGCCATAAAACTATACGCGTTCCCTGTATCCGAATGGGTATCCGACGCGTCTATTCATTTGACAGACACAACGAAAACTCGACATAGCCGCGTCCAACGCATGAGTTGGGCCGATAGTAACAGTCGAGACGAGAGGAGACTAGTTACCGATGCGTTCCGATTTGATCTTTGGGGCACTCGCCCACATTCAGAACCGCTATCAACTGTGCCAATTGGCATCGAAGGCGACTCGTAAGCTGCACAAGCCGAGCACCCGCCTCCAGGATACGACCAATGACGTTCTGGTTCGTTTCCACCATGCGAGCCCGGTTCGACCCAGCACTGAGACGGTTCCCTTTACCCAGCAGCCACAGCAGCGCCGCGCAGCTTAAGCGCGGCCTGCTGCCGCGTTTCCGCCCCACCGGATCGACCCCTCTTCTACTCCTCTCCGCAGTTGAATCCCTTCTCCATCCCCACCTGTAGGAACCCATGACAATTTCTGAATTGAAAGAAAAAAATATAACGGAGCTGAGCCGCATTGCGCGCACTCTGGAAATTCCCGGCGCCAGCGGCCTGCGCAAGCAGGACCTGATCTTCAAGATTCTGCAGGCGCAGAGTGAAAAGGAAGGGCACATCTTCGCCGAGGGCGTGCTCGAGATCCTGCCCGACGGCTATGGCTTCCTTCGCTCGCCCGACTACAACTACCTGCCCGGTCCCGACGATATCTATGTGTCGCCGTCGCAGATACGTAAATTCGACCTGAAGACCGGCGACACCATCAGCGGCAACGTGCGTCCTCCGCATGAGGGCGAGAAGTACTTCGCGCTGGTGAAGATCGAAGCCATCAACTTCGAATCTCCCGAAGAGACGCGGAACAAGATCCTCTTTGACAACCTTACGCCGCTCTATCCGCAGGAACGCATTCGCATGGAGACCGTCCACGACAATACCAGCGGCCGTGTGATGGATCTGCTGACGCCCATCGGCAAAGGGCAGCGTGGGTTGATTGTCGCGCCCCCGCGCACCGGCAAGACTATGCTGTTGCAGGCCATCGCGAACTCTATCACCACCAATCATCCGGAGGTCGCGCTGATCGTGCTGTTGATCGACGAGCGTCCGGAAGAGGTCACGGACATGCAGCGCTCCGTGAAGGGTGAGGTGATCAGCTCTACCTTCGATGAGCCGGCGGCGCGCCACGTACAGGTGGCCGAGATGGTGATTGAAAAGGCCAAGCGCCTGGTGGAGCACAAGCGCGACGTCGTGATTCTGCTCGATTCCATCACCCGCCTGGCCCGCGCCTACAACACCATCGTTCCACCTTCGGGCAAGGTGCTCTCCGGCGGCGTGGATTCGAACGCCCTGCAGCGGCCCAAGCGCTTCTTCGGCGCGGCTCGGAATATCGAGGAGGGCGGATCGCTGACCATCATCGCGACGGCCCTGGTCGATACCGGCTCACGCATGGATGAGGTCATCTTCGAGGAGTTCAAGGGAACCGGCAACATGGAGGTCATTCTCGATCGCAAGCTGGTCGATAAGCGTGTCTTCCCGGCCATCGATATTCAGCGCTCGGGCACGCGCAAGGAAGAGCTCCTGATCGGCAAAGAAGACCTGCAGCGCATCTGGATTCTGCGCAAGGTGCTCAACCCGTTATCTCCCGTCGAAGCGATGGAGCTGCTGGTCGATCGCCAGGCAAAGACGCGCAACAATGCCGAGTTTCTGCTGAAGATGAACCAGCTATAAGGCAGCAGATTGCAGTTGCTGCTGCTGCCCTGGTCTGTAAGTTCCCAGCGACGCGGTCAGGGGTGCAGACGCCTGACCTCTGTTCCGCTACTCTTCCTTGACCTGCCCGTATTCGAGCAGCGTCACCAGCAGTACGCCGCCGCAGATGTTCCCTGCGACCGCCGGCCAAAGCCAGCGAAAGTAGCCCATGGCCGGCAGCTTATGGTCGAGCACTGTCGACAGAATCTCCCCGCTGCTGGCGATGGAGTGGGCGAAGTGACCGAGCCCCACGATAAAGCAGAGCAGCCAGATCAGCATGACCGATCCGCTGACGGAGTGGCTGCCGCTGACCAGCCACGCCACCATGGCGATGATCCATCCGCCGATGACCGCGCTCCAGAAGATATGACCGAGTGATTGGTTGGCCGCCTCCATGCCCAGGCTTGACATGCTGACGACATACTCGTGCTTCAAGGCCCCGGTGGGAATGACCAGGAGCGCGAAGACAAACGCGCCCAGGCAGTTCGTGACCAGCACGATGACCCAGAGCCGCAGCGTTTCGACAAGATGGCGGCGCTCCGCCAGCACCAGCGCCACCGGGTACAGCGTGTTCTCCGTAAAAAGCTGCGCGCGTCCCAGGATGACCGCGATGAACCCGATGGGGTACAGAAGAAAGGCGACGAACTGGCCCCAGCCTGAGTGTCCGAGCTCGGCGGTGGCGATGGCCACACTCAGCCCCGTCAGGCCCATCACGATGCCGCCCGCCAGTCCGGAGACCGCCAGCGCGCGGGCCGGCCGTTCCAACTCCTGCCGTCCGTTCTCTGAAACCTGCGCGAAGATATGGTGTGCTGTCGGCCGCTCCAGATCTCTCTGGACCTGCGGCGTCTCGGAACGGAACGCTTCCCGCACCGGCGTCCTTCTGGAAAGTCTGGGAGGCAAAATTCCCCCCTGCTTCTGTCTAGGCGTCATTGTCTACCGTAAGCTTCCCGTGTTCGCCCACCTTGCTCTTCCCGTGGGTCGCGGCCCGTTTTAGGATGCGAAAGTAGCGGACGATGGCGCTGGACGGCGCCTCCCAGTACTCTGCGCCATCCACCCTCACCTTGAGGACGCGAACTTCCGGATCGTTCACCCCTTCCGGGAACCACGCTTTATACAGGGGATTCCAGAGCTCTTCGATCTTGGCGCGATCCTTGCTGATCTCCGCCCGGCCGGCCACGCTGACGAAGCTGCTGTTTTTCGCATCGGTGTAGGTCAGGTTGACGTGAGCATCGTGCTGGATCTCCTCCACCTTCCCGGAGTGCTGGCCGGTGAGGAACCAGAGGTCGCCGGTAAAGCTCGCCTGCTGCGTTGCCATGGGCCGGCTGTAGAGGGCCCCGGAGCTGTCAGCGGTGGTCAGCATGGCAATATGGATGTCCTTGATGAGCTCCCACACTTTATCCGTGGCTGCTTCGTTTGCTTCCGGTTGCGTCGGGTTATCTTCTTTGTCGCTCATGCGCGTCCTCGATCGGGTCGGGTGATAAGTGATGTGGTCAGGGTGCTGTGGTCAGGATGTTGAAGAAGCGGGCGAGACAATGGATTGGATGCAGCGAACGAGCGGCACTACTCTTTCGATTCGATCCGGGGTTCGATATGGTCCTCCATCTAAAGGATGAGAAGGGTGCGAATCGCCAGTGTTCATGCGGGTTTCAGCGCTATCAATAGGAGTGGGGACCCGCTTGCCGGGAGGCGCCGCGGATAGGTATAGTTCGAGTCGGTACTCAAGATGTCCTTCTGCTCAAAACGCTCGCTTTTGGCTGCGGCGGCGTGTAGGCCTCTGCGCTGGATTCTGCCCGCCTCCCTGGTGGCCGCTGCAATCTTCGGCGGTCTTGCCACCACCCATGCGGGAACAAGCGTGGATACGGATCGGGCGCAGTACGCAGCCAAGGTACGCGAGAGTTACAGCTTCAGCTTCGGCAAGGGGCAGATGTTCCTGCCCAGCAATGCCAAGATCGAAGGCGACGACTTCATCCAGGCCGGGGCGTTTCCGACGGCGCAGTATTGCCGGCATTGTCACGAGGCAACGTATCACCAGTGGCGGCAGTCGCTCCACTCCAATTCATTTCGCACTCCGTTCTACACCAAGAATGTGGCCTTGCTGCAGAGCATGCGCGGCGTGGAGGCCGCTCGGCATTGCGAAGGCTGTCACAATCCCATTGAGCTCTTTTCCGGCGCCGTGACGCCCAAACCGGCATCCCACGACCGCGAGTTCGACCAGGACGGCGTGACCTGTTCCGTCTGCCATTCCATCCAGAGGCTGCAGCCCGCCTATGGTTTGGGCTCCTATGTGATGGGCGTACCGGCGGTCATCGTAGACGAGCATGGCAACCGGGTGCCGGGAGAAGTGAGCTACGCGGAGATTACCGCGCATCCCGAACGCCACAAACAGGCGGTGATGAAGGATTTCTATCGATCGCCGGAGTTCTGCGCGGCCTGTCACCAGGCGAACATTCCGGAGACGCTCAATGACTACAAGTGGCTGCGCGCCATCGGACTCTATGACGAGTGGCAGTCTTCTTCCTTCTCCAAGCGGTCGCCGCTGCCTTTCTACAAGAAGGACTTCTCCACCTGCCAGACCTGCCACATGCCGCGCGAGCAGGCAGTGCAGGCAGACGTGTCGGCGAAGCAGGGCACGATTGTGTCGCATCGCTGGGTGGGCGGCAATACGGCCGTGCCGTTCCTCTATGGATATGACGAGCAACTGCAGAAGACGATCGAATACCTGAAGGCGCAAAAGCTGAGTGTGGACCTGTTCGCGCTGAGCCGGGCCGGTACTCAGGCGGACACGCAGGCTGACATCCAGGACCTTATGGCTCCCTTGGGATCGAAGCACTTCGTGCTGAAGCCGGACGATCTGCTGCAGGCGATGGTCGTCATTCAGAACAAGGGCATAGGGCATACGCTCATCCCCGAGCAGCGCGATATGTATCAGGCCTGGGCACAATTTGAGGTGAAGGACGCGGATGGGCACGTGCTTGCGCAAAGTGGAGAGCTCAAGCCGGATGGCACCGTGGATCCAAGCGCGCACAGCTTCGTTACGCGGCTCTTGGATAAGAACGGGAATCTGCTGATCAAGCATGAGATCTGGCTGCGGCGCACCACCGGGTCCGATACCACCATCGGTCCCGGCCGCTCCACGGTCGTCCGCTACCAGTTCCGGCTGCCGAAGGACGGCAAGGGTCCGTACACGCTGACTGCCCGGGTAAACTACCGTCACTTCAACGAGGCCTTCACCAACTATGTGCTGGGCGATAAGCATTCGCCCTACCCGGTGGTTGAAATGGCCGTGCGGTCGCGGACACTCTATGTCGGCGAAAACAAACCGACGCCTCCACAGGCGAGCGACAACCCGGATTGGATGCGCTGGAACAACTTCGGTATCGCGCTGCTCGATCAGCAGCAGTATTCGGCCGCCATCGATGCTTTCACCCAGGTGCAGAAACTCCGCCCCGATTACGCGGACGCCTATATCAATCTCGGATTGGTGTACTACCAGTGGGAGAAATACGACCTTGCGGGCCAGAGCCTGAAAAAGGCCTTAGCCATGACCCCCAATGATCCACGGGCGCTCTATTATCAGGCGCTGGTGGAGCGCAACCAGGGGGCAATGGACTCGGCGATCGCGAACCTGCAGGCGGTCGTCGCGAAGTTCCCGATGTCCCCGGATGCGCACCGGGAATTGGGCTTCAGCTACTATCAGCAGCACCGTTACGATCTTGCGCGGACAGAATACGAAACGGTGCAGGGAATCGAGCCTGACGATCTCTCCGCGCACTACAACCTGGCCATCATCTATCGCCGCCTGAAGTTGAAAGACAAGGCGGCGGAGCAAGCGGCGCGCTTCGCTGACGAGAAGGACGACCCGATGGCGAACACGGCTACGCTTGGGTTTCTCCGGGAGCACCCCGAGGTTTCGAGCGAGAGCGTGCCCTGGCACCTACATTCCGGGCTCGAGCCGGCGTCCGCCGCCGCATCCCGGTAGTTGCAGTACACTTCTCATCAACCAATGAACATCTTTCGATCCGCATACTCCTTCGCTCCCGTGCTGCTATTTGCAGTGTTGGCTGCGCCGCCCATCTCGACTGCCCAGCAACCGCCCGCGGCCAGCAATGCTCAGCAGTCGCTCGCCGAAACCGTTCTCAAGCCGGCCGATCTGGCGGGGAAGATGCCGTCGGATGTCTTCTTTCGCGGCCAGTCCGCGACGGTGCAGATGCGCAACAGCGGCGGCGTCCGCTACACGGACGGCATGCTGACGCTCGCCGGGTTGGTCGACACGTCCGGGTATTCGAGCGGCATTCAGCAGAAGTACCAGGCGTATCTGCTGACCGAGGTCACTCTGATCATCGGTGGGCATCGGCTGGCGCCCGGCGCCTACGGAGTCGGCTTTGTCGCTGGGGACCGCTTCCTGGTCATGGATATCGGCGCACATGATCTCTTCTCGGCGACCAGCGTGAAGGACGACAGCCTTCGCCGGCCCATGCCCATGCAGGTGCTGGCCGCACCCGATGCGCATCAATACCGGCTGTACGCAGGACGCATGTACACGACCTTCACCCGTGCCGACCAGGAGTGATATGGCGGCTGCAGGGTCAACGCCAGCGAAACGCAACAAAGGCCGCGCTCAAGAGCGCGGCCTTTGTCTGCTGCCACATACGCGGTGCGATGATTAGTGATTGGTGACGATGACGCTCACCGGCAGGTTGTGAACGATCGTCGTGTTGGTAGTCGTGGTTGCGGTGACGATCACGTTATAGACGCCAGCCGCGACCTGACTGGCATTCTGAGTAATGCTTCCATTGGTTCCGGACGGGATCCCACTCGTAGACCCGGAAAGCCCCATCTCGTTCGCCGTCTTGGAAGCGCACCCGCTCAGGCCAGTCGAGATGAGAACCAGGGCGAGGATGCCCAGCAGCGATTGCCATCTACGTCTCCGCTCCGGAATTCCGAAGAGGAAGACGCAGGCCAGAGTCGCAGTACCGCCGGCGACCCACCACCGGGGCGTGGCCGGTGCATGCACCGTGTTGCCGGCGATGGAAGAACCGCCGGCCGGACCGACCGTCAAGGTCGATGTCGCGAACCCGGATCCCCCAAGCGTGACGGAGTTCGCACTGAATGAGCACTGCAGGCCCGGGTTGTTCGGGATGGCGCAGGTCAGGTTGATCGGCGTGCTTGCATAGGCCGACTGGAAGTTATAGATCGAGGTCAGGAGTAGTTGGTAGCTGGCGGACGGCGCCGCTGCTGTCAGCGGGTTCTGCTGATTGGTCGTGATGTTGGACTGCAGCGAGAAATCGGCAGAGGTACGGTTGTCGATGATCGTGACGGTGAGGTTGGTTGACGCCGGCGGCGACTGATAGATGGGATCAAAACCAAACAGATACTCCTCCCATCCGTCGTACTGCACGGTGAACTGTACCTGGCCGGAAGGCAGCAGCAGATATCCGTTTTGCCGGGGAATGGTGAATGCAACGTTACCGTTCTGGTCGGGTATCAGTTGGCCGCTGATGGCCGTACCGTTCGCGTACACCGTCACGTAGCTCGAATCTGGCGTGTCGGTGTTCACGTTGATGTTCATGACCAGCGAGTCGTTGGTGGGGAAGGATAGCCCCGGGACCTCCTGATAGGTGCCGTTGTTGTCGGTCAGCGTAAAGCTGACGGTAGATGTTCCGCTGAACTGGCTCTGGGTAGCCGTGATGGGCACCTGCGGCGAGGTCGACCCGGAGTAGTTGCTTCCCGTCGGATTATAGGTAGCGCTGATGACGCCGCTCGCCGGTACATCGGTCGGCGCGATCGTGATGCTCGCCGTGGAGATGGCATTTCCGTTGGGATCGAAGCCCGCGATCAAGGGTGCGCTCTTTGGGGTTGCTGTCGAAAATGTGACCGTGCCCGTAGGCGAGGTCCCGTTGCTCGGCAGAGTCGCCGACTTCACAACCGCGGTGAGCCCGTCCGCGTTGTTGCCGCCGACGCCGACATTTTGCGTGCTGGGGTTGAGCACCGTCTGCGTGGCCGCGCTGCTGACAGAGAAGTTGAAGGCGCTCGTCTGGCTGCCGGTGAAACTGGCGTCTCCGAGATACTTCAGCACGATGGAGTGGCTGCCGAAGTTCAGCAGGTTGGAGTTGAAGGTAGCGGCGCCCTCGGAGTTAAGCGGCAGCGAGGTGATCACGCTGGACCCATCCAATACCTGGATCGATCCCGAGGGAATGCTGACGTTGTTATTGGAGGCCGCGCTGAAGGGCTCTACGGTGATCTGAACCGGACTGCCATACGCGATGGTGCTGCCGGACGCATTCACGTTGTGCCCGAAGACCACCATCGTTGAGGCCTCCGGGGTGACGGTGAAGGTGGTGGCTGCAGAGACGCTCGGAGCGAAGGTCAGGTCGCCGGCGTAGCGAGCCGATATCTGATACGTGCCGCCGGGCAGATAGATGTTGCCGCCGTCCACCGCCTGCCCGATCTTGACTCCGGAGCCGTTCACGCCCGGCGTGAGCGTGAGCACCTCCTGCCCGGCGGATGCCGCGAGCGGGCTGTTGGTGTAAATTGCTACATTCCCGGTGGGCGCATTTCCGTTGCCCAAAACCTGCACGGCAAACTGTACCGGCGTGCTGTGCTGCACCGTGGTGACGGGCAGACCGGTCGTCGGATTCGTGATGGTAAGGCTGGTGCTGGTACCCACCGTGTTCGGCACGGCGCTAGTCCAGTTGGATACCAGGCTGGTGATGTCGAAACTTCCCAGGCCGGTCGCCGCATCGTAGCCGGTGCCCGCTGCGTATCCGGTCATGTAACCGCCGCTGCAGTTCAAGCTGGTGCACTGGACTTCGTTGTTGCCGCGGGTTATGTCGTGGTACACGCCGGCGCCCTTTTTCACGAAGTTGTAGAGCACCGGGTTGGCATTTCCGACGCCGCTGTTCTGGTTAGAAGGGAAGGAGCTGCCGCGCAGCGTGTTCTGATTGCTGACCACCAGCGCCATGGCGCCCGCGAAGACGGCGCTGGAGGCTTCCGTGCCGCCCGACACGGTGAATTGCGGCGTGCCGGACTGGCAGTCAGAGTCCGCCATGCAGAAGAGATAGGAAGTATTGTTGTAGCCGGTGCTGTTGTTGGCGCCGCTGCCGGCGAAGAAGGAGACATCCGGCAGCGCCCGCACCGTGCTGCTGATGCTTGCAGGGACAATGCCGACCTGGTAGGAAGGCTGCGGCGTGGGGCTGGCTACACCGTCCACTCCCGCCTTGCTCAAACCGCCCCCGCCGGCCATCAACACCTGCGTCCCCGGCGCGGCATCGGTGCTCAGGTTGCTGTCATTCCACGCCTGCTCTGGAATGTAGCTCTTGGCGGTGGAGTACTGCGTGCTGCCCTGGGTCCAATAGGTGGCGTAGGAGTTGGCGTTGGCATAGAAGAAGTCGGTGCCGCCCACCGCTGTTACATAGGGGGACGAGGCATAGCCATTGACCGCCAGGCCATTCGAGGCGGCGCCGGCCAGCCCAGGCATGTCGCACCCGGCCGAGCCGGTGTTGCCCGCCGCGGCCACTACTGTAATGCCCTGAGCGGCCGCCTGCTTCCAGGTCTGGTTCAGGAACGCGATGCTGCCGCCGATGCTGGTCTCACAGGTCTGAAAGCCGATCAACAGCACCTGAACGCTGTTGTCCTCTACCGCACGGATGATGGCAAAGTCCAGGCCGGTATCGTAGTCCGTCGTGGCGGAGGTGTAGTAGTTGAGCGTGGCGTTGGGCGCCACGGCGCCGGCCACCTCCAACTGCTTATAGGCGATGTAGGCGTCGTTGGTCACGCCCGGATCATTGCCGTCGATGATCACTGTCGGCGTGTTGACCGAAAGGCTGAAGACGGACCGGTACTTGTTGATGTAGTTCAGGTTGACATTGGAATCACCGACCACACCGATAGCGACGCCACGGCCTCCATTGCCCGTACCGCTGGCGGCGGGAATGTCATAGATGGTGGCCAGATCGCCCGGCGTGACCGCATAGGTCGTGCCGCCCGGCACGTCGTAAAGCGGCCGTACCGTGTGTGTGCTCAGGTCAAATGTGGAGGCCCGGGGCTGCTCCACGGGCGAGACCCGGAAGTTGTTCAGCGACGCGAAACCCGCCACCACGGGCGCCAGCGCGGACGGGATTTGAGGGTCGGCATTGTTCGCGTAGAAGGTTTGCCCGTTCACGGCATACTGATGAATTTCGGTGCGGAAGGTGTTGCGAATCTGCGCGGCGGTGCCAGAGACCTCAATAGCGCCTTTGCTGCTGTAGACCCGACCCACGCTGAAGCCCTGAGCGCTCAGGTATCCGGTCACGCTTTGCAGATCAGCATCGGCCACACCGAACTGCTGGCCGAACTGCGCCGGTGTAAGCCATTTGTGGAAGTTCGGCGAGGTGGGGTTCTGTTGATCGGCGATGAACTGATCCAGTTGCGCTTCCTGCTGAGGCGAGCGCTTGAGCACCAGGAGCATACGCCCGGTCATCGAAGCGGGCGCCGGGCCGCGATCGTATTGCGTCCGCGCCAGAGGGTGCGTGTTGCCCGCAAGCCTGACCAGCGACGATGCTTCGATGGGTGTGGTGACGCGGGGGACGGCCTGGGCGAAGCTCGATGGAGGGCCGCCAAGCGCGAGCAGTCCGGCGGCCAGCGCCGGGACTACCGTCAAGGCTCGGGGAGAGTTGGCAAGTTTGCGTGACATAGCCATCCTGTGAATCATTCTTCGCCAGTCTGCGTCCGGTTGCGCGCAATCTGGAGACCTGCTTCTTGTTTGCAGCATGTGCGCTTCTCCCTGTTCGGGCGTGCGCACAGTCGTGTACTGCATCTCGCCGAAAAGCCTACTTGCAGTGCGGTCATTATGCCAGTGTCGAGGGCGTGTCCCACTGCAACGAAAGTGCAAAAGGGGTGCACTGAAAGCAGGAGACCATGGCGGCGAGGGAGTGACTGCGGATTCATCTACTAGCAAAAACGTTAATAGAAACAACGACATTCCGTCGAAGACTTTCGTCATGTCGAGCGCTTCGAGCCAAGAAAAAGGTCACTGCGCGAGTGACCTTCGGTAACCAAAATTTCATTCCGGAACTACTGCTGCCAGCCTCCACCCAACGCATTGTAGAGCTGCACCAGCGACAGGACCTCAAACTGCCGCGCGCTCGCGAGGGAGAGCTCGGCGGAGAAATAGTTCGTCTCGTTGGTCAGCACCTCCAGGTAGCTGGTCACGCCGCCCTTGTAGCGTACATTGGACAGCTCGGATGCGTCTTTTGCGGAGGCCGCAAGCCGCTCTTCCTGCGCGCGGAATTCGCGGTACTTCTGGTACGCCACCAGGGCATTCGAAACATCCCCGAAGGCCTGGGCGATGGTCTTCTTGTAGGTAAGTAGCTGCTCCTGCTCCTGCGCTTCGGTCAGCCGCACATTGTTCCGAATCCTGCCGCCGGTAAAGATCGGCAGCGTGACCGTCGGGCCGTAGCTGTAGAGGAATCCCCGACTGGTGAAGAGGCTGTTGAGTGCGTTGCTCCCCGCGCCGACATTGCCGGTCAGGGAGATCTGCGGAAAGTAGGCGGCCTTCGCCACGCCGATCTGCGCATTCGCCGCCACAAGCTGCTCTTCCGCGGCGCGGATGTCCGGGCGCCGCTCGATAAGCGCGGACGGCAGTCCCGCCGGAACCGTCGGCATGTGCGGCTGCTCGGCAATTGTCAGCCCGCGAGCGATGGGGCCGGGATTCTGACCGAGCAGTGTCTGCAGCGCATTCTCCTCCTGCGTGATCTGCCGCTGCAGGTCCGGAATCTGGGCGCCGGCCGTGTAGACGAGCTGCTCCGCCTGGCGCACGTCGAGCAGCGGCACGGAGCCGCCGGCCTCCAGCGTCTGCGTAAGCTGGAGCGATTCCTTGCGCGAGGCGAGGGTGCGCTCGGCGATCTCCAGTTCGAGATCGAGGGTGCGCAACTGAAAGTAGCCCGTGGCGACGTTCAGGATCAGGGTATCGAGCACCTCGCGTTGCGACCACTTGCTGGCCAGAAGCTGAGCTCGCGCGGCCTCCGTCGCCCTGCGATACTGGCCCCAGAAATCCAGGTTCCAGGAGGCTGAGAGGGTCAGCTCGCCCAGGTTGCTGACGAACGTGCCCAGGCCGCCGAACTGCGAAGAGGGGTAGCGCGTCGAGGTATAGCCGCCGCCCCCGTTCAGTTGCGGAAACTGCTGCGCGCGAGTGATGCCGAGCTGTGCCTGCGACTCCAACACGCGCTGCGCCGCGATCCGGATGTCATAGTTCTGCCGCAGAGCCGTGCGGATGAGCTCCTGCAACTGCGGATCGCCAAAGACTGCCCACCACTTCTCATCCCCGAGCGAGAGTGCGGACGGGCTGTTGGCGGCGGAATTGGGGAGCGGATTGCCATTGGCGTCCTTGGGCGGCTCGGATGTCTGGGTGCCGCCGGCGGGTTCGGCTCCGCGGTAGATCGCCGGTGTGTCCACCGCCGGACGCTTGTAATGCGGGCCAACCGTGCAGCCGGTGAGCGCCGCAGCGGCAAAGACGAGAAGCGTCGCGGATCGTTGCAGGGCGTTCAATGGGCGCCTCCGTCGTGTCCCGCGGCTACCGGCTCACGCCGCTGCCTCTTCTTATGCCGGGTGAAGCGATGCGAGATCCGCTCGACCACAGCGAAGGTCACGGGGATGATGAAGATAGCGATGATGGTGGAGGCGAGCATGCCGCCGATGACCACCGTGCCGATCACCCGGCGCGAGGTGCCGCCGGCGCCGCTGGCGATCCACAGCGGAATACAACCCAGGATGAACGCGAAGGCGGTCATCAGGATGGGACGCAGCCGGACCCGCGCGCCCAAGAGCGCTGCATCGTAGATGCTCTTGCCGCCGAGGTATTCTTCGCGGGCGAACTCGACGATCAGAATGGCGTTCTTGGCCGCCAGTCCGATCAGCATTACCAGGCCGATCTGTGCAAAGACATCGTTTTCCAGGTGGCGGAGGGTAAGCGCGGCAAAGGCGCCGAACACCGCGATGGGGGTACCCAGCAGCACGCTGAAGGGCAACGACCAGCTCTCATATTGAGCGGCCAGGATGAGAAAGACGAACAGCAGGGAGATGCCGAAGATGGTCGTCGCGGAGACGCCCTCTGCCGCCTTTTGCTCCTGGAAAGACATGCCCATGTAGTCCATCGCCATGTCCTTGGGCATGATCTGCGCGAACACCTCTTCAAGGGCGGCCGTCACCTGGCCGGAACTGTAGCCGGGAGCCCCGTTTACAAACACCTGCGCCGACCCATATTCGTTGTAGCGCATGGTGAACTCCGGGCCGCTGATGCGGCGGATACTGGTGATCGCGCTCAGCGGGATGGATGTTCCCGAGGCATTCTGCACGTAGAACCGTCCGATATCGTTCACGTTCGTGCGGGAGGAGCCTTCGGCTTCGACATAGGTCTGCCACTGCCGCCCAAAGCGATTGAAGTAGTTCACCAGATAGCCGCCCATGAATGTCTGCAGCGTCTGGTAGACATCGCCCAGATTGACGCCCTCCTGCAGCACCTTTTCACGATCCACATCCACGTAGACCTGGGGCACGCTGGGCAGGTAGGTGGTCATGATGCTGCCCACCTCGGGCCGCTTGCGCAGGGCGGCGATGAAAGCATTCAGATTGTTGGTCAGATGGCTGGCGTCCGATGAGCCGGAGCGGTCTTCAACAACGGCGGTGACGCCCCCAGACGAGCCAACCCCCGGAATCGCGGGCGGCGAGAAGGAGAAGGCGATGCCCTCCTTAACGCCGGAAAGCGCGCCAAACAGGTTTTTCTGGACTGCCTTGTACTGCTCCACCGGCTTCTTGCGCTGCTTCCACGGCTTGAGCGAGACGAAGTAGAAGGCATTGTAGGTGTTCTGCGTAAAGCTCAGAAGATTGAAGCCGTTGACGGAGACGACGCTCTCCACGCCCGGCGTGCGCAGCACCGCATCCTCCACTTGCTTGGTGGCGGCTTCGGTCCGCTGCAGCGAAGAGGCGTCGGGCAGCGCGAGACCGGCAAAGATATACCCCTGATCCTCATCCGGAAGAAAGGATGAGGGAATCCGCATGCCGATAAGAACGGCGGCCGCGCCGATCAGCACCAGGAAGACCAGGACGAGCGCAGACTTCCGGATGAAGAACCCGGAGGTGCGCACATAGCCATTCGTGGCCCGGCCGAAGACCCCATTGAACCAGCCGAAGAATCTCGCCAGGGGACCGCGGCTGGGTTTCTTAGGCTTCAGCAGCAGAGCGCAAAGCGCGGGGCTGAGCGAGAGCGCATTGAAGGCGGAAAAGATAACCGAGATCGCAATGGTGACCGCGAACTGCTGGTAAAGCCGTCCCGTGATGCCGGGAATCGCCGCGGTGGGGATGAACACCGCCGCCAGGATCAGCGCGATCGCGGCCACCGGGCTCGCGACCTCTTCCATGGCCTTGAAGGAGGCGGCCTTGGGAGCCATGCCTTCCTCAATGTGCCGCTGTACCGCTTCCACCACTACGATCGCGTCATCGACCACCAGGCCAATGGCGAGCACCAGCCCCAGCAGCGAGAGTGTGTTGATGGAGAAGCCCAGCACGGGAAAGACCACGAAGGTGCCGATGAGCGAGACCGGCACCGCCAACAGAGGAATGAGCGTAGCCCGCCACCCCTGCAGGAAGAGATAGACGACCAGAATCACCAGCCCCAGCGCGATGCTGAGAGTAACGACGATGTCATGCAGGCCGGCGGTGACGGCTTTGGTCGTATCCAGCGGAACCTCGTACGCCAGATCTACAGGAAACCTCGAACCGAGCTGCTTCAGCTTGCGATCGACGGCCCTCGCCGCTTCGACCGCGTTCGAGCCGGGAAGCTGGTAGAGCGCCATAACGGCGGATGGCTTGCGATTGAACCGGCTGGTGAGATTGTAGGTCTGGGCGCCTAGCTCCAGCCGCGCGACATCCTTCAAGTGCAGCACCGACCCGTCCGGATTGGCGCGGATGACGATATTGCCGAACTGCTCGGGCGATACCAGCCGGCCCTGTGCGCGCACCGTATAGGTGAACTGCTGACCCGCCGGCACCGGCTCTCCGCCGATCTGGCCTGCCGGATTGACGGTGTTCTGGGTGGTGACCGCATTGACGATCTGCGGTACCGTCACCCCCAGTTTGGCCAACTGGTCCGGCTTTACCCAGCAGCGCAGCGCGTACTGCCCACCGAACACCTGCGCGCGCGCGATACCCGGAACACGCGTGAGCTCGTCCACCATGTTGATGAAGGCGTAGTTCGCCAGGAAGTTGCTGTCGTACGTGCCCTTGGGCGAGTAGAGCGCCACCAGCACCAGCGGAGACGAGAGCGACTTGGTGACCGTTACGCCCGCGGTGTTCACCTGCGCCGGTAGCTGCGGGGTGGCCTGGGCTACGCGCAACTGCGTCAGCACCTGGTCGATATCGGGATTGGTCTTGATATCGAAATCCACCGTCAGTTGCGTCTGCCCGTTGTTCGCGTTGGTGGAATACATGTAGTTCATGTGGTCCACGCCGCTTACCTGTTGCTCGATGGGCGTTGCTACGGATTGCTCGAGCGTCTTCGCGTCCGCGCCCGGATACGAGGCCTGCACCACGACCTCCGGCGGCACGATATTGGGAAACTGCGCGGTCGGCAGGCTGAGCATAGCCACCACGCCAACGATGACCATGATGATGGCGATGACCATGGCCACGATGGGCCGGTTGATAAAGAATCTCGACATCATGGCTACTGCCCCTCGCTCGCGCTGCTCTGGCTGGTGACCGCCGCGGGCTGCGGTTGGTCGGCAGTCGGATTCACGGTCATGCCCTCGGCCACCTTCCCGAGACCCTCCGTCACCACGCGCTCGCCCGCCTTCAGTCCGCTGGTGATCAACCAGTCCTGGCCGATCTGCTGGCCTACCTGCACCTTCGCGATGTGTACCTTGTTTCCGTCACCCACCACCGCCACCTGGTAGTTGCCCTGCAGCTCCGTGACGGCGCGCTGCGGAATGAGCATGGCGTCGTGGTGGATATCGGTCTGCGCCCGGACGCGACCATACTGGCCGGGCCGCAGCAGGTTCTGCCGGTTGGGAAAGGCCGCCGCGATGCGGATGGTCCCGGTCTGCGGATTGACCGCGCGATCGACGAAGACGATATAGCCCTTCTCCGGATACACGCTGCCGTTGGAGAGCGTCAGTTGAATGGGAACGCGGCTGGCACTGTGCAGCAGGTCGCTCGCGCCGCCGGCCTTGGCCTGCCGGGAGAGTGCAAGATACTCCTGCTCGCTGATCGCGAAGTACGCCTTGATCGGCTGCACCTGTGACACCGTGGTCAGGACCGTGGACGGGCCGACCAGGCTGCCCACCTGCGTCGCCGCCTGCCCCGCGACCCCGTTCAGCAGGGACCGGACTTTCGTGAAACCCAGGTTGAGCTGCGCCTGCTCCACGCTCGCCTGGCCGGCGCGCGCCGCGGCCTCCGACGCCGCCTGCTGCTGCACATCGTTGTCCAGTTGACTCCTGGCGATCGCCCGGGCCTGCGCCAGCGGCGTATCGCGCTTGACGTTGATGTTGGCGAGCGCGAGGTTGGCGTTGGATTGCGCCAACTGTCCTTTGGCCTGGTCCAGTATCGCCTGCAAGGGCCGGGGGTCGATTTCAAACAGGATCTGCCCCGTGTGCACCACCGAGCCTTCCCGGTAATCCTGCTTGATCAGATAGCCGGAGACCTGCGGCTGAATGGCCGCATTGGTATAGCCGTCGAGATTGCCCACCCACTCGCCAAAGATGGGAACGTCCTTCTGTTCCACCGTCGCGACCGAGACAGGAAGCGCCTGGTGCGGCGGCGGGGCCGCGTTCGGCTTGGCGCACCCCGTGATCGCCGTCAGCGCGACCAGCACCGTCCCGGTACATAGACCGGATCCCCTTCGCCGCACGGGCGCCTGGCGCCCCGGGCTTGCCAGAGAAGGCCATGCCGTAGCAGAAGAGAAGCGTGGATGATCGACAACGTCCATGGCGGTGGTTTCTCCTCAATGTAGGTGCGCTACAGCTATGGCATCAGCCCGCTCGGGGGCGGCAAACTGCGTGTTCCGTGCATCAGGCGGCATTCAGTTGCCCCTCTAGATGCCCGCCGGTTACTCCCGGCTTCAGATTCCTCGCACTTTCTTAAGCTGGCACTCAGTGTCATGCGAAACACCCTACGCATGTATTGACGCGAAGCGGCGGACGGTGCAAGATCGCAGTGCCATGCAGTTCGCAGAATCAAAATCGGGCCGGGACGGATTATCCGCAGAACGAGCTTCGCCGAAAGCGCTGTCGATGCGCAAGCGCAAGCATGATTTCGTGTGCGGAATTCTGGAAGATGCTGCCGTCGACCTGTTCCTGGAGTCGGGCTTCGATAACGTCACCATCGAAGAGATCGGCCGCCGTGCGGGTGTCTCCCGCCGGACCTACTTCCGCTATTTCAAGACGAAGGAAGACGTCGTCGCCTCCAGTGTGCGCAACTTCGGCCGGGAGATCGCGGAACAATTCCAGGCACAGCCCGAGGATGCCGAGCCGCTAAGCGCGATCGAAGCGGCATTCTCCTCCGCAGGCGTGGAGTGCATCGAACAGGATCCGCGCTCGCATCGCATGATCGGGCTCGCCCGTGAGACTCCCCGCATCCGCGAGAAGGTGCTCTACGAGAGCTCGCTGTGGGGGCCGCCGCTGTCGGAAGAGCTACGCCGGCGCGGCGCCTTCCGGGGCGATGCCGCGCGCTGTGAGCTGGCGGTGGCGCTCAGCATCGCGGCCTTCGATCAGGCGCAGCAGCGCTGGCTTCGCAATCCCAATAAACGCTTTGCGTCCCACCTCAAGACGACCTTCCGCCAGATGCGCCAGCTTGCTCCGCCGGAGACATCGCTGTCCGCCAGATAGTCAGCATGTCATCCGACAACCCCAGCATCGTCCGGCAACCTCACCTGTCATCCCGAGCGCAGCCGAGGGATCTGCTTTATTCCACTCGTCCTTGCGCACTCGCATCCGTCAAACCTGCCGGCGAGCGCTCTCCAGGCTCTGCGTCAGATCCTCAGTCAGGTCCTCGATGGCCTCGATGCCTACCGACAGGCGCACCAGGTCCGCGGGTATCTCCTTCTGTGTGCGCAGGTGCTGCGGAATGCTCGCGTGCGACATGTAATTGGGAAGACTGATGGTCGAATTGACGCCGCCGAAGCTGACCGTGATGCAAAACAGCCGGCATGCTTCCACCATGCGCCGCGACAACTCAGGGTCGCCGGTGCGGAAGCTGAACACCGCGCCGGGGCCGCTCGCCTGGCGGCGATGCAATGCAATGGCGTCCGGATCGCCGCACTCCGGAAAGAGGACCTCCGTGACCGCGGTGTGGCGGCTGAGAAACTCCGCCAGCGCGCGGGCATTCGCCTGTTGCTGATTCAGCCGCAAGGCCAGGGTCTTGAGCCCGCGCAGCACCAGGAAGCTATCGAAGGGCGCCAATCCCGCACCCTCTCCGTTCTGGATCAGATACAACTCCTCCGCCAGCGACGGATCATTCACGATGATGGCGCCTGCCATCACATCGCTGTGGCCGCAGAGGAACTTCGTCGCCGAGTGCAGAACGATGTCACAGCCCAACCCAAGCGGCCGCTGCAGATAGGGCGACATGGTGCTGTTGTCCACGCAGACGATCGCTCCCGACGCATGGGCCCGCGCCGCCACCGCGCGCAGATCGATGATGCGCAGCAGCGGATTCGTGGGCGACTCGCAGTACACCAGCTTGACCGCGGGCGTGAGCGCTGCAGCAAACTCTGCCTCGTTGGAGAAGTCGGCATACCGCACGGGAATGCCGCGCTTGGCCAGGATGCGCGAGAACAGGCGGTAGGTGCCGCCGTAAAGATCGTCACAGGCCAGGATCTCTTCGCCCGGCTGCAGCAGACGCGTGACCGCGGTGATAGCTGCCAGGCCGGTGCTGAAGCAGAAAGCGCGCGCGCCTTCTTCAAGGATCGCCAGCTGCGATTCGAGCACGGCGCGGGTAGGATTGCCGCTGCGGCTGTAATCGTATTCACCGAAGCCTACCGCCGAGTCCTGGCGAAACGTAGCGGTCTGGTAGATGGGCGTATTGGCGGGCCGGCATCGATCACCCGGAGCCGGATCAAAGGTCAATAACTGAGTCTCGAACTTCAAGCGAATTCTCCTGAATGAAGTGGAAGACGCCGCCGTAGCGCGCAGATGGCCAGTGCGGGAGCAAAGGCACATCACGGCTTACATCAAGCAATCTCTCCAGGCGCGAGGAACATGGGGATACAAACGGAAGCCGCCAGAGTCCCTAGGCGGCTTGTTCACGGCTGGAGTTGGAAGGTGAATCATGCTCCGAGCGCAAACCGCACACCGCCTAGGGCTCGCATGGCCATAGGCATTCGCTCGGGGGAAAAGATCCTCATGCTTCTCGACGCTAGGCTATCGCTCGCACACTGTCAAGGAGGGGATGGGCGGTCGTGGTCCATCAAAGTAGAAGGGCAGCCATGCTGTTTGGGGAGATTGCATGGCTGCCCTTCTCAATGCGGCAGAGTTTCAGTTTTGCGGCGGAGCCGAGCTGGCCGGAACCGAAACCGCTACCACCGAATAAGGCGGCACGGAGACCGTCGCCGTGTATCCGCCGCCGTTCGCGCCAGCGAGCGCGAGGCTCTCCGTTGCAATGGTGCGGTTGTCGCTGTTCAGCGTGTAGAGCGCGGCCTGTGTCGCCGTTGAGCCGGGATTGTTGAGCGCCACCGTGAGATTCGAGTAGTTATTGCTCGAGGTATTCACGATCACCAGTTGGTCCCCGCCCTGGGTATAGAAGGCGCTGGTTACCAGATTGCTATCGCTCGATTGTTGGACTGACGCCGCCATGTAGCCGCCCTGCTCCAGGCCCAGATAGTTGCTGTCGGAGAAGAGCCTCAGCGCGTAGTACTGCGGGTAGGCCTGCGGCGCTGGACCGCCGCCGTGAGACCGGCAATCCATGTTTCCGTCCAGATCGCCGGCGATGCAGAATGGCGGATTGCTGATGGCGTAGTAAAGAATCCTGGCAGGCGGCATCTGGGCTCCGCTATACGTGGAATTGAGCAGGTCCGCGATCACCAGCGAATTCCATACCGGTGAGTAGGTGGCGCTGTTGCGGCAGCAATCCAGCGTGAAGCCCCAGTCCGAGTTGTATTCGTCCAGGTAGATAGGCGTGTTTGCCGCGTTCGGCTGCGAGCCATGATGAACGAGCGAGGCGATCTGGTTGTAGCCCCCGGCGACTCCGAGCCAGGAGGCGGTCTGCGTCTGTGCCAGCAGCGAAGGTTTGCCGCCGCTTCCATCCCAGTTCAGCCCGTTGCTCACGTCCGTCGGGCTGGAGGCGTAGTAGTGGTAACTGACGAAATCGACATACGGGGCTGTGGACGGATTGCTGAGCAGCGCCGGCAGCCAGGTGCTCGCGTTGTACACGCTGCCGAGAGTTGGACCGCCAATGCGGATGGATGTGCCATCCTGTTGCGCGGCGGAGCGCATCGCCGGAGCTACCGCGCCATAGATAGAAAGATAGGTACTTAGCTTGCCTGCCTGCGTGTTGGGAGTGCCGCAAAGACCTCCGCCATCCGGCTCATTCCATATCTCGTAGTCCTGCACCACACCCGGATAATTCTGGTCGATGTGAGTTACAAAGGACGCCGCGATCTGCGCATACTGCTTCATGTCCCGCGGATAGGAGAAAGTCTTGCTGGTGGACGATGGGCAAGTGGTAGTAGCTGGAACCAACCAGGGAGGCGTCGAGTCGATCTCCAGAATCGCGTGTATGCCGGCGTTCCCGAGCGCTGCCAGGTTATGGTCAAGCGCCGACCAGTTAGGGGTTGTACTCGCATATACGCTCGAGACATATGCATGGAGCCGCGTGTAGTTCAAGCCGCCCTGCGTCATGATCGGTAGAGTGGCAGGTATCAGGTTTCCGCCCAGACCGGCTCCGAGCAGGTTAGCCGCGATGGGCGCGGTCGATCCGGAGCGCGAGCCGAAGTCCGCCGAGATAGACGCCGTGCTGCTTGGTGGCGGTGGTGGCGGCGGCGGTGGCGGGGGTGGCGGAGGCGGTGGTGGGGGCGGCGGCGCGCCTCCGCCAGTGCCCGTAAGGGCTGTCTGCTGTCGCGCGGCTATGCCCTCCTGCGCCACGTAAACGGCTCCGGTCCGGGCGCCGCTGGCCTGCGGGGTGAACAGAACATTGATGACGCAGCTTTGCTTCGGAGGAAGTACGCCGGCTTTCGCGCCGGTTGCGCCGCAGGTATTGCCCTGGATGAAGTCGCCCTTGGCATAAACCGCGGAGATGTGTAGCGCCTTTTGCGTGGTGTTCGTTAACAGTACCTGCTGTGCCGCGCTGGTCTTTCCGGGTGGTGTAGGCGCGAAGGTGAGTAATGCAGGCGACAGAGTTTGAGCGTGGCCGGCGGCGGCCATAAAGATGGCCCCCGCAAAACCGCTGCATAGCAGCGGCAGCATTCCATGACACTTCCGTTTGAAAATCGACACTAATTCTGCTCCAGATGGGGTCGGGGGGTGCAGTTCTTATTCAGAACCTAACAGATGGGATGATCGTGTTCGGGTAGGGGGAGAGACGAAATCGAACGATTGCCTCTGGTGCGGACGAAAGTTCTGCGCCAGCTAAGTACCTAGGAGTTCAAATGCGTAGGAAAGTCACGCGTTTGCGGTTACGCAGGTAAAATAGTATCAGTATTAGGTATTTTATTACTTCGAGAAATAATAGTTAGTGCCCTCACACGGAAGTGGTATTTGGGTGTATAAGCCGGCCTGGTTTTCTCCACGAGTTGAGGCAAACATTTGTACTTGTATTGGATGAACAGTTCGTTGTGGAGGGATCGCTGCGGCAGGAATTGGTGGAGCTAGTCGGGCTCGAACCGACGACCTCGTCGTTGCGAACGACGCGCTCTCCCAGCTGAGCTATAGCCCCACGGTGATGCGGGAGAAACTCTGTCGATGATAGCAGTTCCGCCGCGTTTTCCAAACTCCGGCGCGCTCGTGGCGAGGGTCGGGTAGTTCGACCTAGCGGTTGACCGTTCTCTCCGCGCCGGCGGCAGAGCTCTCCAGAGCCATGGCATCGATACTCGCGATCGCCGCCGCAAGTTTGGACCCCGGCAGCTTGCCATGCGCCAGGTTCGTTGTGCCCCCGCCGCGGCCGTCTGCCGCCGCGAGCGCGCTCTTCAACATGCGGGCGCAATCGACCGGCACGTCGGCGCTGCACGCGGTCACCAGCGTCGCTGGTTCTTCGCTCGAGGAAGCGAGGATCGCCAGAGTCTGTGGAGCGGCCGCTACCAGGCGCGACGCGAGCAGCTTCACGTAAGCTGCATCGCGGTTGCTGAAGGTGCGCCGGATCACGCGCCGCCCGCTGCGGATGGGATCCTCTACCAACAGCCGCGCCGCATGGTAATCCGCCAGCTCTTCGCGCAGGCCCGCCTGCTCTTTTTCTGACGACTTGAGCTTGCTCCGCAGACGCTCCAGGGCTTGCGGCAGCTCATCTCGTTCAACCGAGAGCTGCTGGACCGCTTGCGTCAGCAGCGCATCGTCTGCGTGCGCCCGGCGCAGCATCCGGTTGCCGCAGACGAACGCGACACGCACACCCTGGCGCACGCGCTCCTGCCCGCGCAGCATCACGCCCCCAACTCGGCTGGTGGCGGCCACATGTGTGCCGCCGCAGGCATTCAGGTCGAGATCCGGAATCTCGATCAGGCGCATGTCCCCGGACCGCGACGGCAGCTTGCGAAGTCTCCCTGCATCCAGCAGCCCTTGCGCCTGCTCAGCGGAGACGACGCGCACTGTCATCGGGCGCGCCTCCTGCACAATCGCATTCGCCATCGCTTCCACCCGCGCCAGATCGTCCGCGGAGATCTCCTTCGTTGCCAGGTCGATCGTCGACTCGTCCTCACCCAGATGAAAGGACACGGTGCGCGCCCCCAGCTCGCGATCGAAGATCGCCGAAAGCAGGTGCTGCCCGGAGTGCTGCTGCATGTGGTCAAGCCGGCGGTCCTGATCGATGGCGCCGTGTACCGGGGTTCCCGCCAGCAACGGCTTGGTCGTCCAGTGCCACACCTCGCCGCTCTCATCCTCCTGCACATCGTGAATCGGAGCATCGAGCGTCGCACCGCTGGCCGCTGTCGCCACCAGCATGCCGGTATCGTGCGGCTGGCCGCCGCTGGTGGGATAAAACGCGGTGCGGTCGAGCGCCACCAGCCATACGGCTTGCCCTCCGGCGCGCGAGTGTTCACGAATGTCCGTGACCCGCGCTTCGAAAGCTGTCAGCGAAGAGTCGGCGTAGTAGAGGCGATCTGCCATGCCTGTATTGTAGCGATCGTCGAAGATAAGATGTCCCAGGTGGACCGCATGATGGTCCCTGTAGGAGATGCGATGACCGAAGAACGGCGGCCGGCGGAGACGGGCTTGCGCGATGTGCCGAAGAACCTCCAGCCCTATTTTCTCGGGTTGTTACGCAAAGGCCCGCGTTGGAATGAGACGGATGGACGCGAGGCCGTGGAGCTGCTGCCTCAGCATCTCGCCTATCTTCGTGAGCAGATCGAGACGGGCCGATACGTCGTCGCCGGGCCGGTGACGGACGAGAGTGACATCGTGGGCATGATGATCGTGAAAGCCCGCACACTGGACGACGCGCTCACCCTGGCGGGTCAGGATCCCGGCGTGGTGGCCGGAAGAATGTGTGTGCAGATGCACCCCATGCTGTTGCCCACCCTGGACGGTCTCCGCGTGAACTACTGAGCTATCGGCGCAGAGCTTCGTGGAGCTTGCCGGCGATACAGCTCTCCAGCGCCATGGCGTCTCCCGGAGCGCGCACCTTCGCGTCGTTGTCGAAGTAGACGTAGACATCGTGGGGTCGGCGTTCACTCGCGCAGAAGGGAAGCACGCGATCGCCGGTGGGCTCCTCTCCACGCGACCAGGCGAGAACGCGTCCGCACCACTCCTCGATCGCCACATCCTCGTACCCGCTCGCATACAGTTCCTCTGACCCGTGGAGCCGGCAGTACACGAAATCGGCCGTCACATCCACCAGTCGCGGCCATGCCACGGTATCCGCGCACACCAGCGCAATGCGGTACCTGCGCAGCAGACGGATGAACTCCCCGCTTACGAAGCTGGGGTGGCGAATCTCCATGGCGTGCCGCATCCGGCGCTTCTTGTCGGTCAGCGTGAGCACGCGTCCGTTGAAGCGCGCGTCGTGTCGCTCCGCCATCTGCGCGGCGGCCGCACTATCTGCCGGCAGCAGTTGGAAGAAGCTTTCCAACCGCTCAGCCTCGAACTGAAAATTCGGGGGAAGCTGCCACAGGATAGGCCCGAGCTTCGGCCCCAGCGCCAGGATGCCGGAGGCAAAGAAGTTGGCGAGCGCCTGCTCAACGTTGCGCAAACGCAGCATGTGCGTGATAAAGCGCGGCCCCTTCACGCTGAAGATGAAATCGTCCGGCGTCTGTTGCGCCCAGCGCGCGAAGCTCGAAGGACGCTGCATCGAATAGAAGGTACCGTTGATCTCAATCGACCGGAAGCGTTCCGCGGCGAAGGCCAGCTCCCGCGCATGCGGCAGGCGTTCCGGATAGAAGACGCCACGCCATGGCTTGTAGGTCCAGCCCGAGATGCCGATGCGCATATCGGTCGTGCGGGCTCGACGCCGGGTTGCAGGTGCAAGCGAGTCGGTCATGGGATTGAAGCTCCGGTGGCGCCTCCGGTGATGGCTGAGCGGGGGAATGCGACGACCGGGATCGACGGAATCCGCAGTCAGGCATTCTCCGACCTGCATCTTAACCGTTCAGCGTTGCACATATCCTCTGCTGAACAGGAAAACTCCGAAGCATGCACACCTTCACCGTATGGGCGCCACTCGCGAAGTCTCTCGCTGTTGAAACCGGGGGAGCGCGGCACCCCATGGCGCAGGGCGCACGCGGCTGGTGGAGCGCCACGGTCGACGCGGCAGCGCCGGGCGCCGATTACGCCTTCGTGGTCAACGGCGAGGAACCGGCGGTGCCAGACCCGCGCTCCCAGTGGCAGCCGCAGGGCATTCACGGCCCATCGCGCCTCTACGACCATGCCGCCTTCCAGTGGACCGACGGCTCATGGCAGGCGCCGCCGCTTGCCAGCGCCGTGATCTATGAAGCGCACGTGGGCACCTTCACGCCGGGCGGCACTCTCGATGCCGCCATCGAAAAGCTCGACTACCTGAAGGCGCTGGGCATCACCCATGTGGAGCTGATGCCGCTGGCTACCGGCCCTGGGGATCGCGGCTGGGGCTACGACGGCGTGGACCTCTTCGCGCCGCTGGAGGCCTACGGCGGCCCGGATGCCGCCAAGCGCTTCGTGGATGCCGCGCACGCCAAGGGGCTCGCGGTGCTCATCGACGTGGTCTACAACCACTTCGGCCCGGTTGGGAACTACGTGAACAAGTTCGGCCCATACACCACGGAAAGCCATGCCACACCCTGGGGCGGCGCGGTCAACTTTGAAGGGGAGGATAGCGACGGGGTGCGGCGCTTCTTCTGCGACAACGCGTTGATGTGGCTGCGCGACTATCACTTCGACGGCTTGCGTGTAGACGCCGTGCACGCGTTCATCGATCGCTCTGCGATTCACTTCCTGGAGCAGTTAGGCGATGAGGTGAAGGCGCTCAGCAGCAACACCGGGCGCCACTACGTTGTTATCGCCGAGAGCGATCTGAATGATCCTCGCCTGGTGAGCGCGACTGAGGCGAACGGTTATGGTCTGGACGCGCAATGGAGCGACGACTTTCATCACGCACTCTGGTCCGTGCTCACCGGCGAAACCACCGGGTACTACCAGGATTTCGCCGGCATCGCTGATCTCGCCAAGGCGTTGCGTGAGGTCTTTGTGTATCAGGGGCAATATGCTCGCCATCGCCGGCGCAACCACGGCCGGCCGGTGCTCGGCCTGCCGGGCTACCGCTTCCTGGGCTTTATCCAGAATCACGATCAGATCGGCAACCGCGCGCAGGGCGAACGGCTCAACCATCTGGTGAATCTTGGGCGGGTAAAGATCGCCGCCGCGTTGGTGTTGACCTCGCCTTTCGTTCCCATGCTGTTTGAAGGTGAAGAGTTCGCCGCGTCCACGCCCTTCCAGTACTTCACCGATCATCATGATGCGGAGATGGGCCGCCTGGTCTCCGAGGGACGCAAGCGGGAGTTCGCCGCCTTTGGATGGAAGCCCGAGGATGTGCCCGATCCGCAACAGAAGGAGACGTTTGAACGCTCCAAACTGAAGTGGAACGAGATCACCCAACCACCGCACGCTGAGGTGCTTGCGTGGCACAAGGAACTCATCGCGCTGCGGCGCAGTCATCGGTCGCTGACCGACGGACAGATGCACCGGGTAGAAGTGCGCTTCGACGAACAGGCGCAATGGCTGACTCTGCGCCGTGGGGAGATCTTCGTCGCCTGTAACTTCGGAGGCGACCCCGCAACCTTGGATCTGCCCTTCTCGTCCGGCCTGCTGCTCGCATCGGAAGCGGCCATCCGTATCTCCGCCGGGCGGATAACGTTGCCGCCCGCATCGGTCGCCATCTTGGGGGTTGATCAGACTGCGAGCGAGACGGCGTCCGGAATGCCGTTGTAGGCAGCTCACACCGCGGTCTTCAGCGACTCAAAGAAGCTGTCGCGCCAGTGGCGAATATCGTGCTTGCGGATCTGGGTGCGGATGCGGCGCATCCGCTTCTGGCGCTCCGCCCGTTCCATGTTGCAAGCGCGGTTGAGCGCGGCCGCTACTCCGAGTTCATCGTAAGGATTCACCAGCAGCGCACCGGTGCGTAGCTCCGGAGCGGCGCCCGCGAACTCGCTCAGAATCAGCACGCCCTCGTTATGAACCTGCGCCGCACAGTATTCCTTCGAAACCAGGTTCATCCCGTCCTTGAGCGGCGTCACCAGCGCACTGTCTGCGGCGCGGTAGAGTCCCAGAAGCTCTTCCTTCGGCAGCGCCCGATGCACGTAGTGCACCGGAGTCCAGCCGAGCACGCTGTACTCCCCGTTAATACGCGCTATCAGCCGCTCCACTTCGCCCTTGAGCCGCTGATAGCCGGTGATGTTTTCACGGCTGGGTACGACCACCTGGTAGAGCGAGATCCTGTTGCGCAACTTCGGGTAGTCGCGTAGCAAGGTCGCGAAGGCGCGCAGCCGCTCCGGTATTCCCTTGGTGTAGTCCAGCCGGTCCACGCCCAGCGTGATGTGAACATCCTTCAGGTGTCCCCGAATCTCGACCGCTCGCTTTTCCACCGCGGCGCTGCTTGCGAGCGAGGAGAATTGCTTGTAATCGATGCTGATGGGGAAGAACTGCACGTGCGACGTGCGTCCCTTGTGCGTTACCGCGCGTCCATCCGCCGCCGCCACAATCTGTACATCGGGCACAAAGGCGCGCAGGCAACTGATCAGGTTGCGTTCATCCCGCTGTGTCTGCAGTCCGACCAGGTCATGCTGCAGCAGCGCTTCCAGAATCTGCTTGCGCCACGGCAGCTTCTCGAAGATATCGGGCCCGGGAAACGGTATGTGCATGAAGAAGGCGAGCCGCGCCTTTGGCCGCGCGCGTCGCAACTGCCGTGCGACGTCCATCAACTGGTAATCCTGGATCCAGATCGTGTCCTGCAGCCTGGACGCTTTATCCACTGCGTCCGCGTATCGCCCGTTTACCTGCAGATAGAAATCCCAGTAACGCGGCAGAAAGTTGCAGCGGGATTGCAGATCATGGAACAGCGGCCACACCACTTCGTTTGAAAATCCTTCGTAGAAGTTTTCCTCTTCCTCTTGCGAGAGGAAGATCGGCCAGTACTGGTACGGCTGTTTGCGCGCCGTCCTGGTGAGCACCCGCCGGATCTCCGCGTCCCCCTTGCGGCTGCTGCTGGGAGTGCCGGTGCTGCCGATCCACGTGCCGCCGTACTCCGCCAGAATGGGAGCGAGCGCGCTCACCAGTCCGCCGCTGGAAGGCGATCCGCTCATCTTGCCGCCCTCCATCTTGAACGAGAGCGGCAGGCGATTGGAGACCACGATCAGCCTCGAGTGAGCCACGTTCATGGTCGCCTCTCCGGTGCGAAGGTAGTTGCATGATGAATCCACGCATCCAGAAACGCCAGCAGTTGCTCCGGCGGTTGCAGCCAGTATTCGGCGGCGGACTCGCGCGGCTGTTGCCGAACCAGGATGGTGAGGCCGCGCCCCCGGAGTACCCGAAAGGCGTCTTCGTCAGTCAGATCGTCGCCTAAGTACGCCGCCGGTGTTCGCTGTTCCGACACCGCAAGGCTGCGACGGATGGCGTCGCCTTTGTGCACGTTGTCACAACGAATTTCGACCCCATCTTCGAAATTCAACAGCTTCAATTCCGCCTGCCGGCCTAACTGTTCAAACACCTCGGTCGTCAAATCGCTAAGCGCTCGCTGCCCAGCAGCATCGAGAGTTCGCCAATGCACAGCCAGGCTCGCCGGCTTTCTCTCGAGCGAGTCGCCGCTGAAGCCAGCCCCGGATAACCGTGCCGCTATCTCGTCCAGTATCTGCATTTGCGTTGCCGTGACCCCCTCCAGCGTATAGGAACCGTCGGGAAGCAGGTGCTCGCGCCCATGCGATCCCCAGATCTCCACCGGCCGGCTTAAGCCGACCAGATGGTTCAGCTCGCGCGCCGGCCGGCCGGTCACCAGCACCAGCCGCACCCCTGGAGTGCGCAGCAGAGTCTCCAGCCGGTCTTTGACTCCGTCGTATGGGTAAGCTTCCAGGCGGTTTGCGGTGAAGGGAGCAAGCGTGCCGTCATAATCCAGCAGCAGCAGGGAAGCGCTGTTCTCTAGCTTCGTGAAGAAATCACGCGCGTCTTCCGGTGTCCTCCATTGTTTTGGCCATGTTGACATAGGATTTGATACCTGAGATGCGACAATCAGGGAAACCTGGCCGGCATAAGCGAATCCATAATCCGTGCGTGCCGCGTGAATTGTGACCGAAGTAGCGCGAGGTAGGCTTCCATAAGGGCTCACCTTGTATAAGATGAAAGCAGTATCAGGGTGAATGCAGCATGCGCTGACCCTGACACAATCATTGAGGCTATAAGAAGATGGATAGAGAAGCTATCATTGCTGCAATCGACGAGGAAGTCTCTCGTCTGGAAACTGTCCGGAACTTGCTGCGGGACACGCGGAACATTGCTCCCGGAGTTGAGAAGGCACTGGGAACAAAGGGGAAGAAGAAAGCGCGGCGGATGAGCGCGGAAGGGCGCCGGCGCATCGTCGAAGCGCAGAGACGGCGCTGGGCCAAGCAGAAGCAGGGAGCGTCCAAGGCCAAGAAGCAAAGCTGATCATGCTGCGAGTCAAACTGCTGCACCCCGAAGCTAAGCTTCCTACGGTGACGCATGCCGGAAGCGATCTGGGCTTCGATCTCTACTCCGTGGAAGACGTCACCCTGGAACCCGGTGTGCCGACCAAGGTGAGAACCGGCATAGCAGTGGAAGGTCCTCCAGGCTATGGCTTTATCCTGGGAGACCGCTCCTCCATGGCGGCGCGGGGCGTCACCTATGCGGGAGGCCGCATCGACGCGGGCTATCGCGGCGAGATCCTGGTATGCCTTATCAATATCAACCAGCCCGTCTACCGGCTGGCCGCCGAACCTTCTGCCAATGGTCACCCCGCGCAGTTGCGCCTGCTGCAGAGCGACGTGCGCGTGCACATCTGCAAAGGCGATAAAGTGGTGCAGATGTCGCCCTTCCGTGCGGAGACCGCATGGCCGGTTGAGGAAGCATCGCAGCTCTCCGTAAGCGACCGGGCCGAGCGCGGCTTCGGCTCCAGCGGCCGCTGATTCTCTATCTCGCTGACCTCTGCATCCCCGGCAACAGGAGTGAAGTCTGGCTATGAGCAATCGAGTGCAACCCGATGCAGTGCAAACTGGAGCGGCGCACCTGCGCGAGCGTATCGCCGCCCGCACTGCGCGCGTAGGCATCGTAGGCCTGGGCTACGTGGGCCTGCCGCTGGCGCTCCTCTTTAGTGAAGAGCGGTTTCCCGTCACCGGGTTCGACATCGATACGCAGAAGGTAGAAACGCTGAACCGCGGCGAATCGTACATCGTCCGTATTCCGCCGACTGAGATAGGCGGCGCGCAGCAGCGCGGCTTCACGGCTACGGCCGACTACGATCAACTCGCCGTCATGGACGCGATCCTCATCTGCGTGCCCACCCCGCTTGATCTGCATCACGAGCCCGATCTCAGCTTCATCACCAACACCGTGGCGGCCATCGCGCCCCGCTTGCGGGCCGGGCAGTTAGTGGTGCTGGAGAGCACCACCTATCCCGGAACCACCGAAGAGGTTGTCATCCCGCTGCTCGAAGCGGGCAATCCGCACGGACTCAAGGTCGCGCGTACCGGAGCACCCGGGGATCACGACGTCCTCGTCGCTTTCTCGCCCGAGAGAGAAGATCCCGGCAATGACACCGTCGCTCGCCGAGATATTCCCAAGGTGGTTGGTGGCGTGGACGCGACCGCTACCGAGCTCGCGTGCGCGCTCTACGGCAGCATCTTCAACCGCACCGTGCCGGTGAGCAAACCCGCGGTCGCGGAGATGACCAAGCTGCTCGAAAATATCTACCGCTGCGTCAACATCGCGCTGGTCAACGAGTTAAAGCAGCTCTGCCTGCGCATGGATATCGATATCTTCGAAGTCATCGAAGCGGCGAAGACAAAGCCTTTTGGCTTCCAGCCCTTCTATCCCGGCCCGGGTCTCGGCGGCCACTGCATTCCCATTGACCCGTTCTATCTATCATGGAAGGCCAAGCAGTTCGACTTCCGCACTCGCTTTATTGAGTTGGCCGGCGAAGTCAACGTCGGCATGCCCTACCATGTCGTGGACGCAACGGCGGCCGCGCTGAATGTGTTTCGCAAGCCGCTGAACGGCTCCAGGATCCTGGTGCTCGGCCTGGCCTACAAGAAGGACATCGACGACCTGCGCGAGTCGCCGTCGCTGACCATCATCGAGCTTCTGCAGGAACGTGGCGCTGTGGTCTCCTACAATGACCCATACTTTCCCACCGTTGGCCAGGGACGGCACTACGATCTCCACATGACCTCTGCCCCGCTCGACGATCTCGGAAGTTATGACTGTATCTTGATCGTCACCGATCACTCCGCCTACGACTACGCGCGGATCGTGCGCGAGGCGAAGCTGGTGGTGGATACGCGCAACGCTACTAAGGGCATCTCGGCAACCCACATTGTCCGCTGCTGAGAACCTTATTGTCCCGTTCGCCAGCTGACTTCAGACACGCCACTGCGCTGCGATAACTCCTGCACCGCGGGCGGCGGCGCGATCTCTCCTTCTCTCACCCGCCACTGCGCCGAACTCTCCACGCGGCACGGCTTGCCGGCCTCATCGTAGACCACGCTCCAGCTTCTCAGCCGGACCCCGCCGCGTTCCAATACCGCGCGTAGCTCCTCCTGCGGCGGTGCTTCATCGGTCAGCTTGACAATCAGGCTGGCGTCCAGATATCTCGGCAGGCCCTTCTCGACTCGCTTCATCAGGCTGAGGACTACGAGCGCCAGGATCAGTGCGATGATGCCCAGCACGTTTTGTCCGCCGCCGAAGCATAGGCCGAGCACGGTGACAAACCAGATGGTCGCGGCAGTCGTCACGCCACGCGCGCGATCGCCACGCTTGATGATGGCGCCCGCCCCGATGAAGCCGATGCCGGAGAGTATGCCCAGCGGCAGGCGCATCAGGTCCAGCACCACGAACGAATCGTGCGCTTTGCCCACGGTGCCCATCAGCAGATTCGCCTGCAGCATGGCCACGCACGCGGCAAGGCATACCAGCAGCGTTGTACGCAGCCCGGCAGCGCGACCGCGCTCGTCGCGGTTGATCCCGATGAGCGTGCCAGCGACCACCGCAAGGAAGAGCCGGAGTGCGATAGCGCCCCAGGTCGGATACACAGGCATCGCGCTACCTCCGCCCGGCGATGGATTTAGCTGGAGCCACGGAGGCGATCGCCTCGTCTGTCAAAGACTGGCGAGTCTTGGGCAGCTCCTTCCACGGATCGTGCTTCATGCGGCCGATCCATTCGTGAAAGTTTGCCACCCGCAGGTGCGGCGCCGCATCCTCCTTCAACTCGCTCCACGCCATGGGCACGGACACCGGTACACCCGCGCGGCTGCGCGGCGAAAACGGGGCCACTGCCGTAGCTCCCCGCTCGTTGCGCAGATAGTCAAGATAGATGTGGTCCTTGCGCGCCGCCTTGCTCATCTTGGTGAGATACAGTCGCGGATTCGCGGCCTCCATCTGCTGCACGAATGCGTGAGCGAACGCCTTCACCACCGCCCATTCACGCTCCGGCGCAATCGGCGCCACGATGTGCAGCCCCTTGCCTCCCGTGCTCTTCAGGAAGCACTTCAGACCGATCCTGTGCAGACGCTTCTTCACCTCATCCGCGCTCTCCGCGAGCGTCTGCCATGCGATCGCCGTATCCGGATCGAGGTCGAAGATCAGGCGGTCGGGCCGCTCCACGTCTTCGTTCTTCGCTCCCCACGGATGCAGCTCCAGCACATTCATCTGCGCAAAGCCGATAAGCGGGTCCTCCGTCGAAAGCGTGATGTAAGGCTCCGGCGGGCCGCCCTTCTTGTCGGCGATTTCGATGGCTGCAACACCCTTGGGCAGCCCGGGCTTCACATGCTTCTGAAAGAAGCACTTTGCCGCCGTGCCTCCGGGGCAGCGCACGATGCTCAGCGGCCGGTCCGCGATGAACGGTAGCATGTGCGGCGCCACAAGGGTGTAATACTCCGCGAGCGTCTGCTTGGTGAGCGCGGATTCCTGGTCCAGCACCTTGTCCGCATGTGAGAGCCGGAGCGAAGGCGGCAGGGTGACCTCGAGCTTTGGTCCCCTGGGCTGCTCATGCCGTGCGGCCGCAGGCTTCCTTACGGCCTTCGCGCGTTGGCGAGGCGCTTCGTCTTCCTCCGCAGCCGACTGCGCCTCCGTTAACGAGACCGGCTCCTCCCGCCGTACTTCCTTGGCAGGCTTGTCCTCGCGCAGTCCCTTGAACGAGGCCTGCCGGACCAGGTTATCGGCGGTCCAGGTGCGGAAGGCTATCTCCGCCACCAACTTCGGCTCCACCCAGTGCGCATCGCGACGCGACGCAGTGTCGACCTGCGCGAAGGGCATGGTCTTGGTCGCGATCCCTTCCAGCTTCTTCCGTAACATCCGCTGCGACGCTTGCGTAAAGCCCGTGCCCGCGCGGCCCGCATACTGCAGCTTTGTGCCCTCATAATAGCCAAGCAGCAGCGCGCCCAGACCATCGCCGCCCTTGGACGGCAAGGTGAATCCGCCGATGACCAGCTCCTGCTGCCGGCTGCACTTGATCTTCAGCCAGCTCGCACTGCGTCCGGACACATAGCGGCTGTCGCGCTTCTTCGAGACGACGCCTTCGGCCCCCATTTCGCAGGCCGCGGCAAACATCTCCGCGCCGCGGCTCTCTACGTGATCTCCGTACCGCACCGCACCACCGGGATCGAACGCGGAGAGTAATGCCGCCAGCGTCTCCTTGCGCTCCACCAGCGGCTGCTCGCGTGTGGATCGTCCGTTCAGATGCAGCAGGTCGAAGACATAGTAGGTCATTTGGCGGCGCTGTCCTTCCTGGAAGGCCGCCTGCAACTCGGCGAAGCTGCTGAGCCCCTTGGCATCCAGCACCACCACTTCGCCATCGAGAATCGCCGCCCTCACCGGTAAGGCCTGCAGCGCCTCCGCCAGCGCGGGCATGCGGTGCGTCCAGTCCAAGCCGCGCCGCGTCAGCAGTTTCACAGTGCCTCCGGCAACGTGGCCCTGCATGCGGTAGCCGTCCAGTTTCAGTTCATGCAGCCACTCAGATCCACCCGGCGGTATGGTGGTTTGCGATGCAAGCTGCGGAGGTACAAACTCCGGCATTGATTCCTTGGGCGCGTTCTCGCCCGCCTCCACCTGCACCACCTTCACTGCCGCCTTTGCCCCCGCCTCCTTCTTCGCCTCCTTCTTCGGCGCCTGCTTCGCTCGCTCCTGCGCGGCAAGCCCGCTCGAGGAATCCCATACGTGGTCCTCCGCCTTGGCGATCGCTTCCAGGTCGCGCCCCGTCACTGCGCTGTTCGGCTTCTCTTCTGTGATCGCCGGAGCGTCTTCGCGGCGCTCGTACTCGTCATGCTCCTTGATCAGCAGCCAGTTCGGCTTCTTCTCCTCCGCCGCCCGGCCGCCCATCCGCACCAGCATCCAATGTCCCTTGAGCTTCTCTCCGTGCAGGATGAACTTCAGCCTTCCGGTGCGGAAGCCTTCGTCGGCGTCGCCCACCGGCTCCCATGTGCCGGTGTCCCACAGCATCACCGTGCCGCCGCCGTATTGTCCCTTTGGAATCGTGCCTTCAAAGCCGCCGTACTCCATGGGGTGGTCTTCCACCTGGACGGCCAGCCGCTTGTCTTTCGTCACGGAGCTGGGGCCCTTGGCTACCGCCCAGCTCTTCAGCACGCCGTGCCACCCCAGCCGGAAATCATAGTGCAGGCGTGTCGCCGCGTGCTTCTGGACGAGAAACGGTAGCTGGTCCCTCTTACTGCCTGGTTCGGGGCCTCCTCCGCGCGGCTCCGCCGTGGTGGCAAAGTCGCGCATCGAGCGATACTTAGCGAGCTGCTCGTCCACCGACGCGGACGCGGTCTTCTTCTTCCCGGCTCCCGTACTGCCGCCCGAAGCTGCTTTCTTCTTTGCCATGGTCGAATGAGCGATCCTGTACAGCCAGTGTCATCCTGAGCGGCGTTCGTGAGCTTCAGCTTGCCAACGCAGTCGAAGGATCTGCTTCTGGTCTCTTCTCCATCATCGGCGCCAGGCGCCCAACCCCTACGCCGCCTTGCCTTTACGGGAAGAAGCGCTCTTGCTCTTGCGTGGCTTCGCACTTGCTTCTGCCGCCCCGGCACTCGAGCCTGCACCTGCGTTGGCGCCCTTCTCCTTAAGACTCTGCTTCAGCGCATCCATAATGTTGATCACCTTGCCGCGCTTCGGCTCCGGCGGCCCCTTGGGCAGCGGCTTGTGCTCCAGCTTGGCCTTCACCAGTGCCTTCACCGCCGCCTCGTAGTCGTCCTTGAACTTATCCGGATCGAACGGCGCGCGGTAGTGCTCGATCAACTGCTTCGCCAGCGAAAGCTGCTTCTCGTCCACCGCCGGACTGGCGCTGTCCTTGTAGTAATCCGCGGCCTTGCGTAGCTCTTCTTCATAGCGCATCACGTAGAGCCGCAGGCCTTTGCCCTTGGCCTCCTGCGGAGCGCTCAGCGCCACCAGGTGTTCCCGGCCGCTGAAGGTGATCTCCCCCAGGCCCACGCTCCGGGTATCGCGCAGGGCGCGGCCGATGATCGCCATGGACTTGGCCTGCGTGTCATCCTTCGGCACCACGAAGTACGGCTTCTCGAAGAACGCAGGATCGATCTCATCCGTCTTCACGAACTGCACGATCTCCAGCGTCTTCTGTCCCGGCAGGCGCAGCTTCTTCAGCTCATCCGGATCGATGACCAGATACTTGCCCCGCTCGTACTCGTACCCTTTGGCGATGTCCGTCTTTTCCACCCGCTCCTCGCCCTCGGCGGAGACATTTTGATGATGAATGCGTTCGCCCGTGGTGCGGTCTACCTGGTGGAACTCCACCTGGCGCGCCGAATTGCTCGCCGGGAAGAGACCGACGCCAAGTGAGACGAGCGAAATCTGGATCTGTCCTTGCCACAGTGGTCGGGCCATATGTGGTTGCTGAGATGGGAGATCCACCGGAATGGCTGCCGCGTGTCGACCCGCTAATGCATCCTTCGGCCTGCGAAGTGTTATCCCGAGCGCAGTCGAAGGATCTGCTTTGGCTTACAACGCAGGGGCGGCTCATGTCTCTTTTTTGAAACACGGGGCTCGCTCAACGAGGTAGAAGTCCACTCCGCATCCCGCTCCCGTGTGCGCCGCATCCCACGTAGCTGAGTTAACCCCGCGCGCAGGAGATAGCTATGAAGGCAGTCGTGTTTCACGATGTCGGCGATATTCGCCTGGAGGATGTATCCGAACCGAAGATCCAGCAGCCGGACGACGCCATCGTCCGCATCACCTCCAGTGCCATCTGTGGCACCGACCTGCACTTCATCCGCGGCACCGTTTCCGGCATGAAGAAGGGCCGCATTCTGGGCCATGAAGGCGTGGGCGTCATCTCCGAGGTGGGCAAGAGCTGCCGCAGCCTTCGCCCCGGCGACCGCGTCGTCATCCCCTCTACCCTGGGCTGCGGTAGCTGCAATTACTGCCGCGCCGGCTATTACTCGCAGTGCAACAAGATCAATCCCGGTGGCCCTTTGGCGGGCACCGTCTTCTTCGGCGGCCCGGAAGAGAACGGCGGGCTGGACGGGCTGCAGGCCGAATACGCGCGCGTACCCTACGCCGCCGCCAACCTGCTGAAGCTGCCCGACGAGATCACCGACGATCAGGCCATCCTGATGTCCGACATCCTGCCCACCAGCTACCAGGCGGCCGAGATGGCGGAGATCCGCCCCTCCGTCAGCGTCGCCATCTTCGGCGCGGGGCCCGTCGGCATGCTCGCCATCGCCTGCGCCAAACACCTGGGTGCGGGCCGCGTCTTCGTCGTCGACCAGGTCGAGTCCCGCCTGGAGATGGCGCGCAGCCACGGCGCGGAGACCATCAACTTCGCGAACGAAGACCCCGTCGAGGTGCTGCGCGAGCTCACCCAGGGTTCCGGTCCCGATCGCGTCATCGACGCCGTCGGCATCGACGCGACCTCCGCCGGCGCATCCGAGCAGGAGCATCGCAAGGAGTTCGCGCGCGAGATGAGCCTGGTCGATCCGAAGCTGAAGAAGGCCGAAGGCAAATGGTGGATCGGCGGCGCGCCGTCCCAGGCCTTGCAGTGGGCGGTGACCTCGGTCGCCAAGGCCGGAACCCTGTCCATCATCGGCGTCTATCCCCCGACGCTCAACTCGTTCCCCATTGGCGCGTTCATGAACAAGAACCTCAGGATGAACGCCGGGAATTGTCACCATCGCAGATACCTTCCCATGCTCATCGAGCTGGTGCGCTCCGGCGTCTTCCGCACCGAGCAGTTTCTCACCCATAACGAATCGATCGTCTCGGCCATCGACGCCTATCACACCTTTGACAAGCACGAACACGGATGGCTCAAGGTAAGGCTCGACCCGCACGCCCACTAATCAGCCGGAATTCGGGTGCCCCACTCTGGCGAACCGGGGTCCCGGGCGCGCGATCTGTGCGTGATGGGGTGGGAAGCTAGGGTGGGGTCGTTTGGGCCTATGATTCCCTGGTAACCAGGATTCAAGAGCTTACCATCAGGAGTGAAACACCATGTCCTTTCCCTATGTTCTAGGACGACTCATCTTCGGCGGATTCTTCCTCTACAACGGCATCAACCACTTCAAGAACCTGGAAGCGCTCAAGCCCTACGCGGCCGCCAAGCAGCTTCCCAATCCGGAATTGGCAGTCAAGACCTCCGGCGCCGTACTCATCGCGTCCGGAGCCAGCCTCGCCTTCGGCATCAAGCCCGCCCTCGGCGCCCTGGGCGTCGTCGGCTTCCTTGCCGCCACCTCTCCCGCCATGCACGATTTCTGGAACCATAGCGACCCCGGCCACAAGCAGAACGATATGATCCACTTCTCGAAAAACATGGCGCTGTTGGGCGCCGCGCTCGCGCTCATGGGCTCACAGAGTAAGCACTGCCATAACTAGCGCCGGGCATCAGCGCTCAGCAATCCGCGAAGAACCAATGCAGGACAACTCTCGGATACACGCTGCCTGCTTAAGCAGTCGCGCCTTGCGCCTGCCCCGTAGCTGCCACTCCGTACAGGATTGATAAGCTTGTCTTGCGACAAAACTTAGGTGGGTGAACCATGCAGCAGGAGATGTACTACGAAGACTTTTACCCGGGCCAGACCTTCGACTCGCTTCGCAGCTACCGCGTCACGGCCAGGGAGATCATCGAGTTTGGCGAGCGTTATGACCCGCAGCCCTTTCACATCGACGAAGCAGCCGGGCGGAACTCCTTCTTCAGCGGCCTCGCGGCGTCCGGCTGGCTCACTGCCGCCATCGTCATGCGCCTGCGCGTGGAATCCATAAAGGTTGCGGGTGGAATGATCGGCGCCGGCGTCGAAGAGATGCGCTGGACGCAGGCCGTGCGGCCCGAAGACAAGATCCGCACCCAGGCTGAAGTCCTCACCGTCCGCCGCTCTGCCAGCCGTCCCGAGTACGGCATCATCCGCTCCCGCACAACTGTCTTCAATCAGCGTGACGAGGTGGTGATGCGGTCTGTCGTCAACTTTCTGGCGCCGATGAGACCGCCGGCCGCTTGAACCTGGCGAAGCGCGGCCTCATCACCGCGCCTTCAGCGGATCCGCCGCCACCTTCCAGCCCAGCGTCTCTCCCTGGTTCTGCTGCTTCAGCCAGTCCAGCAGCGGCTGGAAGTACTCCACCATCGCTGAAGCGTCCGCCTTGTCTTCACCCGTCATCGCCTTCAGCGCCTCCGGCCATGGCTTGGACTGCCCCATCTCGAGCATCGCGTTCAGCTTCGCGCCTGCCGCCTTCGATCCATAGAAAGAACAGCGGTTCAACGGACCGGTATAGCCGGACGCACGGCACATCGCGCGGTAGAACTGGAATTGGTACACCCGCGCCAGGAAGTAGCGCGCATACGGAGTATTGCCGGGAATGTGCGCCTTCGCTCCCGGATCGAAGTCCGCCTCCGAGCGGTCCACCGGCGGCGCCACACCCTGATATTGTTCCCGCAGCGCCCACCATGCCTTGTTGTAGTCGGCCGGCTTCACCTGGCCGGAGAAGACCTCCCACCGCCACTTGTCGATCAGCAACCCGAACGGCAGGAATGCGATCTTGTCCAGCGCCGTGCGCAGTTGGAGCGGTATATCGGCGCTGGCCGGCGGCACTTGCTGGATCAGCCCGACGGTCTTCAGATACTCCGGCGTGATGGAGAGCGCGATGGTGTCTCCGATGGCTTCGTGAAAGCCATCGTTCGCGCCATTGCGGAAGAGAAAGGGCTGCTTGCGGTACGCCATCTGGTAGTAGTTGTGGCCCAGTTCGTGGTGCACCGTGGTGAAGTCGTCCGCCGTCGGATGCAGGCAGACCTTCAGCCGCACATCCTTATCGCTGTCGATATCCCAGGCGCTCGCATGGCAGATCACATCACGGTCCGCCGGCCGCGTCAGCATCGACCGCTGCCAGAAGGTCTCAGGCAGCGCGGGAAAGCCCAGCGACTCGAAGAAGTTCTGCCCGTAGCCGACCATCTGCTTCGCCGTGGTGTGGCGCGCCGTGAGTATGTCGGTAAGGTTGTGGGTCGCCGGCGCAGCCGGAGGAGCCATGATGTCATAATCGTTGCCCCACTCCTGCGCCCACATGTTGCCCAGCAGGTCCGCGGGTATCATGCCGTCCGGCCGCTCGGCCGCCGCACCGTACTTCGCAATCAGCCGCTTGCGCGCGTAGGCATGCAACTGCACGTAGAGCGGCTCCACCTGCTTCCACAGCCGTTCGAGCTCGGCGCTGAACTCCTCCGGCGTCATGTCGTAACCGGAGCGCCACAGCACTCCGGTATCCGCAAACCCAAGCTCCCGCGCGCCCTGGTTGGACAGCTCCACCATGCGCGCGTACCGGTCGCGCATCGGCGCGCCGATCTGGTGCCAGCCCACCCAGATGTCCTCGATCTCCTTCGGATCGCGGCTCTTCGCCATCATCACTTCCATGCCGTCCTGGCCCACGCACTTCGTCTGGTCGCCGCCCGGGCAGTATTTGCCCTTGCCATAACTGCCATCGAGCGAAGCCGCCACCTGCGTCAGCTCCGCCCGCAGCTTGGGGTCGTTCGGCGCCGGCAGCGTCAGCCCGGTGCGCAGCAGCATGAACTTGCGCGCCAGTTCCGGCGGCAGTTGCAACCCATTGAAGCGCTTTAACCCGTCGATCAGCTCGGTCGTCCGCGCGATCAGCCGCTCGTTCTCCTTGGCCGACAGCAGCTCCGAGTCGTCCGTGATGTAGGTCTCCTCGATCCACCCCGCTCGGCTGCTGATCGTCGTCAGATCCAGCAGCTCCGCCTCCGCTGTATCCATGAACGCCTGCGCATCGGCCACCGTCGGCTTGGCCGATTGCTGGGCCAACGCTCGGGACGCACTGAGTAGTGGAAGTACCACCACGAGAAGGAGCAGAGAGAGAACGAATCGTAAGGTCGCACGCGTCATGAGACAAGAGTCTAGTGCATGCCTCTGCTTATTGACGAGAGACTCGCGCCGGGTGCCCCATCCTAAGCGGCTAGGTGGGTCTTTTCATTCCACCAGAACCGGGTGCCCCATCCTGGCGCAGCTAGGGTGGGGGTTTTCCTTCGACTCAAGGCCGGGAACAAACGGAAAGGGCGCGGCCGCGCCCCTTCCGTGACAGCGCATCCGCACACTACTTCATCGGCGTGCTGCTGCTCTTCTTCTGGCCCACCGGTGACGACTTCGCCAGGTGATAGCCGGCCTTCTGCGCATCCGCTTCCGTCATGAACTGGCCATTCTTCGTCTTGCCGTAGTACCGGTCGTCTTTGTGGTACACCTTCGTGTTGCTGTTGGCCCACACCATGCCCTTGGCCTTGGCGTCGGATATCTGCGCATCCGTCGGCATGGATGCCATCGACTTGTTCTTCATCTCCGCGCCGCTCTTCTTCGAGTTCTGCATCGGCGTGCTGGAACTCTGGCCGGAGGCCGCCGCTGTGGACTGACCCGCGAAGGCGAACGAGGGCGACGTACAGATGAGGGTGAGGGCGAGGGCGACCGCGAAGCGCATGCACTTTCGAACCATGATTTCTCCTTTACGTACAGCGTGGGGAAGACTACAGTGCGCCCCCGGTCGCATGCCAGTGAACAATTCCACCTTGTGTGTCCGATCCAAAGCGGCGTGCACCGGCTGCCGGGGGAGCACCACGCCATCATTCCGCAACGTAGCTTCGCTGCCACCGCGACCCGCAGGCTATAGTAGGCAGCAGTTTGCCTCTCTCGCCTCCAATCCGCAGGTCACGTCTCGCCGGATGGCTCGCCGCCCTGGGATCCGCGCTCTTTCTCTGCGGCGTCGTTTCCGGCCTGGTGCTGCATGCGGCAAGCGCTCATGCGTTTGCGTCCACGGCTCTCCGCGTCGTCGGCCTGGCGCTGCTGGTGGGCTGGGCGGTGGTGCGCCGCTCGCTTACCGCCTGGATCTTCGTTGGCATGCTTCTCGGCGCGGAGGTCGGCTTCGACCGGCCGGCGGTGGCGGTGCAGCTTTCCGTGCTGAGCGATATCTTCCTTCGCCTGATCAAAGCCATCGTGGCGCCGCTCATCCTGGGCACGCTGGTTTCGGGCATCGCCGGTCATGGCGACCTGCGCGGCATGGGCCGAATCGGCCTCAAGGCGCTGGTCTACTTCGAAGTGATGACCGTGGTCGCGCTGGCCATCGGATGGTGCGCCATCACCGTCACACGCGCCGGCGTGGGGCTTGCGTTGCCGGTGATGCACGATGGCCTCGCCACTGCCGCGGCCCCTCCGCTGCATTGGCAGGACAGCCTGCTCCACGCGTTTCCTGACAATATCGCGCGCGCCATTGCCGAGGGGCAGATTCTGCAGGTAGCGGTCTTTGCTCTCCTCTTCGGCATTGCGCTCACCATGGTGCCGGAGGAGCGGCGCAGGCCGCTGGTGCGGCTCGCCGAAGCGCTCAGCGAGACCATGTTCCGCTTCACCAATGTCGTCATGTATCTGGCGCCGGTGGGCGTCGCCGCCGCCATGGCCTACACCGTCGGGCACATGGGACTGGCCGTGCTGGTCAACCTCGCCCGGTTGCTCGGCACACTGTACGGGGCGCTCGCCCTCTTTGCGCTCCTGGGCATGCTGCCCGTCATCCTGCTGGCGCGCCTGCCGCTGCGCGGCTTTCTCCGCGCCATTGCGGTGCCCGCTTCCATTGCGTTCAGCACGGCCACCTCGGAGGCGGCGCTGCCCCGCGCGATGGAGAACATGGAGGTCTTCGGCGTGCCGCGGCGCATCGTCAGCTTCGTCATTCCCATGGGCTACAGCTTCAACCTGGACGGGTCCGCCCTCTATCTCGCGCTCGCCTCCATCTTTGTCGCGCAGGCCGCGGGTGTGCATCAGTCCATCAGCGAACAACTGCTCATGCTGGTCACGCTGATGCTCACCAGCAAGGGCGTCGCCGGCGTCCCTCGCGCCGGACTGGTCGTGCTGCTCGCCACCGTGACCTCCTTCCATCTTCCCACCGAGCCGGTGCTGGTCATCCTCGGCATTGATACGCTCATGGATATGCCGCGCACCACGGTCAACGTGGTCGGCAACTGCCTGGCCTCAGCCGTCGTAGCCCGCTGGGAACAGGCCTTCCCCCAGCCCACGGAGTCGTCGGTTCTCCTGGAATCGGCGCTGCTCGAATCTCATCGCGAGTAGATCGCCCGGCTGTGATGCGGGCGCATTTTAGAGCGTTACGAAACCCTCACAAGAGGGTGTTCGAGGAAAACGTCAATGATCGCCAGATCGACGTGATGTCATTGAGATTTGCACATCGTGTTGCCGTTCTACTGATCCGGATTGCCGGCCTAATCGCGGCAGGAGCGGCAGTAAATGAGTTTCGTAACACTTTCATCTGCGCCCTCAGGCCTAGCCTCGGATCGCCTGGAGCAGCAGGATCGCCCCAATCCCCGCCAGGCCGAAGTACACATATCGTAGAAACACCTTCGCCCTCAGGCGATGGTTGATGATCCTGCCCAGCAACACCGCGGGCAGCATGACGGGCAGCGATAGCAGGTAGTAATGCGTGACCGCCGGAACCCAGAGACCTGCAGCCCAATACCCCGCCATGCCTAGCAGGCTGGCGGGAAGAAAATACCCCTGCAAGGTCGCCCGGAAGTGCTGGGCGGACCAGCGGCGCATGGTCCCGTACACCACCAGTGGCGGACCATTCATCCCGTAAGCCCCGCCCAGCACGCCGGCACAGAAGCCGCACCCGATCAGCCATGGATAACTGTCACGTTCCAAATGCGGGGCTTTGCGATCGAGAAACGAATAAGCCAGCGAGTAGGCCGCAAACCCGAGGATGACGGACGCCAGCGCGCCTTTGACGACTCGCTGATGGCTGCTGGTCAAAAGCCAGAGCCCCAGCGGAATGCCCGCGACGGTGGCGAGCACCAGCCAACCCGTACTGCGAAGATGAATCTTCCGCCAGTCCTGCACCACGATGACGCCGGCAATCGTAATCGAGACCAGCACGGCGAGGGGCGCGGCGATCGCCAGCGGAATACAAAATGCGAGCAGCGGAACCGCGACCAGCGCCTCGCCAAACCCGAATGCCGATCGAATCAGAGTGGCGACAAAGATGATGATCAAGACCTGCAGGGTTGTCACGTCCATCGACGCATCCATCTTTTCCCAACATCAATCTGCCGCCTCACGATTAAAGCATCTTCGGGATTACCGGGACCCCTGCTCTGTAGTCGTTTGCATTGCCACTGGCGCTGTGTCACTTTGAAGAAGATGCCCTCCATTGCCGCGCTCGAATGCTCACGTTGTCATCATCAGGTCTCCCACGCGGCCCTTGCCGCGGTTCCGCAGACACTCTGCCCCCTCTGCAGCGGACCACTCTACGTCCGGTATGACTTCGCGGACGGGCCTCTACCGCAGCGAGACGCGCCCGCGCGGTATGCGGCGGAAGCGCGCACCAGTCTCGGCATGTGGCGCTATCGCGATGTGCTGCCGGACGCGCCGCCGGTCACTCTGGGTGAGGGCTGGACGCCGCTGTTGCGCAGCAGGCGCTTCCCGAATGTCTTTGTCAAGGAGGAGGGCGCAAACCCCAGCGGAACGTTCAAGGCGCGCGGCCTGGCGCTCGCCGTCACTATGGCGCGGCAGTATGGATTGCGTAAGCTCGCCATTCCCTCCGCAGGCAACGCCGCGGGCGCTCTCGCCGCCTATGCCGCTGCCGCCGGGATGGAAGCGCACATCTTTATGCCGCGCGATGTCCCCATCGCCAATTACATGGAGAGCGTGGCTTACGGCGCGCAGGTCACGCTGGTCGATGGCCTCATCTCCGACTGCGCCCGCATGGTGGCGGAACGCAAGCAGGCGGAGGGCTGGTTTGATATCTCGTCGCTCAAAGAGCCCTATCGCGTGGAAGGGAAGAAGACGATGGGCTATGAACTGGTCGAGCAGTCCGGCTGGAAATATCCCGACGCGGTCTTCTATCCCACCGGCGGTGGCGTCGGCTTGATCGGCATGTGGAAGGCCTTCGAAGAGATGGAATCACTCGGCTGGATTGCAGCGGGAAGCAAGCGGCCTAAAATGATCGCGGTGCAGTCCAGCGGTTGCGCCCCGGTGGTGCGCGCATTCGACGCCGGCGAGCCCGCTTCGACTGCCTGGCAGGATGCCGCCACCTTCGCCTCCGGACTGCGCGTGCCCAAAGCCTACGGCGACTTCATTATTCTCGATATCGTGCGCCAGAGCGGCGGTACCTGCGTCGCGCTGTCAGATGAATCCATCTTCGAATCGCTGATGGACTGGGCCCGCAACGAAGGCCTGTTGCTCTCTCCGGAGGGCGCCGCATCGACGGCGGCATATCATCATCTGCTTGCGACCGGCTTCCTGCAGCCTGACGACCACTGCATCCTCTTCAACACCGGAGCGGGGCTGAAGTACACCGATGTACTGGCTGACTGGATGAAGCTGACCGCGGCCCCGGCCCGGGCGCCGCTCGCGTCCTAGGCCGATACGTCGCCCTCTGCTCACTGCACGGTCAGCGTGTAGGCCATGGTCGTCTGCGCCGTACCCGCCGTTGCCGTCACGTTGAAGCTATAGCTCCCCGCGGGCGTGCTCAGGCTGTTTGCCGTCGTCTTCGCACTGCTGCCACCGCAGCCTGCCGCGCCCAACGCAGCCACCCCGAACACGCAGCAGCCCAGGAGCAGGAACAGCCGCTGGCGGCGTCTCCGTACGCCGGGCCACAGCAACATGAGCCCGCAGGCCAGGCTGGCGCCTCCGCCCCAGCTTAGCGGCAGAAGAGCGCCTGCGACGTTGCTCCCGCTCGCTGTGTTGATCGTCAGCACGGTCGCGGCGCTGCTGCCGGCGGCCACATTTACGGTTGACGGGCTGAAGCTGCAGGACGCGTTTGCCGGCAATCCTGCACAGGCAAAGGTCACGGTGCCGGAGAAGGCGGCCATGCCGCTAATGCTGATCGGCGTTGTGACTGAAGCGCCTGATTGCACGGCTAACGAAGTACTGCCGCCGGCTCCGGGCTGTACATCGAACGCCGGCAGGATCGCCTGGTTCACCGCCGCGGAGGAACCAGTGTGGCTGCCGTCCCCTGCATAGGAGGCCGTAATGCTCTGGTTGCCGGCGCTATTGAATGCCGTCGCATAGCTCGCCGATCCTGCACTCAGAGCAACCGTGGCCAGTGTCGTGGATCCGGAGGTGAAGGCAATATTGCCTGTCGGCGCCGGACCGCTGCTGGTCACCATCGCCGTGAAGGTCACGCTCTGCCCGGCATAACTGGGATTCGACGGAGACGTGATCGTGGTCGCTGACGCGGCTGGGCTGACCGTAACCGCTACCGGCGGCGCGGTGCTGCCCTCATAGTTCGGATCACCGGAGTACTGCGCCGTAATGCTGTGCGTGCCCACCGCGAGCGATGAGGCGGCCAGCGTCGCAACGCTGTTTACCTGCGGCGTGAAGACCGCCGGCGCGTTTGCCTGCAGGTCGAGGTACACCAGCGAGGGCACGACGTTTGATCCGAGCTTTGCTAGCAGCAAGGGATAGGCGATGGACTGGCCGTAGGTGGAGGGCTGCGGGAAGAACGCCGTGGCGAGGGTGAACGTTCCGTCGCCATTGCCCAGCGCCACCATCCCGTTGCCGATCGCGACGTCCGGTTTGCCATCGAAGTTCAAATCGGCAGCGACCATGCCATCCATCAAAGGCGATGACAGCGGAGTTGTTGGATTCAGAGGCGTGCTGATGGCGGTGCCGAAGGTTCCGTCGTTGTTGCCGGGCAGGATGGACAAGTAGGCAGCGCCGGTATTGGTGTCAAAGCCGAGCGCCAGGTCCATCTTGCCGTCCCCGTTGAAGTCACCGCTCGCGACGAGATACGCACTGAGATTGAACGGAACAGGAGCGGCCGCGTTGAGCGGCTGCGGTGCGCCAAATGTCCCGTCCCCATTGTTCAGCAAGACATTCAGGGTATTCCCGGAGGCGGCATTGCCCACGAAGACGAAGTTCGTCTGCGAGATTAGCTCCGGCTTGCCATCCCCATTCAAATCGATAAAGCTGAGCCCGAAGACATTGTCCATTGCAAAAGGGAGGCTGTACGGAGCGGAGATGGGGAAGGTGCCCACCGATGTGAATGACCCGCTTCCGCCGTTCACAAAGACCGTCACCGCTAGCTGGACCGGCTGTTGATTGTTGCCTCCGTCCGCTGGCGGCGTATTCACAGCGACGATATCCATCCTGCCGTCTCCATTCACATCCGCAGCGTACGTCGCGACAAAACCAGTCGACAGGAACGGCAAGGTCACCGGTTGCTGGAAGGTCCCGTTGCCATTGCCATACGCGACCGAGATGCCGTTCAGCAGGTCCAGCTTGCCATCGCCGTTGACGTCGATGGCAATCGGAGCGGAAGCGACACTCGCGCCATTTGGCAACAACGGCGCGGCAAAGTTGAGACTCTGCACCGGCAGAGTCACAAACCCGCCCTTGCCATCGTTCACGAAGGCCTGGATCGTGAGTCCGCTGGTGTTGGGTGGTGTGCCATAAACGATCAGGTCCGTCTCGCCATCCGCCGTGAAGCTCGCCGCCAACTGCCGCAAACCACTCGCGGCTGCGAGCTTCGCATCCACGGCGCCGAAGGTCTGCGCGAAGGTTGCGCTCGCAAAGGACGACGTGGGGCTCAACGCCGCCGGCGTGCTGTTCAAGACCGTCGCGCCATCGAGGAAGGTAACGGCGCCCGTCGGCTTCGGAATCGCCCCGGGTGTGCCCGCGATCGCCGGCTGCACGGTTGCCGTCAGCGTCACAACGCCACCCGCGGTCACCGCCGCGGGGGTGGCAGTCACGGTGGTCGTGGCGGTCTGGCTGCCGCTAGCAGCAAGGCAGGGAAGCGTACCGCACAAGAGCAAGGCTGAAAGGAAACACCAGGCAGTCATGGAGAAGGCCTCGGTACCGGCCTCGACCGAGCTTCAACTATCAAAGGCGTGCTCAACCCAGGCCGCCTGATTCTACATACGGATTCCGCCTTCGTACTAGCATTTCGAAGCGGTTCCGAGAGACATGTCCCACTTTGGAACCTCGCTTGTCATGGCCGTGCGGTCGCCGCTAGGATGAGGTCCTCGGGGATACTCGCCATGTGCACCCCAGAGCGCCATTGCCTTCGAACGAAACGTTTTACTTGGGCACTTTTGTCCGCTAATCTTGTGTCCTTCACTGGAGGCGCCGCCAGGTGGATCGCCGTCAGTTCATCAGCAACTCACTCGTGAGTGCCGGTGCTTTGCTGGCGCATCAGGGGTCCGCTCGCGGAGCATTGCCTACGCCCGAGCAGGCGCCCGCCTCCGTTCCGTCTGCCGCGATCGCCACAGCGCGCTTCCCTCAGGGATTCCTGTGGGGCATGGCCACCGCGTCCTACCAGGTGGAAGGCGCATGGAACGAGGACGGGAAGGGCGAATCCATCTGGGATCGCTTCTCGCACACCGTTGGGAGGGTGAAGGGCGGCGCCACCGGGGACCTTGCCTGTGACCAGTACCACCTCTATCCGCAGGACATCGCCATGCTGCAGCGCCTGAACCAGAAGAGCTATCGCTTTTCGATTTCGTGGCCGCGCATTCAACCCGCCGGTACGGGCGCTCCCAACCAGAAAGGCATCGACCATTACAGCCGCCTGGTCGATGCGGTACTGGAAGTCGGAGTACGCCCGTTCTGTACGCTTTACCACTGGGATCTGCCGCAGGCGCTTGAAGACCGGGGAGGATGGCCCAATCGCAACCTCGCCGGCTACTTCGCCGACTATGCGGGCATTCTGGCGAAGCATTTCGGTGACCGTATCACCGTATGGGCTCCTTTCAACATGCCGTGGTCCTTCACCTATCTCGGCTACGGCGTTGGCGTGTTCCCGCCGGGCCGGGCCAGCTACAGCGACTTCCTGAAGGCGGCGCATACCGTCAGCCTGGCGCAGGGCGAGTCGTTCCGCTCCATCAAAGCGGCGTCGTCCCTGGCTACGGTTGGCAGCGCTTACGGTATGGCTCCCGCATATCCCAAGACCAACACGGACGCCGATCGCGCCGCCGCGGCGCGCTACCACGCCATGAACAATATCTACTTCCTTGAAGCGGCTATGCACGGGCGCTACCCAAAGGCGTTCGTCGGCGAGACGCCGTATGAGGCCATGGGGTTCCAGGCTGGCGATGACCGGGTCATGAAGGCCCCGCTCGACTGGATCGGCTTTCACTACTACACACGGCGCATCGTCTCGGACGCGAGCGGTGCTCCGGGCGAGACCGGCGGAGCCAGCTTCGGCACCGAAATCGAACAGGACACCAGCGGTGGTCGCGATCCTTATAGCCGCGTTCATGCTGTCATGCCTACGGAAGGTCCGTTGACAGACGCGGGATTGGAAGTATGGCCGCGTGGCATCTACGACCTGGTGATGCAGATCACGCGCGAGTACAACCGCCCCATCATCGAGATCACGGAGAGCGGGTGCAGCTATCTCGACACTCCATATGGGAAAGAAGACGGCCGTGTGCCGGACACACGCCGTATCGACTTCTTCCGTGAGGAATTAGCGGAGTTGGCGCGCGCCGTCCGCGATGGCGCCAACGTCCGCGCGTTTCATGCCTGGAGCCTGCTCGACAACTTCGAATGGGCGGATGGCTACAGCCAGCGCTATGGCCTTACCTATGTAGACTTTCGCGACCAGAAGCGCACGGTGAAGGACTCCGGCCATTGGTATGGGCGTGTTGCCGCCGCCAACCGCCTGGATGTTTAGCAGGGCGCGCCCGAGGCCAAAGTCCGATGTCCTCCCACCGGCACACCCGATCCTTGAAAAGTGGATGACCTTGTCGATCTTGCCCCCTCCCGTTCGACGATTCAGTAGAGGCCGAACAACAGCCTACAGGGGGCGGAGATGGCGAGGCAGCGGAGAGCTTTTCGGAGTCCGAAATCGATGGCCGGAGCAGCCCTGGTCGGGTTCGGGATAGTCATCCTGTACGTGAACCTGGCAGGAGCGGTTACGTGGCTGAGCCATGTCCTCGGTGCGGCCAGTTCCCATTCGGTAGGGGCTCTCACCGTTCTCATCGTCGCAATCTCGCAACCTTCGCCGGCGGATCACCAATGCCTTTTGCAGGATTTTGTTCAGCCGATGTTGCTAACATCCTGGCCGCTGCTGCTGGTGATGGTTGGAACGATGTTGTTGCGAGGTGCCTTTGCCGGCAATGTCCCCGCACTTGCAAAAGAAGATTGCGGAGTTGTCGATCTGACCACCGGCTGTTCGACGTTCAGGCAGAAGTCAGCAGACCTCAAATGCAGGAAGGAGAGATAAACAATGCGGGTTATGGTGATCGTGAAGGCCAGCAAGGACTCGGAGGCGGGGATTATGCCGACGACGAAGCTGCTTACGGATATGGGCAAGTTCAACGAAGAGCTGGTGAAAGCCGGCATCATGCTCGCCGGGGACGGGCTGCAACCCAGCTCGAAGGGCAAGCGGGTCCGCTTCTTGGGAGAGAAACGAACTGTTATCGACGGGCCGTTCAGCGAGACCAAGGAGCTGATCGCCGGCTATTGGCTGTGGCAGGTGCGGTCCATGGAAGAGGCTATCGAGTGGGTCAAACGCTGCCCCAGTCCGCACGCAGGGGAAGCCGAAATCGAGGTTCGCCAGGTATTCGAGGCGGATGACTTCGGTCCGGAGTTTACCCCTGAGCTCAGGGAGCAGGAGGACAGGGTGCGCTCCCAGGCAGCCGCAAAGAAATCCTAGGGCGGTGAGCGGAAAAAAGCTCGCCCTCCATGTCGATGGTGCTGTATCTCATTCGACGTATAGATAGAGCCCGGGCCGAGGCGGTTGAGATCATCCGAGCCCCCGGCTCACAACCAACCACAAGGAGATATACCGATGCGATTCATGATGATAGTCAAGCACGCCGAGAACCAGGGTCCTCCACCCAGGGAACTGATGGAAGCGATTGCGAAGCTCGCGGAGGAAGATGCGAAGACCGGTACGATGCTCGGCAGCGGGGGACTCGGTCCTACAGCGCTGGGCGCCCGTGTTCGGCTTTCCGGCGGGAAGCTGAACGTGGTCGATGGGCCTTTCGCCGAGGCCAAGGAGGTCATCGGCGGCTACGCGCAGTTTGAGTTGAAGTCCAAGGAAGAAGCGATCGAAGGGGCGGTCCGCTTCATGGAGCTTCACAGGAAACACTGGCCGGGCTGGGAGGGCGAGACGGAAATTCGTCAGATGTTCGAGCCGGGGGATTTCGACTGCCAGGCAGCGGAGCGGCCACAGGTAGCGGCGGTGTGAAGCGGTACCTTTCGTGAGGAATGTACGGCTTGCACGATCAACTGAAGATGGTGTGATCGGTGCTGTGACGGCTAGCGATATACATCGCACCATCGAGGCGGTCTGGAGGATCGAATCACCCCGGCTCATCGCCGGCCTCACTCGCATCGTGCGTGATGTCGGCCTCGCGGAGGACCTGGCACAGGATGCTCTCGTGGCCGCGCTCGAGCGATGGCCGGAGTCGGGCGTTCCGGACAATCCGGGCGCCTGGCTCATGGCCGCCGCCAGGCATCGCGCCATGGATCACTTCCGCCGCAACACGCGCCTGGAGCGCAAGCATGAGGAGCTTGGCCGCGAGCTCAGCGCGAAGGAGATGGCGATGCCGGATCTCAACTCCGCGCTCGACGACAATGTAGGCGATGACCTGCTGCGGCTCCTCTTCATCTCCTGTCATCCCGTACTCTCAACCGAGGCCCAGGTTGCGCTGACGCTCCGCTTGCTCGGAGGCTTGACGACCGCGGAGATCGCGCGTGCCTTCCTCGTTCCGGAGGCAACCGTCGCCCAGCGCATCGTGCGCTCCAAGCGCACGCTCGCGGAGAAACGCGTTCCCTTCCAGGTGCCGCGCGGAGACGAGCTCGACGCTCGTTTGTCCTCAGTGCTGGCCGTCATCTATCTCGTCTTCAATGAGGGCTATTCTGCCACGAGCGGTGACGACTGGATGCGGCCCGCCCTCTGTGAAGAAGCGCTGCGGCTGGGGCGCATCCTGGCCGAACTCGCACCACAGGAGCCTGAGGTTCACGGTCTGGTTGCGCTCATGGAGATCCAGGCGTCGCGTTCCCGGGCACGCGTAGGTCCGTCGGGAGAGCCCATCCTGCTTTTTGACCAGAACCGCGCGCAGTGGGACCAACTCCTCATCCGCCGCGGTCTCGCGGCGCTGGCGCGTGCGGAAAAGCTGGGCGCGCCGCGAGGCTCGTACCGATTGCAGGCTGAGATCGCCGCCTGCCATGCACGCGCGCTTACTCCGGACGAGACCGACTGGCCGCGCATTGTGACGCTCTACGCGGCGCTTGCCCGGATCGCGCCTTCGCCGATCGTGGAACTGAATCGCGCGGTCGCGGTGGCCATGGCGTCCGGCCCGGCAGCCGGCCTGGAGCTTGTGGATACACTCACGCGGGAACGCTCGCTGGAACACTATCATCTGCTGCCGAGCGTGCGCGGCGATCTCCTGAAGAAGCTGCATCGCTACGATGAAGCCCGCGCGGAGTTCGAGCACGCGGCGTCGCTCACGCGCAACGCACGAGAGCGCAAGCTGCTTCTTGAGCGCGCCCGAGCATGCATGGCTGGAAGTGCGTGAGCGGTTGGGGACCGCCCCTGCGCGCGGATGTACCACCGCAGAGAACATTGAGATTTGCGAGTACCTCGCAGGTCAAGGCGTTGTCGTGATCGCGAGCCCCAGTATGGGCGCAGCCGCTCGAGCCATTTCGCTCAACGTGGCCGGCGCGAATGCGCAAGCGCGGAATATCTCGTTTCAGATCACCTTCGCCGGGACACTGCCGGATACGGAGATCTCCGAGGTCGCAGCCATAGGCTATAGCTGGGGAGGCGTGTCGGCGCAGCCGAGAACGGCATACCAATGCACCTGATGGCGATCAGCTTTCAACCCGCTTCCGGCCGATCGGGAGAGAATAACGTGAGCCCGGGAAAATAGATCCACCTACGAATGTGTCCTACGGCTGCGCCCGCTCCAGGCGCTGCTTCAGATTGCCGGCCAGCTCCACCATCAGCTTCAACTTAGGCTGCAATTGCGCCGAACCCGCCGGCTCGGCCAGCGCCAATTGCGAATGCAGCAGCAGACCCGTCACCGTCGAACGGAGTTCGGTCTCCATGCTCGATAGTGCCGCCCGCATCGCCAGCGCCTGCTCCTGCTCCCGCCGGGCCAGCGCCGCGCGCAGATCACGCACCAGGCGGGCGCTTCCGGTCAGCGCAAAGTTCACCTGCATCGGGATCGCCAGCCCGGCCATCTTCCATAGCAGGTCCGCTCCGCGCGGATCGCTCTCCGCGAAGCCCTCGTCGATCACGATCGCCGCATACGCCTGCTCCCGCAGCAGCGCATGCGCCGTCTCCCGCATCGCCGCCACCTCGACCTGCAAGTCCAACTGCTGCTTGAGCGCGGTCACGCGTTGCTCCACTCCGCTCAACGCGGTGACCAGCAGGACCGATCGCCTCATCTCTCCCTCGTTTCGTTAGTCGTTCGCATGGCTGGCCTTTCTACTCGTCAGAAGCTAAGCCATTCCCAGCGCTGATCCATCGGCAATCCCGTACTCTTTCAGCTTGCGATAGAGTGTCGTCTTCCCGATGCCGAGCAGCCGGGCCGCCATCAGTTTGTCGCCTTTCAGTTGTGTGATGGTGCTCAGAATGGCCTGCTTTTCGAGCTCCGCAAGCGGCGTTACCGATGGATTGTCCCGGGCCGGGGCCGGCATATCCGGGGCTGGCGGCGCCACTGCCGTTGCCGCCTGGTGGCTTTCGAGACCATGGTTCTGCAACTGCGTCGGCATGTCGCGCATGTGCAGGACGGGTCCCGACGAAAGGGCGCTGGCGCGGTCGATGGCATTCTCCAGTTCGCGCACGTTCCCCGGCCAGTCGTACTCCATCATGCTCTTCAGCGCTTCGTCGCTCAGGGTGAAGGTGGTGCCGTGTTCGCGCCCCATGCGCTCCAGAAAATGCGCTGCCAGCAGTGGAATGTCCGAGCGCCGGTCGCGCAGCGCCGGGATACGCAGGTTCACGACATTCAGGCGGTAATACAGATCTTTGCGGAACGCTCCCTTGGCCGTCATGGTGGCCAGATCGCGGCTGGTCGCCGCCAGCATGCGCGCCTTGACCGGCACCCGGCGATTACCGCCCACCGGGCAAACCTCCTTTGTCTGCAGCACGCGCATCAGCTTGGCCTGCAGCTCCAGTGAGATATCCCCCACCTCGTCCAGGAAGATGGTCCCCTCTTCGGCTGCCACCAGCAGGCCGGCGGAGTCGCGCGCAGCCGTCGGAAATGCACCCTTCACAAAGCCGAACAGCTCGCTCTCGATCATCGCCGGCACAAACGATCCACAGTCCACGGGAATGAATGGCTTATTGGGGTTGGTGCCCTGCGAATGGATGGCCCGCGCCACCAGTTCTTTGCCCGTCCCGCTTTCACCCAGGATCAGCACCGGATGGGCGCTCTGCGCCACCTTCGCGAGTATCCGGTACAGTTTGTCCATCTCCGGGCTGCGCCCGATCAGGTTGCCCACACCGCCCTCGCTGCGCAGGCGCTCCCGCAGGCTGCGGCTGCTGCCGTTGGCGTGCCGCCGCTCCGCCGCCCGCGCCAGCACTGCCGCAAACTCCTCCAGCGCAAAGGGCTTGGTGAGATAATCGGTCGCTCCGGTGCGCATCGCCTCCACCGCCGACCCGATCGAGCCCGAAGCCGTCATCACCACCACCGCCGTGTCCGGCGTCAGGGTCTTCATCTGGTCCAACAGTTGCATCCCCTGGCGGTTGGTCGCCTTCAGGTCCAACACCAGTACGTCCACAGTATGATTCCGCAGCAGGGACCGGGCGTCCTCCGTGCTTTCCAGGCCCTGCGCGGCAAACCCTCGCAGCGCGGCTATCTCCATGCACGCAGTGCGCGTGATGGCATCGTCATCCACGACCAAGACATTCAGCTTGCCGGCTTCACCGGTCTTGTACTCTTCGTTTAGCATCTGTCCTTCGCTTCAAAAGACTTCGAGTACTGCCAGCGCGTCTAACCCCACTTCGGTTCCAAAACCGGCCTCAGGGGATCGTTGTGTGGATTCTACGGACGCCAGTTCCCGAAAGCAGCCCCAAAACAGCGCGGTGGCCTGACTTTTGTAACCGCCGGTACTACGAAATCCCTTCGCCACAGCCGCCTTCGCCCTCCCGTACAATCACCCCATGTCCACCACCCCCGCGCCGCCGAGCTTCCGCCCCGGCAACCGCGCCGCCCACCAGCTCCGCCCGCTTCGCCTCACGCCCAACTTCGTCGCTACCGCGGAAGGCTCCGTACTGATCGAGCTCGGTCACACCCGCGTGCTCTGCAATGCAACCCTGGAGAACGGCGTCCCGGCCTGGCTGCGCAACTCCAACCGCGGCTGGGTAACGGCCGAATATGGCATGCTGCCCCGTGCCACCCTCACCCGCACCCCGCGCGAGTCCGAACGCGGCAAGGTGGGCGGCCGCACCCATGAAATCCAGCGCCTCATCGGCCGGTCCCTCCGCTCCGTGGTGGACATGCACGCCCTCGGCGAACGCACCGTCATCCTCGACTGCGACGTTCTCCAGGCCGACGGAGGCACCCGCACCGCCGCCATCACCGGCGCCTGCACCGCGCTCGCCCTTGCCCTCAACCGGCTGGTCAAGGCAGGCACCCTCAAGGCCTCGCCGCTCCGCCAGCTCGTGGCTGCCACCAGTGTCGGCATCGTCGAAGGGGAAGTGCTGCTCGACCTCGCGTATGAGGAAGACTCCCAGGCCGAGGTCGACATGAACGTGGTCGTCACCGAAGACGGCGGCCTGGTCGAGGTTCAGGCCACCGCCGAGCGAACCGCCTTCCCCCGCGCCAAAATGCTCGAAATGCTTGACCTCGCCGAGCGCGGCATCACCGAACTCCTCGCCGCCCAGAAGCAGCTCCTCGCGGACGCCCGCTGAGCCCCGTCGATGAGCCACGTCGGCCGGGTGCCCCATCCTGGCGAAGGCAGGGTGGGTCTTCTCCGGCTCGCGACGTACAATGGCTGCGTCGAGAAAATCCCCCAACACACTCCGCATAACGAGGCACTCCAATGATCAAGCTCACACCCGGAAAGCTCGCCGGACTCCAGGCCGTCTCGAACGACCGCGGCGTCATCGCCGCCGCCGCCATGGATCAGCGCGGCTCGCTGCAGAAGTCCCTCGCCCGCGAGGCCGGCATCGCCGACGTCCCCGCCTCCTCGCTCGAAGAGTTCAAGACCCTGGTCACCTCTGTCCTCACCCGGTACGCGTCCGCCATCCTGCTCGATCCCGAGTACGGCCTGCCCGCCTCCAAGCACCGCAACGGCAAGGGCCTGCTGCTCGCCTATGAGAAGACCGGTTACGACTCCACCACCCCCGGCCACCTGCCCGACCTGCTCGATCACTGGTCCGTCCGCCGCCTCAAGGAGCAGGGCGCGGACTGCATCAAGGTCCTGCTCTACTACACGCCGTTTGAAGGCTCGGCCATCAACGACCGCAAGCACGCCTTCATCGAGCGCATCGGCGACGAGTGCCGCGCGCACGACATCCCCTTCTTCCTCGAATTCGTCGGCTACGATCCCCACGGCGGCGACGAGAAGGGCCTGGAATACGCGAAGAAGAAGCCCGAAATCGTCTCCGGGTCCATGTCGGAATTCGGCAAGGAGAAGTACGGTGTCGACGTGCTCAAGGTCGAGGTTCCCGTCCAGATGGGCTTCGTCCAGGGCGCCAAGGCATTCAAGGGCGAGGTCGCCTACACTCGCGACGAAGCCCTGCAGCACTTCCGCGACGCCGCCTCCACCACCCACAAGCCGTTTATCTATCTCTCGGCCGGCGTCTCGAACGCCGTCTTCATCGAGACCCTCGCCCTCGCCGCCGAATCCGGCACTACCTTCAACGGCGTCCTCTGCGGCCGCGCCACCTGGGCCGACGGCATGAAGATCTACGCCACCAAGGGCTCCGGCGCCTTCGAGGAATGGCTCAACACCCAGGGCGTCGAGAACATCCAGAACGTCAACAAGGCCCTCGAGCACGCCCACCCCTGGTACAGCAAGGTCGACCGCACCCCGGTGGAAGAAGGCGTCCTCGCCGACTGAGGACTCGCCGTCCCGGCACATGCGGCCTCGCCGCCAACAACAAAAGCGCCGCGTCAGCGGCGCTTTTTGTTTTGGCGTATCCCATCGAGCATCGGTGCGCCGGGTGCCCCATTCTTTGCGCCTCACCGAACCGGCGTCCTCCGCATCTCTCAAGCGCAAAGGGTGGGTCATGCGCCGAAGGCGCATCCGCTCTCCTCACCCGCCACGAATGCCGAAACGACCATACAGCAAACCGGCCTGCGCTTCCGCGCAGAGACCCACCCTTTGCGTTCCAGCTTTGCTGGCGGTCGGACAATGGCGCAGCGCAAAGAGTGGGGCACCCAGATCATTCCTCATCCATCCGCGGATCCCGCATACAACGTAATTTTCCGCGTACTCACCGGTCCCACCGTTACAAGCCCATCCAGCGCTCCCGCATAGAAGCGCGCACTACTCCAGACCCAATCCGTCGGTGCGGCCACCAGCCCACGTCGCACCGGATTCAGATGCATATACCCCAGCTTTTCTTCGATCTTCACGGACGACCACACGTTGAAGTCATAGAACCGCGTCTGCCACACCGGACCCTCAAACACCACCCTTCGCGCATAGCGTTGTTTCAAACTCTGCAGCACCGTTGAAGGCGTAACTGTGTCATGCTCCTCCATCAACAGATGAAAGTGCTCCGGCATTACGACATATCCAACCACCCGAAATCCCAAGCGGCTGCGCAGTTCCTCAAGCAGCGATACAAACAAATCGCGTTGCCTCGCCATGCCGAGATTCGGCCTTCGCGCGTAGCAACTGCACGTAATGAAGTGAAGATGCCCCTTCCCGTAAATACGTGTAAGGCGCTGCGGCATGGGGATAAGTGTAGAGATACACGATTCCTCACGAAATGACCCATTCGGCGCACTCTCGTTGGCCAACTACTCCGTTCAGGGTGCCCCATTCTTTGCGCCTCACGGAACCGGCGTACTCCGCATCATCGAAGCGCAAAGGGTGGGTCATGCGCCGCGAGGCGCATCCGCTCTCCTCGCCCAGCCACTGACTCCCACGAATCTACATCGGGCAAAACCGGTCTGCGCTACCGCGCAGAGGCCCACCCTTTGCGCTCCCGCCTGAGGGGTGAATCAGACGATTGTCAGGCGCAAAGAATGGGGCACCCAAGTCCCTCTCAGCCAGCTAAAGCGGATCCGCGCTACTCCACGCCCACTCCGCCGCGCTCCCCACCAGCCCAGCCTTCACCGGCTGCTCGTGCATGAACCGCAGCCGCTCCTCGACCCGCTTCGGCGTGAACACGTGCGTGTCTCCAAACGATTCGCACTCCACACCTGCGCCTCCGCATAGCTTCCAGCGCCCCTGTCAGTCACCTATTTGCGCAGTAGGATCGGCAGCCGCGCGCCATGCCGAACGTGAAGCACGATCACTCGCTGCGCATCCACGGTAAACAAAATCCGATATTGCCCATACAGGAGCTGCCGGATCTCTTCTAGTGATCGCTGTTTTCCGGCGCGAGTGGGCAGCGTCTGGGCATTTTGCATAGCGTCTCGATCGCCGCTAGCAGCCCATCAATCCAGCGGTCCGCTGCTTCTGTCGATTCGGCATTGAGCCAATCGTGCGCCTATTCGATGTCGGCTTCGGCGGGCTGCGCAATCTCAACGCGAAAGGTCTGCACGTCGCTTCTTGATCGCCTTCACCGCTGCGCCGACTGGCCTGGTCTTTCCTTGGGCTGCCGCCCGGAGGCCGCGCGCAATCCCTTCATTCGCCTGCAGCCGCTCCAGCGCATCGAGCGTCCGCTGATAGGATTCCGCATCCTGCACTATCATTTCGGCTCTGCCGTTGACCGTCAGCACCATTGGACGATGGCTCTCCCGCAGGTGCTCTAATGCCCCGGCCGTGTCACGCTTGAAGTCGCTGAGCGAACGAATGTCTTCCACCAGATTCATGATGCACTTAATTTACATCAAATTCGATGCGAATGCAGTTCGCCGCTTCAAACGCCCTATTGCGATGCCAGGTCGCACTTCATCTACCCTGCTGAGCGGATGCCGCACTGCTCCACCCCCACTCTCCCGCGCTCCCCACCAGCCCCGCCTTCACCGGCTGCTCGTGCATGAAACGCAGCCGCTCCGCAATCCGCTCCGGCGTGAACACGTGGGTGTCCTGGTACTTGGTCTCCCATACCTGCTCCGTCGAGCGCGCCGAGGTGTTGTAGCGCCGGCCGTACCGCTGCCGCAGCATTGCCATCGCCTCCGCGGCCGTGTCCCGCTCGGGCTCGGTGATCAGCAGATGGACGTGGTCCGGCATCACCACATACCCCACCACGCGGAAGCCGAACGTCCCCCGCACCTCCTCCAGCAACTGCACGAAGAGGTCGCGATGCTTCTCCACGCCTAGCTTGGGCTGGTGCCCATAGCACGTCATGGTGATGAAGTGCAGCTCTCCCTTGCCGTACGCCTGCTTCTGACCCTTGGGCATAGCTAGCAGTGTAGCCGCAGGATGAACGGGCAACTCACTCTGGAGCAAGCCACCCGACCCGCCTTAGTGCGCGTTCCAGATATCGATCGCCCACTTCCACGTCCCGTTCTCCTGCTTCCACTGCACAACGTACTTGCCGTTCACGGGCCCGCCGCTCTCGAGCGACAGCACCGCGCGGCCGATCTCCACCACGCTGTCGCCGCACATCTCCGCCGTCACCGTCTCGAGCGTCGCACCCTTAAGCCCCAGCGCCTCGATCGCTTTCTCCCAGAACTGCTGGATCGCCGCGAGAGCTTCCACCAGATCGGCTCCCGGCGGCAATACCCGCGCGTCCGCGGTGTACACCTCCCTCAGCGCCGCCACTTCGCGCCTCCCGATCACCTCTCCGCAGAACCGCTCGTTGGTCGCGCGCATCGCGGCCTTCACCTCTTCCGGCACATCCATCCCACTCTCCTTGGCTGCTCTTTGCAGCGCGCCGGATTATAGCAGCCGTCCGGCCCACGTGCTTCCAGGCTGCTTGGCCATCCCGCCGTAGCGCACGTCCGCCCAGACTGCCGTGTTTGTCGCACGAACAGAGTCTCTCGGCGTGCCGCTTCGGCTTGCAAAGGAACGCGGCGCAGGTCGCCGGCACAGGCGTATGGTGAAAGGCAAAGGTCGTTCACCGCGCGGTCCGCATCACCGGGCGATGGAGCGGAAGGAGTCGCACCATGCTGCGCAGAGAGTTCCTTCGTCGCACCGCCACCGGCCTCAGCGCCGCCTGGGTCGCCGGCAAAGTCGGCGGTGCCGCAGTTCTGTCCGGCGCCCCTTTGGCCGGCGCTCCTTTGGCCGACCAGCCGCCTCTCGCAAAGAAGCACACCGCGCAGGACGAGGTCGTCCTCGGCCACACCGGCATCCGCACCAGCCGTCTGGCCATCGGCACCGGCACCATCGGCTTCGCCGGGGGCTCCAACCAGACCCGCCTCGGCACCGACCGCCTCTCCCGCATGCTGATCGACGGCTACCAGGAGAACGGCCTCCGCTTCTATGACACTGCCGACTCCTACGGCAGCCATCCCTACGTCGCCGCCGCCCTCAAGCACGTGCCGCGCGACAAGGTCATCGTCATGACCAAGACCGACAACCGCGACCCTGCCGGCGTGCGGAACGATCTCGATCGCTTCCGCCGCGAGCTTGGCACCGAATACATCGACATCGTGCTCATCCACTGCGTCACCGAAGGCGACTGGACCACCCGCTACCGCGGCGTGATGGACGGGCTCTCCGAGGCGAAGCAGAAGGGCATCATCCGCGCCCACGGCGTCTCCTGCCACTCCATTGAGGCCCTGCGCGCCGCCGCGGCATCGCCCTGGGTCGACGTGGATCTGGTCCGCCTCAACCCCATCCAGTCCCACATGGACGCGGAGCCCGACACCGTGATCTCCGTGATCAAGCAAATGCGCGCCTCGGGCAAGGGCATCATCGGTATGAAGATCCTCGGCCAGGGAGATATGCGCAGCCGGCCCGGTGAGGCACTGCGCTACGCCCTCGGCACGGGCGTGCTCGACGCCTTCACCATCGGCGCCGAAAGCCAGGCCGAGCAGACCGATCTCACTCGGCGCATCGCCGCTGCCTGAGGGAAGGATTGTTGGCGTAGTAATTGCCGGAACTGGCTACACTGGAAATAGGCGCTCACAGCCGACAGGGTGCGCTCGGCAATCACCCCCTCACTGAGCGAGCTAAGTGCCTTGTTTAGAGGAATTTGGCGATAAGTCCTTTGCTTGGACGAATTTACCGGAATCGGTTGCTGCAAGCCATTCATTCCAGGGAATTTATGGCAATCATACCGGGGGGGGGTAGGGGGTCCCGCAGCCCAAGGCAGGGGCACCGTCAATGCTGCTTGGCGAATGTCCGCTCCGAGGGTTCACCGGGTGTAGCTCTGGCGGCCGCCGCGGCACGGCTTACCTGGGCGCGCAGGAAGTCCAGCACTTCGGTCATGCCAATTCCTGTCTTGGCTGAGACCTCAAAGATCTGCATTCCGGGGCGGACGCTCTCGATGTTGCGGCGAGCCGCGTCACGGTCGAACTCCGCGGCATCGGCCAGGTCCATCTTGGTGATGATCGCGGCGTCGGCGCTGTTGAAGATGGTGGGGTACTTCAAGGGCTTGTCCTCGCCCTCCGTCGCGGAAAGCAGGACGAAGCGCAGCTCTTCTCCCAGATCGTAGCTTGAGGGGCAAACCAGGTTGCCCACGTTCTCGATGAAGAGAAAATCGAGCGCATCGAGATGCCAGGAGGCAAGCGCCTCCTCGATCATGTGCGCGTCCAGGTGGCAGATCGTTCCCGTGGTGATCTGCCGGACGTTGGGCGTTGCACGCTGCAGCCGCGCCGCATCGTTCTCCGTCGCAAGATCACCCACCAGCGCGGCGACATGGTAGTCGCACGCGAGCGCTCCGAGCAGCTTCTCCAGAAACGCTGTCTTGCCCGAGCCGGGACTGGAGACGAGGCTCACCACGCAGGTGCCCTGGCTACGAAAACGCTCCCGTAGGGCGCGGGCGAGCAGGTCGTTCTGCTTCAGGACTTTGGCCCTTACCTCCACGATGCGTGTGCTCAAGCCGCCACCTCCAGCGATGCGACCTCGATCTCCCGGCCGGAGACGATCGTCTGCGCAGCGGTCTGACACTCCGGGCAGCAGAGCTCATAGAGAGACGGGGGGCTGCGGTCGACGCGGCAGACCGCGCAGTGAATGACCAGCGGAATTGTTTCGATCACCAGGCGTGATCCCTGGAGCGGCGTGCCATCACATGCGAGCTCGTAGGAGAAGAGGAGGGCTGCCTTGTCCACGCCGGAGAAGGTCCCGAGCTTCAGGTGCACGGCCTGGACATCAAGACCGCCGCGGCTCTCCGACTCTTCAAGGATCTGGTCAATCATGCTGACTGCAATCGAGAGCTCGTGCATGCATGGCCTTTCGATGTGGGCGAACGGAACGAGCGACGAGCTGCCAGGCGCAGTTACATCGAGCTGATCTTGATGTATCTCTGGATGTCCGGAGCGGACGCAACCACGACGGCGATTATGACCAGGCCGAGTGCACTGAAGATTATCTTTGCTGCCATAATGTCACCTCTCGATTGTCTGTAACTCGACCGGCGTTCCCTTTGTGTTTCCAAGAATACGGCCGGCTAACTCTTCCACCATCGTTGCTGCTTCTTCAACCGCGGCCTGTACAGGGGATGATAGGCCCATACGGCCTTCCAGTTCATCGCCGAAATCCTGTGGTTCGCAGCCCACAACGAGCACCTGCGCCACAATCGGGCCCATGGACGCCGCAAGGTGGAGCACACGCGCCGGATCCATGCCGTGGGGGTTCATGGCCAGGTCCGGCGATGGCGGGCTTTCCATATCGGCGAGATTCGGCTTCAGCGTGTAGAGCGTGCCCGGAGCTTCACCGCGGGGCAGCGTGTCCACGATGATCACGGCCTCCCAGGGATCGAGCAGCGCGTACGCGAGATCGAAGCCGCGAATGCCGAAATCCTTCACCGACACGCTCTCCGGCAGTTGCCGGCGCATGAGCAAACGAGCGACTTCGACCCCGAACGCGTCGTCTCCGAGGAAGATGTTGCCCAGGCCCGCCACCAGAATCGCAGGAGTCATGCCGGACCTCCGCCTTCGACGGGCTCAGCCTCTTCGGGGGAGAAGAAGAAGCGATGCCCAGGCTGACGCATCATGCCGAACTCCCGTCCGGGGTCGTCGTCGAGGACCACGGCAAATTGAATGTGGTCTTCGAAATCTTGTTCGATGGCTTCAATGATGGCAACCTTGCCGCTCAGCGCCATATCCAGGATGTCTGCCTTCTTTTGTGGCCATAAACGAACGCGATCGCCCACACGCAGTTCGATACCGAAGACGCGCACGCTCTCCGGAGCTGCCTTCGTTTCTTCAAGAGGGTTCCAATCGCCGATCATGGCGCATCCTCATGGATCACTCGCAGCGCGCGGATCGTGCCGTGGGCCTTCATCAGCGATTCTGCAGTGCTGGCTTCTGTCTGTTCCAGAATCCTTCGTGCGCGTGGATCGCCGTCGCGCATCTCCTGCTTTTCCGCGTCCGTAAGCGTGAGCACCCGCAGAGTAAGCATCTCATCCATCTCCGTGCCATCAAAGAAGTCGGCGGCGCTCTCAGGCGCGACCTGGGGATAGTCGTACAAGATAATCGGCGAGCAGAGCATCCTCGTACGGTCCGGCTCCACGCCTGCCAAGACTGGAAACACTCCGGCGTTAGCGCAGGCGGCGGCGGATGCCCGATAGGCCTCCTCCGGATCCAGCAACGAGACAAATTCTCCTCCCGTGATACCCAGCAGCACATGCGCGGAGACGAAGGAGTGCGGCAGCGCCTCCTCACGTTTCGCCGCAGCGCCGCTGAGCAGCGCGCTCGTATTCTCGAACTCCAGGTGGAGCTTGCAGGCTCCATCCGACAGGGCTTCCGCGCCGACCGTCAGCCTTGCCATAAGCTCTGAAACCGGTTCGCTGCTACGGCCCTGCGGAAGTCCTGCCGCATCCATGTGCAGCGTGAGCATTAGCGGGCTGCCAATGAGTGCACGCAACCGAAGCTGATGATGCTCCGACGTCCGTTCGACAGCCTCCTCCCAGGCGAGGGAAGGGTCCGCGAGATGGCGTTGGCTCTCGGTATTGCTGGTCCATGCGCTCTGTTGCTGCCGGATGAGCTGAAGGAAGCTGACCTTGATATCAAGAGCGGCCTCCGCTTGTGCTACAGCCAGACACTCTGCGACCAGCCGGAACGGCTCCGCGGGGCGTTGCGCCTCCGCATACTCGCGCGGGTAGAGCGTCCCAAAATTCCAGCGCTGGCGGTTCTTGATCGAGGTCGGCCGATACGGATAGAGGATGTATCCCTCGTACAGAATTGCCGCCGCAATCTTCTCGACACCTTCGAAGTTCATGCTTGAACCGTTTCCGCTTGTTCCGCCGCGAGCGCGCGCGTAATTGCCTGTTCCCAGGTGGGAAGGCCGTGCCGCATCTTGTACGCGTACAGTAGCTCGAACACATCCCGCCGCAGGCAGAGCCACGCGGCGTTGGGGTAGTGCATGTCCATCATGTCTTTCCAGACGGAGACGGGCAGGCGGTAGTTGGCTTCACGGTCCCACGGCACCTGCGCGACCTGCAGTGCGTTATCGGCCCCTTGATAGAAGATTGTGCCGCTGAACATTACGCACAGTGGAATCTCGCCCGTATCCAGAGCGTGGAAGTACTTGGTCGCTGCAACATTGAAGTCAAAGGTGCAGGGAAGCTGGAGGTCAACCAGGATGCTGCCGGCGAAGCCCGGGACCGCCACCGTGGTGTTCATCCAGAGCAGCGGCCGCACGGTTCTGCTCCAGCGGTCGGGTGCGCCAAACAGATCAAGCAGCTTCGCCTGTTCTTGCGGCACGTAACGCCGCTTCGCCGGCTCGATCTGTACCTGGCAACGCAGCGTGAGTGTATGAATCGCCTCCTCCGCCGGCAGATTGGCGATACGCAACTTCAAAGCAAGCAAGGGGGTGGCGGCATTGGCCACGGGTTCTGCGCGTTCAATTTGAAAATGCAGCTCAGGCACGGGAGGGCTCCCGCACGTCCACGCTCCGGGACTGCAAATCGGCAAAAAACCTGTGAATCTCTTTCCAGACATCCACTCCGCCGGAAAGCCCGCGCCAATGCATGCGGATCAATCCGACCAGGCGATAGCATTCGTCAATGGGAACGATGTAGTACTCCGCCGAAGCGCCAACGCGGTTCACGAGAAAACTCTCCACGTCTGGCTCCATCTTCTGCAAAGCCGGATGCTCCGCGGCGATTTCTGTCCAGGCCTCCAGGCTGAGTAGTGACTCGATTGCGCCGGCCGGGCTGGGGTACATCGCCATCATCTTGGCCGCCGCAGTATCGCGGTAGAAGAAGGCCAGGTTAATCGGAATCATCAACGCCTCCCACTGCAGATCGGTCATCTGGAAGTCGGAGAGGCAACGGATGCGGCGCGGGACGCGTAGATAGTGCGCGCCGGACTGGCCGCAGAAAAGAACAGCGCAGCCATCGCAGGAGCATAGGATCTGGCGCGCTGTCGGCTCGAGCAGATGCTGGTGGTCGGGCGAAAGCTCCGCACTGCACAGTTCGCACCGTTCCGTCGCCGGACGCCGGCGCGTGAACTGTCTCAGAAACGAGGGTGTGTTCTCGCGCTCCGTCTCCATTCCGGGAACTTCACTCATTACGGACCTTCATCCACTCAAGCGGGGGGCAGGTTGGGCATGCGGGGGTCGATCGGTTTGCGCGCATGGACGTTGATCCCGGTCGCATCTCCGGCCATTCTTGTATCTCCCCGGTAGCCGGTTTCGCCTTGCTTCTTGACTACATTCTCTCCGCGGGGGGCGCCCCTTGTATGGGACGGCGTGTCTGGTCGTGCCTGATCGTGTGCCATCGGTGATCTCTCCTTCAGGTGCGAAGCTCTACTTCAGAGTGACGAGGTTTGCCGTGTTGAGATGATCCGCGGTTGCATTCTCTGTAATGATCTCGCGGATATCCGGGGCAGCCTGGTACAGCGCCTCTTCGACCGCCCCTTTCAGGGTGAGGGAAGAAGATGCGCAAGTACCGCAGGTGCCGTGAAGGCGTAGCCGGACGACTCCATCGCGCAGGCTGACAAGTTCGCAGTCGCCGTCGTGGGACTTCAGGTAAGGCCGCGCCGCCTCGATGCCCCGCAGCACGCGCGTCTCCAGATCGTCCGGATGCAGGGAGTGCAGCAGAAACATGCTCGCGACGAGATCGTCCTGCAGGGCGTCGCTGAGTACGCGCTCGCCCTCCGCCGATTCCAGACACTTGTCGACCAAACGTTGGAGGGCAGCGCCGTGCAGTTCCATGACCGATTGCACGAGTTCGAGGGCCGCGGCACGCACCTCCGGATCCCCCGCGTTGTCGAGTCTGCTGGCCAGCTTCTCTACGCGTTCACTCCGGGCGTGGAACTCTCCCCGTCCAGGCGCGGCTATCGGTTGCTCAGCCCTGGCGGCCATTACTCCTGCCCCGCGACCCCGAACATGGGCGAATGACGAGTTTCCAGCACCTTACCGTCGCCAAGATACATATGGACACCGCACGGCAGGCATGGATCGAAGCTGCGAACGGCGCGCATGATGTCGATACCCTTGAAGTTGTCCGGTCCGTTCTCTTCAAAGATCGGCGTGTTCTGCACTGCATCTTCGTAGGGTCCGGGAGTGCCGTAAATGTCGCGCGGATTTGCGTTCCAGGGAGTGGGCGGATACGGATGATAGTTGGCGATCTTGCCCTCACGAATGACGACGTGGTGCGACAGCACGCCACGGACGGCTTCATGGAAGCCGCAGCCGATGGCCTCTTCCGGCACCTTGAAGTCAGACCAGGTCGAGGTGTGGCCCGCGTTCAGCTCCGCCAGCGCCTTCTCCACAAAGTGCAGCGCCGTACCTGCCGCATAAGCCTGGAAGTAGGTGCGCGCGCGATCACGTTCGATGGCATTGCTCCACCGCGGAATCTTCCACTCGAACTCAGCTTCGGGCAGCAGCGCCGTCTTGGGTAAGTTGATTTTCACGCTGTGCCCCGTGGCCTGAACGTAGCCGATATCGACCAGTCCGGAGAGCGCCGTCGACCAAAGGCGGGCGATGGGGCCGCCGCCGGTATCGAGCGCCAGGTAGTCGCCGGTGCGCGCATCATACCAGCGCGGGGACATCACCCAGGTGTAATTGCCGTTGAAGTCGCGCTTCTGTGGCCGAGGAATGGTCGTCTGATTCCACGGATGGTGTTTGTCGACCGGGTTACCCAGCGGGTCTCGCGAGACAAAGGTCTCCGCGCTCTGCCAATCGTCGTAGTACGAGCTGCCGAGCAGGATGCGGATGTTGAGATTGATATCGACCAGGTTGTTGGTGACCAGTTTGCCGTCCACCACCACGCCTGGGGTGACAAACATCTTCTTCCCCCACTCGTTCATATTGCGGTAGGTGTAGTCGCAGGAGTCGGGGTCATTGTAGGAACCCCAGCAGCCGAGCAGTATGCGGCGCTGGCCGACCTTCTCATAACCAGGCAAGGCCTCGTAGAAGAAATCGAAGAGGTCATCGTGCAGAGGCACGACCTTCTTCATGAATTCCACATACTTCATCAGGCGGACAAGATAGTCGGTGAAGAGCTGAATGGTAGCCACCGTTCCTACCCCGCCTGGGTAGAGCGTGGAAGGATGCACGTGACGGCCTTCCATCAGGCAGAACATCTCGCGCGTCATGCGGCTCATCGCCAGCGTCTCGCGATAGAAGGAGCCGGTGAACGGATTGAGCGCCGTCATGATGTCCGCGATGGTGCGGTAGCCGTGCTTGTCTGCGTTCGGCGCGGCGGTGGATTGAGCCTTATCCCACACTCCGGGATTGGTCTCCTTGACCATCTGTTCGCAGAAATCCACGCCCACCAGGTTGTCCTGGAAGATGTTGTGATCGAACATATACTCGGCCGCTTCGCCGAGATTGATGATCCACTCTCCCAGGTTGGGCGGCTTCACGCCGAACGCCATATTCTGCGCGTACACAGCGCAGGTGGCGTGGTTATCGCCGCAGATGCCGCAGATACGGCTGGTGATGAAATGGGCATCGCGCGGATCCTTGCCCTTCATGAATATGCTGTAGCCGCGGAAGATGGAAGAAGTGCTGTGGCACTCCGCGACCTCGCGATTTTCGAAGTCGATCTTGGTGAAGATTCCCAAGCTGCCGACGATCCGGGTAATCGGGTCCCAGTTCATTTCGACAAGATTGCGTTTCTTCTGCTGAACTTCGGGCATGACCTCGGGAATAGTTGCCATGTCAATCGATCCTTCTCTTAGGAATTTTGAGGATGGTAGCCAGTGGTCAGCTCCGGTCCGCGATGCCGCCACTTCGGCTCTCTGTTCAAAGTGGTGTTCGTGATACCGCGTAGCGTGCGAATCATGCGACCATACGTGCCGATAACTGAAGAGGAAAGCATCCCACCCGGAGGCTCATCCATGAACGGCATGAACTTGTCAGGGAAGCCCGGCATAGTGCACCCGATGCAGATACCGCCCACGTTAGGGCATCCCCCAATGCCGCGCATCCAGCCGCGCTTGGTCACATTGCAGTCGACCACCGGCCCCCAGCACCCCAACTTCACCAGGCACTTGGAGGACCCGTACTCGTGGGCGAAGTCACCCTGCTCGTAATAGGATCCGCGGTCGCAGCCTTCGTGCACCGTCTTGCCGAACAGCCAGGTCGGCCGGCCCTGCTTATCCAGCGGAATCATGGGAGCGAGGCCAGCCACCTGATAGAGCAGGTAGAGGACCGTCTCCATGAAGTTATCCGGCTGCACCGGGCATCCAGGGACGTTAATGACCGGCAAACCAGCCTTCGAGCGCCAGTTCCAACCGAGATAGTCGTTCAATCCCATGCATCCGGTGGGATTGCCGGCCATGGCATGAATGCCGCCGTAGGTTGCGCATGTGCCCGCGCCCATTACCGCGATCGCCTTAGGCGCCAGACGGTCGATCCACTCACAAGTGGTAATCGGCTGGCCGGTATCAGGGTTCGTACCGACCGCCGCCCAGTAGCCTTCTTCCTTGATGGATTCGTTGGGAATCGAGCCTTCCACCACCAGAACGAATGGGTCAATCAGCCCCTTCTCTGCATCGTAGAAAAACTGCATGAACTCATCGCCATTCTCGAAGGCGAGCACCGGATTATGCAGATGGACCTTGGGCAGGCCGGGAATCGCGCCGAGCAGAACATCCTCGATGCTTGGCTGTTCCGCAGCGGTCACGGATACGCTGTCGCCATCGCAACTGAGTCCCGCTGTAATCCAGAGAATGTGGACGTCCGAGACCGCAGGAGGCTTGGTGATCTTGCTTACCGTTTCAGCCATTGAATTCTCCTTCAGCGGAAATTTCAGGCACTGGTTTCCGCCCGCACGTCAGGCCGGGAGCCGCCCATCCAAGCGATATTTCCACCGCCCGCAGGGAATCGAGACACGCAAGAAAAGCCGTGATGGGATGGACGAAGCGGAATGATAGAAGCAGGGCAAGGTGGATACCCATGGGGGAAGACCCGGATAGCCCTCCCAGCGGCCGAACTTCGAACGGGAGCGACATTACGCCGCGTCAAGGCGGAATGTCAAACACCCTGTCGATACTTCGCTTAGGATTGATTGGCTTAAATTCCGCGCATGCTGTACTCAGAAACTTGTTGACAAACCGGCGTCCCAGTATGCGAAGCGCCGGATCCGGCGGATCAACAGATACGCGGTAATTGTTCGCCGAACATCACATCCAGCACCCTGGTGCCGCCGATCTCCGTCCGCATCAGCACCATCCCCGGGTGGTCAGCCACCACCTCACCGATGATCGCGGCATTCTGGCCGAGCGCATGCGTACGCATCTGCTGGAGGATTGCATCCGCCATTGCCGGCGCGACAATCGCGAGCAGCTTCCCCTCATTCGCGACATAGAGCGGATCGAGTCCCAGCACTTCACACGCGCCCCTGACTGTCTCACGCACAGGAATCGACTGTTCGCGCAAGATCATGCCCACCCCGGCGCGCTTCGCTATCTCGTTCAGCGTCGTGGCCGCACCACCGCGGGTGGGATCGCGCAGGCAGTGAAGGAAGTCCTTGTCGCCATGCGAGGGCGTGGCCAACATACTGGCTACGAGCCCGTTCAATGAGGCGCAATCACTCTCGATAGCGCCCTCGAATTCGAGGTTCTCACGCCGGGACATGATCGCCATACCGTGATCGCCGATGTAGCCGCTCAGGATGATCTTGTCGCCGGGCCGGGCGCGGTCGGCCGAGATATTTACACTGCCCTCGATCACGCCGATGCCGGTGGTAGTAATAAAGACCTGGTCACCTTTGCCGCGGTTCACCACTTTGGTGTCGCCGGTCACCAACTGCACGCCGGCCTCTTCCGCTGCGGTCCGCATCGATTTCACCACACGGCGCAAATCTTCGACGGCGAGGCCTTCCTCCAGGATGAACGCCGCGGAGAGATAGAGCGGGCGTGCGCCGCTCATGGCCAGGTCGTTCACGGTGCCGTACACGGCTAGCCGGCCGATGTCGCCGCCGGGAAAAAAGATGGGCGTCACGACAAAAGAGTCCGTCGTGAATGCCAGCCGAGCGCCCTGGATCGCTACCACCGCCTGATCGTCGAGCTTGTCCAGAGCCGGATTGCGGAAGGCGGGAAGAAAGATGCTGTCGATCAGCTCAGAGGTGAGCTTGCCGCCGCTACCATGCCCGAGCACGATCTGCTTGTGTTCGAACAAGGGAATAGGGCACGAACCGAACAGCGCGGAGACCTGCTCGCTCGCCTCCGCGGTGGCATCCATCCCGACTGCGCGCTCCTTCTCGCCGGGCTCGGTGCTCCTCATCAGATGACGTCCTCTTCGCCCATGGCGACGTGAATCAGGTCCCACAGGATATGCAACAGCGTGACGTGCGATTCCTGAATGCGATGCGTGCTGTAGGTGGGGACGGTAAAGCAGTACTCTGCTGCCCCGGCGAGCCGTCCGCCATCTTTCCCGGAGAATGCAATCGTCAGGATGTCTTTGCGCTTCGCCGCCTCAAGCGCATAAATGAGATTGGGCGAGTTGCCGCTGGTGGAGATGGCAAGGGCCATATCGCCGGACTTGCCCCACAGTTCGATCTGATCTACGAAAACGCGTGCGTAATCCTTATCGTTGGCGATCGCCGTCAGCACGGGCACCTGGCTTACCAAATCCATTGCCGGCAGCGCGCGCCTCTTTTCCAGGATGGGATGAATGAACTCCACCGCGATGTGCTGCGCGTCACATGCGCTGCCACCATTGCCCATGACCCACAGTTGATGTCCTTCGGCAAAACGGCGCGCCATCTTTTCGCTCAATTCACCAATGTTGTCCGCGTATTGATCGAAGAATTTCTGCTTGATCTCCACGGATTCCTTGCACTTGCGCATCACCGCGCCGCGCCAGTCATGGTTCCGGCTTCCGTCCGGCGCCGCTCCGTTGCCGTGGGATGTATGGATACTGGAGGGTTCCGTCATGCCGCACCTACAATCGATTCCGCACTGACCAACTGCGGGGCTTCCAGCTGCGCTGCCTGCCGGTGCTGCTCAAGATGCCGCCCATAGGCATAGTAGGCAGCGCATGCGCCCTCGGCGGAAACCATGGTCGCTCCCAGCGGCCGCTGCGGGGTACATATTGTGCCAAAGGCGGCGCAATCGTGCGGCTTCTTAATGCCTCGCAGGATCTGTCCGCTGATGCAGGCTTCCGGCTCGCGCGTGTCGATCTCCTTCACATCGAAGAGCCGTTCCGCATCATGCTCCCGGAACTCCCAGCGCAGCTTGTAACCGCTCTTCGGAATGGTGCCGATGCCGCGCCACTTGCGGTCGGCGATCTCAAAAACGCTCGCCACCAGTGTTTGCGCCGGCAGATTTCCTTCTCGATTCAGTATGCGCGAGTATTCGTTCTCCACCACCGCGCGCCCCGTCTCCAGTTGCTGGACCGTCATCAAGGTTCCCTGCAGAATGTCCAGAGGCTCGAAGCCGGTAATGACGATCGGCACCTTGAACCGGGCGCTCAGCGGCTCGTACTCGCGGTAGCCCATCACGGCGCATACATGCCCCGGCCCTAGAAATCCCTGCACACGATTGAGCGGCGATTGCAGAATCGATGCGATGGAGGGAGGCACCAGCACATGCGATACCAGAATCGAAACGTTCTTCACTCCCTCCTCCCGGGCGCGGGAGACAAGCATGGCATTGGCGGGCGCCGTTGTTTCGAATCCAATTGCAAAGAAGACCACCTGTTTGCCGGGATTGCTCCGGGCTATCTTCAGGCAGTCCAGTGGCGAGTAGACAATGCGGACGTCCCCACCGCGCGACTTGATGGTGAACAGGTCTCCCTCCGAGCCGGGCACGCGCAGCATGTCGCCAAAGGAGCAGAAGATGACCTCCGGACGCTGCGCGATGGAATGCGCCTTGTCGATCATCTCCAGCGGCGTCACGCAGACGGGGCATCCCGGGCCATGGACGAGCTCGATGCCCTCCGGCAGAAGATGATCGATCCCATGCTTGACGATGGAATGGGTCTGCCCTCCGCAGACCTCCATCAGCATCCAGGGCCGTGTTTGAATGCGGCGAATCTCCGCAACGATCTTGGCGGCTATCGGCCCATCCCGGTACTCATCGAGATATTTCATCGCCGGTCCCTCCCCGGCGCCATCTCTTCCACCACCGGCGACTCCAGCTCGGTGAGTTGGTCCAGATCTCTCAGCGCCTGGTACGTCCGCTCCGCCTCAGCTTCGTCCACGCGGCTGATGGCGAAGCCGACGTGTACCAGGACGTACTCCCCGATCTGTGTCTCAGGCACATACTCCAGGCAGGCCTCCCGCACAATGCCGCCGAACTGGACCTTGGCCATGCGCAGGCCGCGCTGGTCGAACGTCTCCACCACTTTGCCGGGTATGGCCAAACACATGTCAATCTCCTCGGAGCAGGAGTTCGTTCGCGATCACGGCTTGCCCTAGCGAAATCCCCCCGTCGTTCGCCGGCACAAGGGCGTGCAGAAAGACTTCAAACCCGCGACGCCGCAACTCTACCACCGTACGGTCAAGAAGGTACAGGTTCTGGAAGGTGCCCCCGCTCAGGCACACCCGGTTCAACGTATCGCTCTTGCGAATGCGACAGCATACCTCCACAATGGCGGCGCTCAAGGTGTTGTGAAAGCAGGCGGATATCTCATCCGGTCGCCTGCCGCAGGTGAGGTCTTTCACGATTGCCGCAATCGTCGGCCGAAGGTCAACGACCGCGGGCTCGCTGTCCTCCACGGCGAATTCATATCGCTCGTCAACCCCCCGGGCCGCGAGCATCTCCAGAGCCATCGCTGCCTGTCCCTCAAACGTGACCTCCAAACCAATGCCCAGCAGTGCTGCCACGGCATCGAAGAGGCGTCCGCACGAAGATGTCTCCACCGTCTGGATTCGCCGCGCGATTATCGTATCCACCAGCGCACGCTGCCGCTCGGCGACTCCGCGAAGACAGCCAGGTCCAGAGGGCAGTTGCTGCCCGAAGGTATCGCGCAGATAGCTGAGCGCCATGCGCCATGGCTGCCGCACGGCCGCGTCGCCTCCCGGAAGCAGCACAGTACGCAGATGCGCACGGCGCGCGAACGTGGCGAAGTCCGCAACCAGAAATTCGCCACCCCAGATGGTGCCGTCAGTACCAAACCCAGTCCCGTCAAAGGCCACACCGATGACCTTGCCGCGCAGGTGATTCTCGGCCATGCAACTCGCGATATGCGCATGATGGTGCTGCACTGCCAGCTTGCGTTCGATGGGGGAGGCAAGCGCCATACGCGTGCTCATGTAGCTGGGGTGCAGATCGAAGGCCGCTGCTCGCGGCGTGACCTTGAACAGGTGCTTCATCTTGTCCAGGGTTTCTTCGAAGAAGCGCATGGTCTCGTAGTTTTCCAGGTCCCCGATATGCTGGCTCAGGATCGCGTAGCGGCCTTTGGTCAGGCAGAAGGTATTTTTCAATTCGCCCCCAAACGCCAGCACCTCCTCCATTTGGATATCGAGATCGATGGTCTGCGGTACAAAGCCGCGCGACCGGCGCAGCACGCGCTGCCGCCCCTCGAAGCTGCGAACGACCGAATCATCCACGCGCGTAGCGATGTCGCGGTTGTGTAGCAGGAACCAATCCGCAACATCATGAAGCTGCCGCATCGCCTCGTCATTGGAGACCACAATGGGCTCCTCGCTCATATTGCCGCTGGTCATCACCAGTGCGGCGAACTCGGTGTCTGCTTCCGCCGAATCGCTGAAAAGCAGATAGTGAAGTGGCGTATACGGCAGCATCACGCCAAGAGTGCTGTTTCCCGGAGCGATGCCGGGCGATAGCTCCGCCCCTGCCAGCCGCGGCAGGATGACAATCGGTCTTCGCACGTGCAGCAGAGCGGCCTCGTCCGCTGCCGATACCTCGCACATCGCCTTGACCGCGGCAACATCGCGCGCCATCACCGCAAACGGCTTGTCCGAACGCCGCTTGCGTTTGCGCAACTCCATGACAGGTGCATCGTTCTTTGCGTCACACGCGAGCAGGAAGCCGCCGAGCCCTTTTACCGCCAGGATCTTCCCCTGCCGCAGCAGCGCTCTCGCTTGGTGAATTGTCGGCAGCGCGTCAGCGCTCGCGAAGGTGCAATCCGCCAGCGACGAGCCCTTGGGCATCAGGACGAGCGATGGTCCGCAAAGAGGGCACGCGTTCGGTTGAGCGTGGAAGCGCCGGTCATTCGGGTCTTCATACTCCGCCACGCAGGCGGGGCACATCGTGAATCCCGACATCGTCGTCATCGCACGATCGTAGGGTATGTCGTGAATGATGGTGTAGCGCGGCCCGCAATGCGTACAGTTCGTGAAAGGGTATCCATAACGCCGGTTCAACCGGTCGCCGAAATCGCGCCAGCATGCGTCGCAGGTGCCGGCATCGGGAGAGACCAGAGCGAATTCACCGGCCTCCTCCCGGCTCCGGAGAATGGAGAATTCAGCGCCGCCCTGGGCTTCCATGGCCGAGACAACGATCTCAGTGATCTCCGCAAGCTTCGGCGGATCATTTTCCAATGTCTTGAGAAACCGATCGACTGTGTACTCGTCCGCTTCGATCTCGATCGTTACACCCGAAGAGGAATTGAAGACGTATCCTGTCAAACCGAGGGATGTAGCCAGCTTGTACACGAAGGGACGAAATCCCACTCCTTGCACAACGCCGCGCACCTGGATGTGCTTGCGTGTCATGGGCGCAATGGGCGGAGTCGCCATGGCTGGGCACCTAGAATACCTGAACCCTGGTGTCGACGCGTGCTGCCGGACATCCACGCTTGTCGAATGCAAGCGCAAGAATCGGAGCGTGCTCGCGCGAGTCCGCGACTAAAGTTGTCTCAAGGACCAGAGCAGGAAAGGGACACTCACGATGACGGTTTCAGAACAAGGCGGGAAGCAGATAGCCACCGTCCCCGGTGAAGGGAGTGCGGTTGCCCGCGCGGTTGCGCGCGTGGAGGCGCTCGATTGGCAGCGCATCGCGCAGGATCTGGACGGTCAGGGAAGCGCCGTGTTGCAGTCGCTCCTTTCGCCGGAAGAGTGCGGCCCCATCGCCGGCCTGTATGCGCAAGACGGACTCTTCCGCAGCCGGGTGGTGATGGAGCGACATGGCTTTGGGCGCGGCGAGTACAAGTACTTCAGCTATCCTCTGCCGTCCATCATCGCGGGATTGCGGTCGGTGTTGTATGCGCATCTTGCTCCCGTCGCTAACCAGTGGAACAGCGCCATGGGCGTGGATACACGCTATCCTGAACGGCACGGCGACTTCCTTCAACGCTGCCATGATGCAGGCCAGCAGCGGCCCACGCCGCTTCTACTGCAGTATGGCGAGGGTGATTACAACTGTCTGCATCAGGATCTCTACGGCGACCACGTCTTTCCCATGCAGGTTGCCATTCTGTTGTCGCGACCGGGGCGTGACTTCACCGGGGGCGAGTTTGTGCTTACGGAGCAACGTCCGCGTATGCAGTCGCGGGCGGAGGTGATGCCGCTGCGGCAGGGAGACGCGGTCGCCTTCGCCGTGCATCACCGCCCCGTCCAGGGCACGCGCGGCTTTTACCGCGTAAACCTCCGGCACGGCGTCAGCCGTCTACGCTCCGGCCGCCGCCACACTCTCGGCATCATCTTTCACGATGCGGAGTAGGCTGCGAGGCTAACGCGTGCTCACCTCATCTGCTTGCCGGGTAATGTAGAAGTGAACCGCGGGGGTGATCACCAGCGAGAGCACCATGGAGATCAGGATGCCGCCGATCACGGCGATGGCCAGCGGCTGCAGCATCTGCGAGCCGGCTCCCAGGGCCAGCGCCAGCGGGAGCATCCCGGCCATCGCGGCGACTGCGGTCATCATGATTGGTCGTAAGCGGCGCCGGCCAGCCTGAATCATCGCGTCTCTGGGGGCGAACCCTGCCTCCCGGAACTTCACGTCGGAATCCAACAGCAGAATGCCGTTCTTCGAGACGATGCCGACAACCATGATGAGTCCCATGAACGAGGACACATTGAACGTCGTCCTGGTGATGAGGAGCGCGAGAAAGACGCCGGAGGTGGACAGGACGGCAGACGAAAGGATCGCCACCGGAGCCGAGAAGGTCCTGAATTCGAACAGCAGTACCAGGAAGACGAGGCAAAGCCCGATAAGCAGGACGAAGATGAGATCGTGGAATGACTTCTGCTGCGTGGCATAGGTGCCGCCGTACTCCACGCGGATCTGGCCCGGCAGATGCATCGCGCCCACCGCCTTCTTCACGCCCGCGATGGCCGTGCCCAGGCTCGTTCCCTGCAGGCGGGCCGTTACCTCCACCTCGCGCTGCAGGTTCTCCTGCAGAATCTCCGTCTGGCCTGGAAGGTTAGTCATGGTTGTGAGCGAACCGAGCGTTGCTGTCGTCCCCGCGGAGCTGACCAGCAGCGTGTTGGACATGTCCTCCACCGACGCCCGATTGCTCGCGGGAAAGCGAACGCGTATGCCGTATGCGCGGCTATTCACAATCAGCGGTGTAGCTGCCGGCTCTCCCTCCAGCAAAGCGTTCGCATCGGTCTCTACTTCCTCCGCCGTAAAGCCGCCCCGTGCCGCTACCTCTGGATGGACCTGGTAGACGATGGCCGGGTTGCTGATGGTGTTGTCAATACCGTTCAGCACGCCCGTCACTCCGCGCACCTTACCAATCTGATCGGCCACCAACGGCGCCCAATGGCGCAACAGCGCGGGGTCTTCATTGAAGAGCTTGATGACGATCGGCTGCGGCGCATTCGACAGATCGCCGATCATGTCCTGCAGTATCTGGCCGAAGTCGATGTCCAGCGCCGGCTCCTGCTGCGCCACTTTCTCCCCAACTTCTGCCATGATGTCGTCAACGCTGCGGCTCCGCTTGCTCTTAAGCCGGACGGAGATGTCGCCGACGTTGGCCTCAGTCACGGCGGCCAGACCGAGCTGCAGTCCGGTGCGGCGAGATGTGGCGGCAACCTCGGGAATGGATTGGATGATCTGCTCTACATGGCTTAGGACGCGGTTGGTCTCCGCCAACGAACTGCCCGCCGGCATCAGGTAGTCCAGCACGAAGCTCCCCTCGTCCATGGCCGGAAGAAGATCGGAGCCCAGCGAGGAATAGCTGAAGTAGGACGCGGCAATCAGCAGCACCGCGAACCCGGCCAGCCACCACGGCCGAGCTAGCACGATCCTCAGCAGGCGCTCATAGATACGGATGACCGTCCCCATAAATCCGCCGAGAGACGATTCTTCCGCCCGCATCAGCCGCTCCATCTTTTCGTGTTCTGAAACCGGTTCCGTCTCGTGTTCTGGCGGCTGTATTTTGTCCTTCCGCCGCACAAGAAACTGGCTCAGTGTTGGCGTCCAGGTCAGTGCCAGAAACAATGAGGCGATCAGCGCCGATCCCATGGTGATAGCGAGCGCGCGAAAGAAGGTCCCGATCACACCGGTGATGGCAATCAACGGAACGAAGATCACGACCGGCGTGATGGTAGAGCCAAGCAGCGGCACCGTCATCTCCCGCAAGGCGCTCTGCACGGCGCCGGCTTTGCTCTGGCCCGCGTCCCGATGAATGACGATGTTCTCCACCATGACAATGGCGTCGTCGATGACCAGGCCTACGGCGGCGGCAAGCCCGCCTAGCGTCATCAGGTTGAAGCTCTCTCCCAACAGTTTCAGAACGACGAAGGTGATGGCGATGGTGACCGGAATCACCATGCCGGCGACCAACGAGCTTCCCCAATCCCGCAGGAAGAGCACCATCACGATGGAAGCGAGAATGATTCCGATCAGAATGGCGTCGCGGACACTCTTGATCGCTTCCTTCACCAGTTCGGATTGGTCGTAGTACACCGAGACGTGAATGCCGGGAGGCAGGCCTGCCTGCAACTCAGCCATCTCCTTGGAGACGGCATCGGCGACGGCCACGGTGTTGGTGCCCGGCTGGCGATTAATGCTGAGCAGAACGCCAGGCTTACCGTTTGCGGTCACCACCGTGTACACCGGCTGAACTGCAGCAGAGACCGCCGCCACGTCGCTGATGCGCACAGGAACGCCGGCCGGAGTCTTCTTGATGACGATCTTGCCGAGCTCACTGGAGTCATGCACCTGCGCGTCGACAAGCGTCAGCACCAGATCGTGTTGGGATTCAATCAGGCCCGGAGAATCGATGAGGTTGGTCTGGCGTACCGCATTCAGAATGTCCGTTACGGTGATCGACGTGCGGAGCAACTCAGCCGGATTGGGCGTGATGTCGAACTCCGGTATCTCTCCGCCCTGGACAAGAACAGATGACACACCCAGCACCCGGTTCAGCCGGGGCTTTAATTGGTACGTGGCGATCTCCCAAAGCTCGGTGCCCGGCATAGTGTCAGAGGTAAGCCCGTAACCCAGAATCGGGAAGCTTGAAAAACGCAGCCGGTTGGAATCGATCTTGACCGCGGGCGGCAGGGAGGACTGCACCCGCGCCAGGGCGGAGTCGGCCAATTGGAGCGTTCTGAACATGTCCACGCTCCAGTCGAAGAACAGGTCGATCTCCGCCGAGCCCCGGCTGGTGATAGAGCGTACGGTCTGCAGTCCAGGCACGGTATTAAGCGCCAGCTCGATCGGCCGGGTGAGCGTGACCAGCATCTGGTCTGTGGGCATCACGCCGTTATCGATAGCAATCAGCACGCGGGGAAAGTCGGTGGTAGGAAACACCGCGATGGGAATGCTCAAAGCGAAGTAAGCGCCGACGGCGGCGACGACAGCGATGAGCGCGATCAGCGACTTGGCATAGCGCGTGAACCAATACGTTGGCTCCTTAGCGGCGCTTTCCTGCGACGGTATCTGTCGTTCCGTGCCCCGAGACATCGTTGACATGCTAAGAACCTGACGGCTGCGCAGCCGTGCTGCTGCCGGCTGGTGTGGCCTTTACTCTGGTCTTGTCGGGAAGTCCATAGCCGCCGGTCACAATGACAGTTTCGCCGGGCCTGAGGCCACTCAGAACCTGAACCGACTGTCCCTCGCGAATGCCCGTCTCAATCTCCTGCGCGTAGGCGCGGCCGTCGGACTTCACCAGCATCACCGATGGCTTCCCCGCGGCGCTCATCAGCACTGCCGAGGCCGGGATCACGGTCGCATCCGGAATAGTGCGAGCTTTGATGGAGATCTGTACCGTTGCGCCGGGTTTTAGCCGATTCTGCGGATTATCGGCCTCCACCCAAACCTCTACCGTCGTGCTGCTCGGGTCGAGCGCCGGGCTCAGGACTGTGACGGTACAGGGAAATGGAGTGGCCAAGCCGGGTACTTGCAACTCGCCCTTGTCGCCCAGTTTGAGTTGCACGGCCTCTGCCTGCGGGACATGCAGCCGGACTACCACCTTGCTGGTATCCATGATGATGAGCAGCGGGGTGCCCGCGGGTGCGACATCTCCAGGATAGACTGCCCGGTCCGCAACGACGCCGTCGATGGGGCTGCGCATCTGGGTGTATTCCAATTGAGCGGTCGCGGCCAGATACTGGCCGTGGGACGACTCAAGCTGACCCTTAGCCGCCTGCCGCTGCTGCGAAGCCCCGGATGCCTGTAGATTCTGCAGCCGCTTTTCCGCTGTCGCGGAAACGCTGCGTGCCGCTGTAAGCGCTACCTCAGTCTGGTCCAGTTGCTTGCGTGCGAGGGCTCCCTGCTCGAACAACTTGCGTTCGCTGTCGTAAAGCTTCTGCTGCGCATCCAGAGTGGCGCGTGCGTCTCGTACATCCAACTCAGCCTTTTGTATTTCCTCCGGCAAGGTCGAGGAGGTAGTGGAAGCGTAGGTCGCCTTCGCCTGATCGTAGCTACCTTCGGCAGAGATCACCGCGGCGGCCAGGTCGCGATTTTCGAGCACCGCGAGTAACTGTCCCCGATGTACCCGATCGCCGCGATTTACATAAAACGTGCGTACAGGCGCCGTGATCTTGGGGGAAGGCGACGCCTGGCGCACCGGGAAGAGAACCCCTTCGGAATGGATCATCTGCGCGATCGGAGCGGTCTTCACCAGGCTGGTTTCCACAGCAACAATTGGCTCCGGTGGCCCCGCGTTATCTCCCGCGCATCCGGTGGCGAACCCGAGGCAGAAAACTGTGAGCAGCGCCGCCAGCACCGCCGGACGCGCTGTCAAAAGTCGTGATGGATGACGCAACATCAGTTGAACCATCTCTCCTGCAAGTTCGCCGTCCTCGAAGACCCGCTTCCGAAAGCCGCTACTCCCGCCACCATAGCGTGTCAGGTGTTCCATATCTCGAGAGAGCATGATCTAAAGCGTTCCCGTTAGTGTTGCCAGGTTTGCCAGTGCGATAGCATAGCGGGCCTGCGTGTCTTCGTATGCATTGCGCTCCACACTCAATGCGTCCTGGGCTGACACGACCTCCAGAGCCGTCGCGTTCCCTGCCTTATATTGCAAGAGCGTCAGTTCGAGGCTTTCCTGGGCCTGGTCGGCAGACGTGTGCCGTATCTCTAGCTCGTCATGGGAGACCTTCGCCTCGTTGTAGAACTGCTTCAGGTCGGTCGTGAGCTTGCGCTGGGCGAAGTCAAGGTCTGCAACTGCCTGCTGCCGGCGGTATTCCGCCTGTTTGACCTTGCTGTGGATGGCGCCCCAGTTCCAGATCGGCAAATTCAAGGTTGCCAGGGCGGAGTAGCCGAGGTTCTGGATACGGTTTGTCCGGGTCGCGAAATGGTTGGCATCGATGCCGTAGAAGTAATCGAAGGTCAGGGTGGGCAGATAGCCGGTCTCCGCCAAGGTTACATCTTGCGCCGCGGCCCGCGCCGTATCGTTTGCCGCAGCCAGATCGGGGTTCTGATGGAGAGCCCGGTCTTGCGCCTCCGCGAAGGAAGGCAGCTTCAGAAACTGGTCCAGGTCATCGACCAAAACAAAGTCTTGAGTCACGTCCCGGAACAACAAGAGTGCCAGAGCGCTGCGGTCGCGCTCACGCGCCAGTTGCGCCTCCCGCAGATCCACCTCGCGGTTATTCGCCTGGATTTCCGCCTTCACCACATCGGCGTGGGCTACCTCGCCCCCTTGCTCCAGGTCCTGCGTGGTCTTCAGGAAATCCTGCGCGGATGTGGCCACCTGCCGGATTGTCGTGTACTTGTGCTCGGAAGCGACCAGCGCGGCATAGCTCTGCACTACAGCAACTACCAGGCCGCGTTGCGCGATCAACGCAGCGTCCCGGGCTAGAGAGACGTTCAGGAGGCTGCGTCGATAGTCCACGAGCTGTGTCGCAGAGAGCACCTGGTGGGCATTCCCCTGCGCGATGTATTCGTGGACGCCATTGTTGGCGATATACCGCGCCGCTAGAGTCCCATTGCCCTGGGTGTAGAGATACTGAGTGTTGTAGGAGACGGTAGGCAGGTTGCCGGCAAGAAGCTGATGCCGGCTCTCATTGGCAATTTTGATATCGGCGATGGCCCGTTCGAGTGTGGGGCTCATCGTCCTGGCGCGTTCCAGTGCATCGGCAAGCGTTATCTTGAGTGCACTACCGGGCGCCGTGGGCGGCAGTTGTCCTGTACTCACGACGGCGTTTCCGGCAGCCTCGGCCTGGGTCGTGCCGGATTGGGCATCCAGAGAGGCGGAGCATATGAGTGCGGCCGCCGCCGCGCACGCCCAAAATACTGTTCTCCACATTCAGTCTCCCTCCGTTGTCTTGTACGCAACCAGTGTTAACTGAGCCTTAAATGCTTGCATGCTCAAAAGAGACACGTAGCACGTCCAAAATGGCCGGCGTGCACTCTGGCTCACATACTCTCATTCACCACGGCTTTCAGGTGGCATAAGTGGGCGATCGAGCCCGTGTTCAACCATGCAAAACCAGATTACGTTGTCGACGCAGCCCGTTCCGGGTAAGGACTGCGTGCGCCTGCATGCGCTAAACTCGTCAGGCAATGAGCCCTGCGCATCCACGCTTCGACGCGATCAGCGAACGTGAACGAGGACTGCACCGCGGGCTTTCCACTGGCCAGCTCTCCATGATCGCGATCGGTGGCGCGATTGGAACCGGGCTCTTCCTGGGTAGCGGTTTCGCCATCGGATTCGCCGGCCCCAGTGTATTGGTCAGCTATGCGGTTGGCGCGCTGATTGCCCTGCTGCTCATGGGCTGCCTTGCGGAGATGACAGTTGCTCATCCGACCTCCGGCTCCTTTGGCGCGTGGGCAGAGTATTATGTCCATCCGCTCGCCGGTTTTCTTGTGCGCTACGCCTACTGGGCCGGCATCGTGTTCGCTGTCGGCACCGAGGTCACCGCGATCGCCGTCTACATGCGGTATTGGTATCCGGCCGTTCCGGGATGGGTCTGGATACTGGGATTCTCCGCGGCGCTGATCACCATCAATGCCATCGATGTGCGGCTCTTCGGCGCAATCGAGTATTGCTTCTCCGCGCTGAAGATCCTGGCCATTCTTGCGTTCATCGTGCTCGGCGGATGGATTGTGTTGACTGCATCTAGAAGCTCCGGAATCGGCTTCTCCAATTACACGGTCTATGGCGGCTTCTTCCCCAAAGGTCCGTGGGGCGCCTGGGTAGGCGTGGTCGTGTCATTGTTCAGCTATTTCAGCATCGAGATGATCGCTGTCGCCGCCGGCGAGGCGCGTGATCCGCAACATGCCATCACCCGCGCCTTTCGCGCCACCATCGGCCGGCTCATCTTTTTTTACCTGCTCACGCTCGCTCTCATCCTTGCCATCGTGCCCTGGACCGCGGCGCGCACGGACGAGAGCCCCTTCGTCAAAGTCATGGAGGCAACGCACGTTCCGGGAGCCGCGGGCGTGATCAACTTCGTTATCCTGATCGCTGCTCTGTCGGCCATGAATAGCCAGCTCTACATCACCACGCGCATGATGTTCAGCCTTTCCCGTGCCGGCTATGCTCCCCGCAGCTTCGGCCGGCTCACCGCGCGTGGCGTTCCGTCCGCGGCGCTGCTGCTATCGACCGTCGGCATCGCTCTCGCCGCCGTCCTCAATGCAATGTATAAAAACGCCTCCTTCACCATCATGATGTCCATTGCCATGTTCGGCGCAATGTTTACCTGGCTGATGATCTTTGTCACCCACCTGTTCTTCCGGCGACGCCACGCACACGCGACCCTGACCTTTCGCATGTGGGGCTATCCGTATGCCACCCTGGCGGGCGTTGCGCTGATGATGGCGACTCTCGTTACCACGATCTTCACTCGAGAGTTCAGGATGACCCTGGTATGCGGCATACCGTTCCTGCTCGCACTCTCGATGGTCTATTGGCTGCGCTTCCGGCGGCCCGGCCCGGAGCGCCCGGCGTGGACCGCGGACAGGACCGCCGCTGCGCCCGTCCCCATCAAGGAGCAAGTATCATCGTGAGCATGCACTCGACGCGTCCCGATTCGATGACGGCAGACTCGCTGAACCCAGATGCACTGAACCCAGATTCACTGAAACCGGGTTCGCTGGATGCAGACCCGCTGCTCGCCTGGCGCAAAGAATTTCCCATCCTCGCCCACACTACGTACATGATCAGCCACTCGCTCGGCGCCATGCCGCGTGCTGCGGCGGATGCGCTCCAGCAGTTCGCCGAGACTTGGGCTACTCGCGGCATTCGCGCCTGGGATGAAGGCTGGTGGGATATGCCGGTGACCACCGGGGACCTGATCGGCAAGATCATCGGCGCTGCACCCGGTCATGTCGTCATGCATCAGAATGTGTCCATCTGCCAGTCGATTGTCACCTCCTGCTTCGACTGGAAGGGGCGGCGCAACAAGCTCGTTACCGACGGGCTCAACTTTCCTTCCAACGATTACATCTATCACGGGCTGGAGCGGCAGGGAGCCCGCGTATGTTCGGTCGCTTCGCCTGACGGCATGACCCTGCCCCTCGAGCGCATGCTCGACGCCATTGACGAGCAGACGCAACTCGTCTCTGTCTCGCACGTCGCATTCCGCAGCTCGTTCGTGCAGGACCTGGCCGCGATCACTCGACGCGCACATGAAGTGGGTGCTCTGGTGATTGCCGATCTCTACCAGTCGGCTGGAATCGTGCCGCTCGATGTCACTGCCCTCAATGTCGATTTCGCGACCGGCGGATCTGTGAAGTGGCTTTGCGGCGGCCCCGGCGCTGGTTATCTGTACGTGCGCCCGGATGTGATGCTGCAGCTTGAACCTGTTGCGACGGGATGGATGGCGCATCGGCATCCATTCGAGTTCGAGGGCGGCCCCATCGACTTCGCACCCGATATTCGCCGCTTCCTGAACGGAAGCCCGAACGTGCCCGGCATGTATTCCGCGCGTTCCGGATACCAGATCGTCAGCCGGATCGGCGTCGAGGCGATCCGCAGCAAATCGCTGCGTCAAACGGCGCGTCTCATCGGGCTGGCCGATGAAGCTGGCTTCCCGGTGCGTAGCTCACGCGATGACTGTCACCGCGGCGGCGTGGTGGTGCTGGATGTGCCGAACGGGAAGGACGTGACCAGGGAACTCGAGCGGCGCGAAGTGCTGGTGGACTACCGCCCCGGCGCGGGCATCCGCATCGCCCCGCACTTCTATACCTCGGACGAAGAGGTCGACCACACGATCGGCGAGATCCGTTCGATACTCGCCGACCGCGGGTAAACGCTACTTCAACGGCGCCAGGATGGTGTCCAGGCGATCGTCAGTGCCTTGCACGCGTTCGAGCGAGGGATAGCGCAAGCCGTCGTGATAATCCAGGTCCACGCTCTGGAACTGATCATCTCGTTTCAGCAGCAGCTTGATGGGCGTCTTCCCCTTTTCCGCCTCGACGATCGCCGCACGAAGAACCGGAACGGTGTATGCCTCGCCATTGACGGCGATCAGGTGCATGTCCGGCGTGATCCCGGCTTTGAAAGCGGGGCTGTTCCACCACACGTTCCCCAGCTCACCGTCAGAACCCACGGTAAAGCCAAGCGACGTGGCAAAGCTGGTGGTCGCGTGCGGCCCCGTCTCTGACTTCTTCAACCAATCGGGTGCCGTGTCGCTGTACGTGAGCTTGTAGCCGCCACGGGTCAGGCCATCTTCCGGTGTGTGCGGCGCAAGCGTATCGACGCGGGCGTGCAGGAACGAGGCCCAGTCATAGGGCTGGACCGTGTTAAGAGCCGCGACGAGATCGTCAAACGTATAAGTGTGCGTCACATAACTGCCGTTGTCGATTCCATAGAAGAGCTTCGCGAAGTCGTCGAGAGACTTCTTACCGCCGCTAAGTTCCCGTATCTTCGTGTCGGCGTCCAGCCAGATCAACAACCCCTCGGTGTAGTAGTCTTCGGGCCGCTGCCAGCTTACCCAGCTCACCGGGGTGCGCTGGGAGATCGTTGGCTGGTTCGTTGTGTCGACCAGCGGACGCCAGTCACGCCCGGGACTGATGTCGAAGTTGGCGGCGATGCGGGCGATCAGGTCGCGCGTTTGCGCCGGTGTACGCATGCCGGAACGAGCAGTCAGGACGAAGCCGTAGTATTCCGTCATGCCCTCATACACCCACAGCAGTTCGTCCTGCATGGGCACGTTGAAGTTGGGTGTCCACAGGCCGGCAGGGCGGCGGAATTTGCCGTCCCAGGAGTGCGTGTACTCGTGCGCCAGCAGATCGCGCCCGCCAACGCCAGCGTCCCAGTCCGTAAAGTAGTTGGCGCGGGTGCCGTCTTCACTCGACTGGTGATGCTCCAAGCCTTCGCCGCCCACCTTATCGCTGATCAGGAAGAGAAAATCGTAATGATTGTAGTGGTGCGACGCAAACAGCTTGGCCGCCTCCTGCACCAGATTGCGGTGCACTTCGAGCTCTTGCGGCGTGATCGCCAGGTCCGACGGCTTATCTGCAAATACATCCAGATAGACGGGATTCGTGCTGCTGGTCGAAAGGTCCACCCGCTTGAAGTTGATGCCGGCGTAGAGCGGCGAATCGACCAGCGTATTCAGGGGCGTTTCTTTGAAGTGAACAAGATCGCCGTCCTGTGAGCTGACCTCCAGCGCGGAGGCGAAGTGCCAGCCCGCCGGCAGCTTTACGCTGGGCGCAAACTGGAGGCGGCGAGAGAAGTATCCGGCCGGATAGAGCACAACCGTATTCCACGCCAGGTCGACAATCTCCGAAGAGATGGAGATGCGGCCTTCTCGATTCTTCACCGGAGCGAGGTATTGGAAGTCGACATCGATCGTCTTCACGCCGCTCGGGATGTCGATGTGGAAAGCGAAGACGTCCACCCGATCGCGCACCCAATCGAGACGCTTGCCCTGTGCAGTAACCGTGAGCCCCGCAACCTTCGAAATTGGCCCGGTGGGCGAGTGGTTTCCCGGAATCCACTGCGGATAGAGCAAGGTGAGTTTGCCCGGCGACACCGGGATAGTCTCGTGCACGTTCACAATCCGCCGGGTGATGTCGGTAAGGTCGACCATCAGGGAGATCGTTCCGGGGTAGGGAACATCCGCCGGCGCGACGATGGGCGGCGGCAGCGGGACGGGCTGCGGCCCAGGTGAGTTCTGGGCGAAGGCCGAAAACGTGAGAACGAGCGAGGCAGACGCCAGCAATGCGGCGGTGCATCCCACTGAGGTGGCGCGGGGGCGGGACAGTGTCATCGTGAGGATTCTCCAACTGGTGGTGTAGATCGTGTTGATGGATAGCGGCCGATGGGTGTGCCGCCGAACTGCTGGCGATCGCAGAGACGCACGGAGCGCCCGTAAGACCGGCATCACATCTGCCGCGCCTGCGAAGCCAGTTCGACCATTGCAATCAGGACGCTTCGCGCCTCCGCAGGTGTCCGGACCTCTCGCAGGAAGGCGATGCGGGTTCCGTGCATGCCGTCCGCGGCCTTCAGGCGCACTTGAAACCCTAGTCGATCCACCGAGGTCATCGCAGCCTCCTGCGCCTCCATGCCGGAGAACTTGCGCGCCAGCAGAATGAGCGCATCGGTGTGGTCCGCATTCATGTGCTCCAGAATCCCGGCTGCCGTGTCCGCCAACGGATCCACTCGGGCGCCGCTATATTCCGAAGCTGCAACCCAGCCCATGACACCGAAGCCGCCCACGTAGTACGCGTCCACGACATCCATGCGGTAGAAAGAGAAGTCGTTGGAATCGACCCAATACCTGCTGTTCGCGTAGCGCGCGAGGTAGAGTTCGCGCGCCTCCATCGCTTCAGAAGACGAGAGCGCCCGCACATTTCCCAACAGCGTCGCGCGCGAGGCGCCGAGCGGATCCCCGCTGCCATCAGCCTGCGTAACCAGAAGGCTGGCTCGCGCGTCGCCAGCCAGATTCTGTGTATGCATGGCCATGGTGCTGATCAGAAAGATGGGACGCCCCTCCGAATCCGGCGCATAGGGCATCACGGAACCGAAGGGGAAACCCGCTTGCTTGCGCGACAGAGTGGAGAGGCTGCCAATGCGCCCCAGGTGCAGCAAGGTGCGAGTACGCCCGGCGAACGAAGGCTCCGGAACCGGAGGGCGATCGCTCGCCACTCTGGTGTGCTGCCTTGGCGAGGGAGAAGAGGACATCAATCTTGATTCTAAACAAGCTGCAGGAAGCGTGCCTTACGGCGAAGCAACTGGCCCATAAGCTTCAAGGGATGCGATAGAAAGGATCCGGCAGAAGAAAGTCCTTCTCGGCGTGGCCTCCCGCCAGGTCCGAGGGCTGGTCGCCCATGTTCGCGATGATGGTGTAACCGCCGTCCTCGATAGCCTTGCGAATCGGGGTTTTGAAATCCGCGGCGGAGGCATAGTGGGCGCCCTCGTGCACCATGTACATCCTCACGTACCCGTCATATCCGGCGGCGTGCAGGTTGCGCGCAGTGGCCTGGCGCTGCGACTCCGGCCGGCCGGTGATGAAGAAGACTGCGACGTGCATCGCCTTTGCGCGGCGGAAGGCTTCTAACGTGGCGTCAATTGCAGGATCGCGTCCCAGCAAATCCCATGCCTGCCAGCCACAAGGCCCGTCCGGCAGGTTGGCGCACGGACCCGGGATGACGCGCCCGAAATCATCGGCCTGGATCACGGTCCAGTTCGACAGCGCGGTTTCATCAATGTCCAGTACCAACGCCGGTTTGGTGACCTTGCCGACTCGTTGGGTCATCCAGTCGACAGCCTGTGCGCCGACCTTTGACAGGTCGCGCGCATACTCGCCGGAGTCGTGATATTGCGTAGCGCGAATCTTGGCATCGCCGACATTCGCGGGCTGTGTCGTGGAAGGTTCGGACGGATGCGCAGCGGAAGCGTCGTTTGCCGCAGGCGAAGTAGTCGGCGATGGCGCAGGCGCCGGCTTGGCTGCGCAACCGGTCATCAGAGCCAGGAAGACGAAGCTCGGGAGAAGGCGTCCGGCCGTCGATCGGAAGTATCTCTTCGGAGATGGAGAGTTCAACTTCGTTGCACGCCGTATGTCTCGCACTCGAGCATTCATCGTTCCCGCGTCCTCCATTTTGCATTGACTCTTCCAGCCTCGCTTCGATATGGCTGAAACGCATAGAGATGCTTGCGCCCCGAAGATCATCCACCTCGACGATCCAGGCGGATCAGTGCTCATCCAGTGCTTGCGCCCTGGTCGCTCGATCCAGCCCCTGCCTGGCCGCGGCATTTCCGGGCTCAAGCTGACGGACGATGCCATACAGGTATTTCGCCGATTCGTAATTCCCGTTGCCGCTTTCCCGGTCAGCCCGCTGCATCAAGTCGGGGATATCCCGCCGGTAGAAGCCTTCTACCGGTTCTCTGCCCACTCGCGGCGGAGCTGATCCTACAGCGGGGGCCGCTCCCGGCTCCTTCGGCACCTCGTGCTTGCTCTTGTCGTCGGCGGTGTTTCCCGTTCCCCCCGGTTGGCGGGGGGCTACTTCAGGCTGCGGCGCTGCCGCGCCGTTAGCCGCCGTTACCGGTCTAACACCGGCCGAGGGCTTCACTACCTCCGGCGCCGGAGCTTCCCTGGGCCGCGGAGCGGTGACCGGCGCCGGGGCGCGGCTCTGCGGTTCGGAGCCTGCGGCATCCCTCCGAGCCGTCAGCATCACGGTCGCGGTCACCGCGGTTGCCGCCACCACGATCGCCGCGGCCACGCCCAGTTTAATCCGGTTGCTTCCCCATGACCTTCCCGGCGCTGCCGGCTGCCCGTCGACGTGCGCCGGCTCTCCCGCGTCGCGCACCGTCGGCGGATCGGCTCCTGTCGCCGCCGGCGGAATATCTGCCAGGCGTTTCGTCGTTAGCTGGCCGCGATGGCTGGCCGTGGCGTGGGCCCATTCCATGCCTTCCACCAGCTTGCGCAACCGCAGGTATATCTCCGGCTCCGCCCACACCAACTCATACGCCTTCGCTGCCGGACCCCCGTTCATCGTGTCCGGCCGCACCGTATCTAGACGCATGGGGGAGATCGCGCGCGAGGTCTGCGGCAGCGCGCTACTCATTTCCGCGTACGCGGTCTGTGTCAGTAGGATCTGGCCTGCAGTCGCGGCGCGCATCAGCAGGCCCGCAGCCTCTGATCCGTCATGCGTTGCAGCCGCGGCGGACGGACTCTCGCCGGTGCGCGAATGCACCCCAATCGCCGCCGCAACCCGCGCTCGCGGTTGATGGGAGGCAAAGCCGATCATTGCTCGCTGCATTCGCTTTGCAGCCATAACGGCCGTCGCAACATCTGCAAACTCTGCCGTCAATTGCTGCTGATGGCTGCCGGCCAGACGTCCATGGCACGCGTTCACCAGGTCGGCCAGCATCGCCACCTCGCCGCTCTCCTCGCTCCAACTACGCAACGCGGGATCCACGTCGGCGCGCGGAAGCGTCCAAAGCCGGATCAGCAGGCAAGCGCGGGCTTCTGGCCGCGCCGCTTCTCCGGAATGGTTACTGGCCGCTTCTCTCGCCGAAAAGGTCTCCGTCATCTGGTTGGCTCACCCGTTGCCCGGCCTGTTGCTCGCGCGCGCAGTTGCCTTTGCAGCGCGGGCAGGTCTGCGGAGCTGCGCGTTCGCTGGAGCCCAATGCGGCCCCGCGCTCAGACTACGCTATGGTGTTGACCGGTACGAGAGACTTCACTAAAATGGCCTTCCGTCCGAGCCGTCCCCCCTCAGAGCGGACAGAATATCCCGTATACCTCGATCTAGACAATCTTGCGGGAAGGCCCATGACCGCATACTTCTTCTGCTTGGCATTGAAAAGAGACCATAACGGGCTTGCCCTTGCCTGCGTGATCGGCGGCCTGCTGGGGTTCGCGCTTGCCACGCCTGCCGCGCTGGCAAAGGACCCTACGCTGTCAGGCATTCAGGTCTTTGCGGGCGCGTCCGGACCTGCCTACGCGGAGATTGCCGGTCTGCAGATGAACGGACGCATAGACATGCGCTTCTGTGGCAGTGCTCCCACCATTGACCGCTCTGCCTACAGCAAGTTGCAGCGGATCACGCTGGCTTCCAACGACATACTGCGCATGGGCGCCGATGGCTCACTCTCGTGGACGCGCGAGGAGAACACCGCCTGTGTCGTGCCCGAGAACGTCCGGCTCGATAAGGGGGAGGCGCTCACGCCCGCGGAATTAGCCCGCAGGCTCGCGGTGCAGGGAAGGGTCGTTGCCTCCGATCCGCCCGGCTTGCTTGCGCCGCCGGCCACGATGAAAACCGGCGACGAGCTCGTCATCGTCTCCGATCTCAACCCCGAGGCGGCCGAGTACCTGCGCGCCGGCTGGGTGCACTCCATCCCCGGTTGGCAGACCTATCTGGCAAAATATCCCGGTTCGGCCCACGTCGCCCAGGCCACACAATCCCTGGCTGGGCTTGAAGTGCAGGATGGCGCCGCTGCGCTGGCGACCTATCGAAGCTCTTCCTCGTCTGCCTCTCCGGACTACACCGCACTTGCTACCGCCCACACCCGCGCTCAGCAAGCGCTCAGTACCGCTCCTAACGATCCCGCCGCCACCAGGCTCGACGCGGATGTCCGCGAGGTGCTTACGGCTATGGTCACCGCCGCCGAAGGAGATCTGCAGGCCTATAAGAAGGCGCTCGCGGCCCATCAGAGCGGGTACGCGAACCTCACCGCGGCGCGCGAGATCAGCGATCGCATCACCTCCATCGACCCACAATTCTCCGCCGGGACGGCCCTCCATTCTGAAGTTGCCGCGGAGAGCAATGCTTTCGAGTCCAGCCTCCACCGGGCAGATTTCCTGATCAGCTCGCAGCACTACGATGAGGCGCTCTCCGCGGTGCAGAACTATCGCGGCTTCGCCCAGGAAGAGCCCCGCTTAGGCCGCGTGATTCAGGCTGCCTACGGCTACCACTTCGGTCTCGCGAAGTCCGCCGCGAAAGCCGGGAACTGGCCCGACGCCGCGCAGGAGTACAGGAAGGCAGCCGAGATCCGGCCCACCCATGAAGCCGCAGCCGCACTCAAGGAAGCCGAGGCCCAGTCCCAGACCACCCGGAACCAGCAGCTTGCGAAGGCCGCGATCGAGCGCAGCCAGGCTTTGGTCGAGCAGCGGGATTACCTTCAGGCTTACGACGTGCTCGCCGCGCTGCCCGAAGGTGCCCGTGCCCTGGCGGCGGAGCAGATCGCCTCCATCCAATCCTTTTACGTCGAAAGCGCCTCGGACCGCGCGCGGCAGCTTCAGCAGGTCCACTATCCCATTCGCGGCCGTGCCGATGCGGATGCCATGAGCCAGGCTTACAACTATCTTCAGACAGCCAGCGGTTTCGATGACAGTGAGAGCCTGAAGCAGAGGCTATCCGTCACTGGAGACGAGCTCAGCGATTATTACGTGCAGCAGGCCAGGAGCTATCTCGGCCGTCCCCTCTACTCCGGCGTCGGCCTGGGTTGGGCCTATCTCGATGAAGCGCAAGCGTACCGCCCCGATCTTGCCGTCATCCGCGACGAAAAAACCAAGAACGCTGCCGGCTATCAGATGCGTTCCCGGCTGTCCATTGGCGTCCAATTCCGCGACCAGACTTCCCGGACGGACCTGAAGAGCGAGGGTTTCCGCAGCCAGTTGCAAGACGCGGTCGCCACCGGCCTCGAGTCCTCAGGACTGCCGCTCCGGGTGATTCGCGCCGATGGCGGCGCCCCGGAACCCACTGGCGGTACGCTGGAGCCGAACTTCGAACTGACCGGCGAGATCCTCCAGCATCGGCCCATGCGCACGGAAACGCCCCAGGTTGTGCAGTCCAAGTACCGCACCGGTGAACGCGACCTCCCGAACGACGCGTGGAATAAGGCGGACAAGGACTACGAAGCCGCGCTGCTCGAATTCCAGCGACAGCAAAGCATTCTCGCGGGTGCGCAAGTCCACAAAAAGAAGAAGGAGATCGAGGAGGCCACTCGCGCTCTCGCCGCCGCCCAGAAGGCCGTTGAAGATGCGCACAGCAAGCTCGATGCCCTTCCGCGCACCACTTCGGAGGACATCGTACGGCCCTACTACTACACTCGGACCACCATCGACATTACTCCGGTGGTTGAGATCTCCTTTAGCATCCGCGATCGCAACGGCGCCACCGTTCTCGGTCCCTTCAACGTCAAAGAGAGCAAGCCCAGACGCTTTGTTGTGGTGGACGGCCTCAAGGCAGATGACACCGAGGGCATCAAGAAGGAGGATGCGCGGCCCGACGAAGAACAGCTCATGATCGATGCCGAATCGGAGGCGCGCGACACCCTGGTCAAACAGGCTCAGGGTGCCGTGCAACTTCTGCCGCAAAGGATACTGGAGCAGGCCAGAGCGCACGCAGCCAACAACGACTCAGACGGCGCCGCCGAAGCCTATGTCCTCTACCTGAACTGCACCCCCGCCCAGGCGACGCCGGAGCGCGAGGAGGCCCAGCACTTCCTCATGAACAACTTCGACATTCGTAGTAGCCTTCGTCCTGCCCCTTGAATTGTTTCGGGACATTCCGCTCGTCCGCAGCCTCCCCGTGCATTTCGCGCCGTGCGTATGAAAGGTGACGCGCAGATGGATCCAGTGAGCCCAACGCACATCGGCAAATACGAGGTGCTGAAGGTCATCGGCCGTGGCGGCATGGGCGTTGTCTACCGTGCGCAGGACAAGCGCATGGGGCGGCAGGTTGCGATCAAGACACTGACGGAAGCCTTCATCAAGGATGCAGGCATGCTCGAACGCTTCTACCGCGAAGCGGAGAGAACGGGCATGCTCAAGCATCCCAATATCGTCACTGTCTACGACCTTGGCGAGCAGGATGGTCTGCCCTACATCGTCATGGAGTTCGTCGAGGGAGAGCCTCTCGATCGCATCATCCGGGAGCGTCAGCACCTCCCGCTCATCTACAAGCTGAAGGTCATTGAGCAGGTCTGCCACGCTCTGAGCTATGCTCATCATCGCGGTGTCATCCACCGCGATGTGAAGGCCGCCAACGTCATTCTGCAACAGGACGGCGTCGTCAAGCTGCTGGACTTCGGGATCGCCCGTCTCGAAAGCGGGCAGGATACCTCCGGGCTCACCCTGGCCGGCAACATCATCGGCACATTGCCCTACATGGCTCCGGAGCGGCTGCAGGGCGCTGAGGCGGATGAACGCTCAGACGTCTTTGCAACCGGCGTTCTCATGTATCAGCTCCTCACCGGGGATTTGCCCTTCCAGGGCGAGGAACTCGTGCTCGCCAAGAAGATCCTCAGCGGCGAATATCCTGCGCTGGCCAGCCGCATGCAACATTGCCCGGAGACTCTCGAGCACATCATCCGTCGCGCGCTGGCCGGGGATTCCCAGGCCCGCTACGCCTCCGCGGACGAAATGGCCGCCGATCTATATACCGCTACCGAGGCGCTTAAACAGGATCAGGTCCACGAGATGATCCGCGAGGCGTCGCGACTTTCCGCGGACGAGAATTACGTGGAAGCGCGGGACGTGCTGGTACGTCTGCTCAAGATCGATACCCAGCAGAGCGACGCCCGGCGCCTGCTGGCGGAGGTGCAACAGCGGCTTAGCCATCGCCAGCGATTGGAAACAGCCGGCCGGCTGATTGGTGAAGCCGAAGATGCACTCTCTGAGAAAGACTACGACCGCGCCATCGCCTCTCTGGAGAAGGCTTGCAGGCTTTGCCCCGAAGACCGCAGCCTTGCCGAACGCCTGGAGTCCGCGAAGAAGCGGAAACAAAGCAGCGAACTGATCGATGGATATCTCCGCCAGGCGGATGCGGCCCGGCGAGCCGGCGACTACAAGTCGGCGCAGACCATCGTAGAGCGCGCTCTCGAACTCGACCGCGACAACTCGCGCCTCCGCGCCGCCTACCATGCGCTGGCGCGCCAGGCGGAGCAGGCCGCCCAGCAGAAGGAAGCGAAGCGTCTGCTCGAACTGGCCCGCACTGAGGTTCAGTCCCGCCGCTTCCAGCCGGCGCTGGAGATCCTTCGTGAGGCAGAGAAACTAGACGCTTCGGCTCCCGAGTTTCAGGCCCTCTTCGATGCCGCCCAGCTTGGGTTGCGGCAGCAGGAGCGCCGGCAGCTCCTCGAGCGCATCGAGGAGCAGATCGCGTCGGCTCACACCCGCGACGAGATTACGGCTGCCCTGCAGCTTGTGAACGAAGGCCTGGCGCAGATGCCCGCGGAGGCCCGGCTGCTCCGCATCAAAGCGCAGCTCGATCTTCATCTGCGTGATGAGACCTCCAGGCAGCGCGTCGATGAGATCGTGCAGCAATGCCGCGTGCGCATGGAGACGGCTCCGGCTGAGGCCTTGCAACTCGCGCAGAGCGGTCTTGAGCAGATGCCGGGAAACGAACGCCTGCAGGCGCTCCACGCCGCTATCGAGCAGCGTCTGGCAACACACAATGCCGAACAGGCTTGCGCCGGTTATCTGCAGCGCGCCAACCAGGCTCTCAATCGAGCGGATTACACCGAGGCCGTCGCGATCCTCGAAAGCTGTCCCTCCGATGTCCTGTCGCCGGAGATACGCGACGTGCTCGAACTCGCGCGCGGGGAGATGCATCGCGCACAGCGGGAGGCGCAGGTTGCAAATGCTCTGGCGCAAGGGCAGAAACTCCTGCACGAAGGACGCTATGGGGCCGTCGTCCAGCTTCTCGAGCCCCTGTTGGAGAGCGGCCAGGAGACATCGGTTCGCCAGCTTATCGAATACGCCCGCAGGCTCGGCCAATCCAAACAGCAGCCGAGCCAGCAATCCGCGTACCAGCCCGAGTACAAGGAGGAGCCGCAGGCAGGCACTGAAACTCTTCGCCGGGCGGAAGCCCTGCTTGCGGCTGAGTTCTACGAGGAAGCCGTCGCCCTGCTGGAAACGGAGGCAGCATCCACGCCTTCGACGGAGCTTCGCGCGCGCCTGGATCAGGCTAGAGCGGCCCGCGATCAGGAGGCCGCACTGCTCGCGCGCGCAGGGAAGTCCTATGCCGCGCTGATGGACGAGAGCCTCTCCGCTGACTGGTTGGAAACGCGTTCCGCTCTGGCAGCCGCCAGCCCCCACTCAGTACTTGGAACGCTTGGGGGCCTGCTGGATAGTCGCGTGATGTCCCGCGCCAACCACATCGCCTCCGCACACATTAAGGCCATTCGCGCGGAGATTCGCGCCCGGCAGTTCGCGGACGCAGATAAACTCCTCTCCGAGTGTGCGGTCTCGATCCAGTACGCCTCCGCGGAACACAAGGCGGAGTGGAGCCGCCTCTCTGATCAGGTTCACCGCGAGACCGGCACCTCCCGGCTGCGCCGCACGCTGCGTGACACCTTCAATGGCTGAGCACCGGATTTCACCCGTGATCCGGCCTGTCGCCACTACGGTTTTGGATGTGGAGCGGTGAAGGGCGAGCAACAGGGCTTCCTGAAGGGCTGGAATTCCATAAACTCGACGCGCGTCAGGTCAGGGTCAAAGACGTTGAGCTGCCGCTTGCCGTCGCGGCCCTCCTGCCGATGTTCGCTCTGGGTCTCATGCCAGCCCTGCTCCTCAAGCTTCTTCGCAGCGTCGTTGATGTCCGCTACGCCAAGCGAGAAATGGTTGAGCACTCCAAGCGTGCGCTGCGAAGGGTTCTCCGGGAAGGTGAGCATGTACTCCAGCCAGTCGCTGCCGTCCGGCACCTGGAGACTGACGAAGTCATCGTGGCCGTCCTTCATGCCCCCGTGCCAATAGGGCCTGAAGCCAAGAATGCCCCGATAGAAGCCGTCTTCGGCTGCGCGGTTGCGGACCGTGAAGCCCACATGGATCATCCGCGTGGAGGTGGGGTTACTCGGTCGGGGCGCGTGGCCCCCTTTACCCTGCTGCTCGAACCCGATGCTATGGCCATCCGGATCCTTGACCACGAAGCTTGAGCTGCCGTCCGCATCGCGCTCGACATGCGCCGGCACCTGGACGGAATGGGCCGCCAGATAGCGGCGCAAGCCCTCGGCGTCTGCCGTCGCGAAGTAGACCGCCTTGAGCCGCGAGGCAGAATGCTCCGGTGGCAATGGCGCAACCGCGACATACTGCTTTGGGCTTACGTAGTAGCGCGCCTCGCCGGCAGCATCCGGTGTGCCTTCCGCCAGGCCAAGCTCGCCCACATAGAATTTCTTCGAAGCGGCGGGGTCGGCGGCAAAGACTGTCATATGAGAAATGCCATCGATCACCGGCCGCTTAGGGGCAGGCTGCGCGAACAGCAACGGCGGCACGGATGCCGCGGACAACAACACGACGAACACTTTGCTGAACAACTCATACCTCCGGACGAATATAAGGGTTCTGGTTTGTGTGACTGTCACTCTCCAGTGAACCACACCGAGCGCGTCGCGCACTGCCCGGCCTGCTTCACGGGCGATGTGGAAGGCTGACTGCATACAAATACCACGCGGCATGTGGCAGCCACTGCTCTGTCCAACGCCAGTCTTCATCCTGGCCGGTGACGGCGAATCCTTCATTGAAGGCAATCCCATCTTCATCGCCAATGGCAGCGGTGATGCCGTTCACGATCGATCCCGGCGCGTTGCTGTATTTGTAAGAGCGGAAAAACATGTACGGAGCGTTCCCGTGACCGCTTCCCGTGAGCATGCTGGCGTCCAAAGGATTGCGGCCCAGTATCCAATGCAGTTGGTTCCACGCATAGTCTTCCAGTTGCGTTTGAAACGCGGGGTCGTTGTTGAAGAGCGGAGCGGCCATGCGCGCGGCCGCGGCCAGCGAAGCCAGACGTGCATTCTCTCCCTGCCACCAGGGCGCCGCTTCCGTATCGTGCGGAAAGAAAAAGGCGCTGCGTACCTGGCCATCGCCCATGCGCACCAGTTGCCGAGCGTAGCCGAACGGATTATTCACCTCGCCTGTAACCGTCAGTTCGAACCGCAGCGACCGCTCCACCACGGCGCGTACCTGCTGCTGTTTAGCGGGATTCGCCACTCGCCCGTACTCCAGCAGGCTGATTACCGGCAGCCCCGCGTCCGAGGGATGGAAGTACGGTCGCGAACCGGCATCCGCGCGCCAATAGTCCCTATAGCCCTTAATCGATGCCAGGCGAGCCATCAGATGCGCGGCGCGTTGATCCGCCGCGGCTCGATACTGCTCCTGGTGCGTGGCGCCGTATAGCTCGGTCGCAGCCATCAGCGCGCAGTAATCGTCCAGGATGTTCTCTGTCCCGTCGTTCAGTAGCTCCCGGTTATGCGCGTTCAGGAATTGAAATGCATCTGCGGCAGTGTGCAGGTATGTCGAGCGTGGGAAGTCACCGTGCTCCGGCATGGTGCTGGCCAATGCGAGTGCCGCGATCGCCATTCCTCCGCCGGCTCGGAAGCTCGCCTCATACGCATGGGGCCCCTCTGCTTTTCCGATCTGCTCGGTGGTGTCCGAGGCGTTCTTCTTGATCTGTGTGCGCCAGTTGGGGTTTCCGATCTCCCGATCCTGCGGAAGCTTTTCTCTTCCCGGCGCTGTGATGCTCTCGAAGAACGAGCCGCCGGGCCGCTTCGCTCGCACCAGAAAATCAGCGCCATAGAGCCCTTCATCCAGCATCCGCCGCTCATACTCGGTGAAGTTGTCATCGTGCCGGGATTCGAGCACGCCATAGCTCTTCAGCAGGCTCCACGCCACCAGGGGAACCTGTTGCGGATTGAAGTAAGAAGTAGGGTTCTGGTGCGACAGGTGGATGCCGTAATCGCCGGTCGCGTCATACCAGCCGCCGTGTACATCCACGAACTCGGAATGGCCGCCGGGGAGGGCCAGATGCCGGTCCGCGCGATCCATCGGGCCGCTAGCCCGCTGCCCTTTGAAGTAGTACACGACATCCGACAGTGTGTTGCGCTCGAGTAGATCGTCCTCAATCGCGAAGGGACAGGAGCTTGCCTCCTCCCCGCCTATGTGGGTCTGAATGGTGTAATGACCGGCTTTCTGCCAGGAGGAAAAGTCGGCAGTCCAGAACACGCGATCACCCCATGCATGGACCTTGCCCGCCGGCTTCAGGGTGCCGCTGAGCACTGTCTTGCCCGTCCCGGTATCAACCAAGGTGAACTGCTGCGGATAGTTCCTCTCTGTGCCGAGCACCAGCGCCTGCTTCGGCGATTGCGTCTCGTAGCCCACCTGGTCTACCAGGACGCTCAACTGGCCAAAGCAGATTGGAGCGAGCAGCCCGAAAGACGCGGCGGCAAAAGACTGTATCCAGATTCGACGAATGGTCCGATCCTTTCGCAAGCAGGTTTGCCTTCGCCGATTAGACTAATGCAGGCGCAGACCGCTGTCACAGTCCTGGCGCGTGGCGCTGGTGCACAATGGATAGCATTGCGATTAAGGAGGCAACCGTCTGTCGAAGCATGGAGCAACGCCGCGGGAACATGCAGGTACGCGAAGAGGGGGGCGACACGCCTGCGGCAGCAAGGCCACTGCACGACAACTGTTACTCTGCTCGCCTGCCGCCAGACTGCTCACCCTCTGTCTGCTTGGCATCGCTGGCCTGTCCTGCGCTCCTGCTGCGCGAGCGGATTCGCCGGCCGCGCCTCGGCAACTTGTGATCGTCGCCTATGTCTTCCCGCAGAACGGCATCCTTCAGCCGGACGAGGTCGACGCGCGGAAGCTGACGCGCATCAATTATGCCTTCGCGAACCTGCAGGACGGACGCATGGTGGAAGGTTTTGCCCCGGAAGCGAGGAACCTCGCAACTCTGGTTGCCCTGAAGCGGAAGAATCCAGCCCTTACCGTGCTCGTCTCAGTTGGAGGATGGCTCTGGTCCGGCAGATTTTCCGACATGGCCGTTTCCCGGCAAAGCCGCGCAATCTTTATCGAAAGCGCGGTGCAGTTTGTCGATCGCTATCAGCTCGACGGGCTGGACATCGACTGGGAGTATCCCGGGATGGCCGGTTCGGAAAGCCATTTCCGGCCGGAGGACAAACAGAACTACACGCTGCTGCTCAAGGAGTTGCGCAAGCGATTCCACCGTGAAGAGAAGAGGCTGCATCGGCGGCTTTTCATTACCGTCGCGACCGGAGCCTCGAGTGAGTTCCTCGCGCATACGCAGATGGATAAAGTGCAGAAGTACGTCGACACCGTCAATCTGATGGCCTATGACTACTATGAGCCGGGCTCGGAGATGACAACAGGGAACCACGCGCCGCTCTATACCGACCCGGCGGACCCCAAGCAAGTCTCGGCCGACCGCTCCATCCAGGAATACGAGAAAGCCGGAGTTCCGTCCGCGAAGATCGTTCTGGGCGTGCCATTCTATGGTCACGTGTGGGGAGACGTTCCGGACACCAACCACGGTCTCTTCCAGTTCGGAAAGCCGGTCCCGAACGCCTTCGCTCAATATACGGACATCGCGGGAAGGATGCTGCACAGCGGCTATACCCGCTATTGGGATTCTGCCGCTTCTGTTCCGTATCTCTACAATGGCGCCAGCAGGACCTTCGTCTCCTATGAAGATCCGGAGTCGCTTGCGCAGAAGTGCAAGTACGTGCTCGATCACAAGCTTGGCGGCATCATGTTCTGGGACTACTCCGGGGACCGCTCAGGAGCGCTGCTGGATGCTATCGATTCTCAACTGAACAACAGCGAAACCGCACCGGGCGAGAACAGATGACATCCGCCGCTCAAGCAGCCTCAATCAATGCCGGCTCCCAGTTCGACACGCCCCAGTTGGACTCTCCCCAGTCGGGCACGCGACAGTTCAGCACACCCCGCATCGCCTCGATCGATATCTTCCGCGGCCTCACCATGGTCGTCATGATCTTCGTCAACGACCTGTCAAGTGTGCGTGGGCTGCCGTGGTGGAACTATCACATGGCAGCCAACATCAACGCCATGACCTACGTCGACATGGTCTATCCCGCGTTTCTCTTCATTGTGGGCATGTCGATCCCGCTGGCCATCCGGCAGCGTATCAAGAAGAATCCCTCCCTGCCGGGGCTGTGGACCCATGTTCTGCTGCGCACCCTTAGCCTGGTAGTTCTGGGCCTGATCATCGCCAATACGGATAAGGGTGACGCGGCCCGGATGGGTGTGAGCACCAGCGCCTGGGGGCTGCTCGCACTAACAGGCGCGGTGCTGTTCTGGAGCGTCTACCGTGGCTCGGACCGGCTCCGGATCGCGTTCCGCATACTGCGCTACGGCGGACTGCTCCTGATGATCGCAATGTTTGCCATCTTCCGGCGGACCATACCAGGCGGCCCGATCGATGGTTGGATCGACGGCTCCTATCCAGAAATCCTCGGACTGATCGGATACACCTATCTCGCGGTCTGCATCCTGTACATTCCCACGCGGCGATGGTTATGGGCGCCACTCGCCTGGTTCGTCGCGCTGCTGGCCCTCAGCGCCATTTCCATCGAACTTCGTCTTCATCTGTGGCCATTTACCACCGGCGCTATGCCCTGCATCTGCATGGCGGGCGTTCTGACGTCGTGTATCTTTTTCGGAGCGCACAGGTGGCATGCGCTGCGCCAGAAGGTGTCCCTGGCGCTCGCCTTCGCGCTCTCGACCCTGCTGGCCGGCTGGCTGCTCACGCCGCTCGGCATCTCTAAGATTCGAGCTACTCCAACCTGGTGTCTCTACAGCATTGCGGCCAGTATCCTGCTATTCACCGCTCTCTACTGGCTGTGCGATGTACGGAAACAAACAACTTGGGCTGTCTTCGCACGGCCGGCCGGCGCGAACACCTTGCTGACCTACCTGCTACCCGACTTCTTCTACTTCTGCCTCTCGTTGTTCGGCATCTCGTACTTCACCACACACTTCAACCATGGCCTGCCGGGGGCGGTGAAGGCGGCTCTCTTCACCGCATGCATGCTCGCCATCGCTGCCGTTCTCACCCGGTGGCGGGTGCGCCTGCAGCTCTAATGAGGACTCTCCGTGGTTTGCGCCACGCGGACAGTCGTTCAGAGAAGTTCGATCCAGCCGAGCGCCGTATGGCCGCGCCGAGGCAGCAGGCGGGACCCTGATAGCTCACAGAGGACATCGCTGATTCAAGCCGAGAGGCTCAAGACCGTAGCGGAGGTTGCAGGTGGCAAGTGCGAAGGATGTGAGTCCCGCCGGTCTGGTAGGGAAGTCAGCCGGCTCTGATTCCGGCTCTGGTTCCGGCTCCGGTTCCGGAGAGGACGTGAGCCGGACGCGATCGGTAGCCGCCCTGCTCCCTCTCTATGCCGTCGTTTTTGTCGGCTTCGTGGGCTACAGCCTCATGATCACCGTGTTTACGCCCATGCTGATGGGCAATCATGATCTGTTGCTTCCCGCCGGCGAGCCGATGAGCACGCGCATCATGCTGCTCAGCTTTCTGCTCTGCTTGTACCCGCTGGGCCAGTTTGCCGGGTCACCCGTCCTGGGCGCGTTGTCTGACCGCTTCGGACGGAAGCCGGTCCTGCTTATCTCCCTTTCCGTCACAACGGTGTGCTATGCCCTCATCGCCGTGGCCGTCGCCACTCGAAGCTTTGCTCTTCTCGCTGCCGCCTCATTGGTTGCAGGCTCGGCAGAGGCGAATGTCGTGGCCGCGCAGAGTGCCATTGCCGATGTCGTCGCACCGGCGGAACGGAACCGGTTCTTCGGTTACATCTACATGAGCGCCAGTTCGGCCTATATCATTGGCCCGCTGGTAGGCGGCAAACTGGCCGACCCGCAACTCGTCTCGTGGTTCAATAACGCGACCCCCTTCTGGGTGGTGCTGGCTCTGCTTGTCATCACGACCGCAGCTACAGCCATCTTGTTCCGCGAGACCAACCCGCCTGCGACCCGCCGCGCAGTGAGCCTTACTCAGGCTTTCACAAACCTGAAAGGAGTAATCGTCAACCGCCGTTTGCGCGGCCTTTACTGGCTGAATTTTCTCTTGTACTTCGCTATCTTCGGCTTCTTCCGTTGTTATCCCATGTACCTGGTCGGGCACTTCCACTTAGGCGTGTCCCGCGTCTCGGAGTTCATCGCCTGGGTTAGCGTTCCCATCGTGATTGGCAACGTATGGTTGACCGGCTTCCTCGCCGCCAGGTTCGCGACCAGAACGCTCACCATCTGGTCGGCCTGTCTTACCGGCGTCTTCATGCTCACCGTCGTGCTGATTCGTCCCATGGCAACGCTCTGGGTCACTCTTTTTCTCACCTCCGGCGCCTTGGCGCTGTGCCTGCCCTCGTGCGCTACGCTGCTCTCGAAAGCTGCGAGCGAGGCCGAACAGGGGCGAGTGATGGGCAATAATCAGGCCCTCCAGGTCGGAGCCGAAGCCCTTTCCGGCTTTATTGGCGGACTCGCTGCTGCGCTCGTGGTAGATCTCCCACTTATCCTGCTCGGGGTGCTTGCCATCGTGGCAGCGTTGGTCCTGAAGTCAGGCAGGCGCAGAGAATCCGCGGCACTGTAGCCGCGCTATTGATTGACCCCGCTCGCCAGAAATCCGCCATCTACCACCAGCACCTGCCCGGTCACGAACGAGGCTGAGTCGGACGCCAGGTAGACCGCCGCTCCCACCAACTCCTCCGTTCTTCCGAACCGGCCCATCGGCGTTCGCAACAGTAGCTCCTTCCCGCGTGGGGTGTTGTCGAGCAAGTCGGCATTGAGCGCCGTGCGAAAGACGCCGGGTGCGATCGCGTTCACGGTGACGCCGCGCCTCGACCACTCCACTGCGAGGGACCGCGTGAGCGACGCCACGGCCGCCTTACTTGCCGCATAGGCGGCCACTTCGTTCAGTGCAACGAAGGTGCTCAGCGAGGCGATGTTGATGATGCGGCCGTGACCGCGCTCGAGCATGTGCTGGCCAAAGATCTGGCAGGCGCGCAACGTCCCCGTCAAGTTAGTCTCGAGAACGTCCCGCCAGTCTTCCTCGGACAACGTAAGCGTCGGCGCTCGCTGGATCTTTCCTGCGCAGTTCACCAGAATATCTACTCTCCCAAAGCGCTTCATAGTTGCAGCGAGCAAGGCTTCGAGCGAGGCACGGTCGCCGACGTCGGAGCTGATCCGTAGGGTCTGCCGTCCATACGCCTCAATCGCGGCAGCCGTCTCCTCCACATTCTCCTTCCGTCGTGCAGACGCGACCACATCTGCTCCCGCTTCCGTCAACCCAAGGCTGAGCGCGCGCCCGATTCCTGACGTCCCTCCGATAACGACCGCCACCTTGTTCTCAAGATTCAGCGACGTTCCACTCATCCGTGCTCCTCTCCCCCTGCATCCGTGTTTAGAGAATCGAACGCCCAGAATTTCTTATGCAACATACCCGGGGCTCATGCCGCAACGTCGATCTTCTTGAAGCCGGGCGCGAGTATTCGCAGCACCACAAGCGCCAGTGGATACACCAGCGCCGCAATCGCAAACAGTGAGACATAGCTGTGCGTGAGCTGCAGAATCCAGCCCGCGCTGACCGACAGCAGCACGCCGCCCACCGATCCCGCCATGCCGCCGATACCCACTACCGCCCCAACCGCGCTTTGAGGGAACATGTCGGACGCAGTCGTGAACAGATTCGCAGACCAGCCCTGGTGCGCTCCCGCCGCCAGGCTCAACATCGCCACTGCAATCCATTCCGATCGCAGGTTGCCGGCGCCGAAGATGGGCAGCACCAGGCAGGCGCAGGTCAACATCGCGCCCAGGCGCGCCTTCGCCGCATCCAGGCCTGCCCGCCTGAAGAACGCGGGAAGCCATCCGCCGCCAATGCTGCCGATTGCCGACACGTTGTAGACAATGATCAATGGCAGGCCGAGCCGCGACAAGCCGAGGTGAAACCGCGCGTCGAAAAACGTGGGCAGCCAGTACAGATAAAACCACCAGATCGGGTCCGTCAAAAACTTTGCAATCGAAAAGGCCCAGGTCTGCTTACAGCGCAGCAGACGGCGCCACGGGATCTCCGGTCCCATATCCTCGGCCGCCTCGCAGTAGATGTGTTGCAGCTCCGCCGCGCTGACGGACGCATGCTCCGCCGGCTTGCGGTAGTTCGTGAACCACCATGCGATCCACAGAACGCTGAAGCAGCCCGTGGCCAGGAAGGCAACCCGCCACCCGAAGCGAATCGTAATCCACGGAACGATCGCCGGCGCGAGAATCGCGCCCACATTGGCGCCTGAGTTGAAGATACCCGTCGCCAGAGAGCGCTCGCTCTGCGGAAACCACTCGGCTGTTGCTTTGATCGCCGCCGGGAAGTTGCCCGCCTCACCCAGGCCCAGGAAGAAGCGCGCGACGCCGAAGCCAAGCGCGGACCGCGCCAGCGCGTGGCTCATCGCCGCCACGCTCCATACACCCATGATGATGGTGTACCCCACCCGGCAACCCACGCGGTCCACCAGGCGGCCAGCGCCCAGCAGCCCCAGCGCATACGCTACCTGGAACGCCGCGATCACATACCCGTAGTGCACCTCGGTCAGCCCAATGCTGTGCTGCAGTGTGGGCTTCAATATGCCGAGCACCTGCCGGTCCATGTAGTTGATCGAGGTGGCGACAAAGAGCATCGCGCACACTGTCCAGCGCACGTAGCTCATGCGCCCCGCGCCCGGCGCAGGACTGTGCCTGTTCTCCCGCAACTTGTCCGCGATGCTCATAGTCTCATCGGCGATAGCTAGAGCCGGTAAGCCTGCCGTGCCAGATTGTAGGCGAGATCGGTAGCCACTTCGCTCGCCTCGTCCTCATCCAGCTGGTGCTCGGCCACCAGCCGCGCCAGATAGCCGCAGTCCATCCGCCGCGCCACATCGTGCCGCGCCGGAATCGAAAGGAAGGCCCGCGTGTCGTCGTTGAATCCCACCGTGTTATAAAATCCGGCCGTCTCCGTCACGGACCTGCGAAACCGCAGCATACCCTCCGGGCTGTCGAAAAACCACCAGGGCGGCCCCAATCGCAGGCAGGGATAATGGCCTGCCAGCGGTGCAAGCTCTCGGCTATAGGCCGCCTCGTCCAGCGTAAACAGAATCAGCGTCAGCCCGCGCTCGTTGCCAAAGCGGTCCAGCAGCGGCCGAAGCGCGTCCACGTAGTTTGTCGCCGTGGGGATATCAGCCCCCACATCGCGTCCGTACTGTTTGAAGAGCGCGCGATTGTGGTTGCGCGTGCTCCCCGGATGCATCTGCATCACCAGCCCATCCTCCAGGCTCATCCGCGCCATCTGGGTCAGCATCTCCGCTCGGAAGAGTTCTTTCTCCTCCCGGCTCGCGGCGCCCGTCAACACGTTTGCGTACAGCGCGCTCGCCTGGCCATCGTTCAGGTCCGCTGTGCGAGCCGTCGGGTGCCCGTGGTCGGTCGCCGTGCAGCCCAAGCTCTTGAAATATGCGCGCCTGCTCTCGATCGCCTTCAGGTAGCCGGTCCAGCTTCCTGTGTCTTCGCCGGTCAACTCGCCCAGCCTGCTCAGGTTTTCCGAGAACCCGTCGAACTCCGGATCGGTAACCGCATCTGGCCTGAAGGTCGGCAGAATGCGGGCGCCCCATCCGGACTCGCGAATCGCGCGATGATCGCTCAACGAATCGAGCGGCGAATCGCTTGTCGCGAGCACCTCCAGGCGGAACTGCTCGAATAGCGCGCGAGGTAGAAACTCTGGCGTCCGTAGCCTCTCAGCGATGGTGTCGAAGTAGAGATCGGCGGTGCTCCCGCTCAGCCGCTCCTCCATCCCGAACAGCTCCTGGAAGACATAGTCCAGCCACAGCCGAGTCGGTGTTCCCCGGAAGAGATAGTAGTGCTCGGCGAATATCCGCCACACCCTGCGCGGGTCTTTCAGCTCCGGCTCTCCGATCTCGAGCTCCGCGAGCGGAATTCCCTGGCTGTACAACATCCTGAAAACATAGTGGTCCGGCTGCACCAGCAGCTTCGCAGGATCCGGAAATGGCTCGTTGCGCGCGAACCACCCCGCCTGTGTATGTCCATGCGGACTGATCAGGGGCAGGTCTTCGATGTGTTTGTAGAGCCGCTTCGCAATACCGCGTGCCGGCGGATCTACGGGAAATAGTCGATCTTCATGAATGAGAGTCACGGGTGCGCTCACTATATGAATCCGTCCATAGTCTTGCACACCATTCGGCGATACTTACGTACCGCTGGAGCATGAATGTGTTCAACAGACCGGCATCCGCGGGCAGCTTCGTCCTTGGCAGAGGCGCAAACCTCACTCGCGACTGTCAGGCTGAACTGCAACTTGGATTGGTCGGAACCAGATCGGCTCCAGGCATGCCCGATCCGGTGCTCTCCACGCCCGGAATGAGTCCGTCCATGGTTCGAGAATTTGCGTGGGTTCGAGAATTTGCGTGCGAGAGCGGGATGTCGGAGTCTGCTTCGCCGCCTCGGGTGGCTTGGCGTCGAGCGGTCTCGGCATATCTGGCGCAAGTTAGACTGCGATCTAGATTGGCGTCGCACCTGGTATTTTTTTGCTTGACAGTCCCTCTTCTCACCAACTATCACTACGCAATCGATTAGAGATAAGAACCCGCCGTGCGGCAGGTGTTAGACCGCCGAGTTAAGTTCGATAATCCGTTAATTGGGCCCCGCAGTCTGTTCAGGGTTTTTTCTCCTCCTAGCGCACGTGTTTCGCGCCCTTCCTGACATGGCATTCCGTGTTCTCTCGTCCTGCTACTTGTATTGAGCAGAATGAATAGTTCTGCCCGCGCGCAAGCTCCGCCGGAGACAGTGCTTCATACCTAACAAAGCCATAAGCATTAGTTGCGCTTCCTACGCATTCCTCCAGTGGCAATCCGCCTCCCCGGCGGATTTCCCAAAGGGCCATTCCGTGAAAAAGCTGATTCTGATCCTCGCTCTGATGATGGCATCACCCTCGTTTGCCTGGCAAAACCCCCAGCCCGTCCCCGGCAATCTCACCTCCGGAACCGTCGCCGTCACCTCTACGGTAGAGGCAACTATCCCGCAAGGATATCTTGGCCTGAGTTATGCCAAGGACAAGCTGAATGCCCCGGCGCGCTTCTTTTCCGGTACCAACGCGCGCACGGTCGCCGATTTCAAGGATCTCGGCCCAGGCACGCTGCGCTTGCTTACCGACGATACAGAGATATGGACGCCGGGTGGCCCGGGACAGACGGCCAATCAAATTGCACCATCCGACATTCAGGCGCTCGCTACATTTCTGCAAGCGACCGGGTGGAAGTGTACCTATGGCATCAACTATCTCACCCAGTCCTCTTCAGTATCAGCCGCTGAGGCCCTCTATGTGTCCGAGCAGCTTGGGTCGTCGCTGGTAGGGTTTGAGATCGGCAATGAGCCGGACAGTGCCGCATATGGCGGCGTGACGCCTGCTGCATTTGCCGCGGCATGGCGGACGGTTGCCCTGGCCATCGTGAACTCCGTTCCTGCCGCCAAGTTCATTGGACCGTCCACCGGCGTCGCGTCGAGCGCCGGTACATGGTCCTCCGCAATGATGGCAATGAACAGCGATCTCATCTATTGGGACTCGGCGCACTTTTATGTAGACGGCCCATCGACCGCCACCATGGCGGAGATCCTTAACTTCTCCGCGACCGCTGACAGCTATTTCGCCTCAGAGGCGAACGGTATTCAGTCAGTGCAAGCCACCTACCCGCAGCCCTGGGTCATCAACGAGACCTCGGACGTATACAGCGGCGGCAAGGATGGCGTCTCCGACACCTACGGCGCGGCGCTCTATTCGTTGGATTTCGCCTTCCAGGCCGCGCAAGCCGGCGCGTACAGCGTCAACTTCATCTCCGGCGGTCTGGGGAAGATCAATAACAATCCTTACTCCGTCATCCAGGATAGCGCGGGCACCGCCTTCTATCCGACCGCGCGCTATGCCGGTCTCTACCTCTTTTACCTGGCCACGCAGAACCGGGCGGCGAAGCTCGTCTCAACCGCAATCAACGCCAGCGGCGTCAACGCGACCGCATACACCATAGCCAACGCGAACGGCACGTTCTCTACCGTGATCGTCAATCGTTCCAGCACCAACCTGGGGATGTCACTCACCCTGCCGCGCGACGTTCTGTCGGCCAACATCCTCACCCTGGCGAACTCGACGGGAAGCGTTACAGATCAGGCCCAGGCCGACGCGCTGATCCAGGGCGCACCGGTGCAGGAAGCCGCGCCGCCGTCGATGGGCGCACCGTATACCGCTACGATCACCCAAGGGGCAGCGACTGTTTACGTGCCGGCGTACAGCGCGGCGCTCGTTCAGAGTACGCAAAGCGATGTGGTGGGAACGACCCTGACCATTCAGGCGCCCAACATTACATACGGAAGCTCAGCTACCATCAGCGTCAATGTAGCCGCCGATTCTGGCGTGCCCAGCGGCAACGTAACCCTTACGGTGGATGGAGGGGCGGCCCTGACTGCGCCACTCTCCGGCGGAAGCGCTACTTTTACGGCCTCTGCTCTTGCCGCGGGCACACACCCGCTCGGCGCTTCCTATGCGGCGCAGGGCAGCTACGCCGCGGGAAGCGGGAGCGCCACTCTGACGGTGGCTCAGGCGCCGCTTACGGTGACCGCGGCCGATGCAAGTCGCGCCTACGGCGCGGCCAACCCCGCGCTCACCTATACGGTTGCGGGCTTCGTGAACGGAGATACCAGCGCCGTCGTGAGCGGTGCTCCGGGTGAATCAACCGCCGCCACTGCAACCTCCGCTCCCGGAGCCTATCCCATCGTCTTAAGTCAAGGCACATTGAGCGCGGCGAACTACAGCTTCGCTCTGGTCGCCGGATCATTCACAATCACTCAGGCCTCGACCAAGGTCGCGCTTACCGCCGCACTCGTGGGGAATACCGCTACCTTGACGGCAACGGCCACGCCGCAGGTGAGTGGCGTACCGGGAGGCGCCGTAGCGTTCATGGACGGAGCGACCGCTCTGGGATCAGCAACGCTGTTGAACGGGATGGCCAGCTTCACGACCGGCGTTCTGCCCGGAGGATCGAACAGTCTCACGGCCGTCTACGGCGGAGATGCGAACTTCAGCGGCGCAACCAGCAACACAGTGGTCGAAGTGCTGAAGAAGGCGATTCCGCCGATCAGTTGGAGCGCTCCCGGCCCGATCGTCTATGGCACGGCGCTCAGCGCCGCCCAACTCGACGCAACCTCCTCGGTCCCCGGCAGCTTTGTCTACACACCGGCGGCCGGCACTATCCCCACCGGCGGAAGGCACGTGTTGGCGGCGACGTTCACGCCAGCTAATTCCGCGCAATACTCCACCGCGAAAGCGACCGTCTCGCTCCTCGTGACCAAGGTGAACCCGGCAATCGTCTGGCCCACTCCAGCATCGATCGTCTATGGGACGCTGCTGACCGGTGTGCAACTCAATGCCAGCGCCTCAGTGCCAGGGGTATTTACGTATTCGCCTGCAGCAGGAGTGTTGCTGGCTGGGGGCACGCATACGCTGGTGGCCAGATTCGCGCCCACCGATAGCACGGACTATGCCAAGGTCTCGAGCAGCGTCACGATTACCGTAAACAAGGCCACGCCTCAGATCACCTGGGCCAACCCCGCTGCCATCAGCCACGGCACCCGGTTGAGCAGCACCCAGCTCAACGCGAAGGCGAACGTCGCCGGCAGATTCGTTTACTCGCCCGCAGCCGGAACCGTCCTGAGCACCGGCACCCACACGCTCACCGCGACCTTCACGCCTTCATACGCTGCCGATTACAATTCGGCGACAGCGACCGTTTCCATCACTGTGAATTGATTGAGAGGGGCAGATACGCCAGAGGAAGACCCTCATCCTCGCACACCAGAACATGATTGAAGAGGTGGACGGCTCAGGCGCTCTCGGGATCTTCCCAGCAGCGGCGGCCCTGGCGACACAGTGAGCCATGTACGTAGTGCTCGTCCGGTCCCGCCTTGCCCATCGTCTTAAGACACCAGTAGGTCGTGGTCGCACCCAGGATCTCTTCCATGTCCTCGTGATACTCGCCGAACGCGCCATAGGACGACTTGCTGCGCAGGCAACCACATCTTGCGCCGATCGCTGGGGTTTTCGTCTGCTCGCTCATTGCTTCACCTACCCTATCGCGCTGGGATCCCGGTCCATCTGGCCGGCGGCCAGCAGGATCGTGCGGTATACAGCCGTTTCGAAGAGTTGCGTCTTATACCCATTCTTGGAGAGCGGCGTGGCGCCCTGGACAGCAGCCTTTCCAGCAGCCCGCGCCGTGGCTTCATCGACCGCTTTACCGGTCAGTACCGCCTCCGCGGCGTGCGCGTGGATCGGTGTGGGCGCCGCGACGCCGAGCACGACCGCCGCCTTAAGACAGTTGCTTCCATACATCACCAGGAGCACGCCCGCGTCGGCAATCGGCCAGTCGAAGCTCTCCTTCTCTCCGTACTTCTGATAGGCAGAGCGCGTGCCTGGGGCGGGAGCCGGGATAAAGACGCTCGTGATCAGTTCGCCCGGCCGGATTGCTGTCTCGTTGAGGAGGCTCTTCTCCGGCGGCACATAGAACTCGGTCATCGGGACCGTCCGCCGCCCCTGTTTGGAGGTGAGCTCGACTTCGGCATTCATCGCCAGCAGCGGGACAGCGGTGGATGACGGGTGCACGCTCGCGCAGGTCTGATTGTTCATGATTGCGTGGTACTGGTTTTCGCCGGCGATCGCGTGGCACGTGTCGGAGCTGCCCTTCTTCCGGCAGTCGAATTCCGCCGAGCGGAAGTACCAGCAGCGCGGCCGCTGCATCAGGTTGCCACCAAGCGTGGCCATGTTTCGAACCTGCGGAGTGGCGGCGTGACCCGCGGCATCGGACAGGGCTGCGTAGTTCCGCTGGATCGCGGGGTGCTCGGCGATCTCACTGAGCGTCACGAGTGGACCTAAGCGAAGTCCCTTCTCCGTGACCTCCATGCCGCGCAACTCGCCAATGTTGCGGATGTTGACGAGCTTCGGCGGAGACACAATCCCTTCCTTCATCAGATCGAGCAGATCGACGCCGCCAGCCTTTATGACTGCGCCATGGTCAAGCTGGCCAAGCGCCTCGTTCACGGTAGTGCAGTTGACGAAAATGAACTGGTTCATGCCTGGAGCTCCTCGCCGGTGTTCCCGAGCGCCGCCAGCACGTTGGCCGGCGTCATTGGGATCCTGCGCATGCGGACGCCAGTGGCGTTGTAGAACGCGTTGCCAATGGCGGCGGCCAAGGTGATGATGCCCGCGGACTCGCCGATGCCCGCGGCATCGGTCGAGCTCTGCGCGATGTAGTTCTCGATCAGCGCGATCTCGATCTCCGGCACCTCGCGCGCCCCGAGAATTTTGTAGTTTTCAAGATTAGCGTTCAGCATATGGCCGCTGCGCGGATCCATAACCCGCTGCTCGAACAGCGCATACGAGATACCCTGCAGCATGCCGCCATTGATCTGGCTGATGACCCCGGTCGGGTTGATTGGCCGCCCGCAGTCGTGTGCGCCGAAGACGCGCTCGATGTGCACGCGGCCCGTCTCCGTATCGACGGCCAGCTCGACGAAATCGACGCCCCCATAGGTGATCCGCTGCTTGGTGTAGTCCGGCACGCGGGTGAAGCGCACCGCGATCTCATCGGTGCTCAACTTCCCGGCAGCCTGGCGCAGCGTGAGGGAGCGGGAGTTATCGGACTTGACCACGACGCGTCCATCCTGCAGGGTAAGTTCGCCGGGAGCGACCCCCAGCGACGGAGCGACCGCGGCAAGTAGTTGCTGCTTGGCCTGGTAGGCGGCGTTGCGGATCGCTGGCGTAATCGATCCGGCGGTAACGCTGCCTCCCGAATTCGGCCCGATTGGATAGCGCGTATCACCGATACGGACACCGACGCTCTGCGGAGGAATCCCGAACTCCTCGGCAACCACCTGCGCAAGGATCGTCTTGGTGCCGCCGCCCAGGTCTTGCACGGCCGAGAGTACCTCCACCGAGCCGTCGCGCGACATCCGTACCTCGCAGGAGGAGTTCATGTCGACGAACCGGTACCAGACGGATTGGGCGACACCCATGCCGCGCTTTACCGGTCCGCTATCCGCAGCCGGAGCGCGGCGCTTGCTCCACGCGGTGCGTTCAAGAATGATCTGGCGTTCCACCTTGCGCGCCGGGCTCTCGTCGATCTTCTCGCGTAGCGTCAACGGGTCAATATTCAGCTTGACGGCGAGCTCATCGATGGCCTGTTCGAGCGCGAAACATCCCTGCGGATGACCGGGGGCACGGAACGCCGCACCGGGTCCTGCGTTAATGAAGACGTCGTACTCTTCCGTCAGCAGATTGGGGCACTTGTACATGTTGGTCGCCGGTCCGGCTGTCCCTGCCCCGGTGCCCACGCCGGCGGTGCCGTAGCTGATCAGTTCGATGGCCGTAAGCGTACCGTCGCGCCTGGCGCCGATGCGCAGCCTCTGATGCGAGTCCGGCCGGTTGGAGACGATGTGCTCCTGACGGCGGTCGAGCATCAGCCGGACCGGCGCGTTCGCCTTACGCGAGAGGTGCACGGCCACCACGCCCTCGTTACCCGCGCCAAACTTCGCGCCGAAACCACCGCCCATGTTCTCCGTAATGACGCGGACCTTGTTCTTCGGCAGCTTGAACGTATCGGCGAGATCATCACGAACACTCGCTGTGCCTTGTGTGGAGGCGTAGACCGTCAGCTCATCAGGCTTCCAGTCCGCAACTACACCGTGGGTCTCGAGCGCGGAGTGGGTCTGCACCTGGGTGAAGTACTCACCCCCGACGACGACGTCGGCATCCTTGAAGCCCTGCTCCGGATTGCCGACCCGCTTCCGCTGCGGACCATGCACGTTGCCCTTTTGTGGCACATTGCGTGGGCCGCCCCCGCCGCCGGCTGTCCCTGCTTCATCCGCCGGCCCCGGATAGACCAGCGGCGCATCCGCGGCTCGGGCCGCGGCGCGTTCCACCACAAAGGCCATGGGAGCGTACTGGACCTTCACCAGCGCTGCCGCATCATCCGCAATGTCCTGCGAAACTGCGGCAATGCCTGCGATTGGCTGCCCTGCGTAGCGCACGATGGGATAGCGCGAAGGGATCTCCTGCGCCGGATTGCGCAGCTCCGCGCTGCCGAGCACATGCTGGATGACGTAGACCGCGCGAACACCGGGATGCTTCTCGGCGGCGCTGGTGTCGATCGAAACGATCCTCCCGTGCGGGATGGAAGCCGTCACCATGCGCGCATACAGCATGCCCGGCAGGTGGATGTCGGCCGTGTACTTCGCCTGTCCCGAAGCCTTTGCCGCACCGTCGTAGCGCTCCGTAGGGCGGCCCACGTACTTCAGGTCGGCGTTGGCCGGCAGGGCCGGCGGCTCCTCGACCGGGACCTGCCGCTCTACCTGGGTCAAGCCAAGCTGCGGAATGCCATACAGAAAGCTCGCAGTGCGGGTGTTCGCCGCAGTTTTAGCGGCGGCCGGCGTGGCCTTGTCATGCTTCTCGGCGTTGCGCGTCGGCTTCGCCTCGCCTTTTACGCCTTGCGACACAGACTTGCTCTGCTGCCCTTTATCCTGCTGCACTTTATCCGTGCCCGTCTCCTGTTGTTCGAGCATCTCGCGCGCCATTTAGACCTCCTTCGCTCGGGCTGGCATCACCAGGGCGGCCGCGGAATTGCCCCTTTTGGCCGCATCAAGGGTCGCAGCGAATACCTTGGGGTAAGTGCCGCAGCGGCACAGATTGCCGCTGGTGGCGTGCTTCACGTCCGCAAGCGTCGGATTGGGATTGTGTTCAAGCAACGCCGCGCAGCTCATCACCATGCCCGGCGTGCAGAAGCCGCATTGCATCGCGTCGTGTCTGACGAAAGCTGCCTGCACGGGATGAAGGTGCTCGCCATCGGACAAACCCTCGATGGTGGTCACTTCCCGGTCGCCGACGTCCACCGCCAGTGTCATGCACGCCAGCGCCGGCGTCTTGTTCAGCCAGATCGTACATGCCGAGCAGGAGCCCCGATCGCACACGATCTTCGTGCCGGTGAGCCCGATCTTGTCACGCAGCGCCACCGCGAGAGTGTCCCGCGGCTCTACCGAGATCGAGCGGAGGTGTCCATTGACGTGCAGGCTCACGGGCGTCGCGCTCGGGCCGATGGCCGCCGGCTCATGCAAAGACTCGGCACTCTCCCGCGCTAACGCCTGCGCGGACTCGAAGAGTGTTCCAGCCGCAGTCAGGCCTGCACCCTTGAGGAAGCCTCTCCGCGAAAATCCCTGTTTCTCATTGCTCGCCACGGGACGCGCACCTCCGAATAAATCCTGCTGTCTAGAAAATCATACGCCTGCCCGCACCGCTCCCCGGAGACCGGCCGTGCGCGTCTCACGCTGCTCCACAAGGCCATCCATGCTGAAGAAGGCAGGGAAGAGGGGTACTCATTGCAAGCCGCAGATCCACGCTAGCGGCGCAGGTCATCACTCAGGATGACGGCTTCCGCGATCTCGCGCATGGACCTTCGCTTCTGCCGGCTCTGCTTGCGCAACATTGCGTAGGCGCTCTCCTCATCCAGTTGCAGGTCGCGCTGCAGAATGCCCTTCGCCCGCTCGACCACCTTGCGCGTTTCCAGTTTGTCGCTGAGCTCCGAGTGCGCGCTTTCGAGGCGTGCCATCTCCACTTCGGCCCCTACCAGGAAGCCGATCGTCGAGATCAGGCGGATCTCGCGTTGCGTGTGGTGGTGCTCACGGCGATGCTGCACATTGATGACGCCAACCAGTTTTCCTCGGCTGAGAATGGGCACCGAAAGGAAGGCCTCGAAGCGGTCCTCCGGCAGCTCGCCAAACGGCTTGAATCGTGTATCGCCGGCGGCATTGGCAGGGATGGCAACCGGTTCGAGATTCTGCGCGACCCACCCGGTGATGCCTTGCCCGAGCGGTAGGCCCAGCGTATCCACCACTCCGGCGTGAGGGATCTTCGAGGCGCGCAAGACCAGCTTGTCGCCCTCCAGAACATAGACCAGACACGCGTCACACTTCACCACGGATGAGACGAAGTCGACGACACGCGTGAGAACGCCGTGCAGCGGATCTGCCGCGGCAATACGGCTGCCAAGCTCATGCAGAAACTCAATGTGGGCACTCTCTTGGCTCTCGTCCTGCAAAGTGCGTTCCCCCGTAACCCTGCTGAAGCTACAGTAAGGGACTCCCCCGCAGTGCCACAACCCGTTCTCGGGCTCGACCGTCTGCCCGCCCAGACACGTGGAACCGTGGCGTTCACTCGCTCACAGATAGTTCAAGAAATCACGAGGTGTCAGCCGCGATCCCGGAAACGTTAAATCCAGGTCATGTGCTCCGATTTGGGTGTACGCAGCTTCGGCCAGCACTCGGCGGAAGTCTGTCGTGACACGCAGGTCTCGGCCCTCGTTCAATTGCTCGGGAGCCAAGCCAGGCCACTGACCATATACCACTCCGCCCTTCACCTTGCCCCCCAGCACAAACATTACGTTGCCGTGCCCGTGGTCCGTGCCGGCCGTGCCGTTCTGCCGTGCCGTCCGGCCAAATTCAGACATGGTTACCAACACGATATCCTCCGCATCGGAACCCATATCCACCCAGAACGCCGCTATGGACTGCGAGAATTCCCCCAGCCGTCCCGCAAGTTGTCCATCGACCGCTCCCTGGTTCTGATGGGTGTCCCACCCCCCTATATCGCAGAACGCAGCCTCCACGCCGAGGTTAGCTTTCATCAACTGCGCTACTTGTTTGAGTGCATCTCCAAGGCCGCCTCGCGGATATTCCGCTCCGGCTGCCTGCTTGTACTTGCCGGGATCAGCGGCCTTCAGCATCTTGAGAGCTTCGAACGTTGCATTGCCCGTACCATGCAGTACGGCGTCGACACTCTGGTCGTACATCGTTTCGAACGCGGTAGACGCCGCCGCGGCAGATCGATCTCGACGGCCAATGGAGAAATCTGAGAGCTCTTTCATCGCCACCGCGGGGACTTTGCCTTCGAGCGAACGAGGCATCTGCATTGTCAGAGCCACTGCGCGGAAAGGAGACGGGTTTGTTGCGGACCGCTCCCCCTCCGCCTGCAATGCGCGGTTCAGCCAGCCGTCTTCCGTTGCTTTCACGCCCGGTGTCCCGGATTCCATATAGTCCTGCGCGTCGAAGTGCGAACGCGTCATATCCGGCGAACCCGCCGCATGTACGATCGCCAGGTGCTTCTGATCCCACAACGGCTTCAGGCTTTCCATCGCCGGATGTAAGCCGAAATGCCCATCCAGATCCAGCACTGCATCCCGCGGAATCGCAATCGTCGGCCGCATCTGGTAGTACGCGGGTTCCGCATGCGGAACAACCATGTTCAGCCCGTCAGCCGCGCCGCGCTGGAAGATCACGACCAGCCGCTTGCGGTTCTTGCCCGGCGTAGTCGCCTGCGCAAGAACCGAGCGCATCAGGAACGCCGGCACCGCGGAGGTACCCACCAACGCCATGGCTCCACCCTTCATGAATGCGCGTCGTGTGAAAGCCATCGCTTGTCTCCTGTAACCTCATTACCTGCGCTGAAAATCCGGCGAGCCCAGCAACAGGGCCGCCGCCATGGCTGCCTTCGGATCTCTTGGTGCGTCCTGCTTCGTCTGCGAAGCTGCCTCAAAGTCGACATTCCTGTGCCCCTGTACGAATCTCCCGGCAGTCGCCTGCGCCATCTCCATCTGCTGCAGCACCGTTGTATGGGTTCGTTCGGCGACCACCCCGTTCAGCATCTGCTCTTCCAGCCGGCGTTCGCGGGTCTCGTCATCTCCGCCGAGCATCGGCAGGCATAGAGTCACTCCTGGGAATCTGTTGGTTGTAAGCGCCATGGCGAAGTCCATGCGCGCCAGCAGCGCCTCCGTTCCCAGCCACGCGTTAGCGTTCAGCGAATATCCGTTCGGCTGCTGCGCTCCGTACAAGGGCATGCCCAGACGCTCCAGAGAGCGGACCAGCGGGGTCGCATCCTGCACATCGGCATTTGTAGCCCGCACCGCCGAGACGACGTAATCGAATGGCGTCTTCACCTTGGCGCGATACGCGTCGGGAGACCAGAATTCAGGTGAGTTCGCCATCTCCCGCAACACCTCGCGGATATCTCCCTTGGTCTTCAGAAACTTCTTCGCCATACGGTTCACCAAGGCCGGAGGCGGATCGTCGCTCACGAAGCGCATGGCCAGCTTGGTCGCAATGAACTTTGCGGTGGCTGGACGCGTCGCCAGCAGGTGCAACACCTCATCGCCTTCAAGTTCGCCGTTCTCCGCGATGGTCTTTCCCAGCACCTTTTTTGTTCCGGGCTCGTGCCGCTTTGCATAGAACTTGAACCCATATGCATCGCGCGGCGGCTCTACTCCCCAACCGGTCAACACCTTCGCGACCTCGGTCACATCTTGCTGCGTGTAGCCGCCCTTGACTCCCAGCGTGTGTAACTCCATCAGCTCTCGTGCGTAGTTCTCATTCAGACCCGGCGGGCCATTCTTCTGAGCACGATTGCGGGAGATATTCAGTGCTGCCTGTGACTGCGGTCCAATGCTCTGCTGATTATCCAGATAGACCAGCATGGCCGGGCTATGCGCCACCGCCCGCAACAAATCCTCGAACTTGCCCATCGCATGCGGACGAATGACATCCCGCTCATACGTCGCGAGCAACCAGGGCATCTCCCCGTTCTTTTTCACGTAGACGTTGAAGTGATTCAGCCAGAAGTCGGTCATCACCTCATTCAGCTCGCGCCTGCTATAGATCGCCCGTAACACCGTCTCCTGCATCAATTCGCCGGCGACCGCCCGGTTCACGTTCACCATCGCGGTCAAATCTTCCCGCTGCTCTACAGAGAATCCGGAAAACAGCGCGAGGCGATCCGCAGGCTTCATCTTCTGCACGATCGGGCGCAGCCGGCCAGGCTCCTCCTGAAGAATGGCCGTCCATCGCTGCTCAGGAGGCATCGCCAGCAGGCGCTGGCTCTCTATCGTGTCTGCTTGAGGGATATCGGCGGCTTGCTTTGTCTCCCGTTGCTGTCTCTGGTTGTTAGAATTCGCGAGTTTGTTCTGGTAGATCGCTCGCTCAACCGGATCGGGAGGCATTGTCATCCGGCCGTTCTCCACCATCCGGATTGTCGCATTCGGCGGAAACCGTCTCAGCAGGTCGACGGTACTCATTCGCATGGCCGGTAGCCGATCGAGCCGGCGCTCCAGGTCGCTGTCGTCGATTAGCTCAGGGTGAAGTTGTTGGTCGATCCACGTGTGCAGCCCCATCCGCTCCACGCGTTCCACATCTCCCGGCCGTGGACCGAAGGTGAGCCGATCCAAGAGATGAATGGTGCGCTCATGCTGCGACATCAGGACCGGCTTACCGCCGGCTACAGGATCAGCTACCGCCGGTTGAGGTTCAGCAGGCAAATTGAAGCTGGCCAGGCTGAGAATCAGAACGGCGGCCGTGCTGCGCATCGAACTGTTCACGCGATCCCCCCGCAGTCCTTTCGATAAAGACCGATTCGGAGGGATGAAGTTGCGCTCGCTCGTAGAACTTGGGGCACGTTACCGCGTGCCGACCTTCACCCCAACGCCGTCGGCGCTTGTGAGCATGGTCAGCACATACGCGGATCTCAGTGGGATCGGCCTGATGACCCCACTGAGCCCGCTGAGCCAGTCGAAGCTGGTCTTCCGGCGCTCATATTTGTACTGCCGCCGGCGGAGTGAGCAGGCATTGCGGAGGCTTGCGCGCCGGAGTGGTTCGCCGACCCCGCTTGGAGCGACGTCGCCGGTCCGGCATTGGCGGCTCGCGCACCGCCTTGGCTATTCGCGACGGGTGCGGAGTAGACGACCATCGTCGTGGAACCGTGCTGCGCCGCCCGCTCTGAAAATTTATCCAGCTTTCCAAAGTTGCCGCGAGGAACTCCCAGTCCCGCCGAGTCATGGCGGAAGACAAAGGAATCGGAAGAGCCCAGGGCCGAAGGGGTGAGCGGCTTCAGATTCACCGGGATAACCGTGGATTGACCGGCGATCGGGGGCCGCGAAGGTGGCTGGGGAAGGCTGACGGGCCGGCCTTTCATGGTGGTCAACGTCGGCGCATTGGTCAGTCCGTTCCATGATCCGCCGGGCTGCCATCCCCAGCCGGAGCTTGGGCAGAACGCCCAGTTGCCGGAGTGGTAGGGCGTCCAGCCCCACGGGTAAGGAGATACCCAGGAGTATCCGGCACCGGGATACCAGGCCCACGCGCCGTTCGAGAACGGTTCCCACGCGGCGCTCACGAAGTAGGGGCGCCACATGGAACCGCATCCGCCAACGTTCACAAAGCTCCCGTAATAAGACATGTCGCTCATGCCGTAGCTATAGGACGAGTTTCCAAAGGCGCTCAGGTTGGCCGCGCGCTTGTGGTAATCGGCGGATTGGTGGTCCCAGGAGTCGAACGGATCCGGAGCCACGTTCTTGGCCACCACGGGCTCGCTCTGCCTCACAAGGTCGAAGGTTAGCGTCTTCTTCTTACCGACCTCGGTTGTGCCCGCGGGGCCCTCAACCTGCGCGGTACCGTCCAGGACAGCCAGCTTGGCTTCGGTCGGCTCCAGTTGCAGGCGGATATGGCTGGAAGGCTGAAGACGAACCGTGTGCTGGCCGAAGGTCAGACGGAAGTCATTGTCCTTGGTGCCGGCAAGGCTCACATAGGCCGTGCCCTTCAGGACGTCCACCGTGGATGCTTTGGCGCCGGACGGAAGCAGTTCGAGTCGCGGAAAAGCGACCATGGATTCCGGAGCGATGCGCAGCGTGCTGTTATCTTCGAACTCCACCTCGGCGACGCCCGTGCCGGTCTGCAGCCGGGCATGTTCGATGATTGGCAGGTTCGCCGGCGCAGCTTCGAAACCCTTACCGGTGTTGCGATCGACTTCCACCGCGCCTTTCACCTCGCTCAGGCGCACAATCCGCACCTTGGAGTAGGCGGGCGCTGCGGCGGCATCCGGCGAAGCCGCAGCGACGGCTATATCGCTGGTCGGAGTCTTCGAGGAGGGGGTGGTCTGCTGTGCGGACGATGCGGTTGCTATAAGCGCGAGCGCCAACAGTGAGGCTGCGGTGCTTCCAGAGAGGACCTTCATGTGCGCCTCCTTCATTCCCGGCCGGGAACGTGCACTCCAAAAGGATGCTCAAGCGAAGGAAGACCCCAGATGGGGAGAACGCGCCGAGGCTGGGCGCGCGCGGCTTCCGCGCTTTGCGTGCATAGTAGCACCGGCAAAGCAGGAATGGCGAATTCATCGCGCGCGTTTGAGCTGCATCCCCAATCGGTGGTCCGGTCGGGATTCGGGCTCAGTCAGGCAATGTCGCCAAATTGCTTGAATTTGTGACGGTTAGTATTTTTTTTGCCATCTGTAACCGGCTATGCTCATTCGCGTCTTCCCTACAGCGCCGGCTGTAGCCTACCGCGTATGGACGGCAATCTCATCAGGAGTCATCATCATGAACAATTCGATGAAGTCGATGCTTCTTGCAGCAGCGGTCACGGGGCTTCTCGGTGGTGCGTCAACCCAGTTGCAGGCGCAGCCGGTGACTGGCCAGCTCCACGGAACCAACCCGGCGCTGTCAGCCGTTGCCGGAACCGCTGCAACTGCGGCCGCCGACCTGCAGCAGCCAAAGCACGCCTGTAAAGGGCAAAACGCCTGCAAGGGGCAGGGAGCGGACGGCAAGAACGCTTGCAAGGGCCAGGGAAGCTGCGCAACGGACGGTTCGAAGCCGCCGTCGATGTAACGCTGCCGTCCCTTTTCGGAGAGCGGGGGAGCGCCGCATCAGGCATGCCCCCGCAATCCATATCTCGACGAGATGGAGTGATCGATGGCCGCCAATCCATTCAATGGCTTCACCGACTATGGTGTGGGAATAGGTCTGCGCATACCCCACTACCAGCACATCTTCGAGCGCAAGCCAGTCGTCGGTTGGTTTGAGATCATCTCGGAGAACTACATGGTGGATGGCGGCCGCGCGCTGCATGTGCTGGACCGGATCCTTGAGCAGTACCGGGTGGTGCAGCACGGCGTCTCCATGTATTTCGGTTCAGCGGAGCCGCCCAACCGGGAACACCTGCGCCGCCTGAAGCAGCTTGTGCGGCGCACCCATACCCCCTGGGTCACGGATCACCTGTGCTGGGGCAGCGTCGATGGCCGTTACACGCACGACCTGTTGCCCATGCCGTACACCTTTGAGGCAGCCCGTCTCACGGCGGAGAAGGTCCGCGAGGTTCAGGATTTCCTCGAGGTGCCGATTGCCGTCGAGAATGTCAGCAGCTACGCCGAGTTCCATGCCTCCGAGATGACCGAGTGGGAGTTCCTGAATGAGGTGGTCGAACGCGCCGGCTGCGGCATTCTGCTGGACGTGAATAACATTTACGTGTCGTCGCGCAATCACGGGTTCAATCCAATGGAATACGTGAACAGTGTTCCGGCAGAGCGCGTCGCCCAGATCCACATCGCCGGCCACTCAACCTTTCAGAAATACACGCTCGACACGCACGACCATCCTGTCATCGAACCGGTCTGGCAGCTCTACAGGCGAGCCATTGAGCGTTGCGGGCCGACGGCGACACTCCTTGAGTGGGACGACAACATTCCCTCCTTCGATGAGGTTCATCGTGAAGCGTTGAAGGCCAACCGCTTCCTGCGGCAGAGCGACCTTCCCGCGGACCTTCCGGAACTACAGCCTGCCGACGCCATGGCTTTGCAGGAGGCAACGCGATGAGCACCGCTCTGTTGGAGCTGCAGAGGCGCATGGCCAGTGCGGTAATGCTTCCGCTGACGCGCACCGAGTCGATGCGCAAGAGGCGTCGCGACCGGCTACGGATGGAGCCCGAAGCCAGTGCCTTCATCAAACCCAATGACCGGCTCACCTCCTTCGAACGTCTGGAGATCTATAACCGGCAGTATTGGTTTCGCCTCTATACCAGTTTTGAGGAAGACTTTCCGGGCCTCCGGGCCGTGCTGGGACGCAAGCAGTTTGAGCGGTTGATGCGCGCCTATCTTGAAGCCTGCCCTTCCACCTCCTATACGCTTCGTGATCTGGGCGCACGTTTGCCGGAGTGGCTGACTGACCATGACGACCTCACCCGACCGCGAACGCGTCTCGCTCTGGATATGGTGCGTCTGGAGTGGGCCCACATCGAGGCCTACGATGCTGCCTCGTATTCAACCCCTTCTCCGGAGTTCCTGGCGAACATCGGTGAGGAGACCAGGTTTCGCTTGCAACCCGGCGTGCGCCTGCTGCAGCTTTCCTATCCCGTCGATGACCTCTCGGTCGACGTGCGCAAGGGCGTTGGCAGCAGCGACACCTCCAGCAACAATGCGGTCACGTCCCGGAAATCCCGCGGCGTCCGCCGCATCGCAGCGCTTGCTCCCGCGGAGATATGGCTCGCCGTCCACCGGCAGGAGTTCACGGTCTATTACAAGCGGCTGCAAGCGGTGGAATATCGCATGCTTCAATCCATCCACTCAGGTGCACCGTTGGGGAGCGTCTTCGAGAAAGCGTTTGAGGACAGCGATCTATGTAACCAGGACCGCGCGGCCCTTTTGCAGCAGTGTTTCCATCAATGGGGGCTGCTGGGCTGGCTCTACCATCCCGATGGCGCGGGGCGCGTAGACGCATCGGGAGAACCAGCATGAGTGTTCCACGTCCTCTTGCCGTCACCATGGGTGTCTCTGAATCCCTTGATAAGACATGGTTTTATTTGCAATCGCTCTTTCTTCTCTGCGTTCGCCTGTACTGGGGCTGGCAGTTCGCTCAGACTGGATGGGGCAAGCTGCACAATCTGCCGCGCATTACGCGGTACTTCATCAGCCTCGGCATTCCGTTCCCCGCTTTCACCACGCCCTTCGTATCCTGGGTGGAATTCCTCGGCGGCCTGCTCTTGATCATCGGGCTTCTCACCCGATTTACCGGCCTTGTGCTTGCCATTGACATGGTTGTCGCCTACTGGACGGGCGACCATGCAGCCCTGGTCTCCTTCTTCAGCGATCCCGGCAAATTCTATGTAGCCGATCCCTATACCTTTCTCTTCGCATCGCTCATGGTCCTCATCTTCGGCGCCGGGCTGTTCTCGCTGGATTGGCTTATTGTTCATAAATGGAGATCGACTCAGGACACCAGGCGAGTCAAAGACTCGACACGACCCTAGACACGTGCTCGCACCAGCGCCACCGCGGTCAGGTCTTCGTCGCTTTTGCGCTTGCCCAGACGTAACGCGGCGCTTACGGCTGAACTGCGGCGGAACGCATGGGACGATTCCAATACCTGCTGGCATATCCCGGCGGCTGAGGATGCACTGGAGTCTTTCATCAGGCCTTGGAGCCGCTCCATACCGAATTCAGTGCGTCCCCGGCGGCTCTCGACAATCCCCTTGGTAACAAGCAACAGGTTCGCTCCGGGCTCAAATGCCTGCACCGCCGGCTCATGCGGCATATGGGTAAAGAGCCCCAGCGGAAGTCCGCCTCCTTCGAGCGCTCGCGTCCCCGTGCTGTCTCGGAACAACGGTGGATAACACCCGGCGCTGATGAAGGTGAGGATGCCCACAGGCACGTTGTAGCAACCGAGGAAGGTGGGCGAGGAGCGCAAGCCCTGGGAAGCCTCCATGAGCGCGGAATTTACCTCTTGGACCAGAATGGCAATGGCCTCCGATTCGTTGGCGTCCGGCGCCCGGAAGAGGTCACGCACACGCTTGCGAAAAACATCCTGCACAGCCGCGGCGATTCCGTGGGCAGCAGTTCGCCTTCCGGCGATATCGGTCAGGAGGAACACTGCGCGTGAGCCCACTACGGTCGCATCGAAGTAATCGCCGCCATTGCGTGCCGAATGGTAACGGGCGTGGAGATCGATTCCGGGCAGCGGCTCGAACTTAGCCGGAAGCGGGACCCTGGCGTCCTTCGGCTCGGCTGTCCGATCAGAGACCATAGCTATGCTTTCACCTGCGCTGCGGCGTTGCTGTTGCATTCTAACTTAGGGGCGAGTGGGTCATAGCGGGCACGAGACTTCCCCGGGGTAGCGACTGCTGCAAGGGACGCGGGGCGATGAAAGGTGCTCAGATCAGGGGACAATGACCACGGATCCGGCCTCCGTCTCTTCTTTCACCGCCAGAATGGCGTTAGCTGCCTCCGCAAGTGGAAAGGCCATGACCTTCGGACGGATACGCAGATCATGCGCGACCTTGAGAAAGTCGCGCGCATCCTGTCGCGTCATGTTGGCTACGCTGCGCATTTGCCGTTCGCCCCATAGCAACGTGTCATAGTCGAATGCCGGCATCTGGTCCAGATGGATGGCGTTGATTGCCACCACGCCTCCCTTGCGCAAGCTCGCCAGCGCGCTTACAACTACCTTTCCACTCGGAGCGAAGGTGACGGCGCGGTCAAGCGCGACCGGCGGTCTGTCATCCTCCTTGCCGACCCATGTCGCCCCCAGAGCAGACGCCCTCTGCCGGTGGGCCTCGCCTCGCGTGGCCACATACACGTCGCACTTCCAGGACTGCAGAATCGTAATCGCCAGGCTCGCGGAGCTACCAAATCCGAAGAGTCCCACTCGCTCTCCATGTGCAACGCCCGCAACGCGCAGGCTGCGGAAACCGATAATGCCGGCACAGAGCAAAGGAGCAACGTGCACGTCGTCCAGGCCTGCAGGCAACCGAAAGGTGAAATCCGCACGCACTGAGACGAACTCAGCATAACCGCCGTTCACCGTATAGCCGGTGAAGGTGGGCTTGTCACAGAGATTCTCCATGTTGTGACGGCAGTACCAGCAATCGCCGTCGACTCCACCCATCCATGAAACACCGACACGCGTACCGAGGGGCAACTCCGCTGTTGCGCCCTCGACAACTTCTCCCACGATCTGGTGCCCAGGGATGAGGTTTGTTCGCAGCGGCGGCAGGTCCCCTTCCAGGATGTGAAGGTCGGTCCGGCAGACGCCGCACGCCACCACGCGCAGCAAGACATGCCCTGGATGGGCGGCTGGCCGAGGTACCTCCCTGATCTCGAGGAGCTTCTGGCCCGCGGCACGCGGGGAATGGAAGACGGCAGCTCTCATGTTCTTCCCGGATCTGAGAGGGGTGGAAGTCGATGGGTCACCCCCCACGCTTTGTTCCGCTGACGTGTTCGATGCATCCATGCATCCCCGCTGAGGCTCACGGAAAGGTGGTGCAGATCGTCTTCTCAGCCACAAAGCAAAAGGCCGCCGATCTTCTGGCAGCCTCATAATCCAACTCCTCGCATGCTCTTTGTGGGGCTTGCGGGGTCGGGCTTTGCTAAATGGTTGCGGGGGCTGGATTTGAACCAGCGACCTTTGGGTTATGAGCGACCCCCGGAACGCGTATGTTGTTGACTTCACGGCACGAATGGCGACTCAAAAGTACCGAAAAGTACGCATTGGACAGGCTATTGGGAGTCAGTTGGGAGTTTTCTTTGTTCGTCTTCTCTTCGCTTTTCTGGAGACCGATTGCACCCGATTTGGTGCAGGTTTGGAAGAAGAAACTGGCGTAAACGGCTCAGCGACCTTTGGGCGGATTTCCCAAGGGTGGCCCTTCCCACCCGCGCCAGATGCGGACTTCACAAAATCCGCTTTTTTTATCGGGCGCTATCGGGAGTTTGCGATCTTTTCCAGTCGCGATATCAGGCCCGTTTTCATTGAGGATCGTGTCAATTCCCAGCCCACGAACGTTGGGTCGTTCATAGAGTATGCGCGTGATGTCCCATTGAGAAGCTCGGGCGCTGTAAACCCCTTTGATTGAGGCGAACCTTTAATAGCGCGTCGCACTATTAAAGGTTGGGATCGTCAGCCCAGAATGATGAAACACCGGCCACCGGATCGGCTCGTTTCAGTCGCATCGCCGTCCCGCTTTCTTACTTGTTGGCATCGGAGTGTCAGAAGTAGTAATCTATTTCTGACAAAGGACGAGCCATGGAACGCCTGACCGAATCGATTCTGCGGAAGACGAACGAACTGCCTGAGGGCGCTCCCGTGAGCGCCAAGATGCTCCTGCATCTCGGAAGCCGTCAGGCAGTTGACCAGTCTCTCTCGCGACTCGCCCGGAGCGGCAAGCTGCTGCGGGCAGGAAGAGGCATGTATGTGTCCCCTGTCAAGAGCCGGTTTGGTACTCATGCTCCCTCCGCACATCGTCTGGTCGAAGAGCTGTCCACCCAGCGCGGCGAGATCGTTGCGCCATCCGGTGCCACGTCCGCCAATGCGTTGGGACTCACCACCCAGGTGCCGACGCAGACGATCTATTGGACATCGGGCAGAAAGCGAAAGTTGAATCTTGGCAAGCTCGTCATTCAACTGGAGCATGTCCCCTCGTGGCAACTCGCCTTCGCCAAGGAGCCAGCCGGGGAGATCGTGCGTGCGCTCGCGTGGGCCGGTCCAGAACGAGTCCAATCTGTCCTCGCCGAGATCGGCGGCAAGGTGCCCAAGTCCGAATTGCAGAAGGTGGCTCAACAGGTCTCCCGTTTCCCAGGGTGGGTGGCGAGCGCGTTGAGCCGGAGTGTCGTCAATGCCTGAGAGCTACTTCCGCTTGAGTGCCAGGGACAAGTCAGATGCGCTCAACGCGGCATCGGCGGTCTCCGGTCGCCCGCCTCACCTGCTAGAGAAGGACATCTGGGTCGTTTGGTCGCTTGCTGCGCTCTTTCGAATCGCAGTTCGGCTCCCACCTCGTCTTCAAAGGCGGCACTGCTCTCTCGAAGGCGTACAACGTCATCCGCAGGTTCTCTGAAGATGTCGATCTCACCTACGATATCCGGGCCTTGGCACCGCAGTTGGTTGGCAATGCGCCGGAAGGAATCGACGCCATTCCCCCGAGCCGAAGCCAAGAGAAGAAGTGGTCCGATGGAATCCGCCGAGAGCTTCTTCCAGCGTGGCTACGCGACCACGCACATCCGGTCGTCGAAGCGGAATTGACGGCTTTAGGATCTGCCACGAGTCGAGTCACCGAGGACTGCATCTTCATCGACTACGAGCCGGTAACGCCGGCATCGAGCTATGCGCTTCCGAGGGTTAAACTGGAATTCGGAGCGCGATCCAGTGGCGAGCCGAGTACGGTTATTCCTGTACGGTGCGATATCGAGGGACTCATCTCCGGCATTGAGTTTCCAGTTGCAGCCCCTCGGGTCATGAATCTCACGCGCATCTTCTGGGAGAAAGCCACTGCGGCCCACGTCTACTGTCTGCAAGGCGAACCGGGACTCAGCGAACGATTTTCCAGGCACTTCCATGATCTCGCTCGACTCGACGAAGCTGGACATCTCCCGGAGGCCCTTGCGGCCAAAGACGTTGCCGATGCCGTTGCGGTTCACAAGGCCGCTTTCTTCGCCGAGAAGGATTCGGCTGGGAACCGGATCGACTACATGCAGGCCGTACATGGAGACCTGACGTTGGTTCCCACCGCGTCGGCATTCGACGCTCTCAAGCGCGACTATCAGCGCATGATCGAAGATGGTCTGCTGTTCGATGAAGCCGAATCCTTCGAGACGTTGATGAGCAGGTGTGCCGCCATCCAAACACTCACGAAGGCCAGTCAAACCAAGTAGTTCGCATGTCCAAATACCTGGTATTGAGGCTCAATCGGGACATCGGAATCCCTATCGGATGGAGACGAACGCGGTCAATCCAAGCCCCCTCTAGTCGTCCGTCAAGAGATGAATGATGGGACAGGGCTCTCCGACCACGGACGCGTCGCAAGAACGGACGAGGCGAACGAGCGACTGTTTCATTTTCGAGAGGTCGGCAATTTTCTGCGCGATTAACTCCAGCTTGTGAGCTGCTATTCCCCGTGTCTCCAAACAGGCTTTGCGTTCGTCGAGGCCCAGCAAACCTTGAATCTCCTCAAGTGTGAATCCCAGGGCCTGAGCCCTCTGATGAACAGAATTCGTTTTACCGATTCTTCGGGATAACGTCGAAAACCTCCGGTCGGCTTCAAGGGCTCATCCAAGAGGGCGCGACGCTGATAGTAACGGATTGTCTCAACATTCACGCCGCCGCGCTTCGCCAGCATTCCGATCGTCACGCTTTCGCTCATGCCTCTCCTTGACTCCGTACCATGGTACGGGGTTTAGAGTTAAATGAGAAAGGTTGACCTAATGCAGGCGTCGAACGCGAATACAAAACTGGCTCTTGCGGGCGGTCTGCTGGCAGGGATCGGAGCATCGGCGTGTTGTGTTGGGCCGCTTCTTCTTTTGAGTCTGGGTATTGGCGGCGCCTGGATCGGCCATTTGACCGCCCTCGAACCGTACCGACCAATCTTCATTGGCCTAACGGTCCTGTTCCTTGGCTTGGCTTTTCGGAAGCTCTATATGGTCCCTCAGAGCTGCGCCGTGGACGATAACTGTATTGCTGACCGCACGCGGCGCATGCAGAGAATCTTGTTTTGGGTCTTCTTGCCGCTATCGCTCGCCTCTATAGCTAGTCCTTGGATTTTGCCTCTTTTTTATCGTTGAAAGGAAACAACAATGCGTAAGATTCTTGCTGCTCTACTCATTTGCCTGCCGGCATCCGCGTTCGCCGGAACTCCGCAGACCGCTGTCTTGGACGTACAGAACATGACTTGCTCCATGTGTTCGATCACTATTCACAAGGCGCTCGATAAGGTGCCGGGAGTGATTGATACAAAAGTGGACTACGACCACAAGACCGCGACCGTGAAATACGACTCGGACAAGACAACCCTGGCCGCGCTTGTGAAGGCGACAACGGACGCAGGCTTTCCTTCGAGCCTTCATGCCGGAGACAAGAAGTAATGGCGACCGCAACGGCCATCCAGAAATCGATGCTGACTTGTCCAAATTGTGGGCACGCAACACTGGAAGAGATGCCTCTCGACTCGTGCCGGTTCTTCCATGAGTGCGTTGGATGCCATTCCTTGTTACGCCCCTTGGCGGGAGACTGTTGTGTCTTCTGCTCGTACGGTTCGTTGAAATGCCCGCCAATACAACTGCACGGTCGTTGCTGCCAATAGTTCAGGGCCCCTTTACGGACAAGAAAGCAAATAGAAGTTCTTTCGCGAGCGTTGGCTCTTAGGGCTCCGAAGCACCCCCCCTGCGTCTTTGATTCCAGCGCAATACGCATTCAGAAATCTATTCCCACCCCGAAAGTCGACCGGTAAGACGGAACCTGCCAGCTTCGCTTCTCTTGCGGAGGGGACGAACCGTGCTCGTCGGAATCAGTGTGCGAGAGTTTACGGCTGTGTCCTCCCTGTACTCAGTAGCCCCCAACATACCCCTCCATCCAGTCTTGTCTCCTGGCCACTTATGCGCAAAGCGCATAAGCGAACTGCCCGAAAACTCATTGGACGCGGGGCTTGAGCAGCCCATAAGGTCTGGCTATCGCAACTGAATTCACCGTTGCTGGAGGTAGCCAATGATCCGCCAAAGCAGTGCTCCAAGCCGTCCAAACCGCCTCGCCAATCGCAAGGCTTCACCCTTTTCAAAGCAATCTCTGGCCCACGCTTTCCGCGTGATAGCTCCCGCCCTCTTTGCGCTCACATTCGCGAGCGTTGCCCATGCCCAAGGAACGATGGACTTCTCCGGCGCTCAGACGCTCATGGGGACATTCAAAACGTTCGCCGTCTATGCCGGCGCTGTCATCTGCTTTGGCGGTTTGATCTTCGCCGGCATTCGGATGATGAGCGGTCGCTTTCAAGATGCCATTCCGGGCCTCTTCGGTGCGCTCTTCGGCGCAGGCGTTCTTGGATGGGGCGCGGGCTGGATTGGGTCTCTCACCGGGCAGTCGATGTAGGAGCTGCCATGCACACGACCAAACGGGGAGAACCGTCAGCGATTAATCAGGCATTGAACAGGCCGAGAGCCAAGCTAGGGCTTGACCTCTCGGCATGGATGGCGATCGTGTTTGTCTGCGTGACGGTTTTCCTCGTCGGGTTACGAATGCTGGCAATCCTTAGCTTTCCAACACTCGCGGGCGGCGCATGGTTGATCGTCCGTAAACACCCAAAGATGTTTCAACTGTGGGGCCTCAGCCTCGGCCAGAAGAGCTACTATGACCCGCGCAAATACTGAACAGATCAAACATACCCCGTGGTTTGCGAAAGCGGGAGCGGCGTGCAGCATCGTCCCGATCTCCCGCTTCGTAGGGCCGAGCATCTTCGCGCTGAAGGGCGGCGGCTACGGGTGGGCTCGGTCGACAAGTACGGTACCAAGGCTCTCGCACAAAAGGCGGTTGAAGCTCTTCTCCTAAAACTCAACTCTGAAACTCCACAGCAGTCCATGGCCGTGGTGACGTTCGGCGCGATATGCGACCGCTACCTTGAGGAAGAACTGCCAGAACGGTATTCGACGGCGAAGTCTTACCGCTCGAATATCAAGAACTACCTCAGGCCTAGATGGGGCGACTATCTACTCGAAAAGATCCGACCAATGGCGGTCGAGGATTGGTTGAAGAACCTTTCTATGGCTCCGAAGTCGAAGGCCCACATCCGTAGCGTGATGCACTTGATGTTCGAGTGCGCCAGCGCGGTGGGAACTCTTCAACGAGCGCCGAAACCCGATTGCGTTGGTTCGCGTCAAAGGCGGCAGCAAGCGCCGGCAACGCCCGACTATCGCTCACTGTGGAGGAGTTCGAACGTCATCGTTGCGACACTGCAAGAGCCGTGGCGCACGATGGTGACAGATCGCCCAATGCCTCGGTCTTCGCGTGAGCGAGATTGCGGCGCTTCAATGGGACGACTTCGACTTCGAACAAAAACCAGCTTCTCGTTCAGCGCAGTTTCGTGAACGGCAGGGTGGATGACGTCAAGACCGAATACTCCCAGGACTATGTTCCTCTGCATCGCGTCCTTGACCGAGATCTGTTCTGAAGTGGAGCACGCAAGCTGTGCCCACGGAAGAAGGCTGGGTCTTTGCCAATCCGAGAACGAATCGGCCTTACTATCCCACCGAGATCCAGAAGCGGCATCTTCGCCCCTCGGGTTGCTGTGTGGTGGAATGTCCGACGTGCGGGGCGGCACCTGGTGTCTGGTGTAACCAGGATCAGAAAACCGGAAACGGCGTTCGCATGCTTTTGCATGAGCGCGCGTAAAGAACTCCGGCAAGTATGGGGGTATCGGCTGGCACACGTTCCGCCACACGTATCGTTCGTGGCTGGACGAGACCGGAGCACCGATGAAGGTGCAGCAGGAATTGATGCGACACGCTTCCATCCAAACGACGATGAACGTCTATGGACAGGCAATGTCGTCATCGAAGCGGGAAGCGAATGGGAAGGTGGTAGAGATGGTGCTCAAGCCGTTGAAAGCGAGCGCCTAAACTCCACTTTTTGCTATTGGGAGTTTATGGGAGTTCTGTCGAGCATTTCCAGACTTCTCGTAACTTATTGATTTGATTGGTTGCGGGGGCTAGGATTTGAACCTAGCGACCTTTGGGTTATGAGCCCAACGAGCTACCGGGCTGCTCCACCCCGCATCGTTAGAATACCAATTTCGCGGGGACGGAGTCAATATGCAGTCTCGCTCCTAGGCGCTCGATTCAATCGCGGCGAGCACTTCCTGCGGCTCCGGACGCACGCGAAAATCCGCGTGGCCTTCCGCCCAGAGCACGCGGCCATCCCGTCCAATCGCCACGGTCGCCGGCATCGGCAGCCGCCAGGAACTCTCCCCGTTGACGAACGGAATATTCACCAGGATCGAGCGGTAGTAATCCTGCATAAAGGGCGGCACAGTGTAGACGGCGCCGAACGCTTCGGCCACCCTGGCATCCTCATCGCGCAACAGGGGGAACGGCAACCCATGCTGGGTCAGGGTGAAGTCGTTCTGCCGTACGCTTTGCGGTGAAATGGCCACCAGCACTGCGCCGCGCTCCCGCAGGGCGGGGAAGAGATCCCGCCACGTCTCCAATTCCGTAACGCAGTAGGGGCACCAGCGTCCACGGAAGAAGTTCACCACCAGCGGGCCCAGCGCCAGCAGATCCGATGAGCGCACCAGCTTGCCATTCACGTCCGGCAGCGCAAACTCCGGTGCCTGCGCGCCGGGCTTCACCAGCCGATCTTCGATGCCTGTCGCCAGCAACTCTGAAATAGCACGCTCGCTCAGCAGCAATCGCTCGGGTTGCACCAGCGCGCGCGTCTGCGACGTAATCTCGTCCAGTCTGTCCTGCAGACGCTCGCCGCTTATTGTCATGGGTGCCTTCATCGGCTTAACTGCTAACGGCCAGCGCTGCCGCCCATGCCGCCCATGCCGCGCATGGCGCCGAGCGATCCCATCAGGCGCCGCTGCATGCCGCCGCCCTTGGCCGCGCCCTTGAACATCTTGCGCATCTGCGCGTACTGCCGCAGTAGCTGATTGACCTCCTGCACGCTGGTGCCGGAGCCGCCGGCGATGCGCTTGCGCCGCGAGCCGGAGATGATCTCATGGTGCGTGCGTTCCTGCTTCGTCATGGAGTCGATAATCGCCTCCACACGCGAAAACTGCTTCTCGTCCACCTGATCGGCAAGCTGCTGAATGCCCTGAAACGGTCCCACCGATGGCAGCATCTTCATGATGCTCTGAAACGAACCGAGCTTGCGGATCTGCCGTAACTGATCGCGGAAGTCCTCCAGCGAAAAGCCATCGCCGGAGAGCGCCTTCTTTGCGAAGTCCTCCGACTTCTTCCGGTCCAGCGTTGATTCCGCCTTCTCGATGAGCGTCATGATGTCGCCCATGCCCAGGATGCGGCTCACGATGCGGTCCGGGTGGAACGGTTCGAATGCGTCCGGACGCTCGCCCATGCCGATGAACTTCACCGGCTGGCCAGTCACGTGGCGAATCGAAAGCGCTGCGCCGCCCCGCGCGTCGCCGTCCATCTTGGTCAGAATGCTACCTGTGAGCGCAAGCTGTTTGTGGAACTCCTCCGCCGAACGGACGGCATCCTGCCCCGTCATCGCATCGGCCACGAAGAGTATCTCCTGCGGCTGCAGCAGGCTCTTCAGCGAGCGCATCTCGTCCATCAACTCGTTGTCAATGTGCAGACGGCCCGCTGTGTCGACGATCAGCGTGTCGCAGCCATAGTTTGCCGCCTCGCGCTTGGCCTCTTTGGCCAGGCGCTCCACCAGCGCGGTGCCCGGCTGCTCACCCTTCGCATCGCCGACGTAGATGTTCGCCTTGATGGTGTCGGCGACAATCTTCAGTTGTTCCCGCGCGGCCGGCCGGTACACGTCGACCGACACCAGCATCGGCCGATGGCCGCCCTTCTGCAGCCAGGCCGCCAGCTTGCCGGAGGTAGTCGTCTTTCCGGAGCCCTGCAAGCCGGCCATTAGAATCACCGTCGGCGGCCGGGATGCGAAGTTAAAGCGCGCCGTATCCTTGCCCAGAATCGAGATCAGCTCGTCGCGGACAATCTTGATGACCTGCTCCGTCGGCGAAAGCGCGGTCATGACCTCCTGCCCCATCGCCTTCTCGCGAACATGCTCGATCATCTCTTTGACAACGTTCAGGTTGACGTCGGCCTCGAGCAGCGCCACACGAATCTCGCGCAACGCATCATTGATGTTGTCTTCCGAGACGGAGCCTTCTCCGCGGAGGTTCTTGAATGCGCGCTGCAGTTTGTCGGAAAGGTTCTCGAACATAGGGTTCCCTTGAGTTTACCAGCCCTCGGAACCGGCTCCCTCCGCTCCCGAGGTGTATGTTTTAGTTATGCGGAGGCGCGAAATCCGTCGGCACATCGGCAGCGCCTGCGTGCTGGCTTCTCTCACTGCATGCACAGCCTGGACGCCGGCGGTCCTGGCGCAGCAGACTGCGAATCCTCCGCAGTTGCAACAGCGGGAGGACGCGGCGCAACCGCCTGCACAGAGTCCCGCCGCCACACCGGAAGAGCAGCCGCTCTCCGACTACCAGCAATCCCAGATGCGCGCCTGGGCCAATGATTTCGCCGACCTCGCGCGGTACCGCGCTGCCGACGCGGCGCTGCGGCCACCCTCCCTGGGCGTGAACCGTGTGGTCTTCTTCGGAGACTCCATCACCGACGGCTGGAAGCTCGACCAGTCCTTTCCCGGCAAGCCCTATGTCAACCGCGGTATCAGCGGCCAGACAACGTCGCAAATGATGCTACGGTTCCATCAGGACGTAATCGCACTGCAGCCGAAGGTCGTCGTGGTGCTCGCCGGAACGAATGACATCGCCGGCAATACCGGTCCCATCTCGCTCCAGGACATCGAAGCGAATCTGGCGTCGATGGCCGAGCTCGCGCGCGCACACAACATCTCCGTCATCTTCTCCTCGGTCACGCCAGTCAACAACTACGTTCCCGCCTCTATCCGCTACTTCAACCAGCGTCCGCGATCGGAGATCATCGATTTGAACGCCTGGTTGCGTGACTATTGCGCCAGCAATGGCCACTGGTACTTGGACTATTACAACGCAATGCTGGATGAAAGTGGGATGTTGAAGCGCGCCATCTCCAATGATGGCCTTCATCCTAACGACGCCGGCTACCGCATCATGGCGCCGCTCGCCGAAGCGATGATCGAGAAGGCAGTCGTGCAGTAAACAGGCGCACTCTAGAACGAGAAGCTCAACCCCGCCTTAGCGTTGAAGTCATTGCGAATGCCTTTGCTGGTGTCGATCAGCGCATACTCGGCCGGGGTCAGTGCCACCGTGAATCGGAATACTGAGGCCCAATCCGGTAAGGAACGCGGGCGAATTGGTGATGCTGCCCGCATTGGAGACCCGGATGTCTCCGGCCTCGGCGAACACGCTGGGACGCAAGGCAGCTTGCGAGAAAAACTGCTTGCTGATCCCGCCGGTGTATCCGTGGGAGTTGATTGCACCCTTGTGGTTCGAACCATAGTAGTTCGTAGAATCGAAGAAGACCGACAGGCCTTTGCCGACGTTCACGGACGGGCGCGCGAAGAACCCGTTCAAGCTGGCGCGTTCGCCGCTGCCCTGGTCGGCCCACAGATAGGTGTATCCCACGGTGATGTTCCCGATCGACTTCTGCGCGCGCGCCAGCGGTATGGTGCTGAACAGCAGGGCGGCCATTGCAACGAAATATCTGAACGAGCAGTGTCCGGAAGACGTCACATGGTCCTCACTGCGATAGCGCAACTCTGCATACCGCAGCGGCCGATCTTGAAGACCCTCAAGAACTCCGCTGGGGCAGTGTGTGGGTTGCTACGCCGTTGGTTAGCACCGCCGCGATTCAGCGGCACGGCAGAGTCATCCAGGGACGACGACCAGCTTCTGCTTCGGAATCGCGGCATAGGTCGCATCGTCGATGTGCAGGTGCGACTTGACCAGTTCCTCGGGCGTATGGGCGATCCATTGCGAGAGCGAAACGTCCTGGTAGTAGCTGCTCTTGAACATCTCCAGGAAGGTGAGATCGGTGTCGCCCGTATTCTCGATATAGTGGGGCCTTACCTGCTCGACATAACCAACATCTCCCGCTTCGAAGTCCATGGTGCGGGCGCGCGCACCGGCGTTGAAGACGGTCATGCGTCCTTTGCCCGCGATGTAGTACTGCCACTCGTCGGCATTGGGATGCCAGTGCAATTCGCGCATGCCGCCGGGGTGAACGGTGACCATGGCGGCGGCGATAGTCTTGGAAACCGGAAATATCTTTGAATCGACGATGTGCACCTGGCCGCCTTTGGTCTGGTAGGTCGGCGCCATGGTGCTGAGGCGGAAATCGAACCGTTGCCCGGTGGGACCAAGCGCCCCCGCAGCCTGCTGCTTATCCTCGGCGAACGACTTCGGCAGTTCGGTCTCGAAAATGTACAACTCTTTGTCCGGTACACGGTCGAAAGCGCCGGCGGGCGTGCCAAAATTCTTCGCCAGAACTTCGGCCGGTGTGTGCGCCATCCAATCTGTAATCAAGAAGGTTTCGAATTCGTTGAATGCGCCATCATCGAAGACCAGCAGAAACTCGCAACCGTCGTGCTCCAGTCCCTGGATGGAGTGGGGAGTGCCGGCCGGAAAGAGCCACAGGTCATTTTTCCCGACGTCCGCCACAAAGCTGTGCCCGTCGGTATCAATCCCGGTGATGCGCGCATTTCCATAGAGCATGATCGACCACTCGGCAGCCTGGTGCCAGTGCAGTTCGCGCACCCCACCGGCGATGAGGCGCATATCCACGCCGGCGATGCTCTTCGAGATGGGGAAATCCTTGACTGTGACCTGACGCGTCCAGCCGCCGCTCTCAATGCGCTTGTGTGCGAAGGAGAACGGATACTTGAACGCTTCCACCGAGCCGCGGTCCGTCTCCGGCGGAAAAACGGAGCTGGAGTTCGCCTCATTCAGTGGCTTGTTCTGCGGGCCGCGAACCGACTCGTTGGGACCGGCGTGAGTATCTTGGCCCTGGCTATGAGGATGGGAGCTTGTCGTCTGCGCAGTGGCGAATGCCGCCGTGCCGGCCAGCGCCGCGGCGGATCCAAATTCTAGAAACCTGCGCCGCGTCACGGAGCTGTCTGAATCATGCATGAGGCATACCTGCTCAGTGGGATGCCGGATGTGCTGACTCGTTTGTTCGAAGCGACGCTAACAACTGGTCGCGCCATGAAAACTGAACACTTCCGCTGCTGCCGTCACTGTATTGCTGTGGATGGTCACAGTGTCCTCAAGCTTGCGCGCATAGCCGCCGGCATACACGGAGAAAACGGGCACGCCGGCCGCCTGCGCCGCGCGAAAGACGACACGGTCCCGCTCCATCAATCCATCCATGGTCAGCGCCAGGCCACCCAGTTGATCGTCGAAATATGGATCAGCGCCGGCGACATAAACCATCAGGTCCGGAGGGAAGCTGCTCAGCGCGAGGCTCAAAGCGCGCTCCAGCGCATCCAGATACTCCGCATCCCCGGTCCCGTCTTCCAGGTGTACGTCGATCGATGACGGTGGCTTGTACAGCGGATAGTTGTTGCGCTGGTGGAGCGAGACCGTGAACACGCCATCCTCGCTCGCCCTGGGCGCACCATGGTGCGCCGGGGGAAAGATCGCGGCTGTGCCGTTGCCGTGATGTACATCCAGGTCGATCACCATGGCGCGACGGATCGCTCCCTCGGCCAGCAGCCGCCGCAGCGCGATCGCCACGTCATGCAACATGCAGAAGCCTTCGCCGTGATCGGGATGAGCGTGATGAAAACCGCCCCCGATGGACATCGCAATCCCGTTCGTGAGCGCCAGCCTTGCCGCCTGCAGCGTACCGCCGCACCCCAGCAGGGTCGCCTTCACCAGCGCGTTGGAGTAGGGCAGTTCCATGCGGCGTATCTCCGCCGCCGCCAGCGTGCCATGCACCAGCCGATCCACGAATCCCGCCTCGTGTACGCGCAGCACGTCTTCCAGCGCAATCGGCTCCGCCGGCACAAAGTCTCCCGCATGCGCCACCCGTGTCTTCAGCAGCCGTTCGCGGATCAGCTTGTATTTCACTCCAGGAAAGACATGCGCGTTACCAAACGGGAGGTAGAAGTCGTCGCGGTATACCAGGGAGAAGGGAAGCATGGCGCCCTTTACATTGGATAGCAAGCGGGTGAGCGGACGCAAGAGCAGCCGCCATCCGCGGTGACGCTGCGTGAATGGATGCAGCGTAGATGAAGCGAGGCTGGTTGAGCGGGCATCCAATCAGAATCGGCATGCGGGAGATCACAGCATCGAAGGCATCCAATCCAAAGAGAGGCGATCCGAACCAGGAGTGCCGAAGATACTGAACAACAAGCCCGATCCGTCCACCTCCGACGGCTACCCCGACCCGCTGGACCGCACGGCGATCGACGATGCCATGCCGGCGGCCGCGCCTGAGAATACCGTCTTCGCCGCCACAGAGCCCGTGGGACAAGCCTCCCGCGAGACCTCGGCCGGATCGGCTCCCGGCGCTGGCCTCTCGCACGCCTGGCGTGCTCTCCGCGCTCCCAACTTCCGCCTCTTCTTCAGCGGCCAGAGCATCTCGCTCATCGGCACCTGGATGACGCGCATCGCCGCGAGCTGGCTGGTCTACCGGCTCACCGGTTCGGCTTTGCTGCTCGGCGTCGTGGGCTTCGTCGGCCAGATCCCCACCTTCCTGCTCGCGCCCTTCGCCGGCGTCTGGATCGACCGGCTCAACAAGCGTGGGCTGCTGGTATGGACACAGGCCCTGGCCGCGGCGCAGTCATTGGCCATGGCCGCGTTGACCATGACGCATCGCATCACCATTCAGGAGATCATCTGGCTGAGCGCATTCCAGGGCCTGATCAACGCCTTCGACATGCCTGGCCGCCAGGCTTTCATGGTTGAGATGGTGGAGGAGAAGCGCGACCTCGGCAACGCCATCGCGCTGAACTCGTCCATGGTGAATATGGCGCGGCTCATCGGCCCGTCGCTCGCCGGGCTGGTCATCTCTGCCTGGGGTGAAGGCCCGTGCTTTCTCGTCGATGGCATCAGCTACTTCGCCGTCATCGCATCGCTTCTCCGGATGAAGATCCGGCCGGTGGATGTAATGCCGACTGCCGCTTCCATGCTCGCGCAGCTCCAGGAAGGCTGGACGTACGTGCGAGGATTCCTGCCCATTCGCAATCTGCTGGCGCTGTTCGCCATCACCAGTCTCATGGGCATGCCCTACACCGTGCTGATGCCGGTCTTTGCCTCGCAGGTGTTGCACGGAGGCCCACACACGCTGGGCTTCCTCATGGGCGCTGCGGGCGTCGGCGCACTGGCCTCCGCCGTGATGTTGGCGCTGCGCCGCTCCGTGCGCGGCCTGCTCAGGATGGTGCCCATCTCGGCCGCGCTCTTCGGCGGCGGCCTGGTGCTCTTCGGCCTCTCTCACCTGCTCTGGCTCTCGCTCGCGCTCATGCTGGTAGTCGGCTTCGGCATGATGCAGGGCATGGCAGCCAGCAACACCATCATCCAGACGCTCACCCCCGGCGATATGCGCGGCCGCGTGATGAGCTACTACACCATGGCCTTTGTCGGCATGGCGCCCTTCGGCAGCCTGCTGGCCGGCGGACTGGCGCACGTAATGAGCGCCTCGCTCTCCGTTGTCATCACCGGAACCTGTTGCATCCTGGGCGCCGCCTGGTTCGCGCGCCAGCTTAAACCCATTCGCGACGCCATGCGCCCCATCTACCGCGAGATGGGCATTCTGCCGCCTGTGCAGATCGATCCGCTTTCCGGGCATCGCGGCTGAAGCCGTCTTGAAGAATCATTCGCAGATCGCACGATCTTCGCAGGCCATCTCACCGGTAACACATCGCGGAAATCCCAAGCTGCATTCGTGTCTATCTTTAGCCATCGACGTCGACGCGGCGCATCCACATCCACACCGGTGTCATCGACAGCCCCGCGATCACCACCACACGGTGTCATCCTGAGCGAAGAGGCTCTCCATCGGGGAGCCTCGTAGTCGAAGGATCTGCTTTTTTCTTTTGCGGCCCGCTATTGCGGAGCCCCGCTCGGCGGTGGGGTCGACGGCGGATTGCCGAAGCCACCGCTGGAACTTCCGAAGCCGCCGTTGTTCCCGCCAAATCCGCTGCCGCTGCTGCTGCCAAATCCGCTGCTGGAACTCCCGAAGCCGCCGTTATTGCCGCCGAATCCGCTGCCGCTGCTACTTCCGGCTCCGCTGGTGTCCCCGCCCGTCGCGCCCGTTTGCTGGATCACGTTGCCGCCCGCGCCCTGCACCATGCCCGCGCCGGTCTGGCCGTTTTGGCCGCCCTCGTCCTGCGTCGGATCGTAGACAAACTCCCATTCGTTGTAGTGCTTCTGCTTCTTGAACTCGCGAATCGACGCCTTGGCCACAGGGATCCCGATGCCCACGATGGGCCCGGCTCCGCCAAACGTGCCGTTGTTGCCCGTGCCGTTGGCTGTTCCGGTAGTGCCCGCCCCGGCAGTGCTTGTTCCGGTAGTGCCCGTTCCGGGCGTTCCCGTAGCCTGTCCCGCGCCGCTCGCTCCCCCATTGTTGCCGAAGCTGAATCCGCCGGCTGAAGACGAACCGGAGCCCGAGCCAAAGTTGGAGCCGGAGCCGAAACCGACCGTACCGCCTGCGGCCCCGTTCCCCGCTCCCGTTCCCGCCGATGCACCGAAGCCGGACGAACTGCCCGCATTGCTTCCGAAGCCGGCACCTGCTCCGCTGTTCGGATCAGTCGAGCTTCCGGTGGCCGCGATCGGTCCGCCCGTTGCGCTCCCCGCCCCATTCGGTCCCGTGGTCACGCTGGTCATCCCGGTCTGCAATGCCTGCCCGAACATGCCCGTCGGCGCGACCCTGGCCTCGCCCATATGGATCAGCCGCCAATCGTTCTTGCCGGTGATCGGGTCGGTGTAGCGCTTGCGCAGGAAGCGGATATCGTTGGTATGTTCCAGTTGATCGATGCTGGTGGGATAACTGCCGAATTTCTTGTAATACAGACGGATGGCGCGCGCATATTGCATGCCGCGGTGCATCGCCTCCGTCTCTTTGTCCCGGCGCAGATCGACCGCCACCTTGGGCGCCGCGATCGCCAGCGAAAGCAGCAGCAGCGCGACCAGCACCAGCACCGCCAGCAGAAGATAGCCATCCTCTGACCCGGTTACCAGTGCTACCGTCGCTCTCGGTCCTGGTTGTGTCGTCACCCGCTGCATACTGCCTCTCCTGCTGCCTCTTCTCGTGTCCTAGGGCCTCCACTCATGATTGTCATCCCGAGCGTAGCCGAAGGGATCTGCTTCACCTTGTTCTTACACCCGGCGCGAAGCGCCGGCTAGCCACCATTCTCGATTCATCTAGTTCTGCGTGAGCGGAAGGCTCTGCGTGTCGTGGTAGGGGATATCTTCCACCTCCACGGAGAAGGGCCGGATCGCCACCACCTTGTAACGCCGGTCCACCACGTCGCCCTCACCCGCGATGAAGATGTCGTCGTTGTGCAGCAGGAAGATCCTGCGCTGTCCACCGTTGCTGGAGGTATAGCCATAGAACTTCAGGTCGATGGCCGGAGGCGGCGGTGGTTGCGGCGGTCCCACTGGCGCCGGCCGCACCGAAGCCACCGGTTTCTCAATGTTCACCGGCGCCGCCGAATTGGGCGAGAAGATGTTGCGCCCATTCCCGGTATACGCCGTGTCCTCGGCCTGTGCCATCACCTCCGGGTGCAGGGTCGGGTCCAAACTCGAACCGCTGGGCAGCTTCACCGCCTCATGCGCGTACTGCGGTGTCGCGTTCGGTGGCGTCGCAGTACGCACCGGTACGGATGCCACCGGTGGCGTTGGCGGCGGAGCAGACCCCACGAAGAAGTGGAAAAACTCCCAGACCACCAGCAACACCGCGATCGTCCCCAGGATGCCGGCGGTATAGACCTTCCATTTCGCCTCCTTGCCAACGCGTAAGCCCATCGCTACTGTGCCTCCGTATTGGCATCCGTGCCCTGGCCGTTGTTGTCGAACCCACCTACCGGGGGCGCCATGCGGTCCAGGTCCGGTCCATGCAGGTACGTTGCCAGGCGCAGCCGCAGATTCACGATGCCGCCCTGCTGGCCGGTCAGCGTCAGCCCGCGAATCACGAAGAACATCTTGTCCCGTTCCAGGCTGTTGATGAAGCGCATCATCGGCGTGTAATCGCCGCTCAGCCCCGCGTCCATGCGCACCTCGGCAAGATCGTGGATGGCCGGCGTCTGCACATACACTACCCGCGCCAGCCGAACCCCGCTCTTCTGCGCCAGGCTGCCCAGCTCCGCCGTGATCGATGAGTAGTTCTCGGGCATCCGTGCCGCGTAGAAGCGCTCCGCTTCCTTCGCCGAGGTCTGCACCTTGGCCGGCAACTCCCGCAGCGGCAGCGTCTGCAGTTCGGTCGTCCGCAGCGTCGCCTGCTGCTGCTGGATCTCCTCCGGCCGGTCTGCGCGCAACGTATGCCACGCCAGCAGCAGTTGCGTCACGAACACGAGGTTCACAACCGCCAGCACGGCCACGGCCACGATATAGACGTTGAGCGGCGTCACCGTCCGCGCGCGCGCCATCTTCATCGTGCACCTCCCGGGCCGCTCGTGGCGTTCGCGGCGTTCGTGGCGTTAGCCCCGGGGGAAGGCTTGGGCGCCTGCTTCGGCCGCCGCTTATGCGTCGTCGTCGCTGCGGCTTTCTTGCTGGACGACGCCGTCTCCGTCTTCGTCTCCTTCGGCGGCAAAGGATTGTAGTCCGCCAGAAGGTCGAAGTTGACGCCGGTGGGCGCGTTCACCGGCTGCAGGTTGCCGTTGGCGCCTCCGCTGGTCTGCGCGGCTTCGCCGACCAGCCGCGGCTGCAGAAAGCGGTGGGACTTCTCCAGGTTGCGCATCAGGTCCACGGCGCGCTCCCGTGGCCCCGCCACCCGCATGCGAATCACCACGTGCCCGTCCTTGGAGATCTGCGGGTCCATGTTCAGCACCTGCACTCCGCTGGGCAGCACCTGCTCCAGGTCCATCATCACCGCGGTCCAGGAGAACGCCTTGCGCAGAAACATGCCGTTCAGGAACTGGGCCTGCTGCAACACCGCCGCGTTGGCAGGTTCGTGCATGGCCGCCTCGGCATGCTGCTGATCGGCTTGGGCGCGTGCGATGGAGTTCTGAATCGAGGTAACCCGGGCCTGCGCGGCGGCGGCGCGTGTGTGCTCGGTGCGCAGCACCCACCAGAAGACCAGCGCCGTGATGATCAGCAGACCGCCGATGAACTGCAGACGCCGATAGAGCGGACGCAGCTCCACATAGGGACGAGACGCGAGATTGAGTGTGACGCGCATCAGCTTGCCAGCGCCCCCACCAACGGCGCCAGCAGTCCGGCCGGCGCCTGCTCGCTTCCGCCGGCTCTCACCGGCGCGGGCACCAGGTCGCGAATGCGTACCGTGTCGTCGCCCAGCAATCGCCCGAGTTCTGCGGCCCCGCCTAGCCCTACGGAGAATAGATGTTCCGGGGTCGATGCGAGCGTGTCCTCAAAGTATGCCAGCGCGACCGATACCGTCTGCTGCAGCTCCAGCGTGCTCTGCGCCTCCCCCAGCTCCGGGTCCACGCCGCGCTCGCCCAGCTCGATCGTTCGGTAGAGCAGCACGTCATTGCCCCGCACGATGGCCGTCGTAATCGAGTTTGAATTGCGGTTGACCACCAGCGACGCCGCCTCGCCCGGAACCGCCGCCAGCGCCGCCAGCGAGCTGGAGAGCACCGCGCCCGGCTCGTACCCGGCCTCCCGCACCGCGTCCTCATATTCCGCGCGCACCGCGCCCGGCATCGCCGCCACCACCGCGCGGATCAGAGTATCGCCGGGAGCCGGACGGATCACCTGGTAAGAGACCGCCGCGTCCTCCACATCGAAGGGCACCAGTTTGCGTAACCGGAAGCGCAGGATGGGCAGCGCCTCGGCAGTCTTTGCCGGCAATGTGTCGAAGTCCAGCACCATCACCCGCACCGTGGCATCCGGCACGATGACCGTAACCTTGCGCTCGCGCTCCGCCACTGGCTCGAGCGCCTGCCGCAGCGCCGAAGCCACCGCCGCGCGATCGGTCATGTTCGGCGACTTCAAGCCCGGCAGCAGCGTGCCCATGCGCAGGGGCGCAAAGCTGGTCACCACGTCCTGCGCCTCGCCTGCGATCGCGACGCTCCCCGGACGCCCGGCCAGCACCCCCAGCGGCGTGATCTCGCAGGCCAGCCGCGGCCGCAGCGCGTTGGTTGCGGAAGGAAAGATGCGGCCCACAATACTCATCAGCGGTTGGTCTCGATGAAGGTGACCTTGTTGATCTCCGCCAGGGTCGTAAACCCATGCCGCACCCGGTCCAGCGCCGACTCGCGCAGAAACTGCATCCCCATCTGCTGTGCCGCACGGCGGATCTCCGACGTTGGCCGCTTCTCCAGAATCAGTTCGCGAATGGTGTCGTTCAGGTCCAGCAGTTCATGGATCGCCGTGCGCCCGCGGAAGCCCGTGCCGCCGCACTCGATGCACCCCGTGCCTTCACGGAAAGGAAAGTCCCGCCACTCCGCCGGATCGAGCGCGCTGTCAATCAGCATGGCTTCGTCGATCTTGATCGGCCGGCTGCAGAACTCGCAGACCGTGCGCACCAGCCGCTGGGCCAGGATGCAGTTCAGCGCCGAGACGAAGTTGTACGCCTCAACGCCCATGTTGAGAAAGCGCCCCAGCACATCCAGCACGTTGTTGGCGTGCACGGTGGTGAACACCAGGTGTCCGGTCAGCGCGGAGTTGATGGCGATCTGCGCCGTCTCCTGGTCGCGGATCTCGCCCACCAGGATCTTGTCCGGATCGTGGCGCAGGATCGACCGCAGCCCGCGCGCGAAGGTCAGCCCCTTCTTCTCGTTCACCGGAATCTGCGTGATGCCGCGGATCTGGTACTCCACCGGATCCTCAATGGTGATGATCTTGTCTTCGTCGCTCTTGATCTCGTTCAGCGCCGCATAGAGCGTGGTCGTCTTGCCCGAACCCGTCGGGCCGGTCACCAGCACCATCCCGTAGGGCTCGCGGATGTAGCGCCGGAAGCGCGTCAGGTCGTCCTCGGCAAACCCCACCACGTCCAGCGTGAGCTTCTTGAACTTCTCGCTCATCGACTCTTTATCGAGTACGCGCAGCACCGCGTTCTCGCCGTGTACCGTGGGCATGATGGACACGCGGAAGTCGATCAGCCGGCCCTTGTAGCGCACCCGGAAGCGTCCGTCCTGCGGTACGCGCCGCTCGGCGATATCCAGCTCGCTCATTACCTTGATGCGCGACAGAATGGTGGTGTGGTGCTCGCGCGCGATCGGCGCCATGGCCGCCTGCAACACGCCGTCGATGCGGTACTTCACCAGCAGGGAATCGTCGTAGGTCTCTATGTGAATATCGGAGGCGCGCCGTTCCAGCGCGGTAAAGATGGTGGTATCCACCAGGCGGATGATCGGGCTGATGTCCTCCTCCGAGGTCAGCTTCTCGATCGAGATGCTCTCGTCCTGGTTCTCCTCCGACGAGATCACGTCAAAGGTCAGCCCCTCCGAGGCTTCGTCCAGCACCCGCTGCGACTGTTCCGTCTTCTTCAGCAGATCGCTGATCTGGGAGAGCGTAGCCACCCGCGAGGTCACCCGCTGTCCCAGCAGGCTCGCGATCTCGTCCAGCATCATCAGCCGGCTGGGGTCGCTCACCGCGATCACCAGGCGGTCTTCAAGCTGCTCCAGAGGCACGAAGTTGTAGCGGAACATCAGGTCAACGGGAACCGAGCGGAAGAGTTCATGCTGGATGCGGAAGTTCTTCAGATCGACAAAGTCGCAGCGGTAGCGCCGCGCCAGCATCTGCGCGTGCGCCGCCTCTTCCGCCAAGGGAGCGGGCGGTGGCGTGACGTCCGTGGGAAGGGTCAGGACCGGTGTCTCGGCCATGGGAATGAAACTCCTGGTAGCTATGCCTGCTTCAGTGTTTGCGCTGCTCTTCTACGCCGCTTAGCCGCTCGTATGCCTCTACTTTTTGCGCCAGGTTGATCTGGTTCTCCAGCCGCGCGAGCGACGCTCATCGTCAATTTCGCTCCTCAATGGGCATCCGTATCTTCATTATCTCCCCAGCGCCCCAAACCATACACTCATCGCGTCATTTGTCATCCCGAGCGTAACCGAAGGTCGAGTCGGAAGGTTCTCCTTCACCTCGTACTTACGTACCGGCGCGAAGCGCAACTTAACCAGCCGTTCGCTCTATCGCCCCAGGTTGCCGGCCTGGCCGAGCGAGAAGATCGGCAGGTAGAGCGCGATCATGATGGTCACCACCACTACGCCCATCACTACAAGAATAAGGGGCTCGATCAGCGAAAGGGAAGCGGTCAGCGCGTTCTGCACGTCCTCTTCGAAGAACTCCGCCACCGAGTTCAGCATCTGCGGCAGCGCGCCGGTAGACTCCCCTACCTCGATCATCTCCGTCGCCAGTTCCGGAAAAATGCGCGTCGCTACCAGGCTGCCGGAGAGCCCTTTACCCTCGCGGACGCTCCCCACGGAGGTAGACACCGCCTTGGCAATGCTGCGGCTGGAGATCGACCGCGCCGCCGTTTCGAGCGACGGCACCAGCGGCAACCCGCCCTGCAGCAGGGTCGAGAGCGTTCGCGAAAAGAGCGCCACCTGGTACTTCAGCCAGATATTGCCAAAAACCGGCATGGCCACCCGGACCTTGTCGATCCGGTCTGCCCCGGAATCGGTCTTGCTCCAGCGCAGCACGCCATAAATCGCCAGCGCGATCACCGGGATCGCATAGAGGATGTAGTGCTTGAAGTTGTTCCCAAGCGCCAGCATGAACACCGTAAGCGCCGGCAGGTGGCCGCCAATCTGTTCGTAAAGCTGGCCGAAGCGCGGCACCACGAAGCTGATCAGGAAGACGAACATCGAGGCCACCATGATGATCAGCAGCGCCGGATAAAACAGCGAGGCCGTCACCTTTTTGCGAAAGGTGAGCGAGATGCGCTGGAACGACAGGTAGCGCCCCAGTACTTCTTCCAGGCTTCCGCTGCGTTCCCCCGCCAGCAGCGTGGTGGTGTAAATGATGGGAAAGCCGCCCTGCGCCTCGAACGCCTCGGACAACGACTCGCCCGTACGCACCCGCGTCGTGACGTTCTCCAACTGGCTGCGAAAGACCAGGTTCTTCTGCCCCTTGGCCAACATATCGAGCGCGCCCAGGATCGGAACGCCGGCGCGTATTAAGGTAAGAAATTGCTGGTTGAAGATGAGGAACGTCTCCAGCTTGGCCTTCTTCCTGCCGCCCAGCCCGCTCCCGCCCAACCCCCGCGTCTTGACCGAATAGACGTAGTAGCCCGCCTGTGTGAAGCGGCTGCGCAGCTCGTCCGCCGTCGCGGCCACCTGCACCTGCTCCTGCACCCGCCCCCGCTCATCCGCCAGCTTCACGACAAATTCAGCCATGATCCTCAGCCATCACTTCAACTCGCCCGCCTTCGGCTACTTTCCCTTCAACGACTTGAACTTGCTGATCCGGCCATCCGCTCCCACCACCCACGGCAGACTGATCGCGTTATAGCCATCATTGCCGATCGGCGCCCAGTTGTGTCCGTCATCGTATGACACATCCGAACCATTTGGCCCTACCGCTATCCAGGCATTGTCGGCCGCGTCCCAGGCCACCGCCGAGCGATAGCCGTGCGGCATGTGCGGACTCGCTACCCATTTGCCGCTCTTCGCGTCCAGATACGCTGCCGTGCCCGCGCCGGTGTCCGGCTTACTGTAGTCGCCGCCCACCGCGACCGCATGCACGGCCCCGCCTGCCTGGCTGTCCTGCCGTAAACCGAGAGCAAAAACGCCCGCCGAATCGCTTCCGCCGGCCAGCGGTACCGTCTGTTTCTCGAAGTTCCAGTTCCGGTTCAGGCAGCTTCTTGGATTGCTGTGTGCCGCCCCCATGGTGCAATCGATGCCTCCTGTATAGACGAACGGACCGCTGCCTCCGCTCACTCCGCTGGTGCCGAACCACGGTACGAACACCTGGCCCAGCACCGGCCCGGTCAGCGCCATCGCCTGGTTGCTGGCGGCAAAGGCCCCAATCTTCTGGCCCCCGCTGGCCAGATCCGCCGTACCGAGATCTCTCGTGGGCACCATCACCCATTTGCGCCCGCCATCGTCGGTCCGAAGCAGAACAAAGCGCCGGTGCCTTCCGTCTCCCGTCGGGTCTCCCAGGATGAATCCATTGTTCTCATCGGAGAACGCCAGCGCATCAAAAAATCCGCTCGCTTGGCTGTTGGTGAACAGCAGCTTCCAGTGCGCGCAGCCGTCGGTCGTCTTATACACCCGCGACAACGGCCCGCTCCCGGAAGACATCACCACTGCGGTCTGCGCGTCCCATCCCCATACACTGCGGAAGTCCAGCGCCTCCGCCCCGCTCGGCACCGTGCACCGCTGCCATACAAATCCGGAGTCTTCCGTGCGCAGCACCGTGCCGTGCGCGCCGCTCGCCCACGCCACTCCATTGCCTACCGCATGGACCCCCCGCAGCGGCTCTGAAACCGTACTGTGCTGCTCCTGCCACGGATCCCATACCGTGCTAATCGGCGGCTTGGCCTGCGCCATCAGCATCGCCGGTAATGTGGCCGCGGTCGCCACCATTGCCAGAACCAGCCTTGCGTTGCGTGAAAAATTCATCGTCTTTGACATCACTTCGTACATAAATCAGCTTGCTCTGCTCTCCGCAGGAGGAATCATCGGCAGGAAGTAGCCCGAGCGAGGTCGAAGGGTCTGCTGCGATGTTGCATTCCCGAGGAGAGAAGAAAACCCGGCCTACGCTGATCCCTTAATCTCTGACACCTGGTCCCTGACACCTGATCCTGCCGCTAAACCGGCGGCGTTCCCTCGACCACCGGCACCCCAGCCGGCGCATGGAAGGTGAAGTCCGCATTCGCAGCCGGCACATTTGCCTGCTCCCCGGTGAACACAAAACGGGTGCGCGCTCCGTCCCGCTCTTCCAGCGTCATCGCGTGGATGGCGCCGTCTGCGCTCACCTCCAGCCGGATCGAGCCGACCCGCTGCTCCATTCCCCGCGGAACGCCGCTCAGGATGTAGGTGCCGTCGCCCGACGCGGATTCCGTCGCCTCCAGAGAGCCCAGCTCGCGGCTCAGTTGCGTATGCCCCAGGAGCAGGCGCAGCGGCGACCGCAGATCGTCCAGCTCCTTTGCGGGAATCTTCTGCACCTGCGCGTCACCCGGCGTGTAGAACCAGCCCCATTTGCCATCCAGCACAAACACCTTGCCCGCCGGCTTGCTGTAGCTCCAGCGCATGCGGCCCGGCTTCTTGAGCAGCAGCGTGCCATCCTCCGTGCGCTCCATGCCCATGCCTGCGTAGCTCTCGCTAAAGTGCGCACGCAGCGACCGCAGCGCGTTGTAATGATGGTCCACCGCGGCCGCTAACTGACTGGCCGTGGCGGCGCTCGCCGGTGCGGGTGCTGCATGGAGGCCAACCGGGCACGCCATCGCCGCCAGCAGCAGAAGCGGCGCGGTATGCAATCTGTAGAGAGTCCCCGGCAACACTACTGCAGGGGGACCGTGCAGTTCGTGCCACCCGCCTGGTCTGACTTGATCTCGCCCGAGATGTCCATACAGAAGCCGCGATGCCCCGTCTTGCCCACCGACTGCGGCACCGCCGTCACCTCGTAGCTGGTGATCATGTCCTGGTTATTCACGCTGGCCTTGGTGCAGTTGATGATGTTGAAGCTGTAGCCGGCCTTTTGCCCCGTCGCCAGATCGCCCTGTAGCATCTGCGCCGCTTGCGCGCTCGGCGGCCCCGACGAGGGATTGCCCCCCAGCGCCGCCAGGCTACAGGCAAAGCCATTCGCCGGAAAGTTCGTCTGGTACTGGATTTCGGCTTGATTGATGGCGCGCAGCGACTGCAGCGCCGACGTCTCGTTGGCCTGGCTGCGCATGTTCAACAGGCTTGGAATGGCCACCAGCATCAGGATCAGAATCACCGACATCACGATCAGCAACTCCATCAATGTGAAGCCGCCGTCCTGCCACTCCATGCGGTCGGTTCTGTCCTCGGTTTTCCGGCCGCCATCGGCCCGGAACTGTGTTCCAACAAACCTGCAAACAAGAGTCTTCATCGGAGAGATCGGTCCTGTGTGTTCCATCGCCCTGTTTCGTCTACATACTGACGTTCCGAGGGTATCAAATGCGCATGCGTTCAGGGTCTGGGTTCAGGGAACAAAGCCGCACCTTGGCTTTCCCCGGCAGGCGAACAGCGTTTGCCGGGACAACCGCTTCGTCAGAATGGGGCGCGCGAACGCAGGCGCTTCGACTTCGCTCAGGGTGACAGATGCGTCGATGACCTGATCCCTGATAGCTGATCCCTGATAGCTGATCCCTGCTCACCGATCCCTGACCCCAAATAGCTGCTCCCTGCTCAGCACACTAATCGGTCGCGCGTCACCTTGATCCCGTCCAGCCGCCCCAGCATGGTCACCGCCACCTTCTCCGGGCGGAACAGATGATGCGCCATCTCCGTCACCTGCTCGGTGGTCACGTCCTCCACCTTCTGCATCATCTCGTCCAGCCCTACGAAATGATCGAAATACATCTCCTGTCGCGCCAGGTTGGACATGCGCGATCCGGTGCTCTCCAGGCCCAGGATAATGTTGCCCCGCAACTGGTCCTTCGCCCGCTGCAGCTCATCGTCGGGCAGCGCCTCGGTCTTCAGCCGCCGGAACTCCGCCATCACCAGATCGATCACCTGCAGCGCCCGCTGCGATGACGTCCCTGCATAGACGCACAGCATGCCGGTGTCGCGGTAGGGATTCAGGTCGCTGAAGATGGAGTACGCCAGGCCCCGCTCCTCGCGCACCGTCTGGAACAGCCGCGAGCTCATGCCGCCGCCGAGCACCGTATTCAGCAGCAGCGCCACGTAGCGCTGTTCGCTCGAGATGGGCAGCGAGGGCACGCCCAGGCATAGCTGCACCTGCTCCAGCGCCTTCTTGTTCCGCAGCACAATGCGCGCATTGGTCAGCGGCAGCGCGTGGTCGTCATCCGGTACCCCTGCCGGCAACGTTTCAAACTTCTGCCGCACCAGCTCCACAAAGGCCTCGTGCTCCAGATTGCCGGCCGCCGTGAAGACCATGTTGCCCGCGCGGAAGCGGTCGCCGTAGTAATCGAAGAGCATGGCTTGCTCAAACCGGCCCACCGTCTCCTTGGTGCCCAGAATCGGCTTGCCCAGCGGATGTCCCTTCCAGAAGTTCTGGGTGAAGATCTCGTGCACCAGGTAATCCGGATTATCTTCATCCATCTTGATCTCTTCCAAAATGACGCCGCGCTCCCGCAATATGTCGTCACCTGCAAAGGTCGGATGGAGCACCAGGTCGCTCAATACATCCAGCGCCTTGGGCACATGCTCATCCAGCACCTTGATGTTGAAGCAGACCGTCTCTTTTCCCGTAAACGCGTCCAGGTTGCCACCTATCGCGTCCACCTCACGCGCGATATGCTGCGCTGACCGCGAGTGGGTTCCCTTGAATACCATGTGCTCCACGAAGTGCGAGATGCCGTTCATCTCCGCCACCTCATGGCGCGACCCGGCGCGTACCCAGACGCCCATCGCCACCGAGCGGATATGCTCCATCCGCTCCGTCAAAACCGTCAGCCCGTTGGGCAGAACCGTTCGTTGAATGCTTCGTTCAGTCACCATAATTAGTGTAGCGGCTCATTTCTTCGTGCATTTGCCGGGCATCTTCCCGCTCATGTCCATCCAGTTCATAGCCCCGTTGAGGGGAGCGGCCTTCGGGCCGTCCATCCAACGGAATCAAAGCGGCCTTCGCCGCCGAGGCCTGCACGGGCATCCCCCGGCCTATGGCCAGTGCGATGCTATCCTGAAATAGATCCCGGGGTCTGTCGCCTTTATGTCCGTCGAGCCAAAGAGGGAAGGGCTACTTACCGTATTAGACGCGCCAACGGCCGATCCGGACGTTTTCCCTGGAAAATCGCTGTTCGGCCTTTCAAATCAGCAGCTTACCGGATTAGCCACGGATATGGGCGAGCCCGCCTTCCGCGCCCGCCAGCTCCGCCACGCCCTCTACCGTGACTGGGCCGACAGCCTGGACCAAGTCACCACTCTGCCCCGTGCCTTCCGGGAACGGCTCACGTCCGCGGGCTACGTCATCGGCCTGCCGCGCATCGCGCACAGCTTCCTCTCCCTGGACGGAACGGAGCGGTATCTCATCGCAGTCTCCGGCGGCCAGAGCGTCGAGACCGTCTGGATGCCCGGCGGCGATGGCGGCGAGCAGGGCGCCGGCGGCGATGACGACGCCTCCGAGGGGGATCTCTCCCCATCCGGCCTGACAGCAGGGACGCCGTACCAACGCGCCACCATCTGCGTCTCCAGCCAGATCGGCTGCGCCGTCAACTGCCAGTTCTGCCTCACCGCCCAGCTCGGCATCGAGCGCAACCTCACTGCGGGTGAGATCGCCGGGCAGGTCGTCGCCGTGCTCCGCCGGCAGCAGGCCCTCCTCGGCCGCGACCGCATCAACCTCGTCTTCATGGGCATGGGCGAGCCCTTCCTGAACTACGACGCCTTCATGGACGCGGTGCGCCTGCTGGTCATCGAAGTAGGGATACCGGAGTCGCGCATGACCGTCTCCACCTCGGGCATCGTCCCCGGCATACTCCGCTTCGCCGCCGAGGCGGTCCGGCCCCGGCTGGCCATCTCGCTCAATGCCTCGAATGACAGCGTGCGCGAGTCCATCATGCCGATCACGCGCAAGTGGCCCATCGAAGCCCTGCTCGACGCAGCGCGGCAGCTACCCCTTCGCAACAAAGAGAAGATCACCTTCGAGTACGTGCTGCTCGGCGGCGTCAACGACTCGCTCGTCCACGCCGACGAGGTCGCAACCCTGATCCGCCGGGCCAACTTTCCCGCCAAGGTCAATCTCATCGTCTGGAATCCCGGCCCCGGGATACCCTACGGCGAGCCCACGCCGCAGGATGTCACCCGCTTCCAGCAGCGCCTGATCGCTCGCGGTGTTCCCGCGTTCCTCCGCCGGCCGCGCGGCCGCGATATCTACGCCGCCTGCGGCCAGCTCAAGAAGACCAAGGCTTCGTAGTTGAGTGCTAGAATGACACCATGCCAGCAAGCAAGCATTTGAGAGTACTGTCCGTTCGCCTTCCCGAACAGGAGGTCCGTAAGGTCAAGAGCCTTGCAGCCAGCCGCGGTGTGAGCGTACAAGAGGCGGTACACCAAGCGCTCGAAATCTGGGCTACGGAGACCCAGAGGACTCCTCAGCCGCTGGATGCCCTTCAAGGCTCCCTAGGGCAGGTCGATTTCGAGGCGTGCATGCGGCGGGAACGGGAAACCGAACTGGCCAAAGACCAGCGCGGCTTGTAGATGCCGGATCTGGTTCTGGATGCCTGGGCTATCATGGCCTGGCTCAAAGGTCAGGGGCCTGCAGCAGAACGAGTGAGGCTGATGCTGGAAGCGGCTGAGCGCCGCGAACACAAGCTCTTGATGAACATCGTGAACCTGGGTGAGGTCTTCTACGTCTCGGCGAAATTGAGAGATCTCGCTTATGCCGGTTGGATCATAGAAAATCTGCGATCCCGGATTACGGTTGTCTCCGCCGGTGATGAGCTTGTGCTGGCGGCAGCCAGGCTCAAGGCCCGGCACACCATCTCCTACGCGGACGCATTTGCCGCGGCAACTGCGATCGAGCGCGGATCGCCGCTGGTCACCGGCGACCCTGAGTTGCGAACGGTGACAGAGCGGGAAGAGAGGCTCGCTCTGGAATGGATCGCAGGATGAAAGCACGAAGCCACACGGCAAATGCCGGGAGACATGGCGAGCAGCCTGCCGTCATCTCTTTGCTTCGCGGCGTGAACGTCGGCGGGCGCAACCTGATCAGGATGGAAGCGCTCAGGGCGCTGTATGGATCGCTCGGGCTTCTGGACGTGCAGTCTTACGTACAGAGCGGTAACGTGGTTTTTCGGCCGCAACAGGCGGACCTCAAGGCTCTGGCCGGGCGCATCGAGAGCGCGATTGAGCAGAGCTACGGATTCCGGCCCTGCGTCATCCTGCGCACTGCACCGGACCTGCGCGGCGTGGTCGAAAGAAATCCATTCGCGACGCGCTCCGACATTCACCCCGGCAAACTGGTTGTCGGATTCCTCGCCGCCGAACCACCCGCATCGGCCCGCGGCCAGCTACTCGCCCAACTTCAGGTGATGCCGCCCATGGCTGAGGAAGTGCACCTTCACGGACGCGAGCTCTACATCTACTTTCCCGACGGCATGGGCCGCTCGAAACTCTCCATGACCGCTCTGGAAAAGCTGCTGAAGATTTCCTGTACCGCGCGCAATTGGAACACCGTCACCAAGCTGCTCGAGATGGCCGAGCGCCTGGAATCGCGAGATACCGCGTAGTCCAGATATCGCACGGTCATCCCGCACGGTCACCCGAGCGAAGCCGAGCGGTCTGCTTCTGGTCTCGGGAGCGGTGACTCAAGGTCCACGACGAGTGTGGGCGGGACTCTGGTCGAAAGCCCGGGCTATCCCACAAGCCCCAGCCGCAGGAGCGTCTCGGTCACCCGGTCTGCGGCATGGCGCAGCACATCGCCCTCTTCCGCGAAATCCCCGGTGATGCACTGCACGCCCAGCGCCTCGATCCGCTCAATGTCCGCTTGGATGGGCCCCGCGCCTTCCTCGGCGTAGCGTTCGAGCATGGCGGGCGAAACGGACGCGGTGTTCACCAGCGCATAGTCGAAGATCGGCTGGCCCGCATGCTCGAAGATGCGCTCGATGTGCTGCGATGCCGTGAGGCCCAGGCTCTCGTTGGCCTGGGTCATCAGGTTGCACACGTATACCCGCGTTCCCTGCGCCTCCGCTAGCGCCTCGGCCACGCCCGCGACCAGCAGGTTGGTGATGATGCTGGTGAAGAGCGAGCCCGGACCCACCGTGATCAGGTCAGCGCGCGAGATCGAATCCAACGTCTCCGGCAGCGGCATGGCCGTCGGCGGATCCAGCATTAACTCCACAATGCGCCGCTTGCTGGCCGTGATCTTGGTCTCCCCATGCACGGTCGAGCCATCGTCCATCCGTGCCACCAGCGATACGTTAGTGGTCGTCGCCGGATAGATGTGCCCGCGCGTCGCCAGCACCTGCGACGAAAGTTTGATGGCCTGCGCGAAGTCGCCCGTGATCTCCGCCAGTGCGGCCACAAACAGATTGCCGAAGCTGTGCCCCTCAAGGCCGCCGGTCCCCTCACCGGAGGAAAAGCGATGCCGGAATAGCCGTGAGAGCAACGCCTCGTCATCCGCCAGCGCCACCATGCAGTTGCGCAGGTCGCCCGGGGGCAGCATCTTGAAGTGCTTGCGCAAACGGCCGCTCGAACCTCCGTCGTCGGTCACCGTTACCACTGCCGCCAGATCGCTGATCAGGCTCGCGGCCTCCTTGCCCTCGGCGCCATTCCCGTGTCCCTGCGGCGAGGGTGCATAGCGACGCAAGCCGCGCAGCAGCGTGGACAACCCGGTGCCGCCGCCGATCGCGACGACTCGCAGATGGGGAAGCCCAACAGCCGCGGACTGGCGGGGCGCGCGCGCAGTGGAGGGAACCTTCACGTCAGACGAGGCCACGCGATCAGGCCATCTCCGGATAGAGCAACTCGGTGAATCGCGGATCGTCCGCCATGTCCTGGAAGTCGGAATCGGCGCGCGCCTGGATGCGGTTGCGCGGATTGATCTCGATGGCCTGCTGCAAATGCCGCAGGCAGCTATCCACCTGGCCGGTCATGCTCTCCAGGATGGCCAGCCCGTAGAGCGCATAATCCGTCTGCGGCGCCTCTTCCAGAATCTCTTCGAACTGCTCCCGCGCCTCCTCGAAGAACCCGGTGTTCAGCAGCGAGATGGCGTAGTCGTACTGCTCCTCCGGCGTTTCGAAGGAGCGCTCCTGCTGGTTGGCCTGGCGCTCGCAAGCCTGCAGGTACACCCGCGCGCGCTCCATCAGCTCCGGCGGCCCGCCGTGCGTGATCCTGGCGAAGCCATCGCGTGCCTTCTCAAACCGGCCCTCCTGCATGTAGCGCAGCGCGCTCTCGTACTCCTGCATCGATTTCTGCTGCGCTGGATCGGCCATGGTACGCACTTTGCCCTGGATAGTCTTGGGGGTGCGACTCCTGGTTGTACCTTGACCTGCACTTGCCATATCTGGTCTTCCTTCCATTACCTCGGTCGCGCGATGCATGCAGCCACGATTACGCGGAGACACCCTCAGCTAGCCGGTACGACTGCTGCATTCGTGTTCAAGACGTTTTACACGCAGGACCCCATGGTACGTCAAACCGCACGGCGGGCGGCTCGCCTAGGACCTCGTTCCGGGGCCGTGCTCCGCACCGTACATGGCGGGATTCAGCGCCGGGTCGTTGTACATCTTGAGCTGCCGGTAGAGCTTGAAACGACGCGTGCCGGCGCACACCTGCTCCCACAGACGATCCAGGCAATCGGTCAGATCGCTCTGCTGCTGGACAAGTATATGCAGGCGCGCACGGTTCCGCTCACCATGCCCCTCCGGTGCATCGCTTCGGGCAAGCTCTTCCCGTGTATGGAATAGCTTCAGCGAAAGGATGGAGAGGCGATCGATCATCAATCCCGGCGTCTCGGAGTGGAGTTCGGCGTGCGTGTCCGTTCTTCGTTCGGTCTCCAGTTTCGCCAGCAGCAGCCGATCGATCTCCTCCACTAAGTCATTGCGCTGTTGATTGGTGCGGTCGATGGTGCGCTTCACCGCCGCGATCACCGCATCGTTGGCCTCCGGTGTTCGTGCGCGGTCTTCCTCATGCCACAACTCGAAGTTGGCCCGATGCTGGTCTATGACTAGTCGATCGAGTGCGTCTGCACGTTCTTGCCCGTCGTCCGCGGTCGCTGCATGGCCTTCATGCCATCGCGCGGTATGCTCGTCCTGAAGACTGACAATATGATGTGCCGATAGCATGACGGAGGGTTGAAAGCGGAGTGCGGCCGTGCACGTGGTGAGCTCGCTGGGACTCGAACCCAGGACCCACGCATTAAAAGTGCGTTGCTCTACCAACTGAGCTACGAGCTCACGCGTTCGCCGCCAGGCTCTAAGCTACCATACGCCGCTGCTGCACTCATGCCGGGCCGCGCTGTTCATTCGCGGACATTGCCGCCACCCCGCGGACAAATGAGCGGGCCATCCAGAGACCTGCTCCTTCATCCAAGTCGAAGTGGGACGAGAGCTTGCGACGATCGAGTCTCTGGCCACTCAAATGCTCTAACAGACTGGGTCGGCCGCTTATCTAAAGGGGAACCACGCGAGCATGCGCGCACTCTTAGGAGACATCCGTTACACCCTCAGGCAGCTTCGAAGAGCGCCGGCCTTCGCCATCACGGCTGTTCTGACGCTCGCGCTGGGCATTGGCGCCACCACCGCTATCTTCACGCTGGTGCACGCCGTCCTGCTTAGTTCCTTGCCCGTGACCAAACCCGGGGAGCTATGGAAGCTCGGAGACACGAACAATTGCTGCTTTGACGGCGGCTACTACGAGGCGAATGGCAGCCGGCCGGAGTTCTCCCTCTTCTCCTATGAGTTCTATCGCCAACTGCGCGACGGCACGCCTGGTTTTAGCGATCTTGCTGCGTTCGAAGCCGGTACCACTGACATCGGCGTTCAACGAAGCGGTACCAACAGCCCGGTCCATCCCACCTCCGCCGAGTTCGTCTCCGGCAACTACTTCCGCACCTTCGGTGTACCGGCGTATGCCGGAAGAATGCTGACGCCGGCCGATGATCGCCGCAATGCCGTGCCCGCTGCCGTCATGAGCTACCAGGAGTGGCAGCAACGCTATGCCGCTGATCCTTCCGTCGTCGGCTCGACCTTCATCATCAACGGTCATCCACTTACCGTGGTCGGCATAGCAGCGCCGGGCTTCTTCGGTGATCAGATCCAATCCAATCCGCCCCAGTTCTGGATCCCGCTGGCACAGGACCCGCTCCTGCGCGGCAGCGACAGTGTGATCGATATACCGGATCAGGAGTGGCTGGACGTGATCGGCCGCATCACCCCCGGCGCGCAGCCATCGCAGATCGAGGCGCGGGTCAACATAGAGCTCCAACAATGGCTCAGAAGCCACGCCGCGGACATGGATACTCGCGAACGGTCGCTCGCCATGACGCAATCCATCCATCTTGCCCCCGGCGGCGCAGGCATCACGGCTATGCGACAGGAGTACGCCTCCGGCCTGCATCTGCTGATGGCGGTCTCCGCCTTCGTGCTGCTGATTGTCTGCGCCAACCTGGCAAACCTTTTGCTCGTGCGCAGCACCAGCCATCGCCTCGCCACCTCCATCCGCGCGGCCATGGGCGCGCCGCCCTCCCGCCTGGTTCGCCAGGCCATGGTCGAAAGCGCCGTGCTGGGCGTACTCGGTGCTGGAGTGGGCGTGCTGGTCGCTTTTGGGGGCGCACAACTGCTCGTCCGGTTGGCGTTCTCCGGTCAGCAGGCGCCGCCCATCAGCACCTCTCCGTCTCTACCCGTGCTCGGGTTCGCATTGGCGGCATCTCTGCTCACCGCTGCGCTGTTCGGTATTGCGCCCGCCTGGATGGCGGCCGGCGCCAATCCCATCGAGGCGCTCCGGGGCGCCAACCGGGGCACGCGCGACGCCTCCGACCTGCCCCGCAAGAGTCTGGTCATGTTGCAGACAGCGCTGTCGCTGGTGCTCATCTCCGCCGCGGCGCTGCTCACGCAGAGCCTTCGTCATTTGCAGCATCAAGACTACGGATTCGCACAGGCCGGCCGCATCGATGTCCATCTCAATCGGGGCCTGGCAAACTATCGCCCGGAACAATTCGATGTGCTCTATCGCCGGCTCGCCGATCGTCTTCGCCAGATTCCCGGCGTCGCCAATGCGACCTACGCCAGCTATGCCCCCATGGGGAACGACAGTTGGAATGGCCACGTCTTCATCGCCGGTGCGGCTCCGCCTCCCCCGGGCAGCCAGTGGAATCGGTCTTCCTCAGATCGCGTCGGTGCGGACTACTTCTCGACAACCGGAACGCGGCTTCTCGATGGCCGTACGATTGAGGAGAGCGATACCGCCACCTCCCGCAGGGTTGCAGTGGTCAACGAGGCCTTCGCCCGGCGCTTCTTCCCGCATGAGAGTCCCATCGGCAAACACTTCGGCCAATGGGAGGCAAGCCATGCCGCCGACTACGAGATTGTCGGTGTCGTGGCCGACGCCCGGTATTTTAGCGAACACATGCACGACCCCATCGGACCGATGTTCTTCGTCGCCATGGCGCAATGGACGGACTATACCAGCGGTTCCGATCGGACCAACGAGATCCGCTCGCATCTTGCCGACGACTTCATCCTGAGCACGCGCGGAAGCGACCCGAAACTCGAGTCCAGGATCCGCCAGGCCTTCGCGGATGTTGATCCCAACCTCACCATTCGCAGCATCCAGAGCTTCACCAGCCAGGTGAGTGGCAACTTCACGCGCGAGGCGCTGGTCACCCGGCTCACCTCGCTGCTGGGCATTTTGGCCCTGGTACTGGCAGCCATCGGACTGTATGGAGTGACCGCCTACACCGTCGAGCGTCGCACCGCGGAGATCGGTATCCGCATGGCTCTGGGCGCGAACCGTGCCTCCGTACTGCGCATGGTGCTGCGCGGCGCGTTGTCGCAGGTAGGCATCGGCATCTTGATTGGCTTGCCGGCGGCGCTGCTCGTCGCCCGTGCCATGCGCAGTCAGCTTTACGGCGTGGCCGCGTACAGTCCGCTCGTCCTGGCTTCCACGGCTCTGGTGCTCTTCGTCGCAGCCTGGCTTGCAGCCCTGCTGCCGGCGCAAAGAGCGGCAGGCATCGAGCCGGTCATCGCCCTGCGCACCGAGTAGGCAGCTCAGGCCTGCGGCGGTTACGCGAACTCATTCAGGTCCATGCCGAGCGGGTAGGTTTCTCCGTTCTGCAGCAGCTCCTGCCAGGTGACTTCGCGCTTCTGGTACCCGGCCATTCTGCCCAGCATGCAGGACAAGGCCGTATCCACGCCCGCGGCAATCTGGTTGTGATACTTGCCGCTGGTGATGCTCTCGATAAAGCTGCGGTCCTTCTCGCGATCGGCGAGCGCCAGGTTGTCGGAGAAGCTTCCGTTGGCCGCGAAGGCGCCGCCGCCAGCGGTCTGCGTGGCTGCGGCGTCCCAGTCCCACTTTTGCGAGCCCTCTATCCGGACCGGTCCGGAGTACGGAAGATCGGCCATGCCCTCTGCTCCGAAGATGTGCAGCGCCGCATCGAACGTTCCGTAGTCGCCAAACTGGGTGGAAGAAAACGCAACGTGCACATCGTCGGGATAGGTGTAGGTCACCTGGTAGTTATCCCAGCAGTCGCCTGCGTGCTGCAGGATGTTGCGGCCGCCCGTAGCGACAGCCTTCAACGGATGTGCACCCAGCGCCCAGTTGCAAAGATCGATGATGTGGATGTTCTGCTCCACCAGGATGTCGCCGGAGAGCGCGCGATACCAGAGCCAGTTTCGTAAACGGTACTCGTCGCTCGAGGCGCCCGGTCGCACCTTCTCTTTTGCGGCGGGAGCATTGTAGTTGCCCATGATGCTGGCGATCTTTCCCAAGGCTCCCGCGTGCACCCGTTCCATCGCCGCGCTGATCGGCGGCGCGCTTCTTACCTGAAATCCGACGTCCACGCTGGTCTTGCCATCCACACGCTTGGCAATCTCCAGAGCCTTCTTGGCCTGCACCACATCGACGCCCACCGGTTTTTCGCAGTAGACATGCTTGCCGCCTGCCACCGGGGCTTCCAGGTGCTCGACGTGAAACCACGGCGGCGTGGAGATCTGGATCAGGTCGATGTCCTGCGAGTGTGCCAGCTCCTCAAAGGCGTTGGGGCCGCGAAAGAGAAGCTTTGGATCGATCGCCGCCTGACCGAGCTTCTCATTCACCTCATTGAAGTGTCCCTGCGCCGCGGTCAGATTGTCGGCGAAGATGTCTGCCAGGGCGACCACACGCGCCGTCGTGTTCTGCGCGAAGGAGGTCGCCACCGCCGTTCCCCGGTTGCCGCAGCCAAGCAGGCCGAGACGCACCGCCGAGTTCGCCGGATATCCGAAGGCCGTCTTTGCCGACACCAGCAGCAGGCCGGAGGCGGCCGATCCTGCGATAAAGCTTCGACGATCCATGCCTGGTCTCTCTCCTATGCGCTTATGCGGCGAATTGCGGCGCCGGTGTGTTACGCCTGAATCTCTGCCAGTACCCGCTCCAGATACTGCTTTTCCTGGCGGACGTCTGCGATCTGTTGCGGGCCGGAGGTCTCCCGCTCAATGGTCACCGTGCCTCGATAGCCGGCCCGCTTCAGCTTGGAGAATACCTGCTTGAAGTCCACCAGCCCGGTTCCGATCAGCACTTCTTCGCCAAGCTCGTTGGGATTGGTCGGCCAGCGCCCATCCTTCGCGTGGATGCTCTTCACATGCGGCCCCAGAATGTCCACCGCATCCACCGGATTCGCCTTGCCGTAGAGAATCAGGTTCGCGGTATCGAGACCGACGCCGACGTTTGGCTGACCGGCATCCCTTAAGGCGCGGGACATGGTCGTCGGCGTCTCCTGCCCGGTCTCCATCAGGAAGCTTTGGCCGTTCCCCTGGCAGTGCATCGCGACCTCGCGAATGGCCGCCACCGCTTCTTCGTAAAGCGGGTCCGCCGGGTTCTCGGGAATGAATCCGCAATGCGTTTGAACCTGGGACACGCCGAGTTTCTTCGCGAAGTCCGAAACGCCGGTCAGCGCCGCTATGCGCGCAGCCCGCGTATCCCGTGGCACCAGCCCGATGGTGGATGGCCCACGCAGAAAATTCCACTCGAGCGGCGGTGGACCCACGACCTCGACCGCCGTGGCGCGCACCGCATACTTGCTGAGCAGGTTTCCGATCTCGTCCGCTGTTTGCGGTGTGAACTTCCCGATGTATCCGTCGAGCGAGAGGAAGCAGGTCTTGAAGCCCAGATCATGCACCCGGCGGATCGTCTGCTCCGGCGCCTTGGCCGGCGCAATCAGCAGCCCGAGCTCCATTGGTTCGACGGCGTCGCTTTCCGATGGGGCCGCCGTCACAGCTCCTGCATCGCCATACGCGAACGCGGCCGCATGCGCCAGCGCAGCCGCCGCGGCTACGCCGAGAAATTTTCTGCGTTCCATTCGGTCCTCTCTGCTCCGCCATTAGAGTATCGCCTGCGCGCCGCCGCGATACGCTTCGGCGATGCGCCTGCGCCGCCCTCGTGGTGACCCTGCGCTCGGGCCTATATCTTAAGAAAGATCTTCCGCCGATAGAGTGCATAAATAGCCAGCCAGCACACGCCGACGAATGCGAGAGAGTAGAGCAGGGAAGCGAACGCCGGGTTGGGCACCGCGCTCAGAATCGCCCTGTAGAGCCACTGTTGCAGGTTGACACCCGGATGGAGGTGAATGTTCGCAATGGCTGCTGCCAGCAGTTCAGAGAACACATATGCCGTGATCGCATTCGTGCCAAAGACCAGCAGTGCGGTGAACGAAACCGGCATCCTGGCGCGCTCCCGGCTTCGCGCCTTACCACTGCGCACATCGACCGCCCAGATGAAGGCAGCGAGCAGCAGAAGGCTCCATCCCGCGGCGTACAGCACAAACGAGCTGGTCCACAGCTTCTTGTTGATGGGGAACGAGATGTTCCAAAGACCGCCGAGCAAAACTCCGCTCACCCCGGCCATGGCAATGCCTCGCGCCTTTTCCGCAAGAGTGTGACTGGTGCGTAGCCATTCCCCGGTCAGCAGCCCCAGCAGCGTGGTGGCAAGTGCGGGCAGGGTGCTCAGCAGGCCTTCCGGATCGCGTGTCTGCTCATACAGGTGCGACGCCGGGAATATGCGCCGGTCGAGCCACGCCGTTAGATTGCGGTCCTGGTCCAGCAGTGGAATGTGGTGCGTCGGAACGCCATATCCCGGGACGGGCACGAAGCGCATCAGAGCCCAATACCCGACCAGAGCGATGATCGCCAGCGCGACCTTGTTGCGCCAGTCCGGACTGATCAGGTAGAGCGTAGCCACGACGAAGTAGCAGATGGCGATGCGCGGCAGCACCCCATAGAAGCGCAGCGTATGCGGATTGAAATGGGGAAAGCTGTTGACGAGCAGGCCGAACAGAAACAGCAGCACCGTCCGGCGAAGCGTATGCAGGAAAAGCGCCCGCCGGGTGGCGCCCTTCGCCATCCGCGATGCGGTCGAAAGCACCGTCGAGATCCCCACCAGAAACAGAAAGGTCGGGAAGACCAGGTCGGTCGGCGTGAATCCGTTCCACAGCGTATGCTTGAGAGCCCAGTATGCCCGTACGCCATCGCCGTTGTTGTTCACGAGAATCATGAATCCGATGGTGAGGCCGCGCAATAGATCGAGGGAGAGCAGGCGGCTTGTTCGTGTCTCGGCGGCTGCCTGCGTGCGTTCCGGAATTTGACTGGCCTGCGGCATCGTCACTCGGCTTCCGTTTACTCCGCCCGAGCACAGCGTGAAACAGGAAGCAGGTCATCGTTTGCCGACAAGTGTATATGCCTGCATCCATATCGCGCATGTTTCGGACATTGCGGGGCGAAGGCTCGCAGCGAAGCGCGATCGGTACTCTCGGCCTAAACAGAAGCGGGGCGCCCCGATGGGGCGCCCCGCTCCCGCATGCGCGATCCCGTCTCTATGGCAGGTAGTAGCGGAACGACGTCCAGAACATGTTGTTGGTGCCGTTCGGCTCTACGCCACCCGTGCCGGACCACACCTGCCGCTGGAAGTAGCTGTACTGGATACCCTGCGCCAGGCGCCCCTTCGAACCCTTGTAGAAGTTGTACCAATATCCGAGCACCGCTTCCTGGATGTCGCGGTTGTCGGCGTTGCAGTTCGCCAGCGATGACGGGACGAAGCCGGCGGAGCCTGCGGCGGGGATCGTCTCCGTGTTGCAGCCCGATTCCAACGCCGTATAGGAGCCGTATCCCGACTGCTTGCCGTTGGTGATGAAGTAGCGGCGCAGCGTGCCGTCGATACCGTAGTTGGCATAGACATCCAGCCGCGGTGTGGCATGCCACGTCAGCGTGCCCAGGCTGGAATATCCGTGGATCAGCGCCATCTGACCGTTCGGCCGGATGGTCAGGTCGGAGAGCTGGGAATCATCGTAGCGATTCGTGCCGTCGCCCCATTGGGCCGCCAGACCCACGTCCAGCCGCTTGTGGAAGGTGGGTACGCGGAATGAACCACCGACGCCGCCACCCACCGTCTGGTCATTGAACGCGCCCGCCGCGGTGCCCACGTTCACGCCCGCCGCGTTCGTGGTCACGTCGGGATAGATCCGGTTGCGGAAGAAGCGTGCAATTCCGTACACCTCGTAGTGACCCCAGCCGGGCTCCATCGCAATCTTCGCGACAAGGTCCGGAGCAAGGTTGAAGGAGTAGTTCGCGGTCGAGTTATATAGGCCGCCGCCGGTGCCCGCGGAACCAATCACGTAGTTGGACGGCAGGTTGCGTCCGCCCACGTTGAGGGTCTCCGCGCTCTCGGCGGAAACGCCCAGCCAGAACTTGTCGTTGAGGTCCTTGGTCACCCGGAAGCCGTATTGGCGCGCCCAGTTGAAGCCCACCGCGTACTGCGGATCGATGGTCATTGGCAGCGCTTCGGTCCGGTTGTCCAGCCCGTGCTTAGTCTCCGTCACCAGGCTCCACATCTGCCCGCCGGTGAAGGTCCAGCCGCTGTTCAGCGCCGCCTGCGCGAACAGTTGCCGCTGCCGCAGGACGTAGCTGTTGCTCTGGTTATTGTTGGAGGTGATGCCCGTGCCCAGCCAGTCCGCCTCGTAGAAGCCGCGCAGTGTCACGCTGCTCAGCTTGCCCTCGGCAAGTAAGGCAACACGCGATTGCCGGCCCGTGCCCTGAAACTCGCTCAACTGTGCCTGCTCCTGGTTGTTAAGCGGAATGGCGCTGAACGGCGTGTTGATGTCGCTACCCGTTGCGCGCTGGCGCCACACCGTTTCCGCCGCCAGGTACGATCCGGCCGGCGAGAGCGTGATCCCCTTGTAGTGGATCACCTCGGGGTTCTCGATCTTCTTCGTAATATTGGTCTGCGTCTCCTGAATGGTGGACGCGAGCGACGTGCTGTTGGTCTTCAGGTCAGAGACCGCTCCCTGCAGGCTTGAAACCGCGGTGGTGTTGTCGGTGAGCGTCTGCGCCTGCTGCGCCGACTGCTGCTGCGCCTGCTGCGCGCTGGCTGCTGCTGCTGCCGCTGCCTGCTGCGCCTGCCGCAACTGCGCGTCCCGGGCGGTCAACTCCTGCTGCAGTTGCTGCAGCGTCTGGTTCTGCTGCTGCATCTGTTGCCGCAGCTCCTGGATCTGTGACTCGACGGAGGGGCGCCGTACCGGCTTCTTGTGGGTACGGCTGGTGGTGGTCCGCTGAGCGGTCGTCTTCGCCGCACCGCTTGCCGCCGTGCCGCTTGCGGCAGTCGTCTGCGCCTGTGCGTTCGCCAGCGCAGACACCAGTACGCATGTCGCCAGCGCCTTCAGGTGGTTTGTCATTTAGCCTCTCTTTGCCTCGTGGTCCATGCTTCCCACACCTCTCCCTTGGCCGCATGCAGCCAGCGGTTGCGTGGTCCGGAGGTGCGGCTGACCTGCATTCACAGTGGCAGCGGCATGTGAACGTTGGAACAAAGGAATTTGAATAGACGAAGAATCTCCCCGTCTTCCCATAAGCGGAAGAGGCGCTGTTTACGCAGGACTATGCCTCGCGCGAGCGCTCAGAAATCCGCGGAGATTCCTTCTCGCTTGTCTAGGCTTGCTCTTTCGTTTAGGGGTGTTCTCTTCGTCCGGCGCTCACCAGATTGGCCAGGATGCGAAACGCGCCGGGCACGCCCACCGGCGTCTGCCGGTAGAGCGCCAGACCGGCGTAGATGTATGTCCCCTTGCCATAGTGCGCCACCAGCAGTCCGCCACGCTGCGGCGCTTGCCCGGGATCATGGGTCTCGAGCAGCGGCACGTACTCCGGGCTCCAGGATTCCATGAACGAGTGCCCCCGCTCCTCCACCCAGCCGTTGAAATCCGCGGCCGTGATATGGTTCGGTGCGTTGAGCAGGGGAGCGTCCGGCTTCAGCAGCACCACCGGCGCATGTTCGTCCACCACCTTCTCCGGATTGCCGCCGAGATGGAAGGGGTACGGGCCGAGATCGCCATCGAAACCAGCGCTCATGTACTGCGCCACCAGCGTTCCGCCCTGGTGCACGTATGCAAGCAGGCGCGGATTGGCCGTCGTCAGCTCCGGCCGTGCGGAGTAGGCGCGGATGCCCAGCACGATGGTGTCATAACGGCTGAGGTCGCCGGTGAGCAGCTCCTCGCCTGAAAGCAAATGGGTAGGTACGCCCATCTGCGCCAGCGCGCCAGGTACGTCGTCGCCCGTCCCCATCACATACCCGACATTCAGCTTCGGCGCCACGCGCACATCCACGCCGCGCACGGTGTCCTGTGCGGGCCGGTAGAGCGGATACGGAATGATTCCGGGATATCCCGCCGTCTCATAGCCCGAGTCGAACCGGTGCCCCTGGCTCTCCGCCACCGCCTTCAGCAGATAGCTGTGCTCGGTAAGCCTGCCCGGGTGCACGACGAAATCGATAATCTGCTCTCCGCCATCGGGCACTTGCAGATCGGTCTTTGCGGGTGTGGCCCGCCAGCCCTGCGGCAACTCGAGTGACAGCGTTCCCGCTGCAGCAGCGCCTTGCGCGTCGCTGTGCACGCGCACTGAGATGGGGAACGTTGCGCTGCCCTCCGGCACAATCCCGTCGCGCTGCGAGAGCGTGACCGAGAGCCGCGGCGCCACCAGCAAGGGCGCATACACCGCGCCCAATCCCAGTTCGCGGTGCATCGCCTGCACCACCTGCGACACGCGCAGCGGTACTCCCCGATACTCCAATTCCACGACGCCGGTAAGCGGATACGGCGCGAATGAGTCGCCCCGCCAGCGCGGGTCCGACAGGTCGTAATACGGCTGCTCGGTGGACGGCCGGCTGAAGTAAGGAGCGGTGGGCTTTGCATCGGCCGCAGCGGTCACCCGAAATAGCGCATCGCCGCTGGCGGCGTCGTTGAGGTCCGGCGCTTGTAGCTCCTTAACCTCCCAGTGCTCGCCCGCCGGCGTCTCCACGGCCGCATGCTTGAGCGTGATCTCACTGTGCAGTCCCGGGGCCACCGAAAGATGCACGCGCACGCCGATCTGCGCGCCGGGCGTGATGTTGGCCTGTGTCGCCTCCGGCGTCAAGGGCAGCGGCGGCTTCGCTCCCGCTGAGGGCGTCGCGGCATACGGATCGAAGCGGCGGCCGCCGGTCTCCGGCTCCACCAGCGCATTCAACTGCACCTCCAGGGCCTCCGCGAGTGCATCGTTGAACTGCACGCGCTTGATCTCCAGCTCATGCCGCAGGTTGTACTTGTCCTCCGCGCTCAGCTTGCTCCCCTCCACCCGGTCGAGCAGCGCGACGATCTGCCCGTAGCCCTGCGCCAGCAGAGGGGCTGTCTTCTCCGGAGCGGCCGGATTGTAGCTGGTGAACGCCTCATTCGCCAGCCGCTGCAACTGCTCAAGCGGCGCCTTCAGGAATCCCGCGTCGCCGTGCGCGAGCGCCGCCATGCCCGGCAGGGATGTATCGATGCCATCGAAGAAGGTCTGCTCGTGCGCCGTCGTCTGCACTCGTGAGCCATAGCGGTGATAAGGGCTGGTGACGACCCCGGCGAGCGGCACATTCGGCCCCTCATGCTGCGTCCTCTGCTCACCCAGTCCGTGTCGTCCTATCTGGAAATAGGTCTGGCCCAGCAGCGCATCGCGCGTGCCCTCCGGTATCTCGATGTCGGTCGAAGGAGCGCCCTCGATCCAGGTGCCGTCCACGTAATTCCGGAAGCGCACCGGAGCCCACTTTCCGGTCGCGTAGTCGTACATCCCTTTGGGCGAGAGCGAGAAGGTCGGCACGCGCTCATACACCTTCAGCGGCGCCCACGGCTGGAGTCCCGCGGCGATCTGGTCGGGGAACACCTTGGGGTCCGCCGCCGCGTTGAATACCAATTGGGCCAGCATCCCGGCCACCTGGTGGTGCCCATGCCCGTCCGTTACGCCGCCGACGAATACCGAGGTGACTACGAGCGGCCGATTCATGCGCACCGCCCGCACCGCGTCGTACAACACGCGTTCGCGGCCCCACTGGCCCAGCGCTTCCACCATGGTCTTCGAAAAACCGTAGTCCGCCACCGTCCCCCAGCGCTGTTCCACTCCGTAATAACGGTCGGCGCGCAGCAACTCATTGGTGCGGATCAGGCCCAGCGCATCGTAATCCGCGGCGGACATCACGTTTTGCCCACCCTCCCCCCGGGTCAGCGTGAGCAGGCAAGCGCGCGCACCCAGCCCGCGCGATAGATGCGTCAGCAGACCGCCGTCCTCATCGTCCGGGTGCGCCGTAATCATCATCACGCTGCCCCAGCTCCGCAGCTTGTTCAGGCTGGTTGCAAGTGCGTTCGCCCCGCGGTTCTCCGGCAGCCGCTGCGCCTCCACCCGCGGCGTCTCGCTGGTTGCGAAGGGGTTCTGGGCTGACCACGCCGTCGCGCCGGCGAGGATGGCAGTGGCCACGACTGCATGCGAAAGTGAACGGTATCCTCTGTGCATCCAGCGTCAGTGTACAAGCCGTTTCACGCGCCGAACATGACGCCGGGCCACGACATTCTGGGTGCCCCATCCTGAGCAGCCGTATCGCGAAGGGTGGGAGGCCGCGACACTCCATGTTGGGAATACTCCATGTTCGTTGGAAAGCCGCCGGATCACCCCGCACACCCGCGCCATCCCGAGGCGTAGCCGAGCGATCTTCGGCGCGAAGCGCATCCCTGAAGCCGGGCCGCACGTGGTACACAGCTATAGGAGACCGCGTCCGGATGCATCTTCGCCCCACAGCCCCGCAGGTCGGCCGGTCCGATCGCCAGCCCGACCGCCAGCCCGGTCTCCAGCCCGGTCTCCAGCTGGATAGGCAGATCGGCCTGCGCAGCGCCGTCTCCCTCAACATGCTGGAGATGGTGGGCGTCGGCCCCTTCATCACCCTGCCCCTCATCGTCGCCGCCATGGGTGGTCCGCAGGCCATGCTCGGCTGGATCCTCGGCGCACTGCTGGCGGTCTGCGATGGACTGGTCTGGGCCGAGCTGGGCGCTGCGCTGCCTTACGCCGGCGGCTCCTACGCCTTCCTCCGCGAGATCTACGGCCCGCGCGGCGCCGGCCGCATGATCTCGTTCCTCTACGTGTGGCAGTTTTCCCTCACCGCGCCGCTCTCCATCGCCTCCGGCGCCATCGGCCTGGCCGAGTACGCCGTTTACCTCGTGCCCGGGCTCAACCGCACCCTCCTGCCCTCTTCCTTTCCTCCGTTCCTGCTACGGCACTCCCATGGCACCGTGCTGCTGGCCATCGCCGTCTGCTGCCTGGCCATGCTCCTGCTCTATCGCCAGACGCGCGTGGTCGAGCGCATCGCCTGGTTCCTCTCCGCCGGGCTGTTGCTCACTATCGCGGCCGTGCTCTTCGCCTGCTTCACGCACTTCCACCCCGCGCTGGCCTTCGGCTTTCCCCGCGGCGCCTTCCATCTCTCCGCATCGTTCTTCCAAGGGCTTGGCGCTGCTACCCTGCTGGCCACCTATTGCTACTGGGGCTATTACAATATCTGTTTCCTGGGCGCGGAGGTGCGCGATCCCGGCCGCACCATCCCCCGCGCCGTGCTCTACTCCATTCTGGGTGTGGCCGCGCTTTACCTGCTGATGAATATCGGCATCCTGGGTGCGGTCCCGTGGCAGGACCTGCTGGGCCGCTACTCCCACGATCCGCATGCCGGCGCCAACCCTGTCGCCGCCGTCGCCCTGGTGATCGGCCACGTCATGGGGCCGGTCTATGGACGCATCGTCGTCGGCCTGGTCATGTGGACCGCCTTCGCTTCGCTCTTTTCGCTGCTGCTCGGCGCATCGCGCGTGCCCTACGCGGCCGCCGTGGAAGGCAACTACTTCCGCTCCTTGCGCCAGCTCCATCCGACCCGTGGATTTCCCGCCCACTCTCTGCTGCTGCTCGGCGGCATCGCCTGCATCTGCTGCTTCTTCGATCTCAAGACGGTGATTCAGGCGCTGGTCGCCCTGCGCATCGTGCTGCAGTTCGTGCTGCAGCAGGTAGGCGTCATCGTGCTCCGGCGTCGTGCCCCGCAACTGCCGCGTCCCTTCCGCATGTGGCTCTATCCCGTCCCCGCACTCGTCGCCTGCGCCGGCTTCCTCTTCATGCTCTTCTCCCGCCACGGCGCCGGGCGCGAGCTGATCGCTGCCCTCATCGTCTCCGTCTCCGGCAGCGCCGTCTATCTGCTGCGCGCGAACAAACGACGGGAATGGCCGTTTGCGGCCCCCCCTCCCACGATCTAGTATCCCAAGCGCACGTCATTCAAAGCGCACGCTTACACTCCCGAAGCGCCCGAACTTCGCCTCCGCGGTATCGCCCCGCTTCAGCAGCGTCTTGCCCGTCCAGCTTCCGGTCGTGATCCACTGCCCCTCCTCCAGGCCGCCGGTACGGTGTTGCGCGGCATTCGCCAGCCACTCCACCAGCCGCAGCAGATTTCCTCCCGCCGCGTTCGATCCATTCTCAATCTCTGTCTTGCCATTCACCATCAGCGTGACGGTCTCCTGGCTGAAGTCGAAGTCCTCCCAGCCCGGCGCCGGCGGACCGTACACAAATCCGCCGTGCATCTGCAGGTCGCCGATCATCGAGAGCCGGTCCACCTTGTCCGGGTCAAAGAACCCCGATTCGACCAGTTCGATCGCCGGATGACAGCTCGCAACCGCCGCGACCACTTCCTCCCGCGTATAGCGCGCGCGGCGCGGTGGCAGGTCTTTGCCGATCAGGAAGGCGATCTCCGCCTCCACCCCGCGCAGGCGCCGGAACTTGTTCGCGATCAGCGAGCCGCTCTTGGTCACGCTGTACTCCACCATTGGCGCGAAGATCGGTTCTCCCTCCGCGGACATGGCGCCCACCTTCCACCCTGCCACCTTGCCTAGCTCCTCCAACATCAGGTCCTGCAGGTGGTACGCCTCTTCGATCGTCTTCGGCCGCAGGCTCGGCGGCAGCTCGGGGACCGGCGTCAACGTGCGGCGCGCGTTCAATAGGATCTCCGAGGCATCCCGCATCCGCCGCTGATCGTAAGCGGGAATCTCGCCCGTGGTCCTTGCCTCCGCCGTCTCTTCCCCCGCACGTGTCTGTCCCGATTCGCCGGTCAAGTCGTCTCTGGTGGTCGCCATCGTCTTCTTTCCTCTTTCCGTTCGCGTCAGAAGTCCATCCGCATCAGCTTGTTGGAAGGGCAGTTCGCCGTCACGGTTGTTGAACTTTCCTCGAAATCCGATGGCCTTCTGTATACACCCGCGGCATGGCGGTAGTGGTGCAGTTTGTCATCCTGAGCGAAGCAGGCCTGCTTTTGGCCTGCGTAGTCGAAGGATCTGCTTCCTTCCCTTGATTGAAACTGCACCACGACCCCACCTCCGTGCGAAGCGAGCCTCGGCCGGGAAAATGGGCGAAAGGCAAATACAATGGTGGAGACACACTCCCTATCGGTTCTAAGAGCAAGGAGCGAAGACATGCCTGCTCGGCCGAAGAAAGCAACGTGTAGATGGCTCCAGCGAAGGGCACGGCAGTCCGGCACAGAACAACTTCATCCCTCATTCGGCGCGTTCTTGGTTTTTCTTTCCCCGGCCTCCTAATCGCCACGGCCGGTTGCGTGCTGCTGTCCGGCGCAACCGGAGCCTGGGCGCAGGAAGCACCCGCCGCTCCTACTCCCGCCGCACCCGCACCTCCCGCTACTTCCAGTTCGAGCGCGTCCCAGGCCAGTGCCTCCAACCCGGGCCCTCGCAAGCCCGCCTATACCGTCGAGGTGTCCCCCCGCCAGCGCGATCTGGCCGTTAGCGGGTTCGGGCAGATCTCCCTCGACGTGAACAGCAACTTCATCCTGCAGCAGGCGACCAAGTCCGGCGGTGGTCTGTTGAGCTTCCGCCAGGCGCGTAAGGCGTGGCTGGGCTATGAAGTGAATTACGGCTACACCCACCTGACCGAGTCCTACAACCGCAGCGTGCGCGTCCCCCACGGCATGAGCGAATTCAGCGTGGCCTATCTGTTGCAGGCGCCTGTGTTCGCCGGCGTCCAGCCCTTTGCCACCATCGGCGGCGGGGCGGTCCTGCAGACCCCGGCCAGCACTACCCTCTCGACCGGCGATGTGCCGAACACCGTGGCCTCTCCCGCGTTTGTCTGTGGACTGGGCGTGAACATCCCGCATCTGTACGAGCGGTTCGGTCTGCGCCTCCAGTACCGCTCCGTGAAGGCCAAGAGCCCCGACTTTGGCGTGCTCAGCCTCAACACCCACCGCCTGCGCACTGCGAATGAACCCACCATCGGCGTCTATTACCGCTTCTAGCGCGATACCCGTCGTCTCATCGTTTGCTGGTGTTGACGAGTAACTCGATCGCGGTTCCTGTCTGGTTCGGATAGAAAATGGCCGGGAGTCCGCCCTTGATGAGCGGCGCAGCCACGGGCAGCCCGGCCGTTCCGGGTATCAGATGTGCTGCGGAGAACTTGCCCCCTGCTTCGCCCGCCAGAATGTAGGTGGCAGCGTTCGCGCCTGAGATATTTGGGCCGACTGGTAGAACATCCCGTTGCGCTGGCCCAGAAGCGTGACGGGCAGGTTAACTCACATTGCGCAGGCAGATGCGAAGCAGATCATCGAACGAGATGCCGGAAAACGCCATCAGTGTAAGGCATCGTGTGATAGAAGTCGCTCAGAAACTCTTCTGCGAAATGGAGGCGCGATGAGCACGACACCTGCCATGGCCGATAGGCCGGTCAATTCGCCACGCCAGGTTCTGTTCGCGTCTCTGATTGGTACGACCATTGAGTTCTTCGACTTCTACATCTATGCGACCGCGGCGGTGCTCGTCTTCCCCCGCCTGTTTTTTCCCAAGTCCGATCCGGCCTCGGCCACGCTCGCCTCGCTGGCCACCTTTGGAGTCGCGTTTTTGGCGCGACCCATCGGTTCGGCGCTCTTCGGTCATTTTGGAGACCGTATCGGCCGGAAGACGACGTTGGTCATCGCTTTGTCCACCATGGGGATATCTACGGTCGCGATTGGCGCCTTACCGACCTACCGCGCGATCGGTAGCGCCGCGCCGCTGCTGCTGGCGCTTTGCCGCTTCGGCCAGGGGCTGGGCCTCGGCGGCGAGTGGGGTGGGGCGGTGCTCCTGGCCATCGAGAATGCGCCCGCAAACAAGCGCGCCTGGTATGGAATGTTCCCGCAGTTGGGCGCGCCGGCGGGTTTTTTCCTCTCCGGCAGCGTCTTCCTGCTGCTCTCCCGCTGGCTCACCGACCAACAGTTCTTCGCGTTCGGTTGGCGACTTCCGTTTCTTGCGAGTGCTGCACTGGTGCTCCTGGGCCTTTATGTGCGGCTGACGATTACAGAAACTCCGGTGTTTCAGAAAGCGCTGAACCGGGGCGAGCAAGTGAGGCTACCGATGCTCGTGGTTGTTCGTGACCACACCAGGGCGCTCGTTTCCGGCATCCTGCTTAGCCTTGCAACCTTCGTTCTGTTTTACCTGATGACGGTATTTGCGTTGTCATGGGGAACCACTGTGCTCGGCTATGGCCGCGGCAAGTTTCTGCTTATGCAGTTGTTCGACATCTCTTTCTTCGCATTGACCATTCCGTTCGCCGCGATCCTTGCCGAGAGGGGCCGCCGTCGCGTGATGCTCTGGGTGACCACATCCATTGGCATCTTCGGCCTGGTGATGGCGCCGCTGTTCGTTGCCGGCACCAGCGGGGCCCTCGTGATGATGGCCGTGGGGTTGTCGCTGATGGGAATGACGTACGGCCCGCTCGGCACAGTGATCTCTGAACTCTTCCCAACCGCGGTGCGCTACACCGGTAGCTCGCTGGCCTTCAGCATGGCCGGCATCCTGGGGGCTTCGCTGGCGCCGTATATCGCCACCTGGCTGGCCAGAACCTACGGACTCCAGTACGTTGGCTATTATCTGTCGGCATCGGCGGTGCTCACGCTGCTAGGTTTGCTCTCCATCCGGGAGACGAAGGATCTCGACCTTGCTGCGAGGGTTTGATCCTGACCCCGCTGACGCTCGGCTAGCGGACGAGCCCGCTTGAAGTGGAGATGTTGCGGTGCTTGCGCCTCAGCGTTGGCTTCCAAGCCAATGCCCGGTACCAGGCGGCGTCATCAATTAACTTCCGGGCATACTCAGCGGCTGCGCCATCGCCACCAGGCGCTAAACTAGTTTTCCGCAGTTCTTCGGTCCAGCGACGGCGTGGGCCAGATGCATCGGTTGCTTTTGGCCGGGCAGTGATCGGAGCGCAAAGTCATGGAAAGGTCGATGGAACAACAAGACGTAACCAGCCTGCTCCAGGCGTGGGGCGGCGGAAGCAAGGACGCTCTCGACCAGCTTATCCCGATTGTTCATGACCAGCTGCGCAAGCTTGCGTCGCGCTGTCTCGGCTCCGAACGCCGGGATCACACGCTGCGCGCGACCGCCCTGGTGAACGAGGTCTACCTGCGGCTGGTTCACTCCGATGTGTCCGTGAACGACCGGATGCATTTCTATGCGCTGGCTTCCCGCATGCTGCGGCGCATCCTGGTGGACCACGCAAAATCGCAGAAGCGCGACAAGCGTGGCGGAGACGCCCAGCACATTTCGCTGGACGAGGCGCTGGTGTTCGGCGCAGAGACGCCTGCCGGTATCGTGGAATTGGACGAGGCACTCAAGCTGCTCGCCAAACATGATCAGCGCAAAGCCGAGCTCGTTGAGCTGCTGTTTTTCGGGGGGCTGACCTACGACGAGGCGGCCGAGGCTCTGGATATCTCCGCAGCTACGGTCCATCGTGAGTTGAAAATGGCCAAGGCCTGGCTGTACCGGGAACTCAAGTAGGAGCCGACCATGACCGCTCCTTCTGACGGGACACGCTGGCGGGAGGTCGAGCGCCTGTTCTACGAGGCTCTGGAAGTTCAACCAGTGGACAGGCCCGCGTTTCTCGACGCGCGATGCAATGGAGACGACGATCTCCGGAACGAAGTGGCGTCTCTGCTGGAAGCATCCGAGAAGGCAGATGGATTTCTCGCAACGCCAGTCTGCGGGGCCGTGAAAGAGGTGGCGCAAGCGCACCTCAACCGTCTCGCGCCAGGCGCCCGCATCAACCATTACCAGGTGTTGTCCAGCATCGGCGCCGGTGGAATGGGCGAGGTGTATCTGGCAATGGATACGCGGCTGCGGCGGCAGACTGCGCTGAAGCTCCTGGCCCAGGACCTCACCTATGACCCGCGCGCTCTTCAACGATTCCAGCAGGAGGCGCAGGCAGCGTCCGCGCTGAACCATCCAAGCATACTTACGATTTTCGAGTTCGGGCAGGCGGACGGGCTGCACTATATCGCCTCCGAATACGTGGAAGGGCCGACCCTGCGGCAGAGCCTGCTCAAGGGCAAGCTGGAGTTGAATGTCGCGATCAACGTCGGAATCCAGATCGTGAGCGCGCTGGTAGCAGCGCACGCGGCCGGCATCATTCATCGCGATATCAAGCCGGAAAACATCATCCTGCGTGGCGATGGCTTGGCGAAGCTGCTGGACTTCGGCATTGCCAAGCTGAGTGAGCTTCGGACGGAAAAGCCGGCGCCTGAGCATGACACACCAAGACCTCTCGGCCAGACGCAGGCCGGGATGGTGATCGGCACAGCCAAGTACATGTCGCCCGAGCAGGCCCAGGGACTCGTTCTGGACACGCGCAGCGACCTGTTCACGGTTGGCGTGGTGATCTATGAGATGCTGGCCGGCACGCCGCCCTTCGGAGGCGAGAGCACGGATGAGGTGATCGCCGAAATCCTGACGATGGACCCTCCGGCTCTGGCCGACGTTGCTCCAGAAGCGCCGCCGGAGTTAGAGCATATCGTCGGCAAGGCGCTACGCAAGGACCGCGAAGCCCGCTATCAGTCGGCCAGGGATCTGCTCATAGATCTGCAACTGTTTCAAAAAGGGCTGGAGTTTGAGGCCAACCTGCAGCGGGCCGGCTATGTCGGCGCGGCGCCCCGGCGTCCCCGGCCAACTACGCGCGGCCGCCAGGCGGCGCAGGCGCTTCCTAAGCCTGACCCGGAAGTGCCCGCAACTACCGTCCCTTCAGCGCCCCGGCGGCGGAGAGTAGCGATCTGGGTTCTGGTTCTGCTTGCTGTGCTTGCAGCGGCTCTGATAGGGAACCACCTCGGCTGGATGAGGCCTGCTCCGCACGCGGAGGCCAACCTGCCGCGCACGCTCGCAGTGCTGCCGTTCCACAATCTGAACCAGGACTCCAGCATGGACTTTCTGCAGTTCTCCCTGGCCGATGCCGTCATTACCAAGCTCAGCTACGTCAAGGCACTCACCGTACGCCCCTCTACATCGGTCGAGCAGTACCGCAATGCCAACCTTGATCTCAGGAGAGTCGCTGCGCAATTGCATGTCGATATGCTCCTGACGGGAGCCTTCATCAGAGAGGGGAAGGACCTGCGGATTACGACGCAGCTCGTCGATGTGAAGTCCAACACGATCTTATGGCGGGAGACGTTGAACGTAACGTATGACAAGCTGCTGACCGTGCAGGACCGCGTGGCACAGCAGATCATCGACGGGCTTTCGCTCAAGTTGTCACCGGCGGAGACGGAACGCATCCACTTCGACCGGCCAGTGAACACGACCGCGTACGAATACTATCTGCGGGGCGTGGACCTCTATGCCCTCAATGAGTTCGACGAAGCCATGGACATGCTCCACAAGTCCATCGCTCTAGAGCCGGACTACGCGCTCGCGTGGGCCCAACTGGGAAGGGCCTACACCACCCATGCCACTCTGCAGTTCGGCGGACGGGAGCAGTACGCCAAGGCGAAGGCCGCCTACGAAAAAGCGCTCGCCCTGGATCCCGGGCTGGTGGAGGTGCGGGTCTATATGGCGAACCTGCTGACCGACACCGGACGCGTGGAGCAGGCGGTGCCTCTGCTCAAAGAGGCGCTAAGAGAAAATCCCGGCAATGCAGAGGCGCACTGGGAGCTGGGCTATGCGTACCGTTTCGGCGGCATGTTGCAGGAGTCAGTGGCGGAAGCCGAAGAGGCGCGCCGTTTGGATCCCGAGGTAAAGATCAACAGCTCGGCCATCAACGGCTATCTGTATCTCGGGGAGTACCAGAAGTTTCTGCAGAGCCTGCCTGCCAACAACTCGGTGTACATGCTCTTTTATCGAGGCCTGGCCAAGTATTACCTGGACGACCCAACCCAGGCCAGGAACGAATTTGACCGGGCTTACCAGATCGATCCGACACTCTTGCCGGTGCCGATCGGCGAAGCTCTGAGTGAGGCGCTGAAACATCGAAGACCGGATGGGCTGCAGATACTCGAAAGGACGGAAGCGCGGTTCAACCAGGAAGGGGTCAGTGATCCGGAGATGATGTATAAGATCGCCCAGGCCTATGCAGAGTTGGCTGATGCGCCGTCGGCATTGCGGGCACTACGGCAGAGTATCGAGGGAGGTTTCTTTTGCTTCCCCTACTTTGCCCGTGATCCCATGCTCGACAGTCTGCGCCAGCGTGCTGAATTCAAGAGCCTGATGATCCAGGCGCAGGACCGGCACGAACAGTTCAGGCAACGATTTTTCTTTGGAAACAATGGGGCTGGTTCATAGAGCGTAGAGGCAGTCATATCTGCGAAAGATAGTTCCCTTGCAAACATGCAGGGGCCCATCTGCTCACCAGGTTCGATGAGCAGATGGGCGCTGTGGCAAGTCCGGGTTGCGAGAGAGTGCCCTACTGATTGGCTGGCGTACCTACAAACCCGTTCGAGATACCGCCGGCCGTGTTTCCGTAGAATCCAACGATGCGGCCGTGATCATTGACTCCGTTCACAACCGTGGACCCGAATCCGGAGGGGTCATCGATGGAGTGGAACGTCCCATTCTGCCACGAGAAGCCGTGCGTGTTCCCGGCTGCGTCGTTGTATGTGCCGACTACTTCGTTCAAGTTGTTCACGCCCAGTGCCTGCGTGAGCGTCGCATGTGGGTAGTCAAGCTTGATAAAGGTTCCATTCACCAGCAGGAACCCATGGTTCACGCTCTTGGAGTCGATATAGAAGCCGGATACCGCCTGGCTGTTGTTAATGCCCGTCGCCTGAGCGCTGACCGCCGGCGGGATGAAGAGCCGCAAAAAGACGCCGCCGTTCGCGTCGTAGATGTATGGGTGGAAGTTACCCTGCTTATCCTGCAGATAGCCCGCCGCCTGGTCGAAGTCATTGACGCCGAGCAATTGGTCAAAGTTCGAACCGGGAAAATTCACGCTCCTGAACGAGCCGTTGATACTGATAAACCCGTGGGTGCCGGCCGCGTTTACGTAAAACCCAACGGTATCGGCACGCTTATTGATGCCGATGACCTGTGTCTGCGTCGACCCGGGAAAGTTCTCCGACGTGAAATCCTTCGGCAGCGTCAGCTTGAATCCCTTGTTCGGATGCCCCGTCGCGCCGCTGCCGTGATAACCGGCGATCTCGCTGTTGGTATTAATCCCCAGCAGTTGCGTGAAGGCGTCTCCTGTGACGTTGACGGTCTGGAAATTGTAGGTGTAGCTGGTGTCGCTGACGACGTTTGTTCCGTCGGTGCTGGTCTGGGCGGAGGCGAATGCGCAGCCCAGAATGAACAGAGTGGATGCGTAGATCGACTTGCGTAACTTCATGGTGTTTCTCCTTGTACTGCAAATGTGTGGTGAGGATTCGGTGTTGCTATCTAGATTTCGGGGCCGGGGCCTGGCTGGGCTGATTTGTCAGTTTGGCGCTCTGAACTGTCCAACTGCTCTCGATAGTTCATTTCTGCTCTCAGGGGAGGGCCGATCGATACAGAAGGCGATCAGAAGAATTCCCTGTCACCTATAAAAGCGACATGCCGGCGGGGATCCCCTCACGAGTTCAAAGAAATAATCGAAAATCTTTTTGACTTTGCCGGCGCACTGGGCTTCGTAAGTCACCGCCATTCCCGTCAATCCCAACAATTCCAGCGTGCTCTACCTGGGATCCGCGCAGGGCGACGTATGGCGGAGCGGCGACGGAGGCAAGCACTGGGACGCCGCTGTTGGATCGACAGATCCCGCTCGGCATCGGCCGCACCAGCCGCAAATGGAACAAGACGCATACCCAGCGGTGTCTATAGCGATGCCAGCGTCAGGATGAAAGGCGATCTTCGAGGGTAGGGTCATGTTCGAGACCGCGTTGATGGAGTCTGCCGGAAGTGCCCCGTCCCGTCCTAGATGGCTGTCGCTGGCAGCCTTTGCTCTGAACGGATCCATCCTCGTCCTGCTCGTCCTATGGCCCCTGCTGCATCCCGCCGCCCTGCCTCGGCAGGATCTCGCCACTCTGCTGGTCGCGCCGCCGCCGCCTCGCCCGCCCGCGCGGATCCCGCCATCAGCTACGCCGCAGCTTCCACGCCATATGCAGAGCGTGGACATGGAACTGCTCGCACCCAGCAGGATCCCCAAGACGATCGCCATGGAGCACGAGGCTCCAGCGCCGGGCCCTGGCGGCGTTGTCGGCATGGAGGGACTTACCAGCGGCACGCCCGATGGCATTCCCAACAGCATCCTCACGGGTTCCGCGCCCGCTCCGGTCGCGCGTGCACCCCTGCCGAAGAAGGTCGTTATCTCCTCCGGCGTCATGGCCGGGAACCGGCTCTCCGGCGCCGTCCCGCAGTATCCAACGATCGCGAAAAGCGCGCGAATTCAGGGAGCCGTTGTGCTCGCAGCCTCTATCTCGAAGACCGGCAGCATTGAAAATCTTCGTGTCGTCAGTGGGCCGCCGATGTTGCAATCCGCAGCTCTGGAGGCCGTGCGTAGCTGGCGCTACAAACCCTACCTGCTGAACGGTGTGCCGGTCGCTGTCGACACCACTATCACCGTCATCTTCCATTTGGGAGACGGATGAGCGAAGAACCGGATGTGCGGACTGCTACACAGCGGCGAGAGGGTGCGGGAGGCTGAGCGTGAAGCGGATACGGTCAACCTCCTGCAGAGGCTTCAGGAATGCCGGTTCCTCCAGCGGCCAGAGCTGAGCCGGCGGAGCAGTGGAGCCGGACGCGAGAAGCAGGCAGTTTACGGCGCGGCGCGCGGCCTCATTTGCCGCCTCCATGCAGGCAATATCGGTGTACGTGCGTACGTAGTCGGACGACACAAAGAGGTTCTCCAATTCCACCTGAGCCTCCGGCCGATACTGCAGCGAACCTGCGGTATTGATGAGCAGAGGCTCCGCGTTCGTAGCCGTGCCCGGGTTAGGGAACTCAATGTCCGGATCGAGAAACCAGGCCACCAGGTTTGCGTCCTGAATAGGCGCGGCGCCGCCGACGTTCAGGTGCTGCTTAAGCTGCGCCCAGGCCTCCTGCTTGATCTCTTCCGCGCTGCATGCCGAGGCAGGCTTGCCAAACACGATCCCCGGCGCATCCCAGTCGGAGATATCCACCGAAAGAATTCCGCGTACCCTGCCGTCCCCGTACTGCGATAGGTCCACATTGGTCCAGAACTGACGCTGCGAGATGGAGGTCAGCGCCCAGGGAGAGTCGAGATAGATCACGTGGCCGTTCGCCAGCGGCTCGTCCGCGGAGAGAAAGAACTGGATGCCGTTCATCCAGCGGGTTCTTAGTTTCGCCAGATTAGCGAGTGACGGTGCGGCGCGCTGGAGCTCATCGGTGATGAGTGCCGCCATCACCTCCACGGGCAGAGCGGCGACATAATAATCCGCGGTGACGGCCGAACGCCCGCCGGCGCTCTCGACGGTGACGCCGGTGACTCGCTTTCCGTCTGTGTCGATGGAGACGAGCTTGGATTCGACATGGAATTCCACTCCTAATCCCTTCAGATACTGGGTCCACGGATAGATCCAGACGTCATTGGTCGGCCCCGACAGCAGACGATCGAAGACGCGGTCAGGGGAGATGAGGCCGTAGAGGAGTTGCAGTTGCGTGCAGCCTACGGTACGGGTGCTGCTCTCTTCCGCGCGCATGGCGACCAGCGAGCGTGTCAGCCCCTGGCCCAGATATACCTGGTAGGCCTTCGACATACGCTGTGCCGCGATGAAATCCCACCACGCGATATTTTCATATTCCGCAAGGCGCCGCTCCGGACAGCTTGTGGCCACTCTCAACAAGCAGCTCACAAAAAAACTTACTTCATCCAGTGGCACGCCAAGTGGCGTGAAAAGCTCTGTCAGAAATACGCGCAGGTCTTCCAGTGTGGCCGGACAACGGGCCACCCACGTGATCTCTGTCTGCCCGGCTCGTGCTAGAAGGATGCGGGTAGCTACGCTGAGATTGTCATAGGTGTTGCCGTGCGTGCCGTACGGAATGCGGCGCATGGTGTCGGTGACGTGCTTGTAGAAGCCGGGAAAGAACCGAAAGCCATGCTCGCCGGGAAGCGGGAGCCGGCCGTTGCTGCCGGACCCGGGTACGGAAATGCTGCGGGCCTTGCCGCCCAGCACGGGCTTGCGCTCGTAGACACGCACCTGGAAGCCGCGCTCGGCGAGTTCATGCGCCGCGCTAAGACCTGCGACTCCTCCACCCAGAACAGCAACTGTCTGTTGCACGCCGCCATTCTACGCCCGGCACAGCTCTGCTACGACAGGGGCATCCTGAAAAAGGCGCGCGATAGTGTGCCTCTGTATCATCGTGGGGAAGATGTCATCGCGCTTGTTGCACGTGAAATCCTGCGTATGGACAAGGCTCGGAGGCGTATCCCCGTTGAAGAAGAGCTACGGAATAGCATCTATTTCTCTGCTTGCGGCCCTGCTGCTCACACCTATTGCCGGCGCGCAGAGCGAACGTAAGACCACGCCGGGCAATGGACCGGATAGCGTCCCTCAAACCACAGCAGAATGGTCCCGCAGTCAAATGAGCATCGCCAGAGTTTAGCGAAGCCCACGTTCCCGAATCTCCGTTCGATAAAAAGCGCCGCACGTGCTTGCGGGCAACTTCTAAATGCCTATCCTGAGGGCTTCCATCTTAGCTTGCGCCTGGCTTGCGCCTGAATTCCTTCGATGCTAGCGAAGGCTCCACCTTCACAAAGATTCCGGCGAGACAAGGGCGCCATTCGCATCGGAAGAACGGAAGAGCTGAAACCAAGAAGCCATCCGCGGGCTCGATCACGATACAGCGATTTAAAGACAGTCAGCTTTTACTCTCGGTAACGTCTCCCTTCATCGGAGCAGGCGCGCAGTGTGCCGCTCGACTGAGATGCACGCAGCCGGAGCTGCCGCGACAGCCTATAGAAGACGTAGGAAGCTGTCTACTGAATTTTGCCGACTAACCCAGGGGCACATTGCACTTTCGGGGTATTTCCGGAAATTGGCTTCTAGCTGATCCTCAAAACACTCCCCTGTAACACCTGCAGCGCCTGTAATTCCTCTCTGCCGGGACATTCGTCCCTCAAAAAACCCCGCTCTGAGGAGAAGTTCTCATGCTGCAATCGATCGCCCGTTGCATCCGCCCGACGGCTGGTGCCCTGCTTCTTTGCTCCGCCGCCACTATCGCGGCCCTGGCCCAGGCTAACGTTGTCGAGAATGAACCCGTTATTCTCTACGTCGATCAAGCGGTCGGCCATGACAAGAATCCGGGAACTGCGTCGGCTCCCTACCAGACCATTCAAGCCGCACTTACCAAAGCAATCGCGACCAACCAGACCGGCGTCGGCGCCAAGATCGAAATCAATCCGGGCACCTATCGTGACGTCATCGATCTGACCTCAACCTGGAAACAGACCTCCGCGCCGATCACGTTCGAAGCTGCCACGCCCGGTACCGTCTTTCTGTCCGGCGCCGATCCATACACCGGATGGAGCTATACCAGCAAGGCGGGCGTCTACCAGCACTCATGGACGCCGATCGGAACCTCACGAGTTCCCAGCGGCTTCCCCTCGACACTTGCCCCCATCGCCTACCGCCGCGAAGAAGCCTTTGTGAACGGCGCCATGCTGACCCAGGTCATGCAGTCGGCGTTGCTCGCGCCGGGAACCTTCTATATCGATGACAATGCCCAGCAAATTTATCTCGCTCCGCCGGCCGGTACCAACATCCAGACCGCGGATGTGGAACTAACCCGCCGGTCAAATATCTTTGCCATCAATCATCGCCAGAACGTCGTGGTGCGCGGCCTGAGCTTCATCTATGCCATGGCGGATATGGACGCTTCCCCCATTAACCTCAACTCGAGCACCAACGTTCTCTTCGATCAAGTGCAGGCAAACTGGAATGGCTGGACAGGCATGGGAGTACATGGAACGACCAATGTCACTATCCAGAACTCGGTCTTCAGCCACAACTCCGGCCAGGGTTTCAACGGCGCCCGCAACGTCAACCTGCTCTTCCTGAACGATGAGACAGACCAGAATGGCTGGCGCAGCGCGCAAGCCGGCTTCTATGACTTCGCCATGGGCGGGACTAAGTTCTTCAACGAACATGCCACCCAGGTGACCGGCCTCAAGGCATACCACAACTACGCTCAGGGCCTGTGGTTCGACACTGACAATCGTGACATCGTCATCGACGGCGCTCAGTTGATCGACAGCTTCAATCCGAACCTGCAGATCGAGCTCAACGTCGGTCCCATCACGCTCACCAATAGCCTGCTTTGCTATGGCGGTGTGGGCCTGAACCTGATCAATGCCTCTAATTTGACCGTGACCCACAGCAGCTTCATCTCAAACGGCGGAACGGGCGCCCATCAGGCCAATTTCTACATGGCAGGGAAGCAGGGTGGGCGGCACTTCACCGACTGGCAGACGGGCGCTTACCACAACGTCATCTCCTCAAATCTTACCTTCACGAACAACACCGTCCTGGACCTGGCGGCGAGTCAGCAGACCTTCTCAACCTACATGGGCGGCAGCGACTGGCGGGACTTCCAATCCACCCTCACCTCTGAACACAACGAGTGGTACGACGCCATCAAGACCAACCCGTTCATCCAGTACGGCAAGACGTACACTCTGCCGACCTGGCAGCACATGACCGGACAGGACCAGGGTTCCTCGTGGCAAGGGCCGTCCAACATCACCCCGGCCATCAACTGTACGCTACCGACCGTTCCCGTCTACGACTTCCAGATATTCTCTGACGCGCCCTTCGGCGGCGCCTCGTACCAGATGTCTGGACACCGCGTGCAAGCCGCGCTTCAGCTCTACGAATACCAAGCGGTTAGCGGGGCGACCGCGGCCCCATTCTCCAGCTTCCAGCTCTCGACCAGCGGGCTTCCGTCCGGCGTCTCGGCCAGCTTTTCCTCCGCGACGTCCAACGCCCGCGGCCTGGCCTTTACCTTAACTCTCACCTCCGTCAGCGGAATCCATCCGGAGACTTCCTTCATTACCGTCATCGCTACATATAACGGTCTGGTGCGGACTCTCACAGTTCCCGTCCATATCTCCTAACCCCACCGTACTTGCGAAACTCCCGGAGGCCGGCCAGAGATCGAAACGATTCTTATTTCCAGCGAAACTCTGCCGGCCTCTCCATTCAGTCGACCGCTTAGCGCGGAACCACAATTTCGCGGGGTCCGCTTCCTCGTCGTGAGTTATGTCTCCGGGCAGATCTAGCGCCTGACTACACTCAAGGTGATACTCGACGGATACTCTCGCGAGTGGTGGACCTCATTGTGCGCCACGACACCCTTGGTCTCGTCGTAGTTCTTTCCGCCGGTATTCATGTTCCGGTCGAAGCGCGGAAAGTCGCTGCTGCTTACCTCGACGCGCAACCTGTGGCCGGGAGCGAAGTAGTTGCTGGTCTGGATCGGTTGCAGCGTCACCTTGTACACTTTGTTCGTTTCCATCCACACCGGGGGCTTGTCGTAGCCGTCCCGGTAGCGGACGCGCTGGATCGTGTCATCCAGGTTGTACGCGGTTCCGTCCGGCAGTACGTCGATCACCTTGACGCTGAAGTCCGTGTCCTTTACGTCGCTCGACACATACAACGTCACATCAATCGGCCCACTCACTTCCATCCCCTGCTGCAGAGGCTCCGTGCTGTAGACCAGAATGTCTCCTCGCGCCTCCATGTTGCGCTGGTCGAGCGCACCCGGCTTGTACGATGCGCCCATGCAGCAGAAGCCGCCGCCATGAGTGGGCACTGGACTCATTGGATCGTAGACGAACATGTCCGGCGTATCTTTACCGGCCGCGGTCATCGTCAATGCTCCATCGCCATGCAGCGTGTTCGCCTTGCCCCCGCTCGAGAAATAGTAGGTAACCGGCTTTGCGCCTTCCGGGGGCCACGTCTCTGAGGTCTGCCACTTATTACTTCCCATGGTGTAGTAGCGAACTCTCGGCGTTTTTTCCAGAATGCCGTTCTGCTCGCCCTTCAAGAAGTGGTCAAACCAGCCGTAGGTCAGGGCGTCATAATCCAGCCGGGCATCGCCCATATCGCGCTCGCCCACCACGGTGTGCTCAGAGGCCCGCTTATAAGCGCAATGCAGCACCGGCGCAATCACGGCATACTGCTCGTTCGCGATCTCCGGCTTGGCCGTCTTACGGACGTAGTTATACGCCGCCAGGTTTGGCCCCACGCTCACGTCGTACCAGGTCATCATCCACAATCCCGGCACATTGATCGGCATGCTGTCATTCCACAAGCCGCCCTTGTACCAGGCTGGGTCGTTGGGCGTGCGCGCAATCATGTTGCCGTGCGTCGTGCCTGGCGTTACGTCCGCATAGATACCGCGGCCGCCGCCCGCCGCCGCCAGGATGTCTTTCTCCGGCAGGTGCTGCAACGCTTCGGACCAGTCCACCTCCGGTTCGTGCGGGTTCAGGTCGAAGGACCGCGCCAGGTTTACGAGGTCCTGCTGGGAGGTGCCCGGCGGGAACATCGGGCGGGCGTCCTCCTGGAATCCGTAATCGTACAGCCATGTTGCAAACAGCATCTGCACCGCGCCGCCGCGAAACCAGTTGCCCTGCTCGTAGTAAGGACCCACGCGGCCCACACCAGCCCCAAAGCTCTCCGGAACGAACGTTGCCAAGGCCTTGTTTCCGCGACTGGCCACCGCCAACTGCCACTCCGCCGTCGAGGAGCACCCGATCAGTCCCACCTTGTCGGTCGACCAGGGCCGGGCGCTGAGCCAGTCGAGCGCATCGTCGGAATCTGTGAGCGGCGCCCCCAGGATATCGTAATCTCCCTCGGAGAAATATCGGCCGCGCTCGTTCATCTCCACATAGGCGTAGCCGCGCTTTACGGCCTCCAACTCGGTCTTCATATCGCGAGGTGCGCCCAGCTCCACGTCCCAGAAGTTGAAGTTGTAAGGCGTTCGCACAAAGATGATGGGATATTTCTTTGACTCATCCTTCGGCCGGTAGATATCTGCCTGCATGCGCTTACCGTCGCGCATCGGTACCATCACCTTCCGTTCAATAATGGCAATGGATTCCAGCTCTTTTTCCGTGGCGTTTCTTGCCGCAATCAACGCTGCGTCCTGTTGCTTGCCCGGCTGCGCCTGCGCCGGCGAATGCCAGCTTAGAAGGCACACCATTGCGCCCATCGTGGTTGGCCATAGCATGCCGCGCCATTTCATGATTCGCATCGGTTCCTCGCTCCCGGCAGCAATCGCCGCCGTGCTCACACTATAAGTGCATTTCTGCATTCCGGTACCCGCCGGACAAGCGTTCAACCGACACCCAGTAAGAATCGGGCCGGTCGCTGAACTGGGTTCACTGATTTGCACAGAACGAGGCTGGATGAATGAAGGCGGTGCACGTGGGCGCAAATGTGCGGATTCGGAGCCTGAACGGTCTATCTTCGGCACGATCGCAAGAAGTTTGCCCGGTCCGCCGCGCTCTTGATCTCCTGCGCCACCATGGCGCAGAGCTCTTCCTCGGACGAACACCGCTTCGCGGCCCGCTTGACGACAACCTCCGCGATCGGCCCGATGTACGTGGCCAGTTCTCTGCTGACCTGCTCAAGCGTCTGCGGGTCAATCGAGGGTGTCGCCGGCGTTGCCACCGGCGCGCCGCTCGTCGAAGAGTTCCCGGAGCCGTCCGTGACAGTCCGGCTCACTTCCTTCTCTCCCGGCGTGGAGGGCGCGGCCGAGGCATCGCCGCTCGAACCTAAAAGAGGCCGGAGCGCCTCGACCAGCACGTGTACGTCCGATTTCCAGCGCGCATGCGTCAACTCCACGGCGTTTCTGTAAGCCAGTTCCTTCAAATCGTCCGGAAGCTGGTCAACGCGCGGCATCTTGGCGCCGCGGACCAGCACTGGCACTACTGGAATATCGCGCCGGAGCGCCGAAGCCAGCTCGATACGGACGAAGTCGTTCGCATCTTCCAGACGCCGATGCCCCAGAGCATCCTTCCACTCCAGCCAATCCTGCCCCATAACCGCCAGCAGAACGGTGCACGTAGCCACGCTTTGATCGATCGCCTTCCGAAAGTCGCGGCCGGGCTCGATTGCCGCCACATCCATGAAGACGGAGACATCGCTGAAGCGTAACGTCAGTTCGTCAAACAGGCGGCCAGATTCACCCTCCGAATCGCTTCTTCGATAGTTGATGAAAATGGACCGCAAGGCAGACCTCCCAATGGATGAATTACAGGCCCGATACAAAAGTAAGTGCGAATCCAGCGAGTTCGGATGTTCTCGCTATGTTATGAAAAGACCGAGCCGAGTGTACTCCGGTACTTGCCTGAGGTTCAATGAGACTCTTGGTACGATCGCTCCGCCTTGACGCATAGGGAAAACCGAATCCACTCTGGAATTCGCCATTGCCGAAACTGGGGCCGCTGCCTATTCTGTGTGCGTGAGTGGCTCGCCTTCTTGAGTGCCATTTGCCGGAGAGGAATGCATGGGAGGCGCGATATTTATCAGCTATCGCCGGGATGATTCGGAGGGCGAAGCGGGCAGGCTCTTTGACGACCTGACGCGGGCGTTCGGCCAGGACTGCGTCTTCATGGACGTGGCGGGCATTCACCCGGGGATCGATTTCCGCAAAGCGATCGAAGACCACGTCTCCAGTTGTGGTGTGTTGCTGGCCATGATCGGCCCGAGCTGGGCGAACATTACAGACAGCTCAGGCCAGCGGCGGCTCGACAGCCCGAATGACTTCGTGCGTATCGAAGTTGCTGCCGCCCTGGCTCGCAATATCCCCGTGATTCCTGTGCTGGTGCATGAGGCGCGCGTTCCGCGGCCCGAACAACTACCTGACAATCTGAAGGATCTCGCCTGGCGCAATAGCGTGGAGATTACCCATGCACGCTGGAACTCAGATGTGCAGCTATTGGTTCAGGCGCTGCAATCCTATGTGACAAGCTCTCCCGGCTCCGCCGCCACCGACAATCAGCCCGTTCACGCCAATGTTCCGGTGCAACTGCCTCCTCCACACCCTTCTGCGCAACCTGTCTCGCCGGTCAAGAGGACTTCGAAGACGCCGCTGATTGCCGCTATCTCCATCGTGGTAGTTCTGTTGGTGCTTGCAGCGGTGCTGGTGGCACTCCGTAGCTCGCCGAAATCCGCTCCGCTCGCGGGAACGTGGACCAACACGGCGACGGTCGAACGCAACGGCCTCACCCAACTGGAGGTCTCGGGAGCGGGGAATCAACTTTCCATGCATGCCTGGGGCTTATGCCGGCCTGCAAACTGTGACTGGGGCACCCAGCCCGCGAAGTCCGAGAGCGGCAAAGCTACAGCCACATGGACATTTCTCGACGATAGCGCCGGACAGGAAAAAGGTCGGGTGGCTACCATAACCATTGCTCCTGATGGAGGCCGGCTTCAGGTGAACATCGTCAATACATTCCCCGGGCGGCGCGGGTCTCAACGGGAGTTTGAATTTACCCGCGCTTCCAGCGAGTAGCCACCGAATCCCACTTTCCGGAGGCGGCGACTTCTCTCCCTGAGCGCATCAAGCGCTTGCCGTGCTGCCGGACGTCTTGACCGCCTGTTGCTGCACAGCGACCCACTGCGCATGCTCCTGAGACACCAGCGACTCAACGCGTTCGGCCAGCAGGGCGTGCGGATCGGGTGCGCTGCCATACATTGCGGCTTTGCCCAGATAGACATATTTCTCGTGCCGCAGTGCTTCGCAGGTCGAGCGATAGTTCGTCCAGTTCTGCTGATACTGATTTAAATGCAGAACGCCCTCGACGATCGTGATCAGCACGCCGAGGCCGCCGGTCACAATCATGATGTGGGGAAAGTTGAAGCCGGCCAGGAACGGGATCACCGCCGCCGCGAGGATCTCCAGGACTTTCAGGCGCTTGTACAAGCGCTGGGCAGACCGGCTCTTGCGGTCGTACCAGTCAATCTGATCTTCCAGACGTGCGACGATCGGATCCTGTCCTTCATCACTCATGTTGGCCATCGGCGTATAGTCCCCGGTTCTCTCAAATGGAAGCTAGGTTACGCAGTGTCGAGGGCCGGTAGCTTGCCCGTGAAGAGCTGCGCCTCGGCCTGTCTGCGCCGAAGCAGCCCGGCCACTACAGCGCCGCCTGCGCGGTCCCACGCGTCGAACTGGCTTGCGGCCGCAGTCATATTATTCGCATTCAACTCCTTCAGCAGCGTCGAGCCTTCGAACGCACCCGTTCCCAGGTTGAAGACGAAGTCTACTAACGCGTCGAATTCATCCTGGTTAAGCGCGATGGCGACGGTCCGGTTGACGCACGCGGCTGCGTTCTGCACGTCCTTCGCCAAAAGCTGCTCCGCCTGCTCCTGCGCGATGCAAAGTCCGGGATGGACATCCGGGCCGGTGTGCCCGTAGCCAATGGTCAGGACTCCCACCTGGTCGCGATATGCGGTGAGTACGCAGCCCTCGAATTGTTCGGTGAGCGAAAGGCCGTCTTTGCCATAGGTAAGATTGTTAAGGCCCATAAATTCCTCCTGGATGGAAGAAGTAACTGGCTCGGGGGCTGCCAGCATACCACATGCAAGAATGTCAGAGCGGGGCTTTCGCAGTTCCACTTGCGGGGGCCTCGTGTCCGTCTTGTTTCTGAGGCAAACGCGCAAAGGACGGAGTCCCGGGGTCCTTTCGGGGCTCCCACTCGTCTATCTCTGCGCGAGATTTCGCTCTCGCTTCCAAACGGGCGTCTTGTGCTTAACGCAGATGAGGATCACCCGTGGTGTCGGGCCGAAAAAAACACAGCAGCCGTGCGCACAGGAGTGCAGCCGTGCGGGTCACATGTTCAAGAATGGAAATTCGGTAATAAACTAGCCACACCGGATGTGGAGTCCTGGAAGTGTTGCTCTAGATTGTCTTACCGAAAGCAAATTTGCCGCCTCACAGTGCTGATAGCGCTTCTCGCGCTGGTGATGGGGACGACGCTCGGAGAGGTTTGGCATCGTCATGCCACGTCTTCTCCTGACACCTGCCCGATCTGTCATCTCAGCCACCAGGCCATTGAACCGCCGCAGGCAAGCGCTCGTGTGCACATTCTGGTCCCCACATGGCGTGGAGCAGAAGCCCAACACTACAGCTTCACTCCGCGCCCCGCTGCCCGGCACATTCCCGCGCGCGCACCTCCCGCCTAGCAGACGCGTCTTCCACGTGCTGCTCGCCGCACGCCAATCCGTGTACCGCTCTCTTTGATAAGGCTGACCGCCCATGCGTTCACTGCGTTTCCGTCTTCCAGTTTTGCTATTAGCCGTGTCTCTTTGTGGAGTTGCGCGCGCGCAATCGCCGCCCGCACAAAACCAATCGCAATCGCCCCCGCCTCCAGCCCCGCAGGCGCTTGCCCAGCACCCCGGAGCGGTGACTATTTCCCTGGACGATGCGATTCAAATGGCGCTCCAGCACAATCATGCTCTGCAGGCTGCGCGTTCCGGCATACAGCAGAACCAGGCGGAGGAGATTACCGCGAATCTGCGGCCAAACCCGGTGATCCTGAGCGATGCGCAGTTCCTGCCCGTCTTTCAGCCGAGCCAATTCACCTCGGATTATCTCGACAGTACGGCCCAGTTCGACCTCGGCATCAGCTATCTGTTCGAGCGAGGCAAGAAGCGTCAGCACCGCCTGCAAGCGGCGAAAGACCAGACGGCCGTCACGCGGGCACAGGTCGCCGATAACGAGCGCGGTCTTACTTTCGGCGTGGCCTCGCTGTTCATCAACGTGGAACTCGCCGAATCGACCCTCGAGCTGGCCACGGAGGATCTCAAAAGCTTCCAGAACACCGTAAAGATCGGCGAGGATCGCTACAAAGCTGGCGACATCGGCGAAGGCGATCTTCTAAAGATCAAGCTGCAAATGCTTCAGTTTCAGACGGACGTATCCGCGGCGCGGCTAGCCCGGGTGCAGGGGCTCTCGGACCTTCGCCAACTGCTCGGGTATGAATCGATCGCGGCGGATTATGACGTGGCCGGCCAGTTCGAGTACCAGCCCGTCAAGGGCAACCTCGAAGACTTCCAGGCAGCAGCCTTGCGGGACAGACCGGACCTGCGGGCGGCGCAGCTAGGCGTGACCGCCGCGAACAGCCAGCGTGACCTGCAGAAGGCGATCGGCAAGAGAGATGTCACAGGCGAAATCAACTACACGCACCTCACCAGCATTAACAACATCTCCCTGTTCGGGCAGGTGCAACTGCCGATCTTCGATCGCAACCAGGGCGAGATTGCGCGCGCCGGCTTTGCGATCACGCAAGCTCAGGAACAGGAGCGGTTTGCGAATGGGCAAGTGCTGACGGATGTAAGAGACGCCTTTGAGAATCTGCGCACCAATGACCAGGTCGTCGACCTTTACCGTTCTGGCTATCTCGACCAGGCGAAGCAGTCTCGTGACATCAGCGAATACGCCTACCGGCACGGCGCAGCCAGCCTGCTTGATTTCCTTGATGCGGAGCGCAGCTACCGAACCACCCAGCTCGCCTATCGCCAGGCGCTCGCTTCATACCTGCTTGGGCTCGAACAGCTTCGCGAAGCCGTAGGAACCAGGAGCCTACCATGACCATTGCACAGATCACGCGCCACCACTGCAATCTCAGGAGTGCGATGGCGCTCGCCTTCGTGCTTGTGCTCACAGCCTGCGGCTCCAGGGATCGCAGCCGGGCGAACCGGATGACCTCCTTTTCCTCGAGCGCCTCGACAGCCGCAACTCCCCAGCTCTTCACCATCCCGCCAGATCAGATGTCGCATGTGCAGGTGGTCACGGTCCAGCCCACCAAGTTGACCCGCACGCTCCGGCTTACCGGCACGGTGGCGTACAACGCCTTCAAGACCACTCCCGTCATCACCCAGGTCGGCGGCCCGGTCAGCCGCATCTTGATCGTGCCCGGGCAGCACGTCAAAGCAGGCCAGCCGATGCTGGACGTGAGCAGCCCCGACTATTCGCAGTTGCTGGACGCCTACCTGAAGGCCGCGGATTCCTACCGGCTGGCCGACAAGAACTACGCCCGCGCAAAGGATCTCTATCAGCACCACGCCAACGCCGAGCGCGACGTGGAACAGGCCGAATCGGATAGGAACCAGGCCCAGGCGGACCTGAACGCGGCGGAGCAGGGGATGAAGATTCTCGGGATCAAGGATCCCGCCAGCCTGGCGAAGGCCCCTGCTTCCGCGCAGATTCCCGTGCTTGCGCCTATCAGCGGCGAGGTTGTTGAGCGCCTCGTCTCGCCGGGACAGGTGGTTCAGGCCGGTCAGACGCAGGCCTTCACCATCTCGGACCTGAGCACGGTTTGGGTCCTCGCCAACGTGTATCAGGCTGACTTGTCCTTCGTCCGCAGCGGAGATGACGTCGTCGTGCAGACCGACGCCTATCCCGGGAGCTTCCACGGACGCATCTCGTATGTCTCGCCGGCCATCGATCCGAATACCAGAACCTTGCAGGCGCGCATTGTGGTGGATAATCCCGGCGAAAAATTGAAAAGAGATATGTACTGCACCGTGACGGTGACAGCGGGCTCCATGTCGAACGTCATCGCCGTACCGGACTCATCCGTCTTGCGCGACGAGAATAATCAGCCCTTTGTGTACGTCGTCATGGGAACTAATCAGTTCGGCAGGCGCGACGTGGATGTGGGCGAAAGCCAGAACGGGCAGAAGCAGATTCTGAAGGGTATCTCCATTGGGGAAAAGGTTGTCGGCGACGGCAGCCTGTTTCTTCAGTTTGCTAATTCGCTGCAACACTGAGGAGGCGGCTTCCCATGATTCACCACATCGTCCAGATTGCGCTGCGGCAGCGGTTCTTGATCCTGCTGCTGGTGGTCTTCATTGCCATCGGCGGCGCGATCTCCTTCCACCACATGCCTGTGGACGCGTACCCGGACCTCGCCCCACCCATGGTCGAAGTCATCACCCAGTGGCCCGGACACGCGGCCGAAGAGATTGAACGCCTCGTTACCGTTCCGACCGAAGTGGAAATGAACGGCGTCCCGAAGATGTCCGTCATGCGCTCGATTTCGCTGTACGGGCTCTCCGATGTCAGGATGACCTTCGACGAGGGCACCGATGACTACTTCGCGCGCCAGGTGGTCTTCCAACGGCTGAGCGAGGTTACGTATCCAACCGGCGTAACTCCCACGCTTGCGCCGCTCGCAAGTCCGTCGGGGCTCGTCTACCGCTATGTCATCCAGAGCCCGGACCGCACGCCGCAAGAACTGAAGATCTACGAAGACTGGGTCATTGAGCGCGAATACAAGCAGGTGTCCGGGGTCGCGGACGATTCGGGCTTCGGGGGCACCGTGATGCAGTATCAGGTGCTCCTTGATCCGGCGAGACTCTACGCTTACCACATCACGGTACCCACCGTGCTCCAGCAACTCTCCGTCAACAACTCCAATGCCGGAGGCGGATTCTATTCGCAAGGCGGCCAGTTTTACTATGTCCGCGGTCTTGGCCTGATCCGCGATACGTCGGACATCGGCGACGTGGTGGTGGGCTCGCAAAATGGCGTGCCGGTCCGGATCAAGGACATAGGTGAAGTGGCCATCGGCAACGCGCCGCGCCTGGGTGAGTTCGGATTTAACAAGACCGACGATGCCGTTGAAGGCGTCATCATGATGCGGCGCGGAGAGCAAACGCAGAACGTGCTGAAGGGCGTGGAAGCAAAGACAAACCAGCTCAACGGCCATATTCTGCCGCCCGACATAAAGGTGCGGCCGTACTACGATCGCAGCGATCTCGTTCAGCTAACCATCGACACGGTCGAACACAACATGCTGCTCGGGATGGTCCTCGTCCTCGTCGTCCTGATCTTCTTCCTGGTGAGCCTTCGCGCCGCGGTGATCGTCGCCCTCACCATTCCGCTGGCCTTGCTCTTCTCCTTCATCTTCCTGCACGCGCGAGGAGTCGCTGCCAACCTGCTGTCGATCGGTGCAATCGATTTCGGCATTCTTATCGACGGGACCCTGGTGATGGTGGAGAATGTCTTTCGCGAATTAGGCGTGCGCGAAGGCCAGAGCTACGATCTGCAGGAGGTGATACTGGCCGCGGCGAAGGATGTTGACCGGCCGATCTTCTATTCTGTCGCCGTCATCATCGCCGGCTACCTGCCGATCTACGCGCTCAGCGGACCGTCAGGGAAACTGTTCAAGCCCATGGCGGACACGGTATCGATCGCGCTCGTCGGGGCACTGATCCTGACTCTCACGTTCGTTCCCGTTATGTGCGCGTATTGGTTCAAAAGGGGTGTGCGGGAGCGCGTGAACAAGCCCTTCGAGTGGGTGCGCAAGAAGTACGCGGGCGAGCTCGAATGGTGTCTCAATCACCCGAAAATAACAATTGTTGTCGCTACCTTGATCTTCGCCGCCACGCTCTTGCTTATCCCTTCCATCGGCGGAGAATTTATGCCCCATCTGGACGAGGGCGCGCTGTGGGTGCGCGCAACCATGCCCTACACCGTCTCGTTCGAGGAAGCCAGCAAGTTCTCGCCCCAGGTGCGCAAGATCTTGATGAAGTACCCGATGGTGACGGATGTCGGCTCCGAGCTTGGGCGCCCGGACGACGGCACCGACCCCACCGGATTCTTCAACGATGAGTTCTACGTAGGTCTGAAGCCTTATAACGATGCGTCCTGGAAGACTGGACCGATTCACCACAAAGCCGAGTTGACCGAGGACATCCAAAAGCAGCTCCAAGCCTTCCCCGGAGTGATCTTCAACTACACCCAGCCTGCCGAAGATGCAGTCGACGAAGCCCTGACCGGACTCAAGAGCGCGCTCGCCGTAAAGATCTACGGCCCCGATCTGAACGTTCTTCAGACCCAGGCGCTCGAGATCAAACGGCGCCTCTCGCACGTGCCCGGATTCACGGAGCTGACCGTCGTGCGCGAACTCGGCCAGCCCAGCCTGCTGATCGACGTCGATCGCGACAAGATTGCCCGCTATGGCATCAATGTCGCGGACGTTGAGGCGGTGGTGCAAGCGGCCGTGGGTGGGCAGGCGGCGACGCAGGTGATCCAGGGCGAGAAGCTGTTCGATCTGGTGGTGCGCATGAAGCCGCAATTCCGGGAAAATGCGCAACAGATCGGCAACCTGCTCGTCGGAACACCCACCGGCCAGCAGATTCCGCTTAGCGATCTGTCGAATATTCATGAGGCCGGCGGAGCATCGTTCATCTATCGCGAGAACAACTCGCGCTACATCGGTGTGCAGTACAGCATTGAAGGACGCGACCTGCAGAGCGCCGTGCTCGATGGACAGCGCGCCATCGCGAGCATCCAGAAGTCGCTGCCCACCGGGTATCGGCTCGAATGGGGCGGGGAATACGGCGAATTTCTCGAAGCAAAACACCAGATGGAATTCATAGGTCCGCTGGCGTTATTGATCATCTTCATGATCTTGTTCGCGCTGTATGGCAACTTCAAATTTCCGGTCACCATCGCTCTGGGCGTGGTGCTGACCGAGCCTGTCGGCGCCCTGATCGCGCTCAAACTGACCCATACCCCGTTCAGCGTCTCGTCGGCGCTCGGCTTGCTCGCGCTGATGGGCGTTTCGGTCGAAACCGCCGTCATCCTCGTCTCCTATATCAACAAGCTGCGTCTGGAGAACAAAGATATCCGCACGGCGACCCTCGAGGCCTCGCTGTTGCGCCTTCGGCCCATCATGATGACCGCGCTGGTTGCCTGCCTGGGACTTCTGCCGGCGGCGCTGTCTACCGGTATTGGCTCGGATACACAGAAGCCCTTCGCCATCGTCATTGTCGCCGGGCTCATCTCACGGCTCTTCCTCGGCTTCTTCGTCAACCCGGTGCTCTATGAGATGGTCGCTCGCGATGGCGACGTGCTGCAGGTGTAGCCGCATGGGTTCGACTCACATCAGGAAGAAAACGTTTCCCCTTGACAGCTTAGGGAAGGGTGGCCTACACTCCTGATCAGTTTAGGGGTGTATACGGTGACGGTCCAGGCTCAATTGCTTCCCGGCACGCTCGATCTGCTCATCCTCAGGGCAGTCTCTCTCGGCCCATTGCACGGGTACGGGGTTCTCCTGCGCATTGAACAGATCTCTGGAGGCGCACTGCTCATCGAGCAGGGTGCGCTCTACCCTGGTCTGTTTCGCCTGCTGCGTCAGGGGCTGCTCAAGGCGAGCTGGGGTACCTCGGAGAACAACCGGCGCGCCAAGTTCTATGAATTGACCGCCGCGGGCCGCAAACGCCTGCTGGAAGAGACGGCGAGCTGGAACCGCCTCGCCGGCGCCATCGCTAGCGCCCTCGCCGCGCAGCCGGAGGAGATATGAGACTCTTCGCCTATCTTCGATCCTTAGGTTCCAGCTTCTTTCAACGTTCTCAGATCTACGGCGAAGTGGAGGATGAGCTTCGCTCCCATATCCAACACCGCGCGGACGATCTGGAGCGTTCCGGCCTTCCCCACGCCGAAGCCGAGCGCCGCGCCCGCATTGAGTTCGGCGGCTACGAGCGGTTCAAGGAGGAATGTCGCGAAGCGCTCGGCGGCAAGTTCATCGAGATTCTTCTCCAGGATGTGCGCTTCGCTCTCCGCGTGTTGCGCAAGTCTCCCGGGTTCACCATCGCCGCCGTTGCAACGCTGGCTGTGGCGATCGGCGCAAACGCCGTGGTGTTTAGCGTTTTGAACGGGCTGATCCTGCGTCCGTTGAATGTGCCTCAGGCACAGAGCCTTTACGGGATCGAGCGCGCGACCGATCACGACACGAGTCAGTCCTATCCTGACTATCTCGACCTGCGTGATCGCAACCGCAGCTTCGATGGTCTGGCAGCTTATACGATATCTGAGGTGGCGCTGAATACGGGCGACGGTCCATCGCGGGTCTGGGGCGTGGAGGCCACCGAGAACTACTTCGACGCGTTACGGATTCACCCATTTCTCGGCCGTCTTTTCCACGACTCCGATGAGCACGGCCCGAACAGCACCCCTTATATCGTGCTCAGCTACGCATATTGGCACAGCCATTTTCACGATGATCGTGGCGTAGTGGGCCATGTGGTTCAGGTGAACAAGCATCCTTTTACTATTCTCGGCGTAGCTCCGCCTAAGTTTCGCGGGACTTTAGTGTTTGTCTCTCCCAATTTCTTTGTGCCGATCGTGAACCAGGAGCAGATAGAAGGGTGGAGCGGCCTGAACGATCGCGGAACCCGTGGGCTTATCATGGCCATGGGACACTTGAAGGCCGGAGTCACTCCGGCACAGGCAACCGCCGACCTGAACTCGATTGGTTCGTATCTGGAAAAAACTTACCCCAAAGACGAGCGCCAAATGAGTTTCTTATTGGCGCGCCCAGGTCTTTTGGGCGATAAGTTCAGCCGTCCGCTACAGGCATTCCTTGTGGGATTGATGCTGCTGGCGGGGTTGATCCTGCTGGCCGCGTGCGCCAACCTGGGCAGTCTCTTTGCCGCACGCGCCGCGGATCGTTCTCGTGAAATTGCTCTGCGGCTCGCGCTCGGTGCGAGCCGCAGACGCATTCTGCGCGGTCTGCTTACCGAAGCCGTACTCGTCTCGCTCGCCGGAGGCGCAGTCGGACTGTGGGCAAGCGTTGCGCTGTTGCGCTGGCTCAGTGTATGGCAGCCATTTGGGAATTTTCCGGTGCACGCGCCCGTGAATCCGGATGCGACCGTTTGTGGACTAGCTTTGCTGCTGAGCGTCGTCAGCGGATTGCTCTTTGGGACAATCCCCGTAAGCCACGTACTCCGCACCAATCCCTACGAGGTCGTCAAGTCAGGATCAGCCGGCCCAATTGGCGGCATCGCCGGGCGGCGGATTACTGTCCGGGAGCTGTTGCTGGCGGTGCAAATTGCCATCTGCGCCGTGCTGGTCACGTCTTCAATAGTTGCGGTGCGTGGGCTGGCACACGCGTTGCACAGCAATTTTGGTTTTGAACCGCAGAACGCGATGCTGGTAAGTGCCGATCTGCACATGGCAGGTTACAGCGGCGATCGAGTGGCCCGAATGCAAAAGCGCGTGATCGATGCCGTCGCGACGATCCCTGGCGTAGAGTCTGTTGGATTGACCGATGCGCTGCTACTCAATGACGCGAACCCCTCGAATGTCTTTACCGATCGAACGACAGATCTGCGGGCGTCGAATGCAGCCGCCAGCACCTTCATGTACCACATATCTCCCGGATACCTGCAAGCGGAGGGCACGAAATTGTTGTCCGGTCGGGCTTTCACGTGGCATGACGACAAAATTTCGCCACACGTGGCCGTAGTGAATCGCGAGTTTGCGCGCAAAATCTTTGGCTCTGTAAACAACGCAATCGGCAGTCATTACAAGATGCCCGATGGAACGCGCATACAAGTTGTGGGTGTTGCCGAAGACGGAAAATATGCGAGCCTAACCGAAGATCCCCGTGCGGCGATGTTCCTTCCTATCCTGCAATGGCCCAGTGGCGCCTCGTGGCTGGTGGTGCGCTCAAGCCGCGATCCTGAGCAACTGGGCGCGGCCATAAGGGGCACGCTGCACCAATTGGATGCAGCGCTGCCGGTTATGATTGAAACGCGCTACGACGAAATGGTCACAGTTCTGTTTCCCTCCCAAATGGCGACGGTGTCGCTCGGTGTGATGGGCCTGATGGGCGCGATGCTGTCGATTACCGGCATCTTCGGAATGGCCGCATACTCAGTCAGCAAGCAGCTGCGAGAGTTGGGAATTCGCGTTGCCCTGGGCGCGCAGCGTAAGGAAGTGCTACAGGCAGCATTGGGACGGGCCTTCAAATTACTGGCTATCGGTTCCGCAGCAGGATTGCTCCTCGGTATTCTGGCGAGCCGGGTTCTGGCTTACATCGTGTATGAGGCAACGTCCCGTGATCCCGTAGTATTGGCCGGTGTTGTTCTGGCTATGGCGTTGCTGGGGCTGCTGGCTACGTGGATTCCAGCCCGGCGTGCCCTCTCAGTGGATCCGATGATCTTGTTGCGCGAGGAGTGAAGGGCCGCCGTTGAAGCGCGTCTCAGGTCCTTTGTCGAAGCCGCACAAGCACCTATCCGACCGCTTCTTAGAGCCCATGCGCGTCGCCGGCGCGTGTCTCCGCCCGGCCGTGTCTCTCCGGTGCGTGTCTTTCCGCTGCGTCTCTTTCCGGACAAGCGGCTCCCTTTGACGCCCATTCTCGTACTTTTGCCAGGAACTCGCGCTCGGGCATGGCTACGGGCGTGCGCCCGGCTCCGGGATGCCAGCCCCAGAGCACCAGCGGCGTGTGCATGTGCTCCACGATCTGCTCGACAGTACGATTCCGTTCTGCTTGGGGTCCTTGAACAGCTCACAGAGTTGCCGGTCCGTAAGTCCCTGCCAGATCATCGGCATGGCGGGAGACGGCAGGTGCCAGTCGGGCGCTCCCGGCGGCATGTGCAATCCAGCAAGATTATGGTCCTGATGACAGGTGCTGCATTTGACTGCGTTGGCACCCTGGCCGTCGGGCCCGCGCCGGATCTCCATGGTGTGGCGATGGCTGTCATCTCCCTGGCGAGGAAAGTCTCCTGTGGAGTGGCAATTGATGCAGCGAGGGTGACGCAACACCGGGACGATGGATTCGAAGGCAGCAGCCGAGGTCTCCTCATCGCGCTGCGATACGGCCTGCGTGCGTTCTGTTGTTGCATGGTTAGCCGGTTTCGCGCTGGTCCGCACCGTCAGCAGCAATCCGATTGCTGCGGCGGTGACCATCCGGACCGTGTGGTTCTTCCGATTGCTCATCTTCATGCCGCCTCGCCGTGGCTGGCAGCTTCCAGCAATGCAGCTCTGACCCGTTCAGGCGTGAAGGGCAGGTCCCGCAGGCGGACGCCCGTTGCATCGAAGATCGCATTCCCGATGGCCGCAGGAGTGACCGTGATGGAGGTCTCTCCGGCGCCGGCCGCAGGCACACCGGTCGGCGTGACAAAGACGCTTTCGATCGTGGGCATCTCATAGCCCAGACCTGAGGCTCTTGTAGGTCACCCAGTCTACGGACGTGACGCGGCGGTTGTCCCATGTGACCTCCTCCACTAACGCACGGCTCATGCCCTGCAGAATGCCACCCTCGAGCTGGTTCCTCAGTCCATCAGGATTCGAGACAGGTCCGCAGTCAATCGCCACAACAAAGCGCGTCGGATGAACTAGGCCCGTTCCCATATCCACAGTAAGTTCGGCAACAAGCGCGCCATAGCCGTTCTGTCCCTCGTAGGCCACGCAAGCGATGCCCCGTCCGCTGACCACTCCGCCACGAGCGACGCGCGGCGCCGGCGAGGGGCGCGCCTTCCAGCCGTATGCCCTTGCAGCGGCGTTGAGAACGGCCCTCAGTCGAGCATCGCGCAGATGTTGCAGCCTGAAGGCCACCGGGTCCGCCTTCGCATGCGCGCAGAGTTCGTCCATAAAGCACTCGTTTGCAAATGTATTCTGGATCCGCAATGGTGAACGCAGGGGTCCGGTGAAGAACGGCGAGCGCACCGTATGCGTGAGCGCGCGTTCACTGCGGATCGTTCCTCCTCCGCCGCAGGTGCCGCCGACGCATCCCGCAAAGTACGCCGGGACGGTATTACTCTGATTGCGAAACCTACCTCCGGGCTCTTTGGCTGGACCGGGCTCGAGCGGTTCCGGTGTGTACCCCGCTAACATGCCGCTGATGACGTTTCCGGGCTGGTCGTAGCCCGGTCGATTTCCCAGCGAAGCCACCCAGTTCTCGCGATCCCAGGCGAGGATGCGTCCATCCGGCGCGATGCCCGCCCGGTGCTCAATGACACACGCCGAACCGAAGTTCTCCCACATCATCTCGTCCTGCCGCGAGAACTGCAGGCGGACGGGCCTTCCTACCGCCTGGGACAACATCGCAGCATCGAACGACACAGCATCGGCGCCATTCAATCCATAACATCCCGATCCGCGTACATAGATCACGCGCACGCTGTCGAGCGGCAAAGCCAGCAGCTTTGCAACAATGCTGCGCGTCGGATATGCCGATTGAGTAGCAGACCATACGGTTGCACGGTCCGGCTTCACGTCCGCCACCGCGCACGATGCGCCGACGGATCCGTGCATTTGGTAGGGAAAGGTATATCGTGCCCGCACCACCCGGACGGCGGCAGCAAGCTGCGTGTCAACGTCTCTGGAATCGACACTCAGGACATCATGTGAGGGCTGCCGCCGCAGATACGCAAAGAAAGTCTCTTGCGCCGGTAGCTCCGGGCCGGGGTGCCATCGAACCACCAACTGGCGCGCGGCAAGTACTGCCTGGTATTGCGTCTCCGCCACGACGCCGACGAAGTCTTTGCGAACGACTACTTTGATGAGCCCGGGAAGGCCGCGGACCGAACGCTCGTCCACCGCGGCAACCGTGGCTCCCATCTCCGGCGGACGTACCACGCGGCCGTGGAGCATCTCCGGCACGCGGACGGAGTGAAGAAACTCGAACCGGCCGGTCATCAGGGCGACCCTGTCCAGAGAGGGAACTGGCTTACCCAATACCGTCCACTGCTCCACAGATCGGCGCTTGGCGGTTGCGCTCAGCGGAAGGTTGAAATGCTTGTTCGCGACAAGATCCTCATACCTCACTGGACGTCCCGTCCTGCCGGTAATGACGCCGTTTTCTAACGTGAGACCGTCAGGCGGTTCACCCAGCCGTTTTGCGGCCAAGGTCAGAAGCGCTTCTCGCGCGGTTGCCGCCGCCACAGCGAGATTTTCGGAGTTGAAGTTGGTCGGGGTCGACTGGCTGCCGGATGTGGTCCCCTGATCCGGAGTCACCGACGTATCGCACTGAATCAGTGTCACGCGGGCGAGCGGTACGCACAGTTCCTCGGCAACCAACTGTGTCTGCGCGGTGAAGATGCCCTGCCCGAAGTCGCACTTTCCCGTGTAGGCGGTGATGCTGCCATCGGCGCCGATCGCCAGCCAGGAGTCGAGCTTCGCCGGATCGATGTGGGAAGCATGGGTGCCGAACTGCCCCTGACCGCCCGCCAGCGGCTGAGTGAGCGAGGCGGCACTGAAACTTACGACCAGGGCTCCGCAGCCCTTCAGGAAGTCACGACGTGAAGGAGTCATGCTTCTTCGCCTCGGCATACTTGCGAATCGCCCGCAGCATGCGAGTGTGGGTGAAGCAGCGGCACAGAACGCCACCAAGCGCAGTACGGATCTCCTGGTCAGACGCCTCCGGATTTACGTCGAGGACTGCCTTTGCAGTCAGAATCACGCCGCTGAGGCAGAATCCGCACCGCGCGGCTCCTTCCTCAATGAAGGCCTGCTGAATGGCATGCGGCTTTTCCAGCGTGCCCAGGCCTTCCAGGGTCGTCACCTCGTCCGGCCCGACTGCGCTCACCGGCATCACGCAGGATCGTATGACCTGCCCCCGCAGGATTACCGTGCAGGCTCCGCACTGCGCCATCCCACAACCAAACCGCGGCCCGCGCAATCCCAATTCGTCATTCAGAACGAACAGCAACGGTGTATTTGGATCGACATGCAGCGCATGTTCATCACCGTTTACCTTGAGAAGGATCCTCTTCGTTGCAACAGCCTGCACCATTCCTCCCCACTCCTCCGGAACAGATCGCCGCCCAAAGTCTCAGCCCGATTGCGTCCCCACCCGCATGGCTGGCGCCAGCTACGGCGCGCGCGGCCTGCCACATAGGCGGACATCTGAGGCCGAGGACGACCATCCCTCTTCGTACCGCAAGGCGCTACCTACCCCGTACGCTAACCCGGCAATCCGAAGCACGCCGCCCTTTGGCATGCTTTTGCATCGTTTTGATGCGGAAAGGCTTCTAGAGTAAAGACATGTTCAACGCCAAAGCATATTCGACCGCAAGTCCGACATCGCCGCTTGCTCCCAGCGTCATCTCGCGGCGCGATCCAACCGAACAGGACGTGCAGATTGAGATCCTGTTCTGCGGCATCTGCCATTCAGACCTCCATATGGCCCGCAATGAATGGAGCAGCGTCCTACCGACTGTGTACCCCTGCGTTCCGGGTCACGAGATTGTAGGCCGGGTCACCAGGGTCGGTTCCGGGGTCACGAAGTTCAAGTCGGGCGATACCGCCGCTGTCGGTTGTCTGGTGAGTTCTGACGGTACCTGCTCCTCGTGCAAGGCCGGCCTCGAGCAGTTCTGCCCGAACATGGTGCTCACCTACGGCTCGCCCGATACATCCCTCGGAGGAGTGACTTACGGCGGCTACTCCGAAACCATTGTGGTGAACGAGCGCTTCGTCCTGCGGGTCCCGTCGAATCTGAATCTCGCGGGCGCGGCGCCTCTTCTGTGCGCCGGAATTACTACGTACTCGCCCATGCGCCACTGGGGCATTACTGCCGGCAAGAAGGTCGGCGTCGTTGGTCTTGGCGGTCTGGGTCACATGGGCGTCAAGTTCGCTCATGCGCTCGGTGCCCACACGGTTGTGTTCACCACTTCGCCGGGCAAGGTGGAAGATGCCGAGCGCCTGGGTGCCGATGAGGTGGTGATCTCCCGCAATCCCGACGAGATGAACAAGCACCTCGGCAGCTTCGATTTCATTCTCGATACCGTGTCGGCTGATCACGATATCAACGCCTATATCAGCCTTCTTGCCCGCGACGGCAACATGACGCTTGTGGGTGCACCGGAAAAGCCTCTGAGCCTGACTTCCTTCGGTCTCATCTTTGGCCGCCGCAGTGTGTCGGGTTCGCCGATTGGTGGCATCGCCGAAACGCAGGAGATGCTGGATTTCTGCGGCAGGAACAATATCCACTCCGACGTGGAAGTGATTGCCATCCAACAAGTCAACGAGGCATACGAGAGGCTGCTTAAGGCCGATGTAAAGTACCGCTTCTCGATCGATATGGCTTCTCTCAAATCAGAGTGAAGCTAGTGATCAAGCGCCTCCGTGTTCCTCGCAGACTCCGCACAGCGATCCGGTTACTGAGAAGCTGAAGCCACTGCTCCGCGGGCAAGCAGGTATGGGTATGGCATCGCCAAGCAGATCAACAACCATGAAGTGAGGCACATACACAGTATGGAGATCAAAAGGGCAGGCACGGAGAGTTCCGTAAAAGGCCCGGCAGAGTGGTTCACCGGCACCGTACGGATCGATCCGCTGTTTCAAGCGCCCGATCCGGCGCTGGTTCAAGGCGCCAGCGTCACATTTGAGCCAGGCGCGCGGACTGCATGGCATACGCATCCGCTCGGTCAGACTCTCATCGTGACGGCTGGTTGCGGGTGGGCACAGCGCGAAGGCGGACCGACGGAAGAGATCCGGCCCGGGGATGTGGTCTGGTTCTCGCCCGGCGAGAAGCACTGGCACGGGGCCACCCCGAACACCGCCATGACGCACATCGCAATACAGGAAAAGCTGGAAGGTAAGGTGGTCGACTGGCTGGAGCAGGTCAGCGACGAGCAATACCGGAAGTGACTCCGCGAGCAACCTGATCGGCATGCAAGGTGACGGAGAAGTGGGTACGGGTGCAATTTGCAATGGAGGAAAAGTGCTGGATCAGAATCAAGTGATAGTGCCGGATGGCGGGGCTGGGTTGCCGCATCCGCGTCCGCAGATGCGCCGCGAGACGTGGCAATCGTTGGATGGAGAGTGGGAGTTTTCAAAGGGCCGGGGCGAGGTCTGGAACCTGCCGAAGCAGGTAGCCTGGGAGGGTACGATCCGAGTGCCGTTCAGCCCGGAAACAGAAGCAAGCGGCGTGCGCGACACCGGGTTTTACACCGCGGTGTGGTACCGCCGTACCTGGGAACAGCCTCCCATTCCTTCCGGCCGCCGTTTGCTCTTGCACTTCGAAGCTGTGGATTGGCGTGCGACGGTATGGGTCAACGGGAGCAGGGTTTGCTCACACGAGGGTGGCTATACGCCGTTCACCGCAGACATCACCCCCGCTCTTGTGGACGGACCTGTTCAGGAAGTCGTGGTCCGCGCCGAGGACGATTACGCCGACCTGGCGAAGCCGCGAGGCAAGCAAGACTGGAAGCTCGAACCGCACTTGATTTGGTACCCCCGCACGACCGGCATATGGCAGACGGTATGGCTTGAAACAGTCAACGATACGCGGATACGGTCCTTGCACTGGTCCGGCAGTCTGGAGTGCTGGGAAATCGGCATGGAAGCGATGATCCTGAATGACGGTGTGCTGGAGGAGGAAGGCGGAAAGCTCGCGGAGCAGACCCAGGAAGCCCTGCAGCTTTCTGTCCGGCTTTCAGTGGGAGAACAGCTGCTGGCTTACGACAGCTATGCGGTAGTGGCGGGCGAGGTGCATCGACGCATCGCCCTGTCTGATCCCGGAATCGATGATTTCCGCAACACGCTTCTATGGTCGCCTTCTACCCCCACTCTCATCGAGGCACGGGCGGAACTGCGCGGCCCGGATGGACACCTGCTGGATTCCGTCAGTAGCTACACGGCATTGCGTTCCGTCACAACCCAGCAGGACCGGTTCGTGCTAAATGGGAGGCCCCTCACCCTGCGGTTGGTACTGGACCAGGGCTACTGGCCGGAAACTGGTCTCACGGCTCCAGACGATGCCGCAATCCGCAAGGACATCGAGTTAGTGAAACGGATGGGCTTCAACGGCGTCCGCAAACACCAGAAGATCGAGAGTGCTCGCTACCTCTATTGGGCTGACCGCATGGGACTGCTCGTCTGGGAGGAGATGCCGAGCGCCTACCGCTACACAACCAAATCCATCCATCGGGTAACGCGTGAGTGGCTGGAGGTCTTGGAGCGCGACAGAAGTCATCCGAGCATCGTGGCCTGGGTGCCATTCAACGAGAGCTGGGGTGTGCCTGGCCTGCCAGATAGTCCGGCGCAACGGCATTATGTGCAGGCGCTCTACCACATGACCAAGGCATTGGATCCAAGTCGGCCGGTGATTGGCAATGATGGCTGGGAGAGTGTTGCGACAGACATCATCGGCATACACGACTATGACGATCGCCCGGTTCGGATAGCACAGCGTTATGGCAGCCAGGGTGTCGAGTCCAAGCTGCTGAAGAGCGAGCGCCCCGCCGGCCGGATGCTGATACTGGGCAGAGAAATGGTTCCCGGCGGTCATCCTATCGTACTGACGGAGTTTGGCGGCATCGCCCTTGAGAACGGCACAAACGGGAGCGAGGGTTGGGGCTACTCGCGCTCCTGCACGCCGCAGGAGTTTCTGGAGCAGTATTGCGAGTTGCTCCAGACCGTGCGCAGTCTTCCCGCTTTGGCGGGCTTCTGCTATACGCAGTTCACGGACACGTACCAGGAGGTGAACGGGCTTCTCTACGCCGACCGGACACCGAAGGTGCCGATCGAAGAGATCGCCAAGGCCACCGGAGGTTCGCAGTTGGAGTCCGACAGGCAGGCGGACATAGCGTGGAGAGAGCAGATCATGCAGCAATAGTGGGCGACAGTGGGGAGATGTTCACTTCAGACTGCAATTCGGCCTCCAGGTCGTAGCGAATTCGGTCAGGTTGGTGCCACCAGCCCAATTCGCTAAGTGCGGGATGGAAGGGAGCTTCTCCCTGTGCACACTGCCGGACCAGTTCCGCTAATTCTGTTGCGTGAGGTCTGCCGCGCCTGATCTCGAACACGCCCGCCTCGTAGTGGCCGTTGTCGTCCGTCACGAGCGCGTTCCAGAAATATGAACCCAGCAGAGCCCAAAATGTGACAGCACGGCACCGGACTCCCCTGTCTCGCGCGCGCACCGCCGCGTTCCAGGCCTCAGCGGCCCAGCGAATCTGCTCCTCCACTCCACCCCCCAAATGTACCTCCGTTATCGCAAGCGGCAGATGGTAACGCTCGTGCGCTTCGAGCAACACGGTCTCAAATCCCTGGATTGTCCTCGGCCGGACGCGGACTGCCTCAATATCTACAAACGCCCCTTCCGCGGAGCGACAGCTGGCTGGATAAAGATCCACGCGGTGATCAAGGAAGCGGTCGCTGGTCGCGTAATAGTTGACACCGAGAATGTCCGGCGGGCATGGATTGTCCGCGAACCAACGAATCTCGTGTTCCCGGATGCCCGCGCGAAGAAGGTAGTCGTACAAAGGGTGGAGTCGATCGACGGTGCCGCAAAGCAGATCGTATGTAAGCCAGCGGCGCTCGCTGAATAGCGCCGCGGTTTCGGCCAGTTCGGGCGTGGACCACGTGCATCCCATGTCCTCCGTCTGCAGCAGTTGAGCATGGGGCTGCACATCCCGGACCGCGCGCATGCTCAACACCACCGCTTTCAGTTGGTTGAGCAGAGCGCGAAGATAACTCCCTTCAGAGCGATGATGCGGATACCACAAACCGTAGCGGCATGAGAAACGGGCTGTGGTATGGGGTTCGTTCACCGGCGTGTAGGCTTCCACCCAGGGATATCTCGCGGCCACTTCGCCCGCGTAGGACGCGAGTTTATTCGCGAATTCCGGATCGAGGAGACTTGTATGCCTCGGCCCGCTGCCATGATGCACCAATCCAACGATGGGACGCATGCCGGACCCATGCACAGCGTTCAGGTGCGCATCCGGCCATTTCCAGCAGGGATCGAGATCGTGTCGTTCCCAAAGCACGCCGCATCGAAGCGCGCGGATTCCCAGCTCCGCCAAGAGCTCAAGATCGCGGATGGAATGCCCGGAAAGCTCCATCTGGTCGATGTAGCGGTCTCCCACGCGATTGCAGGTGCATTCCACGCCGCCCCACACTTCCACCGGGGTGCAGTTCCGTTCCACTCTCCTGGCCTGCTCGTGTTCCATGCGGCTATGCCGCTCTTTCTTCAGGATCGCAAGGCAGCATCGGCCCGGGTTCTTCCACCCGCTCAATAGAAGTCGTAACCAGCCTGCCGACTCGCTGCAATCCGCCGCATTTCGCTTCATTGTCCGCAATCTTGCTGAAGAGGGCGAGAGCCTGCCCCACAACTTGGTCCATGTTGTAGTACTTGTACGTGGCCAGCCTTCCAGCAAAGTGCACATCCGGTACCGCATCCGCCAGCGCCTTGTACTGCGCATAGAGTGCCGCGTTCTGGGGCTGCGGTATGGGATAGTAGGGGTCCCCGTCGCTTACCGGGTATTCGTAGACAACGCTGGTCTTCGGATGCACTTGGCCGGTGAGATATTTGAACTCAGTCACCCGCGTGTACGCGTGTTCGTTGGGATAGTTGATGACTGCCGCTGATTGAAAAGTCGGGCAGTCATGGGTCTGATGATCGAAGCGTAGCGAGCGATATGGCAGCTTCCCGTAGCAGTAGTCAAAGTATTCATCCACCGGGCCGGTAAAGATCAGTTCTCGAAAGGACACTTCATCTTTAACGTCGGAGTAATCGGTATGCAGAAGGATGTTGATGTTGGGATGATCCAGCATCTTTTCAAACATGCGCGTGTACCCATGCAGCGGCATGGCCTGGTACTCGTCAGTGAAGTACCGGTCATCCCTGCTGGTGCGCACAGGAACGCGTGCCGCAACCGAGGCGTCCAACTCGGATGGGTCAAAGCCCCACTGCTTGCGCGTGTAGTTCCGGAAGAACTTCTCATAAAGCGTTCGGCCTATCCGATTTACGACGACATCTTCCGAGGTGAGGATCGGCTCCCTCCGCTCTGCCAGAGACTCCAGAAAAGTGTCGACTTGATTGCAGTTCAGATTCAAGCCATAGAGCCGGTTCAGCGTGTCGACGTTGATCGGCATCGGCACCAACTGCCCGTCCACGCTGGCCTGTACACGATGTTCATAGGGTCGCCACTGGGTGAAGCGCGACAGGTGATCAAAGACCTTTCTTGAGTTCGTATGAAAAATATGCGGGCCGTACTTATGGATAAGAATGCCGGCGTCGTTATAGAAATCGTAAGCGTTTCCACCGATATGCGACCGCTTCTCGACGATCAGCACACGCGCGTTGAGTTGTGACGCAAGGCGCTCTGCGAGGACGCTTCCGGCAAAGCCCGCGCCCACGATCAGGTAGTCAAACATGAATTCTCCCGTGTCGTGAAGTCCGCGTCCTGCCGGCAGCGGAGCACCTGATCCCACATATCTCGAAAGGTCTGGTCCCAGGAGGTACGCCTCAGGAAATCGTCCACCATGGCGCGCCAGCCGGGACTCGGCGATGCCAGCGAGCTGCGGATTGCTCCGCAGAAGTCTTCCGCATTCCCGGCGATGCGGACCAGACTAAGTCGGCCGTAAGGATCCACTACGTCGCGAACCGGGGTTGAAACTACAGGTTTGCCGGCGGCCAGATACTCAAGCGTTTTTGTAGGGCTGATGAAACGGGTGGAGGCATTCTGCGCGAACGGCAGCACGGCTACGTCCCAATGCGCAATGTAGCTCGGTAGCTCCGCATACTGCTTCTGCCCCAGGTAATGGATGTTGGCTGCGTGCGGGAGCTGCTCCTCATGAATCTTGACCACCGGGCCGAGCAACACGAAATGCCAGGAGGGTTCGCATGCCGCCACCTCGCGAAGCAGGTCTCGATCCAACCTCTCGTCCAGCACCCCGAAAAAACCGATTCGGGGATGAGGGATGGTGCGTTGATCTGCCGGATCGGCCTGGGCTTTGCGGCTGGAGGCGAAGTGCGCGTAATCTACGCTGCTGGGAAAAAGATGAACATTCCGATGCAGCGCCGCCTTTTCTGCATACAAGCTTCTGCCGCCGGCGAAGACGATATCCGCCAGCCCAAATAAATCCCGCTCCAGATCGGCTAGTTCCAGCGGCGCACCTTGAAACGCGGCGAGCTGGTCCATGCAGTCATACACCGAGATCTGTGGATGCAGATGGCTTGTGAAGAGAAGCGCCATTGGCGTGTAGTACCAGGCAATGAAGTCCACAACCCCCCACTCATCCATCCAGCGATCTAAGAGAAACCGCTGCATCGATACCACATCCTGCTCATCGGCATCGGACGGCAGTAGGGGGGTGAGCACGTGAACGCCGGATGGCTGAAGCGTGATTCGCATCTCTGGCTCGCAAACGCCGGTGAGCACGGGCTCTTCCATAAAGAAGACTTCGGCATATTCTGCCGCGCGCGAGAGTAGATGTTGAGGACGTTGATAAACGAAGTTCCAGCGCAGGTGAGAGAAACACAGGACCGTCGGCTGCCCCGACCTTCTCACAGCCCGAGTTTCTCTATTGGATTCCATTGCCTGCATTTAATCTCCCTGTCGCTCCGATCAAGAGTTAGTTTGTGCCGCGAGATGCCCACCGAGCCCGTGACTACCGCTTGCCTCGGGACTTGCTCTTCGAAGAAGATTTCGAAGTCGACTTTTTGGTTGCTTTCTTCTCCTCCTCATCATCCTCTTCACTGTCATCCATCTCTTCGTCTTCGTCTTCCTCTTGTTCTTCCCCTTCGAGCGCTTCGCTGTTCACGCTTTTGGACACTTCGGTCAGCTTCTCGTCCGTGTCCTTTTCCTCCTGCAAGGTTTCTGCCAGCAGTTCATGGAGTTCTTCCTGGCCCATCGCCTCCGCGAGCGTGGCCACGGTGCCGTACGCAGCAATTTCATAATGTTCCACGCGCTGCAATGCGCCGATCAGCGCGGCATCCAGGACGGGCCCTTTTTCGATCTCCTCGACATGCGCGTTCGCCTCATCCAGCAGGCCCTTCATGCCTTCACAGGTTTTGCCGCTCGCGCGCTTTTCAAGTATTTCGAAGGCGCGATCCAGCCGCTCGACATGCTGTTTGGTTTGTTCAAGATGCTCCTGTAGCGCCTGCTTCAACTCCTCGGATTGGACGACTTTGGCGATCCGCGGATAGGCGCGCACTGCCTGCTTCTCGGCGGAGTAGATGTCCTTCAGCTCATCGATAAACAATTCCTGTGCAGTTGTGACGCTCATCGCTGCTCCCTTGTGCGAAACACCAGATATCAACTTCAATCCAGTCAGATGCGAATTGGCGGCCCATCGTAATTCTGGAATTCGATCCGGAGCGATGATCCCGTTCAGGCCGTGGTACAGGCAACCCCGCAGCAAATTGCTATGGCAGGCTACCCGAGGTCGACCGGGAGAGCTCCACATTTGCTCTCGGAGCCTTGTACGAACGGTTCATCAGTGACGTGCGCTGCGACGAGCGCGGATCCGTGTAGCGTGCTCGGCGCGTGAGCGTCTACCTGCGTTCGGCTCGTCAGGTTTTACGGGCGCTATCCTCAAGGAGCTTGCTCGTTGCCTACGGGATGATTGCGATGGCAGCATCAGCCGAACCGACGGAGGTGGGGCCGTGCAGCACCGTGGAGCACGCTCTGCAACGCCACTGTGCCTCGTGTCCTGCTCGTCCATCGGGGAACCGACGGCCCGGTTTAGGGTCGGTGAGGTACGGTCTTCCGAAACATGCATGTACCGGGACGCGCCGGGTGTCCTTTCCAGTGAACAGACGACGAATTCGTCGCTGCTACTGTTTGGAACATCCCCTTGCATGGATCGCATCGTAGCTCTGCGCTACCGCAATCAACTGGAATCTGGTGATTGGGACCCCGAAGATGGTCAACTCGGATTGGAAGCGTTGCGTCGCCTGGCTTACGAAAGCGGCGGAGTGTGGTCCTCTGTGCGCGGATGCTGCCGAAGACGGCAATACGGTGCCGGCAATACAGTGAAGGACAAGCGCGAAGGGTTTCCTTGCACCCTGACGTACACAGGCCCGGAAGTGCAATTGAGTGAGTCGACCCGATGGACCAGATCCCCGAACCGGATCGCGGCGAATCGGGTCGAACTAGGTGGGTGGGGAGACTATTCGCTCACAGCGATCGTGATCTAGGCCCCATTTGTTCCTGCACTGCATACTGCGCAAGCGCCCTGATGCCGCTGCCAGGCAACTGCGGCTGCATTTTCAATCTCCTGGACTTTCGCCAGGCGCCGCTCGGATTGTCCACGGCTGCCATACGCTAGTTCCTTCTCCGCTATGTCACGTTCGTGATGTACTTCCTTGGCTTTATCATGGAGCTGTTCCCCGACTACGCAGTACATACTCACCTCTCCAGTGGAAACGCGACGCAGGGAAAGTGCATCTAAGCTGCTGCTCATATCCCCGAGTGCGTGTCCGTAGAGTATAGGGTAAGCATGTGTCATAGAACCGACATTGTGAAGTCGCGTTTTCCTCAATCTCGTGACATGTTCGTCTTTTATTCTCCTGTGATGCGGTGCCGAAGCGGCTCTTCCTATCAAGTCTGAAGGGCGCTGAGCCTCAGCACCCTCAATCGCTCTCGTCTGAGTCATGCCGGTAAACCTCCTTAGGTTTACTGGCGGGGACGGCGGGGCTCGAACCCGCCACCTCTGCCCTGACAGGGTGCATGCCTCAACGTAACCATTGCAGCGGATCGGATTGGCGTAGTGATTCGCGAAAGTTGAAATAATAAGAACAGTTCGAGTCGGAAAACAAAGGGACGAGGCCGCACAGGCCTCGTCCCTTTTGCGTTGCGCGCCGTTGCGCGCCAGGGGGAGAGTGAATGGAATCCAGACAGAGTGCATTTCTGAAGCAGGCCGCAGAGGCCGCGCGCGCCGCAGGCCATGTGTTTCCGGAGCATGCCGCGTGCGAGGCGGCGCTGGAGTCGAACTGGGGACAGTCGCGGCTTGCGGTCGAGGGCAACAACCTGTTCGGGCAGAAGCAGGCGCATCCGCCGCTCCCCGGCACCGGCACGCTGGAGATCGTGACGCGTGAGTACCTGCGCGGTGGGTGGGTAGAGGTCCCGGCGCGCTGGGTGAAGTTTTCCACCTGGGCAGAGTGCTTTCAGGCGCGCATGGCCGTGCTCGAACGCCTGCGGCATGCCTATCCGCAGTACGCGCAGGCGCTCAACGCGACGACTGGCGAAGCTTTTGTGGAGGCGGTCTCGCTGCGCTGGTCGACCGACCCGGACCGCGGCGCGAAGGTGCTGAGCATCTATGGCGCACACAGCGGAGTGTTCGAAGGGTTGGGGCTGGAGAGCCACTCGCCGGCAGCGCCGGCTCTGCATACCGCAGCAATCGGGAACGCCAAGCCCTTGGTCTCTACGTCAACCGCAGCCCTGGGCTGAGTCCGCGCCCGACCAGGCCGGTTTTCTGTAGGTGTGAGGCGAAGCCACGAAAGAACGCGAGGCTTTTCCGTCAAGAAAAGCCTCACTCCACCAACCTACGCGACTCATGGCAACAGAAAAACCGGTCTAGGCTGCGGGCTTGCGGCGACGCGGGGAGGACTGCTTGTGCTCGGCCATCAGGACGGCCTGGCGGATCGGCTTTTCGTGCAGCAATAGCTCGGTGGCCTTCAGGTTGGCGTTGGCGTGGAACCAGTCCTGGGTGATGTTCTCGTGCGTCAGATTGAGCACGGCAAGCAACGACATGCCCTGGTGGTGAGCCATCCACTCGCGCACCAGTCTGGGTTCATGCGTGGACTCCTGATAATCCGCGGCCTCGTAGAAGCCATAGGCCCCAATCCATCCCAGTTTGGCCATGCGTTCCAGGTTGCGCATGGCCGCGGCCTGGTCGATGGTGAGCGCGAGAAATGTGGAGTAGGGGGAGATGACCGGGCCGGCAATGGCGTCCCACTTCAGTGCGATCGAAGGCATGCCGAAGGCCAGATAGTGGTAGTGCCCGGCATCGTCCTTCTGCGCGTAGCCGCATTCGGAGACTCCCCACGGGATGCCGCCATGCTCCGATGCAAAGGCACGCTGGATGTGGACGACGCTATCGAGTGTACGTGTGACGAGGGTGTCGGGATAGGCGCGCATCCACAACGCCGGCATCAGGTATTCAAACATGGTGCCGGTCCAGGAGATGAGCGCCGGACGTCCATAGGCAACGGTGTGGATGCGGCCCAGCTTGAACCAGCTCTGTTGCGTAGCTTCGCCCTTCGCCACGGCGATAAATGCTGCAATCCGCGCCTCGGAGCAGAGCAGGTCATAGCAGGCCTTATGCAGCTCTTCCTGCTCCACCATGTAGCCGATGGAGAGGATCTGCCGCGAGGGCTCGATCAGGAAGGCGAAGTCCATCTCGGCCACGCAACGTTCTGCGTTCGCGGCCAGTTCGCTCAGCTCGCGGGAGAGCGCCTCGAAGTTGGCTTGCGCAGAGGGCAGCAGGGTGCGTAGCTTCTCGGTAAGAAACACCTCGGGAGAGTCGCTGGCCGAGGTGGTCCAGGCACGCTGCAGGCGGCTATCCAGATCGGCGACCAGCGCCGCGAGCGACTCCAGCCGCGTGCTCTCCGCTTCGCGAAAGATGCTCTGCAGCAGAGGAGACTGGCGCAGGGAGGCGAACTCGGGCTGCAGCCAGGGCAGGTAATCGCGAACGATGTCGGTAAACGCCCGGATGCGGGTGCGCAGCTCGAGCAGCCACCAGGCGGCTTCCGAAGGCGGCTCACCCTTAGGCGCTTGCGTGGGAGCCTGCGCGAGAACGGGACTCTGCTCGGCCTGCAATGCCCATGCGACCCAGGCATGCAGATCGTCGTCGAGCGGCGGCGGTGTAAGTCCGGAAGCCGGAGTCCCCAGCGTTGCGAGCAGGTGGAGATGATCCCGTATTCCGTTGAAGATGCGCGATTCAATCAGAGGACAGCGCAGCAGGGCCTCAGTGCCGGAGCGCAGTGTGTAAAAGGAGGCGGCAAGGTTTCCGCTGTCCACAGACGAAATGGTGATGGGGCGGATCGGCGCGAGCGTGCGGGTGTCATACCAGTTGTAGATGTGACCGCGCCGTTTCTCCAGCCGCTCATACGTCGCGAGGCTCTTCCGGGTCAGAACGGCGAACTCCGGCACGGTGAGATAGCCGAAGATGTGCGCGGCCTGGCGGGCATTGAGCAGTAAGCCGAAGTTGGTGGGCGACACGCGAGCTGCTTCAAACAGGCCCTCTTCCTCCACGTTATCCGGGATGAGGTAGTTGTGGGCGGCGCCGCCGTATTCATAGAAATAGCGCCAGGTGCGCAGCGCCAGGGAACGCATGAAGAGGTCCTGGTCGCGCGTCAGCCGCTTGCGCGCCTCGTGCGGCGGCTTGTTGAGCCAGGCGGTGATGCCGCTTTCAAATCCCCACAGGATCAGGATCGGCAGGGCCACCAGGAAGGAAGACGGCCGCACCAGGGCCACCACCATGGCGATGATCAGGGTAAAGAGCGGAGTGGCCCGTAGATAGCGATCGACGGGCGTGGTGCGGGCACTGACCGTCTCTGCCTGCGCGGCGGTCTCCCATTCCAGCAGCCGTTGCCCGGTGATGAAGCGGCGCACCAGCGCGCGGATGATGGCGTCCAACGTGAGCAGCGTCTGGTGGGGCAGGAAGGCAAGGTTAAGCAGGGTGATGATGACGCTCTGCGAAAACCCGATGAGGGCTTCACGCGCCTCCCCCTTTTGCGGACTGAAGGCTGCGCGCCCCAGTCCGAAGATGAGCGACAGCAGCGTGGGCACGAAGAGCAGGAAGAGCGTGACCAGGGTCCAGTAGACCGGGCCACCGGGCAGCCCCAGCCAACCCGCTACCAGCAGCATGAGGGTGAACGGCTCGACCAGCGAGCGGCGCAGATTATCGAAGATCTTCCAGCGCGAGATGGTGGAGATGGGATTCTTGACCGGGCGTCCGCTCTCGTCCGGCACCTTGCCGAACATCCATTGGGCGATCTGCCAGTCGCCGCGCACCCAGCGGTGCTGCCGCTTGCGGTAGGCGCTGTAGTGTGAGGGGTAGTCGTCGATCACTTCAATGTCCGTGACCAGACCGGCGCGGGCGTAGGCGCCTTCGATCAGGTCGTGCGACAGCAGAGAGTTGCGGGGGAAGCGGCGGTCGAGCACCGCGTGCAGCGTCGCGACCTCAAAGATGCCTTTGCCGGTAAAGCTGCCCTCGCCGTAGAGATCCTGATAGGCGTCGGAGATGGCGCGGGTGTAGATATCGAAGCCGGTCTGCCCCGAGTAGATCGCGGCCAGCCGTGAGCGGGAGGCGGAGTGTACGCTCACCCCCACGCGCGGCTGCAGAATGCCGTAGCCCTCGGTCACGATGCGCGACTCCGGATCGATCACGGCGCGGTTCAGCGGATGCGCCATGGCGCCGATCATGGAGTGCGCGGTGCCGCGCGGCAACTGCGTATCGGAATCGAGCGTGATTACATAGCGGACCGCCTGCAGGTCTTCGAGGTTGCCGGCCTTCACCGGAAAGCTGTCATACGCGCCGGTGAGCAGTTTGTTCAGGTCCAGCAGCTTGCCGCGCTTGCGCTCCCAGCCCATCCACACTCCCTGGCGCGCGTTGAAGATGCGATGACGATGCAGCAGGAAGAAGCCTCCGCCACCCGCCCTGGCGTAGCGCTCGTTCAATCCATTCACCAGCGACACCGCAAGCTCCACCAGCGGGTCGGTATCGTTGGCGCGGGGCCGAGTCACGGAATCCGGAAGATCGCTCAGGATCGCAAAGTGAATATGCGGATCCTGGTTCGCAAGATAGCGGACCTCCAGATCCTCAATCAGCTCGCGAACCTGGTTTTCCCGCAGCAGCAGCGTGGGCACCACCACCAGGGTCGTAAACTCGAGCGGGATGCCCTTGCTGTAATCGATCTTGGGCAGCGCGGTCGGTTTGAAAAGCGCCGAGACGGTGTTGTTGACCAGGTCTACCGCACCCTGCGCCGCCGGCAGCAGCAGCAGCAGAAAGGCCACCGTGAGGCCGCCGAAGATGGAATAGCTGGGGATGAGCGCGGCCACGATGATGCCGATGAGCACCACGGTGAGGATGAGCGCGCCGCCGATATAGAAGTCATCGGCATTGCGGCGGGCCACCATGCGAATGCGATCGATAAACCGCGGCCGGTAGCCGATGCGCTGCGCCAGTGCCGGGAACCCTTTGTCGATCAGGTAGTAGCCGACATGGGCACGGCGCAGAGCCAGGCGGTAAGGCTGAGCCGGATCGCGAGGCCGCTCCGCCAGCACGAGAGCGGCCTGGGCCACCTCGCTCTCGGAACAATCGGAGGCCCGGGAGATCTCCGCTACCCGTTCGCGATAGAACTCGCGGCTCTCGAAGTCCATGCGCGGATACGCGCCCGACGGATCCTTGCGCAGGATGGCATCGTAGACCACCAGGTTCTCGATCATGGCGGGCCAGTTGGCGTAGTTGGCGTCGCGGATGCTCTGGAAGCGCGCCTTGAGCAGCTTGGCTCCGGCGGCGGTGTGCGCGGCCGGATCATCGATGACCGCGCGCGCCTGGGTCAGGATCTCTTCCAGCAGCAAGAACTTGATGGCCGTGGGAAAGGCCCACAACTCGCGCAGGGTGAGCGCATCGGTCTGCTGGATCTCCAGCAGAAAGGCCTCGACGGCGTTGGCCCACCAGGTGGAGGAGGAGGCCTGCAGATAAGCGTCGGCTACCGTGATGACCCGCGGTTCTTCCCCTGCCCGCTCAAGCGTGATCGAGGGCAGATGGGCCAGCCGGCGGCGAATGGACTTGATCTCGGTGAGCACCGACTGGAGCAGCCGCGGGTTCTCCCGCAACTCCAGCAATGGATCGAGCGGCTCGCCGGGCTTGTACGTGGGCATGGGCCGCCGGTCGAGTTCCTGAAAGACCTGCTCGAATGCGCTCTGGGTCGCGGCGATGCGGCGCGAGAAGAGGTCCTCGCCGGCGTGGCGGTGGGCGACATCCCAGGAGGGCGCCACGTTGCGTGCATACTGGCGCACCGCTGCAAGCGGCACCAGTTCCGGTTCGGGTTTGGCGTCCGGTTTAGCTTCCGGGCGAAGGGGAATAGCGGCCGGCATCGCGGTATGCGGCACGGCGGCCTGCTCCATCGCCGCCGCGTCGTCGGGATTGAAGTGCGGCGCGTCTTCCTGCGTCAAAAGCTCGGGGTTCGCCGGCAGGTCGGGTCCCACGGGCAGGTCGGTGTCTTCGGGCAGTTCAGGATTCATCGGTAGCTCGCCGCCTGCATCTCGAACATGCCGGCATATCTGCCGCCCAGAGCCATGAGCGCTGCATGCGAGCCCTCCTCTACCAGCCGGCCGCCTTCGAGCACGACGATGCGATCCGCCATGCGCACAGTGGAGAAGCGATGCGAGATCAACAACGCCATCTTGCCCTCCGTGAGTTCCGCGAAGCGCTCGAAGACTTCGAGTTCGCTGCGCGCGTCGAGCGCCGCCGTCGGCTCATCCAGAATGAGCAACTGGGCGTCGCGCAGATAAGCACGCGCGAGAGCGACCCGCTGCCACTCGCCGCCGGAGAGCTCGACCCCTCCCTCGAACCGCCGTCCGAGCATCTGGTCGTACTTGCCCGGCAGCTTGGCGATTACGCTGGCGGCAAGACTCTGTTCCGCCGAGTGCACGATCTCGGCTTCACTGTGATCACGCTCTACGCGCCCGACGCCGATATTATCGCGCGCCGTCATCTCGTAGCGCATGAAGTCCTGGAAGATCACTCCCATCTCGTGGTGCAGGTCGTCCATGTCATACTCTCGCAGGTCCACGCCGTCCAACAGGATCTCCCCCTCCGTGGGGTCATAGAGCCGCGTGATGAGCTTGACCACGGTGGTCTTGCCCTGGCCATTCTCGCCGATCAGCGCGATGCGCTCCCCGGGCCGGAGATGGAAGTTGAAGTTGCGCAGTACGCGCCGCTCCGTTCCGGGGTAGGCGAAAGAGACATTGCGGAACTCAAAGCCGCTGCGGATAGGGCGGGGAATCGGCAGCGCATTCGGCCGGTTTTCGACGGTCGGCTTCATCTCGAAGAAGGCCAGCAGGTCGGTGAGGAAGAGCGCCTGGTCGGCGATGCCTGAGGCGGTGGAGAATACCTGCTGGAGATTGGAGCTCGCCTGGATGATGGAGCTGGTGAGCAGATAGAATTCGCCGATATTGTGGTAGCTGCCGCTCAGCGCCCGCCAGATCACGAAGGCATACGCGCCGTAGTATCCGAGCGTGGCGATGATGCCCAGCAGACCGCCGGCCACCAGCTTGCGCCGCGAAAGCGCAACGTTCTGGTCGTAAATCTCTTTCGACAAAAAGGAAAATCGGTTGGTAAAGAAATCGCTCAGGTTGAAGAGCTTGAGCTCCTTGGCCCCTTCGCGGCTGCCTGCGACCTGGCGCAGATAGTCCATCTGCCGCTTGGCCGGCGTCTGGCGGAAGTTTTTCGCATAGCCCAGGAAAGCGAAGTGCGTCTCGCCCAGGAAGGTGGGCAGCACGCCCACGGCCAGCAGCAGCACCAGCCACGGCGAATACCAGAGCAGGATGCTGGTCCAGATAATGGTGGTGATGCTCTGCTGCAGCAGGCGGCCCATCTGCTGGATCATGGCCAGCCGGTCGGTGGCCTGGACCCGCGCCCGCTCCAGCCGGTCGTAGAAGACCGGGTCTTCGTAAGTGGTCAGGTCGAGCTGCGCCGCCTGGCGCATCACCCGCACGCTGACGAAATGGGTGTAGCGGTCCGCCAGCAGGCTGTCGGAGTAGTCGATGCCGCGCGTCAGCAGGCCGGCGAGGACGTTCAACCCGGCTTCCAGGCCGACCACCCACCAGAAGTGCGGCCGTATCCCCTGATGGCTGAAGACCCGCTGCACGCCGTTGATGATCCAGGCGGCCACCAGTGCAATGGCTGAGGGCAGCGCCGCCACCGCAATGCGCAGCAGGATGCCCCAGGTGACCACCGCGCGTCCGGATTCCCACAGAATCCCAAGCACGGGTGGAACGTTGCGCAGAGCTTCAAGACGCTCGCGCCATGCGCTGGTGGTAGAGCCTGGCTTACTGAATTCCATGTTGGCAGAGAAAGGCAGCCCCTGCGTACTGCCCTGTGTGCCGCAAACAACTCGCCTACTGAAGGTTAGGAGTGAGATGCCAGAAATGTTGCTCGCGTTGGCCTCCGGACCGCCGTTCGTCCGCCGAACCAAGCCTGCCCTGCCGCATGCCTGGCGCGTGCCTGGCGCATCTAGCACTACAACTATGGAAAGCGAGTCGTCCGGCCACAACCCCTCGGGACAGCGATTGATTCCGCTGCTGGGCCTGGCCTGCGGTGTCACGGTCTCCAGCCTCTACTTCAATCAGCCGCTGCTACTGGAGATGAGCCGGAGTCTGCATGTGCCCGAGGCGCGCATGAGCCACGTCGCCGTCGCCACCCAGGTAGGCTACGCCATCGGCCTGCTGTGCTTCGTCCCGCTGGGGGACGTGCTGGAGCGCCGTGGACTCATTCAAAGGATGATCTGGTGCGTGATCGCGTCCCTGTTGGCTGCAGCCGCGGCGCCGTCTATCCTCTGGTTGGTCCTGGCCAGCGTGGTGATCGGCCTTTCCGCGTCGGTCACGCATATCATCCTGCCCATTGCTCCGGAGGTGGCCAGCCCGGAAAACTCCGGACGGGCCGTTGGCTCGGTGATGACGGGCCTGCTGCTGGGCATCCTGCTAAGTAGGACGTTCTCCGGCTGGATCGGCGACTGGCTCAACTGGCGGGCAGTGTTCCTGATCGCCGCGGCGGTGTGCCTCGGGCTGCTGGTCCTGCTTCGGCGCGCCATGCCGCCGCTGCCCTTGAAGACCCCGGTCGCCTATCGCGCGGCCTTGCGATCGCTGTGGACGCTCACGCGAACTCAGCCGCTGTTGCGTGAATCGGCAGTGGTCGGCGGCCTGGTGTTCGGCGCCTTCAGCGCCTTCTGGACGACACTGGTATTTCTGTTGGGCTCGCCGCACTATCGCCTGGGCGCGGGCGTTGCCGGCAGCTTCGGCGTGCTGGGCGCGATCGGCGCCTCGGTGGCGCCGATCGCCGGCCGCCTGGCCGACCGGCACGGGTCGAGGTGGGTGATCTCGGTCGCGCTCGCCACGCTCGTCGCTTCCTTCCTGGTGGTGTGGGTGGCCGGCTATCACATCGCCGGGCTCATCCTCGGCGTTCTGATGATGGATGCCGGCGCGCAGGCCAACCAGGTAGGCAATCAGACGCGGATCTTCTCCCTGGCGCACTTTCCGGGCACCGCCTATAACGCCCGCAGCCGGATCAACACCGTATATATGACCGTCTATTTCACCTTTGGCGCGGTGGGTTCGCTGCTCTCGGCGTATGCGTGGGAGCGCTGGGAGTGGCCGGGCGTCTGCGGGCTGGCGCTAGGCATGTTGGCGCTGGCGGCGCTGCGCCACCTCACCGGCACGCGCCGCTTGCCGGGTGGCCTGCTCGTCGACCAGCCAGGGAATCCGGCTGCTCGGGATGTGGCTGCCCCGACCGGGGCTAGCCCGACCGAGGCTGCCCCGGCCGAGGCTGCGGAAGACGCTTTACGCCAGGAGACCCTGGGTAGCTGAAGTCCGGCGAGACAGATGGATCGCGGTTGCCGGGGCAGCCGTGGCTGTCCGAACAGCGGTAACACGCCAGCGTTACTTTGTGTTGTCGCCGCGGGCCCTCCGCATGCATTTCCTTAACAAGAACTATCACTCCTAGGTTGTAGAATCCGTCCCTAGAAGGATGTACTCGCCGCCCGCCTGGGGCAGTACTTCAGCAAACAGTCAATCGAGAACGAGACGCTCCCGAATCCACGAACGCCGTCCGCGCCAGTGTCCCAGGCAGCGGTAAAGGATCGCAAAGGGATTCAAGGATCGAGGCGCGCTCACCACGTGGCAGTAGCACGAAACGTCAGGGCTTTGAGAGGTCTCCCGCATGTCGCATATCGTCTCCCGCATCTGCCAGGCCATCGCCGTCTGCTGCATTCTCGCTTTCTCTGCCTGCGGTTTTGCTCAAGGTGTGACGCTTTCCCCCTCCACGCTTGCCTGGGGGAACGTGGAAGTCGGCCAGACCGCCCCCCTCCAGACGGTCATGCTGACCAACCATCAGTCGACGCCGCTTACGATCTCCGGGGTCGCACTGCCCTTGGGTTCGGACTTCATCCAGACGACGAACGCAGCCGGGAACCCGGCGTGCCCCATGTCGGCTTTCGGCTCTTCCTCCAATCCGCCCACTCTGCCGCCGGGGGGTTCCTGCATCATCTCCATGGCCTTCCGTCCGCTGGCCGCGGGTGCCCGGACCAGCACCATGAGCGTGCTCGATGACGCGCCGGGCCACGTCCAGCAGGTATCGCTGGCCGGCCAGGGGGTGATCGGTCCGCTGCTGTTCTCTCCTACGCTCCTGACCTTTGAGAATGTCGCTGTGGGCGCGACCAGCACCCCCCAGAACGTAACCCTGACCAACCAGCAGACGACCGCCGTTGCCATCAGCGGACTGACAGTGAGCAGCCAGTTTACGCAGACAAATAACTGCCCGGCGAGCCTGGCCCCCGGCGCAAGCTGCTCCCTGAGCGTCGCCTTCGCACCGACGGCCGCGGGCTATCCCACCGGCGCGGTGACCGTCTCCTTTACCGCTGGGGCCGCTTCCTCCCTCCAACTCTATCTGGCTGGCGCGACCACTCTGAGCTATGTGAAGATCACGCCGGCCGCCTATGACTTTGGCAATGTGCAGATCAACACCTCGAGCGCGGCGCAGAGCTTCACCGTCACCAATAGCTATACCCAGCCGGTGACCATCGCCTCGATCGCGACCACCCTGCCGCAGTTCACCGTGTCATCCTCGACCTGTCCCGCCAGCCCGGCCACATTGGCCTCTAATGCGAGCTGCAACGTGATGGTCACCTTCAAGCCCACCCAGATCGGCAGCCTTAGCGACGCCCTTACCGTCACGCACAACGCCCCTGGATCGAGAGCGGCCGCCTCGCTGACGGGGACGGGTGTGTCTACGACGCCTTTGGGAAATGGCCTGTCGTTCTCGCCCACTTCGCTGGCTTGGGCCAAGGTGCCGGTGGGCCAGACCTCAGGCGCCAAGGTCATCACCGCAACGAATACCGATCCGGCACCCATCACCATCTCGTCGCTCGCGACGGGCAATGAATTCTCCGTAACCGCGACCACCTGCCCCACCACGCCCGCCACACTCGCTGCCGGCGCCAACTGCACGATCTCGGTAAACTTCCATCCCCTGGCGCAGGGTCCGCGGTCGGACAATCTCACGGTGCTTGACAACGGCCCGCAAGGCACGCAGCAGGTGCCGCTGAGCGGCGTCGGCAGTGTGGGATCCGTCCTGTTCTCGCCTACCTCGCTCTCCTTCCCTGACACCACTCCAGGCAGTGTCAGCGCCGCGCAGAACGCCACGCTGACGAACATGCAGACCACGCCTCTCGCGCTGACGAGCTTCCGTGGCTACGGCATGTTCCAGCAGACCAACAACTGCCCCGCGAGCCTGGCTCCCAATGCGAGCTGTACGGTGTCGGTCACCTTTGCGCCGCTGTCCAATGGTCCGAAGAGCGGCGGAATTCTGGTCACCTTCGGCGCTTCAAGCGCGGTGCTTTACGCTTCGGGCGATGCCACCGGCGGTATGGGCGGCGGATCCGATTCCATCTCCATCTCGCCCAAGCGCTACACCTTCCCGGACCAGGCGGCCGGCACGGTGAGCGCTCCGGAGCTGATCACCGTCACCAACAATCAGTCCACCGCGGCCAGCATCTCCAGCATCCAGATCGGCGCTCCCTTCGTCGAGAAGAACAACTGCGGCTCGACGCTTGCTGCCGGTGCGAGCTGCACCATTACGCTTACCTACGCGCCGCCGGTCAAGGGCTATACCGCCACCAACCTGACCATCACTGACAACGCTGCCGGCTCGCCGCAATTCGTTCCCATCGCGGGCAATTCGATCGACGCCGTGACGGTGATGCCCCGCAACCAGAGCATCACCTTCTTCCGCCAGCTCCTCAAGACGCAGAGTTCGTCGCAGACCATCACCATCACCAACAACGAGTCTGCTTCCATCCTGATCCGGTCCATCACCGCGACTGCGGACTTCCCCTTCACCACCAACTGCACGACTCCCGGCGCCAGTGGCACGCTTGACGCGCACTCCAGTTGCACGATCAGCGTATCCTTCGATCCGCAGTTCACCGGGATCCGGAACAGCACCATGGACATCAACACCAATGCCCCGGGAACTCCGATCAAGTTCGCCATGTACGGCAGCGGCTTCAATGACCCCTCGACGCAGCCGGCGGTGTATGTCGCACCCAATAACCCTTGCGTGGGCCCGTCCGGGACATTGCAGTTCGCCGCACAGGTGGTGAACGCGACCAACAATACCGTCGCGTGGTATGTGGACAATGTTCTGAACGGGAACGCCTCCGTCGGCACCATTACGCCGGCCGGCCTCTACACCGCTCCGCCCGCCTCCGGCAGCCACACCATCGGAGCCAGAATCCAGCCCAGCGCAAAATCCAATACCACCCTGGTGACCGTCACCACGAATCCGAGCCTGATCGTCTATCCCTATACGGCGTCTCTCTTGCCCGGAGCCCAGCAGACCTTCGACCCGCAGCTCTGCCAGGTTCCCGACACTCACCCCATCACCTACGCTGTTGACGACATCACCGGCGGAAATGCGACCGTCGGAACCATCACCAATGGCAGCAGCACTGGCGGGGTGTACACGGCGCCCGCCACTGCCGGAACGCACACCATCCGCGCGATCGATTCCGTGCTCAATAAGTCGGTGTTCGCAACCGTCACCGTGACCTCGGGGCTCTCGGCGGACTTCGGTTCCCGCGCGGACACCTCGCACCCCATCCCGGCGGAGCTTTTCGGCTTCGGCAGGGCCGAATCGTTGCGCAACTCGGCGGACGCGGCTCTGCTCGCCAGCGGCGGCATGAGCGGGGGCCGGCTCTACGCCGCCATTCCTGCTGTCTTCGCCACCACCACCCCGGATTGGACCAAGATCGATCCGTTCATCGCCAACCTGAAGGCCGGCGGCATACGCCCGATCCTGCAGATGGCGTTAACGCCTCCCTGGCTGCAGCCGAATCCCAACACCTGCGCTCCGGGCGTAAACAATGCTCTGCCCACCGATGTGAACAAATGGGGACAGATCGCTGCCGCCTACGTGGCGCACATGGACGCCACCTTCCCCGGCCTGGTGCAGGATTACGAGATCTGGAACGAGCCCAACACCGGAACCCTGTGCTCCGGCAAGGTGCCGAAGCTGCAGGCATACGAGTCAATCTACGCAGCCGCCGCGCCGCTGATGCGGCAACAGGCCGCGGCCGATGGGGCGACTATCCGCATCGGCGGCCCGGTCACCGCCGGACTGCCGGGCGACTGGTTCCAGGCGCTCCTCTCCAACCCTGCCACCGCGCCGTATGTGGACTTCGTCAGCTATCACCAGTACATCTACGGAACGGCCACCATCAATGCCACGTGGGACACCTACAACGGCATTCCATCGATGTATCAGCGGACGCAGGACTATAACGTAGGAGCAGCCGCCGTCTACACCAAGGCCGAGAATCTGGTGAAGGCCGGCAGTCAGCCTCTGGGTGCAAACACACCCATCTACATCACCGAGTACAACACCAACTACACATTCGCCAAGGATTGCTGCCGCAACGATCCTACCTACGCGCCGGTATGGAACGCGCTCTATGTGAGCGACCTGTTCGACACCATCTACAGTGGTACGAATCAGGCGCCGGGCAAGCTGGTGTACTTTGCCGGGAACGCGTACCCCTACATCTGCCTTATCGGGACCGTGGATGCCAATCTGGATTGCGAATACCAGCCCGGAGGCACGCCGCAGCCCTATCCGCAGTACTACACATATCAGTTGCTGGGCTCGACCAACTATCTGGGACTGGTGAACGGCGGATTCCTGGCGACTTCTGTGCAGCCGCACGCTGGAGCGGGCGGGCCGGTGGCTACCGCATTCTACGACGCGACGCAGGATGCGATTCTCATCACCAACCCAACCTCCACCAACTATGGAGCGGTGCCGGTGACTCTGAACAACGTTGGCTTCACCTCTCCGGTCGCCACGCTCTACCAGATCGTCAACGGAGCTTCGATCAACTCGTCATCACTGTCGCTGTCGGCCCAGGGCTCCGGGTTTACAACGACCGTCAACCTGCCGCCGTATTCGGTCCAGGCGATCTCCCTGCGCGGGAACTGATCGCCCCTGTTTTGCCGGCCACCCCGTTCGTAATGCACGTGGGTTGGGGTACCCACGTCTCTCTGCTGAGACGTGGGCCGGTAACGGGCGCAGTGTTACCGTAGAAAGCCCAACCACGCCGTCCGGCTTCGTTCCTGACGGCGGGGACGATAGAATCGCTAGATACCTGGTTTGCCAGGTCAAGGATACGGCCAAGGCGATGCAGTACAGCAGAACTCAGTCCTACGTTGAAGATGGGCCGGGCGGTTCTTTCGAGAACCGATCCCCGGCCACCATCTTCCCCTGGGCTTTCCGCTCCTGGGGCAGAGCGCTCCGCACAGCCGGGCTGCCGGGGCTGGCGCTCCAGGCTTTGCTCATCGGCACCATGCTGCAGCTTTCCGACATCGCCACCACCGGGCCGACCCATACCAGTACCGCCAGCCTGGTGCTGGTTCGCGGCCCGCTCGCGCTGCTCGCTCTGCTGCTGCTGCTCTTTCGGCCCCGCGTCGCCAAGGTCGGTGTACACGATGCCCGGCTATATTTCATCCTGTTTGGGCTGCTGTATCTGGTCTCCCTGCTGTGGTCGGAGGAGCCCGCCGGCACGTTGGGCAAGTCGCTGGAAATCCTGCTGGCGGGGTTGATCGCGCTTGAGACCAGCCGCTACGCCAACGCCCTGGAACGCGTGGAGGCGCTTCGCCGGATCATTCTGCTCACCATCTCGGCCATCTCTGTCTTCACGGTCGTGGGGTTCCTGCTGCGCATCAGCGCCTTCATACAGCAGCGCCCTGGTTTGTTCACCCACACCACCGCGCAATCGCCCTTTCTCTCCGGCAACGGTCTCGGCTATGTCGCGAGTGCGCTCTTCCTGGTGGTATTCGCTGACTGGCAGGCGCGCCGCATCGCCACCCGTTCCGCTGTCCCGCAGATGGCGTTCGCGCTCGCTCTCTTCACCCTCTCCGCCAGCCGCACCTCCTTCGTCATCCTGATCTTTACCATCCTGCTGGTCGTCTTCCGCCGCTCGAAGAGCGCGGCAATCCTGAGTGGACTGCTGCTGGGAGTCGCCGCGTTCGTGCTCCGCCAGGTTCTGCTCTCGCGTCTCCAGGGACATCAATCCACCAGTGACTTCGCCACTCTCAGCGGACGCACCGTTCTCTGGTCGACGGCACTCCGCCAATTCAAGAGCCATCCCCTGCTCGGCGCCGGGGGAGGCATCGGCGGCAAGACGGTCATCAAGAACATCGGCAACTACTACCTGCAGACCGTCAGCTCGCTCCACAACGGCTTCCTCGAGCTGCTCATGAGCCTGGGTTTGATCGGGCTCATCCTCGGCGTCTACATGCTGGTTCTGGTTACTATCCGTGCCTGGCGGGAATGGCGGAAGCATCCCGAGTACTCCTCCACCTATGTGCTGATCGTGCATGCGTGGCTCACCACCATCATGTCGACCGGCGTGCTGGGTTGGATGGGATACGAGATGGCGTTCTTCCTGATCATCCTGACGAACGTGGACCTGCTGCGCAGACAAGAGATGCGGCTGCGCATGCCGCTGTGGCAACCCATGCTCGAGCAAGAGCCCGAACCCATGCTGGCCAGTGACTGAAGCGCTGCGCCGGGCCAAGGCTACCCGATTGCTGCAATGAGTCAACCGCCGGACATGCTCTGCCGGCCGAAGTGCCGGCCGAACTGCCGCGCCCCGTGCGGCTCTAAACCCCGCCGCCAGCGCGCCGGTCTCTGCCATTCGCGCCGCCGTCCACCCGTTGAGCTGCTGATACAGTTTCTTACGGGTGAACCAATGCATCCTGCCACACATACCAGGCGCTCGCGACCGTTCGGCACATTGTTCATGAGCCTCGCGCTCGCCATCGGTTGTGCCCGCGCACAGCCGGCGACTCTGCACGCCGCGGAGACGACCTCCGCACCCGTCAATCATCCGGCAAACGTCTACAATCCTGTCGCGAACCCCGGCGCCGTGGTGCGATTGGGCCATGCGCGCTTCACCGTGCTTACGCCCGAACTCCTCCGCATGGAGTGGGCCGCCGACGATCATTTTGAAGACCACCCCTCCTTCGTCTTCCTCAATCGCGATCTGCCGGTCCCACGGTTCACGAAGGACATCGAAGAGACACCCGCCGGCAAGCAACTGGTGATTGCGACCGATGCGCTGACCTTGCGCTATACCGGCGCCTCGCGGGACAAGGGCAAGTTCACAGCGCAAGATCTGACGATCGAGTTCAAGCTGAACGGGCAGACTGTCACCTGGCATCCAGGCATGGTCGATAGCGCGAATCTGCAGGGCACCACGCGCACGCTCGATGGCGCGCTTGGCTCGAAGACCAAGGAGCCGATCGAGCCCGGCCTGCTGTCTCGCTCCGGCTGGAGCGTTGTGGATGATTCCAGGCGCCCGTTGTTTGACTCCGATGACTTCAGCTTCCCGCAGGGCGAGAAGAGCCCGTGGCCCTGGCTGATGGAGCGGCCGGCCGGCGATCGGCAGGACCTCTACTTCTTCGGCTATGGGCACGCTTACAAGCAGGCGCTCGGCGATTACATCAAAGTAGCCGGTCCCATCCCCCTGCCGCCGCGCTTCGCCTTCGGTGCCTGGTGGTCGCGCTACTGGGCGTACGGCGATCAGGAGCTGGATGAACTGGTGCGCGGATTCCGTCAGAACTCGACCCCGCTCGACGTGCTGGTCATCGACATGGACTGGCACCGGACCTACGGCGAACGCTGGTGGAAACACCAGCAGGATGCGTCCGGCCATCCGCTGGGATGGAGCGGCTATAGCTGGAACCGGCTGCTGTTTCCCGATCCGCCGCAATTCCTTCATCATCTGCACGACGAGGGACTGAAGGTGACACTCAATCTGCATCCCGCCTCCGGTGTGCAGCCGTTCGAGGATCCGTACCCGGCGATGGCCAAGGCCATGGGCATCGATCCGGCCACCCGGCAGTACGTGCCTTTCGACATTACAAATAAGAAGTTTGCCACCAACTACATGGACATCCTGCATCACCCCCTGCAGAGGCAGGGTATCGATTTCTGGTGGCTGGACTGGCAGCAGGAGGCGGACACACGGATGCAGAATGTGAGCCCGACCTGGTGGCTGAACTACGTCCACTTCACCGATCAGGCGCGCGAGGGTAAGCGGCCGCTGCTCTTTCACCGCTGGGGCGGCCTCGGCAACCATCGCTATCAGATCGGCTTTTCCGGCGACACCATCTCGGTGTGGGACTCGCTCGCCTTTCAGCCCTGGTTCACGGCCACTGCCGCGAATGTTGGCTACGCCTACTGGAGCCACGACATCGGCGGTCATGCGCCGGGAGTCGTCGATGCGGAGCTCTACACTCGCTGGATTCAGTTCGGCATCTTCAGTCCGATCCTGCGCACGCACACCACCAAGAACCCGGATTCCGAACGGCGCATCTGGGCCTATCCCGAGCCCTACTCCGGCACCATGCGCGATGCCTTTCAACGCCGCTACGCCATGCTGCCGTACATCTATACCGAAGCACGACGCACCTATGACACCGGTGTGGCTTTTCTTCACCCGCTCTACTACGACTGGCCCGAAGCGGACGCGGCGTACACATCGAGAAACGAATATATGTTCGGCGAGAACCTGCTGGCGTCCCCGGTCGTCGCGCCGGTCAACGGCGCGACCGCGCTCGTGAGCCAGCAGGTGTGGCTGCCGCAGGGCGACTGGGTGGAATGGCCCACCGGCAAGCACCTTCAAGGCCCCGTCAATTCCACGCGCAACTTCTCCATCCGCCAGATTCCTATCTACGTCCGCGCCGGTGCCATCCTGCCCATGGCTCCTCCTATGGAATGGAGCGGGCAGAAGCCGGTAGACCCGCTCATCGTCACCGTCTTCCCGCTCGCCGATGGCGCCAAATCCAGCTACATGCTCTATCAGGATGCCGGCGACACACGCGCGTACCAGCAGGATCAGGCGGAGCGCACGCCGCTCTCCGCGGAAGAAAAGGGAAGCGACCTGACCGTCACCATCGGTCCCGAGACGGGCACCTATCCCGGCATGGAAGAGCAGCGCGCGTATGAGCTCAAGCTGCCCGCCGACTGGCCGCCCGTTTCCGTGACTGCGAACGGCGAGCCGATCGCGTATCACTCGCATGAAGGCGCACCCGGTTGGCGCTTTGAAGGCAACACGCTCACCACGGTGATTGCGCTGCCGCGCGCGTCTGTGCATCAGCCGGTCACGATAATCGTGCATCGCGATCCGGCACTGATGGCGAGGCGCTCCGAGCTGGATGGATTCGCCGGCGCGATGACCCGTCTGCGCGAGGCGTATGACGTGCTCAATCAGACCTGGCCTTTAGCCTGGTCGCCCGACAATCTCATCGACGCCATGCAGAGCGGCGACCGCCTGAGCTATACGCCTCAGTCAGCAGGCGAAGAACTCAGGCACTTCGCGCAGGTGCTGCAGCACGCGCGCGCGGATGTCCATCAGGCCGCGCAGGGCCTCAGCCCGGAGGAACAACAAGCCCTCGAAACGAGAAAAGACCACCCGCTGAACAATCAATCCGGGCAGAAGATGATGGCCGATTATAAGACGCGCACCGCGAAGGCCGACGTTCTCGTCTCTGACATTCAGGTCGGCTCGCAATAAGCGGCTCGTGGCGCCGTCAGCCCGCGGCCTTCGCGGCGAAGGAGTGAGCAACAATGCCGTATTTCTCCGCGAGAAAGCTCTGCAGTTCCATTGGCAAAGCCTCGGCCAGTTCCTGCCAGGTGAGCAGCTTCAGCCGATGGCGCAGGTCCACCGGCAGCACCGCGCGCATCACCAGGTACCACGCCTCTACCAGGTCTGGGCGCCGCGCGTCTGCTAGCACGCAGAAGGACGCCTGCTGCGCGAACGCCGCCAGCGTGCCGCGAATCAGCTGGTAGCAGAAGACGGTCGATTCTGTGGCGGGCAGAAGGCCGACTTCAAACACCTCTTCGAGATCGCGATAGCGATGCACGAGCCGATGCGGCGCTGTCTGGAAGTTCGATTCCGTCAGCTTGGCTTCAATCAGCAGCTCGCCGAGCGCCAGGTCTACCTCGGTGCGGTCAGCCTTGCCGTCCTTGAACGGCACTCGCACACGCACGCCGAATTCAGCCGAGCATCCAACGTCGACACCCAGCAGCAAGCGGACCGTACGCGTTTCGAGCGTCTGCGGGTGACAGAAGATGTTCATCAACAGCGCGTCAGAGCTGTGCGCGCTATCCAACTCGCGCCATCGCCGCTCCGTCGCCGGTAGCGATCGCCGCCCTTGCGTGAAGACTTTCTGCATGCGCCGTTCCCATGCGGGATTGCGCAGCATCTCTCGATACGAAGCATCCAGAAAGTTTCCGTGCCGTCCGTGCTCATCCGGCGCATAGATCACGCACGGCGGATGCCCATAGGTGAGCGCATGCGCGAGCGAATATCTTCTGGCCCACTGATAGTTACGTGTCGTTAACTCGTGTCTGAGCTGAGAAGAGTGATACGCGGAAGGCGGGTCGAACATCGCGTCTCTTATTTTAGGTCATCGAGCTTCAGGCTGACGAAGACGCGCTTATAGCCGCACCACAGACCGCACGAAAGGCCCATACATCGAAAACAGCCGCGCGTACCTCTAAGTCAATAGGTGGACAGAGGAGAGCTGGATGGCTAAGAGTGTTGCGGATACATTGATCGAGCGTCTGATTGAGTGGGGAGTCGACACCATCTTCGGATTGCCCGGTGACGGGATAGATGGGCTGTTTGAAGCGCTGCGCACGCATCAGGACAAGCTAAAATTCATTCAGGTGCGACATGAGGAAGCGGCCGCCTTCGCCGCTTGCGGCTATGCCAAGTTCTCCGGGCGGTTGGGCGTATGCATCGCCACCTCCGGCCCCGGCGGCATCCATCTGCTGAATGGATTGTACGACGCCAAGATGGACGGCCAGCCCGTGCTCGCCATCACCGGCCACACCTTTCACGACCTGATCGGCACGCATTACCAGCAGGGTGTCGACCTGGACAAGCTCTTCATGGATGTGTCCGTCTATAACGAGCGCGTTATGGGTGCGGCGCATGTGGTGAACGTGGTCGATGAAGCCATCCGCACTGCGATGGCGCGGCGGGGCGTCGCCCACATCACCGTTCCCAAGGACATCCAGACCTGGGATGCCACACCCGACGACCGGTCTGTCGCCAACATCGCGCACCATAGCCGTGACATCTTCGCCGCCGGCATCACTCATCCGCCCAAGTCATTGCTGGAACGGGCTGCCGCGGTCCTGAACGCCGGAACCAGGATCATGATCCTGGCCGGGGCAGGAGCGCTGGGCGCGGGCGCCGAAGTAGAAGAATTGGCGGAGAAACTCGGAGCGCCGGTCGCCAAGCCCCTGCTGGGTAAGGCGCTCTTGCCGGACCACAGCCCCTACACCACCGGGGGCATCGGTCTGCTGGGCACCGCCCCTTCGCAGGACTGCATGGAAGAGTGCGACACCTTGTTAATGATCGGTACGAGCTTCCCGTACATGGAGTTTTACCCCAAGCCCGGGAAGGCGCGCTGTGTGCAAATCGATATCGATCCGGCGCGCATCGGCCTGCGTTATCCCACGGAGGTGGGGCTGACCGGCGATGCCAAATGCGTGATGCGTGCGTTGCTGCCGCTGCTCGAGCGCAAGAAGAACCGCAAGTTCCTGGAGAAGGCGCAGTCGCGCATGAAGAGCTGGAACGAACTGATGGACAAACGCGGCACGCGCCCCGATATGCCCATGAAGCCGCAGGTAGTCACGCATACGCTCAATCGCCTTCTGGACAACAACGCGATCGTCGCTTCTGACAGTGGGACCATCGCCACCTGGACGGCGCGCTACATCGAAATACGCGGTGATATGAAGTTTTCTCTCTCCGGCACGCTCGCCACCATGGCCAACGGGCTGCCCTACGCCATGGGTGCGGCGGTCGCATTTCCCGGGCGGCAATGCGTGTGCATCGTTGGCGATGGCGGTTTGACCATGCTGATGGGCGAGATCGCCACGCTGGTCAAATACAAGCTCAACGTCAAGGTCATCGTCATCAAGAACAATGCACTTGGCCAGATTAAATGGGAGCAGATGGTCGAAGACGCAAACCCAGAGTTCGGGGTCGAGCTGCAGTCGATCGATTTCGCCAAGTACGCCGATGCTGCCGGCGCGGTTGGCTACACCATTGAGGATCCCAAGGATTGCGAACGCGTCTTGCGGCAGGCACTGGCGAATGGCGGTCCTGCCCTGGTGCAGGCGGTCATCGATCCCAACGAGCCCCCGCTGCCTGGCAACATCAACACCGAGCAGGCAATGCACTTCGCCGAAGCCTTGGCGAAGGGGCAGCGTGACCGGGTCAAGATCATCAAGACGGTGCTCGAGGATAAGATCCGCGAGGTTGTGTAACCGTCGGTATGCGTAAGCGGCAGTATCTGGGCGCGCGATGGTTAAAGATAACTCGCGCGTCCTCCTCTCCAATCGCGGGCAAGGAAAACGATGCAATCAAAGATAACGCGTGCTGTCGTGCGTGCGTACACCGTGCCTACGGATGCGCCGGAAGCCGACGGTACCTTCCGCTGGAAGAAGACGACGATGCTGCTGGTCCAGCTTCAGGCAGAGGACCAGTCGGGCTTGGGCTACACCTACGCGAACCTTGCGACAGGCAAATACATCGAAGCTCTGCTGCAGGAGCAGGTGGAGGGCCGGAATGCCTTCGATCATGGCGCGATCCTCGCCGACCTGCACCGCGCCGTTCGCAACGAAGGCGAAACCGGCATAAGCGCGATGGCGATCTCGGCCATCGATAACGCACTGTGGGATCTGCGTGCGCGCCTGCTGCACGTCCCGCTGGTGCAGCTGCTCGGCCAGGTGCGCGATGGCATCCCGGTGTACGGCAGCGGCGGGTTTACCTCCTACACCGACAAACAACTGACGGATCAGCTTGGTGGGTGGGCCCACAGCGGGTTCACCATGGTGAAGATGAAGGTCGGCACGGACCCGGGCCGTGATCCGCACCGCGTCGAAGTTGCACGTACCGCCATCGGGTCCGGCGTCGAGCTCTTTACCGATGCGAACGGCGCGTACTCCGTCAAGCAGGCGCTCTCGCTCGCGCAGGTCTTTCGTGCGCAAGGCGTGAGTTGGCTGGAAGAGCCGGTGAGTTCGGACAATCTTTCGGGGATGCATCAGGTGCGCCAGGCAGCGCCTCCCGGCTTCAATATCGCGGCCGGAGAGTATGGCTACACCGCCTGGTACTTCGAGCGCATGCTTACCGCGGGAGCGGTGGATGTGTTGCAGGCGGATGCGACGCGGTGCGGCGGGATCTCCGGGTTCCTCGATGCGGCGGCGCTTTGCTGGGCGCACAACGTTCCGCTTTCCGCGCACTGCGGACCCAGCCAGCACTTCCACGTTTGTTGCGCGGTGCCGCGCGCCGTGCATCTTGAGTTTTTCCACGATCACGCGCGGATCGAGCGCATGTTCTTCGACGGCTTTGCCGAGCCGCGCAAAGGCATCATGTATCCCGACCTCTCCCGCCCCGGTGTGGGGCTCGAGCTGAAGGAGAAGGACGCCGAGAAGTTTGCTGTGGCCATCTGAATCGCGGATTCAGACGCTCGCAGCTTGAAATGAAACGAGGGCCGATTGTTGTCAGACGAATCCATCTCCGACGAATCCATCTCCCTGCTTCACCCGGTGCGCGACCTCTTCATCGCGGATACCTACATTCGCGAGGGAGAGTTCCAGCGCAGCTTGTCTCTGCTTGCGGCGGCGTCCTCCCTGCTCAGCGGTCTTGAAGTGTCCTACGAGCATTACCGCGGCAGCTATTCGCAGCGCATCATGTACACCCCGGTCATTCTGAGCGCCGCTCTCACCGGCGCGGGAGTGCTCGGCTTCTTCAGCAAGCGCTTGGCGATCACCGTTATGCGCTGGACGGCTGTGGTTACGCTGGCCGACTCTGTCATCGGCTTTGGCTTCCACATGCGCGGCGTGCATCGCAAGCCCGGCGGGTGGCGTCTCCCCATAACGAACATCGTGATGGGCCCGCCGCTTCTGGCGCCGCTGCTCTTCGGCACCGCGGCCTACCTCGCCCTGATCGCATCGTACCTTCGCCGGGAGGAGGCGAAGCGGCATGCCACGCTCGATCACACGTTAGAGATCGTGCCCCATGCTGCTCACCGGCGCAGTTGGCTTCGCTTTTGGCGCAAGCCCCACCATCACATCTCCTGGCGCCAGGACCTGCGCGAGGGTCGCTTCCAGAAGCACCTCGCCTTCGCCACCGCGCTGAGCGCACTCTTCAGCGGCGCTGAGGCGCTCTACTCCCACTACAAAGTGCGCTTCTGGCACTGGTCGCAGTGGACTCCGATCGTGGTGGCCCCGATTCTGGCAGGCGCGGGCTTTGGCGCAATGAAGAGCCGCCGCATCGCGCATACCGCGTTGCCCGCAGCCTCGGCGCTCGCCGCTGTCAACGCCAGCGTGGGCTTCTTCTACCATGCGCGCGGCGTGCTGCGGCGGCCGGGCGGCCGCAAGCACCTGCTCTACAACATCATGTACGGTCCGCCCATCTTTGCTCCCTTACTCTTCGGCGCCGCGGGCATGCTGGGCCTGCTCGCGAGCCTCCTGCGGAGGGAAAAATAATCATGCCCCCAAGACCAGCAAAACCCGAAGCAAGACCGGAAGCGCCCCTTCCCACGTCCGAGGACGGCACGCCGCTCAAGCGCCAGCAGCCCGGCTATTATCCCGGATTTAGCACGCTCTCGCAGCAGAGCTTCTGGGACAGCGCGACGCGCAAGGTCGTGCTCGAACGTGTCACAGATATCCCGCCGATCCGCTTCTTTACGCCGGGGCAAGTTGAGACCATGACGCTGGTGCTCGAGCACATCCTCCCGCAATCCGATCGCGAAGAGTCGCGGCGTATCCCGGTGCTTCCGTTCATGGACCAGAATCTCTTCGAGAAGAAGATCTCCGGATTTCGCTATGAAGATATGCCTCCGGAGCAGGAGGCCTACCGCATCGGCTTGCGCGGCATTGAGCAGATGGCGCAAGAGGTCCACGGACGCGCATTCGCCGCGTGCGGCTATGCCGAGCGTGAACGGCTGCTCCAATCCATGCATGACGATAAGCCGGCGGGCGGCCAGGAACAGTGGAGGCAGCTCAACCTCAAACGCTTCTGGAAGATGCTGCTGCACGATGCAGCGGAGGTGTACTACGCCCATCCCTGGGCCTGGGACGAGATCGGCTTCGGCGGTCCGGCGTATCCCCGCGGTTACATGCGCCTGGAAAAGGGGCGCCCTGAACCGTGGGAGGTGGACGAAGAGCGCTATGTGTGGAACGCGCCGGAAGGTACGCAATCCGAATTGAAGCGCAGGTTCTGATCAATGGCGCGGGTGCCCACTCGAGCGAAGCTAGGTTGGGATTCGCGCAACGTAGCACAGCACTAGAACGGAAGGGAGCAGCGGCATCTTGAAATCACCCGTCTTCGGCGCGTTCGAACCATCCGCCAGCCACACACATACTCTCGGGCCCATCCAGAAGATCAAGGTTCCGCAGCACCGCTTCCGTGATGGCGAAGAGGTCGATTACGTCGTCGTTGGCGTTGGCTCCGCCGGAGGTGTGCTGCTGCAGCGCCTGGCCCGTGCCGGATTCGACGTCATCGGTCTTGAGGCAGGGCCCTTCTGGGACACGGAGAAGGACTGGGTCAGCGACGAGGCGGGATCGCACAACCTCTACTGGGAAGATCTGCGGATGATCGGCGGAACGGACCCGCTCGAACTCGGCTCGAACAATAGCGGCAAAGGTGTCGGTGGAGGCTCCGTCCACTGGGCATCCTTCGCGCCGCGATTTCATCCTTCCGATTTTCGCGTGTACACCGAGGACGGAGTCGGCGTGAATTGGCCGATGAACTACGACGAGCTCAAGCCCTACTACGAGCAACTTGAGCTGGAGATGCCGGTCTCCGGCCCGGCGTGGTACCCGTGGGGCGACCCGCACAGCTATCCCTATGGACCGCATCCCATGGGCGGCGTGGGCAACGCGCTCATCAAGGGCTGTTCCGCGCTCAACATTCCTGTCTCCATCGGCGGCCCGGTCGCCATCCTTGCCGGCGCGCACGGCGACCGCCCGCACTGCATCTATCGCGGCTTCTGCATCCAGGGCTGCAAGGTCGGCGCCAAAGCGTCCACGCTGGTCACCCATGTTCCGGACGCTATTCACAATAAGGCGGAGATCCGCCCGTACTCCATGGTGAGTCGCGTTGAACTCGGCCCCAACAACCGCGTCACAGGGGTGCACTACTTTGACCGCGATGGCAACACACACTTCCAAAAGGCGCGCGCCGTCATCGTCTCCGGATATGCAATCGAGACGCCGCGCCTGCTGCTCAACTCCGCCTGCTCCGAATATCCGAATGGCCTCGCCAACTCGAGCGGCATCGTTGGCCAGTACCTGATGGCGCAGGCCGGCAACACCGTCGCCGGCCGCTTCGAAGATCTGGTGCGCATGTACAAGGCCCCACCGGCGCATGCGCTTACGGAGGAGTTCTACGAGACTGATCCCAGGCGCGACTTCGCGCGTGGCTTTGCCATTCAGACCATCGGCCCATTACCCATCGCCTTCGCCAAACAGATGATCGCGTCCATGGATGCCTGGGGTTGGGGTCTGCGTCGCGTCATGATGGACTATAACCACTGGGCCGCGCTGGGGCTGCTGGGCGAGATTCTGCCTTGGCCGGATAATCGCGTTCAACTCGCGGAAGAGAAAGACGCCTTCGGGCTTCCCGTCGCCCGGGTCACCTTCAACCTGCATGACAATGACCGGAAGCTGATCGCATTCGGCAGCAGGAAGGTGGAAGAGGTGCTCTACGCCGCGGGCGCCCAGGACGTGGTGCAGGAGCAGCGCTTCGCACATCTCGTGGGTGGAGCCCGGATGGGGCGCGACGCTTCCGATTCGGTGGTCGACAAGTTCGGGCGCACGCACGACATCGCCAATCTCTTCATCTGCGACGGAAGCATTCTGCCGACGCAGGGTTCAGCCAATCCCGGACTCACCATCCAGGCGCTCGCCGCGCGTACCGCCGATTACCTCATCTCGCAGGGCACTACCATCTTCAACTCCGATAAGCGCGATATGGCCACGCCCCGCTTTCGTCCAAACCTCGCCCCGCCTGACACCTGGGGTCGCGGGATTCCGGTGCTGGGTAAGAGCAGATGATCGTGCGAGAGATCACGCTCCCGTTTCCCGAACCGCACCAGACGTCATCCTGCGCGGATTTGAAGAGCTTGTCCTGAACGTAGCCGAAGCGTCTGCGTCACGCTCGGCTTGTTCGTTCGCACTCGCCTGCTGCCTACTTCTGGAATAGCAGTGGCGTGAAGTGGATGAGGTTGTCCCGCCACACCATCCACGTGTGCATGCCCGGAGTCTGAATATCGGTCACCTGAACCCCGCGTTGCTTCAACCAGCCGACAAAACGCTGGTTCCCGGCAAACAGGTGATCCTCGGTCCCGCACGCAATCCACAGCAGCTTCAGCTTGTCGTTCATCTTCGCACTCGCCTGCGGGAAGGATTGTTCGAAATCCACCACGCCCACTGCGGAAGAAAAGGCGCCCACATAAGCAAAGTCGTCCAGATGATTCAGCCCTACCAGCAGGCTCTCTCCGCCTCCCATCGACAGCCCTGCGATGGCATGGTCCTTCCGGTCGGAGGAGATGGGGTAGAGCTTCTCCACCTGCGGCTGGACCTCGGCCAGCAATATCTGCGTGAACTGATCGAAGTTGCGCTTGACCAGCGCGTGGTCATCCCAGGCGTTCCAGTGCGCGCGGATGATATCCATGGTGCCGTAGCCGAGCGGCATCACAACGATCATTGGTTTCGCCTTGCCCGCGGCGATCAGGTTATCGAGAATCACGTTCGCATTCCCGACCGACGTCCAACCGCTCGCATCGTCGCTATAGCCATGCAGAAGATACAGCACCGGATACTTCTTGTGCGGATCGAAATGGGGCGGCGTGTAGACGTAGAAGTCGCTCTGCTCCGCCAGCAGCGGCGAGCGATAGAGGTGATGGTGCAACTCACCGTGCGGCACGTCCGCCACCTCCCATGGCAGGGGCGAGTCGCCGGCAACATGCACAACGTTGCTCGGCGACAGCAGGTTCGGCTTGATGTGCACGTTATACGGGTCGAGCATGCGCACGCCATCGACGATGAACGCATATCCGTAGTCCTCCGGAGCCAGCGGCGCCGTGGTCAGGGTCCAGCTCCCATCGGCCGCCTTGGTCAAAGGCTGCGACGCGGCAGAACCTTCAAGAGAGAGTTCTACAGTCTTCGCGCCCACATCCGGGAAGGTGAAGGTCACCGAGCGATCGGCTGCTACCACGGGATCATGCGGACCCGTCCGCTGAGCGGCGGGCTTCTGCGCTTCGGTCTGCGGCGGCGCGGCTTGCTGTGGCGGAGCAGTCGCGGCCGGCATCGTCGGCGTGGTGTTCTGTGCTGTCATCGGAGCGGTGAGCGAGAGAGACCCGAAGAGCAGGGCGGGCGCGGCGAGTGCGTGCAGGCGCTTGATCATCCGCAACCAGTGTACAAAAGACGCTCAGGCCGGTACAGCGAGTGAGGCTGCACCGGCCTGAGCCGGATCACGTCTCTGCCTGAAAGGGAGACTACTTGGCCGGAGTTGACGTGTGGGCGGGCGCGGTCTTGGTGCCTTCGAGCACGGAGTGCGCACCGGAGTGGCGGCCGATCAGCACGGTGAGGCTGATGGAGGTGATCATAAACACGACCGCGCACCAGGCAGTCAGCTTGGTGAGCAGGTTCGCTGCGCCGCGTGGTCCGAAGGCCGTCTGCGAACCCTGGCCTCCGAAGGCGCCGGCCAGGTCCGCGCTCTTGCCTTGCTGCAGCAGCACGACGCCGATCAGCACGAGAGACACGATGATGTGGATGGTGGTGAGAAGATAAATCATTCTGCTGCTTTCCTGCCGTATTGGCGCTCAGCTGTGGATTTGCTTGGTGCGGAAGGGGGGACTTGAACCCCCATGCCTCTCGGCGCCACCCCCTCAAGATGGTGTGTCTGCCATTTCACCACTTCCGCACGCAGGGTGATCCGATGTTGAGTATACCAAAGCGGCATCGCCGCGCGAAACCGCAGCGGTCGTGCGCGAACTGTCTGAATGGTCCACGGAAGCATGCCCCGAAAGCAAATCTAGAAGTGCTGCAACAGCTCCGCGAAGCTGTGCAATTCGATCAATCGCCGTGTCTCGGGCGGCGGTAGCAGCGCCTCGTGTTCCAGGATCCAGGTGTTGGGATGGTGCACCATCACGGCATTCAGTCCCGCCTCCATCGCGGGGTTGATATCGGACTTGGGGCTGTTGCCGATCATCCAGGCCGTCCGGGAATCAATGGCATACTTCCGCAGAACTTCACGATAGGCCTCCGGGTGCTTCTCCGGCGGTATCTCGACCGCGCTGAAATGCATATGGACGCCGGATGCGTCCAGCTTGGCTTGCTGCTCCTCCGCATGGCCCTTAGTCATCAGGATGAGCCGATGGCGCTCGGCCAGGCGCGGAAGTGTGCTGGCGACCCCGGGAAGAAGTTCGATCTGCTGTTCGGCGATCGAGGCAGCAAAGCTCGCGATCTTGGTATGCCGTTCCAGATCGGCAGCCGGATCTGTATCCGGATGGGAGTGGCGGGGGCTCAACCGCTCGCAGCACGCCGCCAGCGAATGCTGAAAGCTGGCCAGGCCATATCCGTGCATCGCGATGCTCTCGCGCTCGCATTCGTTCAGCACTGTCCGTATCTCGGCCGGAGTATGTTCTTCGCAATCGAGATAACGAATGAACGCAGCGATGGCGCGTTCGAAGTAGATGTTGTTCTCCCACAACGTGTCGTCGGCGTCGATGAGGAGAGTCTGGCCGGGGTCGATGCGCTCATCGTGAGCCGAAACGCGCTCGAGCCGGCGTGAGGTCCAGGAACTGGATCGGATGGAGCTGTGTCCCATGCTTGCGCTGGCCAGTCCTCGTTCGCACCGCGCATCTCCGCACCAGGGTGAAGGAACTGTCCGGTGCGGAGATGTAAACGAGGACGCTACTGCCCCTTGAATGAGATCGCCTGCACTGAGTACGGCGGCACGTTGATTGTAGCCGTGTAGCCGGAACCCTGCTGCGTGAGCGATACCGAGGAAGAGTTGATCGACTGCCCGTTGACCACCTGATACAACGTCGCCTGCGGTGAGCTGATCCCCAGGTTGTTCGCGACGATCGGCAGTTGCGAGTAGCTGGCGGCCGTCGGGTTGACGATCACCATCGCATCCTGCGGTGAGCCGTTCGTGGAGTTGTAGAATCCGGTCACCACCAGGCCGCCTTGATGGGTTGCCGGAGCGATCGAGGCGGCCATGTACCCGCCATTCATCAGTCCCAGATAGTTGTTCGATCCCAGCAACTGGAAGGTGTAGTACTGCGGATACGGCTGCAACGTCGACCCTTCGGAGTTCATGCAGTCAGAGTCCTGGTCCGGAACTCCGATCAGGCAGAAGTATGGATAGGCGTTCGACGCAAAGTACACCAGGCGCGCCGGCACCGCCTGCGTACCGGAGTACACCGTGTCGAGCAGGTCGCTGATGTAGAGTGCGTTCCACAGCGGCCCGTAGGTCGGGTCGTTCTTGCAGCAATCCGGAGCGAACGCCCAGTCGGTGTTGAACTCCGTAATGAATATCGGCGTCTGCGCTCCCGCCGGCTGCTTACCGGCCTTCAGGATCGCGGAGATGCTATTGAAGTTCGAGGCCGCAGCGCCTTGTGTCATCTGGTAGATCGACTCGGCGATGCTGAAGCTGTCCCACTGCGCATCAAGCTGCGTATTTCCGTAGAGGTACTGGTGGTAGCTCACGAAGTCCACATACGGCGCGGTGGACGCACCGGCGAGCAGGGCCTGGGTGAACGGGACGTCGGCAAACGAAGTAACCGGGCCGCCCAGGCGGATGCTCACTCCGTCTGCCGCAGCCTGCTGCTTCATCAGGGGCGCCGCCGCCGCGTAGATGTTTAGATAATCGCCCTGCTTGTTCGCGGAGCAGAGGCTTCCCGTATTCGGCTCGTTCCATATCTCGTAGTCCTGCACGAGACCGGGGAACTTCGCGTCCACGTGGGCGACGAACGATTGTGCGAGCTGCGCCCACTGGCTCAAGCTGGTCGGCGTGGCGGCAGTCTGGCCTTTGCAGCTACCCGATGTAGGTTGCAGCCAGGGCGGTGTCCGGGACATCTGAATCAGCGGATGCTGCCCCGCCGCCTGCGCCATCGTGAGCAGGTTGTCGATGACCGTCCAGTTCGGCGTCTGTGTCGCATAGATAGTCTCGAGCTGGGCGTACATGCGTGAGGTGGTCACTCCGGCCTGCGTCAGCATCGCGAACTGCGATTCGTTGCGCAGCGACTCTCCCCGTCCCGCGCCCAGAATGTTCGCCGGGATCGGATGTGCGGTATTGGTGCGTGATCCGAAGTCGACCGTCACGTTGCCGAAGACCGTCGCCGTGGACGAGGAAGTCTTGTTGATCGCAGTGTCCGTCGCCTTGATGGTGTGCGTACCCGCCGCCGCCGGTGCCGAGTAGATACCGCTGCTGGTAATGGTGCCGACAGTGGTGTTCCCGCCGGCGATATTGTCCACCGTGTACGTCACGCCGCTGGACTCGGGAGCATTGCATACCTGTGGCTGGAACGTCTGCTGTCCGGAGACCTGTACCGAGGCCGAGGAAGGATAGAGGACGAGAGTCGGGCTGGTGGTGATGGCCACGCTGCTCGATCCCGAGACGCTGGTCACCGCTTGGCTTATTGCCTTGACCGTGTGGGTCCCGGTGCTCGAAGGCGCCGTATACAGGCCGTTTTGCGTGATCGTGCCGGCCGTACTGCTGCCCCCAAGCACGCTGTCCACGTACCACTTCACGGCTGTGTTGCTGTTGAACGTGACATCGGCCGTGAACTGCTGCGTCGTGCCTGGCATGGCGCACGTATTCTGCGGGCCCACCTCCACCATCGTGCTCGCGGGATTCGCGGTGCCCGAACCGGACAGAGAAATCGCCGGGATGCCGCCGCTGACGTCGCTCGCGATCGTGAGCTTGCCGGACCGGGCGCCGGTGGCCTGCGGATCGAACGAGACCTGGACGGTGCAGGCGGCATTGGGCGCAAGGCTGCCGCTGCAATTGCCCGTGAAGGGGAAATCTGCCGTGCTGGTAACCCCGCTGATGTTGATCGCCGTCGAGGTATTGTTGGTGACCGTTACCGGGAGCGGCGTGCTCGAAGTCTTCACGATCTGGTTATAGAAAGAGATGGCCAGCGAACTCGGCGTCACCGTTACGGCTGCGACCGAGTTGCCGGCGACCGCAACCGTCTGCGGCGAGTTCGAGGCGCTGTCGTTCACGGTCAGTGTCGTCGAGCTGTAGCCCTTCACCGTGGGCGAGTACGTTATGGCGATGGTGCAGTTCGCACCGGCGGCCAGCGAGCTGCCGCAGGTGTTCGTCTGCGAGAAGGGCGCGCTCAACTGGATGCTCGTGATGGTGAGCGCGGTGGAGAGACCATTTGTGAGCGTCACGTTCACCGGCGCACTGGTCGAGCCGGGAGCCTGATTGGGGAAGGTGTACTGCTTGGGAGAGATGCTGACGCTGCCGGTGCTGGCGGCGCCGGTGCCGGTCAGGTTCAGGGCCTGCGGGCTGTTTGAGGCATCGTCGGCTACCGAAAGCGTGCCGGCACGCGTTCCCGCCGCCTGGGGCTGGAAGTCGAGCGAGATGGTGCAGCTTCCGCCCGCCGCCAGGGTCGCCGGCGATACCGGACAGGTGGTCCCGGTCTGCGCGAAGTCCCCCGTTACCGCCAGCGACGAGATGGTCAGCGGTCCCGTCTGCCCGTTGGTCAGGGTGGCGGTCTGCGCCGCGCTGGTCGCACCCACGGTGGTTGAGGGGAAGGAGAGCGAGGTGGGCGAGAAGCTCACCGTGCCCGCTCCAGCCGCACTCGCCGTTCCGGAGAGGTAGAGCTGCAGCAGGGTCGAGCCCACGGTGGCGTTCACCGCCCCCGTCTTGTTGCCGGTGGAGGTGGGCGCGAAGGTCACCGAGACGGTGCAACTGGTCTGCGCCGGCAGGGAACTGGGACAGTTATTGGTCTGCTTGAACAGCCCCGTCGCCGCGATGCTCGTGATGCTTACCGCGCTGGACTGCGTGTTGGTCAGGGTCGCGGTCTGCGCGGCGCTGGTCGAACCGCTGTTGGTCGTGGGGAAGCTCAGCGAAGTGGGCGCGAAGATCAACTGGCCGGTGCCGCCGGTGCCGGTCAGGCTCAGGCTCTGCGGGCTGCTGGGCGCGTCATCGAGCACGCTCATCGTGCCGGTGCGCGCGCCGGTGGCCAGGGGGCGGAAGGCGATCGAGATAGTGCAGTTGCTACCCGCCGCCAGCGTGGAAGGTGAGAGCGGACAGTTGCTGGCCGTCTGGATGAAATCCGAGCCGGTAGGAAACGAGATGCCGGAGATGGTCAGCGCTGAAGACTGGTTGTTGGTCAGCGTCACCGTCTTCGCCGCCGAAGTCTGCCCCACCGACACCGGCCCCCATGAGATCGAGGTCGGCGCGAACGTCACATCCGTGGCCGAGCCCGTAGCGCCCGTGCCGGTCAGGTTCAGCGTCTGCGGGCTGCTTGAGGCATCGTCCGCCACCGTGAGCGCACCCGTACGCGCGCCCGCCGCCTGGGGCTGGAAGTCGAGCGAGATGGTGCAGGATCCGCCGGCCGCCAGCGTCGCCGGCGATACCGGACAGGTGGTTGCCGTCTGCGCGAAATCGCCCGTTGCCGTAAGTGACGAGATGGTCAGCGGCACCGTCTGCCCGTTGGTCAGGGTTGCGGTCTGCGCCGCACTCGTCGAGCCCACGTTGGTTGACGGGAAAGACAGCGAGGTGGGCGAGAAGGTTACGCTTCCGGAGCTTCCCGAGGTCGCCGTTCCGGAGAGGTTGACCTGTAGCGGCGATGAGCCGGCGTTCAAACTGAGCGAACCGGTCTGGGTGCCGCTCGAGGTGGGCGCGAAGGTGACCGAGAGAGTGCAACTGCTGTTGGCCGCCAGGGAGCTGGGGCAGTTGTTCGTCTGCGTGAACTGACCGTTCGCCGCGATATTCGTGACGCCCACGGCGGTCGATTGCGTGTTGCTGAGTGTCGCGGTCTGCGCCGTGCTGGTCGAGCCGACGGCCGTCGACGGGAAGGTCAGTGAAGCCGGAGTCAGGGTGACGCTGCCGGTGCTGGTGGCGCCGGTGCCGGTCAGGCTCAGGGCCTGCGGGCTGTTTGAGGCATCGTCGGCCACCGAGAGCGTGCCGGTACGCGCGCCCGCCGCCTGGGGCTGGAAGTCGAGCGAGATGGTGCAGCTTCCGCCCGCCGCCAGGGTCGCCGGCGATACCGGACAGGTGGTCCCGGTCTGCGCGAAGTCCCCCGTTACCGCCAGCGACGAGATGGTCAGCGGTCCCGTCTGCCCGTTGGTCAGGGTGGCGGTCTGCGCCGCGCTGGTCGCACCCACGGTGGTTGAGGGGAAGGAGAGCGAGGTGGGCGAGAAGCTCACCGTGCCCGCTCCAGCCGCACTCGCCGTTCCGGAGAGGTAGAGCTGCAGCAGGGTCGAGCCCACGGTGGCGTTCACCGCCCCCGTCTTGTTGCCGGTGGAGGTGGGCGCGAAGGTCACCGAGACGGTGCAACTGGTCTGCGCCGGCAGGGAACTGGGACAGTTATTGGTCTGCTTGAACAGCCCCGTCGCCGCGATGCTCGTGATGCTTACCGCGCTGGACTGCGTGTTGGTCAGGGTCGCGGTCTGCGCGGCGCTGGTCGAACCGCTGTTGGTCGTGGGGAAGCTCAGCGAAGTGGGCGCGAAGATCAACTGGCCGGTGCCGCCGGTGCCGGTCAGGCTCAGGCTCTGCGGGCTGCTGGGCGCGTCATCGAGCACGCTCATCGTGCCGGTGCGCGCGCCGGTGGCCAGGGGGCGGAAGGCGATCGAGATAGTGCAGTTGCTACCCGCCGCCAGCGTGGAAGGTGAGAGCGGACAGTTGCTGGCCGTCTGGATGAAATCCGAGCCGGTAGGAAACGAGATGCCGGAGATGGTCAGCGCTGAAGACTGGTTGTTGGTCAGCGTCACCGTCTTCGCCGCCGAAGTCTGCCCCACCGACACCGGCCCCCATGAGATCGAGGTCGGCGCGAACGTCACATCCTGCGCCAGGGCGACGCTGGAAAACGATAGCAGCAGAAAAAGCAGGAGATAACTCTGCAACCCATAGCGAGTGCGCTTCGCGCTCCCTAGAATGTCCGCAAATACCTTCATTCCGTTCGGCCCTTTCACTCAACTCACACTCAGATGCACGGCAGTGGGCGCGGCCCACAATAATCGGTAGGCGCCACCTACACCCAGAAATACTTGCAGTTCTACCTTGCAGCCCTACAGAGACAATCATCTGGAATATTGCCTTGCGGCGAAAACCGACCAGCGTCCGGCGTGGAACTCACGTGCGTTAGCCTGGACGCGAGGCTGTGGAGACACACTTGTTGTATCTATGAAAGTCTATCGCGAAACGAGCCGAAGAAGGCTGGGTCATGGCGCTCTTATTTCGAGAGAATCTACTCGAAGTAATGCGCCGGTATTACTTAAACACGATTAAGTACTATCTCGGTGGCAATATATTTCGCCTACATACAACAGGCAACTCTGCACATGCTTGCTCTCTCACCTGCCTCAAATTGCGGGATGCCAAAAGACGTGCAGACGAACGTTGCCGCTCGACTGCATCCAGCGGCGCAGAGTCTTGCCTCTGCCCACCCTTCCGCGCGTCCCGGTCCTCCGCGGGCGCACCGGAGCACTTGGCCGGCCCGGGGCTGCTCCCCGGTTATATAATTTGAGATTCATGGATAACCCCACCGAAGAGGCAATCAGCGTCCCGGTATCCTCCGAGGATTTCCCGTCATCCTGCGGCCAGCTATTCGGCGACTTCTTCGCCGCGAAGCGAGGCAGCTTTCGCAAGAACGACCTCATCGACGCTCGGGCGCGGCGGCTCTTTGAGACCACCGCCATGGCCTGCGAGCACAACGCCTATCCCTTCCAGATTCCTCTGGAGGGGCGCTCCGGCCCCTGGGTGCGTGCCGACGGCCATACCCTGCTGATGCTGTCCTCCTATGACTATCTGGGACTGATCGGCGACCGGCGGGTGGATGAGGCAGCCAGCGAGGCTATCGCCAAATACGGCACCGGGACCGGCGGCGTTCGCCTGCTCACCGGGAGCACCGATCTCCACCAGCAGATGGAGCGGGAAGTCGCGGCCTTCAAAGGCACCGAGGCCGCCATCACCTTCAGTTCTGGGTATCTCGCCAACATCGCCGTCATCGCGTCGCTCTTCGGCCCCTCCGATCGCGTCATTGCCGATTCGCTCTCCCACCGCAGCCTGATGGACGCTTGCCGCATGGCCGGCGTACAGGTACAGCGCTTCCAGCATAACGACGCCGCGTCTCTGCGCCAGGAACTGGAAAGCGGCGCCCCAGCCAACCGCACCCTCATCGTCTCCGACGGCGTCTTCTCCATGGATGGCGACATCTGCCGCCTGCCCGCACTGATCGAGCTTAAGAAGGAGTTTGGCGCGTTCCTGCTGATGGATGAGTCCCATGCCTCCGGCGTGCTGGGCGCACATGGCCGCGGCACCGATGAGCACTACGGCATCGATACCGCCGAGGTGGACATCTGGACCGGCTCGCTCGCCAAAGCCATCCCCTCGAACGGCGGATTCGTCGCCGTCACGCAGGAGATGGCCATCTACCTCCAGCACGCGGCAGCGCCGTTCATCTTCTCCGCGGCCTTGTGTCCCGCGGCTGTGGCGGCGGTGCGCGCCTGCCTGTCCATCCTTGCCGAAGAGCCGGAGCGGGTCTGCCGGCTGCGGCGCAACGCGGACATGCTGCGCAATGGCCTGCATAGCCTGGGCTACGACACCGGTCTTTCGGAGACCGCCGTCATCCCGGTCATGCTGGGGGACGAGATTGAGACCGGGCTGCTGGCCAGAAAGCTGCGCGACCACAAGATCCTGGCCACCCCGGTGCTGTTTCCCGCCGTCGCCCAGGGCGCGCCCCGCCTCCGGCTGTGTGTGACGGCCGCGCATTCTTCCTCCGACCTGGAATACGCACTCGATGTCTTCGGCAAGCTAGCCAAAGGCGCGTAAGTGTCCGTAGTCGTCACCGGCGCAAGCGGCTTCCTGGGTGGCCGGCTGGCGCAGCTCCTCGCTGCTCGCGGCGCGGAAGTGACCGTGATCGCGCGTTCCGGCTCCGACCTGCGTCACCTCGCAGAGCTTCCTATCCGCATCGTCCGCGCGGAACTGGCGGACGACGAGCCGCTTCGTTCCGCCTGCCGCAGCGCCACCCACATCTATCACTGTGCCGGATGCTCCACGGATTGGGCGTCATGGCAGGCCTACTGCGACGCCAACGTCATCGGCACGCAGGCCATGCTCGCGGCCGCCCGGCACGCCGGCCAGCTTCAGCGCTTCGTTCACGTCAGCACCACCGATGTGTACGGCTACCCAGCGGTTCCCTGTGACGAATCGCAACCCCTTGTCGACGTCGGGCTTCCCTACAACCGGAGCAAATGCCAGGGCGAAGCGGCGGTCTGGGCGGCCCATCGGGAACACGCGCTGCCCATCACCATTCTTCGCCCCGCCACTATCTTCGGTCCGCGCGGCAAGGCGTTCACCACGGATATTGCGCTGCTTCTCCGGCAGCGAAGCATGGCGCTCTTCGATCATGGCCGCGCGCGCGGAGGCTTTTGCTACGTGGACAACGTCGCCGAGGCGTTGATTCTGGCCGGGGACAGTCCCGCCACTCTGGGCCGCGCCTATAACGTGACCGACGGGACCGGCGCGACCTGGAAGGAGTACGTGCACGCCTTGGCGGCCGGCCTGGGCCTTCGCAAACCTTGGCTCGATCTGCCTTCGCGTCTTGCTCTGCCGCTCGCAGGCGTCATGGAGCGGGCCTACACCCGACTGCCTCTCCCCGGACGTCCCATCCTCACCCGGCACGCCGTGGAGCTGCTCTCGAAAGACCAGGAGTATCCCATCGACCGCGCCCGCCGCGACTTCGGCCTCGCTCCTGCCGTCTCCTGGAGCGAGAGTCTCGAACGCTCGATCGAGTGGCTGAGAAAACAGGGATAGTGCACGGCGGCGAAAACCAGGAAATCACCAAGCCCGCGCTCGCGGTGAATCCCCTGATACTGGTGTGCGAGGAGTAAAGCGATCCATGCGCCATCCCGCAACCCTTCAGGGCCGCCCCCGGCCACTTTGACCCGAGGAACCCGCGCGGAGGCCATCCCACGGGAACTCTTGATCGAAAATTCCGAGCCGGGCCGTTCATTGTGCCCAGCCACCCAACGCGGGTCGTTCCGGCTGCGTCGTAAAGAACAATGCCCGCGCAAATTTCGCCCTCGGATACCGCGAAACCTTCCCGTCGCAACTCGGCAAGCGTCTTGCGCTCCTTCGGGCTGGGCATTATCACCGGCGCGGCAGATGATGACTGCTCGGCGGTAGGAACGTACTCGCAAGCGGGCGCGGGCTTTGGCTACACCCTGCTCTGGACGGCTCCCTATCTGCTGCCCATGATGGTGACGGTCGTCTACCTCTCCTCGAAGTTGGGGCAAGTCACGGGCCAGGGGCTCTTTTCCGCGATCCGCACCCACTATTCACGCAAGTTCCTCTACACCGTACTGGTGGGCGTAGTCATCGGGAACACCATTGAGGCGGGAGCAGATATCGGGGGTATAGCCGCGGCACTGCATCTCTTGATTCCTGCGCCCCAGGCGCTCCTGGTCGCAGTGGTTTCTCTGGTGTCGCTCGCCCTGCAGATATGGGGCTCGTACCGCCTCATCTCGAATATCTTTCGCGGCCTGTCACTCACTCTGCTTGCCTATGTCGGCGCCATGTTCCTGGCACATCCGGATTGGCATCATATCGCCGCTGCGGTCATCCACCCGCATATCAAGCTCGATCGCGAGTCTCTCTCGATCCTGGTGGCCATGATCGGAACGGCGCTGTCCGCCTATCTGTTCACCTGGCAATCGAACGCCGAGGTGGAAGAGAAGATCGCCGCCGGAAAAGTGCGCCTTCGGGCGCGCCGTGGGACCACGGAAGCGCACCTCCGCAAAAGCCTCCTGGACGTGGTCTTTGGCATGTTTTTCTCCGCGCTCGTGATGTACGCGATCATCATCGCGACCGGAGCGACGTTGTTTGTTTCAGGCCAGCACAACATTGACACGGCGGCGGACGCGGCGAAGGCGCTGACGCCGCTCGCTGGACATGCTGCCGGCCTGCTCTTCACGCTGGGCATCGTCGGGGTGGGCTTCCTCGCTATACCCGTGATGACGACCGGAGCCTCGTATGACGTATGTCAAAGCCTCGACTGCAGGAACGGGCTGAACCTGAAGCTGGGTGAGGGCAAGACGTTCTATGGCACCATCGCCGCCGTCATGATCGCCGCGGCATCCATGAACTTCCTGGGCATCAATCCCATGAAGGCCCTGGTCTTTGCAGGCATCGTGCAAGGCTTTTCGACGCCTCCGCTCATGCTGCTGATCATGTTGATGACGAGCCGGCGTCGTGTGATGGGAAACAAGACCAACACCCTGCTGGTCAATCTCTTCGGCTGGAGCACGACCGCGCTCATCTTCGCCGCTTCCGTGGCGCTCTTGTGGAGCTGGGTTACAGGCTAGGAACGAGCCCAGCGCACTCAAACCTGTCCAAGTCGCCCGCCGGGCGCCAGAAGGCTCAATAGAAGACTCAATCCTGGATCGCCTTCAACGCCAGCACCGCGTTCAACCCTCCGAACGCGAACGAGTTCGAAAGCGCCGCCTCCACCTGCGCTTCCCGCGCCTGGTTGGGAATGACATCGAGGTCGCAGGCCGGATCGGGTGTGGTGAAGTTCGCGGTTGGCGGCAACACGCCATCGCGCAGCGCCAGGGCCGTGGCCGCGGCTTCGAGCGCGGCCGCCGCACCCAGCGTGTGCCCGTGCATGGACTTGCTCGAACTGATCGCCAGCCTCTCCGCATGCTCGCCGAAGACCTGGCGAATCGCCGCCGCCTCCATCCGGTCGTTGGCTTCGGTGGCGGTGCCGTGGGCGTTGATGTAGCCGATCTGCTCCGGCGCCAGGTCCGCATCGCGCATGGCCGAACGCATGGCGCGCGCCGCCCCCTCGGGCGAAGGCTGCGTCATGTGCGCCGCGTCAGAAGACATCCCGAAGCCCACGACCTCGGCGATGGGCTGTACCCCGCGCGCCAGCGCAGACTCCAGCGGCTCCAGCACCAGCATCGCCGCGCCTTCTCCCAGAATCATGCCCGTCCGCCCGGCGGAGAATGGGCGGCAGGTATCCTGGCTCACTACGCGCATCGCCTCCCAGGCCTTCAGGCCGCCGAAGAACAGCGGCGCTTCGCTCCCGCCGGCGATCGCCATCGGGGACGCGCCCGAGCGCACCATCCAGAAGGCCTGGCCGATGGCGTGCGCGGCGGAGGAGCACGCGGTCGAGATGGTATAGGTCGGCCCGTGAATGCCGTATTCGATGGAAATGTGGCTGGCCCCCGCATTGGCCATGCCCAGCGGAATAGTCAGCGGATTCACCCGGAGCCGGCCTTCGTGAAACAGCTCCCAGTAGCCGACCTCTTCCGCCGCCCGTCCGCCCATGCACGACCCGGTGATCACCGAGGACCGCTCGCGCAAATCGTCCGTCCAGTCCAGCTTCGCCTCTGCAATCGCCTCGCGCGCAGCCACGATCCCCATCTGTGCGAAGCGATCGACTAGCGCAAGATTCTTTCCGGGAAAATGAGTGTCCGGATCGAAACCTCTCACCACCGCCGCATTCTTGAAACGCAGCGTGCCCATCTCCATCTCGGGCAGGGGACTGATGCCGCTCCGGCCGGCCTTCAGCCCGTTCCAGAAGTCCGTTTGATTGAGCCCTAATGCGCTGATGACCCCAATACCGCTGATGACGACACGCGGCATGTCAGCCCCCGGGCGAGGCTTGTTCCTTGGCCTCGACCAGTTGTGTCACACCCGTCACCATCTCCTGCACCCGGCTGATGTCTTTCGCTTTCTGGTCATCGATCTCGATGTCGAACTCGTTCTCTAACTCAAACAGAAGATTGAGCTTATCCAGAGAATCGATGCCCAGCTCTTCAAACGAGCTCTCCGCTGTAACCGTTTCCACGGGAACCCGCCGGACTGTTGCGACCACGCGCAGTACGCGGTCCTGAATCGTTTCGGCCATGTGTCTTTCTCAAAAGAATTTGTGTCGCTTACGTCTTCCATCGGCGTAAGAAGGCACCGGAACACGGCGCGTATACCGCCTACCGCATGGTAACGGGCGCCAACGGATTGTGCCAGCGGCAATGCTGATCTTCAACTGCCCCCCAACCGCTCCTCAGGGGAATCAAAAAACAAATCGCCCCGCGGCGTGGCCGGCCATTTGGCGCCGGAACTCCGGCCGGAACTCCGGCCCGGACTCCACGCCGCACTCCACCCCAACCCGCATTCGCGGCGAAAGACTCGCACTCCATACGATGCCTTCACGCCCCGTGTCGGCCCTTTGCGCATCCCATGTTAGATTTCTGCCATTAGGAGGCAGTACATGTTCCATTTCCCAGAGCAGCGACCTTTGCGGCGCTTAGGCCCCCTTGCCGGCAGCCTGCTCGTTCTCGCGTTGAGCATCTCCCCGGCACTCGCGCAGGACGGCAGCACCCAGAAGCCGGCCGCTACCCCCGCCCCCACGCCTACCGATACGCTCACGTTCACCAATGGCGACACGCTTACCGGCGATCTCGAGCAAGCCGATGCCGATGGAGTCACTTTCAAAAGCCCGGTAGCCGGCGAACTCACCATCAAGTGGGACAAGATCAAGGAAGTGAAATCGGACAAGCAGTTCGCCGTCCTCGCCAAGAACCAGAAGCTTAAGCGGAAGACCGCCGCCGGCGTTGTTCCGCAGGGAACCCTCTCCATCGCCGATAGCAATGTGCAGGTGAACACTAGCAGCGGCGCCCGGACTGTGCCTGTCAAACAGACGGATGCGGTCGTCCCTGCGGCCGATTTCACCAAGCAGGTGAGCGGGCCGTCCGGTTTCCTGAATGGCTGGAACGGCCTCGCGACCGCCGGCGTCAGCCTGGTGCGCTCCGCCCAGAACCAGACCAGCTTCACCGGAGCTCTCAGTCTGGTGCGCGCCATTCCCACCGTCGAGTGGCTGCCGGCGCGGAACCGCACAGCCATTGACTACAACCAGGCCTACGGCAGCACCACGCAATCCGCCACCGCGGGGCAAACCAGCCTCACGGTAAAGACCAACATCTTCCATGCGGACGCCGAGCGGGATGAATACATCAGCGGCCGCGTCTACTACTTCGGCGCTGTGGCATTCGATCACAACTTCTCTCAGGGACTGGATCTGCAGCAGCAGTACGGCGGCGGCATCGGCTGGACCGCGTACAAGAGTGCGATCCAGGAATTGGACCTCAAGGCCGATATCCACTACCAGAAACAGCACTTCTTTGATTCAGTAGCCAATCCGGACCAGAACCTGGTCGGTTCGACCTTCGGTGAGACCTACACCCGCGTCCTTCCCCGCAAGATCGCGCTCGATGAGTTCGCGGCCTTCACCGAATCCTGGAACAACACCGACGCGTATTCGTCGCATGTCGGCGCGAACCTCACCTTCCCCGTCTACAAGGGACTCGGCTTCAACGTCGGCGCCATCGATGACTACCTCAACACCGCGCCCGTCGGCTTCAACAAGAACTCCTTCCAGTTCTCCACCGGGCTCAGCTACACCATCGCACGCAAATAGTCAGACCCGGGGCGCCCTCCATCCGGGTGCCCCGTTCTAGCGCTGCCAGGGCGGGGTTGTTCTGGGTGCCCCGTTCTAGCGCAGCTAGGGCGGGGTTGTTCTGGGTGCCCCGTTCTAGCGCAGCCGGGGTGGGGTTGTTCGCGTCTCAAATGCGAGCCACTCACGCATCGAGGCCCAACACTCGGCCAGACGTATCAATGCGCGCCGTAGAGAACCCGGCCGTTGCGGATCGTATACCGCACCTTGGTAAAGGCCGCTGCGTCGCCCGCTGCCGGGTCGGACGAGAGAATCGTGAGGTCGCCGTCCATGCCCGGCGCAATCTTTCCTTCGTGGTCCGCCACACGAAACCGTTCGGCGGGCGCCGTGGTCAACATGGCCAGCACCTCCCGCCACGAGAGACCCGCCAACTGGAGCTGACGGTACTCCTCCGTCATGTCGTAATCGGTCAGAAAGCCGGTATCCGTGCCAAACATGAGCGGGCCGCCAAGCTGATGAAACCTGCTGACGATGGCGCGGATGCGCGGGATATCCCGATCCTCGGAGAAGAGCTTGAGCGTGGGCACCATCGCCATGTGGTGAGCCACCAGTTGCGCGATCAGTGCGTCGTCCACGCCGTCCACGCTGTCCGGCGCGTGCGCCAGCACATCCACGCCGCTCTCCATCGCAACGCGCACACCTTCCACGTTCGAGGGGTGAGCGAAGACAAGCTGACCGTGCTGGTGTCCCTCCTCCACCGCGGCACGTGCGATCGGAACCGGCATGGGAACGACATGGCCGCGCGCTACATAGGACCCGGTAAAGAGCTTGACGATGTCCGTGCCGAGTGCGACATTGCGCTCCACCAGGGCCCTGGCCTCCGCCGGCGTGGCAGGCTGCCCAAGCCGGGAACGAATCTCCGGCGGAAGATCCCCCAGGTAGTACGGGATGGCGTGCACCGGGTAGAGCGGAATGCCCGCCGTGTAGATATGCGGTCCCAGCAACTCGCCGCTTTCAATACGCCGGCGCAGCGCCATCGTGTCGGCGGGGTCAGACCCCGTATCCACCACCGTGGTAAAGCCGGAATGCGTGAGCATCTGCTGCAACTGCTGCGTGAGCTGAGCCGCCGGCAGATGCGCAGCGTTACTCCACTTCGGCTCCATAAAATGGACGTGGGTATTCCAGAATCCCGCGAAGACTACGCAGTCTGTGCATGGAAGCTTCGCAACCCCCTTGGGAACAACCACATGTTTCCCGACAGCAGCGATCTTCCCCGCGCGCAGCAGGATCGTCATGCCGCTTGCCGGCTGCGCATGCGGCGACGCATAGACCTTGGCGTCCACAATCGCTAGGTCCTGCGCTTCGACGCTGCAGCACAAGCAGGCGAACATCACGGCGGCAAGAATCATCTTCATGCGCCGATTCTACGAGAGTGACCGCTCCATAGTTCCGTTTCATGCCGTTTCTGCCGTGCCGCCATTTCAGCCGACGCGAAATCGCCGTATTACTCAATGGGTCACTAATTGCTCACCCTGTTCACGCCAGTTTGCAGCGGGAAGCTGCTTCCCGAATACAACTGCTCGATTTATTGACTCAGTTTCGCGAAGTGACCGCTAGAATCCTGTTGCATGGGCTTCCAAGTTTCAAACTTGAGTCTCACCCTCACGATAGCTGGCGTTGTTAGTGAGATTGCTAAAGAGCTCTTCGCAGGCCCAGGCCCTCGACTTCTGCATCACTACACTTCTGCCGCTACGGTCGAAGCAATTGTGCAAAGCCGCTCTTTGTGGGCCACCTGTATCGATGAGCAATACGATAAGACCGAGATTTCTCACGCATCAGGCTTGGTCGCGCAGTTGGCCGAAGAGATCTCGCGTTCGGGAACATCAGCCTTTGCGATAGATTTGTTACGACGCTTGCCGTTTTTCATGGAGGAGCGGAAGCAATGGATATACATCGCTTGTTTCTGTGACGCGCATGACTCAGCCCTGCATTGGAGGGAGTACGGCGACTATCGCTTAACGTTTCCGGTTCCTTGGACGAGAGCGCCCTCACTTGCCATCTTGGACACGCGGGCTGACTGCTGGTATCAACGAGTTATCTACGACGAAAAGTTGCAGCGAAACGGTCTGGAGCGGGCACTTAGGTCGATTGTGCTTGCTGTATCCAAGAATACAGCCGGACACAATGAGGGGCCATGGGCGCAGGCCATGTTGGACAGGTGCGCCAGGAACGCTGCTCAATTGTTGTTGAGCTTAGCCGTCGGTTTCAAGTGCAAGTCTTTCGAGGGTGAGAAGGAATGGAGAATTGTGTGTGCTCCGCCGCTTGCTAGCAATAGCTCCGCGCCTACTTCGATCGATGCCGACTTCAGTGTGAATGTTAAAAGATCGCCGCGGCGCCACCTCGCATTGCAGATTCCGCGGGAGTCGGTGCTTTTTCAACCTTTTCACATTGCACCAGTCCCGTTCTTGGGCTGGGCGAGTAGCCAAAGTCACTACGATGCTGACGAGCTGAAAAGGATAAATCGAGTTCTTCTAGCCAACGATCGCGGTGATTTGGTGTGCGTTTCAGGTGAGTGGAGCAGAAAGCAAAATTGCCAGGACCTCGGTCGCTGATAAATCGGCGTGCCATCAACAGCCGGCGGAATTACTCGCAATCATGAAGAATCCTTGCAATGGTGTAGTCGGCCCTGTGTAGCGCAAATGGTCTATTTACTGCGAATTGCTCCTAAGCGCACGCATCTTTGTCCGCGCGCCGCGGCAAACAGGAGCTTGTTGACCCGTGACCATCGTCACATTTCGCTTGGCGTACCTTTACGCCAAGCTGGATAGACTGGAAATAGAGACTGCTCCGTCTGCCCATACGCGTGGGGGTTAATCCGGAGTCTCAGTCCGGAAGTCATTTGCTTGCAGGAATTTAGCCGTAAGTCCAATCATTAGAGGAATTTAGCCGGTACCTCCCGGCGTAAGCCCTTTTATAAGAGGAATTTAGGAAGTTCATACGGGGGGTGTAGGTACGTGCTGAAGCTCTACCGGCCGGGGCGGTCGGCCATCGCCCAACCTTCCTAAACCGGTGGCGTGCGTTCCTTGACGGAAGTGGCTCTTGCTGCCACTCACGGCGTGCTTTACGGTAGGCGTGCTTCTGTCACCGCGGATCACCAAGCGAGGAATGACCATGGGCGCCAGTCAGGCCGAGAAAGCGCAACGATTCCAGACCCTCCACGCCCGCCCGGGCGCGTTCGTCATTCCCAACCCGTGGGATGCCGGCACCGCCCGCATCCTGACGGCGCTCGGCTTCGAGGCACTTACGACCACGAGCGCCGGTCTGGCGTTTGCTCTCGGCCGGCGAGATGGGGCCGGCGAAGTGTCCCGCGAGGAGACGCTCGCCAACGCCAAAGCCATTGCCGACGCCACGGACCTGCCCGTCGCGGCTGACCTTGAAAATGGCTTCGGCCACACGCCGGAGGCAGCGGCGGAGACGATTCGCCTCGCGGGGGAAGTCGCGGGGCTGGTGGGCGGATCGATCGAAGACGCGAGCGGCGACCCCGAGCGGCCGATCTACGATCTGCAGCATGCTGTTGAGCGCATCGCCGCCGCGGCTGAGGCCGCTCGCGCGCTCCCATTTCCCTTTGTACTGGTGGGCCGGGCCGAAAACTTTCTGCACGGGCGTCCAAACCTGGAGGACACCATCCGCCGCCTGCAGGCGTTCGAGGCCGTCGGCGCCGACGCGCTGTACGCGCCGGGGCTCACCCGCGCGGAGGATATTCGAACGCTGTGCGCGGCGGTGCACAAGCCGGTGAACGTCCTGGCCGGGCTCCAGGGGAAATCGCTCTCCGTCGCCGAGCTCGCCACCCTGGGAGTCCGGCGGATCAGCCTGGGATCCACGCTGAGCCGCGCGGCGCTGGGAGCCTTTGTCCGTGCGGCGCACGAGATCCGGGACCACGGAACTTTCCGCTTTGCCGAGGATGCGCTGCCCTTTGCCGACGCCAACGATCTCGTCGCCGGAAATAAACGCCCGTGAAAGCCTGATCCCTTGCCCGCGACAGCAGCGCACTACTTCGCCGCACTGCGGATGAACCGCTGCGCGCTCATCGATAGGTGACGCTGACGCTCAGATCTTCACCTCTTCGTCCGACTACGCGGCAGGAGGTCCTGTCCCCCTGGCGAAGAAAATCCAGGTCCAGCCAGCTCTTGCCGACGCGCATGTTGCGGAGTTCGAGGAAAGTGAGGAACTCCGGCAATCGTGGATTCACGATCTTGAGCTCGCCGTTTGCCGCGTCCGGCCTCAGCCCCAGCAGCGCCGTCAGAATAATGATCGGAGTCCCGGAAGCCCAGGCCTGCGGCGAGCAAGAGACGGGGTACTGGACGGGATCGTCGCGGTGGTGCCGCTGGTTTCCGCAAAACAACTCCGGCAGCCGATAGTCGCGGAAGTGGAGTGAGGCCTCGAACAGCGCCGACAAAATCGCGGACGCCTCCTGCAAAAACCCATACTGCGCCATGCCAAACGCGATGAGCGAATTATCGTGCGGCCATACGGAACCGCGGTGGTAGCTCATCGGGTTGTAGGTCTGCTCTTCATCGGAGAGCGTGCGGATGCCCCAGCCGGAGAACAGACCTTGCGCCGTCAGCTTCGCCACCACATCACGCGCGCGCTGGTCGCTGATGGTGTGGGTGAAAAGCAGGTGCCCGGGGTTCGAAGACATGACAGCAAGCGGCCGCTTGTCGCAGTCCAGCGCCATGGCGTAATAGGCGTCCTTCTCCATCCAGAACGCTCGCTCCAGCTTCTGCATCAACTCAGCGGAGCGCGCCATCAGGCGGTCTGCCTGCTCGGCATCGCCCAGCATCCGCAGCAGCGCGGCCGCGCGCCGGAAGGCGTCGGCCGCATAGCCTTGTTCCTCTACCAGCGCGATCGGCGCCTGGGCCAGCGTTCCATCGGCATGCGCCATGGCGTCGCCGGAATCCTTCCAGCCCTGGTTGAGCAGGCCCTTGTCGCTCTTGCGGCGATATTCGATCAGGCCATCCCCATCCAGGTCGCCGTATTCGATGAGCCAGTTGAGCGCGGCCTCGAGGCAAGGCCGCAACTCTTCGACCAGTTCGCGGTCTCCAGTCCACTGGAAGTATTCGCTCAGGAGAATGATGAAGAGCGGCGTTGCGTCCACGGACCCATAGTTCTTCCCGAACGCGACCTCGCCGGTGGTCGTCATCTCGCCCGACCGCAGTTCGTGCAGGATCTTCCCCGGCTCCTCGTCATTGTCGGCGCACTCCGTCCGCCCCTGGCGCGCCGCCAGCGAACGCAACGTACCCCGTGCGAGGGATGGGTTCAGAATCAGAGTCTGAAAGGAGGAGATGAGAGAGTCTCTGCCGAACAGTGCGGCAAACCAGGGGACGCCGGCGGCAATCGCCTTGTTTTGACCCTCCGGAATGCGCAGCGAATAGAAATCCAGCAACGACGTGGAGAGCATCGTGTTGAAGATCTCGCTACTGGACTTGAAGTGTGTACATTCCTGCTCCCAGGCAGTCACCCCGCGATGCAGCTTGTCCTCGTGTTCCTCAACCCTTTCCCGCTCGCTCATCCACGGAGGGACACTGGGCGGAGACAGAAAGCTCGAAGAGAGTGAGCGCTTCGGCAGCGCCTGGGTCACGATGGTGGAGGTGATGCGGGCGCGGCTGCGCGGTTCCAGATCAAGCTCCCATCGCGCCGTATGCCCGGAGATCCGCGTCGGAGTTGGGTCGAACGAGAGCGCGGTGGTACGTACACGTTCATCGAGCCCTTCGTAGACAAAGGTCATCCGGGCTTCGGAGATCAGCGGAGCGAAGTAGCGCCCGCTCTTTCCCCGGATGATGCCGCGCACCTGGAAGATATCCATGAAGTCAGCGTTATAGGTGATCTCAACCACGAGATGCGCCCTTTCGCTGTGGAAGTTCTGAATCTGCAGTATGTCAAAGAGGCCTTCACTCTCCAGAATCTGTTCGCGATGCACAAAGACCGTATTGACCGGCAGGTCCAAACCCTCGCCGGGTACGCTGCCTTTCACCGTCAACTCCACCCGGTTCGCGTAGGCGCCTTCGGTCGTTGCGGAGAGCACGACCGGCGGATGGCCGTTGACCAGCAGTTCGATCTGGCTCAGGTACCGCGTGTCTTCGCGAAACAGTCCAACGTGTGGAGCGCCCGGCGGCATCAGATTGCCGGAGCGATCGGACACCAGGAACGTTCGTCCCCGGATCAGGGACAGACTCTCCACATTCGAGAGGTGAGGTTCTGTATAGAGAAAGCGAGGTTCGGGCGGCGGAGCGATCGAGCGTAATCCCATTGCCTCCAGATTGGCTTCCGCGGCGGAAGCTGAGGTCATGCCGCGACCTCCTTATCCAGATCCATGCGCGCGGCCCCATCAAGCTCGTTGCTAAGGATTCCCTCGTAGAGTTCCACGTAGCGCTCGACCATGATATCGACTGAAAAACCTTGCTCGACCCATCCGCGGACAACTTCCGGCTCGTAGGCCGCGTTCTTCACTGCATCTACCATCTCTTCCGGAGACGAACTGATGGTGCCGGATATACCGGGCCGAACGATTTCCGGCACTGCACCGCCGGGCAACGCGAAGACCGGCGTTCCGCAAGCCATCGCTTCCAGCATTACCAGGCCGAAGGGTTCGTTCCACTGAATGGGGAAGAGCAGTCCGCGCGAGGCGCCAAGCAACTGGTTCTTGATCTCCAGATCCGCCTCACCCACATACTCAATGAAGCGCCCGTCGATGTGCGGTTTCACCATGGTGTCGAAATAGTCCTGGAAGACGGGCTGGATCTCTCCCGCGATCTTCAGCGGGATGCCCGTCCGCTTTGCGACGTCGATCGCAATGTGCACGCCCTTGATGGGAGCGATCCTGCCCAGGAAGCAGAGGTAGTCTTCCTTGGCCGTCTGCAGCCGGTACTTGGTCAGATCGATACCGTGATGGATCGTAGAGGTGGCGAGCGTGGGGTGCATGGAGGCCTGATGCTCGCTGATGGTCACATAATGGATCTCCGGATAACGCTCGTACATGCGCGTCAGGGCAGTCTCATGCGGATGATGCAGGGTGCAGGCGAAGGGCGTCGATCCGTATCGCGAATAGGTGATGGCGGGCGCACTGTTGATATGAATCAGATCGCAGGTCTTCGTGGCGTCTTCAACCGACCACGACACATGGTCGAGTTCCTTCAGCATCCCGGAAGTTTCCGACGACAGAGGCCACTCGACCCGCGGGTAGCACGACCGCACCTCCGCGTTCACCATGGACTCTCCGTTGCAATACACCACCGCTTCGATTCTCCTTCGCTCCAGGCCTTCAGCGAGGTGTGCGATGAAGAGTTCGGTGCCGCCGTAACGCGCCGGGGGGACGGAGATGAAGGGGGACGCAATCAGAGCTACACGCATATGCAAATACCTCATGACTACTTCTTCGGTTGGAGAAACCGCGGGGTTGGAACGAAGGAAGGCGACTCTCCCGTTACCGGGCATCTACAAGGCGTGAATGGCCGCCGCGATTGAAGAACCGCAGGAGAACTTGTCGCCACATATCCAACTCGTCTGAATAATTAGATGCTTCAAGGGTGCCAGCCTTTGCCTAGCGTTCGCTAAATTCACTCGTGTCAAGAGGTTGCCTGGAATTCGAGCCAAAGCACGCAACACAAGATGTACGCGGGCGCGAATTCAGCGGGAGGCTCCGCGGTGGGACGGAGCCGAAATGCGGAGGTAAAATAGCCGCATGTATCGCTGCCTCAAGCCGCTGATCTGCATCGTGCTGCTCTCCACCTTCCTGCTGATTGCGCATGCGCAGGATCGCCGCGGCAGAAAATATGTGCCGCCTCCGGCCACCGCCAAGATCGCGATTACGGTCAAGCGCGAGACCAATGGCAAACCGATCCGCGATGCTGCCGTGATCTTCCATCCGATCAAGAACGGCAAGGACGAAGGTGCCATGGAATTGAAGACTGACGAGGACGGCCAGACCTCTATCGATGTCATTCCAATCGGCGATACGGTGCGTCTGCAGATCATCGCCAATGGCTTTCAGACGTTCGGCAACGATTACTTGATCGACACCGACACAAAGGAGATCACCATCCGAATGAAACGTCCGGTGGCGCAGTATTCCATCTATAAAGGAAATGGCACCGGCGATCAGAGCGGCCAGGCCACCGAGCGGTCACCGTCACAATCTGAGCCGCAGAAGCAGCAGCCCCCGCAATAGCAGTGCTCCGTTCAGAGCCGTCTGCTGATGCATCCGGGCAAACGCGCGCTCTTCGAGTCACATAGAATTCTTTCATCATGGAAAGTCTGCAAGGCAAGGTAGCGCTCGTGACCGGAGGGGCCAAGCGCATTGGCCGGAGTCTGGCGCTGGCGCTCGCGCGTCAGGGTGCGGACGTGGCGATCACCTATCGCAGCTCGGAAACTGCCGCCGAGGCGACGGCGGATGAAGTGTCGGAGTTCGGTGTTCGCTCGCTCGCCGTCCGTTGCGATGTGCGGGAGGAAGCGAGCGTGAACGCGGCGGTAGGCGCGATCATCCGCGAGTTCAATGGTATCGACCTGCTGGTAAATAATGCGGGGAGTTTCGAGACCGTGCCGCTCGAGGCCATCTCGGCTGGGCAATGGGACACAATGTTTGAGACGAATACGCGCGGACCATTTCTGGTGGCCAAGGCTGCGCACGCCTTTCTGAGGGGGGCACGGGGCCGCATCGTCAACATCGGGTCACTGGGCGGTTTGCACCCTTGGTCGACACACGGGCACTACTGTACCTCCAAGGCGGCGCTTCACATGTTGACCAAGACAATGGCCAAGGCCTGGGCGCCCGAGATCAGTGTCAACTGCGTTGCACCGGGGATGATCGTCAACGGGGAGGTGGATGAAGACTACGCCCACTTCGCTGCCAAGACGCCGATGCAGCGGAATGGCACGCCCGAGGATGTCGCCGCGGCAGTGCTGTTCTTCGCCACCGGACCGCACTTCATCACCGGGCAGGTGCTGAGCGTGGATGGGGGTTTGGGTCTGTAGCCTACTGCATCTCTATGCGCGTGGCTGCGGACTCGTTGCGTGAACCAGATGACCTGCGAGACCTTGCGGCCGGTCGCCAGCTTCCCATAGTCAGACTGCGAGATGATGCCGGCGTGCAACTCCCCGCCGCGCGCAGGTCGAGTTCGGCCTGAGCGAGCTCGGCTCGTCTTGCAAGAAGCTGCTCGGCCTCGATGCTCTGGCCGGTAATGCGAACAACCGCCACCGCACCCTTGTGCTCCGTCGCGCGCCTGCAGGATCGCAAGCCCGAAGCATTGACCAGCACTTCTCATTGATCTATGATTCACCCCGCCCAGCTCTCCACGGCGCGGCCCCTCGGTCCCGATCCAGCGACATCACGAACCGTGGACTCCCCCATTCTGTTCCCTACCATGACAGAACGGCTGCGCTCACAAGGAGATCCCTCTATGACTTCGGCTCGAGATCGTCGCTTGTCAATCGTCTGTTGTGCCGTTCTGTTCGCTGCATTCTCACAGATTGGCGCAGCTCGCACACTTTGCGTCAACCCCGCGGGATCAGGCCCGTGCTACTCCAGGATTCAATCAGCCGTAAACGCCGCTTACTACTACGACGTGATTCAGGTTGCGCCGGGCATTTACAAGGAGGACGTGATCATTGGCAAGCCGCTCTCACTGATCGGGTCGGGCGCCCGGTGGTCCATCATCAACGCCACGGGCCGGGCGAACGGGATATTCATTGACGGTTACGACCATCGCGGCCTGAACAATGTAACGGTTGCCGGATTCACGGTGAAGAACGCCTTGTATGAGGGAGTGCTGGTTGTGAGCACATCCGATGCCACCATCCGCGACAACTGGATCGTGAACAATGACAAGATCGGTCCGGTCTTTGGCTCCGGCCCTGCCTGCAAAGGCCAGCCCGCCTTTGAGACAGATGAGAGCGGAGATTGCGGCGGCGGACTTCATTTCATAGGAACGCAGCACTCGATCGCATCCGGCAACTATCTTACGGGCAACGGCGACGGAATACTGATCAGCGACGAGACGGCGGAGAGCCGCGACAACCTCCTCATTCACAACGTCGCGACTAAAAACCCGGAGGAGTGCGGCTTCGTTCTCGCCTCCCATCCTCCCGTGGGCTCGACTGCGCCGCACTACGCACCCCATTTCGGAGTGGACAACAATACTGTCGCCGAAAATATCTCGTCCAAGAACGGCGTCAAAGTTGGAGGCGCGGGAATCGGCTTGTTTTCTGATGGGGCTGGACCCGGCCGCGTCTCAGGCAACGTGATCATCCGGAACGAAGCCACCGGTAATGGCATCCCGGGAGTGGCGCTTCACTCGCACGTGGGTCCCGCCTTGAAAGCCCCCGCGGATCACATGGACGGCAACATGATCATCGGCAACTTCATCGCCAGCAATGGCCCGGACACAGACGACACGGCCACACCCGGCTCTGCCGGGATCAACATCAATAGTGGAGGCGGCGGTACTCCAGTGCGCGGCACCATCATCTCCCAAAACGTAATCCGGGACGAGGATATCGCCATCGCCGGCAACACTCCAGCCGAACTCGACGCCCACCTCAATGACCTGCTCGGCGGTAAAATCGGCGTCGCTAACGTCTGCACGGACGACCATGCCGCATGCACCGGCAGCATTGACGCTACTCAGAACTTCTGGGGATGTGCTGCCGGTCCCGGCAGGGACGGATGCAGCACGACGAGTGGACCCGCAGTCCGCTTCATTCCGTGGCTGCGCAAGCCCATCGATATCGATAGCAACGTTCTGAAGGACACGACCACGCCGTAAGTGAACCTTGAGATGAGCAAAAGGCCACCGGGATAATGGTGGCCTTTGCTTGCGACTTGGACTCAACAGCGACGTGGTTCTTCAAAGTGCGCGAGAGAACGGCACGCCCGCCTCTGCTTAGGATCGGCCGAAGAGACGGCTCAAGAAGCTCGGACGAACTTTCGTTCCGAAGCTCGGCAGGGCCGGCTCAGGTTGTTCCGGGAGTTCGGTTCCTTGGAACACGGCGCGCGGGTTAGCGACACACAGACGCTCCGCCGTGGCCACGCCGTATTTTTCCGCAACCAGGTCATAGGCGAAGCGCAGCCGGGGCGGCCGGGACTCGGTGTTGTGCGCGTCCGTGGCGAGAAAATGAACCCAGTTGCGTTCGAGCAGCCAATGCGAGATGTGTTCGGCCTGCTGTCCGAAGCGCCCGGTGAGCGACGCCGCGGTGATCTGCACCAGCGCGCCCGTGCGGATCCAGTCCGCCATTTTTTCCGGATTGCGCGCGAGAATCGGGTTGCGCTCCGGATGCGTGATGATCGGCGTCATGCCGGAGAGCGACAGTTCGTAAAAAGTTCCCGCGGTATTCGGCGAGATGACGCTCGATGCGAACTCCACTAGCAGATAGCGGTGCCCGTTGATGGTGTAGCGGGTGGGATGCCGCTGCGCATCCTCAATGTTTTCAAACATCAGGTGGAAGTCGCAACCAAGCCCGAGCGTCAGGCGGTCGCCAAAGCGCATCTGCACCTGGTCCTGCAGCGCGGCAAAGCGCTCGGCATTCGTCTCCGGGCTGAACGGAAATTGATGGCTGGAATGAGGCGTGCACACGATGTGCGTGATTCCATCTTCAATCGCCATCTCCGCCATGGCCAGCGACATCTCCGGGTCGTGAGCGCCATCGTCGATCCCGGGGAGCAGGTGATGGTGTATGTCGATCATCGGGAGGTCGCGGCGAGCGCAGCGACCATGGACGCAAACACTCCCAGACCGTCGGAAGATCCGAGCAACCGCTCGCTCGACCGGTCGGGGTGCGGCATCATGCCCAGTACGTTGCGGCCCTCGTTCAGAATGCCTGCGATGTTGGCGATCGATCCGTTGGGGTTCGCTTCCGGCGTAATCTCGCCATCGGCCGTTGCGTAGCGGAAAGCGATGCGGCGGTCGTGCTCGAGCGTTGCCAGCGTCGCCGGATCACAGAAGTAGTTGCCCTCCATGTGACCGATGGGAATCTGCAGCACCTGGCCAGCGGCCAGCGCGTTCGTGAACGGAGAATCCGTGGTCTCCGTCCGCAGATACACCTGTTTGCAGATGTATTTCAGTCCGGCATTGCGCATGAGAGCGCCCGGCAGCAGCGCGGACTCGCAGAGAATCTGAAAGCCGTTGCAGATCCCGAGGACCAGGCCGCCCCGCGCGGCGAACTTTTTCACCGCCTGCATCACGGGGGCGAAATGAGCAATGGCGCCCGTCCGCAGGTAGTCGCCATAGGCAAACCCGCCCGGGACCAGGATCGCGTCGCAGTGCTCCAGGTCTTCTGTCTCGTGCCAGAGCAAGGTGACGGGTTGGTGCGCAATCTCGGCGACGACGTGGAAGGTATCGTGGTCGCAGTTCGATCCCGGAAAGACGACGACGCCGAATTTCATGCCTCTAGAGTAACAAGGAAACGGCCGGCGCTAGAATACGGCTACATGACTCTCGATCTGACACCCCTGAGGAATGCGATCGACTCCGGACCAGGCTGTGCTCCGCGGCAGGGTGTCCAAGCGCTTTGAGTTCGGGTATGAGGTAAGCCACGAGATGTAGCGACGTTTTCACGCCGAGCATGGCGCGGAGGCAGACGTGGTGAGTGCGATGACCTTTCCGGAACTCACCCGGATTCCTTATCAGAGGAACGAGACTTCATGACAGATTCTCCCGATACCGAACCGCCGAAGCCGCTCCCGTCCATCGGAGCGCCCCGCGACGTGACGCTTGCGCCACCTGTCCCACCGGCGCCTCAGTATGGTCCCCGTGTGTCGGCCCATCTCAAGACCGCCGGGCATGCGCTGCTGAACTGGTGGCGTGCTGCTTCCATTCAGGCGCTGTGCGACGCCATCCTGTGGCTGATCGGGCTTCTGCTGCTGCATGTTCCGCTGGCGCCCGCGTGGGCCCTGATCGCAGGGCTGATGGCCTTCGTCCCCAATATCGGTGGAGTGATCGCGCTCATCGGTCCCACGTTGGCCATTCTGTTCAGCGGCAAGGACCTGGAGCGGCTGGCGTTCCTGCTTGGCCTCTATGCCTGCATTGTCGTGATCGATCAACTCGTATTGCAGCCCTGGCTGATGAAGCGAGTCACACGCGTGCCGATCTGGGCGTCCATCCTGGTACCCATCGTGCTGGGCATCGTGATCCCCTTCTGGGGCGTGCTGCTGGCGCCTCCGCTGCTAGCCATCGTCTATGCGTTTCGCAAGCCAAAGCAGCGTGTTTTCTGAGGGCCGGGCGCTGCTAAGACTCAAACCTCGCATGCTATACTCGGGTGTCCGCGAGAGTGCGCAAGGGCATTCGCCTGCGCACGCGGCCGCGGTTTCACAAACCCAGCAGAGCTGCAGAGGTAGCACATGTCAGGCCATTCAAAATGGGCCACCATCAAGCACAAAAAGGGCGCGCTCGACGCCAAGCGCGGGAAGATCTTTACCCGCCTGATCAAGGAAATCTCCATGGCTGCGCGGAGCGGCGGCGATCCTGACGGCAACCCTCGCCTGCGCACGGCCATCCTGGCTGCCAAGGCCGAGAACATGCCGCAGGACAATATCAAGCGTGCCATCCAGCGCGGCACCGGCGAGCTGCCCGGCGCGCTCTACGAAGAGATCACGTTTGAGGGCTACGGTCCCGGTGGCGTGGCGCTGATGGTCGAGACCACGACTGACAACCGCAACCGCACGGTAAGCGAGATTCGCCATGCGCTGTCGAAGAATGGCGGCAACCTCGGCGAATCGAACTCCGTCCGCTTCATGTTTTCCAAGAAGGGCCTGATCGCTGTGCCCAAGGAGAACGCGGAAGAAGACAAGCTGATGAACCTGGTGCTGGAGAACGGGGGCGACGACCTGAACGATGAAGGCGACGTGTGGGAGGTCCTCACCGATCCCGGCGCCTTCCAGCAGGTGCTCGACGCCATCCATGCCGCGAAGATCGAGACCTCCCTGGCCGAGATCACCATGATCGCTTCGACTTATACCAGGCTGGAAGGAGCTGCGGCGAATCAGATGATCCGGCTGCTCGAGGTGCTCGAAGACCACGACGACGTGCAGAACGTCTACTCGAACTTCGACATGGATACCAAGCAACTCGAGGAAGTCGCTGGCTAGCACCCGCACACACGCGTATCGCAGGCCGCCGGAGACGCGTACCGGCGGCCTTACTTATGTCCCCCATAACCACAAGAAGCAGTCCGAACTCACGCATCAGAAGAGAACTATGGATCGTGTCTGCCGTATGCTGTCCCTCAGCCTGACTATGCTCGGGCTTGGCGTAATTGCCGCACTTCCGGCTCACGCGCAGGATGCCGCAAGCTCCTCTTCGAATTCGCCTCAGACCCAGCCTTCCGCGGTAGCGTCGCTTCCGCCGGTGCGCGACACTCTTTCTCGCAATCCCTGGAACTACGGCGTTCTCTTCAATGGCGGCGTAGGCGTCGGCGATCGGAGCGACTACCGCTTTCTGAGCGCGGGCGTGCGCGCGGGCAAGGTGCTGACCGATCCCCTTGGGCCACGCTTCGTGAGAGGCCAGTTCGAGTATTCGGCGGAGCTGATGCCCTGGTGGCAGGGCTATGCCCCTCCTTTCGAACGCTATAACCTGACCTTTGCGACCAATCCGGGCAGCCCCTCTGCCGGTAGTCCCCCCACCCAGATACCGCTCATCGAGGGGCCATACCGTACCGGCGGAGCGTACAACGGCGTGAGTATTACGCCCATTATCCTGCGCTGGGATCTCGCCGACGGCCGCCGGGTGCTGCCCTTTGTGCAGGGCGCGGGCGGCCTCATCTGGACCAACCACAAGTTTCCTCCGGTCGGCCCCTTGCCCGAGCCCGGCCACCAGGGAACGAGCGTCTGGAACTTCACCCCGCAGTTCGGCATAGGATTGCACTACTTCGTCAAGCCGAATCGCTCCATCACGTTCAATGCCAACGCGGTGCATATCTCCAGCGCCAGCCTGGGTGACGCGAATCCCGGCATTAATGCCAGTGTGCAATTTCAGATCGGCTACACCTGGTGGAAGTGACGCACCATGACTGACCCGGTGATCGAGTGTGTGCCCAACTTCTCCGAGGGCATCGACCGCAAGAAGGTGCTGTCGCTGGTGGCTGCCATGCACGTTCCCGGCGTCTTGCTGTTGGATTGGTCCATGGATGCCGACCACAACCGCTCGGTGATCACCGTGGCCGGCCCCCCGGAAGCGGTGATCGAGTCAGCCGTACGGGCGGCTGGTAAGGCAGCCGAGCTGATCGATCTCACGCAGCAATCCGGTGTGCATCCGCGCATCGGCTCGGCGGACGTGATCCCATTTGTCCCCATCGCCGGCATGTCGCTCGAGCAGTGCGCGATCATCGCCCGGCGGGCGGGCGGGGAGATCTGGCGGCGTTTCGGCGTCCCGGTGTACTTCTATGAGGCGGCGGCGGCGCGACCCGACCGGGCCCGTCTGGAAGACGTGCGCCAGGGGCAGTTCGAGGGTCTGCGCCAGGCGGCCCGGCGGGATCCTGCCCGGCGGCCCGACATCGGTGGTCCCGAGCTTCATGCGACGGCCGGGGCCAGTGCCGTGGGTGCGCGCAAGTTCCTCATCGCCTGGAACGTCTTTCTGGACCGGCCGGACGTAGGTCTGGCCCGCGCGCTGGCGAAGGATGTCCGCGATTCCGGAGGCGGCCTGCAAGGCGTAAAGGCGCTGGGCGCTCTGGTGCGCGGCCGGGCGCAGATCTCCATGAATATCACCGACTTCCGGGTGAGTTCGCCCGGCGCCGTCTACGGCCGTCTGGCGCAGGCCGCGGCTTCGCGCGGCGCGAAGCTGGTGGAGGGGGAGCTGATCGGGTTGCTTCCGCAGGATGCCTTTGAGCGGGACGCCCTCTGGGTGCGTCAATTGGAAGGGTTTACCCCGCAGACCAAGATCCTGGAACGCCGGCTGGAGGACCCCCTGCCCTGGCCCTGAATCGGGCAGCCGCTGCGGCGGCTGGCTTCGGGCTCGATTGGGAGTCGGAGTAACCCGGAAGTGAGATGTGCCAGACCGTCCGGGGGCATTACCATAGAGAGTGACGCTTCCTGCATGTGCGGGAGCCTGGGAACGAAAGCGGCTGCGGCTGGCTCGGAAGGAACAGAAACTGTGAAGAATGCCTGGAAGACATTGCGTCAGGGTGGCCTCGTGGCGCTCTGTTTGGCTGTAGGGGCGCCGGCCTTTGCCGCGCAACTAAGTGGGGACGCGCGCGCGGCCATACCGAAGGACGTACAGCAATTAATTGTTATCGACTACCGCGCCATGCAGAACTCCCCCGCAGCCATGCAACTCAAAACGCGCGTGATGCCGCCCGAATTGCAGAGCCTGGAGCAGGCGCTCAAGGCTTCCGGCTTCAATGAAAACCACGACGTCGATCAGTTGGCCTTTGCATCCTTCCGGCCCAAGGGAAGCACCGGGGACTCCACGCGCATCGTCGGCCTGGCGCAAGGCCAGATCCCCCTCGACGACATCATGGCGAACTTCAAGAAGAAGAAGACCAAGCCCGTCGTAGTGCGGGACAACAAGATCTACCCCATGGGCAACTCGGGCATGGAGGTCGTCTTCCTGAATGCCTCGACCTTTGTCTTCGGCCAGTTGGACGCGCTCAAAATGGCGCTCGATGCGCGGGATGGCCTGAGCCAGAACTTCCTCACCAATAGCACCATGACCGACATGATGAAGTCCGTGGACTCCGAGCCGCTGTGGAGCATCCTCGACCAGAAGGGCACGCAGACCATGATGCGTTCCCTCCTGGGTGAAGCCTCCAACCTCGCCGACTACGACACCATCAAGAAGCGCATTCTCAGCTCCTGGTACACCATGGATTTCCAGAACGGCGTGAAGTTCAACCTGGACGTGCTGACGCCGGATACGTTTTCCGCCGCCACGATGGCTTCCTTGCTGAATGCCGCCGCCCTTTACAAGAAGATGAATGGCACGCCGACCGAGAAGCAGGCCATCGACGCGACCAAGATCGACTCCGATCAGGGTAAACTCGAAGTCAGCTTCGCATCCTCTGACAGTCAGTTCGCCAGCCTCCTGCAATCGAATCTCTTCCAATCGGTCGTGCGTTAGAACCGTCCAGACGTAGTCATTCGCGCACGTTCATTCCCGCAGCCGGTCCTGCTGAATCATCGAGCAGGACCGGCTGCTTTCGTTTGCGCAGGTCGCGTGCGACCATCTGCTTCCTTAAATGCAACCGAGAATAGAGGGGCGCTTGGTATCGAAGTTGCGGTAGAGTGTAGGCGCAACCGGCGATGAGCCAAGCAACACGGGACAAGCCATGGCGGTACAAGCTTCGTTACGAGCGGAGGAGCCCAGGTCATGCGGATCACTCTCAGAATCGTGGTTGCATTCTTTCTCCTGGTAAGTGCAGTCGCAATTCACGCGCAGACCTTTCGTGGCACCTTGCTGGGAACGGTGAAAGACTCGACCGGCGCGGTCGTTCCCGGAGCAACGGTAGTTGTGAGAAACATGGACACCGGAGTGGAGCGCACCGTCGAGAGCGCTGCCGACGGCGCCTTCGGAGCGCCGGAGCTGCCCATCGGCCGCTATAGCGTTACGGTCACGAAGCAGGGATTCAACACCTTCACGGCCGAAGGGCTGAACGTTGCGGTGGCCAGCCAGCAAACTATCAACGTTGAGCTGAAGACCGGCACACTCACAGAAGCTGTCGTAGTTACGGCCAATGCGCTGCAGGTGGAGACGACCTCTGACACGCTGGGAGCGACGCTCACCACGAACGAGATCAAGAACCTGCCGGTCAACGGTCGCGACTACACGAAGCTGATTTATCTCACCCCCGGCGTGACCGGCTCCCCGGACCAGATCAGCGATTCGCCCGGTTCCTTCGGGCCATTTTCGGTCAATGGCGCTCGCGGACGTTCGAATAACTTCCTGCTCGATGGAACCGATATGAACGATGGCTTCCGGAACGACCCGGCGTTGAATGAGCCGGGCGTCTTCGGCGCGCCCGCAACCATCCTGCCCATCGATGCCGTCTCTGAGCTGCGCGTGCTCTCAAACTTCGAGCCCGAGTTCGGCCGCAACGCCGGCGGCATCATCAACATCGTGACCAAGAGCGGGACCAACGCGCTGCATGGGACCGGGGCAGAGTACTTTCGCAACAACGCGCTCGATGCCCGCAACTTCTTCAATCCCGTTGGACAGCCGCAAGCTCCCTTCCACAACAATCAGTTTGGCGCATCGATCGGCGGCCCGGTCGTGCGAGACCGCACCTTCTTTTTCTTCGACTATGAAGGGCAGCGCGAGAGCGTGGGCACCGTAAGCCAGGCGTGCGTGCCGGACCCCGCATACATCGCGAGCCTGGGCGGCGCGACCAACCCCGTCGTTGCGGCGCTGCTCGCCCGCCATCCCTGGCCCACCCCGAATATCGCGGGCGTGAGCACCGGTCCCACTGGCTGCAGCGCGCCGAACGCCGACGTGATTGCTCCCTCCAGCAACAACATCACCAGCCTGATCGCGAAGATCGATCACAACTTCAACGCCAATAACATGCTCACCGGCCGCTATTACTACGGCGACAGTACGCAGAGCTTTCCTCTTGCGCTCTCCGGTGGCGGCATCCTTCCCGGCTTCAACACCTTCACCCCTACCCGCGTGCAACTGGTCTCTATCTCTTACGTCTCCGTGCTGACGCCGACAAAGGTAAACGAGCTCCGCATGGGCTGGAACCGGTTCGCCGAAGGCTTCTTCCCCCAGGACCGCAGCTTTCAGCCGAGTTCGATCGGTCTGAACGGCGGCACCGGATCCGCCGATCAGGGATTACCGGTGATCGCCGTCGGCAGCTACTCGCAGCTTGGCGCGAGCAAGTCCGATCCGCGCCAGAGGTATGACTCCAACTGGCAGGGCTTCGATAACTTCTCCTGGACCGAGGGCAAGCACTCTATCAAATTCGGTTACGAATACAGGCGTACCAGCATCACCCAGTTTTTGGGAACGAACTTCCGCGGCAGACTCGCCTTCGACAATATGGCCGATTTCCTTGCTGGGAACGTAACGACCGGCAGCCAGGCGGAGGGCTACTCCCGCCGCCACAGCTATCAAAATAATCAGGGCGCATATCTGCAGGATAGCTACCGCATCCAGCCGCAACTCACGCTGAACTTTGGTCTGCGCTACGACTATTTTGGTATCTTCCACGAGAAGAACAATCTGCTCAGCAACATCACGTCCTTTGACCCGACGGGCGCCACGCTGACGCTGACGCAGGTCGGGCAGCCGGGACTGAGCCGGCTATACGAGCCAAACTATAAGAATTTCGCGCCGCGCGTGAGCTCCTCCTGGGATCCCTTCGGCAAAGGGCAGACCGTGATCCGCAGCGGCTTCGGCGTCTTCTTCGATGCGTTCTCACAGGATGTCTTTTTGGCCCATCTGCCCTACAACAGTGGCTTCGATCCCGGCCCGGCCTACAATCCGGTCGGTCCCGCTCCCATCTTCTCGCTCGGCGCCAATGGCGGGACGATCGTGTCTGGGCAGCCTCTCTTTGCCGCACCCGGAGGCACGCCGGCAGGTGACATCTTCTCCGTCGACCGCCATGTGCCGACGCCGTACATGATGAACTTCAATCTCAACGTGCAGCAGCAGTTATCGGCTCGCATGCTCGTGCAGGTTGGCTATGTCGGATCGGTCGGCAGACACCTGCTTCGCTTCCGCGATATCAATCAGCCCAGCCAGAGCCTGATTACCGCCACCGATATCGCCTTCGCCCAGGCAAACACCTATACCGATCCGGTGAGCGGGCAGACCTTGCCCTGCTTCCCCGGCGGCGGACCCGGCTGCATCCCAACCTATAACTCGGCCAGCCGCAATTATGCCAATAATCCTTATGGCGCCTTCTATATCAACCAGGAAGAAGCTACGGCGCACTCCGGCTATAACTCCCTACAGACGAGCCTGCGCATCAACGAGTGGCATGGCCTGACCAGCATCGTGAACTACACCTGGTCTCACTCGCTCGATAATGCCAGCGACAGCGAGGACTTCGTGCCGAACGCGGCGCAGCCCAACGATAGCACGCGTCCCGATATCGAGTATGGCAACTCCAACTTCGACGTCCGAAACCGCTTCACCTGGATATTCGGCTATCAACTCCCGGACGGGGATGGCCGACTGGCCCTTCTCAGGAACGGCTGGGGCCTGGATAGCACAGTGACCTTGCAGGATGGGCAGCCCTTCAATCTGAACTACAACTTTGAAGACGACTACAGCGGAAGTGGCGAGGGGTTTGACCGTCCCGACCTCGCCGGACCGGTAAAGTACACCAAGAAGTCCGATACCTTTCTGGATCTCTCATCCTTTGCCATCCCCTGCACTCTGACGCAGGTGGCCCTGACCAACGGCACCACCGGTACGGCCCAGGATTGCGTTCCGGGTACGCGCCACTTTGGCAGCCTGGGTCGCGATGCGCTGCGTGGGCTGCCGTATAAGAATTGGGACTTCGCGATCTATAAGAACACCAGAATTGGCGACCGCGTTTCCTTGCAGCTTCGCTCCGAGTTCTTCAACATCGTGAACCATCCTAACTTCGCGAGCCCACTGCTGCCCGCCTTCATTGCAGACGCGGCGCCGAACGGCTTCACGCAAAACGGTGCGCGTGAAGTGAGCTCCGGCTTCTACTCCATCAATGCCACGGGCGACGTGGGCCTCGGTAATCCCTTTCTTGGTGGCGGCGCTCCTCGAGGGATTCAGTTGGCCGCGAAAGTTACTTTCTAGAAGCGGTTGCTCTTCAATATGCGATAGGCAGTTCATGCGTGCTCGTCCATGCAGCATGGTGTACGGTGCAGGGAAGCACTCATGCGCACCGCATCTCCCATCCAGCATGCACCGCAGGCAGCGCCAGCTCTCGAGGCCGACCCCGTCAGCCGTCTGGATTGGCTTGCGGGATACCTGCTCGCGGCTGCTGTCGCCTTCATCGCGGCGCGGCCCTTCTGGCCAGGGCAATGGGCGCGCCACCCTTGGATGACCTGGGTGCGCGACGACTTCTTCTACTATCTCGCCGTCGCACGTAACCTGGCGCAGGGCCACGGCTCAACCTTCGACCGGCTCACTCCAACCAACGGCTACCATCCGCTTTGGCTGCTTCTGCTTGCCGTCATCTGCCGGATCTCGACCGCGCCAGCGTGTGTCATTGCCTGGATCGCCCTTACCTGTTGTGCCGCTACGCTGGCGACGTATGCGTGCGCCATCGCCATTCTGCGGCATTTCGGCATTACCGGCCCCCTTCGCGTGCTGCTCGCCGGGTACATCGCCCTGAATTCGCTGGACCTCTTCTTCTACGGAATGGAGGTGACTCTCGCCATTCCTCTGGCGCTGCTGCTGATGGCCGTCCTGTTGCGTGTTAGCGCCGAGCATGGCTGGGCGTGGTGGCTGAGCGTGGGCCTGCTGGTCTCGGCCCTCGGACTGGCGCGCGTCGATAGCCTGGTGTTCGTAGCCATGCTCGGGATCGCTGTATTCGGGGTTCTCCAGGTGCGCGCCGAGTTTCGCTTCCGCATCGCTCTGGCGCTGGTAACAGGGCTCCTCCCGCTGCTGGGGTATTTCCTCAGCAATCGTCTGATCTCCGGGCTGTGGCTGCCGGTCTCCGGCGTGGCCAAGCAGTTGCGCTCGGACCATACGCCTTCGCTCGAAGTATGGGCCAGCGTGCTGAATGCCCCCCGCTTCGCATTGCTCAATCTGCTGGTCGTGCTCGCCGGCCTCCTGCTCCTCCCGTTTGCGTGGAGAAGGCTACGCAGCATCCAGCGGTCTGTTTTGTGCGCCGCGCTCCTCTTTCCCTTCGTCTTCGTGCTGGTCCTGTCGCTGCGCACGGACTGGGAGATGTGGCCGTGGTACGCCTGGGTGTGGAGACCAGCACTTTGCGCCAGCCTCGCATTGTGGTTCAGCCCGAAGAGCAACATTGCGATCCTGTGGACGCGCGGGGCGCAAACACTGGCAGCGGCGGTGGTCCTGGTTCGGCTGGCCACCGTAGTGTGGACACCGGGACAGCTTGACTTCTACCAGGCCGCGGTCGAGGTCCGGGACTTCGCCAACCATCATCCGGGCGTCTACGCCATGGGCGACCGCGCCGGCATGATTGCCTACCTGCTCCCGTATCCGCTGGTGCAGACCGAGGGGCTGGTAATGGATCGCGCGTTCCTCGAGCATATCCGGCGTGAGGACAACCTGTGGCAGACCCTGGCCGTCTATCACGTCCGCTACTACATCGGCTCTTCATGGGAGAGCGCTCCGTCGTATCGCAATGGCTGCTATTACGCGGTTGAGCCGGTCGAGGGCGGCAGGGCGTCACCGCACATGCGGGGGACGCTCTGCCAGCCTCCGCTCCTCCGGGTAAAGCATAATGGCGTGGAGACGATGATCTTCGCGTTGCCATAAGCCGGCCCTGCGCTCGGGGCCGAGCAGGCATGCGACGTGGATGAATGACAGCAGGGCGCAGACACATGCGACGAGTCGAATACGCGGGGCAGCGAAAGATGCGGACGCGCAACACGCGTGTTTACCGGCTGCTGCACTGGCCCATCTGGATCTTCGTGTTCTTCCTTGCTCCGGGGCCGTTGACGTTCGATCTCTTCGCCGGGCGCGGGAGTCGCTGGAACCTGCTGTGGCTCGCCGGCGTGCTTGCCGCGACCGGAATCGCTGCGCTGCGCGGCAAACTTCCAGGGGCGGAGCCTGGCCCATACATTCTGCGATTTACTGAGGATCGCCCGAACCCGCTCTACCGGCGAGTGTGCTACACCTTCGGCTGGAACGCCGCGGTCAACTTTGCGCTCATGAATCTTATCGGTCTTTCGATCGCCGTATCTACCGGACGGTGGTACATGCAGGCCATCTATACTGCCGTGTACTTTCCCATGCTGGCGCTGGTGATTGCATTAGGCATCACCGGACACCTGCCGCGGGTGGGACGGTCCACCAAAGGCGAAGGCTGGGAGCGCCGCTACTTTTACGGAACCGTGTGGGCAGTCACATTCGCGCAGATAGCGCTCCTGCTGCTGTGGAAGACGCTCCCTCGCGGGCACTCGGCAGACGTGTTGAAACTGGCGGTGTACCTGGCGGTGCTGCTTCTGGTAGGCGGCGCGGCGGCCCGCGGGGCGTTGCCTCGCACGCGGCCCATCGTGCCAGGCGACCTTATGGTGGCCGATTAGACCGGTTTTCAGGCTCCCAGATAGCGCAGCACCAATCCTCCGAGCGCCGCACCGATGATCGGCCCGATGATTGGAATTGGCGCATAGCTCCAGCCGGAACTGCCCTTGCCAGCGAGCGGCAGGATGGCGTGCGCGAAGCGAGGTCCAAGATCACGCGCGGGGTTGATCGCGTAGCCCGTGGTGGCGCCAAGCGACAGGCCGATGCCCCAGATCAGGCAGCTTATCAGGTAGGGAGTAAGCCCGGCGGCGGCGCCCGTGGTCAGCACCAGCCTGGACGTCATGGCTCCCACGACGATGATCAGCACGAACGTGCCGATGATCTCGCTGAGCAGGTTGAACATCGTGTTGCGTATCGCCGGCATGGTGCAGAAGACCGCCAGCTTGCGGTTGCTATCCTCAGTCACTTTCCAGTGGGGATAGTAGTGCAGCCACACCAGCAACGCGCCCACAAAGCCGCCGGCAAACTGCGCGACGGCATAGGGCAGCAGTTTCGAGAAGCTATGCGACTTGATGCTCAGGGCCAGCGTAATGCCCGGATTGAGGTGCGCGTCCGCGCTGCCGAAGAGGTTTGCCGTGAAGATGCCGCATAAGACTGCGAAGCACCATCCGGCGGTGATGACCATCCACCCGGATCCCTCGGCCTTCGTTCGCTTGAGTAGCACGGCAGCCACCACGCCGTCGCCCAGCAGCAGCATCATCATAGTTCCCAGGAACTCTCCCAGCATCGGCGAGCGCACTATCACGTCTGCTTCCCCCGTTCTGACTGCACTGGCTTGGGACCGCGAGAATCGATTGGTTGTTACATTACGCTCGCCTGCGGGCACACCGGCACTAATGAACCATATAGGTATCGGCCAGCGCACGAAAAGATGCGAGCTGCTGCGCAACCCAGGCGTCACTCCGGCCGAGCTCCCGGGCCATGATCCGCGCAACCGGCGTCGCCATCCCCAGCGCCGCCCTGGCGTTCAGAAAGAGCGCCCGTGTCCGGCGCGAGAGCACGTCGTCCACGGTACGCGCCATCTCTTCTCGCACTCCCCACACCACCTCCGCGCCGATGTAGGGAAGCGCAGCATGGAGCGGTCTCGCGAGATCGGGGTCCGCTGCTGCCAGCGCGCGCACCTTCTCCGCATCCGCGCCGTACACCCACAGGCTGCCCAGATCATCGACCCTCTCTCGATAACCGTGAATGCGCAGGTGCTGCGTCACGCATGGCGCATCTGCCAGCTTGCCCAGAGTGATGGCGTGTTCGACGCAATCCTCCGCCATGTAGCGGTACGTGGTCCACTTGCCGCCTGCAATCGTGAGCAGCCCGGAGTTGTCCACATGGATGGTGTGGTCGCGCGAGAGGGCGGCTGTCTTTCCCACGTCGCTGCCGGCGGCTTTGACCAGTGGCCGAATTCCAACATAAACACTTAAAACGTCCTTCCGCGACGGTGGCCGGCTTAGGTAGAGCCTGGCCGTGTCCAGGATAAAGTCGATCTCCTGCTCCAGGGGAAGCGGATCATAGCTGGGTTTGGCAATCGGCGTATCCGTGGTGCCCACCACTGTGTGTCCGTGCCAGGGAATCGCGAACAGCACCCGGCCATCACTGGTATGCGGCACCATGATGGCGGTGTCGCCGCGCAGGAATGAGCGCTCAAACACAAGATGGATGCCCTGGCTCGGCTCGATCATCGGCGCGGCATTCGGCTCAGTGAGGCGGCGTACCTCATCGGTGAAGATGCCGGTTGCGTTGACGACGACCCTGGCCCCGGCCGTGAAGCGCTCACCCGATTCGCCATCGACCACTGCCACGCCGTTCACGTAGCCTTCTGCATCCTTCGTGATCTCGGTGACGGCGGCGTAGTTCAACACGGTCGCACCATGTTCGGCGGCAGTCGCCGCCAGGTGAATCAGCAGCCGCGCATCGTCGAACTGGCCGTCGTAATAGATGACGCCGCGCTGCAGACCTTCCCGCTGGATGGTTGGCAAGCGCTCCAGCGTCTCTTCCCGCGACAGGACGCGCGACTTGCCAAAGCCGTACCTTCCGGCGAGCAGGTCATAGACCTTCAGGCCGATGCCATAAAAAGGCGCCTCCCACCATGCATAGTTAGGCACCACGAACGCAAGATCGTGCACGAGATGCGGTGCGTTCTGCCGCAACAGACCGCGCTCCTTGAGTGCCTCCATCACCAGCGAAACGTTGCCCTGTTCCAGATAGCGCACCCCGCCGTGCACCAGCTTGGTGGAGCGGCTGGAGGTGGCCTTACCGAAGTCCTCGCGCTCACACAGCAGCACGGAGAAGCCCCGTGTCGCCGCGTCGACCGCAACCCCCATCCCGGTCGCTCCTCCGCCTACCACCACGATGTCCCACGGCTCTTTGCGTGCCTTCGCCCGGCCCAGCATCTCCTCGCGTTTCATCGTTTCTTTTCCTGGCGCGGCCCCTTCTTCTTGCTCGCTGCCCCATGTGTGCCCGCGGCAGTGTCAGAATGTCCAGCCCGCGCCTTGGCCGCCCTAGCGGCGCGTGGCTTGGCGACAGCATGGGCTGCCGTGTCGATTTCGCTGCCGCGGCTCCAGTGCCGTGATCGTTCGACGGCATCGCGCCAGCGGGTCCGCGCCGCCAACGCATCCTTGCGATCCATCTGCGGGTGAAAGCGGGCGCCATCTTCCCGCTGCTTCCTTATCTCCTCCGGACTGCCCCAGAAATCGGTTGCAACTCCGGCCAGGTAAGCGGCGCCCAGGGCTGTTGTTTCAAGAACCGCCGGCCGCACCAGCGGGATTCCGAGCAGGTCTGCCTGGAACTGCATCAGCAGGTCATTGGCCGCTGCCCCCCCATCCACTCGCAACTCTTTGAAGGGGTGCCGGGTCTCAGCGACCATGGCCTCCAGCACGTCTCCCACCTGGAAGGCGATGCTCTCAAGGGCGGCCCGCGCGATGTGGCCCGCCTCCGTGCCGCGTTCCAGGCCGATGATCAAGCCGCGGGCGTAGGGATCCCAATAGGGCGCGCCCAGGCCAACAAAAGCCGGCACCAACATCACATCGCCGCTGTCCTTTACCGATGCCGCGAGCGCCTCTACCTCCTCCGATCTCCGGATGAGCTTGAGATTGTCGCGCAGCCATTGCACCACCGCGCCACCGATAAAGATCGATCCTTCGAGCGCGTACTCGAGCTTCTTTCGCGTGGAGCAGGCCAGTGTCGTGATCAGGCGCTTCTCCGAGAGCACAAAGCGGTCGCCGATGTGCCGCAGCAGAAAGCACCCCGTCCCGTAGGTGTTCTTCGCGTCGCCCGGCTTGATGCACAGTTGTCCGAACAACGCCGCCTGCTGATCTCCGGCGATGCCTGCAATCTCAATCGCGCCCAGGCCGAGCGAAGTCGTAACCTGCCCCAGCCTCGCGCTCGACCACACCACCTCCGGCATCATGCTCGCCGGGATCTTCAGCAGCTTCAGCAGCTCCGCATCCCACTCGCCGTCGACGATGTTGTAGAGCAGTGTGCGCGAGGCGTTGGTTTGGTCCGTCACGTGGCGCTTGCCGCTGGTGAGTTTCCACACCAGCCAGCTATCCACGGTGCCGAACGCAAGCTTGCCCGCCTCCGCGCGCGCCCGGGCACCTGCTACGTTGTCCAGTATCCAGGCGACCTTGGTGCCGGAGAAATAGGGGTCGATGAGCAATCCCGTCCGTTCGCGCACCATCTGCTCCGCGCCGTTGTCCCGCAGCCGCTTGCACGCGCCGGCAGTACGGCGATCCTGCCACACAATCGCGTTGTATATGGGCTCGCCCGACTCGCGATCCCAGACGATCGTGGTCTCGCGCTGATTTGTGATGCCCAAGCCGGCAACATCGCGCGGCCGTACGCCCGCCCGCGCGAAGACCTCGACCGCTGCACTCAATTGCGAGGTAAGGATGTCCACCGGATCGTGTTCGACCCAGCCCGGAGCGGGGAAGTGCTGAGGAAACTCATGCTGCGCCTGCGCCTTGATGTGGCCATCGCGATCAAAGAGAATGGCGCGCGAACTCGTGGTGCCCTGGTCGAGCGCGAGGACGTAGGACATGGCACTCCTTGGGATGCTGCAAAGCACGCGCGGCCGGAAGGCAAGCCGGTAAACAGTCTAAACGCCGGCCACCGCGGTGACTTCCGCTGCGCGCAAAGCCAGCCCGCGTGCAACCGAGGTGAACTCCCCCCCGGTGCGCACCTTGTCTTCGCCGAAGCGCGAGCTGAAGATGCGCCGAACCGCCGGCACCAGGGAACTGCCGCCGGTGAGGAAGACGCGATCTACATCCCGCCGGTCAATGCCAGAAGAACGAAGCAGGCCGTCGACACAGCCCTCGATGGCCAGTAGATCTTCGCGGATCCAATCCTCGAAATCTCCGCGGGTGACGTGCGCGCGGATGTCCACGCTGCCGTCGGTGAAACGGAACTCCGCTGCCGTCGATGTGGACAGCTCGATCTTCAGGCGCTGCACGGACCGGTGCAGTTGGTAGCCGAGATCTTCTTCGATCACATCCAGCAGCGCCTGGATCTTTTCCGGCTCAAACGCCCGGATACGCGCGCCCTTCAGCAACTCGATCACCGGACGCGTCTGCAGAAACGAGAGATGATGCCAGTGTTCCAGCCGCGTGTAGACCCATTGGGGGACAGCGGTCAGGGTCTTGTCCAGCGACCGCTCCAGGGTGTTCGCCCCCAGGTGCGGAGAGACCAACCGGCGCACGATGCGCGCGTCAAAGCTATCCCCGGCAAGTCCCAGGCCGCCGTTGCCCAGCAGATCCTTCTCCGTGCGGCCTCGTCCGCGCACCGAAGGCCCGACGTGCAGCAGTGAGAAGTCGCTGGTGCCACCGCCGAAATCTCCAATCAGGATCAACTCGTCATGATCCAGCGTGGACTCGTAATGGTAGGCTGCCGCCACTGGTTCGAGTTCGAAGTCGACCGATTCGAAACCGGCGAGATGCAATGCGGCGCGCAGCCGGCTGACCGCGAAGGCATCATCCTCGTCGTTTTCCGCGCCTACGAAGCGCACCGGACGGCCGACCAGCGCCGACCGTACCGTCTCCCCGAACTGCCGTTCGGCACTGAGCCGGATATCGGACAGGATGCGCGCGATCAGATCTTCGAGTTTGTACCGCCGCCCGTACACCTCGGTACTCACCAGGCTGCGGCTGGGCAGGTATGACTTCAAGGACTGGATGAGGCGTCCCTTGTGTTCCGCCGTGAGGTAGTGCTCGATCGCGCTCGGCCCGGTAAACGACCGTACTTGCGTGCGTGTACCGATCTTCTCCGGCGCAAGAAAGAGAATAGACCGATAGGACGCAGTCAGGTCTCCGTGCGCAGGCACCCGCAGGAGCTCGACCTTGCCATCATCATCGAACCGCGCGACCGAGCTGTTCGTCGTGCCAAAATCGAAGCCCAACATGATGGTTTAGATGTATGCGGGCCGCGTTGGTTCCATCGAGTGAGCGGCCAGACTCATCACAGCACCGGCGATGTACGAAATCACCCGATCTGCTCTGCGAGATGCGCGCCGCGCCGCGCGCCCGCATTCACCGGAACGGCGGCGAACAACGGGCGCTTACCTACAGAGAGGACGGACGTAGTCTCTTCGTAGAGGTTCAGTTCCAACACATCCCCGGGAGCGAGCCTGGACAGGGCCCCCACCCTCACCTTCATCTTCGGAAGGTGCAGCGTCACCGGATACTTGATCTTCAACACGCGATCGAAGAAGACACGGCGATACTCATCCGATTGCTTGCGGGCCGTCTTGTGCGGCGCATCTACGCTGCGAATCAGGATGTTCGACACCTCCGAGGGGAAGATGAGGCGCAGTGTGCCGCGATGCGCCTCCAGCAGAATTTCGAAATTGAGGCAGAGCGTGCTCTCCGCCACCGGCATCAGCCGGTCGATGGTCAGGCTTGACAGGCTGCGGTCATACCGCACCTCGAGACCCGTGGACCGCCACGCGGTGCTGAGGTCGCGGCAAACCAGCTCCACCACGCTGCGCAGAATCCCCGCTTCAATCTCCGTGGGCTCCCGATGCACTCCGGTATTTCCCGCTCCGCCCAGCAGCAGGTCTACCATCGGGTACACCAGATCGAGGTCAAGTTGAAACAACGAGGGCAACGCATCGGGCCCTACGGCAAGCGTGGTCACGTAGGTCTCATCCAGGGTCGGCGCATGCACGATCTCGCTGTACGGAATCCGCTCGGCGGAGAGCAGGTTGACATGGAAACTGGGCGAGAGCCAGCGCCGCATGTTCAGGTTGAGTCCGCGCGTGAAGAGGTGGGTTAGCGCGATGATGGAGCGCAACTGCTGCTTGTTGATGGAGGTGGTCGTGCCGAAACGGAAATGGAAAGGCATCGGGGCCTCGTCCTTGCCCTCTACGCCCGCGTTTGTCTCTACGGTGGTCGACGTATGCACGGGTGGCAACCCCACCAGCTGTTCCTCAGGGGGTCTCGTCGGCCGCTCATCCTCGCTCAAATCGTAGGGTTCATTGGGTTCATTGGTCACACACACTGCCTCCGCTGTCTTCATCCATGCACGCAGAGCGCCACGCCCGCGCGAGCAATTCTTAGAACTTCCCAAGAAGCGAGCTAATGATGCAGTTTGGATAGAGGAAGGAACCAGGCTCTTCGACTTCGCATTGGAATGAAACGGCGCTCAGGCTCCGGGGCTCACGGGCGCACACTCGTGCCCGAGCAGCGCGAGGTCGCGCTGGAGCGCCTTGAAGTCGAAGCCGGAGGGAGACGACGTTTCCTGATCGATCCAGTCCTGGCTGAGCACGCCATAGGACTCCTCGTTGTACGCGCGGAAGAAGTCCCATGCCATGGGCTTGAGGCAGCCCCAGGTCACCACATACAGATTTTCGTCATCGTAGCCGACGGCCGCAACGCAGTGCCCATTCACGTTGTTGGGCGCGGCATCGCCGGTTGGACCGGTGGCGGGCACGGTCCAGGGGATGGCGGGGATGGTGTGCCGGTCACCGGCCAGCGCAAAATTGGGAAGCTCCAGGCCGATGTAGGCGCTGCCGAACAGTGAGATCGCCATGCGCATGTCATCCGGCCGCTTGGCATCGAGCGCCACGAACGAATGGATCTGGTGCGTGCCGAAGCCCCGGCTGCGCCAGTAGCGCAGAGCGTCCAGCATGGCCACGCCGCGTCCATCGTCCCCGCCGGTGAGCCAAAGATAGCCCCCCAGCACCTCGGCGTCGCTCAGCACCTGTTCTCTGCGCCGTACTGCCGTCCACTCGTGCACCATGTGTGCGGCCGCCGCGCAGGTGCAGCAGTTATAGGTGTCATTGGCGTACATCGGCCAGTTCAGGCCCGCCACCGGGCGGCGAAACGCCGGAGGCGGCGGAAGCTCCCCCTGCGAATACTGCTTCAGTTGCAAGGTGCGGGGGTCTTGGCGAGCCGGCAGCTTTCCCAATTTCATGTGCGCCTCACGTGCGTTTGTGATGCTTAAGCCCCATGCGCTCAATCAGCGTGTGGTAGCGAGGATCGGCGCGTAGCGATCGCAGGCTGGGCAGCACCGTTACATAGCCGAGCATGATATCGCGGCTCTCGGCGGCGCGCTCCAGCCATTCGAACGCAAGGTCGTGATGCCCCAGCGCCGCGGCGGCTACCGCCGTGGGTATAGGCATCGGAATGCTCTCGTCTGCTCGCCGGAGCAGCTCCTGCAGCAACTGCTCGGCTCGCGTGGTGTTGCCGTCCAGAACGTGCGCCTCAGCCAGCCAGCCCAGCAGCAGTGGCATACCGCTCAACTCAACGCCGCGTTCAAAGGCCTCGACCGCTTCGCGTGTGCGCCCGGTCGCGTGGCACGCCATGCCCAGCGCATAGTACAGCTCGCTATAGTGCGGCGTCGCCTGCAGCGCCTGTCGCGCCAGCAGAATGCACGTGTCGTATTCGCCCAGGTAGCAGCGCAGCAGAGCTTCGGCCATCAGGAGTGGAGTGGAGAGCGGATCGTATTGCAGCCCCTTGAGCGTCTGCTTCAGCGCCTCCTCAAGTTGCCCCTGCGTCATCAGGTAGGACACGTAGGTGTAGTAGGATTCGCCGCGCTGCGGGCGCAACTCCAGCGCCCGCAGGATTTCCGCCTCGGCGCCGCTCCAGTCCCACTGATAGAACTGGAGCACGCTAGCCAACGCCAGGTGCGCTTCGGGTAGATAGGGATTCAGCGTCAGCGCATGTTGCGCGCTCGCCCGCGCCAGCGGCCACGCCTCGTGCGGGGGCATCATGCCCAGTGTTCCCAGCAGGCTGTAGTAGTCGGCCATGCCGGCATGCGCCGCTGCCAGTCCGGCATCGATCTCCAAGGCCTGCTGGAAGTATCGTCCTGCAAGCTGGATGCCGTCCGGCGTCTTTTCGTTCCAGTGGTAGCGGCCCTTCAGATATGCCTCGTACGCATCGGGCGCTGGAGATACCCGCGGCGCAGGCTCCGGCGCCCCCAGCGGGACCGCCAGCTTATCGCGAAGCGCATCGACGATCGAGCCGGCGAGCTCGTCCTGCAACTCGAAGATGTCTTTCATCTCGCGATCGAACTTGCCGCTCCACATCTGGAAGCCGGTGCTTACATCGGTGAGTTGCGTGGTTACGCGAACGCGCGTGTGGGCGCGACGCACGCTACCTTCCACCAGCACGGGCACGGAGAGCGACTCGCCAATCTGCCGCGCGTTCTGGGCCTTTCCCCGGAAGGCAAACACGGAGGCACGCGAGACCACCCGCAGGCCGGGAATGAGTCCAAGGCTGGTGATCAGCTCGTCCGTAAGCCCGTCACTGAAGTACTCGTTCTCCGGATCCGAACTGAGGTTTTCGAGCGGCAGCACAGCAATGGCGGTCGCGCGCGAGGTGGCTGTGAAGCCCGCGGCCGGCATCATCCCCGGCGGCATGGCCATGATAGTTGGGCTGTCGCTACCCCGCAGGGTGCCCGCAGCGCTCGAAGTCCCGGCGTACACTCGGGCCGTTGGGGCAAAGCTCCGCGTCGAGGAGAGCGCGGCAGCCGGGTCGAAGACTCGCAGCAACTCCGCTACCGACGCGTGGCGCTCATGCGGATGAAGCCGCAGCGCGCCGTCCACCGCGCGATGAATGTGCTCCGGCAGGTCCGGCCGCATCTCGTGCAGCGGCGGAAACTGGGCCCGCGCGATCGCCGCCATCACTCCGGCCTGCGACACATGCTGGAACGGCGTATGCCCGGTCGCCATCTCGTACAGCACAGCGCCTAACGCCCAGATGTCTGCTCGGTGGTCGATCGGACCGCCGCAAAGCTGCTCCGGCGGCATGTAGGCCAGTGTCCCCATCACCTGATGCGGCGAGGTGAGCTGGCTCTGGTGCGCGATACGCGAAAGGCCGAAATCCAGGATCTTTGGCGTGCCGGAGCTAACCAGGAAGATATTCGCCGGCTTGATGTCGCGATGAATGATGCCGGCCATGTGCGCCGCGTGCAAACCGTCGCCGATCTGCCGCCCGATTGCGGTGATCCTCTCCGCTTCCAGCGGACCGTGCAGCAGCAACTCCGCCAGAGTGCTGCCGCGATAGAACGCCATGACCAGCAGCAGCGCACCCGAGGGCGCTTCTTCGATGGCGTGGATGGTGCACAGATTGGGGTGATCGATGGCGGAGGCCGCGCGTGCTTCGCGCATGAATCGCTGCCGCGCTTCCATATCGTTTGAGATGTTCGCATGCAGCAGCTTGACCGCGACGGTGCGTCCCAGGCGCGTGTCCTCCGCCTCATAGACGACGCCCATACCTCCGGATCCAAGATGACGGACGAGACGATAGTGAAGCAGCGTCTCCCCGATCTGAACCGTTGGCTCCATGGCTAACTGTACCGCGGTGCCGGCCCCCCCACCTCAATCGCTCGCGCCCGCGTGAAGATGCTCTCTGCCTCTCCCGGCCTTTCAAGTCTGCCGAACCTTTCGAGCACATCGGCAAAGACGCGCTGCAGATGAGCGATGGTGGTGATGGTGCTGACAGTGAGCAGATCTTGCTGCGCCTGCGTGAGCGTGAGGCGGTCCAGCATTAGGTCGAACTCGGCCACATGCTCCGGATCGAGCTTGGCGTGCAGTACATGCGCCGACATCGAACCGAGCGGGATTCCCGTCCGCTCCGAGACCTCGGTCAGAAATTCCATCTGCGCCGGAGATTCAAGCACCGCGATGTACCCCAGAAACGCCAGCGGGTGCACGTGCAGCGTCCAGTAATACTGCGTGCCCACCAGCGCCGCAACGCTGGCATAGGGCAACCGATTCAGGACCCGGTGCCGCGCGACGCCGAAAGACTCAAGATCGTCGAGCAGCCACTGCTCATGTCCCGTCTCTTCCTCGGCGTGCTCCATGTAGTAGCCTTCGAGCATGCGGGCGAGCGGATCATCCAGCGCCAACTCCGCCGCACGCGCCGCCGCTGACCGCATCAGGCTCGCCGAAGTCGAGGTCACTCCGAAGATGGCGAACAGGAATTCAGGGTAGAGCTCCCCCAGCCGCGGATGCATCCAGACTTCGCGGATAAGCGCCGTCATGGGACCGCGCGTGAGCGCAATCGTCTGGCGAAGCCGCTGGCTTGGCGTGAGCATGCGTTGCACCCTTTTGAAACGTCAGCAGCAGAAGAACTCTATCGGTCGAACCTACGCCCCAGCTTTAGACGAGCAGAGTGCCCATGCGGTGCGCGTCGCCATCCTGCACCTTGCGCTTGAAGAAGTCATCGCCCAGCTTCACGCGTACCGAGATGAGCGCATCCACTTCCGCGCTGCTAAGTTGGTTGATGGAAGCCGTTTCGTCGGGGGTAAGCGGATGGGGTGTCTGGATCAGTCCGGCTTGCTGCAGCCGATCTACATTCGTCACGTGAGAGCTCCTTGCCTGATAGTCAGGAGACTGCGGGGGGCGTCAGTCATAATCCGATTTTGCTCCGGATAGTACCACACTCGCGTGCAGCTTTCCGTAAGCGACGCGGTGCGCGTCTGCGCGTAAGACCGTCACCGTCGTGTCATTACGCAGGCTAGAGTCAGAGCCGGCAGACAAATCTTTTCCATGCCCTCCTCCGAAAGCAACTCCAGCCGTCGCCGCACTGTGCTCGCCGGGCTCCTCATCCCGGCCCAGGAAAGGGAAGTGCTTCCGGGCTCCAGTGTCGCCAAAGCGCCGTGCCCGAGCGTGAATCTTGGCAAGTCGAGATGAAACAGCGACTCGATCTCCGCCTCTGCCAGTGCGGCCGGCAACGCGTCCGTGCCGAGCAGGTGAGGTGACTCCTCCAGCCGGGCACGGATCGCCGCTCGCCGGTCAAGCCGCGATCGAAGGTGATCAGGAAACAGCGAACGGCTCAGCGCCAGCGCATATCCGAGCGTCGTTCGGACCAGCACGCGCGGCGCATGCACCCGCTCCAGCACATCCACCCATCCACCCTTCGCGAGCAGGCCGGAACGGCAGGCCAGCAGCGCGCGAGCGGCAGCCTGGTAACCCTCACGCAGGTGCGGAAGCACTGCGAGCGCAGTCGTCTGCGCCGCACTCGCATGCTTCACGGTGAGACAGGCCAACGTCAGCGCCAACTGCGGCGGTCCTTGCAATGCAGTCTCCCAGTAGGGAAGCCGCAGCGTGGGAACAAGCGCCGTACGAGCGAACAGTCCGGACAGATCGGGCAGCTCGGAGAGAGCGCATGGGGCCTCGATCTCCGATCGGCCCTCAAGAGAGCTCGATCCCAGTAACCCGGTTGCCAGCATCTGCTCCACGGTATAGGCAATCGCATCTTCCCCGTCATCGTGCCGGTTTGTGTGCGCGTCTCCGTAGAAGCCAGCGCTGCCCAGGCACTCCGCGTCCACGACCGTTGGGCCCGTCTCCTGCGGCACTACATTCTCTATATGCAGGTCCGTTAGAGCGAAGTGCTGCGCCAGGCACAGCAGTCCGCCGGCGCCGTGCCAATAGGGATCATCTCTCCGCACAGCCTCCGCGGAGAGCGCCTCCATCCACCCGTAGCCGCTCGCCAGAGTATCTGCCGCGAGCGCCGCCGTTCCCTCCACGCTGCCGGGAAGAACACGCGCCGCCGGTAGCGAACGGCCCGGTGTGGACCTCGCGAGTTCCTCCAGCAGCGCCTGCCACAGGAACTCTCCCGTCACTGGCCGGGGCTTGTAGTAGATCTCCTGTCCGGACGCGAAGCGAACCAGCAGCACCGTGTTGCCGCGGTCGTGCGGGTCCGCCCCCGTCCCGCCCAGCGCTTGAATTGGCGGCAGCGATGCCATACCCAGCCATTGCGCCAGCCGTGCAGTATCACGGTCGAGCCGTTGCAGAAATGCCTCCGTGGCGCCGATCCAGCCCCTCGCCGCCGTCCTCATCAATGGCCTAAGCAGAGGGAAGTGCGCCAGGCAATCCGCCCACGCACGGGATGCGAAGCCGTCGGTCACGCCATCCGCTGCCGCCTCGGCTCGCGCGTCCTCGCACGCCAGCGCGAGCGGCAGGCTGACGATCCCGGTCAGGCGTAGTCGGAGGATCGCCAATAACTGCTCCACCGGAATCGGCCTTCCACAGCAGTACAGCAGAGCGGAACCGGCCCGCCGCTGCAACTCCATCAACGCATCCGCCAGCAACGGCTGCAGCAATCCATTGAGCGGCGCAGGCAACGCGGTCGCGTCGATCAGGTTGCCATTCGCCAGCGCCAGGCTGCCCTGCCATCCGGGCAAAAGCACGCCGGCGCCCGCACCCGCTAGCCATTCTCGATCCACTCCGGCCTCCGCCTTCGTCCGCCCGCGAAGCTCCCCAGCGCCGCTCGACCTGATCCCCGCTCATGCGTAGCAAGGCAGCGTACATGGTAAGCTTCGGAGATTTCCGGCATGCGCGACAATGCAAATTGGCGGAGAATACGCAAAGGACGAAGAGCGGATGGAAACCAACACCGATACCGGAGACGCCAGGCGGAGCGGCATGCCGATGCTGCTGATCGACGGCGCCCGGCGGGAGGAGCACCGTATCGAGAGGACGCCCTTCACTGTAGGACGCTCTTCCGATCGGGACATCGTTCTAGACCACGCGTATATCTCCCGCTTTCACGCCAGCATTACCTACGACGGAACCTCGTTCTGGATCGAGGATACGGGCAGCCGTCATGGCACGCTGCACAACGGCGCGCCCGTCACCCGCGCTCGCCTGAGCATCGGCGACGAGGTGCGCCTCGGAGGCCCTGACGGCCCCCGCCTCCGCTTTGGCGACGAGCGCTCGGCCAGCAGCAGTTGGCGCGGCCTCATAGAAGGCATCAAGCCGCAGGGCGAATCGGAGTTGGAGAAGCTTCGCTGGTTCGTGGAGGCGGCACGGCGCTTGAATGCAGCCGGGGCCGTCGATCAGGTGCTCGCAGCGCTTGTAGAAACCGCGCTTGAACTGACCCACTTTGAGCGCGGGTACGTCTTCCTCTGTGCCAAGGACGGCCAACTGGAGTTCACCACCGGCCGCAACAATCGCGGCGAACCGCTCGCCGTGAATGAAACCGTGTCGCAGACCGCCATTAACAAGGCGCTGGATACCGCCGCTCCCTACATCCTTACCGATACGCTCTCCGCCGAAACCGAGCTCCGCTCGCAAAGCATGGTCCTGCAGAATATCCGCGCTGTCATCGCTATCCCGCTGCGCATGCGTTCCCGCGAAGGCGTCAAGGGAGAGACGCTGGGGGTGCTTTACCTGGATAGCCGCCTGACGCCGGGTCTGATCTCCGAGGCCGACCACGGGCTCCTGCGGACGGTCGCCGCGGAGGCGGCCGCCCTGGTCGAAAATGCGCGGCTGGTCATGGCCGATGAAGAAGCCCGCCGCTATCGCGAAGAACTGGCGTTCGCCGCCGGCGTGCAACAGCGCCTGATGGCCGTGCAGTTGCCCACGCTTTCGTTTGCCACCATCGACGGCCGCAACCTCCCCTGCAAGGAGATAGGCGGCGACTTTTTCGACGTTCTCGCCGATGAGCACGGAGTGGCTGTCGTCCTCGCGGACGTCTCCGGCAAAGGGGCCTCGGCGGCCATCCTCGCCTCCACCCTGCAAGGCATGGTGTACTCGCACCTGATGTCCGGCATGGCGCTGGACCGGCTGGCCGCAGCGGTGAACGCCTTTCTGTGCGTCAAGGATGTGGGCAAGTACGCCACCATGGTGATCGTGTTCGTTGACCCATCCGGCGAGGCGGAGTACATCAACTGCGGACATGAGCCGCCGCTTCTGGTGCGACAGCTGGATGGCGGTTGCCGCGCGGAACCCCTTACCGGAAACAATCTGCCGGTCGGGCTCATCCGCGATGCGGCTTTCACCAGCGGACGCGTGCACCTGCAGCCGGGGGAACGATTGTTGGTGGTGAGTGATGGCATTACCGAAGCGGAAAACGCCGCCGGCGAATTCTTTGGCAACGCCCGCCTCGCGGCCGCGGCGGAAGCCTGCGGCGGCATCAGCGGCCTCCTGCACTCGCTCGAAGGATTCTGCGGCACAACGCCGGCCAGCGACGACCGCACGCTGGTTGAAATCAGCATCCCGCCCGCACCAGCGTCCGCGTAGCGCCCCTGAACGAAAGCGGGTGCCCACCGCCGCGCCATCCCGCGCCGCCCCTCACACCCCGGCGCCGGTCAACTCCTCTTCGAGCTGCTGCTTCTGGTAAAGGCTGGCATAGAAACGGCCGTGATTCAGCAACTCTTCATGGGTACCCAGCTCTACGATGCGGCCCTTCACCAGCACGGCGATCTGGTCCGCATGGCGGATGGTCGAGATCCGGTGGGAGATGAAGATGGTGGTGCGGCCGCGCATGATCTCGCGCAGATGATCCAGTATCTTCTCCTCGGTATAGGTATCGACGCTCGCCAGCGCATCGTCGAGGATCAGGATCGCCGGATCGCGGACAATCGCGCGGGCGATCGCGGTCCGCTGCTTCTGTCCGCCGGAGAGGGTAAGCCCGCGCTCCCCGACCATGGTGTCGAAGCCGGCCGGAAACTCGTCGAACTCGCTGCGGATGTGCGCCGCCTCGGCCGCGCGATAAACACTTTCCGCATCGGTGCCCGGCGCGCCGAAGATGATGTTCTCGCGGATCGATTCGCTGAACAGGAACGTCTCCTGGGGCACGATGCCAATGTTGGACCGCAGCACCTGGAGCGGATACTCATCAACCGGGAGGCCATCGAGCAGCACCGCGCCGCGGGGTGCCTCGTAGATACGCGGCAGCAGGCTCACCAGTGTCGATTTCCCCGAACCGGTAGGCCCAACGATCGCCAGGCTGGTGCCCGCTGGCACTTTGAGCGAGATGTTCTCGAGCACCCGCACCGGTTTGCCGGTCGCACCTTCACCGAGCGTGCCGGGATACGCGAAGCTCAGATTGCGGAACTCGATCTCTCCCCGCAGCCGTAGATCGGCTGCCACATGCGCGGCGTCCTCACGATCGGCGATGCCCGGCTTTTCCATCAGCAGTTCGTGAATGCGGGTCACCGACGCAGTGCCGCGCTGCACCAGATTCACCACCCAGCCCAGCGCGATGATAGGCCAGGTGAGCATGAGCATATAGGTATTGAACGCTACGAAATCGCCTACGCTGATGCGATGCGTCAGCACCTCATGGCCACCCACCAGCAGAGTGACCGCCATGGCCAGGCCAAGAATGAACTCCAGCGTAGGCCACAGCATGCCCATCAACTGGATCAGGCGAAGGCCCCGCCGCACATTCTCCTTATTGGCCTCTTCAAAGGACTCGATCTGCGCCTGCTCCTGCGCGAACGCGCGCACCAGGCGGGCGCCGGAAAAATTCTCCTGCGCCTGGGCAGAGATCTCGGAGAACATCGCCTGGATGCGCTCGAAACGGTCGTGGATCTTGCGGCCCAGGCTCTGCACCAGGATGCTGGCGAGCGGCAGAGGCACCAGCGCAACCAGCGTAAGGAAGGGGCTGATGCGCAGCAGGAAGTAGAGCGCGCCGATCGAAAACAGCACCGTATTGGCGCTGTACATGATGGCTGGACCGAGCAGTTGGCGCACTGCATTCAGGTCGTTGGTCATGCGCGCCATGATGTCGCCGGTGCGGTGATGATGGTAGTAGCTGGCGCTCTGCTTCTCCAGATGACGGAACAGATCGTTGCGCAGATCGAACTCGATATCCCGGGAGATGCCGATCATGATCCAGCGCGTTAGGAAGAGAAAGACGCCCTTAGCCGCGGAGATCAGCACCAGCAGCAGTGCGTAGTGCAGGATCTTGCGCTGGGTCACGCCCTGGTTGAGGTCATCGATGGCGAAGCGGATGACCTGGGGAAATAGCACCCAGATGGCATTCGACAGGACGACGGAGATGCCGCCCCACAGAAAGGCTCGCTTGTAGCGCTTCAGATACGGAAAGAGCGGCCGGAGCTTGGCGAACATCCTTCTATTCTAAGCCGTAGCGGGCCATCGTTTCGGGGCCGATCAGGTGGGCGTGCGCAGCAGCAGATACCCACCGGTCAGCCCGAAGAGCAGATCCGGCGACCAGGCCGCGAGAAAGGCCGGTAGCATATTCACGTTGCCCATGGCTTCGAACATCCCCGCCACCACCCAGTACGCAATCGCAAGTCCAATGGCGGTCGCAATGCCGGTCAAGGAGCCGCGCCGCCCCATCGTAAGCGAGAAGGGAATCGCCAACATCGCCATCACAAACGTGACCAGCGGATACGCGAGTTTGTGGTTCAGTTGCACCCGCAATCGCATGGTGTCGAAGCCGCTCTGCCGCAGGTCGTGGATGTAACGCTCGAGTTCACCGAAGCTCATCTCCGACGACTGGCGGTACTCCTTCTTGAAGTACTGCGGCGGTTCGTGGATCTGCGGAAATGCCTCCACCGCATAGCTGCTGAAGCTGTTCATGGTGTCGCCGTGAAAGTCGCGCTCCCATCCGTCTTCAAAGATCCATTGGTTCAGGTGCGAGTCCCAGTGCGCGCTGGCGGCAAAGATCCGGCTGGTCATGGAAAAATTGTCCGGATCGAAGTCGAAGACTGAGAGATTGGCAAAGCGGTCGTGGTCCGGGTCGAAGAATTGATAGTAGAAGATACGCTCTGGCTTGCCCGGCTCCTGCTGTCCGAAGATCCATTTCTGATCGGGTCGCAGAAACGTCTGCGCCGGCTTGCCTTTGATGATGCTGCGCAGCGCCTCCTGCCGCCGGTTGGCGCCCGGCAGATAGCTCTCGTCGAACAGGAAGAGCGTCATGGCCAGGATGGCGGCAATGGCCAGGACCGGCACGATGACCCGGTAGATGCTGATGCCCGTCGCCTTCATCGCCGTCAACTCGCTCGAACGGCTCAGCACGCCAAAGGTGACCAGCACCGCGACCAGCACGCTGAGCGGAGCGATGTTGTAGATCATGCTCGGCGTCAGGTTGAAGAGGTATTCGCCCACCGTTACCAGCGGTGTACGGTTGCGGATGATGTCTCCCAGCAACTCGAAGAAGGTGAAGACCAGCATCAGCAGCACGAAGGTGACCAGCACCAGCGCGAAGGTCGTGAGGAACTCCCGCAGAACATAGTCGTCCAGAATCAGCGGAAAGCTGCGTCTGCCGGTGCGCTCGCGCGTGGGAAGAAAGGACCCCTGCGCCGCCTTCGGCCGCTCCGGCCCCGCGTTCCGCGAGCGGCCCAGTCCGAAGTTGAAGACGGCGGCGCCGGATACCGCAAGTTGCCACAGCAGCGCGAGACCCAGCATCGCGAAGATAAGATTCGCCGCCCACACACCGAGCAGGGGCGGCACTTTGTTCTGCCGTGCGAGCGCGATACCGGTGGAGGAGAAGAAGTAGTAGATGAAAACCAGCGCGATGGTCAGCACGAATCCCGCGCTCTTGCCGCCGCGCCGGGAAGCAAGACCGAGCGGCACGCCCACCAGCATCAGCACCAGGCAGGAGGCAGGAAAGGCCAGCCGCTTGTACAGCTCTATCCGGTACCACTTGCCATCAGGCGTCAGCGAGCGCCCGTAGAGTTCATGCGTTGACATTGCGAGGACGGGCTTATCGCTGCGGCCAATGCGCGTATCTTCCTGCCCGCCGCCGGTCACCAGCGGGAGATCGGATTCCGCGAAGGTCGACACCGAGTATTGGTGCGGATCGTTTGCGACGAATTCATGCTGGGTGCCACTCCGCAGACGCATCCGCAACGATTGCTGACCGTCGCTGACCACGGTCGCCGAGGCCGCGGTGGTCACCTTTGGCGACGTCGGATTGCTGAGGTCGGCAAGGAACACCTTCCGCCATTGCGCGGCCCCGGCTCCGGCGCGCACGTCCTGCACATAGAGAACGTAGTTCTTGAAGTCTTCATAGAAGACCCGCGGCTGGATCTCAAAGGATGCCTGCGAGGTCTTCAGCGTGTTCTCAAGCTCCAGCAGCGCCTCGGTGGCTTTGGGGGCCAGGTAGAGGGAGTTCAGCAGCGAGACAGCCCAACCCAGCACCGCCAGAATGGAGACGGTCCGCACGAATGTCCATACGCCGATGCCGCTGGCGCGCATCGCGGTGATCTCGCTGTCGGCGGCCAGCCGGCTGAGCCCCAGCAGCACCCCCACCAGCACCGCCATCGGTATGGTGACCGTGAAGGTGTTCGGCAGGGTAAAGAGGAAGATCTCACCGACGCTGGAAAGGGAGGCGCTCTCCCGCACCACGAGCTCCAGAATGCGGCCAAGCTGCTGCATAAACAGCACGAAGGTAAACAGCGCGCCGCCGATCACCGCGTGCGACGTGACTTCGCTCAGAATGTAGCGTGTAAAGATGCGCACGGGAAGCCTGCGGCTAGTTTACAGGCAGGGCTCCGGGCGCAGCGGGGAGAAAGCGATAGCCCACGCCGCGGATCGTCTGCAGGTGCACCGGTTGCGCGGGATCGTCTTCGATATATCGCCGCAGGCGCACGATGAAGTTATCAATGGCGCGCGTATCCGTGTCTTCATGCATGCGCCATACCTGCTCCAGCAGCTCTTTGCGCGAGATAATGCGCCCCTGGTTCCGCACCAGATAGCGCAGCAGGTCCGCCTCCATCAAAGTCAGGCGGATGGTACGATCCGGCGTCCGCAGCTCGAGGGCCTCGAAATCAATCGTTCGGTTGGCGAAGGAGAACACCGGCTGCGGAACTGCTTCTTCTCCCGGTTCGATGCTCGGGCCGGCTCCCGCCGAGCTGCGGCGTAGCCAGTCCAAGCGGCGGAGCAGGCCGCGCAGCCGCGCCAGCAGGATGGACAGGTCGAATGGTTTCGCCAGGTAGTCGTCGGCGCCTGCCGCAAACCCGCGCAGCACATCCTCGGGACGGCCACGCGCGGTCAGCATCAGGATGGGTGTGTAGTCCTCCGCCTTGCGCAGCGCATCCGCCACCGCGAAGCCATCACAGCCGGGCAGCATCACATCCAGCACGACGGCGTCAATCGCCTCAGTCGCGCCGCTCGCTCCGTCCGTCGCGCGGCCGGCGCTCCGCAGCAGTTCGAGCGCGCTCTCGCCATCGCCGCACACCGTGGCGCGATAGCCCTCCGCCTCGAGGTTAAAGCGCAGCCCCTGCGCCAGGTGTTCTTCGTCTTCCACAATCAGGATGTGCGGCGGCTGCGCGCTCATTGCGTCACGTCCTCGCGGTCGCGCACGGGCTGCTGCTCCTCCACGTCTCGCGACAGCACCCGCGGCAACTGCAGATGCATGGTCGTTCCCAGACCTTCGCCCAGGCTCTCCGCATACGCATCGCCACCGTGCTGGCGCGCGATGGTGCGGACCAGGAACAGCCCCAGCCCCGTCCCTTTCACCCGCAGCACGTTGCGATGCGGGACGCGATAGAAGCGCTTGAAGATGCGCTTGAGCTGCGCGGGTGGGATGCCCAGTCCCTGATCGGTGACGCTCACCATCACCCATGCGTCGCTCTCAATCGACAAGACCACCCGCAGCCGCGCGCCGTTGGGCGAATACTTCACCGCGTTGTCGAGCACATTCAGCAGCGCCGTGCGCAGCTCCTCCGGATTGCCCATCACGGCGAACGGCGACTGCGCAGTCACCGGTGCCCGGCTCAGGCTGCGGGTCTCCACCGGGATCGCTTCCGGTGGCAGGTTGTATCGCAGGATGGCCGTACTCACCGCCTCTTGCACCAGTTGCTGCATGTCCACCCGCAGGCGCACCTGGTTGCCCGTCCGCTGGCCCAGCTCGCTCGCCTTCAGCACCTGCTCCACGGTGCCGATCAGCCGATCGCTGTCCGCCATCATGATGGAGAGGAACTCCTGCTGCTGTTCGCGCGTCAGCTCGCGCCGCCTCATGGTGTCCAGATAGAGCCGGATGGAGGCGATCGGGGTCTTCAGCTCGTGCGTCACGGCATTCAGAAAGCTGTCCTGCCGTTCGTTGCGGCGCACCTCGCGTACCAGGAAGATGGTGTTTACGATCACGCCGGCAATCAGCAGGCCGAAGAACGGAATGCCGATCACCAGAGGCACCAGCCTGCGCCAGTTCAGGATGATCCAACCGACATTGAGCGTGACCGCCACGCCCACCAGGCAGACACCGAGCAGGATAAAGAAGAACATCGCCCGCCCGCGCCTGGTGATCCGCATAGGTCAGCTCGCCTGAGAGTAGCCTAGCAGGAGGGGATTGCGGGGGCCCTATGTGGGTTCGCGCACGCTGCTGAAATCGGGTTTCATTGAGGCTGCGAAATCATCACCAGATGGATCATCATCCGCGAACTCCCCGTCGCTTCCTAAGCCGGCTTCTCCAGCGACCGAACGTCGGTGTGTGACTCGGCGATGATGCCCAACTGGCTTGAACTGCCAGCGACCATCAACTATATGTTCGTAAGACGAGTAGAAAATGGAAATTCCTAAAGTCAAGACGCTTGACGACTTCCCAAAGTTTCTCGTGACCGCCGTGCGGCGCGGCGCTACGTCCGACAATGGATATCAGTGGTTCGAAATTGAGGGTAGTTTCGACCCGGCTCTTGAAAGTAGCTTCGAACGGATCATCGAGAGGATCGGCCCGCGGTGGTTTTGGCTTTTGTTCGGCGAGCGCGAGTGCCTCTGCCCCATGCTGAAGTCTTTCGATAAACAAACAAGGACTGCGATTCTCACTTGTCAGGAGAAGGAGGAACTAACGATCCTCGGAATGAAGTTGGCTTACCTCAGTTCCTACTGGCAGTCCTTTGATATTTGGATGGTTCTTGACCCGAACTGGGGATGGGAAAGAAGGCAATTTCAGGGAACCGATGCTGTCGCCGAAGATTATGAAGCTAAGGATGCAACCGTTGTAGGAGGGCGCGAGGTGAGAGTATGGACGAAACTGAAACCAATAGGAGCAGCCAGTGGGCAGAGTCGTCATTATCCGGCGACGGTCCAGACTCTGCCCGTCCGTCCTGGTACTCGGCTGGTTGGTAAGGCGTGGGATCACGAGCACTGCGCGCTGTGCAACAAGCACATCGACGCTGGGATGTTCGGATATTGTGACCCGGGAGAGCGCTGGATGTGCGAAAACTGCTACGAGCGATATGCAGTCCGGCGCGATCTCGCTTTCGTGGACGAGCTATAAGGCCACGATTAGTGCGACCATCAGCCCGGTCGGCTCCTAAGAAGCGGCGTAGAGAAGACAAGAGTGGGCAAAACAAAAGCGGCGCCCGCAGGCACCGCTTTTCTTCGATACACCCGCGCAGGCCGCTTACGCCGCGCCCGCAGGCCGAGGATTGCCGGGGTCGAATTGTGCGACCTTCACCTGCTTCGCCAGGCCCAGTTTTTCGAGCAACCAGATGCCGTAGTAGTTCGGGTCGATCTCATACCAGGCCAGCCCGTGCTTCGCCGAGACCGGATGCGCATGATGATTGTTGTGCCAGCCCTCACCGCCGGTCAGCAGCGCCACCCACCATAGGTTGCGCGACTCATCCCGCGTATCGAAGCGGCGCGAGCCCCACATGTGCGTGGCCGAGTTCACCAGCCAGGTGGAGTGCAGGCCGAGCGTCACCCGCAGGAAGACGCCCCACATCAGCACCGGCAAGCCGCCAAACACCAGCAGTCCGATGCCCACTACTGTGAGCGGAATCCAGTGGTAGCGGCTGAGCCAGCGATGATACCCATCCTTCGCCAGGTCCGGCGCGTAACGGGCCAGCAGGGCCGTCTCATGGTGCAGCGCGTCGCCCTTCAATATCCAGTTCATATGCGACCACCAGCCGCCGTCATGCGGCGTGTGTGGGTCGCCCGGCTTGTCCGTAAGCTGATGGTGCACACGATGGGTGGCTACCCAGAAGATCGGTCCGCCTTCGAGCGACAGCGTGCCGCAGGTCGTCAGGACATACTCCAGCCACTTCGGCACCTTGTAGCCGCGATGGGTGAGCAGGCGATGATAGGCCATGCCGATACCCAGGTTGATCGAAATGAAATAAAGCACCACAAAGGCGATCAGCGCGTGCCAGGTAAACATGAACAGTGCCACTACGGCGCCCACGTGAAAGGCTCCCATGATGAGGGTCGTGATCCAGTTGCGTTTGTGGTCCTGCGTGGCACGGCCCAGAACCGGCACCTCCGCGGGCTTGGCGCGCTTGCGCGCCGCGGGCGCGGCGGCCGGAGCAGGCTGGATGGCTTCAAGGGTTTCGGCGCTTTCGAGCAACATGGGGAGGGCCTCTGACTTCTAGACTGGGTTCCTTATTTGAAGCTATCAGGCGCTGCGGCCCTGGGGCGTAAGAGTTTTGTAATCCCCAGGAGCGCGTGATGTGAGAGAAACATAGCGGAGGGTTTTTCATCGCATGAAGCGCACACTTTGGTCTTCCATGCCGCTCCTTTTGTTGTATTGCGGCATTGCTCCCTGCGGTGTAGGCCAGGCGCAGACCACCGCCGGGTCCACGATCCTGAACCTGCCGACCAGCAAGCAACTGCAAGGCGATCTGCCCGGCGGCCCGCAGAAGACCAACAGCCTGCCGATGGGCATGGCTGTCTCGCCGGACGGCAACTTCCTCGCGTTGCTGAATGGCGGCTTCGGTACCTTCGAGTCGCGGTACGACCAATCGATTGCGGTCGTGAATGTCAGGACCGGCCAACTCACGGACTTCCCCGAGCCGCGGACAGCTTCCGGTATGCCGCAGATGCTCTACCAGGGACTGGTCTTCAGCCGCGACGGCAAGCATCTCTATGCCAGCTTCGATTCGCTCACCGCGCCGCAGGGCGGCAAGCCTAACCAGACCGGCAACGCCATCGCTGTCTACCGCTTTGAGCAGGGGAGGGTGACGCCGGAGCGGCTCATCCCTATCCCGCTCCAAAGGCTCGCGTCTGGACGCACGCAGAACCCGGTCGGCGCTACGGTTCCCGCCGGCATGGCTATCCCTTCGCCCGCCGGTATTGCCGTGGTCGCGGAATCGAACGCAAACGCCGCATCCAAGCCGGGGGCAAGAGAACTGCTGCTGATCGCCGATAATCTCTCCGACGATGCGCTGCTGATCGATGCCGCCATCGGTCAGGTGCGCGCGCGCTTCGATCTCTCTGCCGGCGCGGTGGTGCCATCCACCTATCCCATCGCGGTCACCACCTCTCCCGATGGCGCGCGCGGCTTCGTCGCGCTGTGGAACGCCTCGGCCGTGGCCGAGCTGAATCTGAAGCGTGGCACGGTAGTGCGGCGTGTTTCGCTCATGCCCCCGGATCAGATCACGTCGCCGGGATCGCACCCCACCGCCTTCGCCTGGTCGCCGGACGCTCAAACGCTCTACGTGGCGCTGGCGAACCGCGACGCGGTTGCCGCGCTTGACGTGCGCGGCAAGACCCTCCGCACACTCGGCTACTTCGACACACGGCTTCCCGGCCAGACCTACTTTGGCGCCGAGCCGGATGCGATCGCGGTTTCACCCGACGGCAAGCGGCTCTTTGTCGCCAACGCCGGCACGGATTCGGTCGCGGTCTTTGACACGCTCGATCTCCGCAGCGTCAAACCGGACGCGAAGCCCGTTCCCGCCAGGGGCTTCTTACCCACCGAGTGGCTGCCGACCGGTGTCATGGATCTGGGTGGCAAGCTCTACGTCGCCACCGGCAAGGGCCACGGTACCGGTCCCAACGACATGCCGCAGCGGGTTGTGCCGGGCAATACGCGGATGGGCGGTTCCTACACCTACATCCCAACCTTGCTGTATGGCTCGCTGGCAAGAGTCGACGCCAGCGTGTCAGGCTCCCAATTGCAGGAATGGACCCGGCAGGTGGTCGCGAGCAACATGCAGAACGCGGCGCAAACCCACATCGCGTTTCGTGGCGGCGCCAATCCCATCAAGCACGTCATCTACATCATCAAGGAAAACCGCACCTACGATCAGATTTTCGGCGACCTCGGCGTGGGCAACGGCGATCCTAAGTTGACCATGTACGGTCGCGGCGTAACGCCCAATCAGCACAAGCTGGCCGAACAATTCGGCGTGCTCGATAACTTCTACGACTCGGGCGAGGTCTCCGGTGACGGCCACGTCTGGTCGAACGCCGCCATCAGCAGCGACTACACGGAAAAGACCTGGCAGCAGGCCTACCGCGGCCGCCAGCGCAACTACGACTACGAAGGCGTGGTCGAGAACGGCTTCCCGCTCTCGGAGAAGATTCCCGACGTGAATGAGCCGCAGAGCAGCTACTTGTGGACCGACCTGGCCCGCCACGGCAAGACTCTCTACCATTTTGGCGAGTACATTGCGACGCGCTTCTGCGGAGAGAAGAAGCTGGACGTGCATCCCGGACCACTGCAAGGCACGCCGGAGCCGGAACAGGAGCAGTGCGCCACGCCCGCCATCAAGCCGGGCGACGCCATCCCGGCGAATTACGGCGGCGGCAAAAGCCCATATCCCTGGCCCATTCCGCTGATTGCGGAAGACCTCGCCACCAAGCCCGAGCTGGTGGGGCACTTCGATCCGCAATATCCCGACTTCAAGCTCGACTTCCCGGACCAGTTGCGTGTCGAAGAATTTCTCACCCACTTCCGGACATGGGTGGCGGCGAAGAAAGCGGGAACAGACCCGATGCCCGCGTTCGTCATGCTACGGCTGCCCAACGATCACACTGCGGGCACGGAGCCCGGTATGCCTCGGCCCAAGGCCTCCGTCGCGGACAACGATCTCGCGGTCGGGCGCGCCGTCGAAGCCGTCTCGCATAGCCCCTACTGGAATGACACGGCGTTCTTCATCCTCGAAGACGATGCGCAGAACGGCGCGGATCACGTCGATGCGCACCGCTCCACCGCGCTCGTGGTCAGCAAGTACTCGCCGCGGCAGAGCACGCCGCTCATCGATCATCGCTTCTACACCACGGTCAGCATGCTGCGCACCATGGAAGACCTGCTCGGCATTCCGCCCATGAACAACAACGACGCACTCGCGCCGCCCATCGCGCCGCTCTTCGCGGGCGCCGGCGACCAGCCACCCTTCAACGCCGACTATGCGAACCGCGACAACGGCCTAATCTACCAGATGAATCCCGCCCACGGACCCGGCGCGGAGGAATCGAGCAGGATGGACTTTCGCCACGAAGACCGTGCCGACCCGCAGAAGCTAAATGTGATCCTGTGGCGCGATGCCATGGGCTCACAGCCCGTGCCCGCCGCGTTGCGCACGCCCTCGATGCACCACAAAGATGACGACGACTAGTGGGCTCCTGATCCCTGGACCCTGAACCCCGGGTGCCCCGTTCTAGCGAAGCTAGGGCGGGGATGGTGCGGTCATCCCGACCGAAGCGGAGGGATACGCTTCTCCTGAAACGCTGGTGCCGGATCTGCTCTCCGATACACTGAAGCTGTGAAGATTGCGCTCGCCCAGATCAATCCCACGGTCGGCGATTTTGCCGGCAATGCCGCCAAGATCCTCGAGTACGCGCGCCGCGCTGCGGAGGGTGGCGCAGAGGTCGCGGTCTTTCCCGAGCTCTCCATCTGCGGCTATCCGCCCGCGGATCTCCTCGAGAAGCCCTCCTTCGTTGCCCGCGCGCAGGAGACCGTAGAGAAGCTTGCGCTCGACGCCGCCGACCTCGCCCCGCTCACCATCGTCTGCGGCTCCATCATCCCGGCCGCGCCCGGCTCCGGCAAACATGTCTCGAACGTCGCGGTCGTCCTGCGTGATGGCCGGGTGGCGTTCACCCAGCTCAAGATGCTGCTGCCCTTCTACGATGTGTTCGACGAGCAGCGCTACTTCGCTCCGGCGGAGCGGCAGTGCGTGTACACCCTGGGCGCAGAACGCGTCGCGCTCACCATCTGCGAAGACGCGTGGAACGATAAGAATTACTGGGGCGACAGGCGTTACTCCGTGGACCCGGTGGAAGAGCAGATGCGGCAGAAGCCCTCGCTCATCCTCAACATCTCGGCCTCTCCGTATTGGCACGGCAAGCGCGAGGTGCGGCAGAAGATGCTCGCGGCCATCGCGCGGCACTATCACGCGCCGGTCGTGATAGTGAACCAGGTGGGCGGGAATGACAGCCTCATCTTTGATGGCAGCAGCGTGGCCCTCCGCCCGGACGGCAGCCTCTTCGCGCAGGCGGCCTCGTTCGCCGAAGACCTGGTTTTCCTTGACACCACCGCGCTCGCCGGCGACGTCCGCGCGCAGGAGGCCGGCGACGATGCCGCGACCTATCACGCGCTGGTGCTGGGCACGCGCGATTATGTGCAGAAATGCGGCTTCCGCAAAGCAGTCATCGGGCTGAGCGGCGGCATCGATTCAGCGGTGGTTGCGGCCATCGCGGTGGACGCGCTGGGCAAGGGGAATGTGCTCACCATTGGCATGCCCAGCGAGTATTCCTCTGCCGGGTCCATCCACGACAGCCGTCAGCTCGCGGCGAACCTCGACGTCTCGTTTGAGATCCTGCCCATCCACAGCATCTTTCTGCAGTACACCACCGTGCTTGCGCCGCTACTCTCCGGTCATGCTCCCGATGTGACGGAGGAGAACCTGCAGTCGCGCATCCGCGGCGGGCTGCTTATGGCGCTCTCGAACAAGCTGGGCTCGCTGGTGCTTACTACCGGCAACAAATCCGAGATGGCCACTGGATACTGCACGCTCTATGGCGATATGGTGGGCGCGCTTGCGGTGATCGGCGATCTCACCAAGACCCGCGTCTACGCGCTCGCGCGCTACATCAACCGCGAACGCGCCGTCATCCCGGAGATCATCCTGACCAAACCGCCCTCCGCCGAACTGCGCCCCGGGCAGATGGACAGCGATTCGCTCCCTCCTTATGACGTGCTCGATCCTATCGTGGAAGCCTACGTGGAACGCTACGAGACGCCGGAGACCATCGCCGGGCAGCAGCAGGTGGACCTGTCGCTGGTGCGCCAGATTGTGCGCCTGATCGAGCGCAGCGAGTACAAGCGGCAGCAGGCCGCGCCGGTCCTGAAAGTTACCGCCAAGTCCTTCGGCAGCGGCCGCAGGTTCCCCATCGCCGTCAAGGTTCAGGTCTAAGTTAGGCTCTATCCAGAAAGGATGTTCATGCTTCTTCGCTCTTCCCGCAGCCTGGCGCTTGCCGCCACTTTCCTCGCATTGCCCGCCGCGCCGCTGATGGCCCAAACCCAGAGCACAGCCAGCCCGAACACACCCGCTCAGAGCACACCGCCCGCAGCCCCCGAAGCGCCGGCGGGGCCCGGCGCTCCGGCACCTTCCACGACGCTGCCGCCCATGCCCCCCGTGGACCAGAAGAACTTTACCGCCACGACGCCAACGGTCGACACTGTGAACGCGTTTCTGAAGGCAAGCTGGGGCTACGATCCTGCGCGCATCTGGCAGGTGCAGGCCATTCAGAAGACGCCGGTGCAGGGCGTCAGCCACGTGGTGGTGCTGGTGGAAGAGAAGGGCTCCGGTCAGCAGCAGCCCTCACCCCTCTCCTTCTTCACGCTGCCTGATGGCAAACACCTCATCGCCGATGAAGTGCTGCCCTTCGGCCCCAAGCCCTTTGAAGACTATCGCGAGCTGTTGCAGAAGCAGGCCAACGGTCCCTCCAAAGGCTCGGCGTCGAAGGACCTGATGCTGGTGGAGTTCGCCGACTTCGAGTGCCCGCACTGCAAGGAAGCCGAGCCCACGGTGCAGCGCCTCCTCACCGACTTCCCCAACGCGCATTACGTTTACGAAAACTTCCCGCTCGCATCGATTCACTCCGAGGCTGAAAAGGCGGCGGAGTACGGCGTATGCGTTGCGAAGCTCGGTGGCAACGACGCCTTCTTCAAATTTGCGTCTTCGGTCTACGCCAACCAGACCGGCCTAACCCCGCAGGGCTCCGCCGAAACGCTGAAGACCGCCGTCACCGCGGCCGGCCAGGATCCCGCAAAGGTGAGCGCCTGCGCCAGCTCACCGGAGACCAAAGCGACCGTCGCGGCACAGCTTCAGTTGGGAGCGGATGTCGGCGTCAACTCCACCCCAACGTTGTTCGTTAACGGGCGCGGTCTACCCTTCGGCGGAATACCCTACGAGACGCTGAAGCAGATCGTCAGCTACCAGATGCAGCTCGACGGCGTGCCCTCCGCCGCCAAATAGAAGTTTTGTGCGGGTGCCCCACTCTAGCGCAGCTAGGGTGGGGTTGCTCATCGCTCAAGTCGAACGAACGCTCGTCGCAGCCGGCCACCTCACCACATGTCATCCTGAGCGCAGCAGACCTTCTTGAGCAGCGCAGGCCAGCCGGGACACTTCCGTCTTTTAGCGCGAGATGCTCGCGTAGTGATTCGGGCACATGTATGGCAGGGGCCCATGGCAAGGCACGTGCCGGTCTTACTGATGCTGCGGCAACAGGATCACCGGCCCGGCGATCTGGGTGTGGCGCTGGCGCACGATATGCGGAGTAATCAGGATAATCAGGCTGTCCTGGCTCAGGTCGTCATTGCGGTCGGTTGTGGATTGAAAGCCGGGAATCTCGCTCAGCCCCGGAATGCCGCTTACCGCCTTCGCCTCGCTGCGTGTCAGCGAACTCGTCACCATGGTGCTCTCGCCATCCAGCACATCGATGTCTGTGGTGAACTGGCGATTGGTCAACTCCGGGATGCCGTTGAGCGACCCTCCGGCCAGCGCCTGCAGCTTGAGGTCGAGCTTGAGCGCCACCCGCTCGTCGCGCTGAATGTGCGGCGTAGCCTTGAGTGTCAGGCCCAGGTCTTCGTACTGCACCTGCGGAATAGGCGGCTGCTGCTGCAGGGCGGAGGCGCTCAGCCCCAGGCTCGCCAACTGGCTGGAGAGACCCGCGCTGTTAAGTCCGGGGATATTCGGCGTGTTCGGGCTGAGGCTGGAGTAGCTCGACTGGATGATGGGGTAACGCGTCCCGGACATCAGCGTCGCGGTCTCCTGGTCCTGCAGGCGGAGCTGCACGTGATCGAGGGCCCGCGAGTCGCTCGTGTTCAGCGCCAGGTTGGCGGTCGCGGTACCGAGCGTCAGTCCGGTCAGCGTGGTGCCGCCGCCGAAGGTAGCGAAAGGCTGGTTCAGGATGGAGTTGGTCACCTCTCCGGACGCGATCAGAATGGCGACGATCGCCGCCGTATCCCCGGCAGAGGCCAGGCCGCTGGAGACGATCTGGTTGATGAGGTCCTGGTTGCCATTCACCACGGAATTCAATTCGCTCGGCACGTTGAACGCAGTGAACTGCTGCGGCGCCTGCACGCCGATGTCGGTCGTTCGCGTCTTCGCCACTTCGAAGAGCCGGACCTCTAGCAGCAGTTGGCTTCTGCCGTCCAGCAGATCGGCCAGGCTGCGGTTGAGCGCGGCAAGCCGAGCCTGCGGCGCTCGAATGGTCAGCGTGCCGCGTCCCGGCTGCACCGTGGCCTGCTGCGCGTCAAAGATATTGCGTGCCAGGTTGCCCATGTCGCTCATCTCGGTCGCATTCAGGCCCGGCAGATACACCGTTTCAAGCAACTGACGCTGATACTTGTCGCGGTTCTCCTTGGTGTCTTTGGCCACCAGGACCCGCCGGGGATCGAGCGGGACGAAGAACGTGTTGGTCTGGAGCTCCAGCAGCTGCGCCGCCTGCTGGTAGCTGAGGTCCTCGGCATCGAAGCGGAGCGCCGGCGCGGCCACGCTGCTATCGATGGTCGGCGTGATGCCATAGGCGGCGAGCACCTGCTGCAGCAGGCTCTTGCCATCGGCGCGCAGATGAAAGCTGTGTTTGCCGGCGAGCGGCGCGAGCTGGATGGCCTCGGCGATCTGCGCAGTCGGATCGTCCGTGCCGGGCGCGGCGAGCGATAGCGACGCGAGATCGTCGGTGTGCTGCGTCACGATGGGGTTCGTTGGATCGAGGGTCAGCGCCTCCGCCAGCCGCGCCCGCGCCATCTCGGTCTGGCCCAGAATGCGCGCCTTGTCCGCTTGCTGCACCAGTTCTGTGACCAGGTGCGCGCGGGCGATGGCCGCGGCAGCCGCATAGTCCGCATTTCCCGGTACAAGCTGCGCGGCTTCGTCGAAGTCTCGGGTGGCAGCGTGCAGATCCTTGTCCTGGATCGCGCGTGCACCGCGCAGGTACAGCTTGTCCGCTGTGCGCCTGTCCTTGGAGCTTGGCGCAGGGCGCGCTGCCGTGGCCTTGATAGTCCCGGCAGTGGCGGCGTCGGATGGAGCTGCGACGGGGGATGCCGCGGCGGAGGGCTGTTGAGCGGAGAGGGCACCACAGTCCACGCAAAGCAGCAGCGCGAGTGTCGCCGCCACTCTCCGGCTTGCAGTCCTGCTCCGGACTTGCTTCACGGCTGCTCCTTCAGGGCGAGCAGATCCGCAAGCGAGGTCACGCACAGGTCCGGCCGATGCGCAAGAAGTTCGTCGAAGCTGGAATGACCCGTGGCCACGGCAATCACCGGAAGGCCATTCGACCGCGCGGCGGCGATGTCCGAGGGTGTGTCCCCCACGACGCACAGCACCGCATCCGGCCCGCAGAGCGAACGCGCCGTGCATGCGGCGGCCGCGATCATGTCCGCGCGCTCTTCACAGGCGTCGCTGAAGCCGCCGAAGCGAAACCACGAGCGCAGGCCGGCGAGGTCGATCTTGAGCCAGCCGATCTCTTCCAGGTTTCCCGTAGCGACGCCGAGCAGCTTGCCCTGGCCCTGGAGATAGCGAAGGGTCTCTTCGACCCCGGGCATGATGCGGAGTTGCATCGTGGAGGCCCGGTTCGCGACCACTGCGGAGATGGCCTTCAGAATCTCGTCGAAACGCGGCCGCCACACCGCTTCGTCTAGAGTGTGTGCGCGCAGTGCGTCGCGAAGAATGGCGGGATCGGTGCTGCCCTGCACATGGACCCCTTCGAGCGACAGGGGATGCCCCAGCACCGCTTCCACTGCTTCAGAAAACGCATGATAGTGGGTGCGGCTGGGGTCCCGCAGAAGTGTGCCGTCAATATCAAAGAGGTACGCGTCGCATGCGTCCCAGCGAAACCTCTCGCGTACCGCGATGCGACCGCCGGAACCATCGGCAAGGCTCAGGGCGGTTCCGTGCTGTAGGGCTGCTTGGGACAAAATGTACGAAGGCTCCGGCTAGGAAGAACGCAGAATCTGCTTCTGCTCGACTACAGGACGCGCGCTGCGCACCGGACGCTTGAGGCCGGAGCGAATTTGCGCCGGATCAAGTTGAAGCTCCGCGATGGTGCGGCTGAGCGTATTGCGGTGCATGCCAAGCTCCTGGGCGGCCTTGCACTGGTTACCGCGATGGTGCGACAGGACCTCAAGAATAAAGCGCTTCTTGAACTCGCGAACGGCTTCGTCATATGTGATACCACCGGCATGCATTTGGCTCACTAAGCTATCCAGTTCGCGTTTCACTGAATCCTCTTTCTTGACTCCCGGGTAGTCCCCGGTATCGTATTCGAAATCGCTGTATTCGCTAAATACTTTCAGGGTTGCCAGAGTGCGCATTGCGGAACATGCGGAAGCCGCGGCGAACGCGTTCTCCCAGGTCTGTCGGCAGGAAATCTGCGCCGCCACGGACGCCTCCGACGAAGTAAGGCGCCAACTGCGACCGCTCGAGCCAGGGCTGCCGCGGGAAGAACGCCAGCATGGCTGTGACGGCAAGCATCACCAGAAGATACCCCTTTATCGCTCCGAATGCACCACCTGCAAGACGGTCCATCCATCCCAGGCCTACCCCGCGAAACAACGACCGCAGGACCCTGCCTAGGATCGACGCCACAATCATCACCGCGACGGCAATGAGCACAAAGGCGACGGCCGCGGAGATGGTAGGCGAGGAGATGAAGCGCTCCAGGAAAGCGGCGACTCCGGCATAGTACTCACTCGCAACGAGCACGCCGGCAATCAGGCCGGCCAGCGAGAACACCTCGACAAAAAAGCCCTGGATGAAGGCCGTGATGATCGAGACGGCAAGAATCGCAACGATCACCCAATCGACTGGCATCATCGTCGGCACCGTTAGAGTTCCAGCTCTTTGCCGGTGAGGAGGCGGTACGCGTCCAGATACTTCCGTTGCGTCTTCGCCACGACATCGTCGGGCAGAGACGGGGCGGGCGCCTGTTTATTCCAGCGGATTTTCTCCAGGTAGTCGCGGACGAACTGTTTGTCGAAAGAGGCCTGCGGACCGCCGGGCGCGTACTGGGACACCGGCCAGTAGCGGGACGAATCCGGCGTGAGCACCTCGTCCGCCAGCACGATACCCTCCGGGGTAACGCCGAATTCAAACTTGGTGTCAGCGAGGATCACGCCGTGCTCCGCCGCATACGCCGAGGCTCTAGCGTAAATGGCGAGGCTGAGTTCTTGCAGTCTGGTGGCGGCGGGCTCGCCGATGCGCGTAATCATCTCCCGATAGGAGATGTTTTCGTCGTGCTCGCCGTGGAGGCTCTTCGATGCCGGAGTAAAGAGCGGTAAAGGCAGCTTGTCGGATTCCTTCAAGCCCTTGGCCAGTGCGATGCCGCAGACGGATCCCTGCGCCTGGTAGTCCTTCCATCCGGAGCCGGAGAGATAGCCGCGCACCACGCATTCGACGGGAAACATTTGCGCGCGTTTGACCAGCATGGAGCGGCCGCGCAGTTCGTCGGCATAGGGCTGCAACGATGCGGGAAATTTCTGGACATCCGCGGTGATCAGGTGATTCGGGACGAGGTCGCGGAGCAGGTCGAACCAGAAGAGCGAGAGCTGCGTAAGAATTTTGCCCTTGCCCGGAATGCCTGTAGCCAGCACGTGGTCGAAGGCGGAGATACGATCAGTGGCGACCAGCAGCAGGTCGTCGCCCACGCTGTACAGGTCGCGGACCTTGCCTCGGCCGAGCAGGGGAAGCCCCGGCAGATCGGTATTTGTAAGTGTCTGCAAAGAGAGAGAAGTACCTGAAAACGAAGGTGACTGTACCGATTCTGCGGACGCAGGAAGGCTTTGTCAACGGGCTTCGCGGAGGCTTGATTTTGCTGCTTATTTGTGTGTCGAAAGCGGCGTTTCGCGGCGCAATTATGTACGTATTTGGTTCGCTACGGGGCCATTCGCTTGACATTTCAGGCGATGGCGCGGCGAGGGGTCTCGCGTTCATTGCCGCCCATGCGGACGGAGACCAGTTTTGAGACACCGGGCTCCTGCATGGTCACCCCGTAGATCATGTCGGCAGCGGTCATCATGCGCTTGGAGTGGGTGACCATGACGAACTGGGTCTCTCCGGACATGCCTTTCAGCAGTTCGGCCAGGCGGCCGACGTTGGTCTCGTCGAGCGGGGCATCCACCTCGTCGAGCACGCAGAAGGGACTGGGCTGGTACTGGAAGATGCCGACCAGCAGCGAGAGGGCGGTGAGGGCCTTCTCCCCGCCGGAGAGCAGCAGGACGCTTTGCAACTTCTTGCCCGGAGGTGAGGCGACGATGTCGATGCCGCTCTCCGCGACGTTCTCCTCGTCGGTAAGCTTCATGAAGGCCTGCCCTCCGCCGAAGAGGCGGGTAAAGGTGTGGCCGAAGTTTTCATTGATGCGCTGGAAGGCCTCTTCGAATTTGGTGCGGGAGATGCCGTCGATCTCCTTGATCGTCGACTGGGTGTTATCGATGGAGTCGAGCAGGTCCTGGCGCTGGGTTTCGAGGAAGGCGTGGCGCTCGGCGGTCTCGGTGTACTCGTCCAGCGCCATCATGTTGACAGGCCCCATGGCGTCCATCCTGCCCTTCAAACTGCGGCAGGCTTCGTCCTCGGCCGCGAGCGGTTCGGCTTCGAGGCGGGGCAGTTCTTCGGTGCGGAGAGCAGAGGCCTCGACGCTCAGGTCGCTGATGCAGGTGGCCTCCAGGTGTTCGAGGTCGGCGGAGAGCTTGGCGGCGTGTGCGGCACGGGTCGACCGGCGGTCGCGCAGAGCGTCCGTCTCGGTGCGCAGTGCTTTAAGCTGCGCTTCGCTCTCATGGAGCGCGACGCGCAGCAGCCTGGCCTCTTCCGTCCACTGGGACGCCTCGCGCGCGGCCTGCTCACGCAATTCGCCGAGTTGCTGTTGCTGCCAGGCGAGCTGCGTGTTTTCTTCCGTGCGCTGCTGTTGTTCCGCGGCGGCGGCGGCCAACTGCTGCTCCAGTTGCGCGGCGCGCCGGCCGAGATCGGCAAACAGACGGTCGATGCGCGCGAAAGAAGCCTCCGCACCGCGTTTGCGCTCTTCCAGCCCGGCGAGCTGGGCGACGGCCTGGGATGCGGCCTGCTGGCGCTCTTCCCGGGCCACGCGAAGCTGCGCGAGTTCACCCTCCAGGGCGAACTGATGGGTTTCGGCGGCGGCGTGCTCTTCGCTGAGGCGGGCCGCTTCGTCACGCCGGGACTCGATCAGAGACTGCCGGGCGGTGCGCTGGTCCTTGTTGCGGGCGGCTTCGATGGTCCAGTCCTGTGCGCGCCGTTCCAGGCGCTTGACCTCGGCCTCCATCTGGCGCAGCGCGGCGCTGTGGTTGGCGCTCTCGCGCTCCGCGGCACGGCGTTCTTCACTCTTGCTTTCGAGTGAGCGGTTGAGCGTGGAGAGCAGGCGAGCGAGCGCCGCCGCGTTGATCTCGGTCTGCCCCAGTTCGGTCTCCACCGCGTCCAGCTTCTTCTGGGTATCGCGGAGTTCGCGCTTGATGGCCAGCGGTCCTTCCGCGCGAGGCTTGCCCCCGGTGACAGTTACGTTGTGAAAGCACTCCCCCGAAGGCGCGAGGAAGAAGGCCTGGGGATGTTCAAGCGCCAGCGTGCGCGCAGTCTCGGTATCGGGCGTTACGTAGCCCTCACGCAGCTTGGGCAGAATGGCCTCGAGCGAGGTGCCAAAGCCGTCCAGCACACGGATGCAGTCTTTGAGACGGACGATGCCATCGCGCCGGGTGTACTCGCCGGTGGGGTCAATGGCGGCAAAGGAGAACTTGGCCTGCGAATCCGTGGGATGCACGAGGAAGGTAGCGCGGCCGTCCACGTCGGTCTTGAGCAGCCGCATGCCCTCCTCGGCGGCGTGCCAGCTCTTGACGACGATGTAGTTGAGCTCGTCACGGAGGAACTCATCGACGACGTTCTCGTACTGGCCATCCACTTCAAGGAAGTCAGCGAGCGTGCCGACGGAAGCAAGGCCGGCGCCGGCGTCGTTGGGCTGATGGTTGGCGCGGAAGAGCTTGCGGACAGTGTCGGTGGAGTAGCTGTGCTCGCGGATGAGGTTGTCGAGCGAATCGCGGCGGCCGGTGAGCGTGGCCTTCTCGGCGCGTAGCTGGTCGCCGGAGCGGCGGGCCTCCTGCTCTTCCCGGCGTTTCGTATCGATCTCGGCGCGGAGGTTGAGGATTTCGCCTTCCAGCCGCTTGAGGGTGTCGGAGACGGACTCAAAGTGCAGCGATGCCTGGCCGCGTTCCGCGCCCAAAGCGGCGAGATCGCGCGCGGCGGCATCCATCTCCGCGCGGAGACGCTCGGCTTCGCGGTCGAGCGCGACCAGAGACTCTTCGGCCTGCGCGATGCCGTTACGGGCGGTGCCCGCCTGTGCGAGCAGTTGCATGCCACGGCGGCGTTCGGCTTCGAGACGCCCTTCCGCGGAGGCGACGGCGCTGGCGGCTTCCCGGGCTTGCAGATTCTGCGCGTTCGCCTGCTCGCGAAATCCTGCTGCTTCGGCCGCGGCGGTCTCCAGGAAGCTGCGATGCTGTTCGCGCTCGGCCTTAAGGCCTTCCACCTGGTCGCGCGTCTGGGCGAGCTCGGCGGCGCCGGCGGCGGTGCGGGCCTCCAGATCGTGGATGCGCTCATGGTTGCTGTGCTGGCGGGTGGCGGCGCGCTCCAGGTCGACGGCGGCCTGGTTGGCGCGGGAGCCGGCCTCCTTGGCGCTGGCATCCAGGCCATACCCGCGCTCGACTCCGGCGGCGTGCTCGGCATCGAGTGATTCGACCTGCGCGGCGGCGTTATCGATCTGCCCGGTCAGCGCCGCGATCGCGGCGGCATGTGCCGCGCCGTCCGCATCCATGGCGTGGAGTTTGCTGGCGAGCACGATGCGCAGACGCCCACGGAGTTCATCGCGCAGAGCGCCGTAGCGTTCGGCCTTGGCGGCCTGGCGCTTGAGCGAGTTCATCTGCCGCGTCACCTCGTCGAAGATGTCATTGACGCGCGCCAGGTTCTGCCTGGCCTGCTCCAGGCGCAGTTCGGCCAGGCGTTTCTTGGTTTTGAAGCGCGTGATGCCGGCGGCCTCTTCGATGATGGCGCGGCGGTCGTGGGGTTTGGAGCTGAGCAGTTGGCCGATACGCTCCTGCTCGATGATGGCGTAGCTCTCCGGGCCCAGGCCGGTGCCCATGAAGATGTCCTGAATATCGCGCAGGCGGCAGAGCTTGCCATTGAGCAGGTACTCGCTTTCGCCAGTACGGAAGAGGCGGCGCGCGACGACGATCTCGCCGGCACGAGCCGGCGTCCGCTGAAACTTGCGGCGGCGGATCTTGAGGACGACAGCGTTTTCAGTTGCGGCCGGGTCCGCTTCGGAAGCGGACGCCTCTGCGGCCTCATGCGGTTCCGATGTCGCGGTTGTGGTATCCCATCCCTCGCTTCGCTCAGGATGGGCCACCCGGTTTTGGTGGTCGGGCCCAAGACCGTCCGGCTCCGCGCCATCGAGCGGACCGGGCTGGACCTGGGCGATGATGTCTTCGGTCTCCACGGCCTTCGCGGCGCGGGCGCCGGCCTCATCCCAGTCGGCTTCGGCGACCGCCTCGTCGCTGCTGGAGATCTCGGGTTCGGATGGGGCGAGCAGCGGTCCGTCGCCGTAGGCGTCCGGATCGATGAGTGTGAGCGAGACCTCGGCCATACCGAGGGCCTTGCGTTCGCGGGTGCCGGCAAAGATGACGTCTTCCATCTTGGCGCCGCGCAGGGTGCGGGCAGACTGCTCGCCGAGAACCCAACTCACCGCGTCGAGGATGTTCGATTTGCCGCAGCCGTTGGGGCCGACAACCACAGCGAATCCCTGGCCGGGGAGGGTCACCTCCGTGCGATCACAGAAAGACTTGAAACCGAGAATCTGGATCTTCTTGAGCTTGAGCATGGTGCCTGCCTTCGGTGCTCTGGTCCCGCCGCCACGACGCCTGCCGTGGCGGCGAAACCCTGGGGGAGCTGCCCGGATGCCGCATGTACTAGTTAGGTTAGGACGAATGGTAAGGGAGTGGGAAAAGGGAATCAACATGGATACCCCAACATGTTGTGGATAAGGCGGCAGGAAACCCGATTTGAGGGTGAGGCGCTGGTCCGGGGGGACAAGCGATCCCTCCGACTCTCCATCCCGACAAGCCAAAGGCAGGCTTCGCGGGGACCCCGGTTCGCTCGGGATGACAGCAGGCGAGATGCGATGACGGCGCGGGCGAGATGAGGATGGCACGATTTTGGGATGGATGGAACATCCAGATTTGCGAGCGTCGCAGAACTGCGCCGTCGCTGCATCCTACGGTGTTGACGGCGAGCCAGGACGAGGAGGCGAGACGGTTCGATGGAGCGCAGGCGACGGTGGTTTCTGTTAGCGCTGTACGCGCTGGCTACGGTGCAACTGGTGTGGTGCTATCTGTGGCTGGTCCGGCCATACGTGCAGACCATCCAGTACGAGCACGGCGAGGAGCGCATGCCCTTCCAGGGCCGGCTGATGATGGTGCTGCCGATGCGCTGGGCACACGTGAATGCGCCGCTGGTGTGGATTTCAGGCTGGCTGTCAAAGTACGTCTACTGGTTTCCGCGCGTGGTGTCGCCAGAGGTCATCGTGCAGGGGCTGATCAGTGTCGTGTGCCTGGCGGTGACAGGCGTGGTGGCGACGCGCATCTATGAAGCGGCCTCCCCGCGCAGGTTACTGACGCCGTTGATCTATCCGCTGGTGCTGGTGCTGTGCGCGGCGACGTACGTGCTGCACACCATCCAGAACTTCCGCTTCATCTATGACCTGCCCAGCCTGGCGTTCTTCGCGCTGGCCATGTACGTCCTCTACTTCCGCCGGCACATCGGCTGGTTTGTCGCAATCTTTGTGGTGGCGACCATCAATCGCGAGACAACGCTGCTGCTGTTGGGGTTCTTCCTGCTCGACCGCGCGGTGGAGCATGGGCGCCTCCGCTGGCGGAAGATGCTGGCCTGGCGCAACCTGGCGGTGGTGATGCCGCTGGCGGTGTACTGGATCATCTGGCAGGTGGAGGTGCGGCGCATCTTCGCGCACAGCCGTTCGGAGTTCTACCCGCGCATCCCGTTGAACGTGACGTTCTTTCTGCAGCCGCAGGCCTGGCCGCAGCTATTAGGCGGCTGCTGCTATCTGCTGCCCATCGTGCTGATATTTCGCGGCCACCTGAAGGACGCGCGCTTGCGGGCGTGGCTGTGGGTGCTGCCGGCGTGGTTCGGCTTTATGTTTGTCTACGGAATTCTGATCGAGACACGGATCTTCGGAGAGCTGATCCCGTATGTCGCAGCCGCGGGAGCCCTGATGGCGGAGAGCGCGCTGGTGCGGCGGCTGCTTGGGCGGGAGGGAGACCGTCCGGAGCTGGCGAACGGCGCTTTGGCCATGGAGCGGGTGCGGGACGCAGCCTAGCGTCACGCATCGAGAGTTCGTGGTATCCCACCCTCCCCTCACCCTTCGCTGCGCTCAGGATGGGGCGCCCTCCTTCGTGGTCGGGAGCGTAGGCGCAACGGATGGCCGGTCCAGAGACGAGCAGGCGTCAGGACTTGGTGGTGGGGCGCATCAGGACCTCACTGACGAAAGACTGCGGCGCTTGCTGCACCAGCAGCGCGACGACATCGGCGACGTCAGACGGCTGCAGTTTGCGCGCCGCCTTCGCGTCATCCGTTCCGCTGCCGAAGTGGGTGTTGACCGAGCCCGGCGCTACCGCGGAGACGCGGATGTGGTGCTGCCGCAGCTCTTCCGCAACCGAGTAGGTAAGGCCGTTCAGGCCCCACTTGGATGCGGCATACGCGGCCCCATTGGGCAGCGGATTCCTTCCGGCAAGCGAGGAGATGTTCACAATGTGTCCGCTCTGCTGTTCGATCATCAGCGGAGCGAAGGCGCGGATGAGCAGGTACGGCGCGCGCAGATTGGTGCCGAGGACGCGATCGAACAAGTCGGGAGCAGTCTCATGGAGCGGCTGGCCGAGTTCGCCGATACCGGCGCAGTTGACCAGGATGTCGCAGCGGCCTTCGCGCTGGCGGACGTCCGCAGCCAGCCGGTCGATGGCGGCGCCGTCGAGCAGATCGCACGGGATGGAGCGGGCGCTGCCGCCCTGCTGCCCGATGGCGGTTTCGACGTCACGCAGCGCAAGCTGGTCGCGGGCGGTGAGGACCAGCGATGCGCCGAGTGCGGCGAGGCGTTCGGCGATGGCGCGACCGATGCCGCGCGCGGCTCCGGTGACCACCGCGACTTGGCCGGCCAGCGAGGTGTGCGAGGAGGAAGTGCTGGATGGGTGAGGCATAGGGCGAGTCTCCTTCGAACCGCAGGGCGAGTTACAGATGTGCAGGCGGAACGCCGAAAGGTGGGATGCTTGTGGGGCGCCGGGTAACACAAGACGGCGGCGGCGCATCTAGTTGCAGGCGGGGTGTGGGAGACGGGTTGGCGCAGGACGGTCGGGCGTAAGGCGGGGCACTTCGCTGGTGCGCTTGCCGGAATGCCTTGCGGTTTCTATAATCCAGCCACGTCGCCTCCGGTACATTCAAACGAGCAGTTCCGGATACTTTTCGCAATCAGGAGTCATCCGGCGAAAGCAAGGCCCGCGGGCCGGCAGGGCCGCGCTGTGAGTGTGGATAGTGACCGGTGTTTGCTGCACTTTATCTAGGATTGTTTCCAGGAGCGTTCGATGAAAACCATTGCCATAGCTTCCTTGCTGGCTGTAGCCACCAGTAGCCTTTGCGCCACACCGGCGGTATGGGCGCAGACCGATGCGCAGCCAGCACAGGCTGCTGCACAACCGGGCGGACAGGCCGCGCCGGGGCAGCAGATCACGATCAAAGATCCAGCCGAGTACAACGACTACTCGAATGCGATCAGCCAGTCGTCGCCCGCGGCGAAGGCTGCGGCGATTGAGGCGTTCCTGACCAAGTACCCAAACTCGGTGGTGAAGCAGGACATGCTGGAGCAGCTCATGACGGCCTACCAGCAGTCGAACAACCTGGACAAGACGGTGGACGCGGCGAACCGCCTGCTGCAGGTGGCGCCGAACAATCTGCGGGCCCTGGCGATCTACGTGTACATCAAGAAATCGCAGGCGGCGGGAAAGACCACGCCGGCCGACGCGCAACCGCTGCTGGATGACGCCTCGGCTAAGGCGCAGACAGGCCTGAACGCTCCCAAGCCGGCCAATATGGCGGACGCCGATTACCAGAAGCTGAAGGCGGCGACGACCCCGATCTTCTACAGCGCCATTGCGCTGGACGATGAGAACAAGAAGGACTACGCGGGCGCGGTGGACAATTTCCGTAAAGAGTTGCAGAACGTAGACCCGGCGACGACGCAGAGCGGACCTTCGCTGAACGACACCTACCTGCTGGGGCAGGCGTATGCGCAGGAGACGCCGCCGGACCTGAAGAACGCGATCTGGTTCCTGACGCGCGCGGCGAACTATGCGCCGGCGGCCGCGAAGCCGCAGATCGAGCAGGCGGCCGAGTACTACTACAAGAAGTATCACGGGAGCATGGACGGCTTTCCGCAGGTGCAGCAGCAGGTAACGACCGCGGTGATGCCGCCGGACAGCTACAATCCCACCGCGGCCCCGCCGCCGCCGTCGCCCGCCGACCAGGCAGCGCAGGTGGTCGCTTCTACTCCGGACCTGAAGACGCTGAGCCTGGGCGACAAGGAGTTCATCCTCTTCAACGGTAAGCCGGAGGACGCGGACAAGGTCTGGGCGACGCTGAAGGATGTAGTTGCGCAGGTGCCGGGCAAGGTGGTTTCGGCCACGGCAGATTCGGTGCAGTTGGCCGTGACGCCGGACGCGCAGGGATCGAACACCGCGGACTTCACCATCAACATGAAGGAGCCGCTCAAGCAGGTCCCGGCGATCGGATCGATGGTGACGTATACGGCGAAGTTCGATTCGTATACGCAGAACCCGAAGATGATCACCTTGACCGATGGCACGCCGCCGGCTCCGGCCCACGCGCCGGTGCACCATCGTCGGCCTGCTGCACATTAGTTGGATTGTCACAGCTAATGATGTGAAACCAGAGAGCGGCTTCGGCCGCTCTCTTTGTTTTTGAGGCCGCGCGTATGTCTCCTATTCGGTGCGGAGGGCGCGCATGGGCTCGATGGAGGCGGCGCTGCGTGCGGGAATGAGCCCCGCCAGCAAGGCCAGCAGCGTGAGCGCCACGACAACGGAGACGAAGACTCCCGGGTCGCTGCCGGAGACGCCGTACAACTGGCTCTTAAGCAGGCGGGCCAAGGCCATGGACAGGGGCAGCCCGAGGAGGATGCCTGCTCCGGCCATGCGGAGGACCTGCCGCATCACCAGTCGAACAACCTGGCCGCGATCCGCGCCGAGAGCCATGCGAATGCCGATTTCCTGTGTGCGCTGGGCGACGGAGTAGGCCAGCGCGCCGTAGAGTCCCAGCGCGGCGAGCAGGGCCGCGAGCGCGCCGAAGGCGATCGACAGGTTTGAGATGAGGCGGTCCTGGAAAAGACCGTTGGCGATGTGAGACTGCATCGATTCGAGATTGCGGATGGGCAGGTTGGGGTCGACGGTAGCGACGGCATGGCGGATGGTGTCGGCGGCGGCCGCGGGATCCTGCGTGGTGTGGAGATAGAAGGAAGCGGGCCGCGCTTCATCGCTCTGATCCGATGGCAGGTAGAAGAAGGGCGCCGGCAGATCGCGGAGATCGTCCGTCTTCACGTCGGGGACGACGCCGACGATCTCCGTATCTGGCCGGGTGCTGTCGGGACAGTTGAAGCAGAAGACGTGCCCCAGCGCGCCGCGTGGGCTGCCGAAGTAACGGCTGGCGAAGCTCTGGCTGATGATCCCGACCTTGTGTCCGCCGAAATGATCTGAGGTGGCGAATGTCCGTCCGGCAAGCAGGGGAATGCGCATGGTGGAGAAGAAGTCGGGGCTGACTGTATCCATGTCCATGTCCAAGTCTTCACCCGGCCGCGGAACGTAGCCGGCAATGGAAACGTCGCCACCCTGGGAATTACCGCTGAGCAGCGATACCGAGCTGTAAGCGACGCTGCGCACGCCGGGTTGTTGACGAAGCGCCTCTTCGAGCCGCTGGTACTCGGCGCGGGTTGCCGAGGCGTCACGGCCGAGCAGCTTGGCATTTACATCGAAGGTCAACAGGTGATCCGCGCGAAAGCCTGGCTGCACGCCCTGCATGTTGTAAAGAGTGTGCGCGAAGAGGCTGGCGACGACGAGCAGAACCAGGCTGAGCATCACTTCGGCTGAGACCAGAATGCTGCGCAGACGCGAGCCGCCGCCCCGGACCGCGCTCGATTGCTGATGGAGCGCCGTGGTCAGGTCAACGCGTGCGCCGGCGAACGCAGGCGCCAGGCTGAAGAGGAGTGTGGTGACCAGTGTGAGCAGGACAGTGAACGCAAGCACACGCAGATCCAACTGTGCGGAGAGTGCGCCGGTGACCTCCGTCTCCGCCGGAATTGAGCTGATGAGGAGATGCGCTCCGAGCTGACCGATGGCCGCCCCGAGCGCGGCTGCGCATGCGCCCAGCACCAGACCTTCGAGCAGGGACTGGCGGAAGAGTTGCCGTGCGGTGGCGCCCAGCGCCCCACGCACGGCCATCTCCCGGCGGCGCCCGGCTCCCCGCACCAGCAGCAGGTTAGCCACGTTGCCGCAAGCGATCAGCAGGACAGCCAACACCATGCCCATCAGCGCGATGAGCGGCGTGCCGAAATCATCGCGCAGCATGGGCAAGCCCTGACTGCCGCTGCGCACAAAGAGATGCGAGTCCATGTACTTCTGGTCGAAACGAGCCGAACGATGGTGGACCTGCTGCAAGCCCGACTGGCGGATGGAACGCCAGATGGGGGCCATGGCGGCTTCGGCCTGCGCCTGCGAAACGCCGGGCTTGAGGCGCGCCAGCACGTTCATCCATCGCTGGTTGGGGTCGTCAAGGAAGTCCTTCCGTCCGCCGAGGGCCGTCTGCATGGACATGGGCACGAAGAGCGCGGGAGTCTCTTCCGGACTCAGGCCGGTATACCCGGGCGCAGCGACACCGATCACCTGGAAGGGTTGCCCGTTCAAGTGGAGTGTGGTGTCCAGAATGGCAGGGTTGCCGCCGAAGCGGCTTTGCCAGTAGGCGTAGCTGAGAACCGTGTAGGGACTGCCGGCGCGCGCGGCGTCATCGGCGGGGGTAAGCAGGCGGCCGAGAGCGGGGCGCATGCCGAGAACGTCAAAGTAGTTGCCGGAGACGAGCTCTCCCCAGGTCTGCTCAGTGTGGTCTGGACCGGCGATGGCGAGCATGGTGGGTGCGCTGCCGAGTACCCCGGCAAAGACGGGACTGTGTGCCTGGAGCAAGCGATAACCGGGATAGGAGAAGTAGAGCTTGTTATCGCCGTGCGAGTGCAGGCCGCCGGCTTCGGCTTCCGAGTGCTCGGAAAGCAATACCAGCGCATTGGGATCGCGCACCGGAAGGTTGCGCAGCATGACCTGATCGAAGATGGAAAATACAGCAGTATTGGCCCCGATGCCCAGCGCGAGGGTGGTGACGGCGACCAGCGCGAAACCGGGGTTCCTCCGCAACTGACGTAGTGCATAGCGAAGGTCCTGCAGGAGAAGCTGCATCGGAAATGGTCTCCATTCCTTGTTCTGGCCGGCGTCGCGGGCCAGTTGGCCGCCCTGCCCGGTCGTTTACTTCGAAGCAAGTTCCAAGGATGCAGGTCTTGGGCCACATCCCCTGGCGTGGGAAACGCAGCGGATGAATCACCGTTTGGCGGCGTCGCGGGTGGCGGGAGTGTTCATATCCGGAACCCGGCGTTCGGAAACGAACAGAACCTGCGGTCCAGCGAATCGGATCTGCCGGCCATGCGGACGCCCGCGGCACTCGCCCTGGAGCATGCGGGAGCCGCAGATCGCGTTCGTGACCAAGGTTTCGGACAGATGGAACGCGCGGGCGGCAGCCGCCGGCCAGCGTGGTAGATTGGGCTTGCAATGCCTCCCTCTCTGTTGCGATTCCGTGGATTTCCTGCCGGCGCTGTCGCGTGCGTGTCGCTGATGGCTTGCTGGCTGGCAGGCGCGAGCCAGAGTGCCCTGGCGCAGCAGCGGGAGCCGAGTGCGGCCGCGATTGCCGGCGAGCACAATGGACTGCCGGTGCCGACCGGAGCGGAGCAGCAGGATGCGTTGACCGCGCATCTGGTGACGCTGCCGGTGCGCACCGCGGCCGAGATGACGGATGCGGATGCGGCGCTGCTGGCGCGGCGCGAAGCGGACGTGAGCCGTGCGGCCGCGTTCTACGGATTCGACATCAGCGACAGCAACGCCTGGACCTACCGGCAGGTGGTGTGCCGTGCGCTACCGGAGCACCTGATCCTGGAATTTACCAACCAGACCAGTCCCCGGGGGCCGTCGCGCTTCGTCGCGGTAGTCCCGCATGACACGGGCAACGTCGATCTGGTTGCCGACGTGAGCCATGGGCTGCTTCCGTACCACCCGGTGTGGAAGAGCGGCAACGCGTATTCGGTCTTCAACCGTATGGTGCAGGCGGACCGTGGTGAAGGCGCGCTCAAATCCGACGCGCACTGGCTGAACCTCGCGATGTGCTACGTGGCGTTGGCCGGAGGCACGATTCCCCAGGTGGCGAACCCCCTCGATGACGTGGCGGCGAGCGAGGCGCTGACGAAGCGGGACGGGGTTACGCCCATCATCCGCATCGGCGACCACGGCGCCGCGGACGTCGCCTTCAGCGACGTGCAGCAGCCAAAGCGCACCGCGAACTGGATGCTGAGCTTCAACCGTGATGGCCTTCTGAAGAAGGCGGACCTGAGCGAGAACAAGCCGATCCGTGTGCGAGACGTGCCGATGTCGACGCCGCTGCCGCCGATTGTGCCGAACTAACGCTGGGGCGCGTGAGGCCCATCTCTTCCTCCGACTAGGCTCAGGCTCAGGATGGGGCACCCGATGCTGTAGCTCTCCCACCCTTCGCTGCGCTCAGGATGGGGCTCCCGATACTGTAGCGCATCCCACCCTTCGCTGCGCTCAGGATGGGGCACCCGATACTGTAGCTCATCCCGCCCGCTGCTACGCTAGGGACGGGCGTTCGGGCCGTCCAAGATGGGGTGAGTGGATATACTAGGAGGTCAATTACACTCCTATGTTTCTGCTCTGGTTGAGGATCGCGGCTGCGCTGTACGCCGTAGCGAGTATTGCTGCGCTGCCGGCGGTGCTCTATGGCAAGCCACAGTGGCAGCGGCTGTCTCTGCCGGCGGCGGCGTGCGGGTTCTTCTTCCATCTGGTGGCGCTGGTGGAGATGCTGGTAACGGCGCACCACTGGCTGCCCATGGGCATGCATGAGGTGGCGGCGACACTGGCGCTGCTGCTGGTTGCGGCCTATCTGCTGGTGTTATGGGTATATCGCGCCACGGCGATCGGCATACTGGTGCTGCCCATGGCCTTGTTGCTGCTGCTGGAGCCTGCGGTCGGTCCGGACCGGGCCACTTTTGTCACGCCCTATGTGCGCTCCGGATGGCTGTTCCTGCATGTGAGCGCGCTGCTGGCGGCGTATGCGGCGCTGATCTTCAGCCTGCTGGCAAGCTTCCTCTACCTGCTGCAGGAGCGGCAACTGAAGAGCAAGACCGGGGTGGGCTTCCTGAACTGGCTCCCGCCACTCGAAACCATGGATCGCATTGCCTATGGAAGCCTGCTGATCGGCTTTCCCTGCATGACGCTGGGGCTGCTCGCGGGTTCTCTGATTGCGCAGCAGAGCGTGGGCGCAGTCTATTTTCTCGATCCCAAGGTGCTGCTCTCCTTCGCCATGTGGCTGCTCTACGTAGGCATGCTGCTGGTGCGGCGGAGCGCGGGGCTGCGCGGACGGCGCGCCGTGTACCTTTCAAGTTTCATCTTCCTGGTGATGCTAAGCGTATGGGCGGCCAACCAGCTAAGTTCCGTACACAGGTTCCCCGTCCCATGAGGCGGCCATGAGACTGCGGCTGCTGGGAGTGAACCACCGGAGCGCGCCGGTGGAGCTGCGGGAGCGGCTGGCGATCGCGCCGGAAGCGCTGGCGGAGGCCACGCGGGCGCTGCTGGAGACGCCGGGCCTTCACGAGGGCATGATTGTCTCCACCTGCAACCGCGTGGAGCTGCTGATCTGCCATGACGAGACCGACCCGGCTGGTCCACAGACCGGGCCGGATGTGCAGGGTTTTCTGGGGCGCCGCTTCCGGCTGGATCCGGACGCTCTCCGGCCGCACCTCTACCAGTACGACGAGGCGGAAGCAGTGCGGCATCTCTTCCGCGTGGCGTCCAGCCTGGACTCGATGGTGGTGGGCGAGCCGCAGATTCTGGGGCAGGTGAAGGCCAGTTATGCGGTCGCGCGGTCGGTGGGCGCGGTGCGTTCGAATTTGGAGCAGTTGCTGCAGACAGCGTTCACCGTCGCCAAGCGGGTGCGCACGGAGACGCAGATCGGTAGCTCGGCGGTTTCGATTGCGTCGGTTGCAGTGGACCTGGCGAAGAAGATCTTCGGCTCGCTCGAAGGCAAACGGGTGCTCCTGGTGGGTGCGGGCAAGATGAGCGAACTGGCGGCTCGTGCGCTCATCCAGCAGGGGACGACGTCGATGCTGATTGCCAACCGCACCTTCGAACGGGCGGTGGATCTGGCGCATACGTTCGCCGGACGCCCGGTTCGTTTCGACGACCTGTATGCGACCGCGGATCAGGCGGACATCATCATCACCTCTACCGGCGCGGCGCAGCCTATTTTTCGCACCGAGCACGCGCAACACTTCCTGCAGCGGCGGCGCAATCGACCCATGTTCTTTATCGATATCGCCGTTCCGCGGGATGTGGATCCGCGGGTGAACCGCCTGGAGGGCGTCTTCCTGTACGACATCGACGACCTGCAATCGGTCACGGCAACGCACCTGGACGAACGCAGCCGGGAGGCCGCGCAGGCGGAGGAGATCATCCGCGCCGAGGTGGAGCGCTTCCGGCGCGGGCTGCAGACACGCAGCGTGGCGCCGGCCGCCATCGCGCTGCAGCGGCAGTTCGAGCGAGTGCGGCAGGAGGAGCATCGGCGAATCGAGAACCGGCTGCGGTCGCTGACGCCGGAGCAGCGGAGCGCGGTGGATGCGCTGACACGCGGCATGATGAACAAGGTGCTGCACCAGCCGCTTAAGGCGATGAAGGCCGCGGCACGTGACGGCGATAGCTCGGTGGTGGATACGGTGCGGCAGATCTTTGACTTGCAGGTGGACGAGTTTGCGGCGGAGGAACGGGCGGCCGAAGCAGCCGGCACCGGCGCGGCTCCGGAGCGCGCCATGCCAGCCGCCAAGGACCGGAGCGAGCCTGCGGAACCCGCCGTAGGCGCGAAGGACTTCGAGGAGAGCCGGCGTTGATCCGCATTGGTTCGCGCGGCTCGCAGCTCGCTCTGTGGCAGGCCAACCATATCGCCGACGCGCTGCGCGCGCTGGGTCACGAGGTAAGTATCACGACCATCCAGACGACCGGCGACCGGCTGCAGGCGGTGCCGTTCGCGCACGTTGGATCGAAGGGAATGTTCACGCAGGAGATCGAGGATGCGCTGCTGGAACAGCGCATCGATCTGGCGGTGCACAGCCTCAAAGACCTGCCGACCGAGTTGGCCCCGCCATTCGTGATTGCGGCGGTGACCAGGCGCATGGATGCGCGAGACGCGTTTGTGTCGCTGCGCTTCCATGCCATTGAGGGATTACCGGCAGGCGCGCGGATTGGCACCAGCAGCCTGCGGCGGCAGTCGCAGCTCCGTGCTCGCTGGCCGCAGTTCGAGTATGTGGAGTTTCGCGGCAACGTAGACACCCGGCTACGCAAGCTGAGCGAAGGCCAAGTGGAGGCAGCGGTGCTGGCCGCGGCGGGTCTGGATCGGCTGACGCGCACGGAATGGCTGCGGATGCGATTTCCCGAGGACGTCCTGTGCCCGGCGCCGGGACAGGGTGCGCTGGCCATCGAGTGCCGTGCGGAGGACGCGGCGACACAGGCGGTGCTGGCCGCACTCGAAGATGCGCAGACACGCTTTTGCGTGACCGCGGAGAGGGTCGCGCTTGCGGCTCTTGGCGGCGGGTGCCAGGTGCCCATCGGGGCGTTTTGCCGGCGCGGCGAGAATGCCGCGGATGAAGGCAAGGGTGGGACGTTTCATCTCGCGGGCTGCGTCACATCTCCGGATGGGGGCACGGTGCTGCGCGCGGAGGCATGCGGCGATGACGCGCAGGCGCTCGGAGCCACGGTGGCGGACCAGTTGCTGAAACGCGGCGCGCTGCGGTTGCTGGCGACGGCGCCTTCGATCCTGTGAGGGCGAGTTGCCGGTGATGCGCGAAGGGCCGCTGACGGGGAAGCGCATCGTGGTAACGCGGGCGCGGGCGCAGAGCGGCAGCCTGATTGAGAAGCTTGTCGCATTGGGCGCCGAGGTGCTGCTGCTGCCGGCGATCGAGATCGTCCCGCCCGTCTCCTATGCGCCGCTCGATGCCGCGCTGCTGGCATTAGATACCTATGAGTGGCTGGTGGTGACCAGCGCGAACGCGGTGCGGGTCTTGGGCGAACGCATGCATCTGCTCGGAATCGGCGCGGCTACGTTCGCGCATGTGCAAATCGCGGCCGTGGGACCAGCGACGCGAGCGGCGCTCGAGAAACTGGGCCTGCGCATAACGGCAATGCCGGAACAGTACGTGGCCGAGGCACTGGTGAATGCACTGCGCGGACGCATGACTGGCAAGCGCGTGCTGCTGGTGCGGGCGAGCGTGGCGCGCGATGTGGTGCCGGAGGCACTCGCGGCGGAGGGTGCACGCCTCGATATTGTCGAAGCCTACAGGACGGTGATGCCGCAGGGCACAGGAGCTGTGGCGCAGGCGTGGTTTACAGGAGAACATGTGCCTGACGCAGTCACGTTTATGAGCTCATCGGCGGTTATCAACTTCTGCCGCCTGCTGCGGGACGCGTCTGTGGCCCGACCGCCGGGCATAAAAGCGATTTCAATCGGGGCGGTAACCACGGCTGCACTGCGCGAGCAGGGATGGGAGGCGGCAGCGGAGGCGCTGGCTTCAACCGAGGCCGGGCTCGTGGAGGCATGCGTCTGCGCGCTGGAGTCCGGGTTCACGAAATAACACGCCCACCTGTAGTTACAAAGATTCGCAAACCGAACGCCCCAAAGCCCCGCTACTTCTTCTCCGTCTGCTGAAGGAATTCAGCGAGATCGTTCTTCCAGACCGCTGCGTTCGTGTGCGTGCCATGCCCGCGGGTGGCGTCGGAGATGGGAATCAGGATGAATTTGGCGTGCGGCATCCGCGTCACCAGCGTTTGTGCAATGCCGAGTTCGGGCGGATTGATGAAGTCATCGGCGGAGTTGATCCAGAGAACAGGAGCGGTGATGGTGCTGAGCTTCGGCTCCGGGTTGTAGTTGCGCGAGGCGTTGACGTAGTAGAGGAAGTCGTTGGCGTCGGTGTGGGCGATGATTGTGTCCAGGGTGCGATCGACGTACGCCTCGGCCAGAGCGCGGGTGGGAAAGTTCTTCTGCATCTGGAGCGGAGCGGAGCCGGCGATGACGAGCAGATCCGCGGCGCCTCGTAGTCCCTCGACGGGCTCGGCGGTGTAGTTGCCAGCCTTCCATGCGGGATCTTTGCGGATCATCTGCATGGACATGTATCGCCACATGCGATTGCGGCCCGCAATCTCGACCGGCAGGCAGGCGAAGGGAGCCAGCGCGTCGGAAAATTGAGGATACGTCTCGCCCCAGACGAAGGACTGCATGCAGCCCATGGAAGTACCGAGAATGAGGCGGAGATGGTCGACGTGGAGACCGTCCGTGAGCATGGTGTGCTGGGAGGCCACCATGTCGTCGTAGTCGTACTGCGGAAAGCGCATGCGCAGGCCATCGGAGGGCTTGCTCGATTGGCCCTGGCCGATGTCGTCGGGAAGGATGATGTAGAACTTCGTGATGTCGAGCGGCTGCCCGGGCCCGAAGAGAACGTCAGAAAAGACCGGGTTGAGCAGGGAATGGGCGCTGCCGCCGGTGCCGTGGAGAAGCAGGACGGCGTTGTCGGTGTGGCCGGCTGCGTCGCGATGAGGCGTGCCGAGCGTGAGGTAGTGCAGCTTGAGCTCGGGGAGGGACTCACCGCTGCCGAAGCGGAAGTTGCGGATGACGTAATTGCCGTCCTGCACCGGCCACTGGGTGTGGGCCGCGCCGGCCTGGCTCTGGGACTGGTTCTGGGCCTGGTTCTGGGACTGGGTCTGGGCCTGGTTCTGGGACTGGTTCTGGGCCTGGTTCTGGGCGTGAACGGCCGAAGTTGCGAGAAGCGCGATGAGGATGAGACGGGGGAAGAGGCGAATCATGGAAAGCTCCGTTCGGCGGTAGCGTTGCTGCGAGGTGGGAGGGGCACGCAGCGTGGCGAGTTGTGCGATGTACATGACCGCCGTGCGAATAGTTTATGGGTCAGGATGGGGCGCCGGGGTTTGTCGCGAGCGGGAAACGATGAAAACAGATCCCTGGGCTGCGCTCGGGATGACACCGTGGTGGGATGACACCGCGCTGGGAAGGCCCGCGCTCGCAAGAGCGAGGACCAGTGTATTGAGTTTGGCTGGCACCGCGCGGCGTCTGCTATTCGGTGTCGGGGCGCTGGTAGGGCTTTTGCAGGTAGACGCGGGCCTGGTTGACTGCGCCCTGGGTGTTGTCGTTGGTCTGGACGGCCTGGCGATACTCGGTGACGGCGCGGTCGCGTTGGCCGGTGACGTCAAAGATCTTTCCTAACTGGATGTGGCTCCAGACCTCGGTCCACTTGGGGTCATCATCGCCGCGCAGGCAGTCGCGGTAGGCGTTCGCGGCGGCCTGGTAGTTGCGCTGGGTGAAGAGCACCTCGCCGATGCGGTAGTTGGCGAGCGAGCTGGCGGGGTTGGCGACCAGCGCCTTTTGGAACTCATCGACCGCGCCGGCGAGATCGCCCTGCGCGACGAGCTGCTGGCCGCGCAGGATGGCGACGCGCACCTGGAGATCGGGCGAGTTCTTGAGGATCCAGTTATTAGGGTCGATGGTGATGTGGCGTGGACGGCCGAAGGTATCGACGACGTATTGCGAGTCGGTGCCGACCACGTCGATGCGCTTGGTCTCGGTCTTGCCTTCGGTCTCGATGGAGAGAGCGACGGGCATGCGGAAGAGATCGAGGTCCTGCTGAATCTCGCCGATAGTGCGGAAGCCGGTGCCGTTGCCGAGCCGGTAGACGGCGTACTTGTCGGTGAACTGGGGCGCGCCGGTGCCGTCGAGCCACTGGGCGAAGAAGGCAGCGAGTTGCTGCTGGGACTGGGCCTCCGCGGTCCTCTCGAAATCGGAGGTCTTGATGGAGCCGTCCTTGTGCTCGGTGAGCAGGGCCTGGAGGGTCTTCTTGAAGGCGTCCTCGCCGATCTCCCAGCGGAGCATATGGAAGACCATCGCGCCCTTTTCCAGAGTCATGGACTGAAACTGAGGAGAGAAGGGATCGAGGCGCGCATCCGAGGTGAGCGGGATGGTGTCATAGGCGAGCGCGCCGGCGGAGACGTCGAGTACCGCCTGATCGAGCGCCTGCTTGCCGGAGACGTCTTCGAGGTACATGAGCTCGCCGTAGCGCGACATGCCATTGGTGATCCACGCATCGTTGAGCGTGGCCGGGGAGACGAGCGAGCCCCACCACTGATGCGCGATGGTATTGGCGAGCAGGCGGAAGTTGTTGCGATCGGCGATGCGCGCCCCGGCGACGGCAGCGATCTCCGGCGCCCAGTAGGCGGGCACGGTGTCGTCGGGCAGCTCGACGATATTGAGGCGGGCAGACTCCGCGGGGCCAAATGTGCCGGTAAAGAAATCGAACTCACGGTTGGCGGTCTGCGCGTACGCGGGAGCGGCGGCGTCATGCGCGGCCGTGGTGTAGACCTTGATGTTGGCGGCGCCGGCGACGGCGGTGGGCTCCTTGAACTTGCCCGCGATGAGCGTGCCGGGGAAGCCGGGCTTGTCCCAGTTGAACTGGTAGACCTGGGTGCCGGCGATGACGTGCGGTGGACCGGTGAGGCCGCTGCCAATGGCTTTGTACCCGGTCGGTACACGGAAGGTGATATCGGCGGTGAAACGGTCGGTGAGGTAGCCGGTCATGGGGAACCAGCGCGCACCGTAGAGAAGATAGCTGATCGGGTCGCCGACGGACGCGAGCTTCAGGCCCTCGACCGGACTGCCTTCGCCGCCGGAAAGGGCGCCCTCATAGACGAAGGTGTAGGTGGCGGTAGTGCCCTTTGCCAGCGGCTCGGCAGGAGTGACGCGAACGGTGGAGTTCTGGCCGCGCTCGGCATTCAAGGGATGGTTGTGGGCGTCGGTGACACGGGTGACTTTGAGCGCGCTGTGCAGCTCGAAGATAGCGGTGGGGAGCTCGTCGAGGGCGGTGAAGGTGACGCGCGCCGTGGCATGAAGTTCGTGGGTGGCAGGATCGATCTGCGCGTCGATGACGTAGCCGGTGATGTCGAGGAGCGGCTTAACGGCCGGCTGCGCACAGGCGGGCATGGCCGCGAGGACGAGCAGCAGCGCGCAGGAGAGAAGGCGCAGGGCGACGGACGAGGCTCTGAATGGTTTCTTCATGAAGGTGTGCGAAGCGGGTGCGGCGGTTCGGGTGTCCCAGCGTTGTTGGGGAAGTCGGAGTTGTTGAGAGCGCGGCGACGGGCTGGCTCCGCCGGTTTGGATGCCAGAGAAGGAACCAGACTGAGCGCGATGCGAGCGACGCGGTCGGTCACGGTCTCCGGAGACGCATGGCCCGGAGTTGGACCGGGGTGGTCGCTTGCCGCCCGAGAAGTATGCAGCAGCGTGCGGATCTGGGCGAGGCCGGCGATCTGACGGGCGCGCTCCGGTGAACCTTCAAGTAATGGTTGAAATGCCCGAACGATGTTCGCGGCCGTGAAGTCGTGCTGGATGAGCTCGGGGACCAGGCGCTGGCCGGCGATGAGGTTCACCATGGCGACGTGAGGCAGATCGACCACCTTGCGGGCGATGGCGTAGCTGAGCGCGGAGAGGCGATAGACCACAACGAACGGATTGCCGATGAGGGCAGCTTCAACGGTGGCGGTGCCGCTGGCGACAACCGAGGCTCGAGCGTGGTGAAGGGCGGCGCGGGCGTCGTCGACGAGATGGATGCGCAGGGTAGCGTTGTGCGGATGGAGCAGCGCCTGGACGCGGCGCGGATCGAGGGTTGGCGCAACCGGCAGCAGGTACTCGTAGGCGTCAGGGAGCATCTGGACAGTGGCTATCATCTCCAGCAGATTGAGCGCGACTTCTTTCATGCGGCTGCCGGGGAGCAGCGCTATCCACTGTTTGGACGGATCGAGGCCGTGTTGGCGAGCGTAGTCGGCGCGGGAGATTGTGGGCAGGGGAAGATCGGCGAGGGGATGGCCGACGTAGTCCGCGGGCACGGACTGCGCGCGATAGAAGGGTTCTTCAAAGGGAAAGATGACGAGCATGCGCGTGACGTATTTTTGCACGGCTACGATACGACGCTTCTTCCAGGCCCAGAGTTGCGGAGAGACGAAGTAGACGACGGGGATATTGAGGCGGTCGAGTTCCTCTGCCAGACGAAGGTTGACGTCCGGGAAATCGATGAGGATCGCCAGATCGGGAAGCTCGGCGGCAAGCGAGCGCTTGAGCTTGCGATATTGCGCATAGATGTAGGGCGCGTGGCGCAGAATCTCCGTGATCCCCATGTGGGCGACGTCTTCCGCGCGCACGATGCGGCGAAGGCCGGCGGCTTCCATGCGGGGTCCGCCGAGGCCGAAGAAGCCGGCTGAGGGCGCGAGGTGGCGGATGCTTTCGATGAGCGCGGCGCCGTAGTGTTCACCACTGGCTTCGCCGGCGGAGAGGAAGATGCTCGGATTGGGGGCCGTGGACATGCGCTACTGCAAGGGTATCGCACGGGGCGCGGCGGGGTGGTTCTGCCGGGCGGAGGCGGCTTTGGTTTCTGGCGCCAGAGAGAGAACGGCTGAGCCCTCGAGTGCGTTCGGGATGACGGCCGGAGGCGGGTATGCTGCAATTTGAACCAAAGAAAAAAGCAGGTTCTTCGACTACGCCGGCCAAAAGCGAGCCTGCTTCGCTCTGGATGACACACAGCACCACTAGCGGGGCCCGTGGTCCCGCTGCAGAGGCGGAAGGCTCCAGCGGTCGGGCTGGAGCCTCTGTTCAAGATATGGTGATGCTGACAGTCAGGCTGTGCGGCCGGTGATGGCGGGCGTCTGGTTGACCGATTCGGCTCCCTTGACGCCGCCGATCTGTTTGAGAATACCGAGTTCGTCGGAACTGCCCCAGCGTTCGACGATCTTCCCGTTTTCAAAGCGGGCGATCTGGAGGCCGCGCGCCTTGATCTTCTTGCCCGTAGCGGGGATTCCGAGAAAATTGCCCTGATGTGTGCCGGTGATGGTGTAGGCGATGGCGATGTTGTCCTCATCCGTCATCAGCTTTTCCGGAGCAATCTTCAGGTCCGGAAAGGCGCTGCGAAGTTCGGTAAAGAACCGGATGAATCCATCGGGTCCTTTGCCCTGGTCGGGAGCCGGGTCGTGATCGACCACATTCGGAGCAAAGACCTCATGAAGTACATCGAGGTTCCCCTTGTTGACGGCTTCACCCATCTTCTGCTGTGCAGCTATATTGTCCTGGGTACTCATCGATTTCTCCTTCCGCTCATCTGATGCGGGTGCCCGCTCTCGGATGCGCGGACAGCGAGACCGCAGCCAGATATCGGAGATATGGCTGCCCGTATCGCGCGTGAGCCGGCCGGAGAGCGTGCATCTGAGCGAATAGAAAACGGAGTGGAGGTACAAGGATGAGCAGATATGACGGGCACTCTGCGGGGGCGCATTCGTGCCGCGGAGCGGTGGCGGGTTTGTTGGGCGGCCTGGCCGCCTCGTTCGTGATGAACGAGTTCCAGGCCGCATGGAGCAAAGCGGCTGAGGCGCTTAAGGAAAGCGGTGCGTCGCAACACTCGCAGGGGCATGGCGGGAGTGAGCACCAGCAAGAAGGGAAGCCGGACGATGCAACGCAGAAGGCCGCGGATGCGATCGCTGTGGCAGTGACCGGCGCACACCTGACGAAGGACCAAAAAAATATATACGGGCCGGTCATGCACTACGCCATGGGTGCTTTCTCCGGAGCCGTCTATGGAGCAGTCGCGGAGTGCTCCCGGACGGCGAGGGCCGGCTTCGGCACTTTGTTCGGAACGGTGCTGTTTGCGGTCGCAGATGAGATCGCGGTGCCGGCGCTGGGGCTGTCGCAATCGCCCACCGGGCAGCTGGCGAGTGCGCAGATCCAGCCATGGCTATCGCACCTGGTGTACGGCCTGACGGTGGAGACGGTGTGCTGGAGTGCGCGCAGGATGTTCTAGGGATCACCTGCAAAAAGAGCAAAGGCGGGTCCTTCGACTACGCACTGCGCTCAGGATGACATCTCAGGAGCTTCCGGTCACTGATAACAGAGGTCCGCTGGTTGGTCCAGACTGCGGCGGTGCTCTTCCAACTCTCCTGAGGCGATCTGCGCGTAGCTGAGAAAGTGCTGCGCCGACAGGAGCACCATGAAGGCCAGCCAGATCTTGGCCGGTTGCCGGCCCCAGTGGCGGATGGCGAGCGATAGAAAGCGCCAGTAGGCGCGCCGGTAGCGGGAGCGGACTCCCTGGTGCCATGCGGAGGAGAGCAGGACGCGCAGGTTATAGGAGAGCGAGAGCCTGGGCGGCTGTTGCGCCGGTCGCGGATTCCACGACTGAATGGAGTGGAAGGCCCGGCTGAAGTACGCCTCGGGCGTGTACAGCTTTGCAAGCAGGTCACTCAATCCGCCAAGCAGCACGGGCAAAGGCAGAACGGTGCGGAAGTTCGGCGGGCTGAAGTTTGACGTGGCCTGGCTGTCTTCGATGAGGCGCCCTTCCCGCTTCATGCGATCGAAGAGTGCGGTGGTGGGGGGCGCCATCAGCACGCCGGCCATGGCCCAGGGGATGGCGGTCTGATCGATGAACTGCAACTGCCGTTCGAAGATGCTCTCGTCATCGGAGTCGAAGCCCACGATGAATCCTGCTAATACCCACAGGCCGCTTTCGCGGATGAGCCGGACCTGCTGCACCAGATCGCCGCGCAGGTTCTGAAACTTCGAGGCGCCCTTCAACGCTTCCGCGGAGGGGGTCTCAATGCCGAGAAAGACATACATGAAGTTGGCTTCAACCATGGCGGCCATCAGCTCAGGCTTGGCGGCCAGGTCGATCGAGGCCTCCGTGTAAAAAGAGACGGGACGCCGCTTCTGCTCCTGCCAGATGGCCAATTCACGCGCGAGCGCCAGAGCCAGCTTATGGTTGCCGATGAAGTTGTCGTCCACGATGAAGACCTCGTTATGCCAGCCGAGGCGGAGCAGCGTGTCCAGTTCCGCGATCAGTTGCGGTGGAGTCTTGGCCCGAGGGCGCCGTCCGTAGATGGTGATGATGTCGCAGAACTCGCATTGGAATGGGCATCCGCGCGAGAACTGCACGGGCATGGACGTGTACTTGTCCAGGCGGAGCAGGTCGTAGCGCGGAATCGGACTGCGCGACATGTCGGGCTTGTCGGCCACGCGGTAGAGGCGGCGCGCGGTCCCGTTTTCGAGCGCAGCGGCGATCTCCGGGAAGACCTCTTCCGCTTCGCCCGCGAGCACATGATCGGCCTTGGCGAGCAGCATATCCGGTTCGCTCGAAGCCCAGGGGCCGCCGATGAATGTTCTGCGGCCGAGGGAGCGCGCGCGATCCAGTACGGCGACGGTATCGACGCGTTGCGCGTGCATGGAACTCACCATCACCAGATCAGCCCACAGCAGGTCTTCGTCGCGCAACTCCTCAAAGGCGCAGTCGAGCAGGCGGAGCGTCCAGTTGGCGGGGCAGAGCGCGGCGACGGTGATGAGCCCCAGCGGTGGCATGACGGAACGCTCGGGCAGCATGGCGAGCAACGCCTCGAATCCCCAGAACGAAGGCGGGAAACGCGGCCAGACCAGCAGCGCCTTGATGTTCGAGCCGAGTGGCGGCAGGGGCTCGGCATCCCACTCTTCGCTCTGCTCAGGATGGGGCACGCGAGCGTTGCTTGCGGAGGAAAGCTGAGGGAACAGGTCGGCGGCCGGAGCAGACATAACCACTCTCCACTGAAAATGAACTTCATGTAGGGACGCCAGGCCGGTTCGGTCTGCACGCGTAGTGCATCGGCGTCACGATGAGCCGGTGTGGTGGATGATCGAAAGGTATACCGGGTGGTCAGCGGCCGTCAATCAGCTGCGGCGCGTAGTAGCTGGTCACTGTGATCAATCCGCCATGCGACTCTCAAAATGCGGTATGTTGTCAACAACCATATTCCACTGGTCAAGGAATCGAATGTGCTAGGTCTCTTCAAAAGGAAGATAAGTCCCTCTATTAGCGCACTTGCTGTCGCGCTCATTGAGGCCTATGCAGAGCGGGCGCGACTAGCTTTTAGGCTATTGGCACTTGAGCCTGCGCCGAGTGATGAAGAGATGGCCGTGATGTGGGCGGCGTTCAACCTTAAGACGGAGGGGCAGCCGCCTGATACTGAAAGTGCTGAGGGGCAACTGGAATATCTAAACAAGGAGTTCCTTCGCACTTGTTGCCAGGACTATATCACTGAAGTTTGCAAATCTGATATACGGCTGGATATGGGCTCCGAACAAATCAGGCACCTCATAAATCCCGTAATGAGTCGGATGTCGCAAGATCGATTGCACGAGCTCTTCGAAATGATAGGCGCCTTTGATCTCAATGCCCTGTTGCTCGCTTCCGCGACAATGCGGTGGCTAAAGCAAGATCTCGATCCGAAAATTGATCGTTCAGCAAGAATGGAAGCACTGAAGAGTGTCTTATCAAGAACACAGTTGAATGAGTTTGAAATCTCCATCCTAAAGCGCTGGGTTTCCAGCCTAGCGTAACCTGCTCAGGCAATGCACTGTTCCAGTGCGGTTTTGGTTTCGACGGCGGTAGTGTGCTTGCTATTGATCAGGAAATGGATCAGTCGGTGCCGAGGGCGAAGGGCACTTCGAGCATCTGTGCGTCGGAATCGCCGGCGCCGGGGAGTTCCTGATCGCGGTATTGGAGCTGGTAGAGCTTCCAATAGACGCCGCGTTCGACCAGCAGTTGCTGGTGCGAGCCGGACTCACGCAGCCTGCCCTTGTGCATGACCAGGATGACATCCGCGCGCTGCACGGTAGAGAGGCGGTGCGCGATGACGACTGAGGTACGGCCGGTAATCATGCGGTCGAGCGCCGTGCGGACGCGCATCTCGGTCTCGGTATCTACGGAGGAGGTGGCCTCATCGAGGATGAGTATGCGAGGATCGTGCGCCAGCGCGCGGGCAAAGTTGATGAGCTGCTTCTGGCCGGTGGAGAGGCCGGCGCCGCGCTCTTCGAGCGGCGTGTCGAAGCCCTGCGGAAGGGTGCGGATGAAGTCGAGCACGTTGACCTCCTCGGCCGCGCGCTCCATGCGCTGGTCCGTGATGGAGGCGGTGCCGAGACGAATATTTTCGGCGATGGTGCCGGTAAAGAGGAAGGGGTCCTGCAGCACCACGCCGAAGTGGCGCCTAAGTTCGGTGAGCTCGTGGTCGCGCACGTCCACGCCGTCGACGAGTACCTGGCCGTGCTGCACATCGTAGAAGCGCATCATGAGCGAGATGATGGTCGTCTTGCCGGCGCCGGTGTGGCCCACGATGGCCGCAGTCTGGTCGGGTTCGATGGTGAAGGAGACGCCGCGCAGGATCCACTCGATGGTGTCTTCCGTCTCTTCCGAGACGCCGAAGGCCATGTGCTCGAGCTCTTCGGTCGATGCAGCGGCGATGCGCGCCTGCTGCTCCGGCGTGAGCGGCGCGTAGGTGAACCAGACGTTGCGGAACTCGATGCGGCCGGCGCGGGCGGTGCTTTGGGCAAGCGCGGGTGAAGTGATCTCCGGCGGCGTATCAAGCAGCTTGAAGACGCGCTCGCTCGAGGCCATCGCGGCCTGCAGGATGTTGTACTTCTCGCTCAGATCCTGAATGGGGCGGAAGAAGCGCTGGGCGTACTGAATGAAGGCAACCAGCACGCCGATGGTGACGGTGTTGCGCAGGACGCCGCGGCCGCCCATCCAGATGGTGAGCGCGATGGCGATGGAGGAGAGTAGTTCGACCGCCGGGTAATAGAGAGCGTAGGCCAGGATGGCGTCTTTGAAGGCGACCATGTGCTGGCGGTTGACGGCGGCGAAGTCGTCGTAAGCGCGCTGCTCGCGGCCAAAGAGCTGGACCACGCTCATGCCGCTGACGTGCTCCTGGGTAAAGGAGTTGATGCGGGCGATGGCGGTACGGATGCGCCGGTAGGAATCGCGCACGTGCTTGCGGAAGACGCGTGTGATAAGCAGGATGACGGGGAGAACGGCGAAGGAGAGCAGGGCCAGCCACCAGCTCATGCGCAGCATCACGATGACGATGCCCAGCAGCACAAACACATCTTCAAAGATGGCGAAGACGCCGGAGGTGAACATCTCGTTGAGTGCGTCGACGTCCGAGGTGAGACGGGTGACCAGGCGGCCGACGGGATTGCGGTCGAAGAAGCCGATGTGCATGCGCTGCAGGTGACGGAAGATCTCCGAGCGCATGTCGTACATGATCTTCTGGCCGGTCCACTGCATCAGGTAGGTCTGCAAGAACTCCAGCACGTAGGAGAAGCAGAGCGCACCGAGATAAATGAAGGCAATCTCCGTGATGCCGCGGGCGGCATTTGCGCTGAGGTGCCGGGCAAGCCAGGTGGTGCGCCCGGCGTGGGCCGCGTCGTTGGTCATGTAGCGGTCGACCGCCACCTTGGTGAGGTACGGGCCGAGGATGTCCGCGCCTGCTTTGAGCAGGATGGCGATGAGCGAAACCCCTGCCTGCCACTTGTATGGTCGTAGGTACGTCAGCAAACGGCGCATCAGCCGGCTGTCGTACGCCTTGCCGACGATGTCTTCCTCGTGGCCGGTGGCTGGCTTCCGTTCCTGTTGCTTCTCGTTTTCGGTGACGCCCTCAGCGGTGCGCCTGCCCTGAGGAATGGGCTTGGTAGTGTCGCGATCGGCCATAGAAGCTTTCCCTATTCTAAACGGGCGAGAGCGAGGGGCCGAGGCGGCGGGATGGGAGAATGGAGACGACGATGCATAGAGGAGCCGATCACGTTTTTCCGGTAGAAGAGATGCTCGGCGTGTATGTCTCGATTCCGTTCTGCCGGGCCAAGTGCACCTACTGCAACTTCGCATCCGGGGTGCACGGGGTGGAGCAGCATGCTCGCTATGTGGACCGCGTGTGCGCGGACCTGCGCGCGGCACGGGTGCACGCCCAGACTCTGGGCGCAGTGCTGCCGCACGCGGTGGGCAGCGTGTATCTGGGCGGAGGCACGCCGAGCCTGCTGGCGCCTGCGCTGCTGGGGAGGATCTTCGAGTGTCTGCGCGGTGAGTTCAGAGTGGACGGTAATGCGGAGATCACGGTCGAATGCGCGCCGGGGCAGATCGAAGAGGCGTTCCTTAAAGTAATGGTTGAAGTTGGCGTGAACCGCGTAAGCCTGGGGGTGCAGTCCTTCGTAGACGCCGAGGCGCGGGCGACAGGACGTTTCCACACGCGAGGGGGCGTGCTGGCGGACATCGCGCGGCTGCACGGCGCCGGCATCCCGAGCGTGAATGTAGACCTGATCGCGGGACTGCCGGGGCAGTCGCTGGATTCGTGGAGAGAATCCCTGGAAGTACTGGCGGCGAGTACGGCGGACCACGCAAGTCTCTACATGCTGGAGGTGGACGAGGACTCGCGGCTGGGGCGGGAGCTGATTGACGGCGGCACGCGGTACGGCGCAGAGCTGGTGGCGGGAGACGATGCGATCGCGGCGATGTACGAGGAGGGATGTGCGCGGCTGGAGGCGAGCGGACTGCGGCAGTACGAGATCTCGAACTTCGCTCGTGCGGGCGCGGAATCGCGGCACAATCTTCGCTATTGGCTCCGGCAGCCGTATCTGGGCGTGGGGCTGGATGCGCACTCCATGCTGCGGCGCAGAAATGGCGGCGCGGTACGCTTCGGATCGACGGATGACCTCGATGCGTATCTGGGCCGCGATGGTAAGGGCGATGCCGGCGTGCTGACCCGCGCGGCGGAGCTCGAGGAGGCCTGGTTTCTGGGGCTGCGGCTTACCGGCGGCGTGAACCGGCAGGCGCTGGTCGAGGAGTTTGGCGAAGACGAACTGGCGCGCTTCGATCCGCTGGTAGAGGCGTTACAAGACGACGGATTGCTGGTGCGCCGGGAAAGCCGGATAGTCTTGACGCCGCGAGGCAAGATGCTCTCGAACGATGTGTTCGCGCGGTTCTTGCTCGACGACGAGCCGATGCGCGAAGCGGTCTAGCGACCCCGATCCCAGCTTTCGCCCGGACGACGGCGGTAGCGGCTAAAGCAGTTTGCCGTCTGCCAGGTCGCGGACGAGGTTTCGATCGGCAGTCACGAAGTCGAACTGCGGCAACGCGCGCAATGGGCACCAGCGCATGTCCTGAAAGATGCGATTGGTGAGTTCGCCGGCAAACTGATGCACGGCAAAGAACTGCAGGTCCACGGCGCCGCCGTTGCGATAGTGGTGGCGGATGTGGGCTACGCGCGAGCCGACGGTCGCGGCAATGCCAAGCTCTTCGTCCAGCTCGCGGCGCAGGGCCTCTTCGGCGGTTTCGCCCGACTCCATCTTGCCGCCGGGAAACTCCCACTTGGACGCCATAGGCTGATCGGGACGGCGCTGACAGATGAGCACCTCGTCGCCCCGGAGGATGAGTGCGGCGACGACCAGGCGCAATGTCTTTCCGGGCTGCCCATTGAGTTGTGGCTGATCTGGCACGTCTGTTCAGTGTAGATGGATGCCGCTCAGCCGCGCTTTGCGGCAATGCGGCGGGGAGATTCTGTTTCGTCGAACCGACAACCGTGGGTCGCGGCGGCGAGCTGGCGCAGGCCGTGGAGCAGCGTGGGCGCGGGGGTGTTGAGGAACTCGTCCTGAATGCAGTAGCAGCTCCGCTCGCGCACGGCGCGGAGTCCGCCCCAGCCGCGCTGTTCGATCACACGCTCCAGCGGCACGCGGTCTCCGGCGCCGCACCAGGCAAAGACCAGCACATCCGGATCGGCTGCGGCCACGGCGTCGAGATCGGCGTGTGTGCCGGGGGTTCCGAGGAAGCGTCCGCCGGCAGCCTGTACCAGTTCCGCGACCCAGGGCTGAGAGTGAATGGCGGGCTTACCCCATTCTTCGCAGTAGATCAGCGGCTCTGCTCCGGTGGGGGTGCCGAGGGCCGCGGTCACGGCGGCGATCCCGGCGCGCATCTCCCCAATGAGGCTGGCAGCGGCGGCGGAACGATGGACGATGGAACCCAGCAGGCGGATGTCGCTCTCCACATCGGCCAGTGTGTGCGGCGCGAGCGTGAGCACCGCGCATCCTGCTTTGAGGATGGCGGCGAGTGTCTCCAGGCGATAGGGAACCGAGGCGATCACGAGGTCCGGTTTTTGCGCCAGAATCTGTTCGGTAGTCGCGGTCCAGGAGTCAGCGATCACGGGAATGGCGCGTTCCCCGAGCTCAGGGACGGCGTCGACGCAGTAGCGTGTGCAGGCGACGATCGATGAGGCTGCGCCGAGCTGGTGGAGCACGATCGAGATGCTCGGCTGCAGCGCCACGATGCGCATGGCAGGCGGAGCCGCTGGGTCAGGGAGCCACGCAGGCTCCGGTGCGACCTGCTCCGGTCCGGCCGGCTCAGGCGGCTGGATCGGGGAGGATGGCATGGGGATAGTAGATGGGCCAGTGCCGCTCACTGGCAAACTCCACCAGCGCGGGCGTGGGATTCACGACGAACGGGCTACGCGCAATGGCCAGCATGGCCGCATCGTGGATGGAGTTGCCGAAGACGGCGTCGGGGTGGGAGAGCCCCACGCCTTCGAGCGCGAGGGCTTTGCCTTCGCCCGTGGGAACGTCCAGAAGCCGGCTGGTGACGCGTCCGCCCTCGATGGCAACGCGCGCGCTTAGCACGCGTTCGGGCGGGATCCCGAAGTCGCGCACTCCCTCGTCGATGACCCAGTTGTTGGTGGAGGAGACGGCCCAGATCTCGCAGCCGTTCGCGCGCAGTTGCTTGATCAGCGTTTCCATTTCGGGAAAGATGCGCGCCTCCACGTGACGGCGGAAGAAGCGAGAGGCGGCAACACGCATTTCGGACTCTTCGAGGCCAGTGTACAGTTGCACCATCTCTCCGCAAATGGCGACCTCCGAGAGCTGGCCGGCGCGGTAGAGACGGTACTGGGAATCGATCCAATCGCTGGCGTTGCGGGATACGAGGCCGGTCTCGAGCGACCACAGCATGAATTCATAGCCGGCGTCACCGCTCCATAGCGTGCCGTCGCAGTCGAATACCGCGGTGCGCGGCGCGCTGGAGAGCACCGTCTGGTGGAAGGTGGCGGCGGAGAGACGCAGGTGTTCAGTCGAGGTCTGGGTCAAGCAGTGGGGGCGCTCCTGTGCCTATGATACTGGGTCTGATCACGTGTCTGATATCAGGTGGGTGGAGACGAGGATGATGCGACCAACGAGAGCGTTGACGCTGCTGATCGCCGGTCTGCTGTGGGCAGGGCTGACTGGGCCGTTGCTCGCGGAGACGCCGCAGATGCACACGCGTCGCGCCTACAACGGATTCGACCGCAACGACTACCCCGGAGACGCGTTACTTGAGGGGCTGCGGGCGAACTTCAGCTACACCGGTTACTGGCTGAACGCGCCGCCAGGAGAAAAGACGACCACCTGGACCGGCAAGCGGGCCTTGCTGCGGGAGAAGGGATTCGGCTTTCTGATCCTGTTCAATGGACGGCTGTATGCGCAAATAAAAGGAAAAGACGCGGCGGCCCTGGGCCGGGCGGATGCGCAGGCGGCCGTAGCGGCGGCGTTGCATGAGGGTTTTCCGCGCGGCGGGCTAATCTTTCTGGACCAGGAGGAGGGAGGGCGACTGCTGCCCGAGCAGATGGCATACGTGCTGGCCTGGGTGGATTTTGTGCGGCGCCTGGGATGGCGCGCGGGGGTGTACTGTTCGGGCATCGAGGTGGAACAGGGCACCGGCGCATCCAGTACCGATCCCCGCAGCACGGCCGAAGACCTGTACCGGGAAGCGGGCTCATGGAAGATTCCCCTGTGGGTGGCGCGGGATGAGTGTCCGCCGGCGCCAGGCTGCGTGGTGGAAGCAAAGCCGGAGCTACCAAGTACGCTGGCTCTGCCGGGAGCGGTGGTGTGGCAGTATGCGCTGTCCCCCCGCCGCAAAGCATTCACCGCGGCCTGCCCGGCGAACTATGCCCCGGACAATAACTGCTATGCGCCGGGAGTGCCGCCGAGTGCGAACAGCTTCATCGATCTGAATGTTGCCGAGTCGCCGGATCCGTCCGACGGGCGCTGACGACTGGTAAACGCCGGCTGGGTGGCGAAGCAGACGCAGATACTTCCACTCTGCTCCCCTCCGGATGACCCCGGCTTATGAAGCTATGAGACGGCCGAAGCGAACGGGGAAAGCAGTACAGCGGGATGGATGAACTTCGCATCGACCGGCCGGGCATGATGACCGACGCGAAGACGCCGTCGCTGTGGACCTCCATCAAGGAGGCACTGCGCGGCTCCCATCAGGACTATACGGCGGGCAGTCTCAACCGCGCGATCCTGTTGCTCGCCATTCCCATGGTGCTCGAGATGGTGCTAGAGTCCCTGTTCGCGGTGGTGGACATCTTCTGGGTGGGACGGCTTGGGCCGGATGCCATTGCCACGGTGGGACTGACGGAGTCCATGCTGACGCTGATCATTGCCGTCGGCCTGGGACTGGGCATGGCAGCAACTGCAATGGTGGCGCGGCGGATCGGCGAAAAGGACCAGGAAGGTGCAGCGGTAGCGGCGGTACAAAGCGTGCTGCTGGGGCTGCTGTTCTCCGCGGTCATTGCGGTTCCGTGCACCATTTTCGCGCCCCAGTTGCTGCGGCTGCTGGGAGCCACACCGGGGATCGTCGCGACCGGAGCGAACTACACACGCATCGCACTGGGCGGCGGGGGCGTGCTGCTGCTGTTGTTCCTGAACAACTCCATCTTCCGCGGCGCGGGCGATGCCGCCATTGCCATGCGGCTGCTGTGGGTCTCGAACATCATCAATCTGGCGCTGGACCCCTGTCTCATCTTCGGGCTGGGCCCATTCCCGCGCCTGGGGGTGACGGGGGCAGCGGCGGCGACGCTCACCGGACGCAGCATCGGCGTGCTGTATCAATTCTATCGACTGCTCAACGGGACGGAGCGGTTGCGCATTGCGCGGCGGCATATGCGGTTGAACCTTGCGGTGATGCTGCGCCTGCTGCGCGTCGCCGTAAATGGCATCGTGCAGTTTCTAATCGCGCAGGCGAGCTGGCTCGGCCTGGTGCGCATCGTCGCGGTCTTTGGCGCCTCCGCGCTGGCGGGGTACACCATCGGCATTCGCGTCATCATCTTTGCCATTCTCCCGTCGTGGGGCTTGAGCAACGCGGCGGCGACGCTGGTTGGGCAAAACCTGGGCGCCCGCCAGCCGGAGCGGGCGGCGACCTCGGTGTGGCGCACGGGTCTGTGGAACATGGCCTTCCTGGGAACAGTGGGCGTGGCATTCCTGCTCTTCGCGGTACCGGTCGTGCGGCTGTTTACCCATGACGCTTCGGTGGTGCCGGTCGCGGCCGCCTGCCTGCGCATCCTGAGCTGCGGCAATATCGCCTATGCCTACGGCATGGTGCTGCTGCAGGCATTCAACGGCGCCGGCGACACGCGCACGCCGACCCTGGTGAACCTGGTTGGTTTCTGGGTGCTGGAGATTCCGCTTGCCTGGTGGCTGGCTCTGCACACGCGCATGCACGTGAACGGCGTGTTCTTCTCCATCGTATTCGCCGAATCGGCCATGGTGGTCATGAGCGTGGTGCTGTTTCGTCAAGGCCGCTGGAAGCGCCAGAAGATATAGGCGTCAGTGGTGGAGAGAGCGCGCCCGGCGCGTGCCTGGTCACTGCGGTACGGTCAGTCCCAGCTTCTTTGCCACCTCTCCATCGTTCAACATCTTCTCCGCGGCCCGCAGGGTGATGGGCTGGGGGGCGGGCTTGTAGTGATCCGTCTCCTCGTCCTGCTGCTCGCTGATGCTCTTGAAGATGAGAGCGTGGCCCTGGATATGAATATGCGTTGCGGTGATCTCCCATATGTTAGGCGCGATCTGTTGCCGCTCTACATTGAAGGTCCCGCCCTTTTCGAGCTTGCCCAGTATGCCGAATCCGAAATCAACATCCTCGGTGAGCGCGCCTTTGAGCGATTTGATCCGCTTCTGGCTGGTATTCACCACCATGGTTCCTGCCATGGCAGCGAAGACGCGGGCCTCGCGTGTGGGCGGATTGAATTTCGGGTCCGGTTTGAAGCTCAACATGGTCTGCGCGCCGTTGCGTCCGGTCACCGTCCAGAGAAATGCGTCGGGCAGCATCCTGGTCAGGGCCGCTGCCTTCTCCGAATCCTGCTCATTGTCGTGCTTCTGCTTCTGGCGCAGGTCGGCATCGGTAACGAACTGGTGCATCTTCTGCTCGTCAGCCTGCCGCTGCTGCGATGTCAGGGGCCGGCCGTTCGTCTCGATGGTCTTCGAGAGATCGCCCTGCGCCGTCTGAAGGACCAGCGTCACGGTATTTTTGTCCGACGTCTTGTTCGCGTCGCGAAACATCCAGCGGGAGTGGTCGTTCTTATCGGCCGCGAGTTCGTGTTGGACGACGGAGCGCACGAAGGAGCGCGCATCCTGCTTCTGAGCACGGGCGGAGATAGGAGCTAAAGATGCGATACCGCACAGTACGAACACCGGGATAGAGCGAAGAGCCGACATGCGAGCTTTCCTGTCCTGTTCGGAAAGAGTTCCAGAACGTATCTAGGATGCAAGCGACCGGCAGGCGGCCCCGGACCGGAAACCAGCGTGGAAGTGCGGGCAATCGGCCATGACGATCGGGCCATGGCGATCTGGGTTCCGCGGACACCGCATGCCATCGCCGTGCGCGATTTTCTTTTCGATAATGGGCTGGTGAGTGCGGGCGCCAAAGCAGGCAGGAAGAGCGGCAATACGGCGGTGCAATGCGAGTACCGGCTGTATCTGCGCGTCGAGAAGGGACTGCGGCCGCTGAGTTGCGACGCCTATGCGCACGATCTCGAAATGTTCGCGGAGTTTCTGGAGAGCACGCACGGCTTGCTCGAAACGGCGACTGGCAAGGACGTTGCCGGGTTTCTTGAGCATCTGCACCGGCACCAGATCGAGCCGCGATCGGTCGCGCGCAAGCTCTCGTGCCTACGTGGCTTCTACAAATGGCTGCTGCTGGACAAGCGTATCCGCCACGATCCAACCGTGCACATTGAATCGCCGAAGGCCTGGCGAGTCCTGCCCAAGGCGCTGGCTGCGGTCGAAGTTGACGCGATGTTGGTTGCGGCTGAGACGGCGGCGCGTCATCCGCAGGCAGACGCAGTGGCGCTGCGTGACCGCGCGATCCTCGAACTGCTCTATGCCGGCGGGGTGCGGGTCTCGGAGCTGACCGGATTGCACGTGGCCGACCTGCAACTGGACGCCGGGCGCATGCTGGTGCGCGGCAAGGGCGACAAGGAACGCATGGTGCCGCTGGGCCGGCCGGCGGTGGAGGCGCTGGAGGCGTATATCGCGCGCGGCAGGCCGCTGCTGGCGCGCAAGGCAGGAAGGGCCCCGGGGCTGTTTCTGTCGCAACAGGGAAAGACACTGACGCGGGGGTGGATCTGGGGATTGGTGAAGAACAAGTCGGGCGGGATGGCGAGTCCGCACATGCTGCGGCATAGTTGCGCCACGCACATGGTCGAGAACGGCGCGGACCTGCGTGGCGTGCAGACGCTGCTGGGCCATGCCGACATTGCGACCACGCAGATCTACACGCACCTGGCCCTGGGCCGGCTGAAGGCGGTGCACCGGGCGCACCATCCCCGGGGGAAAGCAGCCCGTGCAGGTGCAGCGCGAGGGGAAGCAGCCGCCCGGCGGGGCGAGCCGGCGACGCAGGCCATGGAAGGGCGGGAGGGATGAGCGCCAAGCCCAAGCTGCTGGAGCTTGCCGAGGCCTTTCTTGCCGCAATGGAGCATGAACGGAGCGCTTCGCCCCATACCCTGCGCGCGTACCGCCGCGAGATCGTGCAGTTCGCCGAGTACATCATGGAGCACTTTGGCGCGGGCGCGGACCTGCGGAAGGTGGAGCATACGCACATCCGCGGCTACCTGGGGGCGCTGTACGGTCAGGGGCTGTCGAAGGCCTCGGCGGCGCGGGCGGTAGCGGCTATCCGTTCCTGGTACAAGTGGCTGGCGAAGCTGGGATACGTGGAGCAGAATGCCGCCGCGCTGGTGGCTACGCCCAGGCTTCCCAAGCACCTGCCGCGCGTGCCCACCATCGAGCAGATGAACCGTGCGCTCGACAGCGGTCTCAAATCTGGTACCGATGGGGCAGCTTGGCCGGCGCGCGATACGGCAATCGTCGAACTGCTGTACGGCTGCGGGATTCGCAATGCGGAGCTGGTGGGGCTGGATCTGAAAGACATCCAGTGGGCGAATGAGGCCGTCCGGGTGCACGGCAAGGGCAACAAGCAGCGCGACGTGCCGCTTGGGGATGCGGCGGCGGCAGCGCTGCGGGTGTACCTCGGGGAGCGGCAGGCGAAGCTGCTGGAGGCGGGCAAGGGCTCGGATGCGCTGCTGCTGAGCGCGCGACTGAAGCCAGGGGCGCGCGGTGGCGCCGGACGGCTGACGACGCGCAGCGTGGGACGCATCGTGAAAAGAATGGCGATCGCGCATGGAATGGCGGCGGAGACCCATCCGCATACTCTGCGTCATGCCTTCGGGACGCATATGCTGGAGGAGGGGGCGGACCTGCGCGCCATTCAGGAACTGCTGGGACACGAACGGCTCTCGACCACGCAACGGTATACCCAGCTCACCGTTCGGCAGGTGACCGAGGTCTACGACCGGACCCATCCCCGGGCGAAGTAGTGGTCGCACGGGTGGGTGTGCCTTGGGCGGAAGCGAACAGGCGTCTGCTAGCCTGCGGCGGCGAAAGCGGATCCCTCGGCTACGCTCGGGATGACATCGCCCGCTCGGGATGACACCGCGTGCGGCGATCAGGATGGGACACCCGGACGGCCGATGAGTTCACGGTCAGTGGAGGGGCAACACCCCACCCCAGCTTCGCTGGAATGGGGCACCCGGCCGGGCCGGATCGCGTAAAATAAGCATTAGCGGTTTCTTACGGCAATGAGCCGGATGGACCTGAGGGTATCTCTTGATCAGTAGTGCATTCGCCAAGGTATTCGGCACCAGCAACGAGCGTGCGGTGAAGCGGCTGTTGCCGCGCATGCAGGCCATCAGCGACTGGGAGCCGAAGATTGAAACGCTCTCCGATGCGGAGCTGCGCGCCAAGACACTGGAGTTCCGCGCGCGCATCGCCGCCCGGCTTGACGGCATCGACGACAAAGACGAGCGCAAGGAAGCGGAGAAGCAGGCGCTGGATGAGGTGCTGCCGGAGGCCTTCGCCGTAGTGCGCGAGGCCGGCCGCCGTATCGTGAACATGCGGCACTTCGACGTGCAGTTGATCGGTGGCATGGTGCTGCACCAGGGCAAGATTGCCGAGATGAAGACCGGCGAGGGCAAGACGCTGGTCGCGACGCTGCCCTGCTACCTGAATGCGCTGGCCGGCCACGGCGTGCATGTGGTCACGGTGAACGACTATCTGGCCAAGCGGGATGCCGAGTGGATGGGCAAGATATACGAGTTTCTCGGCCTCACCGTGGGCGTGATCGTCCACGACCTGGACGACGCGCAGCGCCGCGCTGCCTACGGCGCAGACATCACCTACGGCACCAACAACGAGTTCGGCTTCGACTACCTGCGCGACAACATGAAGTTCGAGCTGAAGGATTGCGTGCAGCGCGGCCACAACTTCGCCATCGTCGACGAGGTGGACTCGATCCTCATTGACGAAGCGCGCACTCCGTTGATCATCAGCGGCCCGACGGACCAGACGACGGACAAGTATGCCCGGGTCGACCGTATTATCCCCGGGCTCGAAGAGGGCGAAGAGATCGAGCAGGGCGAGACCAAGACCCTCACCGGCGACTACGTCATCGACGAAAAGCACAAGACGGTCTCGGTCACGGATGAGGGCTGGGAGAAGATCGAAGGGCTGCTGGGCATTGGCAACATCGCCGACCAGGAGAACTGGGAGCTGAAGCACCACGTCGAGACGGCCATTAAAGCGCACCGGCTCTACCGTCGTGATGTGCAGTACATGGTCAAGGACGGGGAGGTCATCATCGTGGATGAGTTCACCGGCCGACTGATGCCGGGACGCCGCTGGTCCGATGGCTTGCACCAGGCGATCGAGGCCAAGGAAGGCGTGAACATCAAGCGCGAAGACCAGACGCTCGCGACCATCACCTTCCAGAACTACTTCCGCCTGTACAAGAAACTGGCCGGCATGACAGGTACGGCCGAGACCGAAGCGGCGGAGTTCGACAGCATCTATAAGCTGGACATCGTGGTCATTCCGACCAACCGCCCGATGCGCCGCGCGGAGCATCAGGATGTGGTGTACCGCACAGCCAAGGAGAAGTACTTCGCGGTTGCGGATGAGATCGCGCAACTGAATGAGCAGAAGCAGCCGGTGCTGGTGGGCACCACTTCGATTGAGAAGTCGGAGCTGCTGTCGTCCATCCTGCAGCGCAAGGGCGTGAAGCACGTGGTGCTGAATGCCAAGTACCACGAGCGGGAGGCCGAGATCGTCGCGCAGGCCGGCCGGCTGGGCATGGTGACCATCGCGACCAACATGGCCGGTCGCGGCACCGATATTCTGCTCGGCGGCAACGCCGAATTCGTGACCAAGCAGGACCTGCTGAAGCGGGGCGGCGCGCGCGCCATCAGCGCGGCCGAGGGCGCGATCTCGCCCATGGCGGCTCCCGGCATGCTGCGCTTCTACTACCAGGGCCAGGAGTACGAGACCACGCAGGAGAACTGGGACCGTACCTTCCAGGTACACGAGGCGAATACCAGGAACGAGCACGAACAGGTGCTGGAGGCGGGCGGCCTGCACATCCTGGGGACGGAGCGGCACGAGTCCCGGCGAGTGGACAACCAGTTGCGTGGACGCGCCGGCCGTCAGGGCGATCCGGGCGCTTCGCGCTTTTACCTCTCGCTCGAAGACGACCTGATGCGCATCTTCGCCAAGGAGTGGGTGGGGAACCTGCTGCAGCGGCTGGGCATGGAAGAGGGTGTGCCCATCGAATCCGGACTGATCACCCGCCGGATCGAAAGCGCGCAGAAGGCAGTGGAGTCGCAGAACTTCGAAGCCCGCAAACATCTGCTGGAATACGACGACGTGATGAACAAGCAGCGGGAGGCGGTCTACGGACTACGTCATCAGTTGCTTGAAGGTCTGGACGAGAAAGAACTGATTCTAGAGGACTACGTGTCCACTCTGCTCAGCGCGATCCTGGACAAGCACGCGCCGGAGGCGATGCATCCCGATCAGTGGGACGTAAACGGCATCAGCGAGCAGTTGCGCGGGCAGTTCGGCTTTGACCCGGCAGTAGAGGGCGTCGATTTCAACAAGCTGAACCGGCATGAGCTCGGCGATACGACCTTCGACAAGTTGAAGGAGCAGTACGAATTCAAAGAGCAGATTATTGGCGCGGAAGCGATGCGGTATCACGAACGCATGATCATGCTGAGCGTGCTGGACGGGCTATGGAAGGACCACTTGCTCAACATGGACCACCTGAAGGAGGGAATCGGGCTGCGCGGGTATGGGCAGCAGGATCCGCTGGTGGCTTATAAGAAAGAGTCCTTCGATATGTTCGAGGCGATGATGGGGCAGTTCCAGGAGGACACGGTCCGCCATCTCTTCATGATGCGGATTGTCGGTCCGGATGGCCAGCCGATCACGCGCGCCCTGCCGGCGCAGCCTGCGCCTGTGCCGCAGCCTGAGCCGGAGCCGGTGGGGGTTGGGGCCGGGCCGGCGCACTCACCGATGCAGAACGGTTTTGTACCTTCTCCGGCGCCGCAGCAGACCTGGCGGCCGATGCCGGTCGGTCCGTCCTCGGCAACGCCCGCGAACGCCTCCCCGGCGAGATCGCCGGCCGCGCCTTCGGCATTGCCAAAGACCGCGCCAACCACTTCGATCGACCAGATCGAACGTGAATTTCAGCGCAAGAAGAAGCGCGAGCTTGAACATGCGCGGATGGCCGGAGGCAACGGCTCGGCCCGCGAGGTGCAACAGCGGCGCACGGGAGAGAAGGTTGGGCGCAACGATCCATGCCCCTGCGGTTCGGGACAGAAGTACAAGAAGTGTCACGGCAGGGAAGACGGCGAGGCCTGAGTTTTTCGGGCGCCGTTGGCAAGTAAGAAGCAGACCCTCGGCTTCGGTCGGGATCACATTTCCCGTGATGGGTATTGCGGGATGCAGCATGGAGGCGGGACGCGATGGTTCCGCCTTTTCTTATTTCTCAGCCGCGATCTCCGCGAACTCCATGTTGGCGGCGGTGCTCCCCGTCTCCTGCTGCCATGTTTCGAACAGCCGGCCGTAGCTGAGCGTCGTGACATCGGCCGCTTTGACGCTTAGCCGGTCGAGCGTGGCGTCGATCCACGCTGGCGGTCCTTCGAGCTCGGCGTAGAGGCCTATCGGGGTTTCATCGATCACGCAGTGCCCTTGGGCATCGCTCCATTCGCTGCGCCATTTTTCATAGACGAAAGCCGGCCGATAGCCGAGTGCGCCGAAGATACGCTCGATCGCCGCGCCGTCCTCGACCGCGGATTCCGTCTCGATACGCTGCTTGTGCCGTGCCAGGGGGCTGTCGTCGGGAAGCGTCTCTTTGTGCGTTACCACCCATTTGCCGGCGTAGCTGCGCAGGCGCAGGATCTGCCGGCTGTTGCGAAGCGTGCGGTCCGGCGTGTCAAAGAGAGTGTTGCGTTCGAAGGTACGCGGAGTCTCGCAGTGAAAGCCCAGATGCGACAGTTGCGATTTGAGCGCATCGCCATCGGCGACGCGGAACTTGACCTCAATCTCGACCGATTGCATAGACCTGTAAGTGTAGACCGAAGAAAAGCGGTCGCTGACGCATAATGTAGCCATGACGACGACCCGACGACTGTACCTGGAAGCCGGTGGGTTGAATACGGAGAGCGCACGGGCTGCCATTGCGGAGGTGGCGTCGATCTGGCGGGGCGGCGGTACGGTCGCCTTCCCGACCGAAACCGTGTACGGGTTGGGCGCAGCCGCACTGGACAAGGCAGCGGTGGCCCGCATCTTCGAGGCCAAGCAGCGGCCCTCCTGGGATCCACTGATCGTGCATCTTGCGGACAGCGCCATGTTGCACCGGGTGGTCGCGGAGACCACCATCCTGGCAGAGCGGTTGATGGAAGAGTTCTGGCCGGGACCGCTGACGCTGCTGCTGCCGCGTTCCGCGGATGTTCCGGATGCAGTGACTGCGGGGCGGCCGCTGGTGGGGGTGCGCATGCCGGCTCATCCTGTGGCGCATGCGCTGGTCGCCGCCGCGGGCATTCCCATCGCCGCGCCCAGCGCAAACTCGTTTGGCCGCATCAGTCCAACCACAGCGGCGCATGTGCTGGAGGACCTGGACGGACGGATCGACGCAATTGTGGACGGCGGTGCGACCTTGCACGGGGTCGAATCGACCGTGTTGGACGCGAGCCAGCTACCCATGATGGTGTATCGGCCGGGCGCAATTGCCATTGAGGAGCTGCGCGCGGTTGCAGGCGATGTGGTCGAGTATCCCCAACCGGCAGACGGCGAAGAGACCGAAGCCGAGGCCCTGCTCTCGCCCGGCACCGCGGTGCGGCACTACGCGCCTCGCGCCAAGCTGTGGTTGTGCGAGACAGACGGGCGGGGGACGGGAGCGATTCTGGAGCGGGCGGGACGTGCCGCCGCCGGGGAGGGCCGCCGGGTGTTCTACATGCTGCCGTCGGGCGTGACAGTTGATGCCGGCGAGGACGCGGTCTTCCGCTGGGGAACCTGGGAGGATCTGGAGGAGCTGGCGCAGCGGCTGTTTCTGGGGCTGCGGGAGCTGGACCGGCGCGGCGCGACGGATATTATTTGCCCGCTACCACCGGATCAGCGGATCGGGACGGCCATTCGAGACCGCCTGCAACGGGCCGCCCGCGGATAATCGCAGAGCAGATAGACTTATCCCGGTATCTTGCCGGAGAAGCGGGTCAGACGTGACCGTTTTCGCTGGCCTTGTAGAGATACTTGATCGCGGACTTATAGATGAGTATCCGCGTGCTGCCGTGGCGCACCTTGATGGCATTGCGGTCGTGCCATTCGATCAAGCCTTCCACATGCTCGCCTGAATCCAGCACGAAGACCATGTGCGTCTGCGTCTGGATCTGCTTCTGAAAGTAAAAAGACTCGGCGTGTGAGCTTTCCGGGCTGGAAGAGCGCTCAATGTGCACCGTGTGCGCCAGCAGCGCCTGCGTCTCCCGGCGATGCGTGCCGCCGCGGGCGTCTACCGCTCCGGGCGGCAAGCTGGGACGGACCAGTTTGCGGGGGCCGACCGTGGCGATGGCGGCTATGGGAGGTTCGTCATTGTCCAGTGCTTCGTCAACATCGGCGGACGGCAGAGCGGATTGGTTGGCCATAAGTCTTTGCGTCTAGCTGATTACCGAAGTGATATGGATTAGATGCGCAGGAACCCCGCCACGACGGCAGAGAAGAGAGCCCGATACCGCGGGGCGGAGAAACGATGTGCATCCATTTTCGATTTTGGGAGCTGGGTGGCATTACTGTAGCCGAGCCTGCGACGTAACGCCAGAGAAATTTCCCTGAATGCGCAACCTTGCTCCGCTCCGCCACCCGGATCCGCAGCAGGGCAAGAGAGAGACTCCGCTCAGGGCGGAAGGCGGACGTTGGTCAGCGCGACACGAGGCCGCCGGCAAAGGCATCCAGCGAGAGGGAGCGGAGCAGGTTGCGCCGCATGCCGGATTCGACCGCGTCCAGGCCCCGGCTGGCAGATTCGATCCAGGCCGGCGTAACGGATTGGGCGATGCGGCTGAGTTCAGCGGCCATGTCGGTATTGCGGATCAGCCGGGGAGCGCCGGAGTGGAGCAGCAGCAGGTCTTCAAGCAGCAGGGAGAGCGCGTGCAGCAGTCCGGCGGTCTTCTCCTGCCCCTCGGCGCCGGCGCGGTACGCCTCCGTCATGCGGAAGAGGGCGGAGTGGTCCGGGTCGCCGAGCGCGTGCCTCAGCAGAATCAGAGCGTCGGTGCGATGGGCCAGATAGGCAGCCAGATCGAAGCCTACCGCGCGACCGATGGCTCCCTCGGCCAGATGGCCGACCAGCACGCGCTCCTGCGGCTTGAGCTCCGGGCGACGCTGGGCCAGCAACTGGTCGATCTCCCCGGTCGGCACCGCGCCGAGGCGGAAGACAGGAGCGCGGGAGCGAATGGTGGGCAGAAGCTCACTGGGATTTTCCGCCAGCAGGATCAGGCTGGCGTGTTCGGGCGGCTCCTCCAGAATCTTGAGTAGGGAGTTGGCCGCCTCCTTCATGAAAGCGGAGCTGGTGAAGATATAGAAGGCGCGGCGGGCCTCCGCAGGCCGGCGATAGATGCGGCTGATGACCGTGCGGACCTGACCGAGCTTGATGAGCAACTGCGGCGGGTCGGGCGGGATCACCAGCAGGTCAGGATGGGTCTGGATGAGGATGCGGGTGTCCTTCTTGTCCGCATCGCGCAGCTCTTCCCGTGCGACGACGGCTTCGGCAAAGCGATCGCGGAGCGGTAAGGCGGCTCCAATGCGCGTGCAGTTGCCGCAGGCGCCGCAGAAATCCGGCAAACCGCCGCTGACCGGCTGCACCAGGCAGTTCGCGGTCTGTGCCAGCATGGTGGCGAGGGTGTACTTGCCGGCGCCGGCTGGTCCGCTCAGGATCATGGCCGCGGGCAGACGATCGGCCGCGATAGTCTCGCGCAGCCGCGTCACGGTGGTGTGATTGCCGAGGAACTGATCGAATCCCACACGATGAGGGTAGCAGGGCAGGACTATCCGGCAGCCGCTCGTTTCCGGATCGCCCGTCGCTCGGGAGCGAGGCATGCCGGCATACAAGCCAACCAGTGTGAGGACTTAAGGGAACAGAGATCTGTGCCCAGACGTACACACCTCCAGCACTAAGACAGCGTATGGAGGTATCGGATGTTCCATTGCACGCATTTGGGCCTGCTTAGTGTCGGCTTTGGAGCGCTACTAAGTCTCTCCACCACTTCACAGCAGCCTGTCCACGACCGCGCGCATGCGATTCCGGAGCTGCTGCGCACCGAGCATGTCGCCAGCGTTTCGTTCGCCAAAATTGAAGGCGGCAGGACCGTGCTGGCTGAGGCGTATGGCGAGGCCGGTCCCAGAGTCCCCGCGAGCAGCACAACGCTCTATAACATCGCCTCCATGGCGAAGCCGATTTCGGCAGAAGTGATTTTGCGGCTGGCTTCGGCAGGCAAGCTTTCGCTGGATGAGCCGATGTTTCCATACTGGGTCGATCCCGATGTTGCCGCGGACCCCAGGGCGAAGCTGCTGACGGCCCGCATGGCTTTGGATCATCAGACAGGCTTCCCGAACTGGAGGCGGGAAACGGGCGGCAAGCTTGCATTCGTTCACGATCCCGGAACTGGTTTCCACTACTCCGGCGAAGGCTATCAGTATGTAGCGCGATTTGCGGAGAAGAAAACGGGCAAACCCTTCGAGCAGTTGGTTCAGACTCTGGTATTCGATCCAGCCGGCATGCGACGTACTGCCTATACCGAGCGCCCGTGGATGGACGGACAGATCGCGGAGCCGAATGACGGTGACGGTACGTGGTTAAAGCCGCAGGTCGCAAGAGACTTCGTGGCTGCCGATCTGGTGTATACGACACCAACTCAGTACGCCAGCTTCATCGAAGGTCTGATGAACGGAAGGGGCGAGTCCCCGGGCATTCGCAAGCTTCGCGAAAGTGTGCTGACTGACCGCAGGGCGGAGCTTTGCGTTGGGAAACTGGCGGCATCCTGCCCGGACCAGGTCGGCATGGGCCCCGGCTGGGAGGTGGTCAAGACCCGTGACAAAACCTTTCTGATGCATACGGGCAGTGATCCAGGAGTGTTCACTCTCGGCTACTTCGATCCGGGTGCACGTTCGGGTGTCGTCATCTTCACGAATAGCGCCAAAGGTCCGAGCGTCGTCCTGCCGATACTGCGGCTGCTGAACGCTGACCCGGACTTCATCGCGTATTTGGCGGCGCAAGTATAGGAACGGGCCCCGGGATGAAGAACATGAGGGAGGCAACGCGGACCCCCTCGTCCGTTCACTTGCGACACGAACGTCGGATACTTCACAAGGCAGAGGCCTAAATGGTGATCACTACTTTGCCGACCTGCGCGTTGGATTCGAGATATCGGTAGGCATCGGTCGCCTGGGCGAGCGGAAAGGTCTTTGCGATCCTGGGTTCGAACCGCCCATCTTCCAGACGATCGAAGACGTACTGCTTTGCGGTGCGCAGCAGGTCGGGACGGTGGCGAATCTCGTGCAGTGTGTATCCGCGCATGGTCAGACTCTTACCCATTGCCGTCCGCAGAGGGAAGGGCGTCGGTTCCATGGAAAGCGCGCCATATTCAAAGAGAATGCCACCCGGCGCGGCGGCCGCGGCCAGTTTCTCCACGAATGCACCGGCGACCGCGTCGAAGATGAGGCGTGCGCCTTTGCCGCCGGTGATCTCGCCCACCTCGTGCTCCAGGTCGGCTTCCTCAGTGGCGATTACGTGATCAGCGCCGAGGGCCAGCAACTCGTCACGCTTTTTCGATGTGCGGGTGGTGGCGATCGCTCGTGCACCTTCGGCCTTGGCGATCTGGATAGCTGCGAGTCCAACACTGCTCGAGGCCGCGGTGATGATGACAAAATCGTCCGCCCGCAACTGACCGAACGCGATGAGGGCGCCGTAGGCAGTGAGGTATTGCATCCAGATCGCCGCAGCCTGCGTGGGCGAGAGTCTCGCAGGATATTCTCCCAGCGTGTCGGCTGGGACGATGGCTTCATCGCCGAGCAGGCCGTGCCGGTTCATGGAAAAACCGGGCGTGGTGGCCACGCGCTTTCCCAGCCAGCTTTGCTCCACATCCGGACCGACTGCCTCCACTACGCCCGCGGCCTCATAGCCGATGCGGGAGGGCAGTTGCGGCTGTTCGAAATACTGGCCGCGCATATACAAAGCCTCGGCGCGGTTCAGGCCTACGGCCTCAATACGAAGCCGCACCTCTCCCGCGCCGGGCGGTTGCGAGGGCGCGTCCTCGAGCTTCAGGTTTTCCGGACCGCCTAGTTGATAGAAGCGAACGACCCTGGGCATACGCACCTCCTCGGCCCCGCCGGGTGTTGCTCCCCCGGGCACGCCACTATCGCACCGAATGCTGGTGTGCGGCTGCCAGCACCAGCGCACGCAACGACGGCAGAAATGTGAACTGAACCAGCGATACCGGCTTCTCTGCGTCCGCGATGATCTGCAGTTGGCGCGCGGCCCAGCCGCCGGGCGGCTGCGCGTCGGCCTGCAGATACGCGAGCGCTTCAGAGCCGGCGGATGCAAGCTGGTCAAGCTGTCCTACCCGCACGCCCAGACCAGACAGCCGCGGTAATTGATTCACCAGCACGGTGAGCGAAGGAACGGCTTCTTCCCAGGAGCGAAACCGATCGGCAAGCGCCCGTTCGTCGTCCGCAGCAGCAGCGCCGCCGGTCTGCACCGCTTCTACCTGGCCGCGGATCTCATAGCGGGACGGCGGATCCGGAACAACGGCATCGACAAGGCGGTCCAGCGGGGTAAGGGCGTTGGTATGTTGCAGGTTGTAGCGCTCCCCGAATCGGACCGGCTCGAGGACAGAAGCGAAGGTGTCAAGCGCGCGTGGATCGCGCGATTGCCCCAGATTTCGGAGCGCCACCTGCGGCCCGGAGATGTGCGTCAATCCCACCTGCTCCAGCTCAAGCGAGGTGGTCTGCAGGCGGCGGTACATGTCCGCAACGTCGCGACGGTTGGCGGGAGACCAGAACCGCTCCGCGATGGCGGCGGTTCGCGGCCAGATGCGGGAGTCGATCGTCCGGGAGTCGATCTGTTCCGACCACATGCAGACCTCTGCGCCCAGGATCAGCGACTGCTGCTGCGGCGTCAGTGATGAGTCGGCCGGGATGGGGTCGGCGAGATAGTGCTCTTCTGACGTCTTCATCGCGTCCAGGTAGTAGGGCGCAGCCAGGATGCCGGCGTACCCTTCACTCGCTCCCTGGGCCAGCGAGGCCACTCCGCGCCACGACTCTACCGTGACGTCCTTCGGCAGCCCGGGCGTAAGTACCTCATCCCATCCGATCATGCGCTTACCGTGATGCGCCAGAATGGGTAACAGCCGTTGATTGAAATAGGCCTGCAGCGCCGCGGTATCCTTGATCCCTTTGCTCTGCATAAAGGCGACTATCTTCGGGTTGCTCTCCCAGGCCTTACCGTTGCTTTCGTCGCCGCCGATGTGCATGTAGGCGTCAGGGAAGATCTGGGCCATCTCGCCCACCAGGGCATCAAGGAATTTGTAGGTGCTCTCGCGCGTGGGATCGAGAGCTTCATCATGGATGCCGAATACCGTGGGCAGCGTGGAGGGCGGTGTGGAGCTGGCAAGTTCCGGATAGCCTAGTTGCCAACTGACGGTATGGCCGGGTATATCGAACTCCGGCACTACCCGAATGCCGCGCGCGCGGGCGTAGGCCACCACTTCCCGCATCTCTTCCTGGGTGTAGTAGAGCCCGCCCGAACCAGCGCCGGTGAGCTTGGGGAAGCGCTTGCTCTGGGCGCGGAAGCCCTGATCGTCGCTCAGGTGCCAATGAAAGACATTGAGCTTGACGACGGCCATGCCGTCGAGGGTCCGCTCGATCACGCCGACCGGCTCAAAGTGGCGGCCCACGTCAATCATCAATCCACGCCAGCGAAAGCGCGGTGTGTCGTCGATGGAGACTGCGGGCAGCCGGCACATACCCTGCGCGCAGTCGACAAGTTGCAGCAGGGTTTCCATGCCATGCAGCGCGCCGACGACGGTAGGCGCCGTGAGCTGGATCTGCGTGGGAGTCACGACCAGCTTATAGGACTCATCTTCGTCCAGAGACTGCACCGCCTCGCCCGCGCCGCTCACGTCAATGGAGAGTGTCGGGGACCCGGCGGGCGAGATCGCGGCCTGCGGCAGTTGCACGCCGGTGACATACTGCAGGCGCGCGAGCATGCGGGCGAGTCCGGCTTCCAGCCGCGCATCGTGAAAGTGAACATAGCCAGGCTGAAGGTTCGGCGTTATTTCAAAGAAACCGGAGTCCGCGCGGACTGATGAGGGCGCCGGCATCAGCGAGAGTTCATCGGCCGCGGCTGTCTGCGCGAACAGCGCAGCGCAGCACAGCACGGCGGTCGCTGCGATCGAGCGGGAACTCAAACGCAATGCGGGGCGACGGCGGGAACCGGTGCGGAAGCGCTCCGAGAAGGGAGCGCTCTGAGCACTCTGTTCTTGCTGTTCTTGCCTTTGAACGGCGACGGGCAACTGCACACACGGGGAGAGCAATTCTTTTGCAGCCATGAAGACGTATCCTAACGCGCAGCCGGGTGGAAGTGAAGCGCTCGGGCTGATGGTGCTCCTATGCACGGCGGCACTGTGCTCGCAAACCGCGTTCCATCTGCGACCGCGTCAGGGTTCGCAACGTTGCGAACGATGCTCGGCCATTGCGGTGCATTCGGAGGTGAAGGTGGATGCCGGTAGCCCGGCGGCGTTGTAGAGGTTTGCCTGAGGCGCATTTGGCCACGCATAGCGAACGTACTCCGGCTGCAGAACCTGCGGACTGCTGACCAGCACTGTCGGTCCGTCGATGCGGGCAGTCGCCGCGACGAAGTGTCCATCGTCTCCCGCGACCTCAAAGCCCTCGGGAGCGCTCCCGCGCGCGGCCAAGCCCCCGGCATGGTCGAACCACACCCGCATGGCAGCTCCTTCGGTGGTGGCGCGGCGAAAGAGCGGTCCCGCATCCTCCACCGCCTCGCCGTATGCGATGGCACGAGCCGCCAGCGCCAGTCGTGATGCGACGGTCTGCTTGTCCGCGGGATGCACATTCTCGGGATCGCCAACGTCCAGGCTTACAGCCATGGCGGTGTTTGCCGTCGCCAGGGCGCGCCGCTGGGCGTCGCGAATGGCGCCCCACGACGCAGTCGCGTCGGAGAGAAAGCTGGAGATCTGCACGTAGAGGAAAGGAAAGTCACCCTGCCGCCATTGATCTCTCCAGTCGGCGATGAGGGTGGTGAAGACGCGGTCATACATCGGAGCCCAGGCGAGGGGACTATCCGACTCGCCCTGATACCACAGCACGCCTTTGATCGAGAGTGGCGTCAGCGGAGCGATCATGCCATTAAACAACTGCCCCGGCGCCCAGGAGACAGGGTCGGGCCGCCAGGGGTGCTCCGGCGGCTGTTGCGCGGCGGCCTTGGCAGCCTCATCCTCGCGCTTCTCCTTCGCAAGCAGCAGTGGCAGGTCCGCCTGTTCCTGCATCATCTCCGCGCGCCGGGCGAATACGGGCATGAATCCAGCGTCGGCGGAGAGGGCTTCCGGACTCACCCAGGCCTCGGCGGGCGTGCCGCCCCAGGTGGAATCGATCAGGCCGACGGGTACCCGCTCGCGTTGCGCGATCTCACGACCGAACAGGTAGGCCACGGCGGAGAAGCTCTTCGCCGTCTCCGGCGTGCAGCGCGTCCACGCCGAAGCGGCAGAGGCATTTCCGGGTTTACCGGATGCAGGGTCGGCCCGGAGACGGATGTCGCGCAGGGGAAACGGCGAGCTGGTCTCTTCGAGATGGAGCAGCCGGATCTCGGGCTGGTTCGCTCCGGCTATCTCGGCGGCGGCGTTCTTGAGCGAGGCCTGTCCGCGAAACCCTTCGAGCGGCAGTTCCATATTCGATTGTCCGGAGGCGATCCAGATGTCGCCGATGAGCACGTCCGCCAGGGTGAGGGTATTCGAGGCTGTGAATGTCAGGCTGTACGGGCCGCCGGCACGTTCAGGAGGAAGATAGAGGCTCCACTGGCCCAACGCAGAGGCTGTGGTGTCCCGAGTGACGCCCTCGAGCGTGACGGCTACCTTTTCCCCGGGGGCCGCCCAGCCCCACAGGTGAATCGGCGCGTCGCGCTGCAAGACCATATGATCGCTCAACACTCTGGGCAGGCGGATCTCGGCAGGCGCGCCGGAAACAAGGCAAAGCGTGAGAAGAAGCGTCAGGCAGGCGCTTGAGATAAATCGCAACACAACCTCCGAGTTTCTGAAATCATAAGGAATCTGCTGCCACCCATACGGCGGCTGCGTGGATGCGCGGTGGATTTCGCCTTGGGATGGGATTTCGGCCGCCGGGCGGCTCGGAGCGACGGTTGCGGCATCTGGTTCATCTGTATCAATAGAGTAGCCTTCGGCTGCTGACAAGCGCGAAGTAGGCGGAGTCTCCGCTATGTTGCAAGTCTGGTGAATGGAGTGACGATGCCTTTGATGGAATTCCATATCTCGCGCGGGGCGCGTGACCGCTACGAGGTCGATGCAAGCCTGTTTTCATTTTCCGGCAATGTGATCTTCGCGGACGTGCGCAGCAGCAGGGCCCTGGCGCACCGTATGAACCAGGTGCGCAAGACGGAGAATGATCCGCAACGCATTGTCAATCCTGGCGCGCTGTTCGCCATGGGCCTGATCGATGAAGCCAGTCACCTGGTGATGGCCTACTACCGCGAGCATATCGATGGCCGGGTGCTGCACGATGCGCTCCGATGGTTTGAGGGGCAGGTGGGCGCAGACGGGCTGAACCGGCTGCTGTTGCGGTTTGTGACGGAGTTTCCCGGAACGAGCGTGTATCGCGGAGAGCAGCGGCCGGAGGTGTGGCTGGCGCAGTCTACCGGCGGTACGCCGCAACGCGAGGTGGCGTTTGAAGAGCTGCTGCTGCTCTGGCTGGCAAATGCCAATCCGGCGTTTGCCCCCTTCGAGGAGCTTTTCGATGATGCTCCGCTGGAGCAGCGCACGCCCTACGTTCAGGTGGTGGCCGGCCTGCACAGCTTTTTCGAGACGCGGCCCCCCATCGGCGAGGAGCGGTTCAATCTGATCGACCTGCTGCGCCTGCCGGCCCTGGTGTCGCCCGATTCCCTGAGCGGACAACTGGCTGTGCTGAGCGGGCGATGGTCGAAGGTGATCGGGGCGGACGTGCTGCGCCGGCTGCTGCTGGCGAGCGACGTGCTCAAGGAAGAGGATATCGCCATCTGGATGCGCTTCCATCCGCCAGGCGGGGCGGATGCGCAGCGCCGGGCGCGCGGTGGGCGCGGGCAGTTTGGCGGACGCGTCGATCTGCCGGACTTCGCCCTTACGCAGGTGGAGTACGAGCACTTCAGCCCGGACCAGGAGTGGATGCCGAATACGGTGCTGATCGCAAAGAGCACCTATGTGTGGCTCGCGCAGTTATCCAAGCAGTACGGGCGTGAGATCACGCGCCTGGATCAGATCCCCGATGAAGCGCTGGACGAACTCAGCCGGCGTGGGCTGAATGCCCTGTGGCTCATCGGGCTATGGGAGCGGAGCCGCGCCTCCCGCACCATCAAGCGGCTGTGCGGCAAGGAAGATGCCGTAGCCTCCGCTTACTCGCTCTACGACTATCAGATCGCGAGTGATCTGGGCGGCCCGGACGCCTACTATCAACTGCGGCAGCGCGCGGCCGTGCGCGGCATCCGCATGGCCAGCGACATGGTGCCGAACCATATGGGCATCGACTCCACCTGGGTGATCGAACATCCCGAATGGTTCCTGTCGCGGCCCGATTCGCCGTATCCCGCGTATCGCTTCGAAGGGCCGGACCTTTCCGGAGACGGCAGGGTGGAGATCAAGATCGAGGACCACTACTACGAACAGACCGATGCGGCTGTGGTCTTCCAGCGGCGGGACAAGTGGACCGGCGACACCCGCTACGTCTACCACGGCAATGACGGTACGAGCTTCCCCTGGAACGACACGGCGCAGCTTGACTACCTCAATCCCGCGGTGCGCGAGCAGGTCATCCAGACCATCCTGCATGTAGCGCGGCTGTCTCCCATCATCCGCTTCGACGCTGCCATGACCTTGGCCAAGCGGCACATCCAGAGACTCTGGTTTCCCGCGCCCGGTGCAGGCGGAGCGATTCCTTCGCGCGCCGAGTACAGCATCCCGACGGCGGAGTTCGATGCCCGGATTCCGGTCGAGTTCTGGCGCGAGGTGGTGGACCGTGTGGCCGCCGAGGTGCCGGGCACCCTGCTGCTGGCGGAGGCTTTCTGGATGATGGAGGGCTACTTCGTCCGCACCCTAGGCATGCACCGGGTGTACAACAGCGCCTTCATGAATCTGCTGCGTGACGAAGACAACGCCCACTACCGCACGCTGCTCAAGCAGACCATGGAGTTCGATCCCGGCATCATGAAGCGCTATGTCAACTTCATGAGCAATCCGGATGAACGCACGGCGATCGATCAGTTTGGCACCGGGGACAAGTACTTCGGCATCGCGACGCTGATGTCCACGCTGCCGGGGCTGCCCATGTTCGGCCATGGACAGGTGGAGGGTTTCAACGAGAAGTACGGCATGGAATACCAGCGGCCCCGCTATGACGAGACGCCGAACCAGTGGCTGGTCGAGCGGCATCAGCGCGAGATTGCGCCGCTGCTGCATCAGCGCTGGCTCTTCGCGGAGAGCGAAAACTTCCTGCTCTACGACTTCTGGAAAGAGGACGGCACGGTAGACGAAAACGTGTATGCCTACTCCAACACCCGGGGGGGCGAGCGCGCGCTGGTGCTCTACAACAATCGCTATGGATCCACGCGCGGCACGCTGCACTACTCTACCGGCTTCGCTGATAAGGTCCAGGGCGGCATCCAGCAACGCTCCTTGCAGGATGGCCTGTCACTGCCGGCGGACGAGTCGCTCTTCTTCGGAACTCGCGACGTCAGCAATGGTCTCGAGTATCTTCGTCGTGCCTCGGACCTGGTCGAACGGGGTTTCTCCTTCGAACTGCAGGCATACAAGTATCACGTCTTCCTCCATTGGCGTGAGCTGCGCGTCGATGCTGAGCACCAGTGGGACCGCCTGCACGACCGGCTGGGCGGCGGCGGCATACCGAGCCTGGATGAGGGATTGCTGGAGCTTAAGCTGCAGCCGCTGCACGATGCACTGACGCACGCGCTCGATCCGCAGCGGGTGCGCAGTCTTATTGAATTCGCGGAGGACTCCTCGCACGGTGACGGTCCCACGACCGAGGTGCGCGCCAAACTGTCGGCTGAAAGCTCTGACCTTGTCGAAGACTTCGTGATCCATGCGAGCGCTTGCTACGACCAGGCCCGCGCGGTAACGCCCGGTCTTCCTGCGGGAGGAAGCACCGGGCGTGACGGGTTCGCGGAGCGTGTGCGCAGCAGCGTGCGCGCCGCGCTCAGCCTGCCCGAACTGGAGCGAAGCTGCGGGGACTGCTGGCCGGCGGACGCCCGCATGGTGCTGCCGACCTATAGCCCGGCGACCCATGCCACGGCCGTATGGGCGCCGGTGCTGGGCTGGTGCCTGGCACAGGCATTGACCGGCGGCCTGGCATCCGCTGGCGTCTTAGCTGTTGATCTGTTTGACGAATGGCGGCTGCGCCAGCCTCTGGCGGCGGCGTTTGAAGGGCTGGGACTCGACGGCGATGCAAAATGGCGTGCGGCCGCGCGCGTGCGCATGCTCATCGCACGCACAGACCGGGAGACGGGCACGGAGCACGGAGCCATCCTGAGCAAAGAGGATTGGGGAGACGGGGATCTTGGATGGCTCACCGGCCTGCACACATCCGAAGGTATCCGCTATGTAAACAAAGAGCAGTTCGAGCAATTGCTCTGGTGGACGCGACTGCCGGCGCTGGTGGACGCGGCGCGCGCAGGGAAGCCTGGCCGCGCAGGAGATCCCGGCAAAGATGCGGTGAAAGCGATAGCGGAGCGGGTCGGCCGGGCCGCAAAGGCCATGAACGATGCCGGCTACAAACCGGACATGCTGCTGCAGAGTGCGGGAGCCGCTGCGGCAGGCGTCGTGACCACGGCTGCGGCTGGCTCCGGCGCCGCTTCAGGAGCTTCGTCGGAGGCGCGGCAAGGCGCGTTCGATTTGGCAGCAAAGAAAAACGCCTCGTCCGCCAAGACAGACGCTGCTGCCCCAGCTAAGCCGAAGGGCGCGCCGAAGGCCTCGAAGCGAGGGGCACCAGTACCGGACGCGGAGCAGAAGGCCGCAGGCGCCAGCGTGGCGACGGTTGCGGACCCGAAGGCCGAGTTGCCACCTATCGAAAAGCCCTCGGATCATCATCCGAACAAGCACCCGCACGCGCGCGCGAAGAAGAAATAAGGTTGCGAACGCGGAGAGGCGCTCCGGCACAGGGCAGTGATGCAGCGTGTCACCCTGAGCGAAGCAGGCCTGCATTTGGCCCAGAGTCGAAGAGCCTGCCCTGAGCGCAGCCGAAGGGGCCTGTTTCCTGCCTTCGATTAAAACCGCTTCACCACCCGGCGCAGAGGCCAGGTGTCTTCTCCGTTTCTTCGCCTATAATAAAGTGGTGGCACGCAAGCTGTTTGAACGTAAGTCCGTCAGGCTCTTTCAGCGCGCGCATCCACCTGCTAGATGGACCTTCAACGCAAACTCGAGATCCTGGCGGATGCGGCCAAGTACGACGCCAGTTGCGCCAGCTCCGGGGCCAAGCGGGCGGGTACGGGCAAGGGCATCGGGCATTCGGACGGCACGGGTATCTGTCACAGCTACACGCCGGACGGCCGGTGCGTCTCGCTGCTGAAGATTCTGCTCACGAACTATTGCAACTATGACTGTGTCTTTTGCGTAAACCGCGTCTCAAGTGATATTCAGCGGGCGCGGTTCTTGCCGGAGGAAGTCGTCACCCTCACGCTCGATTTCTACCGGCGCAATTACATTGAAGGGCTCTTTCTCAGCTCGGGCATTATCCAAACGCCGGACTACACCATGGAGCAGATGGTCGAGGTAGCCCGAAGCCTGCGGGAAGAGCATGGCTTCGGCGGGTACATCCACCTTAAGGCCATACCCGGCGCGGCGCAGTCGCTGCTCGACGAGGCGGGCAGGTGGGCGGATAGGCTGAGCGCGAACATCGAGCTGCCCACGCAGAGCGATCTGGTGCAACTGGCTCCGGACAAGAAGGCAGATGTCATCCAGGCGGCCATGCTTCAGATCCATGAGCGGAAGTCGGAACTGGAGGAGGATCGCCGGCGTAAACTTCGCGCGCCCCGCTTCGCGCCAGCCGGGCAGAGCACGCAGATGATTGTGGGGGCAACGCCGAGCACGGACCAGCAGATCCTCGGGACAGCCTCCCATCTTTACGACAGCTACAAGCTCCGACGGGTGTACTACTCCGGGTTCAGTCCCTATCCAAAGGCGGACGGGCGGCTGCCGCTCAAGGCCGCGCCGCTGGTGCGCGAACATCGTCTGTACCAGGCCGACTGGCTCATGCGCTATTACGGCTTTAACGCGCAAGAGTTAACGACGGCGGAGGAGCCGAATCTCGACCTGATTCAGGATCCCAAGCTCTCCTGGGCTCTGCGCCACCGCGACTTCTATCCCGTGGATGTCAACCTGGGCACGCGTGAGGCGCTGCTGCGCGTACCGGGGGTGGGACACCGCAACGTGCAGCGAATTCTAAATATCCGGCAGTATCACCGGCTCACCTTGGACGATCTGCGCCGGCTGAATGTGCGGTTGTCCCAGGCGAAGAATTTCATCACGACCGCGGATCACGTTCCGCAGGGCGCCAGGCTCGACGCGCCGGATCTGGCTGCGACCATCGCCCAGCCGCCGCAACTCGAGCTGTTTGCCTCCGCAACTTCGGCGCTCACGGGTGAAATCTAAGCATCATGCGCCGGGTTACGATCGAGCCGCGCTTCGATGACTGGCGCAGAGCGGCGCGTGCCTTGCTGGAAGAAGGAGTGACTCCGGAGGAGGTCGAGATTGTCGATTCGACCGCGCCCGCCGCGCTCGATCTCGCGTTTCCAGAAGCAGCGGGGAAGCAGGAAGCGGCGCCGACCGGCGAACACCCGCCACGGACGGCGCCGCGCGCTTTCGTCGAGGCCACGCGAGTCGCGGCATGCCACAGCGATCCCGCACGATGGCAGTTGTTCTACCGGTTGCTGTGGCGGCTGCAGCGTGAGCGCACGCTGATGCACGTGGAGACGGACGAGGATGTAGCGGCGCTGCGCCGCTACGAACGTCAGGTGCAGCGCGATCTGCACAAGCTGCACGCCTTCGTGCGTTTTCGCCAGGTGACGGATGAAGACGGTAAGGAGCACTTTATCGCGTGGTATCGACCGGATTATCAGGTTCTGGAGCTGGCCGCGCCTTTCTTTCAGGAGCGCTTTCCAACCATGCAGTGGACGATTCTCACGCCATCGCGATCCGTTGCCTGGGATCCGGGAAGTAGGCAACTGACGTGGGGACCGGGCCTTCCGCAGACAGCGGCGCCGCAGGAGGATGAGCTTGAGGATCTGTGGCGCAGCTATTACTCTTCGATCTTCAACCCGGCGAGGTTGAATCCGCGGGCCATGCGCGCGGAGATGCCGGTACGCTATTGGCGGAACCTTCCCGAGCTTGCGGTTCTGCCGCAACTGCTTACCCAGGCCGGCGGCCGAGTGGAGACCATGATGAGCACCCAGACCAAAGAGAGCGCAGAGCCCTATGTCCCCGAAGAGAAGACGCTGCCGCGCATCCTGCACGCGCTGCCCCGGTGCAAAGGCTGCGACCTCTATCGCTATCCTATCCAGGTGGTCGGCGGCGCGGGCCACGCCGGAGCGGAGCTGATGCTGGTGGGCGAGCAGCCGGGCGACGAAGAGGACAAGCAGGGCACACCCTTTGTAGGTCCGGCCGGCCGCGTGCTGGACCAGGTGCTGGACGAACTGGAGTTCGACCGCGACGCGATGTATGTCACCAACGCGGTCAAGCACTTCAAGTTTATCGAGCGCGGCAAGCGCCGCCTGCACCAGTCGCCGCGGCTCTCGGAGATCACGGCGTGCCGTCCGTGGCTGCTGGCGGAGCTGGGGGCGGTGCGGCCGAAGGTGGTGGTGGCTCTCGGCGCGACCGCGGCCAAGTCTCTGCTGGGAGCAAAGTTCGCGCTGATGAAGCAGCGGGGCACCCTGGTGAGTTCGCCCTATGCCGAGCGGATCGTGGCCACGATCCACCCGTCGGCGATTCTGCGCGCGCCGGAAGCCCCGGCCAGCGAGCAATTGCGCAGCTTCCTCAAGCAGGACCTGGCGTTCGCGCACTCCGTTGCACTGAAGTTGGCGAGCTGAGCAGCGGTCGCGTGCCTATCCCGCCTCGGCTTCGCGGGAGTGGGCGCCCGCGGGCGCATCTTGGATGTATCTCGGAGTGGTATACAGGGATAGCTCTCCAAGGACCTGCGGACGTTGATGTCGATGCGAACCCGTTTCCTGCCGATGTTGCTGCTGTTGTGGTGTGCCGTGGCCACGAGTGGGAGAAGTGCGCCGCCGCTCCGGGCGGAATCAGCACCGGCGCGCCGCGCGCCCAATGCGCCGGAACTGGGCGTTCCGCAAACTGCCGACGCGCAGTGCGCCCGCTGTCATCGCTCGATCTACGACAGTTACGAGAAGACGCCCATGGCCCGGGCAAGCGGTCCGGCGGCGGCCGGCCTGATTCCGGGAGAGTTCACTCATGCCGCGTCGGGCGTCCATTATCGCCTGTTCCTGCGCGAAGGCCACGCGTGGCTCGACTACGATCGGCCGAATGCGCCTCCGGGCCATTATCTAAACGGCGAACTGCGGCTGGACTACTTCATCGGCTCGGGCACACGCGGGCGGACCTACCTCTTCGAGCGGCAGGGCTACTGGTTTGAGACTCCGGTGAACTGGTACGGCAAGCAGCAGGTATGGGACATGGCGCCGAATTACCTGAATGCTCGCGAGATGCCGGCGACGCTTCCCGTGGATCCAAACTGCCTGCACTGCCACGCGACCGGGGTGCAGGCGTCACTGCCCGGCAGCCGCAATCACTTTGCGGATGGGCCCTTCCTGCGCGGGGGAATTGGCTGCAATGCCTGCCATGGAGACGCGCGGGCGCACCTCGCGAGCCAGGGGCGCGTTCCCGTGCTGAACCCCGCGCGGCTCGATGCGCCACGCCGCGACTCGGTCTGCCTGCAGTGTCATCTGGAAGGCGAGACGGCGGTTTACAAGCAGGGCCGCTCTCTTTCGGACTACAGGCCGGGGGATGCGCTCTTCGACGACGTGGCTTACTTCGTGCATCAGGGCGAAATTGGACCGACGGGACGCGCCACCAGCCAATGGGAGGCGCTGCTGCAAAGTGCCTGCCGGCGCGCCAGCGGAGATCGCCTCACCTGCACCACCTGCCACGATCCACACGCATCTCTGAGTTCGGCAACCGCGGCAGAGCGTGTGCAGTACTATCGCGCGAAGTGCCTCTCCTGCCATACCGGGGCCAGGTTCTCAGTGAACCATCACCCGGAGCAGCCGGACTGCGCGAGTTGCCACATGCCGCGGGAGACCTCAATTGATATTGCGCACGAGCAGGTCACCGACCATCGCATCCAGCGCCGCGCTACGGCGCCGGAACAACACGCCGCGCAAGCCACGGAGCTGTCACCCATCGGCGACGGCGGCGCGGGCGTACATCCATCGGATCGGGAACTCGGTCTGGCCTATGCACAGATGGCCCAGCGGGGCGACCGGGCAAGCGGAGAACGCGCGCTGCCGCTGCTCAAGTCGGCGGAGACGCGCGACTCGGCGCCGGATGCGGAACTCCACACCGAACTTGGCTTTCTGGAGCAGATGTCGGGCAATGGAAAGGCTGCGAGCGCGGAGTACCGGGCGGCGCTGAACGACCCTCAAGGCAGCAACGCCGCCGCGGGCGATCTGGCCGTGCTTGAGGCCCACGATGGCGACTACGCATCGGCAGTCAAGTTGTGGCGGCAGGTGTTCACCGCCGACCCCACGCAGATTGGCGCCGGCTTCGATCTCGCGGTGGGTGAGTGCGTGCTGGGAGATCGGCCAGCGGCCGCCGAGACGCTCAAGCGCGTCCTGCTCTTCGCCCCGGACAATGATCGCGCACGGCAGCTTGCCACAGCTTTGGCCAGCGGCCAACAGCACTGCGGCGCTGATCGGTCGAACGACGCGGGGAACGCGCCCGGTAGATAGTCGGTTCGTTTCCAGAGTGCCAATTCGGGGACAAAGCAACGCCGCACGCCTTTGGCGTTTTTGCTTTACGCATTGGCGATAGCCTCTGATCGCGACTGTGCCGGGGTAAAATCGACGACACGCGATGTGACGAGAGATCTCCAGCAAGGTGGCCGACTTGCTTAACTTCGACATAGGTTGGCAGGATGCCCGTTACGGAGCCCGGATCCTGTGGAAGAACCCTGCCTTCACTGCCGTTGCTGTCCTCGCTCTTGCTCTTGGCATTGGCGCAAACACCGCGATTTTCAGCATCGTGGATGCGGTGCTTCTGCGACCGTTTTCGTATCCAAATCCCAATCAGCTTGTCCTGATGTTCGATGTTCCGCTTCAACAGCCAGACGCCCTGGCGAGTATTTCCTACAGGGACTTCGCCCTGTGCCGCGAACAGAACCACGTGTTTACCGAGCTTGCGGGAAATGCCTTTCACGATCTCACATTGACCGGGACAGGCGAGCCATCCATTGTGAACGCGGCGGCCGTGACACCGGAGATATTCCCTCTGCTGAACGCAAAGGCTCTGGCGGGGCGCACACTCCTGCCCGCGGATGGAAAGCGCGGCGCGGCGCCCGTCGCTATTCTCAATGAGGATCTCTGGCGCACCCGCTTCGCTTCCAATCCGGCGCTTATCGGCCAATCCATCACACTGGACAAGCGTTCATTCACCGTTGTCGGAATCCTGCCGGCAAGCTTTCATTATCCTGACGGCGCTCCCCGTCAGGACGTGTGGATTCCTGTCGCGCAGGACCCGCTGTTCGGCCCTCTGATCTCGCAGCCCGGTGCGCCTCTGCTGGGCGGAATCGGCCGGCTGAAGCCAGGCGTTTCCCTGGCACAGGCTCAGGCCGAGATGAACACGCTCGGCGCCCGACTCGCGAGCCAGTTTCCGGCGCAGGATTCAGGATTGACCCTCCGGCTTCAGCCCTATCGCCAGGCAGTGGTCGGGAACGTGAAATCCGCTTTGCTGATTTTGCTGGGCGCGGCCGGCCTGCTTCTGCTGATCACTTGCGCCAACATTGCCAACCTGCTCCTGGCGCGGGGTACTTCGCGAGCGAGGGAGATTGCGGTGCGAATCGCGCTCGGGGCAGGGCGCTCCCGCATTGTCCGACAACTGCTGACCGAGAGCGTTCTGCTGGGATTGCTCGGCGGATCTGCCGGCGTCCTTCTCGCGGTCTCGAGTATTTGGATCCTCCGGCCTTTCCTGCCGTCCGTGGTGACCCAGATTAGCCCGATTCATGTCGGAGGCCCGGTATTGACGTTCACCCTGTTGCTGTCGCTTGCCGCCGTGCTGGCGTTTGGACTGGCGCCCGCGCTGCTGGCAACTCCGTCCAACTTACAAGCGAAGCTCAAGGAGGGCGAAGACGGTGCTGGCCGCCATGGCGGTCGCCATATCCGGAGCTCCCTGGTAGTCGTGGAAATGTCGCTGGCCATGGTGCTTCTGGTTGCGGCCGGCCTGCTCATGCGCAGCTTCGCGCTGGTTACGTCGGCCAATCCGGGCTTCGATCCCACGAACGTTATAGAAGCCGAAGTTTCGCTTCCCCAATTTCAATATTCCACGCCGCAGCAATGGAGGGCCTTTTCCAACCAGTTGCTGGCGCGCCTTCATGCGCAGCCCGGTTTGCGAGATTCCGCTCTTGCGGCTCCGCTGCCGATGGATCGCCAAGGCGAGGCCACCCTCACGTTCAGCATCGTGGGCAATCCTCCGCTCACGCCCGGCAAGTCCACCACCGCCGATTACGCCACGGTCAGTCCCGATTACTTCCACGTGATGCGAATCCCGCTGTTGCGAGGCCGTATTTTTTCGGAAAACGATGCGCCGTCCAATCCGCAGGTAGCGATCATCAGCGAGACGCTCGCACGTCGTTATTTCCCGAACCAGGATCCGATTGGAAGACACATGAGATTTGGCTTTCCGCCAAATGGGGATGTGTCGCGCGAGATCATCGGCGTCGTCGGCGACGTGCGAGATGTGGCGCTCAGCAGGAAACCAGGCCCCATGATGTATGTGCCCTTCACTCAGGCGCCTCTTTATGGAGGGGAGGTGGTTGTACGAAGCTCGTCAAGCGCAGCGAGCGTTGCCGCCGCCATTCACCGTACGGTTCGCTCCATCGACAGAGCGCTGCCCGTGACGGATATCGAATCTTTTCCAAAGGCGGTCGCCGCGACGGTCGCGCAGGAACGATTCCGCACTTTGCTTATGAGCGCATTCAGCGGAATCGCCTTGATTCTGGCCGCTGTGGGAATTTTCGGAGTGATCTCGTACTCGGTGTCGCAGCGCACGCGTGAAATGGGTATCCGCATCGCTCTTGGCGCTCGGCAGCACGATGTATTGCGGTTGATTCTTGGGCAAGGAGCGAAGCTCGCATTGCTTGGGTTAGGGACAGGAGCGGTGGCCGCGCTCGTGCTCACGCACTTCATGGCCAGCCTGCTCTACGGAATTTCGGCGACCGATCCCCTGACCTTTGCTGCTGTGTGCATCACCCTGCTCGGCGTTGCGGTGGCTGCCTGCTACATTCCCGCTCGGCGCGCGATGCGTGTCGATCCGATCATCGCTCTGCGCCATGAGTAGTCCTGGGCTTACGTTCCTCTACAGTCCTCGGCCTCAAAGGGTCTTGCTTGCGGAGGTTGGCGCGCTCCAACGGCACTCGCAGTGGGCGGGGCCACTCGGAACGTGAACCAGTATCAAGCTACTGCTCCCGATCTATTTTTCCGGCCGGCCGGAGCCCTCTTTGACCGTTGTGAAGGCATCGACGGCCGGAGCAGGGAAGCTCTCGCTCACTCCGTTGGGCCAGCGGACTTCGAGCGTTGCCAGCTTGGGCGCTGCGCCGAGGCCAAAGTGCAGGCGGAGGTCGCTGCTCGAGTCATAGGAGGAGCCGCTGCGCACTTCATCCACCCAAAGCCGCGGTTTGCCCGCGCTGGTTCCCCGGAGCACCACCCGGGCGCCGATAGCATCCCGGTTGGAGACCGTTCCGGTCAGCTTCAGGCCGACCCAGTGATTGCCGTTCGCGGCGGCGCGGTTGACCAGCAGCGTCGGAGTGTCGCTCACATTATTGATGACGACCTCAATGCGGCCGTCGTTCCACAGGTCGGCCGTGGCCATGCCACGACTGGATTCCGGCGTGGTGATGCCGGGGCCGGAGCGGCGCGAGATATCCGCAAATTTGCCATTCCCCAGGTTGCGGTAGAGCAGGCGCGGTTCGCGGTATTGCGAACCAAGATGCTCGCTGTCCACCTCCGGATACACGTGCCCGTTAACGGAGAGCAGGTCCGGCCAGCCGTCGTTGTCTACATCGATGAACATCGTTCCCCATCCCAGCATCTGCGGGTTGACCCCGAGCCCGGCAGGGAAGGTCACGTCTTCAAACGTGCCGTCGCCGTGATTGCGATAGAGGGTTGCGGTGTCATCGGAGAAATTCGTTTTGAATATATCGAGGTGACCGTCGCCATCGTAATCGGCCACGGCGGACCCCATGCCAGCCTGCTCGCGCCCATCTTCGTTGAATGCCGTGCCGGTGTCAGCGGCGCGGTCGGTGAACGTTCCGTCATGGTTGTTGTGGTAGAGGATGGCCGGGGTGGAGTCGCAAGCCATATAGATATCCGGCCAGCCGTCTTCGTCATAGTCCAGTGTGGAGACGGAGAAGCAGTAGTGGCCCGGAGTCTTCTCAAAGCCGCTTTTCACGGAGACGTCTTCAAACTTGCCGCCGCCCAGGTTGTGGTAGAGCACGTTGGGCGCGCTGGCCAGGCCCCGCGGTCCGCACATCACCGGGACGCCCTTCCACATACAGCTTGGGGCCTGGCCCGGTTTCGGAACGCTGGCCAGGTCGAAGTGCACGTAATCCGCCACGGCGATGTCCAGTTTGCCGTCGCGGTCGTAGTCCACGAAAGCACAGCCCGTGGACCACTCCTTACCGGTCCCGGCAACTCCTGCCTCTTCCGCCACCTCGCGAAAGGTGCCGTTGCCCTCGTTGTGGTAGAGACGGTTCTTACCGTACCCGGTCACGAAGAGATCATCCCGGCCGTCATTGTCATAGTCGCCAACACAGGCGCCCTGGCCCCAGCCGGTGTCCGCCAGGCCGGCCTTCTTGGTTACATCGGTAAAAGTGCCGTCGTGGTTATTGTGAAAGAGATGGCTGGTGGGCGGCGGTTTGCCTTTGCCGTCCTCCGGATGCAGAAAGGTGCCGTTGACGAGGAAGATGTCGGGCCAGCCGTCATTGTCGTAGTCCAGGATGGCGACGCCTGAGCCAGTCGCTTCCAGGATGTAGCGCTTCGATTCGACCCCGCCGTTGACGTTGACCACATCGATACCCGCCTCCGCCGCCACATCCTCGAAGAATGCAGGTCCGGCGTGGGCCGACGACGGAGGATATGGGTCCGGTATGGGCTTGCCCTGCGCCCAGCCGCCGCCGGGCAAGGTCCAGGCCGTGCCGCCAAGCAGGAGAATCAGCAAACAGCGCAAACGCCAGATGGGCATCGTCCAGATTGTAGAGAAAGTCCCGGTGTTGTGTGGATAGGGTGCAACCGTCCCTTCCTTTTTCTTTTGACAAGGATTGTTGTGCTCTCCTATATTTCGCATCGGGTATAGGCCGTCCTCCACCTTTGGGTTGATAGGCGGCTCATGACTCTTGTTGAAACGAAAACTTATGAACCTTCGGGGAAAAAGAGGACGCATGAGCGCCGCTCGTCCCACGCAGGGGTGCAGTAAACGCAGCATTTTAGGGAGACCATATGACGAAGCGCATTCGAGGGGCAGCCGTCTCTTGTCTGGGGCTAGGGCTTGCCTTGCTACCCCATGTCTCGCAAGCTCAAGCGGTGTATGGGTCGGTATTTGGAACGGTGACGGACAACACCGGCGCCTCCATTCCGAATGCGACCATCACCGTGACCGATGAAGCCAAGGGAACCTCGGTCACGGCGCAATCCAATGGCTCCGGTGACTTCACCGTAGAGCATCTGATTCCCGATCTATACGACATCAAGGTATCGGCGTCCGGCTTTCAGGCCTTTGAAACGCAACACCTTCAGGTGAACGCGGACACCGGGGCGAAGGTGGCAGCGCAGCTCACGGTGGGCGCCGCGAGCCAGACTGTCCAGGTAAATGCCAATGAGGTGCCGGAGCTGAAGACCGATCGCGCCGACGTCTCCATGGTGCTCAGTGCCAGGACGGTGGACAGTCTCCCGGTCCCGAACCGGAACTTCACCAACCTGGAGCTTCTGCTGCCGGGCGCGCAGTTGCTGGGCTGGAGCCACGCGGCGGATGAAAATCCCCAGGGCAGCTCGCAGATCCAGATTGACGGGCAGGCCTTCGGCGGCGTTGCGTATGAGCTGGACGGCACCGACAACGAGGATCCCATCCTGGGCATCATCGTCATCAACCCCAACCTCGATTCCGTGACGGAGTCGAAGATCGCCACGCAGAACTTCGACGCGGAGTTCGGCAAGGCCGTTTCAGCAGTTGTGACGGTGCAGACCAAGTCCGGCGGCAACAGCTTCCACGGCAGCGCCTTCGATTACCGGCAGAGCAATGCCAACCTGGCGCGCAATCCCTTCTCCCAGGCCAAGCGGAACCCGGTGACCAACGCCTTCATCCCCGGTGGCCTGCGCAATCAGTTCGGCGGGTCGATCGGCGGACCCATCCTGAAGGACAAGGCGTTCTTCTTCGGCGATTATCAGGGTCTGCGCCAGAAGGTCGGAAGCTCGGCGCAGATGACGGTTCCATCGGCGCACCTGGTTGCTACATGCCTGGGTGCGGCGCCTACGGTGACGGGTGTCCCAGGTTGCGACTTCAGCGAGTACGCAACCGCCCTCGGTCCGGCGGGTATCATCTACCAACAGAATGGGCAGCCGTATCCGGGCAATGTCATTCCGGCCGCGCAGATTTCCCAGCCCTCCCTCAACCTGCTGACGCTGCTTCAGCCCTACGCTCCTAACTCCGGCGGCAACTTCAGCGGCCTGCAAAACAACTTCGCCGGCAGTGGCACCGGAATCTTCAACAGCGACCAGTGGGACGCGCGTGTCGACTTCCAGGCCACGCAGAAGATCCATGCCTTTGCGCGCTTCAGCCGCTTCACTGACACGCTCAGCGGCAACACCCTGTTCGGAGCCGCCGGCGGCGCCGGTTTCGGCATCAACGGTTTCGGCGGCACCTCCGTGGGCGCGAACGACAGCACAGCGGCCGGCGCCGACGTGGCCGTCAACGCCAACCTGCTGACCGACTTCCGGCTCGGCTACTACCGCTACAACATCGTGACGTCGAAGTATGACCAGAGCACCCCGCTCGCCACCCAGTTGGGGATCATGGGCCTGAACCTCGGCGACCGCTTCACCGACGGCGCTCCCGGTTTCAACCTCACGGATGTGGGCTCGAGCGGCGGCCCGACCAATCCCCAGAGCGGCGGTTCCCAGTACGGCTCCGGTCTGAACATCACGCGCTGCAACTGCCCGACGACAGAGAAAGAAGACCAGTACCAGATCGTCAACAATTGGACGAAGATCTTCGGCAATCACTCCGCGAAGTTCGGCGCCGATCTTCGCTATGCGCGCAACCTGCGTGTGCCCAGCGACACCGATCGTGCGGGCCTGCTCAGCTTCGGTACCGGACCCACCTCCAACCCGAACCTGAAGACTCCGGGCGGACTGGGATTCGCCAGCTTCCTGCTGGGCGACGTGACCCAGTTCGGCCGTTACATCAGCACCCAGAACAATGCCAAGGAGTTCCAGAAGAGAACCTTCTTCTACGGGCAGGACACCTGGCGTGTCACCCCTGCGTTGACCGTCAACTACGGTCTGCGTTGGGAGCTTTACTTCCCCGAGACGGTCAACGGGCCGGCGCACGGTGGCCTCATGAACTTCAATAACGCCTCAACGGGGACGGGCTACATCAATGTGGCCAGTGTCGGCGGCGTTCCATCGAACATGGGCTGGGATGTTTCTCTCGGAGCGCTTGCACCCCGACTCGGCGTGGCGTATCAGCTCAATCCCAAGACAGTGATCCGTTCCGGCTATGGACGCAGCTTCGATCTGGGCGTCTTCGGCTCGATCTTCGGCCACACTGTTACCCAGAACCTGCCAGTCCTCGCCAATCAGCAGATCAACGCCACGGGCGGTCCGACCAGCTCTGCATTCAATTTGACGACGACTCAGACTGTACCGGTGCCGGGGTACGCCTTCCCCGTCGTTCCTGCGAATGGCCTCCTGCCCGCTCCCGGCTATGCGGTCAGCCCCGCGGCCCGGCCTAATTCGCTCCGCTTGCCCACCATTGATGCGTGGAACCTGAGTGTTCAACGCTCCATTACACCTACGCTCTCGCTCACGATGGCCTACGTCGGCAACAAGGGCACCCATACCCTGAGCGCAGGCGACGGGAACACCACCAACCCCAACGAGGCGGCGATCACCCTGCCGGCGCAGTACAGCATCACCGGCCAGACTCTCAACTACGATCCGAGCGGCGGCACCTGCTTCCCGGCAGGGCCGAACTGCACTGCTTCCGGGCTGAATGGGACCGGCGGGAGCACCGGAAAGCTGATCACCAACAATGCCGTGAGCAACCAGACTTTACTGCAGCGTTTCTACGCGGGCACCCTGCCCGGTTGCAACGATCCTAACTACGTGACCCCGGCGGGCCTGGCGCGCGGACAATGCGGCTGGACCAACAGCATCGGCTATCGCGGAGACGACCAGGACACCCACTACAACGCCCTGCAGATCACCGTCGCGAAGCAGTTCTCGAAGGGACTCTCCTTCACCTCAAACTACGCCTGGCAGCGCGCCTACAACTACAACAGCAGTTTCGCCACCTGGGACCGGACCGCAGTTAAGGGACGGGACGACAGCCTGCGCGAGCAGCAGGTGGTCTTCTACGGCAACTATGAGCTGCCCTTCGGGCGCAACCACCAGTTCGCCTCGAATGTGCCGGCCTACGTCGACGAGGTCATCGGCGGCTGGCAGATCAGCCCCATTCTTACCTGGGCGGGCGGCCTTCCCTACACTCTCTCCTATAGCAGTTGCAGCTCTTCGGTACCGGGCGATGCGCCATGCTATCCGAATGGGTCGGGCCTCAACTTGCCTCATAGCCTCGGTAAGTTCAACGCGGCCTCACAGAATCGTCCGTGGTATCCGGGCGGACCGACGGATGCGACTGGCAAGCCAATTCCCCTCAGCCAAGGGCCCATTTACGGCTTCTCGGCGACTGCTCTCGACATGATCGGAACCGCTGGACGCAACGATATCTTCGGGCCGAGCTACTTCAACACCGACCTGTCATTGCAGAAGAACTTCCCCATTCATGAGAGCCTCTTCGCGCAGTTCCGCGTGGATGCGTACAACGCCTTCAACCATATCAACCCGACCAATCCCAGTGGATCGATCGACCAAGGTCCCCAGACCATCAGCGGTGTGGCGCCGGCGCAGTTCCCCACCCGGCAACTCCAGTTCTCGGTGCGCCTGCAGTTCTAGCGTACCGGCCTGACCAGGAAGCGAGGAGAGCGTCCGCTCTCCTCGCTTCTTTGCTTTAGCGTTCAAGTTTCTTTGCTTTAGAGTGCAAGTATGTCTCCGCTTTTCACCTGCCTGGCTGTTGGTCTGTTCCTCATCGCGGCCCCCGCGCTCCCACAGCAAACCGCCGCGCCCGCAAGCGGTGCGCCGGCGGCTGACGTCTCGTTGGCGGCTGCTCAGCGCCTGGTGGACAGTGGCCGTTTTGCGGAAGCGGCGCAGCAGCTCGATGCCCTGGCCGCGCAGAAGCCGGAGCCCGCCGGCGTCGAACGGCTGCGCGGGATGGCCTTCTATGCGCAAGGCAAGATGCAGGACGCAGCCTCCGCCTTCGCCGCCGCCGTGGCCCAGGACGCCAAGGACACGGAATCGATCCAGATGCAGGGAGTGGCCCTTTTCCGCATGGGCAAGCCCGCTGAGGCCATCCCGCTGCTCGAGAAGGCGCACGGCCCCGTAGCCGCGGCCAATGTGGATGGGAATTACGTCCTGGGCCTGTGCTACATGGATACCCGCCGCTACGATGATGCGCGACACGCCTTCGCTGCCCAATACGGCTTTCCGCCGGACTCGGCTGAGGCCTACCTGCTGGCGGCAAGGCTGCTGCTGCGGCGCGAATACCTTCCCGCCGCGCTTGCGTCCGGGCAGAAGGCGGCGAGCCTCGCGCCCACGCTGCCCCTGGTGCACGAACTGCTGGGCGAGGTTGCACTTGCGCAATCGGACTTCCCCGGGAGCATCGTCGAGTTTGAGAAAGAGCGGAAGCTCAATCCGCTCTTCGGCGGCGTCTATGACCGGCTCGGCGACGCCTACACGCGCTCCGGCGACTACGAGAAGGCGCAGCAGGCGCTCGACCGCGCCGTGCTGCTCGAGCCCGCGTCCACCGGGCCTTATATCCTGCTGGGGAAGATACTGCTGAAGCAGCGGAACCCCGTACTGGCGACCATGTATCTTGAGCGCGCCGTCTCCATGGACACGAACAACTACATCGCGCATGGGCTGCTCGGGCAGGCCTATCGGGCGACCGGTCGCGCGGAAGACGCGCAGCGGGAGACGCAGATCGCCGAACGCATCCAGGCAGGCAACACGCCGAAGCTTGAAAAGACGCGGTAAATGGCGACACCTATGCGCTCCAGGCTTCAGGGTGCTTCGCAGGGCCGCATATGGCTATTGGGCCTGGTCGGCCTTTGCCTGCTGGGAAACGCGCCGGCGCACGCCTTCCAGCAGACCTCGACTGCGGCGGCTTCCTCGCAGCAGGCCGCGGGAGCTGCCTATCGTGAGGGCCTGGAGGCGGCCGAGCGCGGCGACTTGCCGCAGGCGCGACGGGCATTTGAACGTGCCGTTCGCCTGGCCCCACAGGTCCCGGAGGGGCACACCGCGCTGGGTGCGGTCCTGCTGCAACTCCATCAGTATCCGCAGTCGATCGAGCAACTGCAGCGAGCGTTGGCGTTGAACGGTCAGGATGTCACGGCCAAGAGCAATCTCGCGGTCGCGTATTTCGAGAGTGGCAAGGCACGCGAGTCGCTGCCTTTGTTTGGCGAGCTCGACGGACCCGACCTCGCGCCGGACCTGGAGGCGAACTATGGACGCGCGCTGGCAGTCACCGGAGATCTGGACGGCGGAGCAACACACCTGCGGCGCGCGCTGGCCAAGCGGCCCGACGACGCCTCGCTGCACGACGCGCTGGGTTCGGTACTCGCACAACAGAAGGCCTGGGCCGGCGCGCAGCAGGAGTTTGAGCAGGCTACAAAGCTCGATCCGAAGATGATCCCGTCGTATGTCCATCTCGGGCTGTCTCTGCTGGAGCAGGACCAGCCCGCTGCGGCGGCTGCGGCACTTGAGCAGGGCCGCGCGATCGATCCCCGAAGCCTCGCTCTGCTGCTGCCCCTGGCGCGCGCCTATTCGCTCACCGGGGACTATGCCAAAGCACTTCCGCTGGCGCAGCAGGCCGCCGGTCTGGACCCCCGGTCCGCCGAGGCGAAGGACCAGGAGGCCATCGCCCTGCAGGGGCTCGGCAGGGAGAAGGAAGCGGCTCCGCTCTTCGAGCAGGTGATTGCGGCCGAGCCGCGGAACGGCTCCGCATTGAACAATCTTGCGCTCGCGCTGGTGCAGCAAGGTAAGGCCAAGGAGGCCGTCCCGCTGTATCTGCGAGCGCTGGCGGAGACGCCGCAGAGCGCGGTGGTGCATCAGGATCTGGGCGTCGCCTATCTACAGGAGAGCGACCTGGACGACGCGATTCGCGAGTTCGATACGGGGCTGAAGATCGATCCGGACAACCAGCAGATCCACTACAATCTGGGGCTGGCCTACAAGCTGAAGGACGATGCGCAGCGCGCCATTCCGGAACTGGAGAAGGCCGCCGCGCTCGATCCCACGTCTCCCGATCCGCCGTATACGCTGGGAATTCTCTACATGCAGACCGGCCGCTTTGAGGACGCCGTTGCACAACTGAAGCGGGGGCTGGCGCTCCGGCCGCAGAATGGTGACGAGTGGGCGATTCTCGGCAGCGTGTACAAGCAGGAGGGCAAACTGCCGGAAGCCACCGACGCATTACGCCACGCGGTGGACCTGCTGCCGGCACAGCCGGGGCCGCACGTCACACTCGCCGGCGTGCTGGCCGAACAAGGGCAGCACCAGGCGGCCGCCGCGGAGCGGAAGAAGGCCGCGGACCTCACGCGCGTTGCGGTCAGCCGCCAGCGCGCAACCTTCTCCACCAACACCGGCAACATGCTCATGCAAAAAGGGCAGATCGCCGATGCCATCGAGCACTACCAGGATGCCGTGGCCAGCGACCCCACCTTCGCCGATGCGCATGCAGCACTGGCGTCTGCGCTGGCACGGCAGGGCCGCGCGACAGAGGCAGCGGCGGAGCAAAGGAAGGCGGAAGAATTGCAGAAGCCTCCCGCGTGAGGGGCGGATCGCGCTGCGGGAAAGGCTATACTGGCTGCACTTTTCCGAACCAAGCATCCCCCGATGCGACCGAGGCTTGTCTTTGAAGTGTGACCGCCGCCGTTTTCTCCGCTCTCTCAGCCGCACCGCGCTGGTGCTTCCGTTTACAGACGTGCTGTGGCTGGCGACGCCTCCCTGGCAGCGCGCGGTGTTGGCGGCCGAGGGCCAGCAAGCACCCGCGGCGCAACGGGACTACGAGACCAAGCCCGTGCCTCCTCCGCCCGGTCCTTCGTCGCCCATCGCCGGTACACCCCTCGGGCTAAGCTTCATCGACGTGGCCCAGCAATCCGGACTCAATGCCAAAACCATCTATGGCGGCGAAGGCAAGAACAAATATCTGCTGGAGACGACCGGCTGCGGCGTTGCGTTCTATGACTACGACGCCGACGGATGGCTGGACATCTTCCTGGTGAACGGCTGGCGGTTGGAGGGCTTTGCGAAAGGTAAGGAGCCCACCTGCCATCTCTTCAAGAACAACCGCGACGGCACCTTCACCGATGTGACCGCGAAGGCGGGGCTGGCCCGGAGTGGCTGGGGACAGGGATGCTGCGTCGGCGACTACGACAATGACGGGCACGACGATCTGTTCGTCAGCTATTACGGGCAGAACTCTCTCTTTCATAACAACGGGAACGGCACCTTTACCGATGTAACGCAGAAGGCCGGGCTGACGCAGGCGAAGATGCGGTGGAACTCCGGGTGCGCCTTCCTGGACTACGATCGCGACGGCCACCTCGACCTGTTCGTCGCCAACTATATCGACCTCGACCTGAAGACGGCGCCGCTGCCGGAGTCCGGACCCTGCACCTACAAGAGCATCCTGGTCGCGTGCGGTCCTCCGGGTTTGCCCGGCGGTAAGAACATCCTCTATCACAATAATGGGGACGGCACCTTCAGCGATGTCTCGGAGAAAGCCGGCATGTGGAAGACCATCGGCAACTATGCGCTAAGCGTAGCGGTGGCCGATCTCGATAATGATGGATGGCCGGACATCTATGTCGCGAACGACTCCACGGCGGCGACGCTCTACCAGAACCAGAAGGATGGAACCTTCAAGGACATTGCCATCGAGTCCGGTGCGGCCTTCTCGCCCGATGGCAAACCGCAGGCCGGCATGGGCGTTTCCGTGGGGGACTACAACCGCGACGGCAATCTGGACATCGTCAAAACGAACTTCGCCGGCGATACGGATTCGCTCTACACCAACCTGGGCGATGGCACATTTGAAGATCACACCTATTTGTCGGGGCTGGGGGTCAACACGCGCTACCTGGGCTGGGGCGTCGGCTTCTTCGATATGGATAACGATGGCTGGCTGGATCTGTTCATGTCCAATGGCCACGTGTATCCGGAGGTGAGTGGCTCGAAGACGGAAGCGCCCTATGCCGAGCACAAGTATCTCTACCGCAATCTCCGCAACGGCCGTTTCGAGGAGGTAACCGACAAGGCGGGACCCGGCATTACGACACCGGTGCCGGCGCGCGGCTGCGCCTTCGGCGACTACGACAACGACGGGGATCTCGATATCGCGGTCAATTGCGTGAATACGTATCCGCAGTTGTTGCGGTGCGATTCGGAGTGGAAGCGCAACTGGATCAAGATCAAGACCGTCGGAGTCAAGTCCAACCGCACCGGGATCGGCGCGCGCATCAAGGTGCTGGCGCGAACCGGTTCGGCCGATCCGCCGACCAAGCCGCTGCTGCAGATCGACGAGGTGCGCAGCGGCGGGAGCTACTATTCGCAGAACGATCTGCGATTGCATTTCGGTCTAGACCAGGCCGAGACGGTGGATCTGGTCGAGATACGCTGGCCGTCAGGGCAGGTGGACCAGTGGAAGAACCTGCCGGCCAACAAGCTCTATGTGCTCGAGGAGGGTGGCAAGACGCTCAAGTCGGAGTCTCTCAGCGGATGGAAGAAGAAAGGCTGAAGCGCCTTGCTCCCGGTGCGCCGTGCACACGCAGCGAACATGTTGCATCGCGCCAGGGTATGGGAACGCAGATCCTTCGACTTCGCTCAGGATGACATTATGTCTACGAAAGAATGTTTGATCCGCAACAGCGGGTGGCGCGGGATATGTTCATTAGCCGTTGTTCTCCTGTTCGCCGTGCTGTCCGCGAACTGCCAGTCTGCGGTTCGTCCCGCGGGTGGTCCGCCGTACAGCGTCGCCATTATCGGGCTGGTGCATGGGCATGTGCAGGGCTTCCTGCAAGAGCTGCCGCGGCATCCTGACATGCAGCTTGTCGGCATCGTGGAGAGCGACGGCGCGCTTTCCGTGAAGTACGAGCGGCAGTTTCACCTGGATCACGCCCTCTTCTTCACCAGCACGGAGGCGATGCTCGCGCGCCAGCATCCGGCGGCGCTGCTGGTGTATACCTCGATCGCAGACCACAGGCGCGTGATCGAAACAGCGGCGCAGCATGGGATCGACGTCATGGTCGAGAAGCCATTGACGACCTCGCTTGCCGACGCGCTCGCCGTGCGGCAGGCCGCGCGCGCGCACCATATCCAGGTGATGGTGAACTACGAGACCACCTGGTACCCCAGCAATCAAGCGGCTTACAACGAACTTGAACACGGCAAGCTTGGTGTCGTTCGCAGGGTGGTGGTGCACGATGGCCATCGCGGACCGAAGGAGATCGGCGTGGGGCCGGAGTTCCTGAAGTGGCTGACCGATCCGGAGCAGAATGGCGCGGGCGCACTCTTTGACTTTGGATGCTACGGCGCAGACCTGACGACGTGGCTCATGCACGGGCAGGCGCCGCTGAGCGTGACGGCGGTGGCGCAGACGGACAAGCCCGCGCTCTACCCCAGGGTCGATGACGACGCGACGGTTGTCCTGAGCTACCCGGGAGCGCAGGCGGTGCTGCAACCTTCCTGGAACTGGCCCTTCGATCGTAAGGACATGGAGGTGTATGGCGCGACCGGCTACGCCATTACCGTCGCCCGGCAAGACCTGCGCGTGCGCTACGCCGGGCAGGAACATGAGTCGACGATGACGGCTCCGGCACTGGACCACCAGCACGACAACTCGCTCGACTATCTGGCGGCCGTGCTCGGCGGACAGATCAAACCCGCCGGAGATTTGACGGCGCTCGATACCAACGTGGTGGTGATGCAGATACTGGATGCGGCACGCGAGTCGGCTCGCACGGGAAGGACGATTCATCTGAAGCCGCTGACTGAATAGCACCGGCTGAGGCACCTTACTCTACCCCCCTACCCCCATATGAATGGCGCTAAATTCCTCCATGTAAAGGACTTAGGCGGTACCGGGCGCGCTAAATTCCTCCAACCATTGGACTTACAGCTAAATTCCTGGATACAAAAGACTTACACCGCGGCGGTCCGGATCTGCCATCTCAGCGCGAAGCATGCCCTCTATTTCCAGTGTATCGGGTTGCGGGTAAAGGTACGCCACGCCGGAAATGACGATGGTCACCTCTCCCACCCTTCGCTGCGCTCAGGATGGGGCACCCGCACTATCTTCGATGGCGTAGTTGAACGTGAAGCGGCCGATCTGGATGATGGATTTATCGTTCGGGGGCCAGATGCGAAAACTCTCGACGCGGGTGACGGTAGGGCTGCGCGTGGCGTCCACCTGGCCGAGCAGCTTGCCGGACGACGCCTGATAAAAGCTCACCTTGAGACTGTCCTGCGCGCGAGTCCAGCCGAAGACGTATTCGCCGGCTGGAAGATGCAGCGTGCCCACGCGGATGGGCACCTGCGCGACAAAGAAGTGCGAGTACTTGCCTTCGGCAGAATAGCCGGCGGTGATCATGACCACGCCGGCGACGTAGTGTCCGTCGCCGTCAGTGATGCCCGATGCGGTGCGAAACTCCGTCTCAATGCGCTCTGCCTGCACGGGTGCGCGGGCGGGAATGACCGAGCGCAGCTCTGCTTCGGTGGCGGTGCGCCAGGCGCCGCTGTTCGCGCGGCGTCCGTTGGCCGGCTGGCCGAGACTGAGAGCAGGCGCGAGCAGCACGCCGGCGGAGAGCACCGCGAAACCGCGCAGCAGGGTGCGGCGCCTGCGCGAAGGCGAGTCAGAGTGCGGCGGACTAATCAAAGTGGACGATGCCTCGCTGCAGTGCGGTGGTGGTGGCCTGGGTGCGATCGCTGACGCCCAGTTTGCTCAGCAGATTGTTGACGTGAGTCTTCACCGTTGCCTCGGAGATGAACAGCGCGCTGGCGATCTCCTTGTTGCTGTTGCCGCTGACGATCAGCTTGAGCACGTCCGTTTCACGATCCGTGAGCGCCTGGCCACTCATGCGCTCGGCCAGCCGCTCGGCAACCGGGCCGGGTATGCGTGACTTGCCCGCGTGCACGGCGCGGATGGCGGCCAGCAGTTCCTCCGCATCCATGCCCTTGAGGAGGTAGCCGCGCGCGCCGGCCTGCAACGCGCGATAGATGTCCTCATCTCCATCGAAGGTGGTCAGCACCACGATGCGCGCGTCCGGGAACTCGGCGCGGATACGGGTAGTGGCCTCGACTCCATTCATGCCCTGCATGCGCAGGTCCATGAGCACGATGTCCGGGCGGTGCTGCCGGAAGGCTTCGACGGCCTGCGTGCCATCGGAGGCCTGGACTACCACACGCATGTCGGGAACAGTCTGCAGCAGCGCCACCAGACCTTGCCGCACGATGTGGTGGTCGTCGACCACCATGAGTTGGATGGGTTCGCTCATCGGGTTCTGAGTCGTCCTCATGGTATATCGACGGCGATCGAAATGCGCGTGCCTCTTGCCGGCGCGGAGGCGATCTCGAGGCTGCCGCCGATCTCCCGGGCGCGTTCCTGCATGCCGCGCAGGCCGAAGTGCCCCCCGTCGGCGAACGATGACACATCTTCAGTAAAGCCGCGGCCGTCGTCCGTGACCAGAAGATGAACGGAGGCGGCGTCGTAGTTCAGGCCGACTTCGATGTGCTCGGCACGCGCATGGCGCACGGCGTTGGTGACGGCCTCCTGCGCGATGCGGAGCAACTGGTCTTCAATGGTGCGCGGAGCCGCGCGGTAGGCGCCGTGCACGGCAAACAGGAGACTGGCGGGCGCGCCGTTGGCCACGTGCGTGACCGCCTTGGCGATGCGCGCGGGCAGTTCGGTGTTCTCCGCGCCATGGGAGCGCAGGTTCCAGATGGAGCGGCGCGCCTCCGCCAGACTGCTCGTCACCAGCGCGCGGCTCTGGTCAAGCTGCGCGCGGGCAGCGTCCACGGACGAGGTGAGCAGGCGCGAGGCAAGATCCAACTGCATGCCGATGCCGACGATGTCCTGCGCCAGGGTGTCGTGGATCTCGCGCGCGATGCGGTTGCGCTCCGCCAGCACGGCGCTGAAGCGTGATTCCACCTGGCGTACGCGCAGCCGGTAGAGCCCATAGCCGAAGGCGCACAACCCTAACGCGATGAGGACGTAGAACCACCACGTCTGATAATAGTGCGGCTGCACGCTGAAGCTGAGCGCCGCGCCCGTCTCGTTCCACACGCCGTCGTTGTTCGCGGCGAGCACGCGGAAGGTATAGCGGCCCGGCGGGAGATTGGTGTAGTAGGCGGTACGCCGGCTCCCGGCCTCGATCCACTGCCGGTCGAAGCCTTGCATGCGGTAGCGATACCGCACCTTCGAAGGCGCCACAAAGCTGAGCCCGGCATAGTGGATGGCCACGCGCGTGGAGCCCGCGGGCACACGGAACTGCACATCCGGGGCGACGGCACGGTCGTCAATGGTGACGGCTTCAATGGCCACCGGAGGAGGCATGGTGTTGTTACCGGTGCGCTCAGGATTAATGAAGCTCAGTCCCTTGATGGTAGCGAACCACAGGCTGCCGTCCGTGGTGCGCACAGCCGCGGGATGCCCGGTCGAACATTCGCTGATCCGCATACCATCGGCGGTGCCATAGGAAGTGACATCGACGTGGGGCGCTGCGCCGCGCGCAAAATCCGCAAGCTGCTGCCGATTGGCGCGATAGACGCCGCTGGGCGAGCCCATCCAGAGAGAACCGCGGGTGTCTTCAAGGATGCTCGAGATGGTCTCCGGAAGGCCGGTGGCCGCGGACGGCACGCGCAGGATGTGGCCATCCTGAAGCAGGTTGAGGCCGCCGCCGCTGGTGCCGATCCAGAGCGTGCGGGTGGAATCCTCCAGCAGGGCGGTGATGGTGTTGGACGAGAGCCCGTCACGTATGGAGTAGTTGGTGATGTGCCCGGCGGCGTAGTGGCTCAGGCCACCCAGCGTGCCGATCCACATCGCTCCTGGCGTGGAAGCATCCGGTTCGAGAGCGCCGACGACATCGCTGCCCAGGCCGTCCTGTCGGGTCCAGATGGTCATCGTGCCGGTGGCTTGCCCGGGCGTATTTGCGTGAAGCCAGCGGGCCAGACCGTGCCGGGTGCCGACCCAGACAGCGCCACCGGCGGCATCCGCGTGAATGGAGCGAACGAGATCGTCCGGGAGCCGGTCCTCGGCGGCAAATGCGGTTGCCCGCGGCCCGGCAAGCTGATCCAGTCCATCGGGCGTACCGACGAGCAGCGAGCCGTCGGCCGCGCTTGCCAGCGAAAGGATGGTGTCGCTGGCTAATCCATCGCGGATGGCGTAGCTGCTCCAGCCGGAGTGGCCACCGGGAGTGCGGCGAAGGCGGCTGAGGCCATTGCCGCTGGTGCCTGCCCATACGTCGCCCTGGCGATCGGCGATGACGGTGCGCACGTTGTTGCCGGCAAGGCCATCGGCTGCGGTCCAGGTGCTGAACTTCTGTTCGCGCAGCACGGTGAGGCCGGAGGCATCGCCGCCCAGCCACAGATCTCCTTCGCGGTCTTCATAGAGAGACAGCACGCCGCCGAGTGGAAGGCTCTGCGAGTCGGTGAGCGTGGCAGGGTCTTCAAATCGTGTGAGCGCGTTGGCGGTGGTCACCCACAGTGCGCCGCCGCGGTCGCGGAAGAGGTGCCGCACGGCGCTGTTGTCAAGCGCGGGCGGCGTGTGCGGCCGGATCAGCGCGCCATTTCGCTCCAGCGCCAATCCGGTACCGGCGCCGACAATGAGATCGCCGTTCGAGCCGGCGAGCAGCGCGGTGACACGCATGCCGGAGGGCAGCGCAGCGGGCTGGAGACGATGCTGGACGAGATGCAGCAGCCTGGCCCCGGCGTCGATCCACAGCGTTCCGTCGCTGGCCACGGCGAGCGTCTGCGCCTGGGCTACGGGCAGGGATTCGATGATGCGCCCCGGAGACAGGCGAACCACGCTTTGCCGGGTGGCGAGCCACAACGTGCCGTCCGGTGCGAGCGCGCTGACCGGCTGGTCATTCGCGGTGATGGCGGGCGCGAGCGGCGGCGCTGCGAGCAGTGCGCGGTCGCGGTAGGAGGCGACACCGCCGCTGGTCACGATCCAAACACCAGCGGAGGAAGATGGCAGCACGGAGAGCACGGCGTCGGAGGGGAGGCCATCCTGTGTGGTGAACAGGCGCATGTGCCCGGGCTGGACCTGCAGCAGACCCTCCGCGGTGGCGGCCCACAGCGAGCCTTGCGCATCCTGAGCGAGGCTGAAGAACAGATTGCTGCGCAGGGCGGGCGTGCTGCGCTGGTCGAAGAGGGTGAAGTCTACACCGTCGAAGCGGACCAGACCGCCTTCCGTCGCCAGCCAAAGAAAACCATCGCGCGACTGGAGAATGGCGTGTACAGTGTTCTGCGGCAGGCCGCTGTCCGTCTGCCAGTTCTGCTGGCCCAACTGCCGCAGCGGACGTCCCGGATCCAACGCGTGCAGGGCAACGGCCGAGCACAGGCCGATGACCACGCAGACGAGCGCTCGAGTCCATGAGGGAATCCGGCTTGGTCTGCGGCAGGCAAGAGGCATAGGTGCTTTGGTGTCAGTGTAGCTGGCGGGGTGATGCGGACGGCGGGAGACCGCGTGCGTTGGGCCAACCCTGGCATCGTCAAGCATCATCATAGGCAATCCGGTTGACTTCATCGCTGGGTCCGCAACAAAATTTCGGCGTCATCAATCCAGGGCCAAAACAGCAGAGACTCGGCTTACACTGGAAAACGTCATGTGCGCTCTACGCCCTAGCGGAACCCCTGCGATATTGAAGAGGCTGGCTCATGGCGTGGTGCGCGGCCGCCTGTTGATGGCGGCAGCGCTGATGGCGCTGACTCGATCGGCAGTCGCGGCGAATACCAATACCAGCATCTTCTCGCCCGCTTCCACGCCCACGAAATCGATCTTCAGCCTCTCGATGTTCGTGCTGGCCATCACCGCCGCCATCTTCCTGGTGGTGATTACGCTGCTGGTCATCGCTGTGATCCGCTTCCGCACGCGGGCGGGCGACGATGGGAGCGAACCGCCGCAGATCTTCGGCAGCAACCAGATCGAGATGGCGTGGACGATCATTCCCATCCTGATTGTCGTGGTGCTGTTCCTGGCGACCGCGCGCATGATCTTCGCCATTCAGGACGCGCCGCAGCCTAAGTCCGCGCTGGAGGTGACGGTGATCGGGCACCAGTTCTGGTGGGAGTTCCGCTATCCCAAGCTCAACATCATCACGGCAAATGAGCTGCACATCCCGGTCAGCACGCCTGAGGCGCCGCGGCCTGCCTTCCTGCAATTGACGTCGGCGGACGTGATGCACAGCTTCTGGGTGCCGCGTCTCTCGGGCAAGACGGACCTGATCCCCAACCGTGTGAACGTGCTGTGGATGGATGCGCATGCGCCGGGCCTGTACCTGGGGCAGTGCGCGCAGTTCTGCGGCGAGGAACATGCCAAGATGCTGCTGCGCGTCTACGTGGATACGCCGGAACAATTCGCGGCCTGGGTGAAGCAGGAGCAGAAGCCGGCGGTTCAGGATCCGGCAGTGGCCGAGGGGCGGCAGGAGTTCGAATCGCAGGCATGCATTAACTGCCACACGGTAGCGGGCACGGTAGCGAATGGGCGCTTCGGCCCGGACCTGACGCATGTGATGAGCCGGAAGACGATCGCGGCGGGCGCAGCGGACAATACCACGGCAAACCTGGAGCGTTGGATAGAGAGCCCGGACGCCTTCAAACCCGGCGCGCTCATGCCGCCCATGCACCTGTCGGTTGCGCAGATTCACGTGATTACTCAGTACCTGAATACCTTGCAGTAGCAAACGGCGCGTAGAAAGGACAGGAGCAGCGGATGGCAGGATCGAGCATACCGATACCAGGAGGGTTGGACGGAGCGATTGACATTACCCGTCCGGAGGGGTTCCAGGGAACCTTCCTCGAGCTTGTCCATAGCTGGGTGGTCACGGTCGATCACAAGAAGATCGGGATCCTCTACATCCTCTACTCGCTGATTTTCCTGGTCGTCGCCGGCGTCGAGGCGCTGCTCATGCGCCTGCAACTGGCGGTCCCGAACAACGACGCCGTCGCGCCGGACAATTACAACCGCATCTTTACCATGCACGGCACGACGATGATCTTCTTCGTTGCCATGCCGATGGTCATAGGCTTCGGCAACTACCTGATGCCATTGATGCTGGGTGTCCGCGACATGGCCTTCCCCCGGCTCAACGCTTTCAGCCTGTGGATGACCGTCTTCGGCGGCCTGCTGCTCTACTACAGTTGGATCGGCGGCACTGGGCTGCAGGGCGCCGGCACCGCTCCGGATGTGGGTTGGTTTGCGTACGCCCCGCTCACCGAGCGCGCATTTTCCCGCGGGCACAGCACAGACTACTGGGCCGTTTCATTGATCATCAGCGGCGTCGGGTCAATCGGCGGCGGCATCAACTTCATCACCACTGCGTTCAGCATGCGTTGCAAGGGGATGACGCTCTTCCGCATGCCGCTGTTCGTCTGGCTTTACATCGTGATGTCAGTTCTGATCATCCTTGCCATCAACCCGCTGACCGCTGCGCAGGTGATGCTGCTGATCGACCGCTATCTAGGCGGCCACTTCTTCGATGCCCAGGCCGGCGGCTCCGCTCTTATCTGGGCGCACTTCTTCTGGATCTTCGGTCATCCGGAGGTTTACGTCCTGGTGATGCCGGCCTTCGGGATCATCAATGAGGTGGTCCCGGTCTTTTCGCGCAAGGCCATCTTCGGTTATCCCGCGATGGTCGCGGCTTCCGTGGGCATCGCTTTCCTCAGCCTGGGGGTGTGGGCCCACCACATGTTCACCGTCGGCATGACGTCCGTGTCCAATGGCTTCTTCGCGCTTTCTACCATGATGGTGGGTATTCCGACCGGGATCAAGATCTTCAATTGGATCGCCACGATGTGGGGAGGCAAGATCCGATTCACGCTGCCGATGCTGTTCTCGATCGCCTTCATCGCACAGTTTCTGATCTCCGGCCTCACCGGAATCATGCTGGCGGTGGCTCCCTTCGATTGGCAACTGCACAATTCCTACTTCGTCGTCGCGCACTTCCATTACGTGATCGTCGGGGCCATCCTCTTCGCGCTCTTCGCCGGCTTCTACTACTGGTACCCCAAGGCGACGGGACGCATGCTGGACAAGCGGCTGGGGCTGGTCCATTTCTGGCTCTTTGTCATCGGCTTCCATCTGACGTTCGACCTGATGCACATTCCCGGCATTCTCGGAATGCCGCGCCAGATTTACACGTATGAGGCGAACCGCGGATGGGGCGGGTGGAACATGGCGGTGAGCATCGGGGCGGCGGTGCAGGCGATCGCCATTGCCGTGTTCGTCTACAACCTGATCGTGTCTTACTTTCGGGGACAAGTTGCGGGCCCGGATCCGTGGGACGCCTGGACGCTGGAGTGGGCCACCGCGTCGCCGCCGCCGCCGTACAACTTCGCGGTTGAACCGGTGGTGGCCAGCCGACGGCCGTTGTGGGACCTTAAGCATCCGGACGATCCGGACTCCGCGTATGACTAGACGCCGCACAGGACAGGACTGAATGAGCACCGTTCCGCTTTACCGACAATCCGAAGACATCGCATGGAACCTGCCATACAAGGGAACCGTCGGCATCCTGACGCTGATCGGCGGGGAGACGGCGCTGTTCTCCATCTTCGTGGTGGCGTACATCTACTACATCGGCAAGAGCACCTATGGTCCCACCCCCAGGCAGGTGCTCGAAACGCCCATCTTCTATACCATCTGCCTGCTTTCAAGCAGCCTGACGATCGGGCTGGCGGAGCGGGCGCTGGTCAGACAGTCCATGCGGGCCTTCAGCGGCTGGTGGGGCGCCACCATCGCACTCGCGGCCGCCTTTCTCTACGGCACGGCGCGCGAATGGCAGAAGCTGATCACCGTCGATCACCTCACCATCAGCACCAATCTCTTCGGCACCACCTTCTATTCGCTGGTGGGCCTGCACGCAACGCACGTGGTGGTGGGCATGATCATGATGCTGACGGTCCTGATGTTCTCGCTCACCGGCCATCTGCACCACGAGCACGCCCGCAAGGTGGAGACGCTCTCTCTCTATTGGCACTTCGTGGACGCGGTCTGGGTCGTGGTCTTCACTGTGGTTTACATCGTAGGAAGGTAAGCGCGCACCGACATGAATCCGCACGACGAGCCACTCCACGGCGATGCAGTCCACGATGCTCCGGCCATGCACGGCCATGCCATGCATCGGGAGGAGGGTCATATCCAGTTGCCCTCGCCCACGGCGTGGCCGCTGGCCATGGCTCTGGGCGCCGCGCTGCTGCTGGGCGGCCTGGTGACCAACTACTACATCAGCCTGCTCGGCATCTTTGTCACCATCGCCGGGATCTGCGGCTGGTTCAAGGAGGTACTGCCGCACGAGCAGCACGAGTCGTTCGAGGTGGCGTTTGAGGAGATCTCGATCGAGACCGCAGGCCGGAAGGTGACCAAGGTCCAGATGAGCGAGGAGCACCGGGCGCAGCTTCCGCTCGAGAGCTATCCCGTCTCCTCCGGCATCAAGGGCGGCTTCGCCGGCGGCACGGCCATGATCGTTCTGGCGGAGATTTACGGTGTGATCGCCTATCACAGCATCTGGTACGTCGTGAATCTGCTGGGAGGCGCGGGTGTCGCCGGGTGGACGCACCCCACCGAGGCGCAGCTTCGCTCGTTTCACCTTCTGGCGCTGGTGATCGCCATCATCATCCATACGTCCGCATCCTTCCTGGTAGGCCTGCTCTATGGCGCGCTGCTGCCGCTTATGCCCAAGCATCCGTACATTCTTGGTGGCTTGATTGCGCCGGCGCTCTGGACGGGCGTGCTGCACTCCATCCTGGGGCTGCTGAACCCGTTCTTCGATAACCACATCAACTGGGGATGGTTCGCGGCATCGCAGGTGGCGTTTGGACTGGTTGCCGGATACGTGGTCGCGCGCGAGGGTCGCATCAAGCGCTTCCAGGATGTTCCGCTTTCGGTGCGCATGGGATTGGAGACGCCAGGGCACATGGAAGGTCATGGGCCGCAGGGTGGCGGCGCATGAGAGGCAGGCTCACCGCGCTGCTGCTTGGAACGGGGCTTCCGCTGCTCTCCGGCTGCTTCAGTCTGCCGGGCAGGCCGCCGGCCGGACCGGAGGTGCCGCGACCGGATTCCATCCACTCGGCCACCGTGCTGTACGCACAGAACTGCAGCGGCTGCCACGGAGCAACGGGCATGCACGGTCCAGCCGCTCCCCTGGCGGACCCGGAGTATCAGGCGCTGGTGGACGATGCGACGCTGCGCAACATCGTCGCGAACGGCGATCCGGGGACGCTGATGCCGGGCTTCGGGCAGAAGGCGGGCGGCTTCCTGACGGACAGCCAGATCGATGCGCTGGTGAAGGGAATGCGCGACGAGTGGTACAAGGGCGACGTGCTCGCGGGATTGCATGCGCCTCCTTACGCTGACGACACGCCGGGAGATGCAGCACAGGGCGCGCAGGTATATAGCGCGGCGTGCGCGCGCTGCCACGGGCAGATCGGCGGCAAGGTGGGGAGCTCAGGTTCTATCGTGAACACGTCATTTCTGGCGCTGATGCCGGCGCAGTCGTTGCGCACGGCCGTCATTGTGGGACGCCCGGACCTGGGCATGCCGGATTGGCGGGGGCTGAATCCGGGCAAGCCGCTCACGGCAGCCGATGTGCGCGACGTGATTGCGCTGCTCGAGTCCAAGCGACCGCCGCAGCCGGGGCAGCCGTATGCGCAGAATGGAACGCCGGCTGGATCCGCCGGGTTTGCGCCCAGGCATACGGCGGCGCAACAGAGAAGCAAGGGAGAGCAGCGATGAGTGACCCGGTGCCCGGCCTGCCGGCGAATGAGCAGCCATCGGTCTTTGAACACGCGGAGGAACTGAACGTCGGCGGCGAGAAGGCGGTCTCGCGCCGCAGTTTTCTCTTCAAGCTGAGCATAGCCGTGAACGCCGCGGTGGCGGCGCTGATCGCTACCCCGGTGGTTCGCTATATCTTCTTTCCGCTGCGCAGCAAGGGCGGCTACAACTCGTGGATTGCACTGGGTAAGGTGGACGACTATCCGCTTGGCCAGACCACGCTGGCGACCTATCTCAATCCCTACAGCCACCCCTGGGATGGTGATACCGCCAAGACCGCCTGCTATGTGCGTCGCGAGGGAGGGAACAAGTTCACCGTCTTCGCCATTAACTGCGCCCACCTGGGTTGTCCGGTGCGGTGGTTCCCGCAATCCGACCTGTTCCTTTGTCCCTGCCACGGCGGCGTGTACTACTCCGACGGTTCCAGGGCTGCCGGGCCGCCGGAGCGCGGACTGTTCAAGTATCCGTATCGTGTGGACGGCGACACACTGATGATTCACGCAGGGCAGACGCCTACCCTGTCCAATGAGGCCAAGCTAGTCAAAGGAATCACTCCATGCCCTGGTACAAAGAAGCCTACGATTGGGTAGAGCGGCGGGTTAAGCTCGAAGCCTTCGTCAAGAGTTCGGCCGAGCATCGGGTGCCCGTCAAGACGGCGTCCTGGTGGTACGTCTTTGGCAGCGCCGCCTTCACGCTGCTCATCGTGCAGATCGTCACCGGCATTCTGCTGGCGCTGGTATATGTGCCCTCCGCGGGCGAGGCATGGCACAGTCTGCAGGTCCTGAACCATCAACTGTCACTGGGCTGGTTTCTGCGCGGCATGCACTTCTGGGGATCGAACTTCATGGTCGCCGTGGTGCTGATCCACATGACGCAGGTCTTCCTCTTCGGAGCATATAAGTTTCCCCGCGAGCTGACGTGGCTGCTCGGCGTCGGTCTGCTGCTGATGACGCTCGGCATGGCCTTCAGCGGGCAGGTGCTGCGCTTTGACCAGGATGCGTACTGGGGATTGGGGATCGGCGCATCCATTATGGGGCGCGTGCCGTTCATTGGCGGCCAACTGGTGCACTTCGTACTGGGCGGACCCATCATCGCCGGGACCACGCTCACGCGCTTCTACGCCCTGCACGTCTTCCTGCTGCCCGCGACCATGCTGGGCTTTGCCTCGCTGCACACCTGGCTGGTGCTGACCTGCGGCATCAATGAGTGGCCCGCGCCCGGCCGGCTGGTGAAGCGCGAGACCTACATGCAGGAATACCACGAGCTCGAGAAGAAGGGCATGCCCTTCGTGCCTGGAGCGGTGTGGAAGGACGCCCTGTTCGCGTCGGGCATCCTGTTTGCCGTCGCTGTGTGCGCGGCGGTTCTGGGCCCTTACGGCCCGACCGGCATACCCGATCCGACGATCGTGCAGACGGTGCCCAAGCCCGACTTCTTCTTCCTGTGGATCTACAGCGCGCTTGCGTTTCTGCCGCCCAGCATCGAGACGCCGGTGATGCTCATTGCGCCTGTCGTCGGTGTGGGTGCGCTGATCGCGCTGCCCTTCATTGCGGGCTATGGGGAGAAGAGCTGGTACCGCCGTCCGGTGGCTGTGCTCACCGTCATCGTGCTCGCCGTATCGTTCGGCGTGCTGACGCAGCTCGGCACCTATACGCCGTGGAGCCCGAAGATGGACGCGTGGAGCAGCGATGCGGTCCCCCTCCACTTTGTGCATGGCACCACGCCGCTGGAGCGCCAGGGCGCGCTGGTGCTGCAGTCCAAGCAATGCCGCGACTGCCATCAACTGGGCGGCATCGGAGGGCGCCGCGGGCCGGAGCTGGATAATGTTGCAACCAAGCTGACGGAAGACCAGATCGTGCGCCAGGTCATTCAGGGCGGCGGCAACATGCCGGCGTACGGTAAGGCGCTTACGCCGCCGCAGGTGACGGCGCTGGTGGCGTTTCTGGAGACGCTGCACCCGGCGAATCAGCGGCCGGCGACCGATGCCTCCCGCAGCATTGCTGAAAGCGACCGTCCCGCGCCTGATGAACCGGTTGAGGAGACACCGGCGCTCCAGCAATTGGAGTCGGCGCCGCGCGCGCAGCCATAAAATGCCGGACGTATCCGACGCACTGGCCCGCTCGTGGAGTATTCCACCGTGGGCCACTGCGGGCTTGCTCATCACCGCCCTGATCTACCTCTACGGCTGGAGGTCCGCGCGCCTCTCGCGGCCGCATGAGCTGCCACCCTGGCGCGCCATATGCTTCCTTGGTGGCCTCGCCACCGTGTGGCTGGCTATCGCGTCGCCGCTGGATTTGCTGGGCGGGCTGCTGTTAAGCGCGCACATGGTGCAGCATCTGCTGCTCATGTCCGTAGCCCCGCCGCTGCTGCTGCTCGGCTCTCCCACTGTCCCGCTGCTGCGCGGCCTGCCGCGAACCCTGGTGCGGCACGCGATTGGTCCCCTGATCAGCGCGAAACCGCTCAAGTCCGTGGCGCGATTCCTATTCCATCCGGTCACCGGATGGCTGTCGATGAACATCGCCTACCTGGGCTGGCACACCCCGGCCGCGTATGAGCTCACGCTACGCTCCCAGAGCTGGCATGAAGTGGAGCATGCCTGCTTCTTTATCACCTCGCTGCTCTTCTGGTGGACGGTGATCCAGCCATGGCCGAGCAAGGCTGTATGGTCGCGCTGGGCCATGGTCCCCTATCTCATCGCCGCAGATTTGGTGAATACCGCGCTCTCCGCGCTGCTCTCCTTCAGCGGGCGCGTCGTCTATCCGACCTATGCGGCCGCGCCGCGAATCTTCGGCATGTCCGCGCTGAGCGATCAGATCGCAGCCGGCGCATTCATGTGGGTGGCGGGATCCCTGATCTTCTGGATTCCCACCATCGCCATCGTGCTGCGCCTGCTTTCCTCGAGCTCCCGCAGACGGGCCCATTATGCAACCAGGCTGGTGACGATTACCCCTGTGAGACACGCCCGCCTGCGGTTCGACCTGCTGCGCGTGCCGTTCGTTGGCGCGTGGTTGCGGTCGCGCTATGGCCGGCAATCGCTGCAGGCGATCAGCCTCGTTGTCATCACGCTGGTCATCGCGGATGGGTTCTCCGGTCATCAGATGGGCGCGATGAACCTGGCCGGCGTGGTGCCCTGGAACCTGGTGCGCGCGCTGGGAGTGCTGGCGCTGCTGTTTGCGGGAAACCTGTTTTGCATGGCTTGCCCCTTTACCCTGCCGCGAGAGCTGGGGCATCGCATGGGATTCGCCAGGCTGCGGTGGCCACGCTGGCTGCGATTGAAGTGGATCGGCGTCGGGCTGATGGCCGCCTTCTTCTGGGGCTATGAACGCTTCTCGCTGTGGGACCGCCCGGCACGCACCGCCTGGGTGCTGGTAGCGTATTTCGCTGCCGCTTTCGTGGTGGACACGTTTTTCCGCGGCGCCAGCTTCTGTAAATACGTCTGTCCCATCGGGCAGTTCAATTTCGTCAGCTCGCTGGTGTCGCCGCTGGAGGTGGAAGCGCGCACTCAGGCGACGTGCTCGTCCTGCAGCACGCATGACTGCATACGCGGCAATTCGCGGCAGCGTGGCTGCGAACTGGACCTCTATCTGCCCCAGAAGCTCGGCAACCTGGATTGCACGCTGTGCATGGATTGCGTGAAGGCCTGCCCGCACGATAACGTCGGCATCTTCGCCCGTCCGCTCACGCGCGACATTCTGGCCGAAGGACCGCGCTCCTCCATCGGTCATCTGGCTCGCCGGGTGGACATCGCGCTCGTCGCGCTGCTCGCCGTATGCGCGGCCTTCGCCAATGCGGCGGTGATGGTTGCGCCCGGCGCTCGGTTGCTTGCGGCAGCAGGTGCGCGGCTGCCGTGGCTGGACACGAACCTGGGCAGCGCGGAGGGTGTCCTGCTGCTTGTCGGGCTGCTCGCCGGCGGTGTCGCTCTGGTCAGCCGCGCCATGCGCCCGCGCGGCGGAAGCATACGAGAGATCTTCTGCCGGTTCTCCCTGGCGCTGCTGCCGTTGGCGCTTGGCATGTGGGCGGCGCATCTGCTCTTCCATCTCGCCTATGGCATTTCAGCGCTGCCCCCGGTTCTGGAGCAGGCGATGCACGACCTTGGCTGGGCCGCAGCACTCCAACCGGATTGGCGGATGGGAGCGGTTGCGAGTGGAAATTTCCTGCTGCAGCTTCAGTTGCTTTTTCTGGATGCGGGACTGCTGCTGACGCTCTACCTGGGCTGGCGCCTGGCGCGGCAGATGGCCGCCGGACTCAATCGCAGTCTGCGGATGCTTGCGCCGTGGGCCATCTGTGTCGTGCTGGCGTACGCGATAGGTTTCTGGCTACTGCTGCAACCGATGCAGATGCGCGGCCTGATGCGCGGGAGCTACACAAACGCGGCCACCATGAGCGGCAGCATGTTGAGCGGTGGCATGTGAGCCGCCATCGGCTTTCGATCGTTCTGCTGGCGTGGATGCTGCTCGGCAGCCTGCACGCTGCGCGCGCGGATGGCGGCCGTTTGCAGATGCGCGCGCAGGCTGGGCCATTTACCCTTTCGCTCTTCACCACGCCCGACACGCTTGCCGCCGGCACCGTAGACGCGAGCGTGCTGGTGCAGGACAGCGCGAGCAACGATGTCTTGATGGACGCCGCAGTCACCCTCACGCTGACGCCACTGCAGGCGGACGCAAGGCCGCTGGTGGTTCGTCTCTCGCATGCGCAGGCAACCAACAAGCTGCTGCAGGCAGCACAGATGGAGATACCGGCGCCGGGAAAGTGGCGTGTCGACCTGCAGGTGGAGCAGGGCGGACGTCGTGCCCGCTGCACGACACAGATCGAAGTCGCCCCACGCTCATCACCCTGGGGCACGGTATGGTTTTTCGCGCTGCTGCCGCTCGCCATGCTGCTGCTGTTTGCGGGCGTTCAGGTGCGTAAAGCGAAGCTCAACAGGATTCACCGTGCGCACGGGGCGGCAGGTGCGGGCCGGCATGACCAAGCCTGCTCGAACGCGATATAGTAACGGGTTTGCTCCCCGAAACTATGACAACCGATCACCGTTCTCTCCCTCATCTTCGCCTCTCCGGCGAGATGCTCTCGCTCGATGAAGTGGAAGCTGTCGCGTATGCCCGGATGCAGGTTGCGCTCGACCCTGTCGCTCTGGGGAAGATGCGTGCGTCGCGACGCGTAGTGGACCGTGCCGCGCAGTCCAGTGAAGCTGCCTACGGCATCAACACCGGCTTCGGGAAGCTGTCCGAGGTGCGCGTGGAGCCGGCCCAAGTGGCTGAACTGCAACGCAACCTGGTGCGCAGCCACTGCTGCGGCGTTGGCGATCCGTTGCCGGAGCCAGATGTCCGCGGCATGCTGTTGCTGCGCGCCAACGTGCTGGCGAAGGGCCTGAGCGGCGTGCGCACCGAGGTGGTGGACCTGCTGATCGCCATGCTCAACGCCGGCATTCATCCGCTCATTCCGGCGCGAGGATCGGTGGGCGCGAGCGGCGACCTGGCTCCGCTGGCGCACCTGGCGCTGGCGCTGATGGGTGAGGGCGAGGTCTTCGTGGGTGGCGCGCGAACCACCGCCGCGGCCGCTCTGAAAGCCGCGGGACTTACGCCGCTCGAACTGAAGGCCAAGGAGGGGCTGGCCCTCTTGAACGGCACGCAGGCGATGGCTTCGGTGGGCGGTCTTTCGCTGGTCCGTGCCTTGCGCGCGGCGAAGCTCTTCGATCTGGCCGGCGCCATGTCGCTTGAAGCGCTGCGGGGCACGCCCACGGCATTTGACGCGCGCATTCATCAGGCACGCCCGCACGCCGGGCAGATGGCCGTTGCCGCGCATCTGCGCGAACTGATGGCGGAGAGCGAGATTCGCGAGTCTCACCGGACCAACGATCCCCGCGTGCAGGATGCCTACTGCCTGCGTTGCATGCCGCAGGTGCACGGCGCCGTGCGGACGGCGCTCGACCATGCCATCTCCGTCGTTGAAATTGAAACAGGGTCGGCTACAGATAATCCGCTCATCTTCCCGGGAGATTCGCCGGAGGACGACGCCGTGCTCTCCGGCGGAAACTTCCACGGCGCGCCGCTCGCCCTGGTGCTGGACTACGCGGCCATTGCGCTGACCGACCTGCTCAGCATCAGCGAGCGGCGCATCGACCGGCTGATCAATCCGGACATCAACGAAGGACTACCGCCGTTTCTCTCCGACCGGCCCGGTCTGTCCTCGGGATTCATGATCGCCCATGTAACCGCGGCCGCGCTGCTGAACGAGGCCAAGGTCTACTCGCATCCTGCGAGCGTGGATTCGGTGCCTACCTCCGGCGGCAAGGAAGACCATGTCTCCATGGGCATGACCGCGGCGCTTAAGCTGAAGCAGGTGGTGGAGAACGCCGAGATGGTGCTGGCGATTGAGCTGATGATCGCGGCCCAGGGACTGGAATTCCGCGCACCACTCAAAGCAGCGGTCCGCGTGGAGGCAGCGCGGGAGCTGATACGCAAGTTCGTCGCCCCGCTGCGCGAAGACCGCGTGCTCTCCGGTGATATCGAACGCCTGACCGAGCGCCTTCGTGCGGGAGACTTCAACGGCTGCGGATGAACGCATGCCGGCGAAATACGCCGATCTTAGCGCCGAAAGCGCTAAATTATCACCAGCATGAAATCCGAATTGAAGGCACTCTTCCGATCCCTTCCGCCAGCGGTCCAAAAAGTAGGATATGGCGTCTATTTTCAGACTGTTCTTCGCTTCAAGACTGCACACGATGCCAGTCTGAAGAGAGATCTCTTCGGAGATAAAGCGCGGTTTATCCCGCCCCTGTATCTCATGAAGGATGGCACCCAGGACTACCGCTCCTACTTCCAGGCGGGCGAAGAATCGTTCGAGCTGCTGACGCAACGATGCGGAGTGAAACCTACGGATCGGGTCCTGGATATCGGCAGCGGCATTGGAAGAAAGACCTGGCCACTGCTCGGTTACCTGAGTGGATCGTATGAAGGGCTGGATCCTATCGCTCGGCAGGTGCGCTGGTGCCAGGAGAACATCGGTTCGCATTACCCAAATTTCCGCTTTCAACCGATGGATGTGTGGAGCAAACTCTATAACCCCAAAGGACGCGTCCTCCCGTCGGAATATGTACTGCCCTTCAAGGATGGTGAGTTCGATTTTGTGATGCTCGGCTCCGTATTCACGCACATGTTCATGCCGGATATGCGCCACTACGTAGGCGAGATCGGGCGCGTGCTCCGCTCGGGCGGCCAGGGCATGATCACATATTTGCTGCTGAACGAAGAATCTGAAGCTCTGATCGCGGCAGGGCGGTCCACACAAAAACTGGTATTTCCCGTTGAGGAAGGCGCCAAGGCCGACAATCCGCACCGCTTCGAGACGTCGATTGGCCACTCGGAAGAGGCGGTTCTCCAGATGTATCGCGATCTGAACATGGATGCGAAGGTGATCCAGTACGGAGCCTGGTGTGGTCGCCCAGTAGAGCAGCACTATCAGGACGTCGTGCACATCAGGCGAAGGTAAATCGCCTGCACGCCGAGGACAGGCCCCAACGTGGCGTCACCAACATCTGTCGCGCCACGCTTTCGTCGCCGGTGCAGCTATGGCCGCGGCCTGAGGCTGGCCAGAAACGCATCGGCGGAGCGGGTATTCAGGACATCGTCCCGGGTAAGCCACGCACGACGGAGTTGGCGGATGCCGTAGCGCATCTTCTCCAGGCTGCTGGTGTGATGCGAGTCAGTGTTCACGACAACCTTGCAGCCGTGCTCTTTCGCCAGCCGCAGATCGCGATCGCACAGGTCGAGCCGGTTGGGGTCGGCATTGTGCTCCATGGCCACGCCGAGCTCGGCGGCGCGCCGGATGATGGGCAGCAGATCGATGGCGTACGGATCGCGCCGCAGTAGCAGGCGCCCGGTGGGATGGCCGAGAATGCGCACGTAAGGATTCTCAATCGCGCGCAGCACGCGCTCAGTCATCTGCTCGAGCGGCTGATTGAACAGCGAGTGCACGCTGGCGATGACCACATCCATCTGCGCCAGTACGTCGTCGGAGAGATCGATCGCGCCATCGCCGAGGATATCGACTTCGATGCCGGCAAAGACGCGGATGCGGCCGCCCATCTCGGCGTCCACTTCCTTGATCCGGCGGATGTGATCGAGAGCGCGCTCATCGTCGAGTCCCGAGGCCATTGCCAGGTTCTTGGAGTGATCGGTGATGGCGATGTATTCGTAGCCGTGAGCCACGCCGGCCTCGGCCATCTCCCGGATGGTGTTGCGTCCGTCGGTCGCCTCGGTGTGCATGTGCACATCGCCGCGAATATCCGATTGCTCGATGAGCGTGGGAAGCGTGTGCCTGGCGGCGGCTTCGATCTCTCCGCTGTTCTCGCGCAACTCCGGCGGAATCCAGTCAAGGTCCAGCGCGGCGTAGATCTCCTGCTCGGTCGCGGCAGCTACCTGCGTGCCGTCGTCCACCCGCGCCAGGGCATATTCGCTCAGCGTGTAGCCGCGTTTGATGGCCCGCTGGCGGATGGTGACGTTGTGCATCTTGGAGCCGGTGAAGTACTGGAGCGCCGCACCGAAGGAAGCACGCGGCAGCAGGCGCACATCCACCTGCAACCCGGTGCGGAGGCGGAAGCTGACCTTGTTCTGCCCCTTGGCGATGAGGTCGGCGATGGGCGGATAAGCCGCCGTGTAGTCCACGGCCGCCGCGACCACGTCCTCTTCGCACGCCGGACCGGTGACGAGCACGTCGAGATCGCCGACGGTGTCACGGCCCCGGCGCAGGGATCCGGCCGGGGTAACGCTTTCGATGCCGGGGAACTCCTGTAGGTAAAGGGTGAGCCGCTCAGCCGCCATCTCGGCATCGTCGAGGTGGAAGCGTCCGCTGTTCTTGCGGTAATCGTCGATACCCTTGCGCAGCTTCTGGATCTGTTTCTCGCCGAAGCGGGGCAGGTCGGCCAGTTTGCCGGCGTCGATGGCGGCGGCGAGTTCGTCGACGGTGGCGACCTCGAGCGCCTCCCAGAGCAGGGCGACGGTCTTCGGCCCCATGCCGGGCAATCTCAACAGCTCCAGCATGCTCGGCTTGTACCGGGTGAGCAGTTCGTCGCGCACCTTCATCGAACCGCGCTCTTCGATCTCCAGGATATTGGCCACCATGCCCTTGCCGATCCCGGCGATCTCGAGCAGCCGCTTGGGATCGCAGCACAGTGTGGAGAGCTGCACGGTGCTTTGCTCCACTGCCTCGGCGGCGCGGCGATAGGAGCGGATGCGAAAGGGATCGCCGGCGGAGATCTCCAGCAGGTCGGCGGTCTCGGCGAGTAGCAGTGCGATGGCGCGATTTTCCATGGGGTATTCGGAGCGGTTTTGCCGGCGCGAGTAGATACGGCCCTCCCTTCAATGTAATCGAAGAGAATCCGTCATGGTTCGTTCGCGCAATCTATCTTGACGCGGCTATCGACCCTCACTACGATCTCTCAATACTGATCTCTCACTACCGATTTCGCCGGCACCATCTTGCAGGACCAGCTCACCGTGACCCAACGCAAATTTCTTCTCCTGTTTCTCTTCCTGCTGGGATACCTGATCTTCTATCCGTATGCGGGGGATAGCGGTTACCGGTATTACGCATTTCGTGTACTCACTGCTCTAGTCACGTTAGTGACCCTGTATGCGGTCAGTTATCGCCGTACGCTGATCGTCATCGTCCTGCTGCTGGCCATTCCCGCCGTGATACAGCACAGCCGCATCAAGCTGGTGCACGTAGGAAGTCTGACCGTGGTCAACGCTGCGCTCACCATGGCGTTTGACGCGATCATTATCGGCCTTATCTTCAGGCGGGTCTTCCGTAAGGAGAAGGCGACGTCAGAGACCATCCTGGGAGCTCTGTGCGTGTATCTGCTGATCGGGTTCAGCTTTACGAATGTGTACATGCTGGTGGCCGCGCTGCAGCCGCATGCCTTCTATCTCGATCCGCTGTCCAATCTGCACGGCATTCCAGACCGCATCGATCTTCTCTACTACAGCTTCGCCACCATGACGTCGGTGGGTGCGGTTGGCATTACTCCAGCGTCGGCGCAGGCGCGCTCGATGACCGACATCGAAGCGGTCATCGGCGTGCTCTATCTGGCAGTGCTGGTTGCTCGGCTGATCGGCGCATATGGCGCCCGCGCTCACGCCGAGGCGTCGCCGCACTGACCAGCAGGCGCCTACCGCATGCCGCCCAGAATAGAGCCGACGATGCCGCCGACCACGCCGCCTTCGGTCGATTCTTTCTCGCGCGAGGGCATGTACTCCATCAGCTTGTGCGCAAGCCGGGTAATCGGCAACGTCTGCAGCCACACCTTGCCCGGGCCGGTCAACGCGGCCAGGAAGATGCCGTCTCCGCCGAAGATCATGTTCTTGATGCCCGGCACTCTCGCGATCTGAAAGGAGACGCTGGACTGAAACGCGCCGACATGGCCGGGGTGGACCCGCAATGTCTCTCCCGGACGAAGATCTTTCTGAATGACTTCACCCGATAGCTCGAGCCACGCGGTGCCCTGGCCACTCACCTTCTGCAGCAGAAATCCATCGCCGCCGAAGATGCCGGCGCCGAGCGACTGCTGGAAGCCCACGCCGATCTGGATGAACGGAGTGGAGCAGAGGAATCCGTGGCGGTGGATCATGTACTCGTGTCCCGGCGCAACCTCCACCGGCAGGATGTGGCCAGGAAGCTTGGTCGCGAACGCAATCTCTCCCGGCGCGCCAACGGCGCGGTATTCCGTCATGAACAGAGTGCCGCCGCCAACTACCCGCCGCAGCACGCCGGCGATGCCGCCACCTCCGCCCATCTGTGTGTGGGTCAGCATCTGGATGGAACTGCTCATCCAGGAGAGCTCCCCTGCTTCGGAGACGATGGCGTCGTTGGCATCCAACAGGAACTCGACGACGGGCATAGTGGTGCCCAGGATGCGGCTTTGCATGGTGAACTCCTCAGTCGGCTGCGGTGCGCCGCCGTGCGTTGCTGAAGTCGAGGAAGTATAACGCGTCGTATGGGCGAGGGCGCCCAGGCCGGCGGTTAAGCAGTCTAGCTGGTGTGGTCGAGCACGATACGCCAGCCCGCGGGGCGCTTGACCCAGACGAGCGAGAAGATGCCGGATTTCGCCGCGGGAGCCGGTGCGCTCGAGTTGGGAACCGGAGCAAAGCTGAGCTCGAAGTGTCCTGTGGTGACCGCCACGTTGCCGGAGAGGAGACGCGTCTCCAGGGTGGAGAAAGCCAGCGTACCCATCTTCGCGCGGCTGGAAAAGGTGCGTTGGTAGCGCTGGAAGATGGCGTCGTAGCCGTGCTCCACCTGGGCGCCGACGAAGGTGGTGTCCGGCGAGGCGTCGTAGCCGTGCATGAATCCGGGAATGTCGCCGCGATTCCAGGCGGCGACCTGGGTCTCGAGTACGGCTTCGATCTGCGCCCTGGCCGCGGCATCGTCGCCCTGCGGCATGGTTGTTCCCTGGGCTTGCGCCGAAGACAACGCCAAAGAAGCGGGGCTGAGGATGAGGCCGGCCATCACGGCCGCTGGTGCAAGCACCGTCCCTGTGAACAAACGCATTGCTGCTCTCATGCTTCACTTCCTCCCGATTAGGGTGGTGGGGGCGGCGTTAAGGCAGGTACTTCGCGGGTAGCTGCGCGCCGGAGCGCTCGTCGTCCCACAGGATGGTGACCACCCAATAGCGGTCGCCGTCCTTCAGCAATTGAATGCTATTGACTCCGCGGACGAAGGGTTTCGCGTCGTTCTTGGCATGGCGGGATTCGTACGTGGAGAAGACGTCCACGATGTCGCCAAAGCTGTTGATGGTGTTATGGATGCCGCGCTCGAAGAAGCCCTGGCTGAGCGCGTGGCTGCTGAGCTCGATGTACCGGTCGGGCGTAAGCGGCAGAACGTCGGCGCCGTCCCCGGACTTCGCATGGCGCACTGGAATGAGCCGCGCATCCGGAACGAAGAGAGAGCGGAAGCGGTCCCAGTCGCGCGGCTGGCCTGCCGGGCCGGAGATGACATCGTAGAGCGCTGCGAGGATCGCGTCGACCGAATGTACGTCGGCCGCCTTGGCCTTGGGCCAATCGGGGTGGCTGGCGATGGAGGCCACGGGCGGTTTGGCTTGCGCACCGAGGGATGCGGTCGAAGTCAGCAGCAGACAGGCGAGCAGAATGCGGGTAGAGGCATGCATGGCACCAAACAGTACCATATTCGCGGCGGCGGAGATCTGCGCCGCCGCGTTTGCCATCGTTCTCCGGGCGATCGGCTCGGATTGTCTTGGCCGGAGACAAACGCCGGAGACATGCGCCGGAGACATACCAAGGCCGTTCGCCTGTTGCGAACGGCACAGGCGGCATGCAGAGTGGTGCAGTTGTGCGTAGCGTTCGGGACACTGCGCCGGCCGAGATCTCAGGACCGATGCCCAGAACTGGTACTCAGAGCTGGTACTCAGAACTGGTGCTCAGGGTTGTCCAGCGCGCCCGAGGCTATCTATCACGCGGCCTCATGCGTGCGCTGTACCGTGTCTGCCTGCGGCCCCTTTTGTCCCTGCACGATGTCAAACTCGACCTCGTCTCCCTCTTTCAGGCTCTTGTAGCCGTCCAGTTGAATGGAGCTGTAATGCACGAAAACGTCGGGGCCGTCTTCGCGACCAATGAAACCATAACCTTTAGCGTTGTTGAACCACTTAACTTTGCCTTTGTATGGTGACACGAGCCCGTAACCTTCCTTCACAGCAGAGTGCGGTAGGGTGGTAGACCTAGCCTGCCTGGTAGAGGGACGTACGGGAATCGTATTTAGTTTGCAGAAATCGTCTAGCCGGATTGCGCCGCCGGTTACCTGACGACGCGGGCAGCCTCGACTACCTCTGTCCGGCGCGCTGTCGGCGGATGCGGTCGTAGAGCAGGACCGAAGCGATCGTCTTCCCATCGAGGATCTTGCCGCGCTCGATCTGCCGCAGCAGCTCCGAGAGCGGCACCTCGGAGAGCTTGATCATCTCGTCATCTTCCGGCTGCGCCTCGCCCGCGGTGAGCTCTTCCGCCAGGTACACCTGCATCCATTCTCCAAGGAAGCCAGGGCTGGCGAAGAAGCGGACCAACTTGGTCCATCGGCGCGCGCGGTAGCCCGTCTCCTCCAGCAGCTCGCGCTTGGCGCCCTTCAGCGGGGCCTCGTTGGGATCCAACTTGCCTGCCGGCAGCTCGAACAGATACTGCCCCGCGGCGTGGCGATACTGCCGCTCCACGATGATGAGAGGATCACGCCGGTTCTTCGTCTCATGCACCGCCAGGATGACGATGGAGCCGCCATGCCGGACGACGTCGCGTCGGGATACCTTACCTCCCGGCTCGCGCACCTGGTCGGTCTGCACGTTGAAGAGCGGACCGCGAAAGTTGATCTTCGAGGAGAGCACCTGGACCCCCCGGGGATACTTGCGCGGCGGATTTCCCCAATCTCCCTGTTGCTCCTCGGTGCTGGCCGGCTCGGCGGCGATCTTTGCATCGTCAAGCTTGGCGGCTTTGCGGATGGCCATGCGCTGGTATCTCCTGGTCTGGAATGCCTGGTCTGCCGCGTCCGGTGCGGCGGAGGATGCAATCGAGCGCTCCATCCCTGGGCAGGGTCTACCTCAGGATGGCTTCGTCGATTGTCTCTGTTACGGTACCATCCACTCGATGACACGGCTGGGGAGCACGAGCAGGGTAGGACCGGGCGTGACGGTGGTGGGGCTGGGCAACTGGGGCGGCGCGCTGGTGGCTGCGCTGGAGCAGGCCGGAGTGCCATTGCGGGAGCGGGTGCATGCACGTCCGGCGCGCACCGCCGGTGTCGCGCCCGTACGGAGACGGCGTGTCTCGGCCTCCAACGCTATCCCGCTCAAAACGGCAGCGCTGGACGCGCGCATCCTGTGGCTCTGCGTGCCGGATAGCGCCGTCGCGGCAACGGCCGAGCGGATCGCGGCGCGGCGGAAGACGCTGAAGGGGCAGATCGTGCTGCATTCGAGCGGGGCATTGACGCGGAACGCACTGGCACCGGCGCGCGATGCCGGCGCCGACGTGGCCGCAGTGCATCCCCTCATGACCTTTCCCGGCAACCGTCCCGTTCCCCTCGCCGGTGTTCCGTTTGGGGTGGAGGCAGAGGAGAAGCCGCTGCGTCGCACGCTCTTCCAACTGGTGCGGCAGCTTGGCGGGAGGCCGTTTACTGTGCCCTCGGAAGGAAAGGCGCTCTACCATGCAGCCGGCATGTTCGCGTCGCCGCTGCTCACCAGCCTGCTCGCGGGGGCGGCTGCGTGCCTGCGCGCTGCGGGCATCGAAGAGCAGGCAGCAGAACAGCTCGTGGGGCCTCTGGCTGCGGCTACCGTGAGCAACGTCACGCGCAAGGGATTGGGCCAGAGTCTAAGCGGCCCCTGGGCCCGCGGGGATGTGAAGACGGTGAAGCTGCATCTCGGCGCGCTGCAGCCGCATCCGTTACTGGCCAATGTTTATCGGAGCCTGGCCGCGCTGGCGCTGGAATCTTTGCCGACGCACGAGACGCAGGCGCTTTCCGAGCTTCTAACAGCAGAGATGTCCGAGGCGCCGCATGCGGTACAGCGACCCGGCTCCACGGTTCCCCGAGAAGGAGACTGACGGCTTGGAAACGGAGTGTTACCCGATTTCGGCTCTACCCCACGCGAGCCGGATCTTTCTCGACTACACCGAGCATGAGACGCCGCTGGCCCCCTTTTATCCGGTGAGTCCCCGCTCCTCCGCGTGGATGCGGCACGGCGGCTTCTCCGACGATGCTCAGCGCGGGTTGCTTGTCGATATGCTGGCCGAACAGAGCATCCACTTCGGCGCTGGGGAAGCTGCACTGCGCAATGTTGAGTTGCTGCGAAACGGGGCGCGCACCGTCGTCACCGGGCAACAGGCCGGGCTCTTCGGCGGACCGCTCTACACGCTTCTGAAGGCAGCTACCGCCATTCAGCGTGCGGCGCAGGCAACGGCGCAGGGCTTTCCCGCCATACCGGTCTTCTGGATGGCGACTGAGGACCACGACTTGGCGGAAGTCGACCATGTGACGCTGGCTGACAAGCGAGGGGTAAGGCGGATCCAACTGCCTCCGGGTGCGCGCCCGATCGGAAATCCGGTGGGGCACAGGCTGCTGGGAGACGAGGTGCTGGAGGCGCTGGCAGAAGCGGAAGCCATCCTGGGCGCGGGCCCATTTCTGGAACAGTTGCGAACCTGGTACCGGCCGGAGGCGACCTTCGCGCAGGCCTTCGGCAAGCTCGTCGCCAGCGTCTTTGCGCCTTGGGGCCTGATCGTCATGGATGCTTCCACCCGCGGCTTTCACCGGCTGGGGCTGGACGTGCTGCGGCGCGCAATCGTGGATGCGGATCGTCTGCACCAACAACTGCTGGCGCGGGATGCCGAACTGTCGGCAGCCGGATACCACGCCCAGGTGCTGGTTGCCGACGGATCGAGCCTCCTGTTTCTGGTCGACGAGCGCACTGGGATGCGTGTGCCCCTGCGGCGCTCGGACGGGGCCTGGAAGATGGTGAAGCGCGTCTTCCGGGAAGCGGAGCTGCTGCAAATCCTGGAAGTATCACCTGAACGGTTGAGCCCTAACGCGCTGCTGCGGCCCGTCTTCCAGGATCGCATTCTGCCCACGGCGGCATACGTCGGCGGTGCAGCGGAGGTTGCCTACTTCGCGCAGTCGGAGGTGCTCTATCGCGACCTCCTGGGCGCGGTCACGCCCATTCTGCCGCGGCTGTCGGCGACCCTGGTCGAGCCTGCGATTGCGTCCATGATGGAGCGCCACCAGCTCTCGTTGACGCAGGCCTTCGAGCCGCCGGCTGAGCTGGCCGCCCGGTTGGGCGCGCGCGCCATGCCGGTAGAAGGCAAGCGGCGCCTGGCTGAGGCGGGAAAGGCGCTCGATGAAGAACTGCAGGCGGTCAACGCATGGATGGAGGGTCTGGACGAGGGCCTGGGCCGCGCAGCCCGTACCGCTTCCTCCAAGATGCGCTATCAGATGAACCGGCTAAGACGGATGGCCGCCCGCTATCAACTGCAAAAAGATGCCAGCCTGCTCCGCCACGCGACAGCGGTCTCGACGAGTCTCTTTCCCGGAGGGCATCTGCAGGAACGGACCCTGGGCGCGGCCTATTTTCTGGCCCGGTACGGCGACTCGCTGGCTCCGCTGCTGGTTCAGGCTGCAGCCGATCCGTGTATCGGCCATCGGCTGCTTCCGCTTTAAAGGAAGGCCCATCCCACGACCCGCACGGCGCGCTGCGTCAGGATGGGCGGTCCTTGTTCGCGCCCGGCTTGGGAGCCAGTATGTCGTAGTCGTTGGGCGGTCCCGATGGACGACCATAGCGCGGCGCAAAGGCGGCTTTCGGGTCCTTGGCGTCCTGCACGCTTCTCCGCAGCCCCTTGAGCGTGTCCTGTTTGTCCCGCGCGTAATCGGACGCCAGACGCGTCAGCGCGTAGGTGACGATGTCGCTGTGGTGCAGCTTGGCCATCTCCGGGTCGCGGCGGAAGGTGAGCCACAGACGATGGACCAGTTGCACGTCGTCGGGCTGCAGGGCCGGAGCGTGAGGACCGATGTGGTAGGTCTGTGCGGTGCCGTCCGGCATGATGACAAAGAATTCAAACTGGCGCTTGGGCTCACCCAGCGCCTCCCATGCCTGGCCGACGTAGTAGGCCTGCTCCTGCGCGGTGAGCTTGGAAGAGACGCCGGAGACGACCATGGCCGCCTCGAGCGCGTTGGCGGTCTGCACCAGCGCGGCAAAGATATCGCCGGCCGGCACCACCAGCAGGTTGATGTGCTTGCCGAAGCTCTCAGCGACGGACACGGCCTTGGTGAAGAGCATCTGCTCGTGCTCGCTGAAGAGCTGTTCTGAGGCGTCGAGATACTCCGGCCCGCCGGCGCCGACCATGCGCGCGGTCAGGACGACAATGTCCTGCTCGTCGGCGTCGGTGCGGGCGAGCGCCCACTTGAGCGCGAAAGGATTGGCGGCATCGCGCACCGTGACCATGATGCAGCCGGGACGAATCTGCAGCGCTTCGCGGCCGATCGTATCTTCGTGCTCCAGTTGGAAGTGTTCGCGCATCTGGCTGTTGGTCAGCCCGCGGCGGCGCTGGTTCTGCTTCTCCGAAATGCTGAAGATGATGAAGAAGACAGCAGCGAAGGCCACGCCGCTGATGGTGGCGACCGATTTCGTGAAGAGGTTCACGACCGCGGTACTGAAGAGCACCATGAAGACGGAGATGAGGCCGATGGGGATCTCGGTCTTGCCGATCCGGATGTTCGGCGGCACCTTCCAACCGCGCTCACCCTTGTACTTCCAGCGCAGCACCAGCATGGCGAGCGCGTTGAAGGTGAAGCTCCAGATCACGCCGAAGGCGTAGGCCTCACCCAGGGTGATGACGTTGCCGCGGGTAACGAGGATGGTGAAGAGCTGCAGAATGGCGACCAGATTGATAATGCGGTAGCTGGTGCCGAAGCGGCGATTCGGTTTGCGGAACCAGTCCGTCAACACGCCGTCTTCGGCCACCCGCATCAGCACGCCGGCGGAGCCGATGATGGAGGTGTTGATGGCCCCGGAAAGAATCAGGAAGCCGACGATGACGACGAAGATCCGGAAGGCGAGACGCAGGAAGTGCGGGCCGACCATGTACATGGCCAGGCCGGCGATCAGGTTGTCGCTGTAGACGGGCACCCGCACCGCATCGGGAATGAGCATGCCCGCGAGCAGGGTGGCCAGCCCGGTAAACAGCAGGCTGTAGATGGCGATGACAATCGCGGCCCGTTTCAGATTGGGCAGCTTGGGGTGCTCGATCTCGCGGTTGACCTGCGCCAGCGTCTCCTCGCCGCTCATGGCCAGGACGGAATGGCCGAAGGCCATGAGGATGCCGAAGAGACCCAGCATCTCGGTGTAGTGCGAGTGCTTGAGGAAGCCCAGTGCATCGGGGCTGAAGTGCAGGGTGGAGGGTCGGGGGAAGGGCGGAAGATGCGCGCCTACATGGACGGCGGAGAAGATGCCCCAGGCGAGCAGGATGACCACCATGACGGTGGTGATCTTCATGACTTGCAGGGCTTTGTCGCTGGACTCTTCGATGCCCTTGATGTTCTGCCACCAGTAGTAGAGGGTGACAATGGCGGCCAGAAAGGCGGCCGTCAGGTTCATGGGCAACTGCGGCACCTGGTGGTGTGCGCCCATCATGGCGGCGGGCAGCCAGTTGTGCTGACCGGCGATCACCAGCAACTCATCCAGGAGGCCGGTGATGTACTGACCCGCCGAAACGCCGGAGATAGGGCCGGTGAGGATGTAGTCGAACATCAGCGCCGAGACGCTGAGCTTGGCGAAGGTACCGCCGAGCGCCTCCTTGACCACGCGATAGACGCCGCCGCGGGTGAACATGGAACAGCTCTCCACGTACACCGCCCGCACGGCGAAGGAGAAGAGCATCACGCCCAGGATGAACCAGGGAGCGGACTTGCCGACCAACTGTTCGGAGATGCCGCCGGCGTAGAAGGCGGAGGAGCCGAGATCGTTGAGCACGATGGCGGCTGCGCGCCAGAAGGAGATGAACGTCAGCATCACCGAAGAGGCGACGACAAGCCGCACACGATTCGATGGTGCAAAGACTGGTTTTTCGAAGGCCATTCGATCCTGGCTCGAGCAATCCGGCTAGAGCAATTCCAGCGTTACTGTATCTGAATCCCGAATCCCCGCTTCGTACATCGGTTGCGTGAAGCCGGGCTGGTCAATTTTCGCGGTGTGGCAATGCCTACATTGGAATCGCATGACCGGCGAGGCCTTTCTGTTTGAATCCGTGCATCGGCCGGTTGTCTCGGGTGAGTGTAAGGCCGCGGGCGGGGAGCGTCAATGCGCCTCAGCGCGTCTTTTCAACTGCCGGGGCGTGCTCTTCTTTCGCAAAGAGCTCGCCGATATCCTCGACAGAGCTTATCAGAACGACCACGGCGGAGCCGGCGATGCCCACAAAGAAGATGACCTCGAGAAATCGCATGCCAAGGACGACCAGAGCCATAAGCGGAGATTGTACCGCGAGCGGCCGGTGCGCAGGGCGCCGCCGCGCGAATGGTAGACTCGGGCTCCAATGAGCGGGTTTGAACCACAGAGTCTGGATGATCGCCGGTCCCCGCCCGGGCCGGCCAGCTACGTGCCGAGAACGCGATATGCCAGCCTGGGGGAGTATTCGCTGGCTCTGCTCTCCGCCTTCTGGCTCAATCTCTGTTTTCCCATCGCCGGTCCGGTGCCGGTGGCACGCACCGCCTGGGGGTGGGTGGGCCTGCTGCCCTTGCTGGTGGCGTTGCTGGGCAGGCGTCCGGCAGGGGAGCGGCGCTACCTGCTGCGGAGCTTCCTGCTGGCCTGGGTCTGCGGGTTGGTCTGGTATGCGATCAACTGCTACTGGATCTACCAGACGATGTACCTGTACGGGGGACTGCCCGCGTCCATCTCGCTTGGCATCCTGCTGCTGTTTAGCCTCATCATGGGCCTCTACTTCGGGCTGTTCGGCTGGCTGCTGGGGTTCGTACGGCGCGCGGCAGGGTTGAGACTGGCGCTTTTGCTCGCCCCATTCCTCTGGGTAGCCATCGAACTGCTGGGGGCACACCTGATCAAGGTGCCCTGGGACCAGCTTGGCTACTCGCAGGTTGGCAATTTCCTGCTGACGCGCCTCGCCCCGTACACCGGCGCCTACGGCATCAGCTTCGTGCTGGTGGTGGTGAACGTGGTCCTCACGGGCGGTCTGCTGGCGAGGGCGCCGCGCAGGCGCTGGGGATTGCTGGTGGGCGGAGCGCTCGCGGCCGCGGTGCTGCAGGCCGGAACACTTTTTCCGCCGTCGCCGGCTCCCACTGAGGCTACCGCCGTGCTGCTGCAGGAGAACCTCAGCGTGCAGGAGAGCAATCTGTGGGTGGGGCCGGTCTGGGACGACTACACCTCCCGCTTTCTTCAGGCCAGCGAGCGCGGTTGCACTCCCTATCTGCAGGGCATGCCGGAGCTGCATGCGCGGACGGTCGATCCGGATTGCCAACACCCCGAAGCGATCAGCCTGGTGGTGTGGCCGGAGGCGCCGTCGCCATTCCGCGAGGGCGATCCCCGCCTGCATGCATTGATGCGCGACCTCACGGCGGCCACCCAGGCGCCGGTGATCGTAGGCAATATCGCGATCGACACGCGCCCCGGTCACACCGACTACTACAACGCAGCTTCGGTCTTCACGGCTGAGGGTCAACTGCTCGGCCGCTACGAAAAGATCCACCTGGTGCCGTGGGGCGAGTACATCCCCTACCAGGACTTCTTTTCCTTTGCGCACCGGCTCACCGGGAACGCGGGTGACCTGACCCACGGCTCACGGCGCACCGTCTTTCGCGTGAAGGGCCATACCTACGGCATCTTCATCTGTTATGAGTCCATCTTCGCGGACGAGATACGGCAGTTTGCCGAGAATGGCGCCGAGGTGTTGGTGAATATCTCCGACGACGGCTGGTACGGCGACACCAGTGCACCCTGGCAGCACCTGAACATGGCGCGGATGCGCGCCATCGAGAACCGGCGCTGGCTGCTGCGCGACACCAACACGGGCGTAACGACGGCGATCGATCCCTACGGCCGGCTGACCATGAGCGCGCCGCGGCATGTATTCACCTCCCTGGCCGTGCGCTACGGCTTCCGCGACGACCTTACCTTCTACACGCAGTACGGCGATCTCTTCGCCATGCTGTGTGGGATAATTTCCTTGGCGGTGCTGGCCCGCGGGGTGCGCGTTGCTATCCATGGTCTTGCCGCGAGAACCCCTGAAAGACAGGTCTAACCGACAGATGCTGAACGATCTGGAATTCGCTTACGCTCCGGTGCGCGATCGCGTCCGCGACCTGCGGGAGTATCTTTGACCCGGCGCGGCTGCGTAGGGAACTAAGCACACTCGAAGAAAAGCTGGCTGACCCTGCGGTGTGGGGCGATGGCGCTCGGTCGCAGGTGCTGATGCGCGACCGCAAGCGGGTCGAGGCGCAACTGGCGTATGACGCCGAGCTGACGCGACGCACCGGCGATGTGGACGCGTACTTCGACTTGGCGCGCGAAGGCGAAGCGGTGGAGCCGGAGCTGGAACGTGAGATCGCGGGGCTGCGGCAGTATACCGAGGAGCTGGAGTCGCGGACTATGCTCTCGGCGGAGACCGATCCGCTGAACGCCATCGTGACCGTGCATCCGGGTGCGGGCGGCACCGAGTCGCAGGACTGGGCCGACATGCTGCTGCGCATGTATCTGCGTTGGGCTGAGCTTCAGGGCTTCAAGACGGAGATGAACGATTACCAGGATGGCGAAGAGGCGGGTATCAAGTCCGCGACGTTCACCATCACGGGCGAGTACGCCTACGGTCTGCTCTCGGGCGAGACCGGCGTGCACCGGCTGGTGCGCATCTCGCCTTTCGACCAGGCCAAGCGGCGGCATACCTCGTTTGCCAGCGTCTTTGTCTCGCCCGAGATCGACGATTCGATCCAGATCGACATCAAGCCGGACGAGATCCGCACGGACACCTACCGCTCGGGCGGCAAGGGCGGCCAGCACGTGAACACCACCGACTCTGCCGTGCGTATCACGCATCTTCCCACCAACATCGTGGTGCAATGCCAGAACGAACGATCGCAGCACAAGAACCGCGAGAAGGCGATGAAGATGCTTCGCTCGCGCCTCTACGAATACGAGTTGGAGAAGAAGAAGGCAGCAAGCCGGAAGGTGGAGGACGCGAAGCTCGAGATCAACTTCGGCTCGCAGGTGCGCTCCTACGTGCTGCAGCCCTACCGCATCGCCAAAGACCATCGCACCAAGGTGGAGGTGGGCGACGTGGACAGCGTGCTGGATGGAGCGCTCGAGCCGTTTATCCGCGGCTACCTGCTAATGCGCCGGCAGGGCGGCGTGCCTGCGGCGGTCGCGGACGATCTGGACGTCTGACGGGCCGGGACCCAGGTTTCAGGGATCAGGTTTCAGGGATCAGGTTCCAGGGATCAGGTTCCAGGGATCATCCTGAGCGAACGCGGTGAGTCGAAGGATCTGTTTTTCCCATGTCCGCGGCCGCGAAGCGAACTCTTGCGCACCCGGCAGGCCCGGCGCTCATCTCATGAGAAGAACTCAAAGGAGAGCGATGAACGAGCCGGAGACCATCCGTACCATTCTCGACAAGACCAGGATCATCGCCGTGGTTGGGCTGTCCGATAAGCCGGAACGGCCAAGCCACCGCGTGTCCAGCTATATGCAGCAGCAGGGCTACAGAATCATCCCGGTGAACCCGAGGACGGAACACAAGCGGATTTTGGGGGAAGTCGTATATAGGACACTCGACGATGCGGCCGCGGGATGCGGCGGGCTTCAACTGGTGAATGTGTTCCGCGCCCCCATGTTCGTACCCGAGATCGTCAAAGACGTGATGCGGCTGGAGATCCCGTATCTCTGGCTCCAGCAGGGCGTCTGCCATGATGAGGCCGCCGGTTGGGCGGAGGCGGACGGAGTCAAGGTGGTGATGGACCGCTGCATCATGGTGGAACACGCGTCGCTTGTGCGCAGGTAGCCCAGTGGCGAGGTCCTGAGTTCCCGGGATACTAGCCGGCTGAGCCGGAAAAGACGCGCGGCGCTGGAATCAGTTGTAACGGTGGCCCTCGGCATTCGTCCTACAATGAAGGCTTAGCCATCATGTCCACCCGTTTGCGCTGTATCCTGCAGGCTTTTCTCGCGACGATCCTTCTGGCGCTGCCGGCGGCGCGAGCAGCAGCGCTCCAAGCCGCGGATACTCCAGCGAATCCGCTGAGCAGCAGCGCCACGGCGCCGCACTTGAAGGTGGAAGTTCTTTCGGATAAGGACACGGTTGGTTTCGGCGGCGGCCAAGTATATCTCGGTCTGCATTTCGTCCTGGAGCCAGGCTGGCATGTGTACTGGAGCAATCCAGGCGATTCAGGCGAGCCCCCAACGGCGTTTTGGAGCCTTCCAAGAAGCTTTCATGCGGAGTCCATGTTGTTTCCTGCGCCGAAGCGGCTGCCGCTTGGGCCGCTTATGGACTACGGCTACGAAGGCGACGTACTTTTCATCGTTCCGGTGAAATATGACTCGTTTGGCTCGATTTCAGGGCTCATGCCGAAGCCGAGGTACATTCCGGTCCAGGTGAAATGGCTGGTGTGCCGCGAGGCCTGCATTCCTGGCAAAGCATTCCTGTCCCTGGACCTGCCCACAGATACGAATGCAAAGGATTCGCCCGCGGCACCCCTCTTCCGCAAGACCCTTGCACGCATACCCAAGCCGCTGCCTCCCAGCGCCAAGGCGGTCTTTGCGCCAACCCCAGGCGGTTTTCGGCTGGCGGTACTCACCGGTCAGCGGATCGACGGCGCGCAGTTCTTCCCGTCGCAGACGGGCCAGATCGATAACCCCGCGCCTCAACCCGTCACCCCGCTGCAGGACGGCGCGGTGATCGCACTGAAGAAAGACGCCAACCTGACCGGCGCAGTCAAGCAACTGAGCGGCGTCGTCGTCCTGAAGGACGGAACGGCCTACAGCATCGATTCGCTGCCCGGCGTGGTGCCCCAGGCTGATGCCGCGACGGCGCAGGGCAACGGGGTGACGGCCCGATCCAGCGCGGGGTTGCTGCGGGTGGCGCTGCTGGCTTTTGCCGGTGGCATCCTGCTCAACCTGATGCCGTGCGTCTTCCCCGTGCTCTTCATCAAGGCATTGGCGTTGGTGCAGTCCTCGTCCATAGAACGGCGCCACATGCGGATGCAGGGGCTGGTCTATACGCTGGGTATTCTGGTGTCGTTCTGGATAGTCGTCGCAGTGCTGCTGGGGCTGCGCGCCGGCGGACAGCACCTGGGCTGGGGATTCCAGTTCCAGTCGCCGGTGTTCATCGCCTGCATGGCCCTGCTGCTGTTCTTCCTCGGCCTGTCGCTGGCGGGCATGTTCGAGATCGGCCTGAGCGTGACCAGCGCGGGCTCGTCGCTGGCCACCAAATCCGGTTACGCCGGCAGCTTCTTTACCGGTGTGCTGGCGATGGTGGTGGCCACTCCGTGTACCGGGCCGTTCATGGGCGCGGCCATTGGCTTCGCGCTCACCCGGTCCGCGGCAATTACCTTCACTATCTTTACCGCGCTGGGCCTGGGACTTGCGCTCCCATACCTGCTGCTGGCCTTTGAGCCCTCCTGGACCCGCCTGCTGCCGCGGCCCGGCGCATGGATGGAAGTGCTGAAGCAGGCTACGTCGGTGCCCATCTTCGCCACGGTGATCTGGATGGTATGGCTGTTCGCGCAATCGGCTGGAGTGAACGCACTGCTGGGGTTGCTCTCGGCCTTTCTGCTGCTCGCGGTCGCGGCCTGGATCCTCGGGCGGTGGCCGGCGCGCCGCGCCGCGTCTGTCACGGCTGTGGCCGTGATCGCTATCGCAGTGGCCGCGCCGGTCTACGCTCTGCGCACGTTCGGGAGTGCGCCCACGGCGTCGGTTGCAGCGAAGGATGGCCCGCGGCAGTGGGAGCCCTTTACTCCGGCAATTGTGGCGCAGTACCAGAAGAAGGGGCGGCCGGTCTTTGTGGACTTCACCGCAAACTGGTGCCTGAGCTGCCAGGTAAACGAACGCGTGGTGCTGAACCGCGAGGATGTGGAGGCCAAGCTGCACGCGTCGGACGTGGCTCTGGTGCGCGCCGACTGGACGCGGCACGACGACGAGATAGCCCATGCGCTCGAAGCGCTGGGGCGCAATGGCGTGCCCACCTATGCCCTCTATCCGGGTGTGGAGGGAGCGCCGCCCACGCTGCTGCCCGAGGTGCTGACTCCGGGTATTATGCTGGACGCGATCTCGGCCCTGGATACGCCTGAGTCAGGGAAGACACCGCGCGTGGCCGCCGCACATCCGTCCGAATGATGCGATAAAGGAGCACTACTCCATGAGGAACAAAAACTACTGTGCACGGCTGGGAACGGTACTCGCTGTCCGGTCCGGTCTGATAGCGGCGGCTGCTTTGTTCGTAATCTGCACGATGTACGCGGCCGTGACGCACGCGGCTGTCGTGGGCCAGCCAGCGCCGGCCTTCAGCGGAACGGACTCGCACGGCAACGGCCAGTCCCTGGCGCAGTATCGCGGCAAGTACGTGGTGCTGGAGTGGACCAATAAGGATTGCCCCTTCACCAGGAAGCACTACAGCAGCGGCAACATGCAGGCGCTCCAAGAGCAATGGACGGGCAAGGGCATTGTCTGGCTGACCATCTTGTCGTCGGCGCCCGGCCAGCAAGGCTATATGACGGCGACGGAAGAAAATACGTACCTGTCGCAGGTACATGCGCAACCCTCCGCGGCGATACTCGACCCGAACGGGAAGATTGCGCGTCTTTATAGTGCCAAAACCACGCCACATATGTTCGTGATCGATCCCGGCGGAACGCTCATCTACGAAGGGGCGATCGACGATAAGCCGACGACCGATTTAGAGGATGTGAAAGGCGCGAAGAACTACGTCTCGAATGCGCTAGTGAGCGCGATGGGTAAGAAACCCGTCGAGCCGGCGTCGACCAGACCGTATGGCTGCTCTGTGAAATATGGCGATTGATGCAGCAGGCGCACGCGCCGTGTTCCGCATGGGCATCGCCGGAACGGTAGCGCTACTGGCCCTCGCACCGCCTGCCATCCGGGCAGCCAATGCTAAACACACGCCGGAGATTGCTGCGGCGCAGATAGCCGCCGGCGCATGGCTGCAGCTTCTCGATGCCGAGCACTATGACACGTGCTGGAAGCAGAGTGCGGCGTTATTTCAGCAGAATGTTCCCGAGGCGGCGTTTCAGAGGCGCATGGAAACGATCCGCAAGCCGATCGATCCGATGATCACGCGCAGCTTGACTGCTTCCGAGTATAAGAAGCAACTGCCCGGGCTGCCCCAGGGAGAGTACGTGGCCCTGGTGTGGGACACGGTCTTCAGCAACAGCAAGGACACCCTGGAAAGTCTGATCATGGTGAACGAGCAGGGCCAGTGGAAGATGAGCGGTTACTCGATCCAATGAACGCTGGCCCTCTCGTTTCCGCGGAGGCATGGCTGTGCCCGGCTCAGTTGATGCCGGAGGCGGACAAGGTGCCGTTAACCTTCACCTGGGCTAACCTGGTTATGGCTCGCGGCGCGGCGATGGCATAGACGCCCGCAGGTGTTTCAATCTTGCTGAGAAAGTACTGCTCCCCTATCTGTTGGAAGGTGAGCTTTGTATTCTGACCAGCGGTCTCATCGAAATAAATAGGGAGCAGAGACACGCCATCGCCGTGGCTCCGGATGGTCAGGGATTGATTCGCCATAGGAAAGGTGCGGCTAACGTTGTATGTGCCCGCGGGCATGGCCTTGGATCCGGCGACGAACTCGAATGGAACTGCCACGCTCACTGTACTGCCCTCTTGGGCGCGTGCGCTCATGCCCAGACCAAGCAGGCAACTGAGAGCAAGCGCGACGGTAAAATGTGACTTCTTCATAATCTTCCCCTTGTAGAGACGTTTTGCATGCTGCACTACTGATAACTGCGCTCGTGAGGAATTTATTCCGAATATTTCTCTTGAATCGCAGTAATCAAATGGTTTTGCGCAACGTACGAGGGTAAGACGCAGCACCCGACGCCAGGATGCGGGCGGGATGTCATTCGATTGTCAACTCTTTGTCTAGTCGGTTTCGTTAAAGACACAGTAGTACCGTCCGCCTTGCCCCAACGAATGCAGGGGGCCAACTTGACTAGAGCCTGTTCGCAATCCACAGAGGCACCCGGGGTTGGATACCATAAATGTCACGTTATCGGTTACGTTTATCTTCGCGCAGGCGGCGGACCTCGTCCATGCGTTGCTTGAGCAGCTTCTCGCGGCCCTCGCTGGTCGGCTGAAAGTAGGAGCGGCCGAGCAGGCTGTCGGGCAGGCAGTCCATGTCTGCGACGCGCCCTTCTTCGTCGTGAGCGTAACGATAGCCCTTGCCGTAATCGAGCTGCTTCATCAGCCGCGTGGGCGCGTTGCGCAGTTGCAGCGGAACGGGCTCGGCGCGCGTATGTTCCACATCGTCACGCATGGCGTTGTAGGCGGTATAGATAGCGTTCGATTTAGGCGCGAGCGCGAGATATACCGCGGCCTGCGCCAGTGCCAGCTCGCCCTCCGGCGTACCGAGGAAGTCCATCGCGTCGCGCGCGGAAAGCGCCAGGTTCAGCGCCTCGGGCGCGGCCAGTCCAACGTCCTCGACCGCCATGCGGACCAGCCGCCGCGCCAGGTACATGGGATCTTCGCCCGCGGCGAGCATGCGGCCAAGCCAATAGAGGGATGCGTCGGCATCGCTGTTGCGAATGGACTTGTGCAGCGCGGAGATGAGGTTGTAGTGTTCCTCGCCGGCCTTGTCGTAAAGCAGGATGCGCTGCTGCACTGCGTCGGCGACGATCTGGCGGGTGATGGGATGCACGGCGTCGGCCGCGGTCGAATCCACGGCCAACTGTGCGGCGATTTCAAGCGTGTTGTACGCGCTGCGGCCGTCGCCACTGCCATAGGAGGCGATGGTCGCGAGCGCCTCGTCGTCGATAACGAGCCCCCGTCCGCCCAGGCCGCGCGTGTGGTCGTTGAGCGCGCGGCCTAGCAGCGTCATGATTTGTTCGTCCGTGAGCGGCTGGAGGGTATAGACGCGGCAGCGCGAGAGCAGAGCGGCGATGATCTCAAACGATGGATTTTCGGTCGTTGCGCCGATGAGGCGGATGGTGCCGCGCTCCACATAGGGCAGGAATGCATCCTGCTGCGCTTTGTTGAAGCGATGGATCTCGTCGACGAACAGGATGGTGCGCGAGCCGTAGGCAGCGGCTTTCTCTGCATCGGCCATCACCTGCTTGATCTCCTTGATGCCGGAAAGCACGGCGGAAAACTCAATGAAAGAGGCGCGGGTGGTCTCGGCGATGATCTTGGCCAGCGTGGTTTTACCTACGCCGGGCGGACCCCAGAAGATCATGGAGGCGGGATCGTCGTGCTCGATCTGGACGCGCAGCGGCTTGCCCGGCCCCAGCAGGTGCTCCTGGCCAATGTAGTCTTCGAGCGTATGCGGGCGCATGCGGGCGGCGAGCGGCGCCGCCTGGCGCGCTGCGTCCTCCTGCGGTGAGGGAATGGCGCCGAAGAGGCTCACGCGTGCTCCTCCTCCCTGTACAGCCGCTGCCGCGATGCCTCGTAGAGCAAGAGGCTGCCGGCAACGGCGGCGTTCAGGCTCTCAACCGGACCGGGGCAGGGCAGGGTGATCCGGTGCGACGCCGCGGCGAGCAGGCTGGCGGGCAGGCCGGCGCCCTCGTTGCCGATGACCAATGCGCTGGCATAGTGAAGGTTGGCCTGAGTTGCCGGCGTTCCACCGCTGGCGACGGCTGCGTGCATCACCACGCGATGCGCGCGCAAAGCGGCCACGGCCGCTTCTTCGGAGAGCGACAGGATGGGCACACGGAAGGCCGAGCCGGAGGAGGCGCGCAGGGCCTTGGGGTTCCAGCAACTGACAGTGCCGGGAAGCGCCAGGATCCCGGCCACGCCGAAGGCCTCGGCGGAGCGGATGAGCGTGCCAAGATTGCCGGGATCCTGCAGGCCGGCGAGCACCAGCAGCAGGGGCCGGGGAGTGAGGAAGAGGTCGTCGAGGGCGAACCGGGGCGGCGTGGCGAGTGCGGCAACCCCCTGGGGGTGCTCGGTGGCAACGGCACTGGCAAAGACATCGTCCGGCAACTCCAGCAGTTCTGTAGCCGGATCCCAGTCGACAGCGTCCAGAAGCGCCCAATTGCCGGAGCGGACGAACACGGTGTGCAGGCGCAGGCCGCTGCGCAGGGACTCGGTCAGCAGGTGCGTGCCTTCCATGGCGATGGCGCCGGAGGCGGTGCGGCCGTTGCCATGGAGGGCGGAGCGCAAATCCTTGACGCGCGCATTCTGCCGGCTTTGTACAATGCGAATACGTGCGTGAAGGCTGGCGGCTGGCATGCCACTCAGATTTTACGGCACTGACCATGGGCGGTAGAGGCGGGGAGCGGCTTTGCGAGGTTTATGCCTCGCTCCGCGCGGACATGCCATGAACAGGGTGAAGCCGATACTTCTACTCCACCTTCAGTTATGGCCAGAATGACATTGGTATCAGGCGCCAATTTGAAGATAGCCTAAGCACGACGGTACTTGATTTCGTTGGAGCGCCCTTGTTAGCAGAGATGCTTCGTGTCCATCCGGATGAGCCGGAAACGGACCGCGTGAACTATATCGTGTCCTCGCTGCGCAGCGGAAAGGTAGTCGGCATGCCGACCGATACCTTCTATGGCCTGGCGGTGGACCCGGTCAACCTGCGCGCGGTGGAGAGCATTTATGTGCTCAAGTCGCGCTTGAAGCACAAACCGCTATCGCTGCTGATCGCGAACGTATCCCAGGCCTACGATGTAGCGCGGGAGCTGGGCAGCACCTTTGACCGGCTGGCGGAGCGCTTCTGGCCGGGACCGTTGACGCTGATTGTGCGTGCGGGCTCGAAGCTGCCCTTGCGCTCGACCGCCAACACCGGCAACGTGGCGCTGCGAGTGCCCGACTGCGAGATCCCTCGCGCGGTGGTGACGGCCTTTGGGCTGCCCATTACTGCGACCAGCGCCAACCTGCAGGAGGCGCCGGAGTGCACCTGCGCGAGATGTGTGCGGGACCAGATCGGGGATCGCATTCCGCTCATCGTGGATGGAGGACCGACGTCGCGTAGCCAGCCCACGACTATCGTTGATCTCTCCGGCGGGAATGACGGGTGGCAGATCCTGCGCGAGGGCGCCATTCCAACGCATGAAATTGCGCTGGCGCTGCAGCGATAGAGCCGGGTCAGGGATCAGGGGTCAGGGGTCGGGGATCAGGTTTCGTGGGGCGGGAACAGGCTTCAGGGGATCAGGCGGCGATCCCACAACCGGGCAGTCAGCAGGAACAGACCATGATCGTTCCGCCGGGTGAAATGCGGAGGAGTGTACGGCAAGGCGCCGCCGGGCGTGAGCGACGTCCGTCGCGTGGACGGCGACCTTCGCCGCTGCTCCTTCTGCCGCTGCTGGCAGTGCTCGGCGCGGCAGGATGGTCGGCCTGGGTATATCTGAAAATCGGGCACTATGCGTCGATCGATCAGGCGCGGCCTGCGGACGCCATCGTGGTTTTCGGGGCCGCGGAGTACGATGGGCGGCCCTCTCCGGTGCTGCGCGCGCGGCTGGAACAGGCACTGACGCTCTACGATCAGGGGCTCGCGCCGTTTGTCATCACGCTGGGCGGCAGTGATGGCGAGCAACACTCCGAGGGCGGCGTCGGCCATGACTTCCTGCTGGCGCACGGCGTGCCGGAGAGCCAGATCATCGCTGAGACCCAGAGTGTCAATACCGAGCAGTCGGCCCGGCGGCTGGCAGCGATCGCCCGCGAGAACCATATACACAGCATCATCGCGGTGTCGGACGGTACGCACCTGTTCCGCATTCATGCGCTGTGCACCCGGTATGGGCTGACGGTGTATACCTCTCCCCGCCCCATGGGGCGCCCCATCAGCTCGTGGGACCGGGCGAGCCGCATGGCGCACGAGATCCTCAGCTACACGGCATGGCGGCTGGGCATCCACTAGGTCAGGGGTCAGGGGTCAGGGGTCAAGGGACCAGGGGTCAGGGCCAGGGGTCAGGCGCGGGCGCGTGATGATCCGGGAGGAACAGCCATGAAGGCGGGATTCGAGACAACTACCGACCTGCGCATCTGCCGGGCGTCGAAGGCGGACGAGGCCGGTGCCTTCCATATCGTGGCGGAGTACAACGACGCCGTGGGTGTACAGGTACGGGACTCGGAGGAGAGTTTTCGCGCCAGCTACTTCAGCGAGAGCGGCGGCCTATGGCTCGCGATGGCCGGCGGAGAAGTTGTCGGCTGCATCGCCATGCGCGCGCTGCCCACGCTGCACGCAGGGGCTGATGCAGCGGAGGTCAAGCGGCTCTATGTACGTCCGGCGTGGCGCGGGAAGGGCATCGCCGATGCGCTGCTGGATCGGCTGGAGGCGTATGCGCTGAAGCGTGGGGTGCGTGCTCTCTATCTTGATTCCAAGGACGACCTGCACGCGGCACTGCGGTTTTACCGCCGGCGCGGCTACCAGCCGTGCGCGCGCTACAACGATAATCCACAGGCGACGATCTTTCTGCGCCGGGACCTGGAGTAGGGGATCAGGCGTAGTGGTGCAGTTGCAATCGAACGAAGGAAGCAGATCCCTTCGCCTGCGTTCATGGCAAAGGCAGGCCGGCTTCGCTCAGGATGACACATTGCACCACTTCCGAATCAGGCCGCTGCGGAAGCGGGAGGCGCTGCCTCGTTTACAATCAAGAGCAACCACGACGATGTTGCAGATGAGGTGTGTGCGAGTGCTGAGTAAGGCAGGGGCCATGAGCCCGTGGCTTGCAGCCGTAGGCGTATTGGGCCTGCTCTCCGGCTGCGGAAGTCAATACCGTCCAGTAGTGAACCCGATCAACCAGACCGGGCCGCCTCCGCAACCTATAAGCTTCTTTGTGGCTGTGTCCAGCCCAGGACCGGCTGCGCCCGGAGTGGTAACGATTCTGGACGGCTCCGGCGACACGGTGCTGGACCAGGCCACGCTGGGCGCCGGACCCTTCTCCTTCGCAGTGGATGGAGCGGGCGCCAGTGGCTACAACCTGAACAGCAATGGCAACGGCAACGTCACCCTGAACTCCTATGCGTTGACGACCCCCAGCGGTACGGCGGGCGGCCTGCAGACCAAGAATGTGAATAGTTCCACGCTCTCGACCGGCGCAAACCCGGTCAACATTCTGGCGACGGCCGCAACCGTCTACCTGATCGAGCCGTATATCAATCTCTCGACGGGGCAGCCCGACGGGCCGACCTCGGTCGCCATACTGTCGACGGCCTCGACTCCGCCTGCGCTGCAGCAGGAGATTCCTGTTGCGCCCAATCCCGTGTCGTTCGCCGGGAATGCCAATTCCACGCGCATTTACACCATCAGTCAGAGCGCTTCGGGCGCTGCGCCCCTGGCGAACGGGGCCTGCAACACTCCGGGGTCTGTGACGCAGGTAGGCGAGGCCGCAGCCATTGAGACCCTCAACAACGTCGTTTCCAATCGCATTCCCCTGGGCGTGTGCCCGGTCTATGGCCGGCTGTCCACGGACAATCAACGCGCGTACATTCTGAACCGCGGTCCCAGCCCCGCGAACCCCGCCCAAAGCAACGTGACGGTGATCAATGCGCAGCAGAACCAGATCGACGCCCTTCACCCGACGCTGCCTGTCGGCCTGGGACCGGTGGATGCCGACTACTATGCGCCGGCGTCGACCCTGGTGACCGCCAATTACGACAGCAACTCCGTGAGCATCATTAACGTGGGCCTGGACGTCTACGGCAACGACGGACCGCAGTTCGGCCAGACGCACACGGTGCCGGTTGGGAACGGTCCGGTCGCCGTCACCATTCTGCAGGATGGCTCGCGGGCGTACGTAGCCAACCAGACGGACGGCACGGTTTCGGTGGTGGACCTTACCAGCTTTCAGGTGGTCAAGACGATCCCCGTCTATCAGAACTCGCTCAACGGGCAGACGGGCGGTACGGCGCTGGCGCATCCCAGCGCCATCTCATCGATCTCCGGCAGCCTGGTCGGCAAAGTGTATGTGGCGTCGAAGGATAGTCAGTACCTGACGGTTATCCGCACGGATACCGACACCGTCTCAGCATCCGTGCTGCTGCAAGGATTTGCGGTGGACGTTCGTGCGCGTGCCCAGACGGCGGGCGGTCCCAGCAACGCTTCGGCGCTGGTGAACGATGTGGTGACGAGCCGCATCGCGGGGCTCGGAATACCCTGCAATCCATTTCACGACCCTTCACCGTTCTGTCCGCTCGCGACGCAGTAGACTCGACGACCACGAGGAGAGAAGCGATGGCCCCCGCATATATTCCGGGGGCCATTTCGCGGCCGCAATCCGCCCTGCGCTGGCATCCATCCCACGTAGCGCGGTATCCGAGTACCATGCGAACAGATGTAGGACTCCTGCCATGATGGTGGAAGCTTGAGCCGCCCGAATGCATCCCGGGAACTCTCACGCCTGCTCACGGTGGTCGTAGCCGTGGTCGCCATTGCGGTGCTCTATCTGGCAAAGGTAGTGCTGCTCCCGCTGGCCTTCTCCATCCTGTTCGCGTTCCTGCTCGCCCCGGTGGTCACGCTTCTGGAGAGGATACGGCTGCCGCGGCTCCCGGCCATTCTCCTGGTGATGCTTACCTTCGGCGCGGTCATCGGGGCAATCGGCTGGACTGTGGCCACCCAACTGATCGATGTGACCGCACACCTGCCGGCGTACAGGACCAACATTACGGCCAAGATCGCCACGTTGCACAAGCCCAGGGATACGGGCTTTAACCGGGCGGCCGATGAGGTGGAACGCCTGCGTCAGCAGATCGGGCTGCCCCAGACCGGTACAGCGGCCGATGGCGCAAACCGTGGCCGCGGCGGCAAGCCGGGTTCCTCCCCGGCCCAACCGCTGCCCGTGCATGAGGTGGCCGCGCCGAGCAACAGGCTGGAGACGCTCCACGGGGCGCTAGACCCGTTGATTACGGCCTTCCTCGCCTTCGTGTTCACCTTCTTCATGCTGCTGCAGCGGGAAGACCTCCGCAACCGTCTTATCCGGCTCACGGGCCGCGGTCACCTGAATCTGATGACCCAGGCGATGGACGACGCGAGCCACCGCATCAGCAGGTATTTCCTGCTGCAGTTGCTGGTGAATACCACCTACGGGCTGATCATCTTCACCGCGCTGCGCTTCATCGGTCTACCGCATGCCGGACTGTTCGGCGCCCTGGCAACGCTGCTGCGCTTCATCCCGTATATCGGCGCCCCCATCGCCGCGCTCTTGCCCACGGTACTGTCCCTGGCTGTGTTCCATGGATGGAGGCAGACGCTGATCATCATGGGCACCTTCTTCTGCCTGGAAGTGGTCACAGCAAATTTCGTCGAACCCCATGTCTATGGGAAACACACCGGCCTGTCCTCGATAGCGGTTCTGGTAGCAGCGGCATTTTGGACGCTGATCTGGGGTCCGGTAGGGCTGGTCTTGTCTGTGCCGTTGACCGTCTGCCTGGTGGTGGTGGGCAGGCATGTGCCGAGGCTGGAATTTCTAAGCGTGCTGCTCGGCGACCGACCGGCCATGCCTCCGTCGTCGAACTACTACCAGCGCCTGCTCGCCGGCGATGAGCGTGAAGCCAGCGACGTGCTGGAAGCCTATCTCAAGGAGCAGCACACCCTCAGGGATCTCTATGAATCGGTGATGATACCGGCGCTGAGCCTGGCCGAGCAGGACCGCCATCAGCAGAATCTTGACGAGGCTACGGTCAACTTCATCTATCAAACGAGCAGAGAGCAAGTGGAAGAGTTGGGTATGCGGAAGGAAGAGTTTGCCCTCGCATCCCCGGCGACGACATCCACCGCGGACGCTGAGGTAGAGGCTGGAATCAGGCTCGGCATCGCGACGAACACCAGCGCACTCACGCCTTGCCTGGCGCAGACCGCGGACGCCAGCATCAAGGTTCTCTGCGTGCCGGTCCGCGACGAGGCGGACGATGTGGTTGCGTTGATGTTGGCGCAGCTCATCGAGTGCGCCGGCTACGCTGTGGAGGCAGTCTCGCTCGCGCGCGCGGAGGAGATGGTGGCAGAGGTGTTTCGGCAGCAAGCCACGGTCGTCTGCCTGTCAGGGCTGCCGCCGTTCGCCATGGCCCACGCACGCCGCCTCTACAAGAGGCTGCGCGACGGTCAGGCTGACCTGAAGATCGTGATCGGCCTATGGAACTATGCCGACGATGGCGCCAAAGCAGCGAGCGAGATAAGCCGGGGCGAAGCAGACCGCGTGGCGACAACGCTGGCTCAGGCCATCGACGCAATACAGCCGGCTACCAACGAGCAGGCGGATGCTCTTCCTGCGGATTCCGCCACCCTGGCAGCCGCAGGCAATTGACGCAGGGCCCGCGGCCATCGGCAGGCTCAGTACGCCGGGATGCCGGTGATGGCCTGTCCGATGATGAGCGTGTGGATGTCGTGCGTGCCCTCGTAGGTCTTCACCGATTCCAGGTTCATCATGTGGCGCATGACCGGATAATCGTCGGTGATGCCCGCGCCTCCCAGGATGTCCCGCGCCAGCCGTGCGCATTCCACCGCCATCGCCACATTGTTGCGCTTGGACATGGAGATATGCTCGGGCGCCACCTTGCCGGCGTCTTTCAGGCGGCCTACCTGGAGTGACAGCAACTGCGCCTTGGTGATCTCGCTGATCATCCAGACCAGCTTCTCCTGCACCAGTTGATGGCTGGCGATGGGCGCGTCGCGGAACTGCTTGCGCACCAACGAGTATTGCAGCGCCGTGTCGTAGCAGGACATGGCCGCGCCAATGGCGCCCCACCCGATGCCGTAGCGCGCCTGGTTGAGGCACATGAGCGGCGACTTGAGCCCGCCCGTGCCGGGCAGCAGATTGGCGGCGGGGATGCGCACATCGCTCATGGATAGTCCGGAGGTGACGGAGGCGCGCAGAGACCACTTGCCGTGTACATCGAACGCGCGGAAACCGGGCCGGTTGGTCTCCACCAGGAAGCCGCGAACCTTGTCCTGCTCGTCCTCCACTTTGGCCCAGATGACGGCGACGTCTGCGATGGAGCCGGAGGTGATCCACATCTTCTCGCCGTTCAGGATGTAGTCATCGCCATCGCGGCGGGCACGGGTGCGCATGCCGCCGGGATTGGAGCCAAAGTCCGGTTCGGTGAGGCCGAAGCATCCCAGTTTCTCTCCCTTGGCCATGGCGGGCAGCCACTCCTCCTTCTGCGCGTCCGTGCCGAAGGTGTAGATGGGGTACATGACCAGCGCCGATTGCACGCTGACGAACGAACGCAGGCCGGAGTCGCCCCGTTCGAATTCCTGCGTGACCAGGCCGTATTCCACATTGGACATGCCGGCACAGCCATAGCCGTGCAGGTTGGCCCCGAAGAAGCCGAGCTCGCCCATGGGCTTGATCAGTTCGCGCGGGAAGCGGCCCTCGCGATTGCACTGTTCAATGATGGGAATGACGTGGTCTTCGACGAAGCGGCGCGCAGTGTCACGCGCCATGCGCTCTTCTTCCGAGAGCAGAGCGTCGAAGCCGATGAAGTCGACGCCCTTGAATTTGAATGCCATGGTGGTCCTTCCGTGCCGGGGTGCAAACCAGCAAGAATATCAAGGATAGAAGCTGGCGGCGAGTGGCTGCTCCCGGAGGGTAGTAGCGCAGTGTGTCATCCTGAGCGCAGCAGGCCTGCTGTTGACGGCGTAGTCGAAGGATCTGCTTCCCTCGATTCGAACTGCACGACTCCCCTGCCTGAAGGTGCTTCCTGCCTCAGCTTTGTCGCAACGGCGAAGCAGATTACTGTCCGCGGATGATCAAAATGACTGCGACAAGGCCTTCATCATTGACCGCGGTGGTTGGGTAGCCCGGGTGCGGCGTGCTCCTTTGCGGGCGCGAGCGCGATCAGCAGTACGCCGATGACGATAAGGACCACCACCCCCACCAGTTCTACACGCGCAACCATATTCCGCAGCGCCTGCGTACCCATGAGGGCGGCATGAGCGAAGCTCGACCATGCTGTAAAGGCGATCAAGTTGCGGCTCGCCCACGGGTTGCGGACTGCGAGAAGCAGAAAGACGCCGAGCGTCACATAAAGGCTGAACATCATCGACAGCGCAGGATCTCGCCGCACGAACACGATCAAGGGATAAGCTGACGCCAGGAAGAGCAATCCTACCAAGCCCAACACAATCTTCAGAGCTACTTGTCGGTTCATCTGCGCCTCCCGCAAATGGTAAAACGCCGTTTGGCCCAGCTTGGTTCCGCAATAATCGCGCTTCGTCGACCGGAAGCATAGAACGAGATCGCCAGAGGCGCTTCCGGGCATGCCACATACGCAACGCAATCTCTGAAAGCCGTGGCTGTGCCTGCGCCTGAGACACAATCGACCTGGAACAACAAACCCCACCCTAACGGCGTTAGGATGGGGCACCCGGATGCACCGGTAGTGAAGCTGGAACCTAGACTGGAAGCGGCTCTTTGCGGAGCCGGCGTTGGGCTTCGACGCCGTCGAGCGCGGTCCACAGAGCTGCAGCGGCCGCTTCGGCAGCGCCCAACGCTTCTTCCGATTGCTCCGGATGCTGCGCAAGTTCGGAGGTCAGCGCCTCGCGCCAGACGTGCGCATGCAGCACATCGGCGGTCTGATGGAGAGTGAAGTAGCGGGTCGCGGCGGCATCCGCACCGTAGTGCTTCCTGAGCCCGTCGGCCTTGGTGGTCGCGATCGCCGGGACGCGCGACTCATAGGTGTAGAGGGTGGCGAGCGCGGCAGCAGGCGAGGCGAGCACGGCCGTGCGGAAGTGCGCGATCAGTGCGGCCGTCTCGGGATTCAGCGTGCGCGTGTGTACGTCCTCCGGACGCGCGCCCATGCCCGCTGCGAAGTCCATCCACAGATCACTGTGCGGACGCCCTGCGGGCAGGCCTTCTTCCTCCGCGAGATTTTCGAGCACGGTGCGCCGCAACGCGCCGTCGTCCAGCCGGGAGTGCAACCGGCTGAGATAAGTAGGAAACGCGGAGACGTGGCTCCAGTACTCGGCGGCATACTCGCGCAGGTCATCGCACGTGAGTTCGCCGTTCGACCACGCCTGGTAGAAGGGATGTGTGAGCAGGTCGTAAGGAGCGATGCGGGCGTCGAGTGCGGCGAAGAAGGCTTGCATGCTTAAAGCTACCAGTTCCCAGCCGCCGGCTACCAGCCAAAAGCACCGGCTCAAAGCGGCTGTTTGGCCGGAGGCTGCTCTACGAAAGAACGTTGAAATGCTGCGCCGACGGCAGGGCCGGATCCCATACCGGCAGCTCCAGTTCCGGCATCGGTTTGGATTGGAAGAGGTGCCGGGCATACTTCGCGATCAAACGTGCCCAGGTGTTGGCCTTTTTACGGCGGGCACTGTCCGTCGATATGCCGGTGCCGGCATACATCTGGCGATACAGCTTGGAGAGGACGATGAAGCCCATGCGGGAGCGCAGCGTGGGGGTGCATGCGGAGCGCCGCCAGATCTCCTTGATGGTGTAGAAGCGATCCCAGACGCCTTGCGTACGGCTGCTGATCTCTTCCGTGCTCATAGCCGGGTGTGGCGTGAACATCTTGGGCCGGATGCTGGAAGGGATCAGCCAGTAGCGAGTGATGGGCACGCCATCGATGAGCGTAGGATTCTTCTCCTGCTCCTTCTCCCATCGGGCGAAATCGACGGTGCCGGGAAAGGGCGTCATCATCACGAACTGCGCGAAGGTGACGGCCTCGAGCGCGAGATCCGCGGTGGCCTGGAAGGTGCTGGGCTTGTCCGTGGGCAGTCCGAAGATGAAAGAGCCGAGCACGTGCACACCATGTTCGCGGAAGGTCCGCAACTGCTGCACCAGGCGCTCGCCGGAATAATTGAAGTCTTTGAAGACAGCCTTCAGGCCTTCCGGTGTCACGGCCTCCACGCCGACCAGCGCTCCCTTGATGTTGGCCTTGTGCATGGCGTCCAGGAACTCCGTGTCCTCGGCAGCCTCCATGGTGATCTGGGTGAAGAAGACCATGTTGGACGGCAGCTTGGCGAGTTCGGCCATCAAGGCGAAGCGCTCGCGGCGGATGGCTTCGAGTTCCTCGACTTTGACGAAGTTCTTCTGCTCGCGCGCCAGGCGGAGATCGGTGAGGGTGACGGGATAGAAGTTGTCGTCGGCCAGAGCGATAAAGCGGAATCCCTTGCGCCGCAGGTCGACGATCTCGCCGATCACGCTCCGGAAGTCCCGCTGGCGGGGTTTCTGTCCGTCGGTACGCCATACTGAGCAGAAGGAGCAGTGTTTGGGGCAGCCCCGTACGGTCTGCACCGAGGCCCACATATATTTATCGGCCGAGATGAGATCCCAGCGGGCGGGAACGAAGCTGTCCCCGGAGATCCTGCCGCCTGCATAGAGGCGGCGCGGTGCACCCGCGGTGCAGTCCTCCAGCACCTGGCTCCAGATGCGATCGCCATCGCCCGTGACCACTGCGTGCGCGGCGCCGCGCTCGAAGGACTCCTCCGGATAGAGCGTGGCATGGATACCGCCGAAGATCACCCATGCTCCGCGTTCGCGCGCCAGGCGGCCCACCTCATAGCCGCGCAGCGCATTGCCGGTGTGCACGCTGATGCCGACGATATCTCCGGATTGAATGCTATCCGGGAGAAGCTGTTCCAGGCTTTCGTCGACCAGGTTGGGATCCCCGTAGGAGCGGGGAGTGGCGGCAGCAAGAACAAAGAGCCAACGTGGGGTGATGACAGCAGTTCCAAAGGATTTATCACTTGGATTGACGAGGTGGACCTTCAACGTGACGGGCCTTTCATCCGCTCGCGGAGTGGCGCAGGTCGAGCAGGTATATCAGTTGGATGGCAGATTGCCATGCGGGGTAGGTCGGACTGACTAATTAGCGTCTCTGACCGATTGCGGGATGCTGTTGCGCTGGTATCTGGAGCGGGCCTCGAAGAGTTCCGACAGCGCATCGCTGGGCAGCGGCTTGCCACAGCCAAGCTGGCGCGCCACCAGGCAGATGCGGGCGAAGTGCTCCACCGTTTCCATGCGCATGAACGCGTCGAGCAGCGTAGCGCCGTGGGCGACCACGCCATGGTTCGCCATCAGGATGGCGTCGTGCCCTTGAATGTAAGGCGCAAGACTGTCAGCCAACTGCGCCGAGCCGGTGGTGGCATAGGGAGCGAGCGGCACACAGCCCAGCGTCATGACGATCTCCGAGCAGAGCGGCTCGTCCAGCGCCAGTCCGGAGGATGCAAATGCCGTCGCGGTGGGTGGATGCGCGTGGACGACGGCGGAGACATCGCTGCGTCTCTGGTAGATGGCCAGATGCATGCCGATCTCGCTGGTGACCGGCCGGGTGCCGGAAAGCTGGGTTCCATCGAGCGTGACGACGACCATATCCTGCGCGCGCAGCAGGGACTTGCTGCAGCCCGTGGGCGTAGCCAGGATGCGGTCCCGGTCCAGCCGTACCGACAGGTTTCCTGACGTTCCCGGAACAAAGCCCAGGCGCGACAGCCACCGGGAATGCTTGGCCAGTTGTCTGCGAAGATCGCTCTCTGCCTTGTCAACCGGCATGCATGCGTCCATGGTTTGTCCCTCAATGTGCGCGGCTCAGAGTAGCAAAAGTGAGCGGAACGGTAAAGGTGCCTCGGGAGTCCAGCGCGGGCTGTCAAAATGAATTTGATCTCTCGCAGGCCTCCGGAGTTGTCCGTATTACCCGGAGCAGGCGGTCCGGACATGGCGATGGCTCGCGAGCCATGGGATCGCGAACACTTCAGCGCGCTAGCACTTGAGCACGCAGCCAATCAGCAGTGGAGGCATGCGGATGCAGCCTCGCAAACCTACGGTAGCGTGCTCCCAACCAGAACTGGGCTCGCGATCCTGGAGCTCTACGCCGCAGACAAAAGCGCCGGCAAAGAGGATCGCCAGGAGAAGCATGGCGAGCTGGTAGGCGCGGTTGGTGGTGTGGGGCAGGTCAGCCAGCGGGGCGATGCAGATGGCCAGTACGCACAGCATGCATACGATGGCGGCAGCGGCGTGGAGAGCCTTGAGCATCTGCCAGAATCATACACGCGCAGGAGCATGAACATGGACGGCAGCGCCGCGGTTTCTCTAGCTGAGATATTCCTTGATGAACGGATCGTCGGAGTGAACCAGGTCGTGGGTCGAGCCGTCAAAGATCAGCCTGCCTTCGTTGAGGATCAGGAAGCTGGTATCGGGATCGGCCTCGCCCTCGGGCAGCGGCTCCATGTGGTTCGTCTCTTTGTTGAAGCGGTAGGTGGCCAGGGTAAAGGCGTCCTGCAGGCGATGCGTGATGAGCAGCGAGCTGGTCTTGTAAACGTCGCGTTGTTTGATGACGAGCTCGATGATGTTGGTTGAGGTGATGGGATCCAGGCCGCCGGTGGGCGAATCGTAGAGCAGCAGGTGGGGCTTGTTAACGATGGCCCGGGCGATCGCGACGCGGCGGCGCATTCCGCCGGATAGCTCCGCCGGCATCATCTCCATCGTCTGCTCGAGCTCGACGAAGCGCAGGACCTCCCGTACCCGGTCGTCGATCTCCTTCTCCGGCATGTGCTCTTCCATCAGCAGGAAGCCGACGTTATCCCGTACGTTGAGAGAATCGAAGAGCGCGCCCTCCTGGAAAACCATGCCGATGGAAGAGCGGATGGCGAAGATGTCGTTCTCATGCATGGCGCTGATCTCATTGCCGAAGACGGTGATGCGCCCGGAGTCGGGTTTGAAGAGGCCATCGGCCAGCTTGAGCAGCACGCTCTTGCCGCCGCCTGCCGGTCCCAGCAACACTCGCGTCTGGCCGATCTCAATCTTGAACGAGATGTTCTCGAGCACCGGTTTGCGATCAAAGCCAATCGAGACATCGTCGAAGACGACGACCGGTTCGCCCGGCTTGGGCTCGAAGCGCTTCTCCTGCTGCTCGTCAAGGGCTGTAGGCATGAACCGGTTTTTCCTGCGTCTGAAAATCGGGCAGCGTGAAATTTAGCGGCCGAAAACGCCGATCATAAAACGGCTGATGATGAAATCGACGACGATGATGAGTACCGAGGAGACAACCACCGCCTGGGTCGTGGAGCGGCCCACCCCTTGCGTGCCGCCGCGGGTGGTCATGCCGAAGTAGCAGCCGACAGTAGCAATGATGAAGCCGAAGAAGAGCGGTTTGACCAGCCCTTGCAGGACATCCGGGTAGCGCAAGGATTGATATGCGGTGTGGAAGTACTGCGATCCGTCCTGGCCCAGCAGGAAGATGGCGACGAAGGCGCCACCCAGGGTGCCCACGGTGTCTGAGATGACAGTGAGGAAGAAGGACATGATGACCGTCGCCACCAGGCGGGGCACCACCAGCTTCTTGATCGGGTCGGTGCCCAGCGCGCGCATGGCGTCGATCTGCTCGGTCACCATCATCGAGCCAAGCTCGGATGCCATGCCGGAGGCGTTACGGCCGGAGACCATGAGGCTGGTGAGCACCGGACCCAGCTCCTTGATCATGGAGAGCGAGACCAGGGTACCGGTGATCGCAGTGGCGCCGAACTGGGCGAGCGATGAAGCCGACTGCAGCGCGAGCACCGCGCCGGTGAAAAAGCCGGTCAGGATGACGATGGGCAGCGAGCCGACCCCGATGATGTCCGCCTGGGTGAAGATGTCGTTGAGATAGTGCGGCCGCCGAAAGATATTGGAGATGGAGCGGCCGGAGATGATGGCGTAGTCCTGTACCGAACTCACGCCTTTCTTGGCGACACTATCGAGCGAGGTGATGGCCATGTAGGGATTTTAGATGCTGGAGTAGGCGCGATGAAGCGCTTGCACCCACTTTACAACTCCGGTCAACTTCCCGGCTGATAAGCCGGGCTTTCCACTGTCTCCGGATGAGGAACCACCGCCGCAAGCTGAACCAGGAACCACCGGTGCAAACTAAACCGGGGCCGCTTCCTACTCCTTGAGCTTCTTGCGGATCTCGATGTTCAGGCGCTTGATCTTCTGGTTCAGCGTGGAGAGCGGGATGCGAAACTGTTCCGCGGCCTCGGTCTGGTTCCAGTTGGAGCGTTCCAGCTTGTCGACGATTATGCGGCGCTCGATGTCTTCCAGGATGTCGAACAGCGAGGCGTTGGGGCTGTGCTCAAGCAGCGACGAGGAATAGGAGCGGCCGGTGAGATGGCCGGGAAGCAGGTCGACGCCGATGGTGGTAGAGGAGGAGAGCACTACGCCGCGCTCGATGATGTGCTCCAGCTCGCGCACGTTGCCGGGCCAGTCGTAATCCACCAGTACGCGCATCGCATCCGGTGTGATGCGGCGCAGAGGCAACTCGTTTTCCTCGGAGAAGCGCTTCAGGAAGTGCGTGACCAGCGGCGGTATATCTTCGCGCCGGGAGCGCAGCGGCGGTAGCTCCAGCGTGATGACATTAAGGCGGTAGTAGAGGTCTTCGCGGAACTTGCCCTCGCGCACCGCCTGGCGCAGATCGAGATTGGTCGCGGCGACGATGCGGACATCTACCTGGATCTCCTGGATTCCGCCCAGGTGCATGAACCGCTTGTCCTGCAGCACGCGGAGGATCTTGGCCTGGGTATCCATGCCCATGGTGCCGATCTCGTCAAGGAAGAGCGTGCCCGTGTGCGCCACTTCGAATAGCCCCTTTTTGGCGGTGGCGGCGGAGGTAAAGGCGCCTTTCACGTGGCCGAAGAGCGTGGACTCCAGCAGTTCCGTGGGCACGGCGCCGGTATTGACGGCCACGAAGGGCTTGTCCCGGCGCGGCGAGTTGGCATGCAGGGCCTTCGCTATCAGCTCCTTGCCGGTACCGCTCTCGCCCTGGATGAGCACCGTGGAGCGGGAGGGCGCGACCTGCGCGATGAGGTCGAAGGTGCGCAGCATGGGGTCGCTCTTGCCGATAATGTTTTCGAAGTTGTAGCGCTGCTTGAGAGCGCGCTTGAGCTGGATATTCTCTTCTTCGGCGCGATGCCGCAGCACTGCCGCGCGGATATCGGCGAGCAGCTTCTCGTTCTCCCACGGCTTCTGCACGAAATTTTGCGCGCCGGCATGGATCGCGTCCACTACGTTGCCCACCGTCCCATAGGCGGTGATCATGATGACCGGCAGGTCCGGCTGCTTGGCCAGAATGCGCGGCAGCAGATCGATGCCGTTCTGTCCCGGAAGCGCGAGATCGAGCAGCACAAGGTCGTAGGAGTTCGCGTCGATCTTATCCAGGCCGCGCGGACCGTCCGGGGCCATATCCACGCTGTAGCCTTCCAGCGTGAGCAGGGTCTCGAGCGATTCGCGGATCGCGGACTCGTCATCGATGATGAGGATGCGGGCCGAGCCCTGTCCTGCCGCGCCGGTGGAGACGCCCGGCAGCGTTACGGTTGCTTCAGACATGAACGGGCTTCCTTGCAACGGGGAACTCAAGGTGGAAGGTGGTGCCGCTGCCAAGCTGGCTTTCGACTTGAATCTTGCCGGCGTGTTCCTGAATGATGCCGTAGGTGACCGCGAGACCCAGGCCCGTCCCGCGCCGCTGGCCGTCGCCCGGCGTACTCTTGGTGGTGAAGAACGGATCGTAGATACGCCCGACGTGTTCCGGAGCAATGCCGGAGCCGCTGTCCACGATACGCACGCTCACCTGGCCGTTGACTTCGGTCAGGACGCGCAGGGTGCCCCCACCGGCCATGGAGTCCTTGGCGTTGAGAAAGAGATTGAGAAACACCTGCTGGAGTTTTCCCGGATTGCCGCGGATGAGCGGGAGGTCCGGCTCGAACGCGGTCACCAGGGAGACCTGCGCCGTCTTGAACTGGTGATCGAGGAGCGTGAGCGTCTCTTCGATGATCTTGTTGAGATCAAGCTCGCGGAACTCCGTGCCGCTGGTGCGCGAGAAGTTGAGCAGACCGTTCACGATCTCGGAAGCGCGGAAGGTCTGCTTGGTGATCTTGTCCAGCATTCCGCTCAGCCGTTCGTCTCCGCGCACCTGCTTGGCCAGCATCTGCGTGTACGACGAGATCACGGCCAGCGGAGTATTGACTTCATGCGCGACGCCGGCGGCCAGCAGGCCAATGGAGGACAGCTTTTCCGCCTGCGCGAGCTGCCCCTCAAGCTGCAGGCGCTCGGTGATGTCGTCCACCAGGATGATGCGCCCGACCACCTGGAAGTGACGCGAGACCAGGGGCGCAATCGCGATGTTGGCGGTGCGCGTCTCTCCCGAGCGCACGCCGAGCCGGAACTTGTAGAGGTTGTGCACCCCCGGCGCATCCTTCAAGCGGTGCAGCTCGGCGATGAACTCCGGCGGAAAGACGGCTTCGAGCGTCTGGCCGAGGACGTCGACGCGCGGCGCGGCGAACATGACCTCCATCTGCGCGTTCCAGCTTTCGATCTTCTCCTCGAGATCGATGGCCAGAATGCCGACGTTGATGGATTCGACGATGTTCTCGTTGAACTCCTTGAGGCGCTCGTACTCGGAAACCTTTTCCGCCAACGAGGCGTACAGACGCGCGTTCTGGATGGCGATACCGATGTAACTGGCGAGCGATTCGAGGAGCTCGACATCTTCGCTGGAGAGGAAGTCGCCATCCGTGGTGCGGCCCAGGCCGATCACGGCGATAGTGCGATGGCCGGCGCGGCAGGGCAGGTAATAATGCAGATCCAGAGCAGCAGCGCTCCGGCGGTCGTCTTCCGAGAGATGGAGTGCCTGCTGCGGGTTCTCCAGGAAGATGTGCGAGGGCGCATCGGGTCCCTGAAGATCGAGCGAGCTTAGCTGCAGCGCGGTCGAGTCCACGCTATGGCCATGGCCGTAAAGTCCGGCGGGCAGACCGTGGCCGGCGGCCAGGACGTAGCGTCCGCGGTGCTCCGGCAGCAGGATGCCGACCCGGGCTACCAGCAAGGTCTGCGAAAGGCGATCGACCACGGCATTGAGCAGGGCCGTGAGATCGGTCTGCGAGCTCAGGTTGCGTCCGAAATCAATCAGCGTCTGGCGGTAGTCGTAGCGAGTCCGATCGAACACGCGATCGACGCGGTTCTGAATGCCGCGCTTCAACGGATCGAAGAGTGCAGCGGTGATGATGATGGTGGCGATCAAACCCCACGCGCCGAACGAGGGCAGGCGCGTGTGGATGAGCTCCGCGGCCACCGCCACTGCGCCGAAGTAGAGCCCCACCAGCAGCGCAGTGGCCAGCGTGTAGGTGACGCCGCGCTTGAAGATGAGGTCCACATCCATCAGGCGGTAACGCACGATGGCGTAGCTGAAGGTCAGCGGGATCAGCACCAGCGAGAGCCCGGCGAGCCGCGTCAGCAGGCTGGGCACCGTCCAGTCCGCCAGATAGGGAACGACATACAGCAGCGTAAACGGCAGAACAGCCAGCAGGGTGCCGCGGGTAAGCCACTTCAACTGCTGCCGCCGCAGCGGGTTATCCGTATGCCGGTAGTGGACCAGGAAGACGATACCCGCCAGCACATAGTAGACCGCGAGATATCCAGTAGCGATCTGGTCGAGGCGATGCAGCAGCAGTTCGGTGGCCGACCAGAAGAGAAACGCGGAGACCTGCAGACCAACCACGATCAGTGCCGGAACATACGCGAGCACGATGGGCCAGCGCGGACGCCAGCGGTCCGGCGCAGTTGCCGTGTGCGTCGTCCGTGCCACTCTATCATCCGGAAAGGCCAGCGCGAAGTGCAGGAACAGCGCCGGCTGTAGCGCGCCCGCGACGATATTGCTCCAGTAGACAATCCAGTCGAAGCTGTTCAGCTTGCCCGTGTGGTGGAAGGCGTAGAGAACGAATGATGCCAGGCAGAAGACGTAGAAGTGCGTGGCGTGCGGTGCAGTCCAGCGGCGGAAGAGCACGTACAGGCCGATGAGCAGGTAGATCAGCGCCACCAGGCGCAGGCCCTGATACTGGCTCCGGTCCGGAGTGACCAGGATGACCGAGGCGGTGATGCGCACCGTGTCGCGCACCAGAGTGTAATCGATGCGGCGATAGATGCCGGTACGGAACCACTCGCGCACCAGCGAGGCCGTCCGTGGCACTGGATGATCGCCCGCCGCAATCAGCAAATCGCCGGGCTTGATACCGGCGCGCTCGCCCGGCGTGTTGTCGGGGACCCGCCGCGCCAGCAGCCCTCCATGGGACTCCACCCACGCAACGCCATCCGTGGGCTCCTGGAAATCCAAATCCTTGACGAAGTTCAGGGAGGCAAAGACCGCCGCCGCCACCGTGAACAACGCCAGCAGGACCACCGTGGCCCGGATTTGGAGGGATTTCTGCATGTACGGATTCGGCTGTCGCTCCCTTCAGCCTGCAAGCACGCTGCCTGCCACGATCCCGAGCTCGCGGAAAGCGCAGGTTACGGCGAGTATACCGTTGAAGCGATAGCCCTTACCCGGAGAACATCGTGGGGTCAACAGTTTTGTGACGTGTTGAACAGATCCGGGTCTCCCGAAAACAGAATCGCCTATGAGATTCTGTATGGACAATCTTCAATCTCCTGGAGATGAAGGGCCAATGTCAGCAGGATGACATAATCGTTCGCGACGAGCATCTTTTGTCCGGCATAGCCCCTCTATGGGTGTAACAAGAACTTGTTGGTCAAGGACGCCGTATGCGCGCAAACACCGGGGAAGAAAGGGCACGATGACACTGGCGGCTTGGATGCGAGCAGGGAAAGAGATCAAGGCTCGCCCGGACAGCGTGTGGGTGGAGGGTGCACGCATGCACTTCCTCACTGCGGGAGAGGGTCCGGAATTGCTCCTGGTGCACGGCCTGCTCGGGTCGGCAGCGGCGTGGGAGCCCTCGCTCGAGCGGCTTGCGCTGGACTCGACCGTGTTTGCACCGGATGCGCTGGGGATCGGGCGCTCCGATCGCAGAGCCGATCTTGACGTGAGCCTGCGTGCGGCCGCACGGCGCCTAGTGGCGTTTATGGACGCCTGCAAGATCGAACAGGCAGATGTGGTGGGCACCTCTCACGGTGGCGCTGTCGTGCTCATGCTGGCCGCGCTCTATCCGGAGCGCGTGCGATCCCTGGTGCTGCACGCGCCCGCCAATCCGTTCTCTGACATCGCCGATCCGCTGATTCGCTTTTACTGCACGCCGCTGGGGTGCTGGTTTGCTCATCGGGTGCCGGGCCTGCCGGCGCACCTGCAGACGCTCGCGCTCGGGCGCATGTACGGCGATACGGACCGGATGCGGGAGGGCGCCGCGGAGCGGTATGTGGGTGCGATGCGGGTGCCGGGCACAGTGGAGTATGTCTTGAGCGTTCTATCGCGGTGGTTCGATGACATGCGCGACCTGCGGGCGGTGCTCGACCGGGTGCGGTCCGTCCCGGCGCTGCTGCTCTGGGGTGACCGCGACCGAGCCGTCAGCCTGCGTAGCGCGGATGTCCTGATGCAGTCCTTCGACCGTGCGGAGTTCGCGATGTTGCCAGGTGTCGGGCACTTACCGTTTGAGGAGGTGCCGCAGGCGTTCTGTGCGTCGATCAGCGGCTTTCTCGGGACGCTGGACCGGCACGCGGCGGATTCCGTGGAGGCGCCGCGGCGCAACGCTGCTTAGAGGAAGAAACGCTGGACGGCCTTTCACAGAAAGGGCATCCTAAATATGCAGGGGGCGCGGTCCGTCCTGCGGACCGGCGCGTTGGTCGCCGTGACCGAGAGGGCCACATATTTCTTACGATGAGACGCGGCTGAGGCCGCCAGAGAGGGAGTTGCAGGTGATGATTTTGACGAGGTTTGTTGGACCGATGCTGCTGGCATCTGCCATCGCAGTCACGGGTACCGGCGCATTCGCGATGGCGCAGACCGCCGGGCAGGATATGAAGAACGCCGGCACTGATACGAAGGATGCGACCAAGGACGTTGGACACGGAGTGGTGAAGGGAACTGAGAAGGGCTACGACGCGACCAAACATGGCACGGAGAAGGTCTACGACAAGATCAAGTCCGGTACCGAGCACGCCTACGATAAGACGACGGGCAAGACCAAGAAGACGTATCACAAGGCCAAGCACGGTACAAAGAGCGCCGCGCACAAGACGGCGAGAGCGACAGCGAACACCGCTGACAAGGCCGCGGACAAGACCGATCCGAACCGTTAGAGCGCGGCAGCGCTAACAGCAGCCGGACAGAAGAGCCGGACAGAAGAGCCGCGTACCTCGCGGCTTTTCCATTTCAATGAACCCATCACCCGGCTGGCGTTCAGCGGCGCGCTCTCGGCGGCCCGTCTGCTGCCAGGTACACGCCGCGATGATGGAATCGCGGATCGTCAAGCTGCTGCAGCATGAAATCGGCTACGTCCGCGCGCGAGATTCGCCGGCCACTGGAGGGCAGCGAGTCGGGCAGCACGCAGTAGTTGCCGGTAGCGGGGCCGTCTGTCAAACGTGGCGGCCGCACGATGGTGTAATCCATCTCGGAGGCCGCGAGCAGCCGCTCCTGTGCCGCCTGGTCGGCCATGGGATGCCGCAGCAGCGTGCGTTTGATCAGCGCGAACAGAAGGTTGGAAAGCGGTGTCTGATACTTGCCGGCGCCCGGAACCGCGCCTGCCGCGCCCACCACGATGATGCGCTCAACATAGTGCTGGCGCATGCCATGCAAGATGTTGGGAAGGGCGTTGGCCAGCACGGGTTCGATTTTGAGTGAGCGCGCGCCCAGCGCCGACAGCACCGCGCGCTGTCCGTCCATAGCGTCGGCCACGGCCTCTGTGTCCACCACGTCGCCTACGATCACGCGCAGACCGGTTCGCGCTTCGAGTTGCGCCGGATCGCGGACGAAGGCCGTCACCGTATGCGCCTGTGCGATTGCTTTCTCTACCAGCAGGCGCCCGATACCGCCGGTCGCTCCGAAGACGATGATCCGCATGCCACTTCCCGTTCTAACGCTTACCGCTTGTAGGTAAGCAACACTATAAACGGCGCGCAATGGTCTGGGTATAGCGGCGAAGGGGCGTGCAGGCGGGCAACCTGAATGCCGTAGCCACATCCCACCGTGCAAGGAGAGATAACGACCCAATGGCAGAAAATATAGATCCAGAGAAAGTGGAAAAGACGCTGAAGGACTTGATCGAGACGTTGCGGGACGGACACGAAGGCTTTACTGACCTGGGTCATCGGCTGACCGATCCGCAAGCCAAGCGGTATTTCCTGGAAGAGACGCAGGTGCGCTCAAACTTTGCCGGCGAGCTGGAGAACGAGCTGCACCACCTGGGCGTGAAGGATGTGAAGGTGGGTACGTCCACGTCTTCCAAGATGCATCGCGTGTGGGGCGAGCTGAAGAACAAGATGGGCGGTGGCGACCACGCGCTGCTTGAAACCGCCGAACAGGGCGAGGACACTGCGAAGAAAGCGTACGCCGAGGCGCTCGAGGAGCATCTGCCTGGGAATGTGCGCGAACTTCTGGCGCGGCAGCAGTCGCATATCCTCCAGTCTCACGATCGGGTGAAGGCGCTGCGCGACAGTAGCAAGGCGGCCTAGGCGGGTCCTTCAACTTCGCGCTCGGTGCTTCGCTCAGGATGACGTTTGTGCGGGTTTTTGGATTTCACGCGCCGCAGAAACGGGTGCCCATCCTGAGCGCACCCGGGTCCCCGGCGCGCGGCATTTGCGCGCTGGGTGGAAGCGAAGGGTGGGTGGTGTACAGATTGCATCAGCCGCTGTGGCGAATGTGCAGCACGTCGCCGTCCTGCACCAGGTAGTCCTTGCCTTCGAGACGCAACGTTCCCTGGGAACGGGCGTTGGCCTCCGATTTAGCCGCCAGCAGCGTGTCCCAATGAATGGTCTCCGCGCGGATGAAGTGCTTTTCCAGATCGGAGTGGATGGCGCCCGCCGCCTCCTGGGCGCGGGAGTTGACCGGCACGGTCCAGGCGCGGCACTCGTCCTCGCCCACCGTGAAGAATGAGATCAGCCCGAGCAATTCATAGCTCTTGCGGATCAGGCGCACCAGGCCGCTCTCCGTGAGTCCGTAACTCGAGAGAAACTCGGCGGACTCTTCATCCGGCATCTCGGCCAGCTCCGCTTCCACCTTGCCGCAGATGGCGGTAGCCCCGGCTTGGGGCTTGCTCGCGAGTTCTGTTAACCCGAACCTGGCCACGGCCGCATCCAGGTCCGCGCCCAGCGTGGTGCTCTCCGCGATGTTGACGACGTAGAGGATGGGCTTGCGGGAGAGGAAGCCGAAGCCGCGGATGAGTTTCTGCTCGTCGGCCGACATCTCCAGCTCCCGCAGCGGCCGCTCCTGCTCAAGCTGCGCCTTCGCGCGTTCGAGCAGCGCATTCTCCCGCTCCAGGTCCGGAGTGCGCATCTTCTTCAAGTCCTTCTGCAGACGCTCCAGCCGCTTCTCCACCTGCGCCAGATCGGAGAAGATGAGGTCGAATTCGACGTTGCGGATGTCGCGCACCGGATCGATCTCCCCTACGTGCGGGATGGCATCATCCTCAAACGCGCGCAGCACATGGATGAGCGCATCTACCTGGCGCAGACTGGCAAGGAATGCCGTCTCCTTCAGCGCCTCCTGGCCGATGGCCGCGACGTCTACGTACTCGACCGTGGCGTAATTGAGCTTCTTCGGGTTATAGAGCGCGGCGAGCTGGCTCAGACGTTCATCCGGAACCCGCGCAATGCCCAGATGCGCCTCGCGGGGGTTCGAGTAGGCCTTCTCTTCGAGCCGGGCTTTGGTGAGGATTCTGAACAGCGAAGTCTTGCCGACCTGTGGCAGGCCGATGATGCCGGTTTTCATGCTGGTCCTGAGAGTAGAGAATCGATGGCGGCGCAGGGCTCGCCAGAGTCAAAGGCGGTGCACGCCAGACTTTGATGATACATGGCTGGATAGCGCAGACGAGAGCAAGGGCACAGGCGGCAGTGGGTAATTCAGAGTTGAGTCTGTCATCCTCAGCTGAGCCGAAGGTCTGCTTCTCGCCTTAACCGGATCTATGTTGCACTGAGGTCTTCCCATAACGCTCAGGGCCATGCGTCTGGCAGTCGTCTATTTTGCCGGAGGCGGAACACGGCCGGCTGCGGTGGTATCCGCGACCACGATGCGCTCCCGCGGTATGTGGGGCCGGCCGGCGAGCAGGAAGGCGACAAAGCCGCAGACGACCACGATGCCTTCTAGACGAGTAGAAAGCCGGTGAAGCCGGTCGAAGATCTCCCGGGCGGGATTGTTCTCCGGTACCGCTGCGATCTTGCCGCCGACCGCCGCGCGTGCCGTCTCCATGCGCGGGATGATGGAGAACTGCGAATAGCAGGTGATGCCCAGCATGACGACCACGAGCACGACCTGCGGTACCACAGAATGCCAGCGGACGAGGGTTCGCAGCCCCAGCGAGAAGAGCAGAAACAGCACTCCCATGACAATGCCGAAGTAGTGCAGATGCCACAGCGAGCCGGCCACTACCTGGCCCGCCGCATGGATGCCGCTCGCCGGGTCGGGGAAATCCTGCGGCAGCGTGTTGAAGGCGACCTGCGCCACCATGACGAAGAAGACCAGCGCACCCAGCCACAGGCCGAGCACCAGCAGGGACAGGGTTCCTAGAAACGATCGCATGCGCACGGTTCGTGGGATGCGCTCCATGCTTTGCGGGTCGTCCCGCGAATTGTCTTTGCAGGCGAGCTCATTGCCGGGACATGGGCGGACGGCCGGTGAGTCGCTCGATGCGCTTAGCGATCGGCGGGTGCGTGGAAAAGAGGTTGGCAAAGCTCGCGCCCCCGATCATAGGCGCGACGATGAACAGATGCGCCGTGGAAGCGGTGGCCTGGAGCGGCAGGCGTTTGGAGTACGCCTCGAGCTTTTCAAGCGCGCTGGCCAGAGCATAGGGGTTGCCGGTCATGTGTGCGCCGGTGGCGTCCGCCTCATACTCGCGGGAACGCGAAACGGCAAGTTGGATGAGAGTAGCGGCGATGGGAGCCAGAATCAGCATGAACAGCGCGCCGATGCCGCCGCCTTCGCGGTCGCGGCTATCGCTTCCTCCGCCGTAGCCGCCGAAGATCATGGCCCAGCGGCCCATGGACGCGAGGATGGTGATGGCGCCGGCGAGCGTGGCGGCGATGGAGCTGGTGAGGATGTCGCGGTTGCGCACGTGTCCCAGTTCGTGCGCCAGCACTCCTTCCAGCTCCTCATCGGTCAGCAGACGGAGGATGCCTTCCGTCACGGCGACGGAGGCGTGTCGCGGATTGCGGCCGGTGGCAAAGGCATTGGGCGAATCCGTCGGAATGACATAGATCTTGGGCATCGGAATGCCGATGCGCTGCGTCAGGCGCTCCACCACGGCATAGGCGCGCGGCAACTGCTCGCGGGTGACCGGCTGCGCGCGATACATGGAGAGCGCCAGCTTGTCGGAATAGAAGTAGCTGAAGAAGTTCATGCCCGCGGCGATGACGAAGGCCAGGATCATGCCGTTGCGTCCGCCGAAGTGCGCGCCCAGGAAGATAAGGAAGAGCGTCAGCGCGGTGAGAAGAAGCGTGGTCTTGAAGGTATTCATAGGGTCATGCCGGGTTCTATCTGCCCGTCACTATGTTAGACGTACAGGCGGCATGTTCGATGCGCAAAGCAAAAGGCGGACCCGGAAGGGTCCGCCTTTTGAGTGAAGAGGTTGGGTTAGAAGGTGAAATCGGCCTTGAGCTGGATCAGGCGGGGTGAAGCATCGCCGCCCAGGAAGGATCCGAGGATCGAGGTCGGCGTGCTGACCAGCGAGTTGATGGTGCCCAGGCCCGTACCCTCCACATCATTCAAGGGCTGCCCGAAGTTGGGGTGGTTGAACAGGTTAAAGAACTGCGCGCCCACCTTCAGGTTCGCCGCCTCCCAATGGGGAACCTTGAAACCCTTGGTGAGATCGAGATCGGTATCAGTGTAGCCGGAGCCGATGAACTGGTTGCGGCGCTGCTGTCCGAAACCGCTCGCGACGTCAAAGTTGGCGTATCCCGCGCTTGAGCCGCCCGGAGCACCAAGGGCGCAAGGGGTGTCGACGGCGCTGGCGCCCTGGCACTTGTTGCTGAAGCCCTTATCGAGCTGGTTGGCAAAGAGCGAGCCGGTGTAGTTGGCTGGAATGGCCGAGTCAGTGACGGTAAAGGGCAGTCCGGTGCTGTGGAAGACCGTTCCGCCTACTGTCCAGTTGCCGGTAAGCGCGCCCCACCTTCCGAACTGCGGGACGGTGATGACGTAGTTGGCGCTGATGTAGTGGCGGATGTCGTAGTCCGCAGGGCCGTAGTTCTGGGAAATATTGTTCGGATTCTCAGGATTTGTCAGATTGTTGCTGAAGGGATTGAAGCCGCCGTTCGACACTTCATCAAACGCACGGCTGTACTGGTAGTTGAACTGCAGGTTGATCAGCTTCTCGCGCCGGGTGACGGTGAGAATGCCGCCGTTGTAGTTGGAGCCTCCCTGGTTCGTCACATCGGTGACGGCCGCGAAGGAGGGTTGGGGCGCTGTCGCGGGCAGGTCGCCGAAGCCGTAGGCGTTGACGCCACCGTTCGAGATCGGCTCGTGATAGCCGTGGTTGCCAACGTAACCGAGGGAGACCACCGTCTTCCGGTCGAGCTGCTGTTCGACCGCCAGGTTGTAGCTCTCGTACATGGGATAGGTGATGTTGCGGGGAGTGGTGGTAAAGGCCGGAGCAACAAAGCCGATGCCCGCCGCGCTCAGCGTGCTGAAGCTGGCTCCGGAGTTGTAGCTGGAGACGAAGGCCGCATTGGACCGGGCCGCCGCCTGCGCGCCACTGTTCGGAAGTGCAGGATCAAGGGCATATTGACCGCGCAGATAGAAGGTGACGTTCGAAGGAGCGTTTCTCAACAGATCGCCGGCAATCTGTCCCGGATAGGTATCGGCAAACATGCCAAAGCCGGCCCGGACGGTGGTATGCGAGCCGGCGCCGAAGGGAAGATAGGCGATGCCGATGCGCGGCTCGTAGGCCAGGGTCTGGAAGGAGGGGAACGCCTGGTGCTGCCCGGACGCGATGAGCTGGTTGTAAGGAGTGGAGGTGCTGGTGTTCGCCGCCAGCGTGGCGAAGTTATCGCTCAGGGTGGCGAAGCAGTTCTTCTGGCACACCGGGTTGGAGTTGTGCTCGAAGCGCATGCCATAGGTAAGGGTGAGGTTTGGAAGCATCTTCCACTGGTCTTCGAGGTAGACGCCCATGCCATACACCGCCACCGGCTGGGTGGGACTGGCGGGGAAGGCCTGGCGATAACGGCTTACGAATCCCTCTGCGAAGTTGGCGGTAGTGGTGTAGACCTCAGGGGTGACAGCGCGCACCGATGGGCCGTAGTCGGTGATGTCATCGCGGCGCATGGAGAAGCCGAGCTTGATGGTGTGGTTGCCGCGGGTCCAGTTCAGGTCGTCGATGAACTGATACCCGGTCACGTTGCGGCCCTGCGGAAAGTCAAAGTTCTCGCCGCCAGGGGTACCGGAATAGGGAAGTGCGCTGTTGGTGTTGTTGGCGAGGCCACCGTCCAGGAAGACGTAGGAGGCTGGCACCACAGCATTTGCAGCGGCCTGGTTGGGATTGGAGAAGATGGCGCGATAGTAGGCCGCGGCGAAGATGAACTGGTTGGTGAGGTTGGCGGAGAAGCTGTGCGTCTCGTTGAGCTGACCGGAGTACGCCGGCTGCGGGCTGGCAACGTTGAACAGCGGGCTCAGGAAGCTGGTGAAGGTCGGCTGCACGCCCTTGTCGACGTTGACGTGGCCGAAGAGCCGGTCCTTGTCGCTCAACACCTGGTCGATGCGTCCGGTGATCAGCCACTCGTGAGCGAAGTTGGCTGAGGTGCTGTTGTACTGAACGGTTTCTGGATCTCCAGCCACAGCCGTCGCGCCAGTCGCGCCCGGTGCGGTGTTGTAGAGGTTGTACATGCGCTGGTAGATGGGAATCGCCGAGGCGTTGCCGTTGGAAGGGATGTTGCCGTTCTGCAGATCCGGCAGGAAGTTTGGATTGGACGGATCTGTTACCACCGGGCAGGTGCCCAGGCTCTGGCACTGGAACTGCGCGCTCGGTGCGTAGATAGTGCCGCGGACCGGGATAATGACGCGCAGCCCTTCGGTGTTAAAGAAGAAGAAGGTCTTGTCCTTCTTGATCGGTCCGCCGATCGCACCCGCCCACTGGTTGGCGTTGTCAAAGGAGCGCGGCGTTATGGGGTTGGAGTGCTTGTTAAACCAGTCGTTGGCGTTCATGATGCGGCCGTTCCACCAATAGGTGGCGTTGCCGTGGAACTGGTTGCCGCCGGCGCGGCTGATCTCATTCGTTTGTGCGCCACCCAGGCCGCCGTAGGAGGAGTCATAGGCCGGGCTCAGCACCGTGACGCTGCTGATGTCGTTGTTGCCCAGCAGCAGGTTGGTTGCGCCCGAGTTGTTGAGGTTCAGATAGGGGTCGTTCTGGTAGGAGCCATTCAGCGTGAAGGTGTTCGAAGTGGCAGGCAGGCCGAACGAGGAGAAGTTGCCGTAGCCGCCCTGGGTGTTCATGACGGAGCCGGGCGCGGTCTGCGCGATGAAGGTCAGATCGTTGCCGGGGTTGGGCAGGCTCTGCACCTGCTGCAGATCAAAGGTGGTGCTGATCGAGGCGTCCTCGGTGTGCAGCAGCGGCGAACTCTCCGTGACCACGACCTCCTGAGTATTCGAACCCACCGCCAGCTTGAGGCTGGCCGAGGCGACTTGGCCGGCGGACACGGGGATACTCGTGCTGGTGGTCGTGAACCCCGGCGCCTTCACGGTCAGGTTGTAGGTGTCCGGCTTGAGCAGGGAGATGCGGAAGTTTCCGGACTGGTCCGCGGTGACGTTCTTGGTGTCCCCGGTGGACGCGGCCTTCGCGGTGACCTGCGCGCCGGGAATGGCGGCTCCGGTCGGATCGGTGACCGTCCCGACAATATCGCCGGAGATCACGGTTTGCGCGGCCAGAGGAAGTTCGAGGAATGCGAGTGGCGCTGCGACCGGGAACGCCAGTGCGAGCGCGAATGTTGCCTTGCGTAGAAGCTGGGTACTCATAGTGATGAGAGTGAATGCACGCGCGGGGCCAATCGCACGCAGAGCGCGGAATCCGTATCTCGCACATAACAGGGAGATTGATCCCACAAAAGTTGCAAAGAGAGCCGGTGGGCTACGCAAATCCATAGGAAATCTATTGTGTATTGAAGGGTGAGCTCCGATGGCATGAGATTTTCCAGAGAAATACCACCAAAGTGGCATGGAACGTGAATTGCAATGGAGCACCTCCATGAAGACGCGCAAACCATCCAAATTTCTCCGTCGTAGCCTCCACAGTCCGCTCGTGGTCGCGCTGTCCATTCTCCCCGTCGCCGGCGTGGTGAGCAGTCTTCCGGCATGGTCGCAGGCCACGCAAACCTCAGGATCCATCCAGGGCACGGTCACGGACGCCTCGGGCGCGGTCGTCCCCGGCGCCAAGGTGACCATCACCGGCGAAGGTACCGCGGTGACGCGAACCCTGACCTCCGATTCAGCGGGATTCTACAACTCCGGCCCGCTGGTTCCGGGCACCTACAAGATCGCCGTCGTTGCCGCGGGCTTCTCCCAGTTGCAGACCACGGCCGTGGTGCAGATCAGCACCATCTCCACCACCAATCCCAAACTTACCGTGGGATCGGCCTCTCAGGTCGTGGAGGTGCAGGGCGCCGCGATCGCCGTGAACACCGAGCAGTCGAACGTGCAAACCGTTCTGACGCCGGATCAGATCAGGAACCTGCCGGTGCAAGGGCGCAACTTCCTCGACCTGGCACAGCTTGAGCCCGGCGTGCAGTTGCAGAGCGGGCAGACCTTCGACCCGACCAAGGCGGGCTACTCCGCGCTTTCGATCAGCGGCGTCTCCGGCCGCACCACCCGTATTCTCCTCGACGGGTCTGACATCACCGATGAGACCGTCGGCACGACGATCTTCAACGTCCCCTCGGGCGCGATCGGCGAGTTTGAGCTCAACCGTTCCACCGCCGACGTCTCGGGCGAGATCTCGAGCTCCGGCTCGGTGTTCGTGCAGACACCTTCGGGAACCAACGCCTTCCACGGGCAGGGCTTCTATCAGTTCCAGAACAACAACGCGGGCTTCGCGAGCGCCGGCGGCGGCATCAATCCTCCGTTCGAGCGCAACCAGTTCGGCGGGAATGTGGGCGGCCCGATCCTCAAGGACAAGCTCTTCTTCTTTGGCGATCTGGAACGCATCAAGCAGGATTCGCAGCAGCCCATCACGTTGAGTCAGTCCTTCGCTCCACTCCAGGCAGCGAATCCGACCTACGGCTCACCGTTCCGGGACACCTACTCTACGGTCCGCCTGGACTACGACGGTCCCAAAGGTATCCACTTCTTTGCCCGCGCCAATTATGAGGTCAACAGCGTCGCCGCGACCTTCGGCTACGGCTACTCTCTCTACGCCAATCGCGACAATACGCCGGGGATCGCCGGGGGCGCCGACTTCGTTACGGGCAAGTTCACGCACAGCTTCCGCATCAGCTACGAGAAATTCCACAACCTGATCTCGGACGAGACGGCGGGCAATAGCGGACTCTACAATCCGGTACCCTCCATCTCGCTGCACATTCCGGGTTCAGGGCTGTATACCGGCCCCAACCTGCTGGCCCCGCAGCAGACTTACCAGTCGGACAAGCAGGTCCGCTATGACGGTAGCTGGACCAAGGGTCCGCACACCGTCCGCTTCGGCGGCAGCCTCAACCGCATCCTGGGTGGTGGATTTGCTTCCTTCTACGGGTTAGCGCCGTTCGTCTCCACCGGAACCAGCCCGATTGCCGGCGGCGATCCGACCAATCCGCTGGATTACTCGGCTTCGTCGGTGACGCTCGGGAATGGTCAGGGATACGACACGGAGATCCCGGCCTTCGGTGCGCCGGCCGGCGGACAAGGCGACTGGCGCTTCGGCCTCTATGTTGCCGACACCTGGAAGGTCACTCCTACCTTCACCTTGAACTATGGCCTCCGCTACTCGCGGGACACCGGCCGGTCGGATTCCGATCTGGCGCCGCTGCCCTGCTCCACCATCAACACCACATTTTTCCCGACGCCGCCATGCTCCGGCACCAGCCAGCTCCTCGATCTGTTTGGCCCCGGACTGGGCGATCGCATCCACCAGCCGAACAACAACTACGGACCGCAGGTCGGGTTCGCGTACGCACCGGGTCCTCTGAATGGCAAGACTGTGATCCGGGCCGGCATCGGTCTCTACTACGAGAACTTCGTCTTCAACAACGTGCTCTTCGATCGCCCGTTCAAACTCCAGCAGGGGCTGTTCTTCGGGACGGCGCAGATCTGCGGCGGCACCAACAGCTTCACGTTGCCTGACGGTACGACGGTCGACAACTACAACGGAACGCCCATCTCGACGCTATGCTCGGAGCCGGTCGGGACCGCGGGACCTGCGTTTGCCGCCCTGGAGAAGCAGTATCAGGCGGCTGTGCTGGCTGCGGGCGCGCAGGCGAACGCGAACTACATCGGCAACACTCTGGCCATCCCGGCTGCGTTCGGCTATGACGCGTACGCGCCGCAGACCTTCACCGCACCTCGTTCGGTCCAGATCAACTTCGGCGTCCAGCAACAGGTCGGACACGGGATGGTCCTGACCGCCGACTACCTCCACCAGGTGACCACACGGTTCATGCAGGCCATCGACGTGAACCACGTGGGCGATGCGCGCTTCTTCAACTCTGCGGCGGCCGCGACTGCGGTAGCCAACACGGTGACTGCCTGCGGCGTAGGGAACATCGACGCCGCCATCGCAAGCTGCCCCGGACTCCACTCTGACGGGAGCGGCGCCACCATTATCGATCTGTCCGGGAACGGTCTTGACTCGGGAGTCGCCATCAACAGCGGTCTTCCCAACCAGGGCGTCTACGCAAACCCGAACTTCCCCAACGGGTATGCCTTCCCCGGTCAGAACCCGAACGTCGGCCAGGGCGAGTTCCAGTACCCCAGCGGCCGGTCGGCCTACGATGCTCTTCAGATCCAGTTCAAGGGACAGAAGGCAAGTCCGTTCCCGGGAATTGCGGCTGGAAACATCGAAGTCTCTTATAACTTCTCGCGCTTCGTGACCACTGCGGCCGGCGTCAACGGCTCCGACCAGTTCTTCACCGCTACCCCGTGGGACCAGAACAACCCCACCCGTTACATCGGGCCGGGCAATCTGGATGCCACGCATCAGGTATCCTTCGGCGGCTATGCGACGATCGTGCATGGTCCGCGGATCGGCCTGATCGGCCACTTCTATTCAACGCCGCCGGTGAACCTGACCCTGGATAACACGGCCGGGGAGCAGGGGAATATCTTCACGGTGAATACGAATGGAGATGGACTGATCGGCACCGTTCCAACCAACCTGGTTCCGGGTACGAATCCCGGTTCTTACAACCGCCAGTACAGTTCCAGGAGCCTGAACAAGCTGATCAACGCCTACAACGCGCGCTACGCCAATACGCTCACCCCGCAGGGACAGGATGTCGTCAACGCCGGCATTCTCACCTCGGCGGAGATGGTGGCGCTCGGCGCAGCACAGCAGCCACTGGCGCCTGCGCCCGCGGATGCCTTGCATAGCAACGGTCTGACGGAGGTCGACGCGAACGTGGCCTATCCGATTCACCTGAGGTTCCTCGGTGAGTCCACGAACCTCGAACCCTCGGTCGCCGTCTACAACGTGGGCAACAATGCGAACTACAACAATCCGGTTGGCGTTCTTCTGAATACAGCAGACGCCGGAGCGCCGGGCTATGCCAACTCACCCAGTTCCTTCCTGGACAAGCAGCAGTACAGGGTGGAGCGTGGACCGGGAACCTTCAACCTGGGTGGACCCCGCACCATGGAGTTCATCCTGAAACTGAACTTCTAAGCAGCACCGCTGGCAACAAAGAGAGGGAGGGCTTCGGCCCTCCCTCTTGCCGTCTGCAGCGTTGGCTGGGACTCGCTTGTCGAGCCCGCCACGCCAAAGCGAAATGCCTCAGCGGGTCAGCGCCCGGCGTAGCACGGTCTCGAGCGCCTGCTTGTGGGCCGCGTACTCAGCTTCGGTCAGCTTGCCTTGCATGCGGTCGGTCTCAAGCGTGAACATCTCGTCTTTAAGGGCGGCGAGCACGGCGGCATTGCCGGTGGGCGCGACGCCTAAGGCGGAGCCCGGGGGCATCCCCTGGCCCAGAACCGGACCCACGAACGGACCCGACCCCGCGGTCGATCCCCCCTCAAGCGCCGCGCCGGCGGCTGCGGGCGCAGTCACCGGCTTGCGCAGGAAGAAGGCCGCGCCAATCGCCAGCAGCAGGCCAATGCCGCTCAGGATCCACCACTTGTATTTGTTCAGCGGGTCAGGCGTGTCGATCGGCACCCCCAGTCCGCCGCCCGGACGCGTGTCTTCGGCACCGTTGGCAGCACCATTCGCCTGCGGATTGCCGGCCTGTGCGCCCGGCTGATTGCCCGCCCCCTGCGCCTGCACGTCGCGTGGCAGCGCCCCGGTGCCGCTGACGGCAAAGCCCAGCGGCTCGCCGGCACGCACGTTCTTGGCCACGAAGGTCTGCGCGTTCAGGTCGTCATTGATCGGCTGGTAGGGAGTACCTTCCGCCGCCTTGAAGGTCATGCTCTTGGGCAGCATCACCACCACATTGTCAGCGCCGTTGGCGGTACGGGGCGTGAAGCTCATGCTTCCGGAGTAGGGCAGACGGTAGGAGACCTGGAACTGCGTCTCGCCCGGCCGTAACGGAAACAAGTACGCGTAGTGGCCTTTTTCGCCCGCGGGCGCGGGCGAGGAGGCGACCGGCATGCCGCCCGGCCCCATGGCCGCGGCGCCTTCGATCTTCGCGTCCGGCGGCAGGTAGATGTCGTAGGAGTGCGCGGAGAACTGCGTCTTCGGCGGATGCGAGTCGTTCTTGATGAAGTAGCTCTGGGTGACCTTCAGTCCCTGCGGATCGGTCTCGACGCGCATCACGTCCGCCTCGGTGGTGATGCCCGGAACCGTTGCGGCCACATCGTAGACTTCGACATCGACGTGGCTGGTGTTCGGCGGAGCAGGCTCGAAGTAGGACGCCTTCTGGTGATCGACGCGGATGAGGTGCATGCCTCCCGGGCCCTCGGCGGCCGGCAGGTCGAGCGAGTAGTGACCGCGCGAATCGGTCTTGGTCCGGGCGGCCTCCTGCATGCGCTGCTGGAGCGAGATCAGGACGACGTCGTCGCCGGGCGAGGGCTTGTTCACCGTGCCGTTGGTGACAGTTCCGGTGATGGTGGCGGCGAGCGCGGACGGAGCGAGCGCGAGCAGGACGGTGGCGAGGCGGAGGCAGCATTGCTTCATGGTTGGATCAGTCATGGTTATTGGTGGCGTTCCATACTTCGAATTCGGAGAAGAGACCCACCCTTCGCTGCGCTTAGGATGGGGCACCCGATTTGTGGCGGAGGGAAACGGGAGAGTCTCGCGTTCAGTGCGACAGCCGAGACGGGCCCGCGATGGCCTGCAGATGGTCGATCTCGGCGATCACCGCGGCAGCTTCGTTTTCAAGCTCTGCGCGCTGTGCGGTGTAGTCCTCCTCGGGATACTTGCCCGCGCGGTACTCGAAGTTCAGGTCGCGCAGATTGTCGTAGAGGACGACCTTTTGCTCTTCGAGGAAGTCGAGGCGGGTCTTCACCCGTTGCGCCTGCACGTTGCGCTCCGGGTAGAAGACATACGCAAACAGCGCGAGGGTGAGAAGAGCGCACGCGGTAACGATCAAAGCTGCGTCTCCTTGCGGATGCGATCGCGCATGGCGAGTTGCGCGGCGGTCTGCGGCGCGGCCGGCATCGCAACCGTGCGCGGCTTCCATTTGCGCACCAGGGCCAGCACGCCGACGATGCCCAGCAACAGCACCAGCGGCGGCATGATCCAGGCCAGATGGTTGAAGCGCGTGAACATGGGCGCCGCCAATACCGGCGGCCCGAACTGCGCTTCGAAGGCGTGGAAGATGGTGGTGTCGTCGTCCCCACGCTGGATCGAGGCCATGAGCTGGTTGCGCATGCCGTCGGAATCCGGGCAGCCGACGTGATTGCATTCGCCCAGCAGCTCGTTGCAACCACAGGGACACATGATGCGGTGACTCAGCTTGTCGAACCGGCTGCCGCCACCGGTGTCGCCCGCGCGCGCCGTTCCAGCATACGCGCCGATGACCAGCAGGACGATGAACAGAAGCTGCGACGCGCGGAGAAGCGGCCGGCTGCGCACCTGGCTCGACGTGCGGGCACGCATCAGTCAGCGCCTCCGGCATGGACGCGTTCTTCTGCCAGCGCGCTGCCCGGCGCCGGATGCGCCAGGGGTTGCACGCGGTGGGACGCCCAGGCGGCGCTCAGATTGGGCGCCAACGCGGTCAGGGTTCCGAAGGCGACCACCACCACGCCGATCCAGATCCAGGCGACCAGCGGATTGAGAAATACCTTAATGATCGGCCGGCCGGTATCGGGGTTCTGCCCGGCATACACCACGTACAGGTCCCAGGCCAGCGTCGAGTGGTTGGCCACCATGGTCGAGGTCTGCTGAGAGGCGACGTAGAAGCGCTTCTCCGGTGCGAGCAGGGTGATCTTCTTGCCGCCGCGGTATACATCGAGCAACGCGTACTCGGTGTCGTAGTTGGCGTTCGATTCCTGCGTGAAGTCCTGACAGACCAGCTTGTACGGGCCGATCTGCATCGATTGCTGGAAGTTCATCTCCTGCTCGATCGACCGGTTAAAGGCCTGGCCGGCGATGCCGATGAAGATGATCACCACCCCGAGGTGGACGATGTAGCCGCCGTACCGGCGGGTATTACGCTCGATCAGCAGCAGCGTGGCGGAAAAGAGATTGCGGCCGGTCTGCGTCTTGAGGACGTGCGCGCCGCGCAGGAACTCCGAGCTGATGGCGGTGATGACGCCTGCGCCCAGCGAGAAGGCGACGAGCGAGTAGAGCAGCGCCTGATCGTGCCACGGGCGCAGGCCAATGGCCATGAGCACGATGGCCGTGCCCAGGGTCGCAATGGCAGGCAGGATGAAGTTGCGACGGATGCTCTTGAGCGAAGCAGAGCGCCAGGCAAGCAGCGGGCCAACGCCGGTGAGCAGCAGCAGGAAGAGTCCGATGGGCAGCGCGATGCGGTTGTACCAGGGCGCGCCGACCGTCACCTTATTGCCCTGCACGTATTCCGAGATGATGGGGAAGAGCGTGCCCCAGAGGATAGTGAAGCAGGCGGCCAGCAGCACCAGGTTGTTGAACAGGAAGCTCGACTCGCGCGAGACCAGCGACTCCAGCTTGTGCTCGCTGTGCAGATGATCGCGCTGCAGGATAAAGGTGAAGAGGCAGACGGCCAGCGTGATGATCAGGAAGCCGTAGAACCAGTTGCCGATCGACGACTGCGCGAAGGCATGCACCGAGCTGACCAGGCCGGAGCGGGTGAGCAGCGTGCCCAGGATGGAGAGCATGAAGGTGGAGAAGATGAGCCACACGTTCCAGCGCTTCATCATGCCGCGCTTCTCCTGCATCATGACCGAATGCAGGAACGCGGTGCCGGTAAGCCAGGGCATCAGCGATGCATTCTCCACCGGATCCCAGCCCCAGTAGCCGCCCCATCCGAGTACGGAGTACGCCCAGTGCGCGCCCAGGAAGATGCCGCAGGTGAGGAAGAGCCACGTCACCATGGTCCAGCGGCGGGTAATGTGGATCCACTTCTCGCCGGGATAGCGCATCATCAGCGCGCCCAGCGCGAAGGCAAAAGGCACGGTGAAGCCGACATAGCCCAGGTAGAGCATCGGCGGATGGATGACCATCTCCGGGTATTGCAGCAAGGGATTGAGCCCGAAGCCATCCGCGGGCCTCGCACCCTCGACCAGCGCGAACGGGGGCGCGGCGAAGTTCAGCAGCAGCAGGAAGAAGATCTGTACGCCTGCGAGGATGGTGGAGGCATACGCGGTCAGCCGGACATCGACCTTGTGGCGCACCCGCAGCACAAAGCCGTAGCCGGCCAGCAGCCACGCCCACAAGAGCAGCGACCCCTCCTGACCGGACCACAGCGCGGCGAACTTATACGGGCCGGGCAGGGCGCGGTTGGAGTGGTGCAGGATGTAGGAAACGGAGAAATCGTTGGTGAAGGCGGCGTAGAGAAGTGCGAATGCCGCGCTGGTGACCGCGATGAAGCTGCCTATGCCGGCGCGCCTGGCAGTCTCCGCCAGCCGCTCGGGAGAGACGCGCGTTCGTGCGCCGGTCGCGAGCTGCCGCAGGGCGATGCCGCCGGCCAGCAGGCAATAGCCGCTCAGGGCGAGGGCGAGCAACAGAGCAAAGCTTCCAAATTCCGGCATAAGGCTAGAGTGATTGTCGCAAAGCGCGAGACATAGCGCCAATCAATCGGAAGGTGGAGTCCGCAGGTTCACTCGAGAGATGGGCAACCGCGGCCCTGTGCGGGCTGGGCTTGCGCCGACCGGGCGTTGCGAAGCTGGACGCTGGCTGGAGATCCTAAGCGGTGCGGCTCATGGGCGGGCAAATCGTCTCCCGCACCAGCGAGATGAGCTCTTCGGGCGGCAGGGGTTTCAGCCGGAAGATCACGTCCATGCCCGCGTACGCCTCTTCGGCGTCGGGAAGGCCGCTGAGAACCAGGATGGGAAGAACCGGATTGGTCAGTCCAAACTTCTGCTCCCGCAGGTCCTTCACCAGCTCCGGCCCATTCATCTCCGGCATCAGGTGATCGGTAATGACCATGGCAAAGGAGGAAGGGGAAGTGAACGACTCCAGAGCCTTCCGGCCGTTTCCGGCGACGGTGACCTGGAATCCTGCCTTCTCCAAAATAATCCGGCGTGTGGCTGCCTGGATGGGGTTGTCGTCAACTAACAGAATGCCAAGGGTCATTTCAGCTCGGACGTGCCTCATTGGGGGTAGATGAAGAACTGTCGAAGAATGTTGCCTAGCTTTCAGTGCATTCTTTTCACAATGCCACTGCAACTATTAAAGCACGGTTAATCGTTTCGCCATACACCCTTTGTTGTATCGCGGCGGATCACTCGATGTGGAGGCGCTGCTCCATGGCTTCCAGGCTGATTCCCTTGGTCTCCGGATAAAGGAAGAGGACGAGGAAGAACTGCAGGGCCATCATGGCGCCAAAGAACATGAAGGGATATGCCCCGGATTTCGCCGCAATGATGGGAAAGGCCAGCGAAATGGCAAAATTCAGCACCCAATGCGAGGAACTGCCAAGGCTTTGGCCCTTGGAGCGCACCCGCGTGGGAAAGATTTCGCCGATGTAGACCCAGGTGACGGCGCCCTGGGAGCTGGCGAAGCATGCGATATAGGCCATCAGCAGCCAGACCAGCCAGCCGGGATGGCTGTGCGTCAGAAACAGCGCGCTGATTGCGCCCAGGCAGAGGGTCAGGCCGACACAGCCCACCAGCATCAGCCACTTGCGTCCCACCTTGTCGATCACTGCCATGGCCAGCAGGGTGAACACCAGGTTGGTTGCGCCCACGGCGACCGCCTGCAGGTCGGAATGGCGGGGGTCGAAACCCGCCCGCGCGAAGATGTCATTGAGGTAGTAGAGAATGGCGTTGATGCCGGAGAGCTGGTTGAAGGCGCCGGTGATGATGGCGAGCAGGATGGGAAATCGATAGCGCCGCTGGAACAGGGGCTCCGATGCCCGGTCGAGATGGATGGAATCGATAATCTCCTGAAGCTCGGCCTCGGTGTTTGGGCTACCCGTCAGCTCCAGCACCTCGCGCGCCTCCGGGATGCGCCTCTGGGTAGAGAGCCAGCGCGGGCTGCGCGGGATGACAAAGAGCATCAGCAGGAAAAAGATCGCCGGAATGGCGGAGACGCCCAACTGCCACCGCCATTCGGCCAGGCCCAGGTGCAACAGCCCGATCAGGTAATTCGAGAAGTAGGCCAGCAGGATGCCGACCACAATGTTGATCTGGAACGTGCCCACCAGCAGTCCCCGCAGCCGCGCCGGCGCTATCTCGGAGATGTACATGGGTCCCAGTACGGACGATCCGCCGATGCCCAGGCCGCCGAGAAAGCGAAAGAGCATCAGCGAGGGCAGGTTCCACGCGAAGGCGCATCCCAGCGCGGAGAGCACGTAGAGAAGGGCCATGGCGCGCAGGCTGTCGCGACGTCCAAACTTCTCTCCCGGAATGCCGGAGAAGATGGCGCCCAGCACCGCACCCAGCAGCGCGCTGGATACGGTGAGGCCGAGTTGCCTGGCGCTCAGGTGGAAGTATGGGACAAGTGTGCGTGTGGTGCCGGAGATGACCGCCGTATCGAAGCCGAAGAGCAGGCCGCCAAGCGCTCCGACGATCGTGCTGCGCAAGAGATATCGATTGAGCTTCATGGTTGACCGGTGGGGAATACTAACATGCGCATTCTCGCCCGGACTCTGGCCCGCGCTCAGAGTCCGGATGTGTGCGTCCGGCGGCGCGCTGCTCCATCTAACCAAGAGAAAGCGCACGGCAGCGGGGGAGCGACATCCCACACAAAGGAGCAGCGCATGCAGAAGAGAGAATTGGGAAGGTCCGGGATCGAGGTCCCTTCGATCTGCCTGGGAGGCAATGTCTTCGGTTGGACAATCCGCGAGCAGGCGTCCTTCGAGGTGCTGGACCACGCCGCGGACCGGGGGCTCACGTTTATTGACACCGCCGATGTGTATTCGCGCTGGGCGCAGGGCCACCAGGGCGGCGAGTCCGAAGCCATCCTGGGCAAATGGATGCAGCAGCGCGGCAACCGCGAGCGGATTGTGCTGGCGACCAAGGTCGGCATGGACATGGGGGACGGAAAGAAGGGCCTCTCCAGCAAGCACATCGTCGCCTCGATCGACGATTCGCTGCGGCGTCTGCGGACAGACTATGTGGATCTCTACCAGGCCCACCGCGACGACCCGGAGACGCCCCTTACGGAGACGCTGGAGGCCTTCGCCGGACTGATCCGTGCGGGCAAGGTGCGGGCCATCGGCGCCTCCAACTACTCCGGCGCGCGGCTTGAGGAGGCGCTCGAGACCAGCCGCCGCGAAGGCCTGCCGCGCTACGAGAGCCTGCAGCCGGAGTACAACCTCTACGACCGCGCGGACTATGAATCGGATCTCGAAGCGGTATGCGAGAAGAACGATGTTGGCGTGATCAGCTACTACTCGCTGGCCAGCGGATTTCTCTCCGGCAAGTACCGCTCGGAGAGCGATCTGGCCCAAAGCCAGCGCGGAGCGTCAGTAAAGAAGCGGCTGAACGAGCGCGGCTTCCGCATTCTGCACGCGCTGGACGCGGTGGCGAAGCAGCACCACAGTCAGCAGGCGGCGGTGGCCCTGGCCTGGCTGGTGGCGCGGGCCAGTATCACCGCACCGATTGCCAGCGCCACCAGCGCGCACCAGGTGGAGAGCCTGGCGGCGGCCGCGGAACTGAAGCTGGCCAGTGAGGAGATTCGGCTACTGGACGAGGCCAGCGCGGAGTAAAGCGCCGCTGCGACAGGGGACAAGGCTCTACAATGAGCGCGAGGAACTATGGCTCACCGACAGAACACCCCGTTTGAAGTCCTGTGTCCGGATTGCGGCGCCATGCTGAAGATCGATCCGGAGACCCGCGCCGTCATCAGCCACACGCCCGCGCCGCGCAAGCGCACCTTTGAGGACTTTGAGACCGCGGCGCAGGCCATGCGGGACCAGGACCAACGCAAGGAGAGCGTCTTTCGCCAGTCGGTCGAGGCCGAGCGCAACAAGCAGGACCTCTTCGACAAGAAATTTGCCGAGGCGGTGAAGAGGGCCAAGGAGACCCCGGGCGAAGGCAAGCCGCTGCGGGAGTTCGACCTGGACTAGGAGGCTACCTGCCCTTCCGCTGCAATGCGTGGAAAGGCCCGAACATTCCCCTCCTCCTGGAGGTCCACGAAATGCATCCAACTCGTCGGACCCGGCAATCGGGATGCGAAGCGAGACAGGACGATGGAGGGCACACGTGTCAATGGAACTGATGGAGACCTCGAAGAAGGTGAAGACGACTTTGGATGACAACCTGCCGGGAGGCACCAAGGCCTGGAGCCGCGGGCTCGCGGCCGGCTCATTGATCACGGGAGCGGTGCTCCTGGCCAGCGGGCGACGCAAGGCGGGCCTGGTGGTAACGATCGCCGGCACCATCGCGGCGCTGCTCGAGGACTCCGAAGCCCTGCGCCGAGGCTGGGAACAACTCCCCAGCTACATGCAGCAGGGGCAGCAGATGCTGGAGCACTTTCAGGGCTTTGTCGAGGAGCTATCGGCGCAGGGCGAGCGCATCCGCAAGATGATCAACGCGCAACAGTCGCAGCATTCCTGACCATCAACCACGCGGCCCCGGCCGGTCCATCGTCGATCGCCGGGGGTGCTAGCTCGTTCTCTCTACCAGGTAGTGGGCCACCGCTTTGAGCGGGTCCGCGCGCTCGCCGTACGGTTCGAGCTCCGCGAAGGCCGACGCGATCAGCCCCGCGGCATCGGAGCGCGAGCGCGCTATGCCGTGCACCGCCGGCCATGTGGCCTTCTCGCTGGCTGCGTCTTTGCCGGCGGTCTTGCCCAATTGGCTGGAATCCTGCGTCATGTCCAGAACGTCGTCGACGATCTGAAAGGCCAGACCGGCATGCCGGCCGAATATCTCCAGCCGGCGCAGGTCATCCGCATCGCCCCCGGCGTACATGCCGCCGCTTACCAGGCTGACGCGGATCAAAGCTCCCGTTTTGGCACGATGAATCGCCAATACGGATTCCGGCGTGGCTTTTTTTGTCTCCCCCTCAAGGTCCAGCACCTGGCCGCCGATCATTCCATCAAGCGTGCCGGTGGCCGTAGCAATCTCGCCGACGATGCGAATGGCGCGGTCCGCCGGGCACCGCAGCGCAGCGAGCGTGCGGTATGCGTGGGTCTGGAGCGCATCGCCGGCGAGAATGGCGATGGCCTCTCCATAGACCACATGGCAGGTGGGCTTGCCCCGGCGCAGGTCGTCGTTGTCGAGCGCCGGCAGGTCGTCGTGGATGAGGGAATACGTATGCAGCATCTCGAGCGCCGAGCCCAGGTCTTCGACTCCCGCCGGGTAACCGCCGTCGCGGGCGATCATGCGCGCCGCCTCTAGGCACAGCACCGGGCGCAGCCGTTTGCCGCCGGCAAAGACGCTGTGGCGCATGGCCTGGTGAATGGAGGTGGGTTGCCGGTCCGCGGCCGGCAGGAGGCGTTCCAGAGCTTCGTCGGTGCGGGCGGCGCCGCTCTCCAGCAGGGCGCGAGTGTCGATCTGCATCCCGCTCATCATACCTGAGCGCACATTGCGCCTGATGGCGGAGGCGGGCGAGCGCGGACAGCCATTGCGCCGCTCGATTGCGCACCTGCAAGGGATGGCGCGGGTTTCAAAAGACCGTGGCAGTGCGAAGTTTTGCGCCGCGATCTATTCTATGAAGGCGCGTCTATAACTACGAGACTCGAACTGCGGGAACTACGGGACTAAAGTGCGGGAACTACGGGGAATTGAAGTGCGGGCCAGGCATGCGGCCATGGGTGTCGATTGAGCCACACTTTGGCCGGGGGTAAATCGGATATGCTGACGGAGGCCGCGTGTGTGGCGGGTCCGGCCCCACAGGCCCGGACGAAAGGACCTGGGACGGGCTTGCGCATCCTGCTGCACGGTATCAATTACTCTCCGGAGCTGACCGGGATCGGGAAATATTCGGGAGAGATGGCAGAGTGGCTCGCCGCGCAAGGTCATCAGGTCCGGGTGGTCACGGCACCGCCGTATTATCCCGCCTGGCAGGTGCGCGAAGACTACAAGGCCTGGTCCTATCGCCTGGAGCACGGTACCCAACCTGGCGCCGTTCGCGTCTACCGCTGTCCGCTGTTCGTGCCCCGTTCGCCCTCGAGCTGGAGCCGGCTTCTGCACCTCCTCTCCTTCACGGCCAGCAGTCTTCCGGTCATGCTTGCGCAGGTGTTCTGGCGTCCGGACGTGGTGTTGACGGTTGAACCCGCACTTTTCTGTGCGCCGGCTACCTTGCTGACCGCCCGGCTCGCCCACGCGGCGGCCTGGCTGCATGTGCAGGACTTCGAGGTAGATGCGGCCTTCGATCTGGGCTTTCTGCCCCGCCAGGGAGTAATCCACAATCTGGCGGTGCGGCTGGAGCGCTTCCTGATGCGCCACTTTACCGGCGTCTCCAGCGTCTCGTCGAACATGGTGCGCCGCCTGCCGGGCAAGGGCGTGCCGCCGGAAAAGACCGTCTTCTTTCCCAACTGGGTGGACGTCGATTCGATCGCGCCCCTGGCCGGCAGCAATGGATTCCGCGAGCAGCTTGGCCTTGCCGCGGACAAGACCGTCCTGCTCTATACCGGCAACATGGGCATGAAGCAGGGACTGGAGATGCTGCCTGAGCTGGCGCAGCGGCTGATTCAGGAGGAACACCTGCACTTCCTCTTCTGCGGCGACGGCGCGTTTCGTCCGCAACTGGAATCGCTGTTGACCGGACTGCCCAACGTAACTCTGCTGCCGCTGCAGCCGCTCAGCCGCCTGAACGAGCTGCTGAGTGCGGCCGATATTCACCTGCTGCCGCAGCGTTCCGACGCCGCCGACCTGGTCATGCCTTCCAAGCTCACCGGCATGCTGGCCAGCGGACGTCCGGTGATCGCCACCGCCGCCGCCGGCACCCAGGTCGCCATCGCGATTGAGGGTTGCGGGATTGCCGTCGAGCCGGGAGATACCCCCGGCGTGGTCGCGGCCATTCGCCGGCTGGCGGCTTGCCCCGCCGAGCGCGCCGCCATGGGCGCCGCGGCCCGACGCCATGCGGTCGAGTTCATGAGCAAGGAAGCTGTCCTGCGGCGTTTCGAGGCGCAACTCTGCTCGACCGTCAAGGTGGCTGCCGTACCCTGAGGCGGCGCCGTTTCCCGTGGTACCGTTGGGGTGCAGCGGCGCGCATTCCGCCGTGCAAGGAACGCGGACTGCGGGCGCACCCGCGGCCGCCCGGCGAGGACGGTCCCACTTTGAAGAAGGCTTTGGTTACGGGCATTACCGGGCAGGACGGCTCCTACCTGGCGGAGCTGCTGCTGCGCAAGGGCTACCAGGTACACGGCATCAAGCGGCCCAGCTCGCTCTTCAATACCGCGCGCATCGACCACATCTATCAGGATCCCCATGTGGAGCACCAGAACCTGGTGCTGCATTACGGCGACCTCACCGATACCTCGAGTTTGCTCCACGTCATGCAGAATGTGCAGCCGGACGAGGTCTACAATCTGGCGGCGCAGAGCCATGTGAAGGTCTCCTTCGAGGAGCCGGAATACACTGCCAACAGCGATGGCTTGGGCGTGCTGCGCTTGCTGGAGGCGATCCGCACGTTGCGGATGGAGAAGAAGACGCGCTTCTACCAGGCCTCCACTTCGGAGCTCTATGGACTGGTACAGGAAACGCCGCAGCGCGAGTCGACCCCGTTTTATCCGCGTTCGCCCTATGCCGTGGCCAAGCTCTACGGCTACTGGATTACCGTGAACTACCGCGAGGCCTACGGCATTTACGCCTGCAACGGTGTCCTCTTCAACCACGAATCGCCACGCCGTGGCGAGACTTTCGTCACGCGCAAGATCACCCGCGCGCTGGCTCGCATCAAGGTAGGGCAGCAGGAGCGGCTCTATCTTGGCAACCTGGATGCAAAGCGCGACTGGGGCCATGCCCGGGATTACGTCGAAATCATGTACCTGATGCTGCAGCAGCCCGAACCGCGGGACTACCTGGTCGCCACCGGCCGCCAGTACAGCGTGCGCGAGTTCGTCAACCTTGCCGCCGAGCCGCTGGGCTTCAAACTGCACTGGGAAGGGAAGGGCGCAGAGGAGCGTGGTATCGATGAAACCGGCAGGACCATCGTCTCGGTTGACCCACGCTATTTCCGCCCGACCGAAGTTGAGACGCTCCTGGGCGATCCCACCAAGGCGCATCGGGATCTGGGCTGGAGCCCCAAGACGAGCTTCGCCCAACTTGTCGCCGAGATGGTGGCAGAAGACCTGAAGGACGCCGAGCGCGATGCGCTGGTGGATAAGCATGGCTTCCATCCCTTCCGTTACCACGAATCGTAAGGGCAAACTCGTGAGCGCAATCGCGCGAACCGTGGCGAAGGCGGCAGGAAAGGAGGTTGCAAGCAGTGGAGACGAGCAGCAAGATCTACATCGCCGGGCATCGGGGCCTGGTCGGCTCGGCCATCCTCAGTCATCTGCGCGCGTCCGGTTATATCGCGCTGCTGACCCGCACCCACGCTGAGCTCGATCTCACCGATGGCCGCGCCGTGAATGCGTTCTTTGCCGCCGAGCGGCCGGAGTATGTCATTCTCGCCGCAGCCAAGGTAGGCGGCATTCTGGCGAATGATACCTACCCCGCCGACTTTATTCGCGAGAACCTTGAGATCCAGATCAACGTAATCGAAGCCAGCCGCCAGGCGGGCGTGCGCCGCCTGCTCTTCCTGGGGTCAAGCTGCATCTATCCCCGGCTGTGTCCGCAACCCATCCGCGAGGCGTATCTGCTCACGGGCGAGCTCGAGCCGACGAACCGGGCCTATGCTGTGGCCAAGATCGCCGGGATCGAGATGTGCTGGTCGTATAACCGCCAGTACGGCACGCAATATCTTGCTGCCATGCCTACCAACTTGTATGGGCCGGGAGACAACTTCGATCGCCAGACCTCGCATGTGCTGCCCGCGCTCATGCGCAAGGCCGTCGAGGCGAAGCAGAGCGGCCGCCCCTCCATTGAAGTCTGGGGCACGGGCACGCCGCGGCGCGAGCTGCTCTACAGCGAAGACCTGGCCGAAGCCTGCGCATTCTTGATGAACCTGCCGGACGCGGAGTTTGGCAAGCTGCTCGCGAAGGATCATCCGCCGCTCATCAACATCGGCACCGGTAAGGACGTGACCGTCCGCGAACTGGCGGAGATCGTGTGCGAGGAGCTGGGCTTCACGGGAGAGTTGGTCTTCGACACCGGCAAGCCCGACGGCACGCCGCGCAAGCTGCTGGACGTCAGCCGCATCGAGTCCCTGGGCTGGCGTGCGAAGACCGGGCTGCGCGAAGGCATTCGCAAGACCTACGCCGCTGCGCGCAGCCAGATCGAATCATCGTGAAGCTGTTTTCGTCCTTGCAGAGGCTCTCAGCCGCCGCGCCAGCGCCAGCACCGCCAGCATGCACAGTCCCAGCAATGAAATGCCGCGGCCGATCCATACATCGCGGGTAGCCGTCCAGCTCACATCGACGGTCGTCCGGCCGGCCGCGATCGGCACCGCCATCAGGCCATCGTCACGACGCGGGCGCGCGGCGGCCGGCGCCCCATTGCGGCGCACCCGCCACGCGGGATAGTCCATCAGCCGCAGCACCAGATAGCCGCTGTGCGAGCTCTCCACCACGATGCGCTTGCGCTCCGCCGTCCAACGCTCTATGTCTATGCTTGCGCCGGCAGTGCCGGAGTTGCCGATGGCGGAGTTGCCGATGGCGGAGTTGCCGATCTCGGCCGCCGGGTCCGCATGCCATGCCGGGTTCTCCGCCTTGCTGCTGTCCACGGACTCCCCGTCCGCCGCATACATCACGCGCACCTGCGGCAGGCCCTGCTGGATGGCTGAATTATCCGTGCCGCGTGGCGTGTACTCATCCGTGCCCTCCACCCCGCCGCCATCGAGAAAGACCTGGTGCTGCGCCGCGATCGCGTCTTCGTCATCGCAGGGCTGATAGAACTGCGTTGTCGAAATAGCGATTGAAAGTGCAATCACGGCCGCGATCGCCGCCAGCACCAGAGCTGCGCCACGGGGGTGCGCGAGGCGGATGCGCAGTGCTTCCAGACCGCCCGCAAGGAAGAGCGCGGAAACGACGGAGAGCAGCATGAGCCAGCGCCAGGAAAATTGCAGGAAGGCGGCCTCCGGCGCGTGCCGCCAAAACGCAGCGCTCACCGGCAGCAGCAGCCACAGGATCAGCGGCGCGAGTGCGGCCAGGGTGAGGAGCCGTGTGTCTGCGCCTAACGGCCGTGTCGTTGCCGGCATGCTCACGATCCCGCTCGCCGTATCCGGCTGCGTAGCGGTCGCGCTGTCGCCGGCAATCCCGCGCCACCACAGCAGCACTCCCGCCAGCCATGCGGCCAGCAGGAGCACGGCGATGCAGGACGCAGTGCGCAGCACCGCATCGTGGAAGACATCGCCGGTATGCGCGAACAGGAAGCTATCCTCGACGCGCATGCCGGGATGGATGGCCCGGCGGATCTCGACCCATCGCTCTTCATACGCCGCCGGCACCAAGTAGAAGGCTGCCAGCGAAAGCCCCAGCAGGCCTCCCGCCGCCGTCCGCAAAACCGGCTTCATCCGGCGGCCGATCAGCAAGCGAATGAGCGCAACTGCGGCAAGCGTGTAGACCGCGATGACGCCAGCCGGCGCGTTGGTCAGCCAGATCGCGGCCGTCACGACGCCCAGCCCGGCAATGGATGGCCGCCGCCTGAGCGCATAGAGCAGGAGCAGGGGCAGCAGCGCGGCGGCCAGCAACTCTCCGTAGGCCGTCCGCTCGTAGGCGACAAAGAGCGTGTACGGATTGGCAATGTAGAGCCCAGCCGCGGCCGAGGCCGGCGCCTCCGCCAGCCAAGTCCGCGCCAGGCGGTACATGGCCAGGCCGCCGCCAAAGAGGCACACCGCGGTGACTGCAGCGGGCGCGGCGGCAAGACCCACCAGCGACCGCAGCGCCGCCCCCAGCAGCCAGGAGCCCGGCGGGTAGAAGACCAACCGGGGCTCACCCGCGCCGTAGTTCGCGCTGGCAATCCAGTGCGGCCATGCCAGCCCCTGCCGCCAGTCGCGCGCCACCTCCATCCAGGAGAGCAGATGGAAGTCGAAGTCATGGCCGCAGGATGATCCCCGCAGCAGCAGCGGAAGAACGGCAGCGAGTGCCGTGAGCGCGATCAGCAGCACGCTCTGGCGATCTATGCCGCCGGATGGAGATCGCAACACTTTGTCGCTCACGGAAGGCTGCTCACGGAAGGGCGCTCACGGAAGCAGTTGCAGGGTATGTGCCGTGGCTGCACGAACGGCGTCTTCGCTGAAGGGAAGTGCAAAGGTGGCGCCGGTATACCAGTGGTACCACTGGTCTTTGTAATGCGGGCTGAGCGGATTGCCGGACTGCCCCAGCACGATGTTTTCCGTCGAGTGGTCGGGATCGCTCCAATCCATCGTGAAGCGCTGCGACGGGCCGAAGTCGCTGCCCACCTGCTTCACCGTGGTGGTGTCGCCGGACTGCGGCAGCGGGCCCACTGCGGTAAAGCCGAAAAAGGGCAAGCGGCCGAAGAGCGGATGGCTGAGACCAATGGTATGGCTGTCGCCATACTCCAGTCCCTTCAGATCGGCATTGGTGTGGAGATCCTTCAAGCCCAGGTCCACCGCCGCGGCGAGCAGATCGTTCCAGCTTGGATACCCGGCGGGCAGCCATTGCGGCGGTGCGTTGGTGATGAGCTGTTCCTCGGCAAAGCCGCTCGCCGGCCATTCATACAGCTTCCAATCGTCGCCCAGCCTGGGCTCGAGCAGCAGCGGCCAGAGGGCCGACTTCGCGGCCGTGAGCACGGCGGCGGCGGGGGAGTGAATACCCAGCACGCCATCCCAGGAGCGCAGCAGGTCCGCCGCGCGCCGCAGCCCATCGCTCCGCGTGTGCGCATGGTCGATGGCGTACGCGAAGCGCTGCGCCAGTTCCTGGTCCACCTCGGAATAGATATCCGTTTGCAGCGTCAGCATGTCCGCGGGACGCAGCCCGTCTTTGCCCGCCAGCCACTTCCAGATGCGTTCGTTGCGATACGGCGAGGCCCACTCCAGACTGATCGCCAGGGGTGAGTTGTCCGGGGTGATGCGCGCGTTAGCGGTCGCCAGGATGCCGTTCGGCGGGTCCAGTACCGAAGGAAGCTGCGCGAAGGGAATCGCGCCCTGCCACTCGTGGTTCCCCGGGGAGGCGTCATCCGAGATCGGGGTGCCGTGCAGCCCGTCCGGGCGCAAGGGGATCAGTGCCGCCGCCTGGTATCCGATGTGCCCGGCGTCGTCGGCATAGATGACGTTGAGTGTGGGCGCCCACCACTGGCTCATGGCGTTGCGGAAGTCGCTCCAGTTTGCCGCCGCGTCAAGGTCATAGAGCGGGACGCCGCTCACACCGGGCTCGTACCCGGTCCACTTCAACGAGAGCGTCCGTCGTTCGTGCGGCAGCAGCGGCGTGATTACCGGCCCGTGGTCGGTGCGCAGGACGTCAATATGCTCATCGTGTCGCCACCGCACCCGGATGGTCTCGCGATCGTGCTCCATCGGATGCCAGGCGCCGTTGGCCCAGTAATCGCCTGTCGCATTGGTGCGCTCCACATAGACATCCTGCACGTCGCCATAGAGCGCGGTGAAGCCCCACGCAATGTGTTCGTTGTGACCCGCGATGACGAACGGTGCGCCCGGCACGGTAACGCCGGCGACGTGGAATGCGCCCGCGCGCAGGTCCGTCTCGTACCAGATATTCGGCACCTGATGCGTCAGGTGCATATCGTTCGACAGCAGCGGCCGGCCGCTCGCGGTGTGCTTGCCCGCCACCGCCCATTCGTTCGATCCGGGCTGGCAGTCGCGGCACCGTATGTCCGGTACGAGCCCGCTTTGGGCAAGCTGTTGGAGCTGCAGCAGGTCCGCGGTGGATGCGGACGAAGCGCTCGCGTGGTCCTCTACTTCTTCGTCCGGTTGCGGCGCCGTCTGTGGCGCGTTCTTCTCCGGCTGGGTCAGGTCCGGGATCGCCTGCGTCGGCGGATGATCGCGCCAGGAGCCGGTGGGATACAGACTCGCCGCGAGCGTGGGTCCCAGCGGCGCTTCGATGTGTTCGCGCGACAGCTTGGTCTGCCATTGCTCGTCCAGCATCTGGATCATGCTGAGCGCGACCAGAATGGAGTCCACCGGCTGCCATGCCCGCGGCTTGTACCCCAGCATGCGGAACTCCGCCGGCAGATGCTCGGAGTTTTCCGCGATGTAGGCGTTCACCCCTCGCGCATAGTCCTCGAACAAGCGCCGGTCGCGTGGCTGGAGCGAGGCGGCGAGGCGCTCCGCCGTGGGCCGGAACAGCAGCACGCGCTGCATCCGGTCATGAGGCAGAAAGGACGCGCCGAGTATCTCCGCCACCTCGCCCGCGGCCATGCGGCGGATCATGTCCATCTGCCAGAGCCGGTCCTGCGCCGTCACGTACCCCTGCGCCGCGATCAGGTCGTCCATGGAGGAGGCTTCGATGTGCGGGACACCCTGCCCATCGCGCCGCACGATCACCGGCGCCATTACCGCAACGGTATGCGCCTCCCCGTCCACCTGCGGTAGCGAGACCTGCATCGTCCGCCGCAGCCACACCAGGCCGCCGCCGATAAGAAACGCGACGATCAGTGTCAGGATGACCGCAAACCACAGCAGACGGACAAGCCAGGTACGAGGGCTGCTCAGACCATCTCCTCCGGCGCAGGGTTTTGCTGCTGCGGCCACTCCGCCGGTCCGCGCCAACGCCACCACAGGCAGGCGATCAGGATGCAGCAGATGAGCAGCACCAGCGCATACACGCTACCCTCCGGACCGGTGGGGCCGCCACTCTCAAGCAGCGGACCATGCGCCTGGCTGGTGAGGTAATGTCCGCGCATGACCATGCCGCTGTCGGGCGTTCCATAGAGGAAAGACTCTCCCCAGTCCCAGGTGGCATGAAAACCGATCGCCCACCAGATCGAGCCGGTGAACCATAGGCTGACGCAGAAGAGCAGGGCCACCGCCGCTGCGTTAAACACCCCCAGCGGCGACTCGCCCTTGTTTCCGGTATGGACCGCACCGAACGCGATGCACAACAGCACGGCCGTCCACCAGAAGCCGATGCCGCGGCTGACGATGGATTGCAGATATCCGCGAAAGAACAGCTCCTCAAAGATGCCCACCAGCAAAAATCCGACGGCGTACATGGCTCCGTAGCCCAGGGCCACGGAACCGTGGAAGGTGGCGCCGGTGATCGTAAGAAGGTGCAGCTTGTCCAGCAGCCAGACCAGCCCGCTCAATGCCACGATGCCCCACACGCCGCCGGCGACGAAGCGCAGCGCCCGGTTGCGGCCGCCGAGCCCGGCGCTCGGCATGGGCCGCCGTTCGATGCGCGACAGAACATATGCCGCCAGCACCAGCGCCGCCACCTGCGGGCCATCCTGCGCCAGGGGCAACCACGGCGGCACATCGCCATGGTGCACATGCATCGCCGGGCGCATGGCGAAGAAGAAAAGGACCGTGATCAGGACAAAGAGCAGCAGAAAGAGCAGCATCCGCCAGCCTGCCCGCAGGCCGCTGTTGCCGTAGAAGATCCGGTGCAGGCGCGCGGGCAGCTTGGGCTCCGAAGAACCTTCGGGTGGAGGTGCATCCGGGAGCGTCCTCGCTTCACTGTCGAGATCCATAGCTCTCCTTCAGTCTTTGATGGCGGTCTGTGCTGGCGGTCTGTGCGCACGAGCTTACCACAGCGGAAAGACCCCTCCGCGCGTCCCGGCGCTTGACAGGCCGAGGCGTCCCGGCAATCCTAGTCATTCTCTATCTTCGCTTTTTTGCCCGCACCTGGCACGGCGTCCCTGGGAGCTGTCTTCTTGAATGTTCGCGTTTTCTATCACGACAAGTGTTTCGACGGCGCCTGCTCAGCCTCGCTGTTTACGCGTTTCCATCGCGAGTGCATCCTTCCCGGCGCGAATGGCGCTTCCGCGAACTATGAATTTCGCGGCCTGGTACATCGCGCCGGCGCTCTCTTCCATGAAGCCGACTTTACCGGCGACGAGAATGCCATCGTCGACTTCAAGTACTCGCCCTCCTCCCGCATCACCTGGTGGTTCGACCATCATCTGAGCGCCTTCCTCACGCCGGAGGACCACGCCCAATATGAGCGCGGCCTGGAGGACGGCAGCTTCGCCATGCGCCGCTTCTACGATCCCGATTACACCTCCTGCACCAGCTTCCTCGCCCACATCGCGGCCACGCGGTTTGGCTTCGACGCTGCGCCGGTCGCCGAGCTGGTCAAGTGGGCGGACATCGTCGATGGCGCGCTCTACGAGAGTCCTGAGGCCGCGGTCGAAATGGCGGCGCCGGCCATGAAGCTGACCCTGGTGATCGAATCGACGGCCGATCCGGCGTTCATTCCGCGGCTGATTCCGCTGCTCACCGAGATGCCGCTGGCGGAGGTGCTGGCGCAGCCCTTCGTCGCCGATCTGCTGCCGCCGCTGCTCGAGCGGCATGGCCAGTCGCTGGCGCTCATCCGTGAACGCTCCCGGTGCATCGACGGGGTTATTTACTTCGATATCAGCGATCATCCGCTGGAGGGTTATAACAAGTTCATCCCCTACTACCTGTTTCCCGAGGCGACCTACAGTATCGGGCTCAGCAAGTCGAGCTTCCGCACCAAGGTCGCAGTGGGATCGAACCCCTGGACGGGGCGCTCAGCGAACCAAATGGTCAATCTCGCGACGATCTGCGAGCGCTACGGCGGAGGCGGCCATGCACGGGTCGGCGCCATCTCGTTCCCGCCCGACCGTGCCGATGAGGCCCGCAAGGCCGCCATCGACATCGTCACCGAACTGCGCGCGCACGAACGCAGCCGGCAAGCCTGACCGCCTGCGAGGAGGGTGGGGCGCAGGCGCACCCCGCTGCTGATCTCAGGCGTGAAATCCGCGCAGCCGATCGCACGCTTTCCTGAGTTCGGCGTCCTTCTTGGCAAAGCAGAAGCGCAGCAGATCCTCGCCGCGGCCCTTGCGGTAGAAGGCCGACCCCGCCACCGCCGCGACGCCAGTCTGCGCGAGCAACGTGCGCGCCTTTTCCTTGGCCGTGGCGCCGGGGATGCGGCTCGCGTCTGCCAGCACGTAGTACGCGCCCTCCGGAACGGCGGGGGGCAGGCCGGCCTCGGTCAACGCGCCGCACAGCAGGTCGCGCTTGGCCAGGTAGTCGGTCGAGAGATGCGCATAGAAATCGTCCCCGAGCTCCGTAAGTCCCGCCGCGGCGCCATACTGCGCCGGCGATGGGGTGCATACGTAGGTCAGGTCATGGAAGTAGCCGATCGCCGGCACGAAGCGCGCCGGCGCCGTCAGATAGCCAACGCGCCATCCGGTGATGCTGAAGGTCTTCGAAAGCCCGGAGATGGTGATGGTGCGGTCCGCCATTCCCGGCAGGCTCGCCGCGCTAATGTGCCGCGCCCCGTTGAACAGGAAGTACTCGTAGATCTCGTCCGTGAGCACGAAGAGGTTGTGTTCTTCGGCCAATGCGGCGACATATTCCAGGTCCTCGCGATGGAAGACCTTGCCGCAGGGATTCGAAGGCGTGTTGACCAGGATGGCCCGGGTGCCGGGAGTGATGGCTGCGCGCAACGCATCGCGATCCATCTCCCATCCGCGGCCGGACATGGGGACCAGCTTAGGCTGGAGCCGCAGCGACAACATGGTGTTCAGGTGGTAGCCGTAGAAAGGCTCGAACAGCACAATCTCGTCGCCGGGATTGAAGAGCGCCAGCAGTGTGGCGTAGAGCGCTCCGGTGGCGCCGGAGGTGACCAGCACCTGCGTGTCCGGATCAGCCTCGATCTGGTTGTACTGCGCTAGCTTGCGGCTGATCGCGCTGCGTAGCCTGGCGATGCCGTCCAACCGCGTGTAGATGTTGTGGCCGTCGCGGATCGCCTGAATGGCCGCCTCTTCAACCGGCGCCGGGATCTCCGTATCGCAGACGCCTTGCGCCAGGTTTACGCCCTCCATCCGGTCACATTCCACCGTCATGGCGCGGATCTCCGATTGAATGACCGTGGGGGCGATGTCGCTGAGGCGCAGGTGTTCGAGGGTGGGGGAAAGCATGGAAAAACGGTAGCATGCCGCCCGCACCGCAGGGGAGTGAAAGATAGGCGACGGAGGTGACACTTCCGGGCCATGTCAGGGGCCAGGGATCAGGGGTCAGAGGTTGCAGGGATCAGGGTTCAGGGCAGGGATCAGGAGCGCTCGGAACGGGAGAGGCAGCTCCACCCAGGTCTCAGAAGCGAGACATGGGGATTCCAGCTTGTGGACCACCGACCCTGCAGACATTCCTGACCACTGACCCTGCGGTGATTCCTGACCCTGACCCCTGCAGTGATCCCTGAGCCCCTGACGCCTGACCCCTGATTCCTGACCCCTGATTCCTGACCCCTCCCATCCCAAAGTGGTTTAGCATGGGCTGCGTTCCAAACCGACAAGCGAGAGTGCCATGGCAAACGAATTGACGAGCACGCTGCCCTCCGACCTTCAATCCAAATACGAGCAGGCCGCCCAGGCGTGGGAGAAGAACGGCAACACCAGGAAGCTTTGGAGCCGCGACGCCTCCTTGTGGACCAACGATGACGAGGGCGACTGGCTTGGCTGGCTGGACATTGTGGAGCGCCAGCAGAAGGACCTCGATACCTTCCGCAGCCTGACGGACGAGATGAAGAGCGCCGGCTTCACCTCCGCGCTGCTGCTCGGGATGGGCGGTTCGAGCCTCTGTCCGGAGGTGCTGGCCATCACCTTCGGCAAGCAGAACGGGTCGCCCGTACTGCACATCCTCGATTCCACCGATCCCGCCGAGATCCGCGACCGGCAGAACGCCATCGATCTCGCGAAGACCATCTTTATCGTCTCCAGCAAGTCCGGCAGCACGCTTGAGCCCAACATTCTCAAGCAATATTTCTTCGAGGAAGTGAAGAAGGCAGTGGGCGCGGAGAAGGTGGGAGCGCACTTCATCGCCGTCACTGATCCCGGATCAAAGATGGAGCAGGTGGCGAAGGCGGACAAGTTCCGCCACGTTTTCTATGGAGACAAGCAGATCGGCGGCCGCTACTCCGCGCTCTCGAACTTCGGCATCGTGCCCGCCGCCGTCATGGGTCTGGACGTGAAGCGGCTGCTGGCCGACGCGCAGACCGCTGTGGAAGCAGCCAAGAGCGACAGTGTGGAGGCCAACCCGGGGGTCAAGCTCGGCCTCATTCTGGGGACCGCGGCCAATGCCGGCCGCGACAAGATCACCTTTTTTACTTCGCCCGAGATCTATGATCTGGGCGCATGGTTCGAGCAGCTTATCGCCGAATCCACCGGCAAGCAGGGCAAGGGAATCACTCCCGTCGATCGCGAACATATCACCGAACCCAGCCACTACGGCAACGACCGCATTTTCGCGTATGTGCGCCTGGAGGGCGATGCCAACGCCGATCTCGACGCGAAGGTGGAAGCCCTGGAGAGAGCCGGCCAGCCAGTGGTGCGTCTGCACCTGAAGGACAAGTACGGCATTGCGCAGGAGTTCTTCACCTGGGAGATTGCGACGGCGGTCGCCGGCTCGGTGATCGGCATCAACTGCTTCAACCAGCCGGACGTGGAAGCGAGCAAGATCGAAGCCCGCCGCCTTACCGATGAGTATGAGGAGACCGGCAAGCTCACCGAGCGCACGCCGATCTTCAGCAGCGGCAAGGGGGAAGACGCCATCAAGGTCATCGCCGGCAAGAAGTATGCGGCAGTGCTCAACAAGAGCGCCGGCGACAAAGGGGACTTCAATGCTTTGGGCTTTGACGGCATCATCAAGGCGCATCTGGACCAGATCAAGCCCGGCGATTATTTTGCTGTGCTCGCGTATCTCAACATGACGGAGCAGCACGAAGATGCCATCCAGTATTTCCGTCACGAGGTGCGCGGCGCAAAGAAAGTGGCAACCTGTCTCGGCTTTGGTCCGCGCTTCCAGCACTCCACCGGGCAGGACTACAAGGGTGGCCCCAATACCGGCGTGTTTATCCAGATCACCGCCGACCATCCTCGGGACCTGCCGGTGCCGGGGCAGAAGTACACCTTTGGCGTGGTCATCGCCGCTCAGGCAGCCGGCGACCTTACCGTGCTCGAACAGCGCGATCGGCGCGTGATCCGCGTACACCTTGGCGCGGATGTGAAAGGCAACCTGAAGAAGCTTTCCGAGGCGGTCGGCAAGGCCCTCGTCGGCTGACATTGGGTGGAAGTTAGCTTTAGGGCGGCGGGCGGTTCATTGTCTCCGCCCGATTTCCTCGGCAACATCGCAACTTCTGCCGCCCTGCGCTGTCTATATGGGTGCGACGCTTGTACGCGCGCAGATTTCCGTTCGGGGGTTCGGTCGAAATGAAGAAACCAGCAGCCCACCTCCACCCGCTTGTTCTTCGCGGCACGCTCGGCCCGATTCTGGGCCTGGCGCTGGTCGCGACAGTTCCATCTGCCCTGGTCTCTCCCGCCCTCGCACAGCAGAGCGCCTCCCGCTCCGATCTCTCGATTGAATCGGATGTGCTCCATCAACTGGCTTCCGTAGCCTCACTCCACAACCAGCAGATCTCCGCGTCCACTGACAACGGCGTGGTCACGCTGACCGGGTCTGTTGCCGATGACGCCTCCGCGCAACTCGCGCAGCAGACCGCTGGCGCGGTCACCGGAGTGCGCTCGGTGGTAAATCACCTGACCGTCGGAGGGGCATCGGCCGCCGCCGGCAAGCCCAATCCTGCACACGATGCAGGCGCAGAGGACGCAGGCGCAGGGGCCGTGCCCGCGCAGGACGCGCAGAACCAGCCCGCCTTTCCGCAGAGCAGCCAGCCGCAACCCGGCACCAAGGGAGACTGGGGTCCGGCAGGGCCACCTCCCGATGCGCAGAATGGCCAGATCCCGCCGCCGCCTTCGGACACGCAAGCCCCCGGCACCGGCCAGGCCGGCGCGGTTGAAGGCCAAGCAGGAGCTCAGGCCGGATATCCTCCTCAGGCTGGATATCCTCAACCCAGCGATCCTCAGGCTGGAGACCAAGGCAGTCTGGGACCTCCCCCCTCCTCCACCCTTCCGCCGGCCGCAGTTCCAACCCCTCCGGCAGCGCGCAACTATCCGCCGCTGGCGAATCAGCCTGGAGCCGCTCGCCAGCCGGGCTACGGCGCTCCCGAAGGCTACGGCCGCTCTGCTCCCGCAGCACCTGTGACCCTGCCGGCAGGCACCATTCTGCGCGTGCGCACCGTGGACCCGTTGGACTCGCGGAGGATTCAGCAGGGCACCATCTTTGACGTCATCGCTGCCCAGGACATCTTTGAGAATGGTGTGCTCGCCGTTCCCCGTGGCGCGGCTCTGCAGGGCCAGGTGCTCGGCGTCAAGAAGGCCGGCGCGTTGCGCGGCAGCGCGGGCCTGGCCTTGCAGTTGACCAACCTGAATCTCAGCGGGCGGGCCTATCCGCTAGCTACCGACGTCTTTGCCAGCGACACCCGCGGCAAGGGCGGCTATACGGCGACAAACATGGTGGGCGCGGCCGCGATTGGCGCGATTATAGGAGCGGCCGCCGGTGGCGGACCCGGCGCGGCGATCGGCGCGGTAGCGGGCGGCGCCGGTGGCGCCGGCATCTCAGCGGCCACACCGTCACCTCGTGAGGTCCTGCCGCCGGAGACGCTGCTAGTCTTTCATCTCTCCGCACCCCTCACCGTCGCACCGGTCTCCTACCAGGAGGCGCAGCGGCTGGCCACCTCAACCCAGCGCCGGCAGCCCATCGACTCGCGGCTCAACACCCGCTACGGCTACCCCACGCCGCCGCCACCCCCGCCCTATCCGTACTAAACCGGCTTCCAGACGCCGTTCTGACGGGCGCTGCTTACAGCGGCGCCCGTTCACTCGTCTATAATCACGGCATCCAGACATTTCCTATCGCTTGTCCGGAAGACTCCCGTTCCCTGCGCAGTTTGCCGGCCGTTCCGGTCCGCCGCGGGGCCGCGTATTTGCCAAAGGTCGCTACTTCTCCATGATCCGTTTCCTGCAAAAAGACAGCCGCGCCATCAAGTTCATCTTCTTCGCCATCATCGCCGTGGCCTCCATCACCATGGTCATCACGCTGGTGCCGGGCATCTTCGCGGGCGAAGAGACCTCCTCCGACACCTATGCCACCATTCACGGCAGCGGCGTGCTGGGCCGTATCTTCGGGCCGACGCAGGACATCCACACGCCGGAGGTACGCCAGATCGCGCAGCGCATGGCGCAGCAGCAGCACCTGCCGGACTTCGCGCTGCCGTTCCTGATGCCGCGCGCCGCCCAGGCGCTGATCCAGCGGGAGATCCTGCTGCAGGAGGCCAACCGTCTCGGACTCACCGTGACCAACGCGGACCTGCGGCATGAGTTGGAGACCGGCCCCTTTTCCGCCTACCTGTTTCCCCACGGGCAGTATGTGGGCGACGACAGATACGCCGACTTCGTCCAGAACAACTTCAACATGTCGCGCGAGAACTTCGAGCACCAGATCAAGAACGAGATCGAGATCAACCGGCTGGAATCGATGGTCAGCGGCGGCGTCTTCGTCTCGGACAAGGAAGCGGCCGACGCCTACAGCCAGCAGGGCACCAAGGTCAAGTTCCAGTACGCCGTGCTGAATGCCGACGACCTGCGCAAGCAGATCAATCCCACGGACGCGGAGCTGGAGACCTTCTTCAAGCAGAACGCCGCTCGCTATAAGAACGCGATTCCGGAGACGCGCAAAATCGAGTACATCGCTTTCACGCCGGACCAGGCGCCGGGCGGCACGCCGCAGATCAGCGACGCCGAGGTGCAGCGCTACTACAACGACCATCTCAAGGACTACCAGGTGGCCGATCAGGTGCGGGTGCGTCACATCCTGATCGCCGTGCCCAAGGGCGCGGACGCCAAGACCGATGCCGCCGCCAAAGCCAAGGCGGAAGGAATTCTGAAGCAGTTGCGCGCGGGCGGGAACTTTGCCGAGCTGGCGAAAAAGAACTCCGATGATCCGGGAAGCAAAGCTCAGGGCGGGGAACTCGGCTTCCTGCAGCACGGCGCTACGGTGCCGGAGTTCGACAAGACGGCCTTCGCGCTCCAGCCAGGGCAGATCTCCGACGTGATCAAGACGCAGTTTGGCTATCACATTCTGCAGACGGAAGAGAAGCAGACCGCGCACACCAAGCCGCTGGCCGAAGTGAAGACCCAGATCGTGGCCACGCTTACCCGGCAGGCAGAGGCGCAGCAGCAGAGCGCCTACGCGCAGAAGCTGGCGGCGGAAGCCAAGGCCAACGGGCTGCAGAAGACCGCGGACGCACACCATCTGCAGGTCGTCACCACCGGCGATCTCGCACAGGGAGCCATTATTCCCGGCCTCGCCGACAGCACCAAGCTGATGGCGCAGGCCTTCACTGACAAGAGGGGCGCGGCTCCGGCCGTGGCGCCCACCGGCGAAGGGTATGCCGTCTTCCAGGTGGAGTCCATTACGCCCGCGCACGCCCCTAGCTTCGCCGAGTACAAGACCCATCTCGCGGACGACTTCCGCGAACAACAGGTGCCGCAGCTATTGGCGCGCAAGACCAACGAGCTTGCCGCCAAGGCCAAGGCGGACGGCAATCTGGAGAAGGCCGCGTCCGCGGAAGGCGCCACCGTCAAGACCAGCGAACTGGTGGGACGCGATGCGCAGGTGCCCGACATCGGCCAACTGGCACAGCTCGCTCCGCAGGTCTTCACCATGAACGTGGGTCAGATCAGCAACGCCATCAACACCGGCCGCACGGGCGTGGTGCTGAAGCTGACAGACAAGCAGGAGCCACCCGCCGCCGAGGTCCAGAGCAACCTCGCCAAATCGCGCGAGCAGTTGTTGAACGACCGTCGCGAAGAGCTCTTCGCCGTCTTCGTGACCAATCTCACCAGCCAGTATGAGAAGGCCGGCCGTGTGCGGATGAACAAGCGGGCGCAGGAAGCCGACCAGCCCGGCGGCCCCGGTCAGCAAAACACACCCAGCCCGATGGGCCTCGGAGGTTAGTCATTCATTGGCGACTGTCGTCCTGAGCGGAGACCGCTCCCGGCGCTTACGGGGGCGGCGATCTGATTCTGCTCTATGCTGAACAAACAGCGCGCCGAAAGCGCCACGAAGCAACCAGCCCGCGCCCCGCAGGAATCTTTTCGAGCGCGGGCTATTCTCCCTCTCGCCTTTGGACCCTTTCTACATGCCCTTTGATCGTTCGTCCGGCCTCCTGCTGCACATCTCTTCTCTTCCTTCGCTCGGCGGCATCGGCGACCTGGGGCCGGCGGCCTTCGCCTTCGCTGATTTCCTGGCGCACGCCAAGCAGCGTCTGTGGCAGGTATTGCCGCTCAACCCGGTCGGCTACGGAAACTCACCGTACGGCTCGCTCTCGGCCTTCGCGGGAAACCCTCTGCTCATCAGCCTGGAGCGGCTGGCGGACTGGAAGTGGATCGCCCTGGAGCGCCTTGGCGGTCTGGCCGGCCGCAGCGGCAAGGTCGAGTTCGACGAGGTGAAGCAGCGCAAACTGCCGCTGCTGGCCGAGGCGGCGGACAACTTCCTGCGCTATCACACGCAACACCATCACACGTCAGAGCAGTGGAGCGAGTACCAGCGCTTCTGCCGCGAGAACGCCTACTGGCTCGACGACTACGTGCTCTACACCGTGCTGCGCAAGCAGTATCAATCCGCCGCGTGGACCAGTTGGCCGGCACAGATCGCCCGCCGCGAGAAGGAGACGCTCGATGCGGTGCGTCGCGAGCAGGAAAACGCACTCGCCATCGAGCGGGTGATCCAGTTTGCCTTCGACGCGCAGTGGCGCGAGCTTCGCCACTACTGCGCCGAGCGTGGCATCCGCTTCGTCGGCGACGTGGCTATCTTCGTCAGCTTTGACAGTGCCGATGTCTGGACTCATCCCGAGATCTTCGAGCTGAATGAAGATCTGTCGCCGGAGCGCGTCTCCGGCGTGCCACCGGATTACTTCAGCAAGAACGGCCAGCGCTGGGGCAATCCGCTCTACCGGTGGGCGGTACTGGGGGAGCGCAAATACGACTGGTGGGTGGATCGCATTCGGCGCGCCCAGGCGCTCTACGACATCATTCGTCTCGACCACTTCCGCGGCTTTGAGGCTTACTGGTCCATCCCGGCGCACGAAGAGACGGCAGTGAACGGCGAGTGGGTCAAGGCTCCCGGTCCGGAACTGTTCTCGCGCTTGCGGGAGGCGCTGGGCGAGCTGCCCTTTGTGGCCGAGGACCTGGGCATGATCACGCCCGAAGTGGAGGCCTTGCGCGCGCAATTCGACCTGCCCGGCATGCGCGTGCTCCAGTTCGGATTCAGCGACCGCGGTGCGCATAACTATCTGCCGCATCGCTATGACACCAACACCGTGGTGTACACCGGAACCCACGACAACGACACCACCGCCGGCTGGTGGCGCAATGGCGCGAACGCCAATGAGATCCACGCCGTCCGCGACTATCTCGGTCCCATCTATAGTGAAGCGGGCGAGGAGGATGTGGTCTGGGCGCTCATCCGCCTGGCTGCTACGTCCGTTGCCGACATCTGTATCTTTCCGGTGCAGGATATTCTGGGGCTCGGCTCGGAATCGCGTATGAATACGCCGTCGGAGCCCGCGAACAACTGGTCCTGGCGCTGTCCGCCCGGCCTGCTCACGGAACATGTCGCGCACAAGCTGGCCGCGCTCACTACGGTCTGCGACCGGGACGGCTGGAAGAGCCAGAGCTAACCGGGCAGTCCTCTTAGCGAATTGGGTGAGATGGTTTGCGCGTGCCTGATCTCGGGCGGCTGGAGCCTCTTCAGCCGCCCGGGACCGACAGTGCGCGCTTCCTATTTCTGGCTCCAGAACGAAGAATCGGCTTTGACCCAACTGTCGGGCGGATAGCTCATCTTGGGGTTGATCGCGAACAGATACGACTCGTCGGATTCGATGGTGGCCGCGGCAAGATCTGACATTTTCTTCATATCGTCCGAGCTCATCCCGGACATGACCTGCTTGTCCATGGTCATCTGCTGGTCCAACTCCGCCAGCGACTTCATCACTCCGATGAGGAGATACCTGCCGCCGCTCTCCTCCCCGTACATGGCCTCATACATGGCCCAGTTCGCGCTTGGAGTATTGGCAAATGCGTGCATGTACATCTTCGAGAGCTCTTCGAAATCGTGCCGGTGTCCGGGTTTGACGCGAACAATGGTGACATCGAAGTAGCGCATATGCGCGATATTGCCGCCCGCATGCAGGCTCAAATCTTCGCGATAGGTGTTAATGCTCGTACGATATGCCTCCTGCAGTTCCGCGTCCGCGGCGCTGGCCGTGGCCAGGCTCGCATTCTGCTGACCGGCCTGGGCGTCCTTCTCCATATCCGCGAAGGAATCGAAGCCATGCAGAAACACCGTACGCGTTCTGCCGGCCAACGAATCCAGCGCCACGTAGCGGCCCGCAGCCTTCGCGTTGGCGACAGCCTGTACCTCGGCAATCTCGGTCTTCTCGTGCTGGCTGCCAACCTTGCCCGGCTTGAGAAGTTCGGTGTTGATGACCAGCACCTTGGGCGGCGGCGGCATGGATCCACTTGATTGATCCTGTGCCGCGGCCATGCCCAGGCCGCCTGCGAGAAGACACAAACCTGCTACGAGGCGCACATGCTTGTTCATGAGAAAAGCCCTCCTGAGGCTCGAATGAATATGGGCCGGAAAACGCCGAACGATCGGGGGAAACTTCACCCGGGGGAGACAACCACGGCTTACATCAGGTCGGAAGTACTGCGCGTCATTCCACGGCGCGCAGTCACGATACACTCAGCCAACCCCGAGCGCAAACACTATCTAGGTCGCCATGTGGGCACGAGTCTACTTCCGGATGAGCAGCCCTACCGGGAACTTTGCCAGTAACTGCGATATCGAGATGGAGCCGGAAGAGGCATCGATCTCCTCATCGGTAAAGACGTTCCGGTAGACGCCCCGGAGCTCCTCCGGCAGATCGAGCGAGGCGTTCTTCCACGCGGCACCCAGAGGCATCTCAGCGCGGCCGTGCATCAGCGTATAGCTGAAGCGCGGCGCGAAGGTGATGGCTGCCGCGCCGGTCTCCTGGTGATGGCGGGCGAAGGCGATCCCATGCTGCTCGGCGTTCTGCGCCAGCAGAGGCCGGTAGCTGCCATGGCGAAAGAGGGCGTGCTGGGCGCGCCGCAACTCGAGCGAGCGCGTCGTCGTCCAAAGCTTGATGCTGCCATCGGCCAGGTCTCGGGTGATACGCTCGACCACCGCCAGCGCGCCTGCATCGCGCGCCTCCTGCTGCATGCGGGTCAGCATCTCGTGGCGCAGCGCGTAGTCCACCGGCCGGCGGTTGTCCGGGTCCACCAGGCTCAACTCCCACAACTCCGTCCCCTGGTAGAGATCCGGCAGTCCGGGCGACGTGATCTTGAGCAATACCTGCGCCAGGGAATTGACCGCGCCGAAGAGCTTGAGATAGGGCAGCAGATCGTTCAGCGTGCGAACGAAGACGCTTTCCTTGCCGCGCTCATCCGGCATCAGGATGCTATGCAGGAAGCCGTGCACGGCATCGACATACTCCTGGTTAGGATTGAGCCAGCTCAGGTTGACCTTGGCCTCGCTCAGCGCCTTGGTGGCGTACTGCTGGATGCGCTCCAGAAAGCCCTGCCGAGCGGCTTCGCCGGCGAAGGTCCACGGCCAGGCGCCCACGATGGTCTGATAGAGCAGATACTCCTCATTCGCATCCGGGGCCAGCCGTCCGTCCTCCAGCTTGCGCTTGAATTTCGCATTCACCCGCTGCCACCGCCGCACTGCCTTGGCCCACGCCGCCGGCATCTCGGAGAGCACATTGAGCCGGTTGCGCACGTCCTCGCTGCGCTTGGTGTCATGAGTCGAAGTGGTCAGCATGGAGTCGGGCGAATGCTCCAGGCGCTCCTGGTTGCTGGCGTGCCACAGATCGAGATCGATGCCAAAGGACTTGGCTGAACCACCGACCTCGTTCGAGGAGATGAAGCGGTTGTAGACGTAGAAGGTGGTGTCCTCGACGCCTTTGGCCATCACCGGCCCGGTAAGCTGCTGAAACTTGAGCGCGAAGTAGAGCTGTTTGCTGTCGATCGGCTCCTTCTTGCCCTGATCCGGTTTGCCGTGGGGATCGGCTTTGCCGGCTCCCTCGGTTTCTGCTCGGCGATGCTTCAGCAGAAGCATGTCGCGCAGGAAGTCAAAGGCCGAGGTATCCAGATCGGGATTGCGGCGCTTGGCGATGCCGATCGCCCGCTGCACATACTCGGCGTCGCGCGCGGTGTATTCGCCGCGCTCATCGATGTAGGTGCGGTAGACGGGGAAGCAGGCGATCGTCTCCCGCAGGACAGTATCGAGAATCGCGTCCGTGAAGTCGCGGGCGTGGCGTGTCGTCGAGGCGATCTGGCTGAGCAGATTCGTGAGCACGTGCACCTCGCTGGCCAGCGAGTTCTGCATCACCTGCAGCTTGGAGCGGTAGATCACCTCGTCCGGATCGACTGTGTGTCCGAGCAACTGCGCGTAGAGCGCGTTGAAGTGTTTCTCGTTTTCCTTGCGGATGAAGATGCTGTTGGCGAAGTAGACAAAGTCATAGCCGGAGGTGCCGCGCACCGGCCACTCGCGCGGCATGTATTCGCGCGGCTCCAGGATCTTCTCGACCACCACGTAGAGCGGTCCCTGGGAGGAGGCCCAGTCGTAGCCGCGCACCTGATCGAGCACCTCGCGCTCGATGCCGTTTGCCGCAGTGTCGCCTTCCGCCCTGGGTCCGCCGCACTGGCTGGCGAGATAGAGCAGTTGCAGCCGGATGAGGTACTGGCGGGGATTGAACATGCCATCGCAATGGTCGATGCGCAGTCCGGTGACCTGATGCTTTGCGAGCAGCTCCCGCACCAGGCAATGGGTCTGCGCGAAGACCTCGGGGTTCTCCATGCGCAGGCCCACAAGATCGTTAACATCGAAGAACCGACGATAGTTGATCTCCTCCGCCGAGGTGCGCCATAGCGCCAGCCGGTATGCCTGCGCATTCAGCAGCTCATGCAGATGATCGAAGCTGCGCGGCTCGCCCTCGCGGCCGTTGATGCGTTCGAGCGCCCGCCGGGCAGCAGCGTCGCCCTCGGAAGACTTGAGCACTTGCTGGAGTTGCGGGAGCAGCAGCCGAAGTTGTTGACGGCGCAGCTCCTTCATCTCCGGATCGGCGCTCTCATGCCGTGGTATCTGCGAAAGCTTGCGCAGCACGTCGACCAGGTCCGCGGGAAACTCGGCTGCCTCCTGGGTGCTGGGCAGCGTACCGATGGGACGATTGAAGAAGATCATGGGCAGGGTACGCGGAGCCACCGGCATGATGTGATCTTCGAAGTACTTGATGTGGAAGATTCCATCGTCGAGCGTGACCTGGATGTGCTTGCTTTCGAGCTCGTCTCCATACTGGTTTCCGAGAATCGGAAGCAGCAGCTTGTTCTTCATCTCCGGCTTGAGCGGATCCCAATCGATATCGAAGAACTCGGCGTAGCGCGAGGCGCGTCCGTTGCGCAGCACGTCCTGCCACCATACGGAGTCGTTGCCGATACCCATGTGGTTGGGCACGATGTCCAGCAGAAGCCCGAGCTCATGCTCGTGCAGCGCGGCGGCAAAGGGCGTGAAGCGCTCGGTGCCCCCGAGCTCCGGGTTCAAGCGGTCCTGGCGCGTGACATCGTAGCCATGCATGCTGCCGGGACGCGCCTCGAAGATGGGGGAGGAATAGAAGTCTCCCACGCACAGTTGCCGAAGGTAGGGCAGGATCGCCTGCGCGTCGGCGAAGGTGAATCCCTTGTGCATCTGCACGCGGTAGGTGGAGACGGGAATACGTGGATCTGTCTTCAGCAGTGGTTCGACACAGTGTGGGAGCATGGCGCCAGGATCTCTCACGGCTTCTGCCTCAGCTACAGGAAGCCTTCTGAATTCTAGGAAAGGTGGTACCCGGAAAGGAGTGCTGCAATGCAAGGTCAGAGTTGGCCCGCTGGGGAACGGTTGCTTTTGCCGTGCAGGACGAATACCGGGGCACGCCGCTTTACGAGATGCCTCCACTCACCGGAGAATAGGAAAAGCCCAACTATACGCGGAGAAGACAAAGATGCCACTTTCCGGCGAAGCCATTCGCATGATGAATTACGTTGACGATGTTGCCACCACCATGCGCCGCCTTCTCTCAACTGCGCCCACGCTGACTCCGGAAGAGCGGGCGCGCGTGAGCGAATATCTCCGCAACAGCACGCCCAGCGCGAAGGAAGTGCTGGTGGCCCTGGATCAGAAGTAAGGGCCGGCACCGCAGTTCCACGTCTGAGCTGAAGAATATCGGGTTCGCCGTACATCGGGGTGGAGGCTGAGTTGACGACCGTGGCGATCATCGGTGCCGGAGCGTTGGGGCGCGTGCTCGCCCTGCTTTCGGCACGCGCCGGGTTCCACACCATCATCGAGGACGTGCTGCCCTCAAATCTCCGCAAGGCCTCCTCGGCTCTTGAGCGAGCGCAAGCTCGAGAGCTGGGCTCGTATGCGGTCGTGGACATGGTGAGCAGCGTAGAGGACGCGGCGCGCGACGCGGATCTGATCCTCGACTCGGTGCCCGATGAGTTGGAGTCGAAGCTGGAGATCTTCTGGCTGCTGGACCGGATGGCTCCTCCGCGGTCGATCCTATTGACGCCAACAGCCGCCCTGAGCATCGCGGACCTGGCGGCGTGTACCTATCGCGCGGAACGTTGTCTGGGGTTCGAGATGGCGGGGGCGGGAGGGCCGGAGTGGTTGTTGGAACCGGGCGCCACCATTCGCCTCGTGCATCCGCGCGCCGCTCTACCCGAGGTACTGGAGCAGGCTGCCTCCTTCTGGCGGGCGGCAGGTGTCGGCTACGAGATGCTGCCGGATCCCAGGGAGAGTCCGGCGATCGCCTGACCGGGATCGCCTGACCGGGATCGCCCGACCGGATCGCCTGACTGGGGCCGGCCCCCATGGGGCTCGTCGTGCTGGGTTCGATGGAACCGCATTCCGGTTCGGTGCGTAGAAGCCGGTAGCGCATGCGCAGTCTCAAGGACATCATCGGTCAGGTGCTGCAGGCGATCTGGGCGCACAAGCTGCGTTCCTTTCTCACCATGTTCGGCATTGCCTGGGGAGTCGGGTCCATGCTGCTGCTGATTGGCCTGGGCGAGGGCTTCCGCTCGGGGCAGCGGCGGCAGATGGCATCGCTCGGCAGCGACGTGATCTTTCTCGCTGGCGGCAACATACCCGCGCTGCCCAGCCAGCATACGGGCATGCGTCCGTACAAGGTGACCATGGGCGACGCCCGGGCGATGCGCCAATTGCCGACCGTCCGGGCCGCAACCGGGGTGCTGGCAGACGACAACATCCAGCAGGTGAGCCAATACGCGACCACGGGGGGAACGGTGCGCGGCGTAGAACCGAACTATTCCGCGATTCGCACGCTGCCCCTGGCTACCGGCAGGATGATCAACGCGGATGACCTGCGCGACCACCGTACCGTGATTGTGCTCGGCCAGAAGACGGCCCAACTGCTCTTCTTCGGCCGGCCTGCGGTGGGCGAATTCATCCTTCTGAACGGCACGCGCTTTCAGGTGATTGGGGTGGCCGACAAGACAGGCCGCGGTAACAACAACGGAGTCAACCAATCGGCCTACATTCCGCTTACGACCATGACGGAGCGCTTTCCCATGAAAGGGGAGAACGTCCCTGCCGATGCGCTCTCTTCCATACAGTACCAGCCTCGGCTGCATGGCGAGAACCGGCAGGCGGTCGCCGATGTTCACCGCCTCATCGGCCTGCGGCACGGTTTCGACTGGAACGATCCGGATGCCTTCGATGAATGGGATTCGATCAAGAGCCAGCAGATGGTGGACAAGATCTTTGACGCCATGGACATCTTTCTGGGCAGCGTGGGCGTGGTGACGCTGGGCCTGGGCGCGGTGGGCATCATCAACATCATGCTGGTCTCGGTGACGGAGCGCACGCGCGAGATCGGCCTGCGCAAGGCGCTGGGAGCGACCAACCGCAGCATTGAATTGCAGTTCCTGCTGGAGGGGCTGTTTTTGACTGGCGTCAGCGGCCTGATCGGCATGACCGCGGCGGCACTGTTCATGTGGTCGATCCAGTCGCTTGTCGGCGCGAACGTACAGGGATTCGATCCGCCGAGACTGGTGCCTTGGTCCGCGGCGCTGGCCATTGCCTCGCTCTCCATCAGCGGTATCGTTGCCGGACTCTACCCGGCGGGCAAGGCGGCCCGCCTGGAGCCGGTGGAAGCGCTCCGCCGTGAATAAAGGAACAGGGTGCGGATTATGCTGAGCGCTCTTCTGAAGCAGGCCTGGGAGGCGATGCTCCACAACCGCAGACGCACCACCATCACCATGGTGGGCATGGCCTGGGGCATTGCGACCGTGGTGCTGCTGCTGGCCTATGGCGCTGGGTTCAGCCGCGCCGTGGAGGCCATCTTCGCGCAATGGGGCGTCAACTCCATGGGCGTGTTTCCCGGCGTGACCAGCGAGCAGGCGGGGGGCGCCAAGGCGGGCGTCAAGGTGCGGCTGACGCAGGACGATGTCGACCGGCTGTGGAGCAGCCTGCCCGGGCTGGAGCGGATTACGCCCTGGCTCTACAAGGAGAATGTGCCGGTGCAGAACGATCTGCACAGCTACAACTGGGAGGTAGATGCGGCACACCCGCAGATCGCGGACATCCTGGACTTTGAGCCGGAGGCCGGCCGTTTCTACACCGAGCAGGATAACCAGCAGCGCAACCACGTGGTGGTGCTGGGATCGGAGGCGAAGACCAAGCTGTTCTCCGGCATGTATGCGATCGGCCAGCGGGTGCGGCTGGGCGGGGTCAGCTTCACCGTGATCGGCGTACTGAAGGCCAAGATGACGGAGGAGGAGAACAACGTTAACCGGACGGTCTACATACCGTTCAACACCATGGGCGACCTGAAGGACCTGAAGTATCTGGATGGTGTCTGGATGAGCTACCACGGCGACCACACGGTAGTGGAGCGGGCGTTGCGGCAGACCATGGGCGCGGCGCATGGTTTCCGGCCGAGCGACCACAACGCCATCTTCGTGGCCGACCTGATGGAGCAGTTGTCGCAGTTTCGCATCATCACCACCGCGCTGCAGGTGCTGATGGCGTTCATCGGGGCGTTGACACTGGGCATCGCGGGCATTGGGCTGATGAATATCATGCTGGTAAGCGTGCAGCAGCGGACACGCGAGATCGGCGTGGAGAAGGCGCTCGGTGCGCGGCGCGGGCACATCCTGATTCAATTCCTGGCGGAGGCGCTGGTGATCACGGCCGTGGGCGGGATCGCCGGGGTGGGGCTGGCGTATGCGGTTTCGCTGGGTGTGGGCAGGATCACGTTCTACAGCGCGATCGCCGCCGGCGCGGACGCGGCCGATATCCGCCTGCTGATTTCGCCGATGATCGTACTGGTCGCCACCGGGATTCTGGTGGTGGTGGGTGTCGTCAGCGGGATGATTCCGGCGGTGAAGGCGGCAAACCTCGATCCCATCGAGGCGCTGCGCTACGAATAGGTCTTCGCGATCGCTCTTCCCGCCACGCATGCACTCGAGCGCAGGGGATCCGGTCAGCAAGGATTGGGCTCTCGACGGTGGCTAGCCGATGAAGTCGACCTTTGCGGGGTAGGGAATGATGCCGCGGTCATAGCCCATTTCGAGCAGTGTGCGGATGGCCTGTTTGCCGTCTTCGCCGTAGTTGAGAGTGCGTTCGTTCACGTACATGCTGACGAAGCGGTTCGCCATCTGCGGATCGAGATCGCGGGCGAACTGCATGGCATAGGCAAGCGCCTCGTCGCGGTGGTCGAGTGCGTGCTGGATGCTCTCGCGCAGCGCCTGCGTCACGGTGAGCATGACGTCGTGGCCTAAGCTGCGGCGGATGGCATTGCCGCCGAGCGGCAGCGGAAGCCGGGTGCGGTCGCGCCACCACTGGCCCAGGTCGATGACTTTGTGCAGGCCGCTGGTGGCATAGGTGAGCTGGCCTTCGTGAATGATGAGTCCGGCATCGAAGCGCCCGGAGAGAATCTCAGGGATGATCTGGTCGAAGGGAACGGTCGCGGTCTCGATCTCCGGCGCGAAGAGCTTGAGGGCGAGATAGGCGGTGGTGAGGGTGCCGGGAATGGCGATGCGCACCTTGCGAATCTCATCGTGCGCGATCTTCCGGCTGGCGACGATCATGGGCCCGTAACCTTCGCCCACGCTGCCGCCGCAGGACATCAGCGCATAGCTCTCCTGCAGGTAGGGATAGGCGTGGAAGGAGATCGCGGTGACGTCGTAGTAGGCCTCGTGCATGGCCTTATGGTTGAGCGTCTCGATGTCGGTGAGCGTGTGGGTGAAGCGATAACCGGGAACACGGACCTTGTTGGTGGCCAGGCCGTAGAACATGAAGGCGTCGTCGGAGTCGGGGCTGTGCGCGATCCTGATCTCGCGGACACCCGTGGGCGCGCCATCGGAGAGGCGTTCGGAGCTCGAGTCGGATTTCGGTTGCGAAGACAGAATGCTCACTGGAATGGAAGGCCTTTCGTCCGTTGGCTTGCTTGCGTGCTCGTAGCTGGTTGATGAGGGTGCTACGCGTTACCCGCGCAGCAGGGGCTCGCGCGGCTGCGTGAAAGACCGCAGCACCAGCGCGCAGACGGCGGCGGCGAGCAGTTGCCCCGCATCGCTGCCCAGAAAGGGAACCACGGACTGCGCCAGCACCAGCGAGGCGTGCGTCCGTTCCAGGATGCCCAGCCAGAGCGCGCCAACGCTGAGCAGCAGAGCATCGCCGGCGAGTGCACCCAGAACAGCGGTGACGGCGGGCCGTTTGCCGAGGCGATAGATGGTTCCGGCGAGCGCGGCGGCAAAGGGCGCTGCCAGCAGGTAGCCGCCCGTAGGCCCCAGAAGCTGCAGCAGGCCGCCCGGTCCGTGGGGATTGAAGACCGGCAGACCGCTGGCGCCTTCGACCAGGTAGAGCGCAAGGGCGGCGAAGCCCAGCCTGGGCCCGAGCAGCAGACCGAGCAGGAGCACGGCGAACGGCTGAAGGGTGACCGGAACCGGCGTGAAGCCCAGCGGGATGGCAATATGCGCGCACAGCGCGACCAGAGCGCTGCCGCCCAGGACGATGACCGCGTTCTTCCCGATCTGCTGGACCGCTGCTGCTGCCGTAGTCGATTGCTTCAAGATTGTGTCTGACATGCCTTAGCCGCTCCAGATGTTCGGTGCTGTTTCCGCTGCTACTCGCTGCTGATACTTGTTGATGCGTGCTCGCTGCCGAGTGGCCCGGTTTGTTCCAGTTGCTCCGGCTGCCGCTTGCCCGGGCCTGCCTCGATTGCTTCCGTAGAGACGATCGCCGAGGCCGTAAGTCCGGTCGACTGCTGGCGCTTGTCCCGGCGAACGTGCCTGCCGACGGCAATGGCCGCCCACAAGAGTGTGCACAGGCTGACCACAAAGAGTGCAAACATCAGAAACATGGGCAGACCGCGCCTTCTCAATCTCTCCCGAACGCGATGCCGCAGGCAGTTGGATGCTCACGCGCTACAGGCGTGACCATCCATGGGGAAGATGCACGCAGCAACCATCGCAAGAATACCAAAACCGGCGGCTCCGGAACGGTCGGGCAGCCGGTCAGCGGTTCAAGGAGGCAACGATCCATGCGAGATATGGCGCGCTGACGCCCTCCGGCGCCAGCACCAGCAACTCAGGAAGCTGGTAGGGATGAAGTTCCCGGAGACGGCTCTCGAGCGCAGGCCGGTGCTGCTCATCCGTTTTGAGCAGCAGCAGGCACTCCTGAGCGCTTTCGACCCTGCCCTGCCAGCGATAGATGGAGCGGACGCCGGGGATGGCGTTGACGCAGGCGGCGAGCTGCTCCTCGACCAGGATGGTGGCGATGCGTTCGGCATCGTGTGCCGTGGCCACGGTGGTCAGCAGGATGCGGACCGCCGGCGTCTCCTCGCTCATGTGCCATCTCCGTTCTCACTGGTTGCGACGGCGGTGTGTGCCATACAATCGGCTCGCCGCGTGCAGCATCCTAGCACTGAGGCTAACGCGAAGTGTGCTGTGCGCGGAAGATGGCTGAGCGGCGCTGCGCGATCCGTAAGAACAAGGGAGCAGGTCCCTTCGGCTACGCTTGGGACAGGCTCTTCGACTCCACCTTCGGTTACGCTCAGGATGAGCCTTCGAGGAGTGATATGCCGACTGAGATCAAGTTTGGAACATCGGGGTGGCGGGCCATCCTCGCCGACGAGTTTACAATTCCCAACATCCGCCGCGCCGTGACCGGCATTGCGAAGTATGTGGCGGCGCAGCCGGGGGAGCATCGCGTGATCGTGGGGCGCGATCCCCGGTTTCTGGGCGAGACGTTTGTGGACGAGGCGGCGCGACTGCTGGTCCAGCATGGAGTGAAGCCGGAGGTGATTCCGGAACCCGCGCCGACGCCGGCCATCTCCTATGCGGTGCGGGAGCGCAAGGCCAGCGGCGCGATCAACTTCACGGCTTCGCATAATCCACCGGAGTACAACGGCATCAAGTTCTCCACGCCCGACGGTGCGCCGGCGCTGCCGGAGACGACGGGCAGGATCGAAGCGGAGATCCGCGATCTTGGAGACGCCGTGATTCCGCAGGGCAAAGAGCTGAAAAAGGTGGACGAGATCGACGTGAAGCCGGGCTATCTGAAGCGGCTGGACGAGCTGGTGGATTTCGGAGCCATTCAGAAAGCGAAGATCAGGATTGTGGTCGATCCCTTCTGGGGCGCGGCGCGCGGCTATACCTCGGATGTGCTCAAGAGCCACGGCATCGACGTCTCGACCGTACACGACTACCGCGATGTGTTATTCGGCGGGCACGCGCCGGAGCCCGACGATCATCTGCTGGCGGACTGCAAGGCCAGGATGAGGGAGACGAACGCGCATCTGGGAATTGCAACCGACGGCGATGCGGACCGCTTCGGCGTTGTCGATCAGGACGGCAGCTTCATCCAGCCGAACTACATCATCGCGCTGCTGTTCGAATATCTGGTGGAGACGCGGGGTTGGAAGAACGGGGTGGCCAAGTCGGTAGCAACCACCAACCTGGTGAACGCGATCGCCGATAAGCTGGGCGTGGAACTGCACGAAACCCCGGTGGGGTTCAAATTCATTGGAGAACTGATCCTGGCGGACAAGATCGCGATTGGCGGCGAAGAGAGCGCCGGCCTGACCATCCGGGGCCATGTGCCGGAGAAGGATGGCTTGATCGCCGGGCTGCTGGCGGCAGAGATGGTGGCGCGCCGGGGCAAGCCACTGTGCGATCAACTGGCGGAGCTGTTTGCCAAGTATGGTTCCTTTTATCCGGTGCGGGAGAACTTCCGCTTGACGGAGGAGATCAAGCGCAACTTCACTGAGAAGATCAAGCGCGATCCAACGGAGCTCTCCGGCCGCAAGGTGCAGAAGGTGGTGCGCACCGATGGACTCAAGCTGCTGTTCGAGGATGGGTCCTGGGTGTGCTATCGGCTCTCCGGAACAGAGCCGGTGGTCCGCGTGTATACGGAAGCGCGCCAGCAAGCGCAGAGTGCCCCGCTGACCGAGGCGGCGAAGAGCTGGGTGATGCAGTAGGATCTGGTTGCAGGGACGAGGTGACGCGTGGGTTGGCAGGCAGCAGGGCAGGTAGAGGGGCAGCGCAACCGGGTAACGCGCCGGGTGCGCATGGCTACGGCTGCCTACGCGCAGCGGCGGCGGCTGGCGTCCATCTTTGCCGTGGCGTTGGCCATTCTGCTGGCCTATCACGTCGTCGTCGGCACGAATGGGCTAACCTCGTATGCCGCGAAGCGAACGGAGCATCGCGCGCTGGCGAAGCAGATCCAGCAACTGCAGGCGGAGAATGGCCGCCTGCAGGAGCATGTGGACCATCTCAAGTCCGATCCCAACGCAATCGAGGCCGAGGCGCATAAACGGCTGCGCTATGCGAAGCCGGGACAGGTCATCGTGTTGAACGATGATCCCGCGGGGAAGACGGACCCCCGTTAGCATTTGTCAGCTTCATAGTGCTCCCACCGACAGCATTTAGACTCTCGACAACCCACGCGCGAATCTTTGCTGCCGCGGCTTCATCGAATAGCGTAATTGCGAACGATGACATCCGAGAAGGAGGCGGCAGATGGCTGCATTTTGCGCGTGTTGTGGGGCTGAGATTACGTTGAAGGGTGAGGCTTGTCCGGCGTGTGGCGCCCCAAGGCACGGAATGGCGCCATCAGACGCACCTCCTACCCTGGATGGCAGCGAAGGCCGTTCTTTGGCAAACACGCCGCTCTCCACGGCGGATGTTGGTGGCGGAACGTGGGCTCCACGTTGTAATGCAAAGTAAATGTCGCGAGAGGACGCGCGCTTCCCGTTGAGACGAACATCTTGCAGCCGACCGCTGGTGTAGGGGGGAGATCAACAAAAACAAGCGCCGCGAGAATTCACGGCGCTTGCTGGTGAGGGAGTTCGATTACCTCTTCTTCGATTACCTCTTCTTGGTCTGGTCATCGACGACCAGATCTTCATGACGGACCTCTTCGGAGATGGTGCGAGCATCCTCGACGTTGCGTTTGCCGACTGAAACTTCCTCGCGCACAACTGTCGACTTATCCACCGAGGGACGCTCCTCCGTCAGCGGAATGCGAATCTCGCCGGTGTCTCCAATCTGTCCGCTCGCCGGCGTTGTCCCCTCCACCGAACGGCGCTCGATGACGAGTTCCTCACGCGTGACGGGAACCTCCACGGTCTGACTCTCGGTGACGACTTCCTTTCTGATTGTCACCTCACCGCGCTGGATGCGGTCCTTGTGCACCCGAAGCACTTCACCGAGCAACTGGATCCGCTGCGTGCCCTCAGCGGAGGCGCCGGTTTGATTTGTCTGCGAGTAATCGTACGTGGACGCACCGCCGCCGACATCGCCGCCGTTGCGCTCCAGGATGGATTGCGCTTCCGCTTCGCGTCCGTTGGCATTTACGGTGATCACTGCGCCTTCAGCTTCGCGGCTGAGCCGATGACCGAAGTAGCGAGAGTGCTCCTCGGGTACCGACATGTCGGAGAAGGATCCGTGTACATCCTGCTCTCCGTACTCGTCGGTATCGTAGTATGTGACCTCGCGGTTCGCGAGTTCGCCTTTGCGGCGCTCATCCGCGTAGGGTTCAACGTCTCCACCTTCGAAGAAGTTCTTGATCCTGGACCAGGTTCCTTCCGCCTTCTCGCCTACGGCCTCTTTGGTGTTGGAGGTTGGTGATTCGGCGCCGGCAACGGCACCCCTTCCGGAGTTGGCGGCGAGACCGATCTGGCTGGAAGAGAAGCCTGCTTCCTTCAGATCGCGGACTGCCTGCTCGGCGGCAGAGTATGTACTGAAATAGGCAGCGATGGTGCTTCGCGCCTGTGTGTCTACATTGGCCATGGAGATCTCCTTACAAACTTGCATTGATGGGCGCCGTCATCCGAGGATTCGCAGGCCTGCTTGCGCAGGCCGCCGTATTCGGCCACGCACCGGTGGACGACTGCCAGGTTGAATGGTGAATGATGTCCGGGTTGGGGGTTCTTGGTTGGCGAGCGGCCTTCGGGTCAATACCTGCGGCTCACGCCTTCGTTCCTCTTAGTAAGAGGGCAGATCGGATGCGAGGTTGCATGCGAGCTGTGAGAATCTACGTAAATTCTGATTCCCCCGCAGCCCGGCCGCAAGCTGCGGCGCGCCACTCAGCAATGGATGGGTTCAAACAGGAAGAGGAAGGATATGGCATCGCCGGGCAGCATGAACCGCAGTACCTCGACAGAACGAAAGGCTCGGATCCGTACGCTCTGCTCGCGGCAGTATCGCTCCGTATGGGCCAACGCCTCGTGCATCACGAAGGTGATGGCATCGAAGCCGGTCTGTGATCGCGCCCGGCCGTCCAATCGAATCACATCGCTCAAGAGCAGGGAGGTGGAGGCTGGGAACTCTTCACCCGCAAGCGCCGCTTCATAATTGGCTGACCAGGCGCTGTTTACCAGTTCCGTCACATCGAGCGTTGCCGTAGTGCGAACTGCTGCTCTCTGCATAGGCGCTCCCTCCACAACTAATCCGTTGTAGGAAAGCCGCAGCGTGCAGCGCCATACCATTTTGGCGGGAGTATCCAGAGCGGCACTCCCGCCATGAACCCGCAGGAACCGGCAGCAGGAACTACCGGGGTGCTCCATCCTGGGTCCAACGGCAGCACGCGCTGGCAGCGTGCGGAGGACTTAACAGGATGGGCATCCGGCAACTTCGTATCTACTTGCCTCCTTCGTAACCCAGGTCCGGGCGGTGCACGGCTGTTTCGGTCCAAGTGCCAGCTACGCTGTCGCGAAGGGTCTTATAAATGGCGTCCGCGCCCTCTTTGCCATAGTTGGCGGTCACGACATCAGTGACGGATTTCTCCAGAGGAGCATAGTTCGCCCAGCCCTGGCGCTCGTTGATCAGGACAAATTCGGGACCCCTTCCACCGTTGGCGAGTTGCAGCCATGCAGATGTCTTAGGCCAGTTCGGTTCCTTCCTGAGCGCGTCATTGATCTTCTTGACCGCGCCGATGAAATCATCGGTTGCGAACGGGTGGAGCTGGTAGATGGTGACCGCTTCCATGGCAGCATCGGACGGCATGGGCGCGGCGAGACTCATGTCCGTGCGGTAGATGTAAAAGCTATTGATGTTCTCTTCCAGAGTCGGCCCCATTGAGGAGATGGCGTCGGCCACATCTTCCTTGCCCATCTTCTTTTCCCAATCGTCGAAGTCTTTCCACGAATGTCCGCAGGTGGAGACGACATAGGTGCCGGTGTAATCCCCGGTTTCAACCAAGGAGGTATGCCAGGTCCAGGTGTCATTATGGCTCTTGTGGAACTGGAAGTGCTGTTTGCGGGCCTGCTCGAACTGGGCAGTCATGCCGGCCTTCGGCTTCTGGAAGTAGACCCTGCAGACGCTGTTCGCGTTCTGCGCGTTGATGGCTTGACTGCTGGCGGCGCCTGTTCCGGAGTTGCTCTGTGACCAGCCCGCGACGGTGCAAAGGGAGCCCATGACGACGAACAAAACGTGCATTTTCATATAGTTCTCCTGGAGGGGTGGGGGTCCGCGAAGGACGCTACGCCGGGGTGCGGGCCGTGTCAAGGAAACGATAGTGTCCTGCCGCGCGCGGAGAACGGCGCTCCAGTCTGGACGTGGAGTGTTGCGAGTCGTCATGCTTCGCGAGATGCCGCCCAGGATGGGGCACACCCTGCTTTGCTTCACGCGAGATGCAACATCCCACTCCCGCCGTTTACTCGTGCTCTTCGACCAGCGAAGCGGTCTCTCCGCCGACGGCTGCGCGTTCGCCTACCGGCAGCAGGAACTTGAGTGGAGAGCGGATAGCTTCGCGGACGATGAAACCAAGCAGTTGCCGCTGTTCGCGGCGAGGAACGTCATACGCGCGCAGGGCCACGTACGCGGCGATCGAGAAGCTGACGCCCAGGTTCAGCACGAAGGTGACGCCGATGCCGGCCATCGCCCAGTAGAGCCAGTCGTGTCCAAACCACCAGGTTCCGTAGCGGGCCGCGGCCAGGGCGAGCGTGCCGGTGGTGAGCGTGACGTGGCGCACGTCGATATGGAGGCCGAAGAAGCCGGCGACCACGGGCGTGAAGCCGAGCAGGTAACCGAGGGCGATGCTATTGCTCCACCCGGCCAGGTCGCGCTCGAGGATATCCGCCAGGCGGCTCAGCGTGGCTTCGCCAAAACGGTTCCCAAAGGGATGCTGCCGCACTGCATCCGTAAGCCGGTGAAAGACTGCAAAGTTCTCGAACCAGCCGCCGATCAAGGCTGCCAGCCACAGGATGACGCCGGTGATGATGGCGAAGAACGCCGTGCCAGAGGTGAAGGGATGTAGTGTCTGGTACACGTGACGCGCGCTCGAGATCGGTAGATACGAGGTGCTGAAGACGCGCTGCCACAGCCTTTCGAGCGCGACGGCGCCCACGACGACGGAGAGGATATTGCCCATCGCCGCCGCCAGTTGCGAACGGGTGATGGCGGCGACGAAATCGGCGATCTTGCTCCAGCGGGCATAGCCGCGGTTGCGGCGGACGATGCCGGCGAAGGTGGCTGCGGTCATCGACGGCTGCTTGGTGGCCAGCACCAGCCCGAAGACCTGCAGCAGGATGAAGCTGATGGCATAGTTGGTGCCGGAGAGCAGGCCTTCGACAAAGGGCGCGAACTGGGCGCCGGAGATGCGCATCTTGATCGCGGCGGTAAGCACAGTGAGCAGGCCGCCGCCCAGGGCCGCACGCCACATCAGCCAGTACTCGCGCCGCGAGTGCGCGATGTAATGCTCGCCGCCGCGGCCGGTGCGCTCGACCGTCTTGCGCGCGAGCAGGTTCATATTCTGGCGCAGCAGGGAGGAGATGCGCGTGTCTTGCAACTGAGCGGCCGCCAGGCGGTCCAGCAGCAGGCGGATGGCCCCGAGTGTTGCGCTCTCCCCGCGGGCCCGCAGCACCTCCACCAGCGCGCACATTCGTTTCAACGCGAGGTCGATGGTCTTCAGATCGAAGACCAGGTCCGAGCTGACGCCAGCGCGTTCCATGTGCAGATGCACCTCATCGAGCTCAGCGGAGCAGTCGCTCACGGTGCGGGTCCAGTCGAGGAAGGCCTCCTCCGCCGCGGCGTCATTGGGCTGCGGTGCGATGCCGCTTGAGAGGGTTGCGACCCCGGCCTCTCCGGGCGCAGCGTGGAGATGACCGTTCGCCGCATCGGTCGCGTGCGGCAGGCTTTCGAGCAGGACCTCAGTCACGAAGGCCAGACGATAGAAGGGAACCGTGCGAGTGAGCCGTCCACTGCCCCGTTCCCGCATCGCGGGACTGAGCGCGCGGGCAGCGATCCGTATCGCCAGCAGCCGCAGGGCCTGGGACAAATCATTTCGCATCTGTGTAGCGGCTTCGGGTGTGGCTGGTTTCACTGCGGCGAGGCCATGCTGGGGGGCCCACCACAGGGCCCTCGCGATCCGCTCGAACTCCCGCTGCGGCAGGGCTGCCAGCCGATCCACCACTTCCGGCGAGGAGAAGACGGAGAGCAGCAGGCGGGCGCTGTCGTCTTCACTGCGCACGGAGGGCACCAGGCGCTGCAGCACGCGGCGCAGTCCTTCCTGGAAGAGAGCCTGCCGGGCCGGCAGACCTGCTTCGGCAAAGAGCGAGAGAGAGTGCAACTCGCCCAGCATGGCGGCGAAGCATTGCTGCACGCTTGAACGCAGCGCGCGGTCTTCCTCGAGCAGACGCAGCCATCGTTCCAGGCGCACGGAGAAGACCCGCTGGCGGCGTGCGTTCCAGATCCAGTGCATGAGCGAGGCGAAGGCGGAGACGCGGCCGGTGAGGTCCGGCTGCAGCGCGAAGTATTCCGAGAGCAGGCGCGCGTCGTTGGCACTGCGCGGCGCCGCGGTTGCGGTCAGATCCGCCGATGCGGGAACGGGGTCGCTCTTTCGTTGTTGCAGAGGCATGATGGCGGTCTGGTAGAAGTCTCTCGGGATGCAGCGGGGCGCCTGGATACTGCTGCGATAGAAAGGACGCGGTCTGCGACAGAAAGGACGCGGGCTCAGGAGAGATGGTACCGCGTGTGGAGGCTGAGCGGTGAGCGAAGGGCGCGCTCGGCGGGCGACAGCGGTTATACTTTTTGCATGAGCACTATGCCGCGCGATCGCTACCTCTTCGGCTCACTCGAGAGCAGCGCCAAGAACCAGGCCAAGGTCCTGGAATCGAGTTATGGGGAAGAGCAGGCGGAAGGAATCATTTTGACATCGCTGGATTTCGCGGTGAACTGGGTGCGCAAGAACTCCGTCTGGCCCATGACCTTCGGGCTGGCCTGCTGCGCGATCGAGATGATGTCGATGGGCGCGGCGCGCTTCGATGTGGCCCGCTTCGGCATGGAGGTGTTCCGGCCATCGCCGCGGCAGTCCGATCTGATGGTGATCGCGGGACGCGTGTCGCAGAAAATGGCGCCGGTAATCCGGCGGTTGTGGGAGCAGATGCCGGAGCCCAAGTGGGTGATCTCGATGGGGGCCTGCGCAACCTCCGGTGGGGTCTTCAATAACTATGCCATTCTGCAGGGCGTCAATCAGATCATTCCGGTGGATGTGTACGTGCCCGGATGCCCGCCGCGCCCCGAGCAACTGATGTATGCCTTGACCTTGCTGCAGGAGAAGATCCAGCGGGAGCGGGGCAGTCTCAGGAAGACGCTCAATCTGAAATGACGGGACGGGGTCCAAACCCGCAGGACCTCGGAGTTAGCGGCTCAAAGAGGGCGGAATCGGGCGATCCGGGCAACTATTTCGGGTTTTGAGCGTGGTTTGTCTTGTTCCGAGGCATAAGAACGGTTACTGTTGTGATGCTTGGATACGCTAATGAACATTCTGGGCAACTTCCTTAACAAAAAATGCACTAACGTAGTGAGCGCATGGTAGCTGTCCTTAGTGCTGCCTGTTTCGGTCGTGTGTGGAACAGCCTGCGAAAGCAGATTGCGTAGCCAGCATCTGTATCAAGCTGTTCTCAATTGATTTGTATGACTTTCAGTACGGTTGCGGAGGATAGACGCATGCATTTACGTCCGTTGAATTCTCTGAGCCGAATTCTGCTCGTAACATGTGCCGTAGGGCTGGGGACCACCAGCCTGTTGGCGCAGGATACGACGAATCCACCGTCCACGACGGCTCCGAATTCGACGCAGACTTCGCCTCAGCCCACGCCAGATCAGGGTGCCAGCCCCGGCACCACTAACCAGGCCAGTTCGAGCGCGACACAGGCGCCAGCGCCAGCTGCGGCGGCAGCGACAACAGCGCCGCAGGAGCCGTTTGCTTCGCGTATCGATCTGTTTGCCGGATACTCATATCTAGCTCCCCAGGGCTCGATCTCGGTTCCGGGCGGTGCATTGATCGGCGTCACCTCGCCGGTAAAGTATTCGTCCGTTGATTACGGCGCGATCGGGAGTGCCAACTACTTCTTCAATCGCTACGTGGGCGCGCAGATCGAGTTCAGTGCGCATCCCGACGGCAACAACGACGGCGCGTACTTCGCCTCCGGCGGTATCGTGTTCCGTTATCCGACCCAGGACATTACCCCGTTCGCGCACTTTGCCGTAGGGGCGGTCAAGCTGGGCGGCGCGGTGAAAGAGCCGTATACCTTCGGTCCGGCCATCACCGCCGGCGGCGGTCTGGACTACGGGCTCGGTCACCACTTCGGCCTCCGTCTTTTCCAGGCCGACTATATCTATGACCACGTGAATTTTGGCCCTCAGGATCCTTATCCGACGGGCGGCCGCGCCAACCTGGAGAATGTCCGCTTGAGCGCCGGCCTGTTGTACCGCATGGGCAATATCACGCCGCCGCCGCCGGTCATGTACCAGTGCACCGCGAGCCCGGCGTCGGTATACCCGGGTGATCCGGTCACCATTACCGGCACCGCGACCAACCTGAACCCCAAGAAGAACCCCGCCTATACCTGGACGGGAACGAATGGCGTGAAGGTGACGGGCGACACCGCGACCGGCAACGTGGATACCAACGGCCTGAACCCCGGTAGCTTCACCGTGACCGGGCATGTCTCACAGGGCCAGAAGGCCGGCCAGTTCGCCGATTGCACCGCGAACTTCGAAGTCAAGCAGTTTGAGCCGCCGACGATCTCCTGCTCGGCCAATCCGTCTACCGTGAAGCCGGGTGACACGTCAACGATCACATCGCAGGGTGTAAGCCCGCAGAATCGTCCGTTGACCTACACCTATAGCGCATCGGCCGGTCAGATCAATGGCAGCGGCAACACTGCCAGCCTGGCTACCTCCGGCGCGCCGGCAGGGTCCATCACCGTAACTTGCAACGTCGCTGACGATAAGGGTCAGACGGCCTCGACGACGACCAACGTCAATATCGAAGCGCCGCCGCCGCCACCAGCGCCCAAGACGCAGACTCTCTGCTCGATCAACTTCGAGCGCGATAAGAAGCGTCCGGCCCGCGTGGACAACGAAGCCAAGGCCTGCCTTGACGATGTGGCACTCAACCTCCAGCGCTCGGCCGATGCGTCGGCTGTGGTCGTGGGTGAGTCCGCGGCGACCGAGAAGCAGGGCGCCAAGCTGGCTTCGCAGCGCGCCGTCAACACGAAGGATTACCTGGTGAAGGAGAAGGGTATCGACGCCTCCCGCATCCAGGTACGCACCGGAACACAGGGTGGACAGCAGGTTGAGAACTACCTGGTGCCAGCCGGCGCGAACTTCGATAACGATGTGCAGGGTACCTCGCCGGTGAACGAGAGCAGCGTAACGCCGCAATCGCGCACCGCCCCGGCGCACCATGCTCGTCGTCACCACAAGAAAGCAGCAGCAGCGCCGGCCCAGTAAGACTGGCGTTGCTTGAGCCAAGGCCGACCGGTTCGCCGGTCGGCCTTTTCTTTTGCCCAGTGGAAGCGCGCTTCACCGTCATTCCGGGCGCCCGGTTCCGGCGCGCAGAAGTCAGGCAAAAACTAACCTCAGCATGGATTCTTCATCGCCCTCCTCCGAATGACGCCTTTTTGAGCGGGTTAGGTCGAGCGTCGATATCAGCATCTACAACCAAAGTTATGCTGAAGTTGATACCGCGCGTGTGTGGGCTATTGTCGCCGCGTACTGCCGGCATTACTCTTAAGTAAGCCTCTCTCTGCTCTCAAGGAAGTATTCAGTTGACGAAAAGCTCTCTGCTCCCCTGCCTGTTGCTCGCTGCCTCTACCCTTTGCCTCAACGCAAGCGCGTCCACTGCCGCAAACGCGTCGAGCACCTCGCAACGTGCCGGCGACACGGCGTCTTCCTGGGTGCCGGTGGGGCCCGACGGCGGCGACGCACGCAGCTTTGCCCAGGACCCCACCAACGCCAAGCACATCTTCCTGGGCACCACGAACAGTTGGCTCTACCAGAGCGTGGACGATGGCGCATCGTGGCAGCGGCTGGCGCAACTGTCCAAGCAGGAGAACCTGATCCTCGACAACATCACCGTGGACGAGTCGGATCCCAAGACGCTCTACGTGGGCGCATGGGTGGTCGATCATCCGGATGGCGGTCTGTTCATCAGCCATGATGCGGGGCTTACCTGGACCACTGTCCAGGCGATGGAGGGGCAGTCGATCCGCGCCCTGGCGCAGGCGCCTTCCAATCCTAAGATCCTGGTCGCCGGCACACTCAAGGGAGTCTTCCGCAGCGACGACGCGGGCGAACACTGGAAGCAGATCAGTCCGGAAAACAGCAACGAACTGCACGAGGTGGAGTCCGTCGCCATCGATCCCAAGGACCCCAACACGGTGTATGCCGGAACCTGGCACCTGCCCTGGAAGACCACCGATGGCGGCGCGAACTGGCACAATATCAAGCAGGGCCTCATCGACGATTCCGACGTCTTCTCCATCATCATCGATCCCACCAGCCCGCAGACGGTGTATACCAGCGCCTGCTCCGGAATCTACAAGAGCGACAACGGCGGGGAGGTCTACCAGAAGGTCCAGGGCATCCCTGCGACGGCGCGACGTACCCGCGTGCTGATGCAAGATCCCGTCGATCGCGGGATGGTCTACGCCGGCACCACCGAGGGTCTCTATCGCACCTCGAGCGCGGGAACCAACTGGACGCGGCTGACCGGGCCGGACGTCATCATCAATGACGTGTACATCGATCCGCAGAACCCGAAGCATGTGCTGCTGGCGACCGATCGCAGCGGCGTGCTGATGAGCAATGATCAGGGCGTATCCTTCACGCAATCCAACAATGGCTTTTCACAGCGGCAGGTCTCCGCGCTGCTGGTCGATACCAAGGACCCGCAACGCTTCTATGCCGGCGTGCTCAACGATAAGTCATATGGCGGCGTCTTTGTCTCCGGCGACAACGGCAAGTCGTGGCAGCAGCAGAGCAATGGCCTGGATGGGCGGGACGTGTTCAGCCTGGCGCAGTCACCCGATGGTGTTCTGCTGGCAGGCACCAGCCACGGTATCTTCAAGTGGACAGGCTCGCGCTGGGAACCGACCGGCAAGCTGGTAAAGACCGAAGAGAAGACCGTCTTGACGACGGTGAAGAAGAAACGCGTCAAGACCACCAAGACCATCGAGCGGGCTGCCGGCGACCTGGACGGCCGGGTGAGCAGCATCGATCCTTCGCGCAGCACCTGGTATGTCGCGACCTCATCCGGCATTTACGCCTCGGCCAATCAGGGCGCGACCTGGGAAGGCGGCCCGGTGCTGAATCAGATCGACTATCTCAGCGTGCATTCAAATGGACCACTGGTGCTGGCGGCCCGGCGCCAGAGTCTGGCGCTTTCAGAGGATGGCGGCAAGAACTGGAGAGCGCTCGAGCTGCCGGCGAAGTTGTCGGCGGTGCGTACCTCCGCGATTGCTCCCGGCGGCAGCCTGTGGATTGGCGGTCGAGAGGGTGTGTTCTATAGCGACGACAAGGGCGCGAACTGGACCTTCATGTCGTCGCTCCCTATCTCCGACATCAGCTCCGTGAGTTACGACGGCGACCTGCAGCGCATGGTGGTCACATCGTGGAGTTCTACCTGGGTGCTCGCCATCCAGGAGTCCGATAAGACCTGGAAGTGGTGGGATGCGGGCTGGCATGTGCGGGGCGTCCAATCTGCCGGGGGCCGTCTTGTGGCCGCTTCCCTCTATAACGGGGTGGTGATGCAGCCGAAGGCGCAGGGAACCCAGGCTGAGGTTGCGGCGAGGGCAGATCAGTAGCCGCCGCGCCTTCCATCCACGACCGCTTACGTACACGCCATGCAGCTTCGAGATTACGAGGACGCTGATTTCGAAGCGCTGTTCGCCCTCGATCAACACTGCTTCCCGGCCGAGATAGCTTACTCGCGCGGCGAGCTGCGCTACTTCCTGAAGCATCCCTGGTGCTTCTCAGTTGTCGCTGAGGATGCAATCGCGGAAGAGGGCGGCCGCCTGGCCGGTTTCTTCATTGCGGAGAAGACCATGGCGAAGGGCAAGGCCGTGGGACATCTCATCACCATCGATGTCGTTCCCGCGACCCGGCGCAAAGGGACAGGACGGGCGTTGATGACGGCATGCGAGCAGCGGCTTGCGGCGCTTGGATGTGTGAGCATGCATCTGGAAGTCGCGGTGAACAACAGCGCGGCTCTGGCTTTTTATGCACGGCTGGGATTTCAGCAGGCCGGGCGTATTCCGGGGTACTACGCTGCGAAGACCGATGCTCTCACCATGAGCAAGATGCTGGTGTGAGCGTGCCGTTGGACAGGGAACAAATACAGTTCCTTGACCGCTGTCAGCATTCTTCCTGAGAAGGAGACTTCCCAGCCTGCGCGTTTCCAGGGGTGGTCCACCTGGATTGGGCTAGCGGTGTCCCGCTGGAGCGGGTGACAGAAGCGCTTCGGTTGCCGCGAGCTTCGCCGGGTCCGGCGTTCCGGATGTGCGGCCGAGGACGTGGCCGCTCTTGTCCGTGATCAGCAGCACGGGCTGTTTCTCTGAGGTGATGTTGAGGTTCCGAAGAAAGCTTTCTTTATCCACGTACAGCGGAATGGTGGTCACCGGGTCCTGCTGCGGTGGCGCACCGCTACGCAGCGAGGCGTTGGTCCACCAGCGCGAGAGTGCGTTGGCGCGTGGGAAGATTGGCAGCGTGTAGATGCCCAGCGCCGGATGCCGGGGCTTCAGCTTGCTTAGTTCCGGAATCCACGCGTTGGCGGCGTCCTGTTGATCGCGCTTGAAGAACAGCAGCAGGAGGTTGCGATTTCCGCTGAGGTCCGCGGGCAGCCTGACCTTAGCCTTGCTCAGAGAGTAGCTGGTCACCGCAGGCAGAGTGGGCTGCGCGTCTGGCGGTTGCGCCAGTAGCGGAGGGCTCAGTTGCGCAAGGAAGAGCAGTGAGAGGATAAGGGAACGCATGGTTCGAAGAGGACTCTCCTGGCGTCGTTTCTGCATGGTATCAGCGCGCTGCGCCAAGCAGGGCTATTCGTGAGAAACGATGCGCAGAACAGTAAACAATCATTGCGCTTTCATCCACTCGGGCTGACGACACTCGGGGGCGGCCGGAACATCGCAGGAGTATCATCGAACTGTGAGTGATTCAGGGATTTCCGCGCTCGCGGCGCGTGCCGACCGCAGCCACGACGCGTTCCGCAGTTACGATGAGGGGCTCCGCGCCATTGCGGAGAAGGTGTTCGCGGGTCGCCGCCTGGAGTTCGAGGACGGCCTGCTGCTGTATCGTAGCCCGGACGTGCTAGCGGTGGGATGGCTGGCGAACTGGGTGCGCGAGTCGCTCCATGGCAACATTGCGTATTTCAATGTGAACCGGCACATCAATCCCACCAATGTCTGTGTCGCGTCCTGCCGCTTGTGCGCCTTCGGGCGCAAGAAGGGGACGGAGGGCACATACACCATGGCCTTGGAAGAGGCCTGGACCGCGGCTGCCTCCGGCTATCACGAAGCGATCACGGAGTTCCACATCGTAGGTGGTCTGCATCCGGATCTTCCGTTTGAGTACTTCCTGGATCTGGTTGCGGGGCTGAAGCAGCGTTTCCCCCAGGTACACGTCAAGGCCTTCACGATGGTGGAGGTAGCGTTCCTCGCCAAGCGCGCCAAGCTCAGCATTCCGGAGACGCTTGAGAGACTGAAGGCGGCGGGGGTGGACTCGATGCCGGGCGGCGGGGCGGAGATCTTCTCCGATCGGGTGCGGCACATCATCTGCGACCATAAGATCGATGGCGGTGAGTGGCTGGAGACGGCCCGCGCCGCACACAAGATCGGACTTCGATCGAACGCGACGATGCTCTACGGACACGTTGAGAACGACGAAGATCGGGTGGATCACCTGCTGCGACTGCGCGAGTTGCAGGACGACACCGGCGGATTCCAGACCTTCATTCCGCTGGCCTTCCATCCCGACAATACGCCGCTGCAGCACCTGCCGCGCACCACCGGCTTCACTGACCTGCGGCAGATCGCCGTCAGCCGTCTGCTGCTGGACAACTTCGCGCACATCAAAGCCTACTGGCAGATGATGACCGCGCACATCGCGCAGGTGGCGCTACGTTTTGGCGCGGATGATATCGACGGGACAGTGGTGGAAGAAAAGATCTATCACGATGCGGGTGCGCATACGCCCCAAGGCATGCGCCGCGTAGATTTGATGCGGCTCATCCGTGAAGCGGGACGGGATCCGGTGGAACGGGACACGCTCTACCGTTCCGTGGTGCGCACGGAAGATTCGTTCTCCATCGCGGTTTAAGCTCGCCGCGCTGCAGCACGCTGTCGGGGGTTCTGGTACATTGCCTGCAACAGCTAAGGTGCTCCCGCGAATGGTCTGCAGGTCCACTCCAGCGCTTCTGTTGCTTCTGGCCGTTACCGCACTTGCCTGTGGGGCGCAGAAGACGACGACTCCGGCAGCGCAGCAGCAAGCCCCGGAACATCCCGACACCCCGGGAAACTTCGTCGATATCACTGGCCGCAGCGGCGTGCACTTTCTCAATAAGGCATCGCATACCTCGAGGAAATACCTCATTGAGACTATGGGTTCCGGTGTAGCTCTCTTCGACTACGACAATGACGGCCGGCTGGATATCTTCCTCGTCAACGGCGCACCTCTCAGTGACGATATGGCTGCCAATGCCATTCCACAAAAAACCGGCCCGGAATATTGGAATCGCCTCTATCACCAGAAAAAAGACGGGACGTTTGAAGACGTGACGGAGAAGGCCGGCCTTGCGGGCATCGGTTACGGCATGGGCGTCGCTGTCGGCGACTACGATAACGACGGCTACGAAGATCTGTATGTCACGGCCTATGGCGGCAACCGACTCTACCATAACAATGGCAACGGTACCTTCACGGATGTGACTGAAAGCGCGCACATCGGTGGCAGCGGATGGTCGACCAGCGCCGCATGGGTCGATCTGGATAACGACGGTCTTCTCGACCTGGTGGTGCTGCGCTATCTCGATTGGCAGTTCGCCGATATCTGGTGCGGCGAACATCGTGATGGGTATCGCGCCTACTGTCATCCCGATGTCTTCCGACCCATTACCCCACTCGTCTTTCACAACGACGGTCACGGGCACTTCACCGAGGAAGCGGCAAAGACCGGTATCGACAAGCCGGGAAAGGGGCTGGGCATCGCTATCGCAGACTACGATCGCGACGGCAAGCCGGACATCTTCGTTGCCAACGACTCCATGCTCGAGTTTCTATACCACAACAATGGCAACGGCACATTTGCGGAGAATGCACTTCTCTCCGAGGTCGCCGTAGACGGAGATGGCCGCACCTATGCCGGTATGGGCGTCGACTTCCGGGATTATGACAATGACGGTCTGCCGGACCTGATTATCACCAATTTAGCGAATCAGAAATATGCTCTCTACAAGAACAACGGAGATAGCAGCTTCACATATTCTAGCTACATGGGCGGAGTAGCCGCCGCCACATTACTGCACTCCGGCTGGGGAACGCGTTTTTTCGACTACGACAATGATGGATGGAAAGATCTGGTGGTGACGCAGGGCCATGATATCGACAATATCCAGCTCAACTATCCGCAACTCCGCTACCGAGAGCCGATGCTTTTGATGCATAACAATGGACATGGATTTACGGATGTTTCCGCCCGCTCCGGCGACGTCTTCCAGCGGCTCTGGGTAGGGCGCGGTCTGGCCGTCGGAGATCTCGACAATGATGGCCGCGAGGACATAGTCGTCAGCACAAATGATGGCCCGGCATACATCCTGCACAATGAGACGCCGACAAAAAACCACTGGCTTGCGCTTGAACTCATCGGGCACGAAAGCAACCGGGACGCGATTGGCGCTGAAGTGAAGCTTACGACGGCGTCCGGCTCGCAGTGGCAGACCGTCTCAACGGCAGGCAGCTATTTATCGTCCAGTGACAAGCGGGTGCACTTCGGGCTCGGTGATCAGACCAAGGCTCAAACTATCCAGATCCACTGGCCGAGTGGGAAAACGCAACTGCTCAAGGATGTGAACGGGGACCGCCTGGTCAAGATCGATGAGCCGGCGAAGTAGTGTTCTCGAATCCGCTGTCTCGCGCAGGTGCCGCGAAGCCGCGAGGATCTACTTGTCATTAGACGAGTGCGTGCCATCCAGTTCGGCGGCCCGCGCCAGTTCTGCCCTGGCCTTCGCCTGCTGGCCCTCGTTGCGATAGACCTGGCCTAGCTGGAAACGCAGCGAAGCACTCTTTGGATCGGCCGCCACCGCTTGCTCGAATTCGCTTTGAGCCAGCGCGAGGTCCCCCTTGTGCCGGTAAAGCCTGCCCAGAGCAGCATGGCTCTTGCCGTCCTGCGGCGACAGGCTCGTGGCTCGCACGAGCAAGGGAAGCGCCTCATCTAATTGGTTGCGATCGAGCAACAGTATGCCCAGGTTCAGGTACGGCTGCTCGCTCGGATGGTCTTCCTTCTGCTGCCACGCGATCGCCTGCCGGTATGCGGCGATGGCATCTTCCGTCCGGTTTAGTCCCTCGTAGGCAAGTCCCAGGTTGTCTTCCGCCTTGACCAGCTTCGGCTGCAGCTCAAGCGCTCTTTGAAAGCTGCTCACTGCTTCGGCAAAGCGATTCTCGCTGTACTTGATGCGTCCAAGCGCATACCAGGTCTCTCCATTGCCGCTATCCCAGCCTGCGGACTGTGTCATCCACTTATCGGCGTCCGCGTAGTCATTGAGCAAGACATAGTCATACGCCACCAGGCTGAGCTCCGTTGCGGTCGGGGTCCTCAGTTGGGCCGCGCGCGTATACTCGCGCAGCGATTCGCCGGGCCGGTCTTCCCGCTGTAGAGCCAACGCAAGCACGTAGTGTCCCTCGGCGGATGCTTCGTGGTCCGCGAGATAGCTGCGTGCAAGATGCTCCGCATCGCCCCACCTTTCATCGTGCGCAGCCTGCTTCGCGCCGGCCAGCCCCGCCTCGGCGCTCTGTCCGCTCAGGTCTCGCCCCATCCCGACCAAGCCAAGCGCAACGCCGCAGCAGGCGAGCGTAACGGCGCGAAGGTTTATGCGAACGCACATCAGCCACATACTATGCGCTCGGCAAGGCATGCCGCAGCCGAATCTCACCGCCGCCGGAGAGCTCCGCCGCCGTCAATTGCCAACATGCGCAGCCGTGCACCGCAACTCCATGCACTACGATGGAGGGAATGGAAACGGTCATAGCCAAGGGTCTGCTCTTCGATTTGGACGGTGTTCTTATCAATTCCATTCCCGCCGTCACGCGTGTCTGGACCCGCTGGGCAGAGCAGCATGGCTTTGATGCCACCGAGGTCGTGCATCGCGCGCATGGCCGCCCCAGCATCGCCACTCTTCGTGAGCTGCTGCCTGAAGCGGATCATCAGGCGGAGAATCGTCTCATCGAACGGGCGGAGATGGAAGATGTGGAGGGCATTGTGCCGCTGCCGGGAGCGCAGGAGCTGCTACTTTCACTGCCGCCCGACGCCTGGTCCATCGTCACCAGTTGCACACATCCGCTCGCACAAGAGCGTATCCGCGCGGCTGGTCTTCCGCGGCCGCGGCAGTTGATCACCTCCAGCGAGATTGTCAACGGTAAGCCGCATCCGGAACCGTATTTGAAGGGCGCCGCGAGCCTGGATGTCACCGCCAGTGCATGCATCGTTCTCGAAGACGTTCCCGCGGGCATCGCTTCCGGCAAGAGCGCGGGCGCGCGCGTCATCGCGCTCAGCACCACTACCTCAAACGATGAACTCCGGGCCGGCGGCGCCGACTGGATACTGCCTAGCTGTGCCGCCGTTCATTTCGACGGACGCGAAGATGGGAATCTTCGTCTGCATTTAGCCACCGGACGATAATCATCGTTTTTGCGACCCATCAGTTCCGCACCAGCACATCAGCGACGGTGTAGGTGGCGCCTCCCGCGCTCACGTTCGTCGTCGGCAGGGAAGGGGTCGGCGTGAGCTTTTCCAGTTTGCCCGCGCGCAGCAACACGGTATCTTCCAGCTTGGCGCCCTGGTTCACTTTAGGGTCCTGGATCGATGGATTCCACGCAAACGCCTGTGGCTCAACCACTGTCTCGCTGCCACTTGGCGTGGCCAGCCACTCCCGCTCGCGGTAGCCCGTTGCGCCACCCTGGTGGTGATGCGCCTCTTCGCCGGGGAATCCGGCGACACGGTACGCCTCCTGCGCGCGCGCATAGAGCTGCGCCGCGGTCGCTCCGGCGCGGGTGCCATCCAGCAGCGCTGCATATACCTCGCCCGCCGCCCAAAATCGATCTCGAAGCTCCTGTGGCATCTTGCCAAAATATGCAAAGCGCGTAACTGAAACCGCAAGCCCCCACCTGCGCGCACACAGGTTGATCATGGCAAAGCGTTCAAGCCTGCCGGTGTGCGGCAGCGCATGCCTGTACTTGCGGATGCGGTCATCCACCGCCATCAGCAGGACAGTTGGTTCAATCCCGCGCTGCAGCAGGCCGTAGGCGACGCGCGCGCCCATTTCGCGCTCCGTAACTCCCGGCCTTAGATGCACCAGCACGTCGCCCACCACCGTCGCCGTGTGATCGCCCAGCCATACGTAGCGTGCGATTTCGGTGTTGGCCAGCGGCGCCCGGAGTGGCGCCAGGTCAGCCTCCCGCGGGAGCATGCCGGGCAGATCCGCGGCCACTGCGTCGCTGCCCACCAGTCGTTTGATCTCACCTGGGTCGGCCGTCGCGCTCCACGGTGAGATCACCGGCTCGAATTCCAGGCCGTGCAGGTCCTCGTCGCGCAGTCGCGCTGCCTCATTGTTGGGCGCCAGGAAGAAGCGGCGTCCATCGCGGCACACGAGCAGTGCGGCAACGCCGGTATCGGATGCGAGCACCACCCGCCGGTCCATCGCCCCCGCCGTTATCCACGCGAGATTCTCGTTGCGCCGCAGCAGCACGGCGTCCAAATCCTGCTCATCCAGCCACGCGTGCATGCGCTCAAGCTTGGTAGCGCGCTCCTGCCGTATCTCTTCCGCGTTCTGCGTGAAATCCATAGCCGATGCGTACGGTACCTGGCTCGCAGCAAACATGATCCACACTCCCTTGGACAGGTCGCGGAAGCAGCAACTGCACACACCTACCGCTTCCGCACGCGGGGGGTGCGCTTCAGCTCCGGAAGTATCACACTCACAAGGACGGGCTCCGCCTCCCAAGAGTTCCAGGCAAAATTTAGATCGTGATCGTGCCGCTAGCCCTTGACCGCGATCCCGCTGCACGTACATACGGCGGATACCTTTACGCGGAAGGCAGGTCTTCAGGGCGCTTCTTCGAAATCAGGAAAAAACCCTCGGCACACGACCGCCCGGAGCAGTTTATTCGTATTTATTTGTAACAATTACAGTGATAATCAAAACATGGTCAGCACGCACACGGGGCCTAAGTGTCTACCCGGGATGCTAAGTTCGCAAGAAATTAGCGGAGTTTGAGAGATTCGCCGCAGCTGTGTACGGGAGCGTACCAAGAGGTGGTAGGGCACGATTCTAGGTCGCATGAGCTAAGTTACTGAGATAAGTAAACTTATTTTGTCAATTAATTGACAAGCTGCCGCAGTCCTGACCGATTACAAAATCTAGTGTCCATTTCCCGAAAAAGAAGTTATGCTAACGGAGCCTGAGAGAGACTCCGTCTTCCCCGCCTCCCCGCGGTGTGTACTCAAGGCGGACTTTCTATTTTAGGGTGCCCCCTTTCGTTCCACGTGCTGCCTTGTGATTCTCCGTGAGCGGGCGCTCTCTAGCCAACCTGAGGGCTTTGTATGTCGATTTCCTTCTCTGCCATCCGCGGCCTTCTGCTGGCCACGGCGTCTCTCATCTCCGTTCCCCAACTTGTCGCCATCACCATCTCACCCGTAAATCCAACTGTAACCGAAGCCGCGCAGCAGCAATTTACTTCCAGTGTGGCCGCCACCTGGAAGACGAGCTGCGACAGTATCAGCAGCGGGGGGCTCTTCACCGCTTCCGTTTATCCCGGCTCCTGCACAGTGACGGCTACGGCTACCGATGGCAGCGGCAGCGCCACTAGCGTGGTCAACGTCGTATCGCCGATCGTCATGACGCCGCAGTACGCGACGACTCCGCAGAACAAGACGCAACAGTTCACGGCCAACATGGCGGTGACGTGGAGCGAGAACACGGCCAATTGCGGCTCGATCACCTCCGGCGGTCTCTACACCGCGAGCGGAGCGGTAGGCAGCCGATGCACCATCGAAGGGGTGGCCACCAGCAGCCCACACTACACCGTCTGGGGCTCTGACAACATCGTTTCGTCGACCTCTTCCGGATTTGCGATCGCGCCGCTCAATCCCTCGATTGCCACCGGCGGTACGATACCGTTCTCAGCCAATGCGCCGGCAAGCTGGAAGACGACGTGCGGAACGATTTCCACCTCCGGTGTATTCACCGCACCCGCCAGCGCCGCTTCCTGCACCGTCACCGGCACCGCCACCAGCGGGGGCCAGAGTGCTTCGACTACCGTGACCGTCACTTCGTCCAGCGGCACGTTCTCGATCTCGCCGACCAGCGCGACGGTAAACGAGAACGCGACGCAGCAGTTCACGGCCAGCGCGGCGGCCACCTGGACGGCGAGTTGCGGCACCATCACCAGCGGGGGGTTGTTTACCGCGAATCTCTATACCAATCCCTGCACCGTGACCGCCACGGCTACCTCCGGCGGCGCCACGGCAAGCGCGGTGGTCACGACGGTGTCACCCATCGTGATGACGCCGGTCACGGCCAACACCCAACAGAACCAGACGCAGCAGTTCACGGCCAGCATGCCGGTGACCTGGAGTGCGAAGTGCGGCTCCATCACCAGCGGAGGACTGTTTACCGCGAGCGCCGCGGTGGGCAGCAAGTGCACCATCGAGGGTATCGCCACATCGAGTCCGCACTACACCGTGTGGGGAGGGGACACCATCGTGGCCGCCTCCAGCTTCACCGTGTCGCCCAGCAGCGTCTCGGTGAACGTGGGCGCGACGCAGCAGTTCACCGCGTCGGCGGCGGCAACCTGGGCGGCCTCCTGCGGGTCAGTCTCGAGTTCGGGACTGTTCACCGCGCCTTCCACCACCGGCACATGCACCATCACGGCCACCAACAGCAGCGGCACCAAGGCCACGGCAACCGCGACGGTGACCTCGTCTTCCTTCACCGTGTCGCCTACCAGTGTCTCGTTGAATGTGGGCGCGACGCAGCAGTTCACCGCATCGGCGGCGGCAACCTGGGCGGCCTCCTGCGGGTCAATCTCGAGTTCGGGACTGTTCACCGCGCCTTCCACCACCGGCACATGCACCATCACGGCCACCAACAGCAGCGGCACCAAGGCCACAGCAACCGCGACCATCACCTCGGCGGCGTTCGCGGTATCCCCCACCACAGCGACGGTGAATGTGGGCGGGACACAGCAGTTCACGGCCAACGCGGCCGCTACCTGGGCAACCTCCTGCGGGTCGATCTCAAGTTCGGGACTGTTCACCGCGCCTTCCACCACCGGCACCTGCACCATCACAGCCACCAACAGCAGCGGAACCAAGGCCACGGCAACCGCGACCGTCACCTCGGCCAGCTTCACGGTGACGCCGAAGACAGTGTCGCTGAGCGTGAACTCATCCACCCAGTTCAGCGCATCGGCGTCGGCGACGTGGGCAGCCTCCTGCGGTTCGATTTCGAGCGGAGGGCTGTACAGCGCACCGTCCACCACGGGCACCTGCACCATTACCGCAACCAGCAGCAGCGGGGCCACAGCCACTGCGACGGCGACGATCACCTCTGCCCCGACGGGCACCGGCTTCGTCATCTATCCCACATCTACTTACATGCTGACCGGAACGCAGCAGACCTTCCAGGGTCAGTTCACAAACAACGCGCCTGACTCACATCCGGTGACCTTTACGGTTGACGGGATTGTGGGCGGCACCGGCACGATGGGCACGATCACCAGCGCCGGGGTCTATACGGCGCCGAACGCCACCGGCTCCCATACCGTGACGGCGAGAGACACGACCACCGGAGCGTCCGCGAAGGCGACGGTGAGCGTGTATTCGCAGGTCGCGGCGGATTTCGGTTCGCGCACAAGCACGGCGTACCCGGTCCCGGCCTACCTGCTGGGCGCGGAGCGCATGGACAATCTGTATCACCAGTCGGATCTTGACATGGTGACTGCGGCGGGAGTGAAGACGGCCCGCTTCTACGCGCAGATCCCGATCGTGTTCAAGACGCAGACGCCGGTCTGGAGTTCGATCGATTCCACCATCCGCAAGATGCAAGCATCCGGGGTGCATGTGCTGCTGCAAATGCATCAGTCTCCGCCCTGGCTGCAGACCGCAACCACGAGTTCCTGCAAAGGAACCGCCGCGCCGGAGAGCGCACCCTCCGACGTCAATGCCTGGGGAAAGATGGCTGCCCAGTATGTGGCGCACATGGATGCGACGTTTCCCGGTGTGGTGACTGACTACGAGATCTGGAACGAGCCGAACACGGGCGCGCTGTGCGGACTCGCAGTCGCGAACAAACTCAGCTTCTACCAGACTCTCTTCGCCGCTGCAGCGCCGCTGATGGAAGCGCAGGCCGCGGCGGACCACGCAACCATCCGGGTGGGCGGACCGGCCACCGCCGGTCTGCAGAATTCCTGGATCCAGGCTCTGCTCTCCAATCCGAACACGGCTCCATACATGCAGTTCGTGAGCTATCACGACTACATGTACGGCTCGACGGGGCTGGGAGCGCAGTGGAACACCTATAACGGAATCGAGTCGGTCTATCAACAGACGCAGAACTCCGGCGCCGGGCCGCTCTATCGTTACGTTCAAGCCTCCAACCTGGTGAAGGCAGGTAAGCAGCCGCTGGGAAGCCAACTGCCGATCTACAACACCGAATACAACATGAATTGGGCATTCGCGAAGGATTGCTGCCGGAACGACTACACGTTGTCGCCGATCTTCAATGGCATCTACGTGGCTGATTCGCTCAACGCAGTGTATTCGGGAACGCCTACCGGCATCGGGAAGATGATCTATTTCGCGGCCAATGCCAACCCCTACTTCTGTCTCATCGGCATTCCGGATGCGAACATGGATTGCGCCTATAACTCGACGACTCCGGCCCAGCCGTATCCGGAGTATTTCCTCTACCAGCTCTTCTTCGGATCCAGCTATCTGAATCTGGAGAGTGGCGGGCATATGGCGAAATCCATCACGCCGGGTAATTCGGGAGGACAACTAGTGGTGACCGCCTTCTACAATGCCTCGCAGGATGCGATTGTCATCATCAATCCCACGCCGGCGTCGTTCTCGCAGGTCAACGTGTCGCTGACAAACATCGGGAGCCTTCCGAAGGGCACGGCAACGCTCTACCAGATCATGGGTGGGCGTTCCATCTCCGGCTCTTCCTTGTCGTCCCCCACACAAGGAGCTTCATCCTACAGCACGACGATCCCCGTAGGACCGTACTCCGTACAGGCGATCTCGCTTCAGTAAACGCAGTTCTTCCCGAACCGGGCTCCATGGCAGTAGCACCGCTGTCATGGAGCCTTTTTGCTCGTGCCGCAAGCACTCGACCCGAGCACTTTCGCTGATACGCGAACGACAGAAGCAGATCCTTCGACTCCGCACTGTGCACTTCGCTCAGAATGACAGAGGGGGGCAGTGGCTCTTGATCGAACGGATTGGATGGGCAAGGGAGAAACTTAGTCGCCGAGCGGAGGGAGTTTGCCGGATGCGCCCAGGATGAAGACAACGCCGACGACGAAGCTGTAAGCGGCACCGCCGATCGCGACCCAGCGAAAGAGCCGCGGACGATGGTGGCTCGCGCCGAAGATCCCGCCGAGGGTCGCGGTCATGATGCCGTTCATTACCACGAGCCCGAGAGCGAACGCGGCGAGACCGAGGAATCCACGCGCTGTGCCGCCCAGGCTGGCGGCGAGCAGAAAGAGGAGCAACTGGCTGGGAGTCTCTGCGCCCAGGCCGTGGAGTGCGCCGATGAGGAAGACCGAGCCGCCGGAGTAGTTCCATTGGAAGGGCGCGGGTGGAGGCAGGTGGGGCTGAACGATGCGGCGGATGCGCCACTGTGCCCAACGCGCACTGGAGATCAGCAGAGCGATGCGGCTCTCCATCGCGCGATGGGAGTGGTCCCGGCGCAGCAGATTGCCAATGACCAGGAAGGCGAGCAGCACCAGGGTGACGCCGATGAGGCGCTCGGCCCAGGCGTCCAGGCGAGTGGGTAGCGGCAGGTGCAGCAGGATGACGGCTGCGCCTAGCACCACGACGGTGGCGGCGTGGCCAAGAGCGTAGGTCAGCCCGAGGCGCATGCCCTGCTTCCAGGAGCGCTGCACAGCAGTGATGTCGGAAATGGCCGCGAGGTGGTCGTAGTCGAAGCCATGACGCAAGCCGAGAACAGCACACGAGACGAGCGCGAGAAGAATCTTCCAGTCCATAGGTTGCAGCGAGTGCCGGCGGCAGATGCGACTGCGTCATTGTAGACTGCGCGCCGGGAGGATGGCAGCAAGTCTGCCGTTTTGCGTTAAGGCGCCTATGTCGATTTCAAGACATGAAATGACAGGAGCGATGGCGGCACGGGCAGCACCTTACGTGGCGAGGCGGACCAGGCGTTCGACCGGCTCGCGGGGGCCGAGGATGGACATATCGGGCAACTCGCCATGCGCCATCGCAACTTCGTCGCAACTGTGCAGGCGGGGGCAGCTCTGGCAATCTTTGTATATCTTGTCCGGCAGCGCGGCGCGGTCCGCGACAAAGGAGAAGCCGTATCTGGCGAAGAACTCCGGGATGCGTGTGAAGAGGCATACACAGCCCACGCCATGCTGGCCAGCCTCTCCGAGCAGCGCGAAGAGCAATTGGCCGCCGACGCCGAAGCGCTGGGCCTGCGGGCTCACGACAATCGAACGCACCTCCGCGAGATGCGGCCCGTAGAGGTGGAGCGCACCGCAGCCCAGAAACTCGCCCGCCTCGGAGACGGCGACGGTGAAGTCGCGCACGTTCTCGCACACTTCGGCGAAGGGACGGCGCAGCAGCGTTCCATCGGAGGAAAGGCTGTTCACCAGATCGTGGATGTGCTCCGCATCCTGGAGCTGTGCCTTACGGATGTGCAGGGGCCACCTCCTTGTGCGCGGACGTGGTTGGCAAAGCGGAGAAGCGCTGCTCGGCAAGGGCGAGCGCGGCGGCCACGCGTCCGGCGGCAGTGCCGCCGGGAACATCATGGCAGTTCAGCGTCGCCTCAAGGGTGATGGCGTCAAAGAAGCCGACTTCAAATTCCGGTGCGAACTGGCGGAGCTCTTCAAGCGAGAGATCGCCCAGCTCGCAGCCCTTATTAAGCGCGTACCGAACCGCCTGACCAACGATGTGATGCGCGCGACGGAAGGGAACGCCGCGGTGCGCAAGATAGGTGGCGGCGGCCATGGCATTGAGGAAGCCGCTGCGGCAGCCGGCCTCCATCCGAGCCGGGGCGAAGCCCAGGGCAACGGTAAACCGCGGCAGCAGGGCAAGCATTGGCTCGATGGCTTCGACAGCGTCAAAGAGCGCATGCTGCATCTCCTGCAAGTCCTTGTTATAAGCGAGCGGCAGTCCTTTGAGCTGTATTGCCGCTGCCTGCGACGCGGCAAGGATGCGGGCCGTACGGCCGCGCACCAATTCGGTGAGGTCGGGATTCTTCTTCTGCGGCATGGCGCTGGAGCCGGTGGAAAACGCCTCGGGCAGCGTCACGAAACCGAACTCGGCGGAGGCAAACAGGGTGATCTCCTCGGCGAAGCGACTGGCATGAACCGCAACGAGAGCGAGCACCTGCAGGAACTCGACGACGAAATCGCGATCGCTGGTCGCGTCCATGCTGTTCGCTGTGAGAGCCGAGAAGCCCAGTTCATGCGCGGCGATGGCGCGGTCGAGCGCGAGCGTGGCGCCGGCGACTGCTCCCGAGCCGAGCGGGCAGGCGTTCAAGCGATGGTTGAGGTCGCGGAGTCGGCCGAGATCGCGCGCGAACATCTCGACGTACGCCAGCAGCCAATGTGCGACGAGCACGGGTTCTGCGCGCTGGAGATGGGTATAGGCGGGCATGGCCGATGTGCCTGCGGCACGAGCCTGCTGAACCAGCGCAGATGCCCAGGCTTCAAGATGCTCGCGGATGCTTTCGCTCTGCGCGCGTACATAGAGCCGGAGATCGGTGGCAATCTGCTCGTTCCGACTGCGCCCGGTGTGGAGTTTCAGCCCCAGGTCACCGACGCGCAGCACCAGTTCGCGCTCGACGAAGTGGTGCACGTCTTCCACTTCGTCGGACTTCGCCAGAAGTGCGCGCCTGGCCCGGTCGTCCCAATGGTCGTGCAGAAGGTCGTCCAGCGCCGCGCGGATCGTGGCGAGCTCCGTCGTGGTGAGCAGGCCTGCCGACGCAAGGGTGCTGGCGTGCGCCTTGCTGGCGGCGACCTCCTGCGGGAGAAGCCGCCAGTCGAAGGGGAAAGATCGCTGCCAGTCCGCGAAAGCGGAGTCGAGGGGCTCTTCAAAGCGCCCCGACCACATGGTCACTTCAGCACCTCTTTCTGCTTACTCAGCAGCCGGGCGCGCTGGCGGGCCGGGAGGCCCAGGATCTGAATGAAACCCTTGGCGTCCTTCTGGTCGTAGCTTTCGCCCATGGTGAAGGAGGAGAGGTCAGTGGAGTAGAGCGAGAAGGCGGACTGGCGGCTGACGACACCAACGTTGCCCTTGTACAGCGACAAGGTGACCGTTCCGGTAACGTTCTGCTGCGTGTTATCCACGAAGGCGTCGAGCGCCTCGCGCAGCGGCGTGAACCAGAGCCCGTTGTAGACCAGTTCAGCGTACCGTAGGGAGACGTGCTGCTTGTAATGCGCGAGCTCGCGATCGAGCGTGAGCGCTTCGAGCTCGCGGTGCGCGAGAACAATGAGCGTGCCTCCAGGTGTTTCGTAACAGCCGCGGCTCTTGATACCGACGAAGCGGTTTTCCACCAGGTCGATGCGGCCGATGGCGTTGCGCGCGCCGATTTCGTTCAGCAGCTCGACGAGCTGGACCGGTGGCAACTCCATGCCGTCGACGGAGATGGGCACGCCGGCGGTGAAGCCGATGGTCACCTGTTCCTCGCGATCGGGCGCCTCCTGGGGCGAACGCGTCATGGTCCAAGTGGTGGAGAGTGGGGCGTTGCCGGCATCTTCGAGCTCGCCGCCCTCGTGGCTTACGTGCCACAGGTTGCGGTCGCGCGAGTGGATCTTCTCGCGGCTGGCAGCCACGGAGATACCGTGTGCTTCGGCGTAATCAAGGCAATCTTCGCGGCTATGCAGTGTCCACTCGCGCCATGGCGCAATCACCTTGAGCTCCGGCGCCAGCGACTGATATGCGTGCTCAAAACGGACCTGGTCATTGCCCTTGCCGGTGCAGCCGTGCGCGACCGCCGCGGCTCCTTCGGCCAAGGCAACCTGCACCTGATGCTTGGCAATAACCGGGCGCGCGATGGAGGTGCCGAGTAGGTATTTGTCCTCGTAGACCGCGCCCGCTTTGATCGTGGGAAAGACATAGCCGGTCACGAATTCGTCTCGCAGATCGCGGACGACTACTTTTCTCGCACCGGTCTTGTGAGCCTTCTCGACCACGGCGTCGAGGTCTTCGCCCTGGCCTACATCGGCGATCATGGCGATCACGTCCATGCCGTAATGTTCATTGAGCCAGGGAATAATGATGGAGGTATCAAGCCCACCGGAATACGCGAGAACAACTTTGTCGGGCATGGAACGGTCTCCTTCTACTGCTGCGGAAAGTGTGTTGGTAGATCAGCGCTTCGCCAATCTTTGAAGTACAAGAGGATCCGGATCCTTCGACTTCACCTTCGGGTTATGCTGAGGATGACAGTCGCGCCGCCCACGGTTCCTCTAGCTGAAGGCCAGCTCACGTTTGCGCGTTCGTGCCGATGCGGCTGCTTTGCGCGGAGCGGCAGCCGGTAGCGCGGCATTCAGCAGCATCAGCAGCAAGGCCTTCTGCACGTGCATGCGATTTTCTGCCTGGTCGAAGACGATGGACTGCGGACCATCGAGCACCTGGTCAGTGACTTCCGCGTTGCGGTGTGCGGGCAGGCAGTGCATGAAGACCGCGTGCGGAGCGGCGTGCGCCATGAGTGCCTCATTGATCTGGTACGGCTGAAAGATGGGCGCGCGCTTGGTGGCCTCGTGCTCGGAGCCCATGCTGGTGCACACGTCGGTATAGACAGCATCCGCGCCGCGGACTGCAGCCACCGGGTCCTCCATCAACGTAAGACTGCCGCCCAGCCGGCCCAGGATCGCGTTGGTCTGCGCTACTACCTCGCTCTTCGGCCCATAGCGTTGGGGTGTAGCCACAATGCAATGCGCGCCCAGATGCGCCGCCAGCAGCATGAGGGAGTGGCACACGTTGTTACCATCGCCCACGTAGACGAATTTGAGCCCGCGCACTGTGCCGAAGCGCTCCTCGAGCGTCATGAAGTCTGCCAGCGCCTGGCAGGGATGCTCCAGGTCGCTGAGGGCGTTGATGACCGGCACGCGGGCGTGCTGCGCCATCTCCGTGATGGTGTCGTGCGCATAGGTGCGGAGTACGATCAGGTCCGCCCAGCGCTCCAGATTGCGAGCCATGTCGGCCAGAGACTCGCGCTCGCCGAGTGGAGATTGCGTCTGGTCCACGAAGATGGCGTTGCCGCCGAGGGCATTGATGGCGGCTTCAAAGGTGAGCCGCGTACGCAGCGAAGCCTTCTCAAAGAACATCACCATCTGCCGAGCATCCAGAGCCCAGCGGTACTTTGCCGGATGCCGTTTGACGGCATGGCCTAGCTTGAGCAGGGCCTGCACCTCCCCGGAGGAGAGATCGGTGAGCGAGCAGAGGTCGCGGCCCGCAAGCGATTTCGCCGCCAGCGCGAAGCTGCCATCGGCGGTGGACGAGGAAATGGCAGAGGCGGCACTCCGCGAGGCATTGGGTGCGTAGGCTCTAGTGGCCATGGTGGTGACCTCCGTGAATAGCGAGAGCGGCGTGGGCGCGAAGACTTTCGTCGAGCGCCGCGATGGCAATATCCACGTCTTCCTTACCCAGGATGTAGGGCGGCAGAAAACGCAGAACGGTGTCACTGGTGCGGTTGAGCAGGATGCGTCGCTCAAGCATCTCCGCAGCCACGGCCTTGGCGTATTCGAGAGAGTCGAGCTCAATAGCCAGCATCAGTCCCATGCCGCGCACGTGTGCTACGCCACCGTGCCGCGCTTGAAGGGATTGAAGCTGCTGCTTGAAGTAGCCGCCGATCTCAGCGATGTGCGCCAGCAGAGCGTCGCGTTCAAGTGTGTCGACGACCGCGATAGCGACGGCGCAGGCCAGCGGCCCTCCGCCGAAGGTCGTTCCGTGCAGGCCCGGCTGCATGCCGCGTGCGGCCTCTTCGGTGCAGAGCATGGCGCCGAGGGGGAGTCCGCCGGCCAGTGGCTTGGCCAGAGTGGTGATGTCCGGGCGAACATCGTAGTGCTGGTACGCGCACCACTTGCCGGTGCGGCCCATTCCGGATTGGATCTCATCCAGGATCAGGAGCGCGCCGGTCTCGTCGCACAGTTGCCGCGCGGCTTTCAGAAATTCCGCCGAAACCGTCCGGATACCCCCCTCGCCCTGCACCACCTCCATGCAAATGGCGCAGACATCTTCTGAGAACTTCGTGCGCAGACCGGCGGTGTCGTCGAAATGGATGAAGTCAACCTCCGGCAGCAGCGGCAGGAAGGGTTCCCGATAGCGCAGCTTGTGCGTGGTGGAGAGCGAGCCCATGGTGCGTCCATGGAAGCTCTGTTCGACAGCGAGGAAGCGGGTGCCCAGGTTGCGGCCCTCCGCGCGGGCTACGCCGGCATAGCCCCGCGCCAGCTTGAGCGCCGTCTCCCAGGCCTCCGTCCCGCTGTTGCAGAAGAAGACGCGGTCCATGCCGGTCTTCTCGGTGAGCCGCGCGGCGAGATCGGCCTGACCCGTATGGAAGAAGAGGTTTGAAATGTGCAGCAGCTTCGGACTCTGCGCGGCGATGGCAGATTCGATGGCGGGATGCGCGTAGCCGAGCGCATTGACGCCGATGCCGCTCAGCAGGTCGAGATAGCGATGACCCTGATCATCAATCAGGTGCACGCCTTCGCCGGCGACGAAGAGAATGGGGTTGCGCTCATAGGTGGGCAGCAGCAGCCGGGCTTCCGCTGCCTGCACCTGTGCTAGGGAGCGCGCCCCGGCGCCTTCGGCGTGCGTCTGTCCTGCTTGTGTCTCCCTCGCGTGCACCTGCGCGAGATGGTCGTGCACGATTGTCTGTGTTTCCACGCGATTCTCTTTCCTGTGAACTGAATTTCTTTCAGGCGACCAGGACTTCGGTCCCATGCAGCACTTTCGTATGCAGAAGATCGGGGAGCGACGCGGCCGCATCCGCAGGCAGGATGCGCACCCGCTTGACGCCGTGCAGCAATGCCTCCCGGCATGCGCTCAGCTTGGGCAACATGCCGCCGCTGATCACCGCATCGCGCGCCAGGCCCGCGATCTGATCGAGAGTGAGCCAGCGCATCACCTCGCCATCGGCTGCGCGTACGCCCGGAACGTCGGTGAGAAAGACCAGGGCATCGGCCCGGGTTGCTGTGGCGCAGGCCGCGGCCATCTCATCGGCGTTGACGTTGTAATACTCGCCGTCGAAGCCGAGCGCCAGGCTCGAAAGGACGGGAACCGCCTGCATTTGCCAGATGGCATCCAGCCAGCGCGGATCGGAGGAGGCAATCTCCCCTACAAATCCCAGGTCCGGTGCGGTGCGCTTCTTACGCGCGCGAAACACCAGGCCATCGCCGCCGGAGAGTCCAACGGCCGGCTGCCCGAGTGCGCCCAGCGCGGCTACCAGGGATTTGTTCACCCGGCCGCCGAGTACCATGAGCGCTGCGTCGCGAGTCTCGGCGTCGGTGATGCGCAGACCGGCGACAAACTCACTCTGCTTGCCAAGCTGCCGCAGTGTCCGGGTCAGCGCCACGCCCCCGCCGTGCACCACTGCCACACGGTTGCCGTCACGCACCACTTCGACGATTGCCCGCGCGCAAGCGAGAAGCAGAGCTGGATCTTCGAGTGCGGCTCCGCCAAGTTTGACGACGTATTTCATAGGAGCCCTTCCGTTTCATTCCAGCCACACATCAGGTTCAGGTTCTGTACCGCCTGACCGGCGGCGCCCTTCAACAGGTTGTCGAGGCAGGAGACCAGCACGCAGCGGCGGCCATCGGCGCTGAGCTGGAATCCAAGGTCGGCGAAACTGGTGCGGACCGACCACTGGAGCTGCGGCAACTGGCCAGCGGGATAGATGCGCACCAGCGGGCTCTCCCGGTAGAAGTCACGCAGGCAGCGTTCCACCTCCTCAGCCCCGGTACGCTGGCGAAAACGGAGATAAATGGTTGAGAGAATGCCGCGAGGGATGGGCAGCAGGTGTGGCGTGAACATGATCGCCTCGTCCGTCAGCCTGAGCTGCTCGAGCAGCTCGCCCGTGTGCCGATGGCCGAAGAGACTGTAGGCGGAGAGGTTGTCCGCGGCATACATGAAGTGCGTCTTCGCCGTCGGCGCCTTGCCCGCGCCGGAGACGCCGGATTTTGCGTCGCACACAATGCCGTGCTCGAAATCGACGAGCTCGTCAGCCAGTAGCGGCTTCAGCGCCAGGATGATCGACGTCGCATAGCACCCGGGATTGGCCACCAGAGCGGCGGTGGAGATCGCAAGGCGGTGCAGCTCCGGCAGCCCGTAAACCGCCTGCGACTGGGTAAGCGCGGCGCAGGCGCAATCCTCGTCTTCGAAGCGGTAGATGGCGCGATTCGTGGACTCGCTGAGGCGCCATGCGCCGCTCAGGTCGATCACCCGGACGCCCGCGTGGAGCGCCTGCGGCGCATAGGACCGCGACTGCTCATGCGGCGTCGCAAGGAGGAGGACATCCACGCCACGTGCCGCAAGGGTGGCAGGATCGAACGGTTCGATGCGCTGAGGAACACCGTCGCCGGCGATGGCGGCGAGCTGCGGATGCAGGGATGTAAGCTGCTCCGGCGCAGCGTCCTCCCGGCCGAAGAAGAGCGGAGGCGTGGTTGTGAGACGCGGATGCCGCAGCAGCAGCCGCGCGAGTTCGGCGCCGGCGAAGCCGCTTACGCCCACCACCGCGGTCTGGACTGCAGCAGCCTGGACTGCGGCGGCCTGAACTGCGGCGGCCTGAACTGGAGTATGGACCGTCATCAGCCGATCATCCCTTCCAGCCGCGTCCGCAGCAGTGTTGCGCATCTCGTATCCGGGCAGATCACCAGGACGGTGTTATCCCCCGCGATTGTGCCCACCACCTCGTCCCATTCCTCAAAATCGAGGGCCACGGCGACCGGCTGCGCGCTACCATCGGTCGTAAACACAACGAGCTGGTTCATGGCCTGCCTGACCTTGAGCCCAAAGCTGCGCAGCACTTCGTCGATGCTGGGGCGATCGTCCTCTTCCTCGCCCGCTGCGACAGGTGCGCGGTACCCGTCCGGACCCTTGTAAAGGCGCATCTCGTGCAGATCGCGAGAGAGCGTCGCCTGCGTCACCTCGAAGCCGCGCTTGATCAGCAAGCGCCGCAGCTCCTCCTGGCTGGTGATTGGCTGCGCGACGATGAGTTGATGGATCGCGTTGTGGCGCGTTTCTTTCATGGTATGGGGGAGAAGAAGGGTGCGCGATCAGCGCGATGCATAAATATGCATTAACTATGTATAAATATACCCACCTGTTTTGTCAAGCCGGCGACAGAAGAGGAACCGCCCGGCCGACCTCCGGCATCTCACGCATACGAAGTTCTGTGTTCACTGCGAATCGCGCGAGGTAGAGATGAAGCGTTCACTCAAGATCATCATCGGTGTGGTTGTCATTCTGCTGATCATCATCGCGCTGATTCCGTTGTTCATCAATGCAAACACCTTCCGGCCGAAGATCGAAGCAGACCTGTCCGCAGCGCTGGGCCGCAAGGTGACGATCGGCAACATGAAATTTTCCATCTTCAGCGGCAGCCTGCAGGCGCAGAATGTCGCGATTGCGGATGATCCGGCTTTCAGCACAACTCCCTTTCTGCAGACGCCCAACCTGAAGATCGGAGTCGAGATGAAGCCGCTGCTGTTCGATCATCAGGTGCACGTGACCAGCTTTACCGCGACCGATCCGGCGGTGCACCTGGTGCACGCGGCCAATGGAACGTGGAACTTCTCGAGCTTCGGCACGGCGAATGCCTCGAATACCGCCAAGACAGCGAACGCTTCGAACAACGCTAAGGCGCCGAGTGCCCCCGGCAACGCCGGGGAGAAGTCCAGCATGCCGCAACTGACGGTGCAATCGTTCCAGGTGGCAAATGGCACTGTGACGGTAACGAGAGTGTCGGCCGAGGGCAAACCGGCGGTTTACACCCAGGTCGACCTGAACGCCAAGAATTTCTCGTTCGCTTCCCGCTTTCCCTTTACGCTTTCAGCCCATCTGCCAGGAAACGGAACACTGAAACTCGACGGGCAAGCCGGTCCGATCGCGACCGGGGATGCATCGTTGACGCCCTTCGACGCGACCCTGGAGCTTAAACAGTTCAATCCCGTCGCTGCTGGCGTGGTGGATCCTTCGCAGGGGCTGTCGATGGTGGCGGATGCGAATGCGAAGCTCACATCTGACGGCCGGAACATGACCATGACGGGAACCTTACGAGCGAATGGACTGAAGGTCTCGCGCCAGGGCACGCCCGCGCAACAGCCCCTCGATATGGCCTACGATCTGATCTACAACCTGCAGAGCCGCGTCCTCACTGTCCAGTCGCTGCAGCCAAGGATGGGCAACGTTGCAGTGAACACCAAGGGTACGGTCGACCTTGCCGGCAAGGAGCCGATTTTGAAGCTGCAGACCGCGGGCGGCGGTCTGCCCATCGACCAGGTGGAGGCGCTCCTGCCGGCCTTTGGCGTGCAATTACCATCCGGATCCAAGTTGCAGGGGGGAACCCTTGGATTCAATCTGTCCATCAGCGGACCCGCGAATGCGGCTGTGGTCAGCGGACCGGTCACCATCGATAACACGCGCGTCGCAGGCTTCAATCTGGGCTCAAAGATTCAGGGCCTGAACGGCGTAAATACCGGCAATGCGACGCTGGTTCGCTCGCTGCGCACCAACCTGACAGATGCGCCGTCGGGCGTGCGCACGGACAACGTGGTGCTCGTCGTGCCGGGGCTGGGAACAGCCACAGGCGCCGGTACGATCTCGCCCAGCAACATGCTGAACTACAAGCTATTGTTGAAGCTGGACAGCGGCGTCGGCACCCTGGGCATGGTCAATAACCTGGTCGGCCAGCGGATCTCGACCGCCACGGCAAACGGCATTCCCCTGACCGTGACTGGACCAGCCAGCAATCCGGGCTTCCACGCTGATCTATCGAGCCTGCTGAAGAACAATGCCGGTGGAGTGATCGGCGGCATTCTCGGCCAGAGGGGGAACGCGCCGGGCAAGAAGCCGAATCCCTCCGATCTGATCAATGGGATCCTGGGGAAGCACTAGAGACGATCGGCATAGCTAACATGGACCAGGAAAGCAGTTCCTTCGCCGCTCTCCGGCCGGATGGCGCTTCTTTGTAGCTCAGGCGGCGGAGAGTTGGGCTTCGATGGCGGTCTGGATCACAGGGTCGTTCGGAACCATATCCGGTGCGAAGCGTGAGACCACGTCCCCATTCCGGTTGACGAGGAATTTTTCGAAATTCCAGAGGATCTCCGGATCCTGATTGGGCGTCACCCCGAACTCGATCAGATGCTGGCGAAACTCGCCGCCCGTTCCGATGGCTTTAGGCTGCGCCTGGACCAGCGCCTGATACAGCGGATGCGTATCCTCGCCGGCGACGGATATCTTCTCGAACATGGGAAAATCGACGCCGAAGCTGGTCCGGCAGAAGGACTGGATCTCCTGATTGCTGCCCGGCTCCTGCCCGGCAAAGTTATTGGCAGGGAAGCCGAGGACCTGAAAGCCCTGGGCCCGGAAGCGCTTGTAGACGGCTTCCAATCCCTCATACTGAGGCGTCAGTCCGCATTCGGAGGCGACGTTCACGATCAGCAGCACGTCCCCTTTGTACTCGCGCAAGGTCGTCTCCCTTCCATCGATGCGGTGAAGCGGAATGTCCAGAATGGCAGCGTTCATGTTTTCTCCTTGAAGCCGGTCAACAGCGATGGTACCGCCGTTTCTGTCTCTGATGCGAGCAGGCCCCATACTGGACGGTAAGACGGAGCACGCACATGGATGCATTCAAGACACTGACCGTGGGAACACTCCGGGTGGAGGTGCATGCGGACCGGAGAGCCTCCGGTGTTGCAGCGGCACAGGCAGCAGCAGCGGCACTCCCCCACGTGGGCGACAGTGCGGGGGAGATCGCCGTTCTCTTCGCGGCTGCCGCCTCGCAGAGCGCGATGCTGGAGGCGCTGACTGCTTCTCCGGGGATTGCATGGGGGCAAATCGCCGGCTTCCAACTCGATGAATATCTGGACATCGCGGCCAATCATCCAGCGTCCTTCCGCCGTTATCTGCGGGAACACCTGACCAGCCGGGTCAAGCTCGGTACGTTTCACGAGATGACGGCGCGGGCGGATGATGCCAGCCAGGACGCAAGCTCGTATGCATCGCTGCTTGCGGCAGCGAAGCCTCAACTCTGCCTGCTCGGGATCGGGGAGAACGGGCACCTAGCATTCAACGATCCGCATGTGGCCGACTTTGATGATCCGGTGACGGTGAAGATCGTCGATCTCGATCAGGACTGCCGACGACAGCAGGTCGCCGAGGGATGGTTCGGCAGTGTAGAGGAGGTGCCCGGGCGGGCCATCACGCTCACCATCCCGGCCATCCTGCGCGTGCCCAAGCTGCTCGTTTCCGTGCCGGGAGGGCGCAAGGCGCGGATCGTGCGGCGTACCTTGACCGAGCCGATCTCCGCCGCGTGCCCCGCGACGGTTCTTCGCCGGCACCCGGACGCGACGATATATCTGGATCGGGAGTCGGCGGCTGAGCTGAAAGACCTCTTCAGCTAGCCGGATTGGCACGCAAGGTCAGCGAGTCCGCGGTGCGCTGGAAATCTGTCAGTACTTCGACCCCAGTGCTGGTCACGGCCACGACATCGCAGTGGCGCATGCCGCCATACCCATCAAAGTAAGCGGCGGGCTCCACGTTGAAGGTCATCCCCTCCTCCAGCACGTCCTTTGACTTTGGATGAACACGTGGGATGGCATCGTGATTGGCAGCGCTGAAACCGACGCCGTGACCGGTTGCGTGCTTGAACTCCTTCCCGAAGCCGTGTGCGTGCATCACGCCGCGTGCCGCGTCGTCGACTTCGCACGCCAGCGCACCAGGGGCGATGGCCGCCAGGGCCGCCGTGCGCGCCTCGAGAATGGCGGTTCGCATGGCGCGCTGCTTCGCCGTTGGATGCCCATTGCAGAAGGTACGGGTGACGTCCGTCCAGTAGCCGTCGGCCTGCGAATTGCAATGGATCATGACGAGGTCGCCAGGCTCGATGGCGCGCGCGCGGGTACGGGCGTAGGCCGCGCTTGCGGTAGCAGAGTTCGGTCCGGACATACAGAAGAAGTAGCTGCCGGTGCGGCCGGAAGCCTCGCCACCGCCCGCCTCGGAAAAGGCGGCATGAAACAGATGGGCGGCCGTGGGCTCATGCAAAGCGCCGCCAAGCCGGAGGCGCAACTGCTCAGTCCCTCGCAGGTAGGCCTCACCGGCTAAGGCGCAGGAGATGCGCAGCCTCTGCACTTGTGCCGGGCTCTTGACGGCACGAAGGCGCTTCAACAGAGCGTCACCGGCCACCAGGTGCATCTGCGGAAAATCGCCGGCGAGAAACTCGCGCAGGGCATCGCCGTAGTGGTACTGCGATAGATAGGAGACAGGGAGCGCTGTCGCGCCGGTCTCGACGGCGAGCCGGCCGCGCTCCAGGCCGAGCGAGCGCAGAGTCTTGGCGAGCGGATCGCGGATGGCCCGATCCGCGTTCGTGACCACCGAAAGCGATCCCGGGTGGAAGGTCGTGTGCGCGGCGGTGGAGGAGGCGGATGCGATCTCAGCCTCGTCCTCCGGAAGCACCAGGTGCACCTCACCTTCCCGCGTAGCCAGGGCGACACTTGCGCCCATAACCGGCCAGTACCCGCTCAACAGCAGCACGTTTGAAGGATGGGCACAGAGAACCGCATCCAGCGCACCTTCCCGCAGAGCGCCCTGAATGCGGCTCATGCATGCGCCATCTCGCACCGGCGATTGTTGCTCTTCAGATGTCATCGGCTTTCGATCATAACTCGCAATTGACTCGTAGTTCGAGAAGAATGGCCCTCGAGAATGGAGCCGCTCCAACCTTCCATTTCCTACGATGGTCTCAGGGCCGTTCCCATCAAGGCTGTAGGCACATCCCGGCCTGCATTAGTTTTGCCAATTCACAGTCACCGCTCCGGTGCCACTGCTGGGGACAAGATACGTATGATTTGCGCCATTTTCGTACGTTACCGCGCCATTGGCGGCTATCTTGACGAATTTGAATTGCAGATTTTGTCCAGCGGGGACAGAGACGTTGAGGAACCAGTTGGGATAGTTCGGCGTGAGCATGGGGCCGACGGCGGTATCGAAGGTCGTTCCCCAATTACCTAGCTCCACGGTACTTCCGGTCAGGAAGATATAGTCTCCGGTATTCGTGGGTGAGGCGTTGTTCACGGTGAAGGTGACGGGAATGAGCCTGGCCGTCAGTACGGTGAACTGAATGGGGTTCGCCGGCTTGCCTTGTCCGCTGGTCAGTTGCACGCTATCAATGCCGCCCGTGATCGCAGGAACGGTAAAGGTGACGCTGCTGTTCGACCATGCTTTTACGCCGGCAGCCGTCCCATTGACGGCGATTGTTCCGGTTGAGGTGCCGAAGCCATCACCCGCCACGGTCACCTGGGTTCCGGGCTGCCCGACGGTGGGCCCGATGCTGCCTACCTCGGGAACAGAAGCCGCGCTCGAGATCTGCCATACGCTCACGGAATGGGCGGGAAGAGTGAACACGGCCGCGGGGTTGTTGCCGCCGCTGCCGTTGGTGACCGTCAGACCGAGGCCGCCCATGAGGCCTCCGAGATAGTCGGAGTAGGTGCCGGCGGGCAACGCGGTATTCAATCCGGTGACGCTTTGGCCTGTCGAGTCGTTCTTGTTGATCGCGACTAGCACAACATCATTGAAGAACTTACGCTCGTAGATATACACGTCGTTGTTGATCCAGCGCTGCTGCCAGCCGCCATAGGCCAGCGCATTGTTGGACTGGCGCAGCGCCGAAAGCTTGCTGATCAGTAAATATGCCGTGGTTGACGTATTGAACGAGGTCATGGCCACACGATCGTAGGGATCGTTGCCGTTGTTCGTGTCATTGTGCAGATATTGCTCGTCGCCATAGAGGATGACCGGAATGCCGCGACAGGTAAGTAGAAAGGCCATGGCTTCGCGCAGGCGGTTCTGGTTATTGTTCATGGTCAGCAGGCGAGATTCGTCGTGGCTGTCGAAGAACGTGACCAGGTCGGTATTCCAGGTGAAGTTACTGTTCTCGGTGTTGATCACACCATCGAGTTCGGAGAAGCTGTTGTTGCTGGCGAAGACATCGCGCATCGCGCCATTCACTCCGAAGTCCAGCTCGCTGATCCCGCTCTTGTTCGCGAACTTGTAGGCGTCATGATAGAGCGGGTCGCTGGTGCTGGTGATCCACTCTCCGTAGAGGAAGCTGGGCTTGTTGCTGTAGACCGCGTTCGCGAAGGAATACTCCCAGCCCCACGTCGCATGCTTGAGCGCATCCAGGCGGAATCCATCCGCGCCGTGAGCCTGAAACTGCTCGACGGCGGTCTTCAGATAGCTGTCGATGGTGGCATTTTCCTGGTTCAGATCGGTCAGGCCCGTCAAGGTGTAGTACTGAAGCTGGTAGCGGTCGTTGTAGTCCGAGATGTCCGGATTGTGATGGAAGAGGCTGTTGGGATCGTTGTTGGCGGCGGCCATGAATGTACCGTTGTTATAGAGGGACCCGTACTCGCCGCCTGCGTTGTAGTTGGAATGATTGTTCGCCCAGTCGACAATGACCTTAATGCCATTCTGATGCGCGGAGGCGACAAGATTGTCGAAGGCCGTCCAGCCGTTCGCGGAATCGCCGAAGTGCTCCTCGACCTTCATAAAATCGCGCGCGTCGTAGCCGTGGTAGGGAGCAGAGACAGGCGCGGAGCTATTCATGGTCAGGTCTTCGTTATCGACAGCGGGCGAGATCCAGATGGCGGTCACGCCCATTCCTTTGAGATACGCCATCTTCTGCTGAATGCCGGCGAGGTCGCCGCCCCAGTAAGCCTGCCAGTTGGTCTTGGTCGCGTCGTACAGGCCGGCGCTTTGCGAAGGATTGTCGTTAGAGCTATCGCCATCGAAGAAGCGGTCGGTCACGATCTGATAGATGACCTGCTTCTTGAAGTCCTGTGCGTGGGTGATGACCGGGACGGCAGCAAACGCCGCGAGCATAGCAGATGCGATGACAGGGGAAAGCCTCATGTTCGCTCCAGATGCAGGGGATGCGCCGGGACACGCGCCACGGACGGTCGCCGATTGTCGTCCGGGCGCTGCACCCCTGTCAAACCGAGCGAATGGCTGGCTAGTTATGCCGCTCGGTCATGTCCTGGAACTGCACGACCTCATTCTCGCCTATGGTGATGACCAGGTCTTTCCGCTGACCTTCCTGGAGCGCGGGTCCGGTCGCGGTGTGCGGCTTACCCATGGAGTCGGTGAAGGAGACCTTGACCTGGCCGCTGCCGATGACCTTGGGCAGGTAGTGGAAACTTGCGCCGCTTGCCAGATAGTCCTGCCCGAAGCTGGCGCTTGGGTAGTCCACCTCCAGTTGATGGATATCCGCTCCCTGGTTGCGGATGGTGATCTCGAAGGCTTTGATCGGGTTGCCGGGCGCAGGCTTCGCGTGGCATCCGGCAAGCGCCCACGCGGCCGCCGCGGCGAAGAGGTATGGCAGCAGGCGATGCAGGAGCGTTCGCTTCATGATGTTTGGTTCGGCTCCTTCAGAGTGTCGGCTTCCGTTCCAGAATCCGGGCGGTTAGCACCACGCCCGTCTGGTTGTTGTGCAAGGTGATGGGGAAGGCGAGCACATTCCAGACCCATTCCTCGCCCTTCTTTGGCAGGTTCAGCAGACCGCGGAAGGTGCGGTCGATGTAGGTCTCACGCTGCACGGCGACGGTGCGCAGAATGTCGCGCCAGTCGGTCGCAAGCTCCGGCATCTCGACGAACATGTTCTTTCCCAGGAACCAATCGCGTGGCTGTTCGAGCAGGCGGGCGCAGGTCTCGTTGACGTACTGCCAGTTCCCGTTCGCGTCCAGGATCTCGATCGCAACCCCGTCGCCCATGGCCATGTTGATGCGGGAGTAGAAGAAGTCGCGCGCATCCACCACCACTGGCTTGCCCCGGCGCTTGGCCTCAAAGGAGCGCAGTGCGCTGACCAGGTCGTCGATCGAGCTGTAGCCTTTGAGCAAGTGCATATCTTCCACGCCGCCGAAGCGTCGTTCCAGGGTCGCGGAAAGGATGATAATGGGCACCTCCGGGCGGCGCTCGCGCAACTCCGCGGCGACGTCGGTGCCGAAGCGTCCGGCGCCCAGATGGTAATCGAGCACTGCAATGTCAATATCGTCGAGGTGCTTCTCCGCCTCGTCGATGGAGTCGGCGGTCTCTGTCAGGTAACCGTGCTTGCGCAGGATCGTGGAGCGAAGCAGCAGGTTGTCCGGATGATCATCCAGGAGCAGAACGCGGATGGGAGGCGCGACGGAGGGCTCAACACCAAGCTCTGTCTGTTCCTCGGGGGTGTTGCCTTCAATGTCCGACATGAACTCCTTACGATGCTGCTTTGTCCGGTTGCGCTGCAAAGCTGTAGCGGCTAACCCTGCTTCTTGGACGCAGCGGCAGAGGTTGGAGCGGTCCGCCCCAGCCGCCGGACCAGCTCCGGGAGGCGCGCGAACGCGGCCGATGCGCGGAGCCATTGCCGATTATCGACGGCCGGATACCCGCTTACGATCTTACCCGCTGCCACATCGTTGGGGATGCCGGACTGCGCCGTCGCGATGACGCCGTCGCCGATGCGGCAGTGACCGGCGACTCCGACCTGCCCCGCCAACACCACCTGCCGGCCGATCTCGGTGGAGCCGGCGAGTCCTACCTGGGCACAGAGCAGGGTATTGTCGCCGACGCTCGAGCCATGCCCGACTTGTACCAGATTATCGATCTTCACGCCGCGGCCGATCGTCGTGGCGCCGATGCTGGCGCGGTCGATGCAGGCATTGGCCTGGATCTCTACGTCGTCGCCAACCACGACCGGCCCGGATTGGCTGATCTTGTGCCATGAGCCGTCGTCCTCTTTCGCGAAGCCGAAGCCATCCGCGCCGACAACGGCGCCATTCTGGAGGATCACCTGGTCACCCAGACGGCAGCCCTCCCGGACCACAGCGTGGGCGTGGGCAAAAAAGTCGCGGCCGATGGTCACGCGGGGATAGATGACAACGTGGGCCAGGATGGTGGCATTGGCGCCGATCACGGCTCCGGCCTCGATCACCGCGTAGGCGCCCACATGGGCGTTTTCGCCCAGTCGCGCGGTGGGGTCGATGACCGCGGTGGGGTGGATTCCAGGGGGAAAGGAGGGAGCCTGGTAGAAGATCTCGATCGCCCGCGCAAAGGCGAGGTATGGATTGCGGATACGCAGGGTGGCCGTCTGGATCTCGGGAAAGTCTTCGGCCACCAGCACGGCGGCGGCGCGCGTGCTGCGGGCAGCGCTGGCGTACTTGGGATTGGCAACAAAGGTGAGCTGTCCGGGTCCTGCCTCCTCGATTCCGGCTACGCCGGAGATGGAAAGCGCACCGTCGCCGTGACACGCGGCGCCGAGGAGCCGGGCAAGTTCCCGCAGTTGCATACCGGGGATTGTATCGGAAACGACGGGCGGTTCAGTTTCCGGAGCCGGTGCGCTCGAAGAGCGTCGGTTGCGAACTCAGCGTCTCGCCCTGCGGCGGCTTTCGGCGCGCCGCTGCGGTGCTGCCGCCGATTACGGAGACAACTTCAAGTTCGGCGATGCTCAGCCGGGGTAAGAAAATGCGCTGGGTATTGGAGCGGGTGTCCGGCGGTGTAAGAAAGAGCCCGTCCGGATCGAGCAGGGAGGCGTCATTGGCAGCCACGCCTTCCAGCAACTCTCCATCGCGCAGACGCAAGCGGAGCCATAGACCGGCCTGGCGAGGCCGCCCGGAGAAACTGGTGTGCAGCAGGCGCTCCGGATTCAGGGGCTCGCCGGAGTTGAAGTCGCGCACGAAACAGACCCACTTGGCCTGGCCGAGGGAGAGGGAGTGCACCTTGCCCGCCAAGTCGAGCATTTCGATGCTGCCGTCGCGTACGAAGCCCAGCGGCTCGAGGTAGCCCGTGGCGCAGGTGCGGTCATGGAGACGAACGATGGCTTTCTTGCGGCTGGCAGGCATGGGCGATCTTGAGCGGATTGTCGCATAATGAAGCGGCAACGCCACAGAAATAGTGCAAGGCGGTAGCCAAGCACCTAACTATGTGATATTTTTGGCATTGCATTCTATCCTGTTGAGCCCCTAAGCCTTTCACAAAGAATGGTTTAGCATCCTCCGGGGGCGCGGAGCGAGCAACCAGCCACCACATGCCCGACTATATCTATTTGCTGGAAAACCGGCTTTCTCCTGCGCAGCGAAGCGCCCTCAGCACCATCCGCGATGCAGCCCGCGAGGCTGGCATGACCGTCTTCCTCACCGGCGGCGCGATTCGCGACCTGACCAGCGGCCAACCTGTCCGGGACCTTGATGTATCGGTTCAAGGAAATGCGCTGGAACTCAAGAAACGACTGGTACATGCGGGTGCGACTCTGTGGGGGGAGCACACTCCGTCGCGGGTGCTCTTCTTTCGTTTTCCCGGCAGCGTGCGCGTGGAGTTGGCCAGCACCCGCAGCGAGACTTTCTCCAAGCCTGCCAAGCCGGTCTATAGCTGGGCGCCGATCATAGACGACTTGCGCCGGCGTGACTTTACCGCGAATGCGATGGCGGTGTCGTTGAACGACGGTTCTTATGGATTGCTGATGGATCCGACCAACGGCGTCGCAGATATCGAGATGCGCACGCTTCGATTGGTCAGCAACTATGGCTTCCTCGAAGACCCCATCCGGCTGATACGCGCCGCGAGGCTCTCGTCCCGGCTGGGCTGGCAGATGGACGAGCGGACCAAGGCGCGCTTCGATAACGCGCGGGAAGAGGGCGTGACCTCCGCCATTCCGGAGTGGCAGCGCGGCTATGAGGTGCAGGAGATCGGGCATGAGGAGAGCCCGCTTGAGATGCTGCGCGCGCTTGAGGCGCAGGGCTGGATGAAGGAGCTCTTTCCCGCCTGGACGGCCGCGAAGGCGGACGTGCAGGGACTGGAACAGATGCATGAGGTGCTAACGCGCCTGCAGATGCAGGGCATCTATCCTGACGCCTCGACGGCCGCGATGGAACTGCTGACCGCGAAGATGTCTCCCAAAGACCGGCAGGCATTGAAGAAACACTTTGTGCGCCCGGGATTTGTGGCGGAGTGGGAGCGTTTGGACGCGGATGCGACAGCCTTCGGACAGCAGCTTACCGGCAAGGACGCTGCGGCGCCTTCGGCTGCCTGGAAACTCTTTATGCGCTCCAAGCCTGAGGCGGTACTCTGGCTGGGATTGACGGGCAAGAGCGCGGCGATCCAGAACAAGTTCAAGAATTTCTTCAATGTCTGGCCGGAGGCCAAGCAGAAGGTGCCGGCTGCGTTGATGCTGGAGATGCGCATTACGCCGGAGCTGGATCGGTATCCGGAGCTGATTGAGAACCTCTTCTATCAGACCCTGGACAACAAGCTCGAGACGGAAGAGCAGATGCGGGCCTTCCTGGAACCGTACTCCCCGCCGGCGCCGCCACCCCCGGTTACGCTGCGCAGACCACGCGCCGCCAAGAAGGCAGGCGAGAAGAAGGGCGAGAAGCGGGCCGCGGCGAAGAAGACGGCAGTCGGCGAGGAGGCCGCGCCGGAGCTCGCGGCGACGGCCGCCGTACCGGACCAGGTGGCCGCGCAGGCCGCAGCATCCAAGGACGGTGCTGGGGCTCCCGAAGCAGGCGGCCGGACAAAGGCCGCTGCGGCAGGTAAGAGCGTTCCCGCGAAGGCTCAGGCTCCGCGTGGAAAAGGCGTCACTACGGCGAAGAAGGCGGTGCCGGAAGGGAAAGCCACGCCGATCGAGGTGAGGTCGCCGGCGCAGGCGGCCGCGCGACTGGCGGGAACCCGGATCGGTGAGGTGGCCGCATCCTCCGGCAAGAAGCTTGCGGTGGCATCCCGCCCGGCAACGAAGGCTCCGGTCAAGGCGGCCAAGCGGCCGGCAGCGGCGAAGACCGCGTCCGTAGCCTCCAAGAAGGCGCCATCCAAAGCGGCGGCAAAGAAGGCGACGGTGAAGGCAGGGAGCAAGCCGGCGTCGGCCAAGAAGGCTACGCCTGCGCAGCGCCCCGCGAAGAAAGCCGTCACGGCGGTGTCGAATGTGGTTGCGAGGCCGGCGAAGAAGAGCAAAGCGTCGGCGAAAGCTGCGCCCGCGAAGAAACAACCAGCCGCGAAGAAACAGCCGGCAAAGAAGCAACCGGTGAAGGCAGTAGCCAAGGGCAAGCCAGCGTCGAAGAAGAAGCGCTGACGGCTGTGCGGCGTTCGATCGGGTCGCGCCGCACGACGCGTGATCAACCGTCCCACGCCTGCTGCTTATTTGCGATGCTTGCTGGCCAGGTAATCATCGATGGCCTCCTGCCAGTGCTCGCCGCTGCCCCGATCTCCCTCGGCCAATGACTGCACACTCTCATTCGCTTCAGCTGTGAGAGCGGTACGCGTGTACACCACTTCCACTTCGGTAGCGTGCGCGTCAAGCGGTTGGAAGTTCACGTCGATCTGAGTCACGACAACGTCCGGGATGAAGTACACATATTGGAAGTGCCGCGCGCCCAGATCGCGCACGGTGTTGAGCCACACGCTGGTATGCGAGCCGTGGGCGACGGTGAAGACTGCGCCCTGCACATCTTCGCCCGGCTGCGGGTAAAGGAAGGCCGGATTCCAGTGCCCTTCGGCCCAACTCCGCTCGCCGTTCGGTCCAAACAGGGGCGCTGTGTCCTGATAGGACGCATGTACCTCCAGTTTGAAGCTGGTACGGACGTGAGCCAGTGCCGCAGGTGCGGGAACGGCCGGTTGCACTTGTGCGTGGAGGGGGAGCATCCCCGCGGCGATCATCGCGATTAACCCGGCTTGCAGTGTTCTCATCGCTTACGCTCCTTGAGCTGGTGACTGTCTGAGGCGTTCAGGGTCATGCCGTAAATTTTCTTGAACTGCTCAATCTCTTTGAGAGTTTGCGGAGAGAAGGGCGTCTTGCCTTCAAAGGCATGCAGGACAATACCCTCCAGTAGATCGCCCAGGCTCATGTCCCGCAGCTCGGCAACCGCCTTCAGCACCTTCAACATGCGCTTTTCCAACCGCACTCCGGTTTGGACGCGCTCGATCTCGATGGTCATGCATTTTCCTGTACAACCTAGGTACAACTGTACCACGGTACACAAATCTGTGTGTGATTCGCTGAGTGACTCATCCACGGGACGAGTTTTCCGCAGTCTGCACCGGTGTCCACCGTTTCGGGCGCGCCGCAGGCCGCGAAGGACCTCGAAGGCCGGTCCCCGCGAACTAGAATGGAGCTACCCCATGGCAGAGTTCACGCACCTCCATCTCCATACGGATTACTCGCTGCTGGACGGCGCCTGCGACGTTGAGAAGCTCGTGACGCGGATTGATGCGATCGGTCAGAAGGCCGTCGCCATCACGGATCACGGCAACATCTATGGCGCGGTGCACTTCTTCAACGCCGCCAAGGCGCAGGGGATCAAGCCCATTCTTGGCTGCGAGCTTTACGTCTGTAAGAAGGACGATCATCGCGCAGATCCGCAGGGCGATGACTACAACCATCTCCTGGTGCTGGCGGAGAACGAAGAGGGCTACCGCAACCTCGTCCGCATTACGTCCGAGGCGTCGCTGCACGGCTTTTACCGTAAGCCGCGCATCAGCAAGAAGTACCTGGCCGAGCATGCCGGCGGGCTGATCGGCTTCTCCGGCTGCCTGGCGGGCGAACTCTGCGAGAACCTGATGGCGGGCAAGTTCGAGGCCGCGCGCACATCGGCAGCCCAGTACCAGGACATCTTCGGCAAGGGGAACTTCTTTCTGGAGATACAGGACCAGGGATTGGAGTTGGAGAAGAAGATCCATGCGGACCTGTTCCGGCTGGAGAAGGAACTGGACATTCCGCTGGTGGCGACCAACGACAGCCACTATCTGTGCGAAGACGACCACCACGCGCACGAAGTGCTGCTGTGCGTGCAGACGGCTGGCTCCATTCACGATCCGAAGCGCTTCAAATTCGACTCCGACCAGTTCTACGTCAAGAGCGCCGAGGAGATGGAGAGGCTCTTTTCGCATGCGCCGGAGGTGGTGAGCCGCACGATGCAGTTTGCCGAGCGCTGCTCGCTCAAGCTGAACAAAGTGGACAATCCCTTTCCGGAGTTCGCCGTGCCCGCGGGGCACACCATCGACAGCTACTTTGAAGAGGTATGTCGCGCGGGCTTCGAGAAGCGGCTGCAGACCGCCATCCATCACCTGGAGGAGCGCGGCCTGCGGCGCAAGACCATTGAAGAGTATCGGGAACGGCTGGAACGCGAGCTGGAGTGCATTAAGCAGATGAAGTTCCCCGGCTACTTCCTCATTGTCTGGGACTTCATCCGGTATGCACGCGAGCACGATATTCCCGTCGGGCCAGGACGCGGTTCAGCGGCGGGTTCGCTGGTGGCCTACGTGATGGAGATCACCGACATCGATCCGTTGCAGAATGAGCTGCTGTTCGAGCGCTTTCTCAACCCGGAGCGCGTGTCCATGCCGGATATCGATATTGACTTCTGCATGAATCGCCGTGGCGAAGTGATCGAGTACGTGACGCGCAAGTATGGGCGGGAGCAGGTCGCGCAGATCATCACCTTCAACACCATGGCCGCGAAGGCGGCGATCAAGGACGTGGGCCGGGCACTGGACATGCCCTACGGCGATGTGGATCGCATCGCGAAGCTGGTGCCGGCCACCATCGGCATTACGCTCGAGAAGGCACTCACCGGCTCGCACCAGTTACAGCAGGCGTATGAATCCGACCCGCAGGTGAGGGAACTGGTTGACACCGCCCGCAAGCTCGAGGGGCTGGTGCGCGGCGCGGGCGTGCATGCCGCCGGAGTGGTGATCGCGCCGACGGCGCTAACGGAGCTGGTGCCGCTGGTGCGGTCGAAGAACGAAGAGATTGTAACCGCGTATGACATGAAAGCGGTCGAGAAGATGGGTCTGCTCAAGATGGACTTCCTTGGGCTGACCACGCTGACCGTGATCGACGACTGCCTGAAGCTGATCCAGCGCAACCAGGGCATTACGCTGGACATGGCGACGGTGCCGCTCGATGACCAGCGCACGTATGAGGAGATTTTCCATAAGGCGCTGACCTCAGGGGTCTTCCAGTTTGAGTCCGGCGGCATGCGCGATGTGCTGCGCCGCTACAGGCCGCAGTCAGTGGAAGACCTGACGGCATTGAACGCGCTCTACCGGCCGGGTCCGATCCAGGGCGGCATGATCGATGACTTCATCGAGCGCAAGTGGGGCCGGCGCGAGGTGAGCTACGAGATGCCGGAGCTCGAAAAGATCCTGAAGGAGACGCTTGGGGTGATCGTGTATCAGGAACAGGTGATGCAGATCGCGAATGCGCTGGCGGGCTACTCGCTGGGGGAGGCCGACCTGCTGCGCCGGGCCATGGGCAAGAAGGATGCTGCGGAGATGGCCAAGCAGCGCGAGCGCTTCGTGGCCGGCGCGAACCAACGCAAGCACCCGAAGGACAAATCGGCGCGCATCTTCGACCTGATGGAGCAGTTCGCGGGTTACGGTTTCAACAAATCGCATTCCGCGGCCTACGCGCTGCTGGCGTATCACACTGCTTATCTGAAGACGCACTATCCCATCGAATTCATGGCGTCATTGCTGAGTTCCGAGATATCGAAGCCAGAAAATGTAGTGAAGTACATCAGCGAATGCCGGGAGATGGAGATTGCCGTCGAACCGCCCAACGTGCAGGTGTCCGACGCTGACTTTACTCCCGACGGCCAGGTGATCCGCTTCGGGCTTACGGCCATTAAGAACGTGGGCCGGAATGCGATCGACTCGATTTTGGCCGCCCGCAGGAAGCTTGCGGAAGACGAGCAGCGCGGCTTCGCTTCATTCTGGGAGTTCTGCGAGTTGGTCGATCTTCGCCTGATGAACAAGCGCGTGATCGAATCGCTGATTAAAGCCGGAGCGCTGGACAGCTTCGGCAAACGCGGGGCGCTGATGGCGGCGGTCGATAAAGCGATGGAGCGCGCGCAGAAGGCGCAACGGGACACTGCGGCGGGCCAGCACGGATTATTCGGGGCGCTTGCCGGCATCTTTGACGATGCGCCGGCTGCCGGCACGCACACCGCCGATCCGCTGCCGAACGTGCCCGATTGGGACGAGAACCAGCGGCTGCAGGCGGAGAAGGAGGTGCTGGGCTTCTTCGTCTCCGGCCATCCCATGGACAAGTATGCGGACAAGCTGAAGAACCTGCGCGTGGTAGATACGGCGACGGCGCTCGAGATGAAGCCGGCCCCGCCGCCGGCGCGGCGTGGGCAGCAGACCAGTGAAAACGACATCGCGCTCGCGGGCGTCATCGTGGGGTTGAAGGTCGCCAAATCCAAACGGTCGGGCGAGCTGTACGCGCAGGCTTCGCTCGAGGATACGGTCGGCAAGATCGACCTGATCTGCTTTCCCAAGGATTACGCGCGCCTGGCCGAGCTGTTGAAGATCGATGTGCCGGTGCTGGTGAAGGGGCAACTGCGGGCGGAGGAGGACGCCGCTCCCAAGCTGTGCGTGTCGTCGATCCAGGCGCTCGAAGACGTGAAGGTCAAACTGCCGCAGAGCGTGCGGATCAAAGTGACGCTCGATCGCGCGACCGACCAGACGCTCATCTCGCTGCACGAGATGATCCAGGGCGCGCCCGGGCCGGGCCGGTTGATGCTCAATCTGGAGCAGCGGGGCGAGTTCGTCGTCATGCTGGAGCCTGAGGGCATCACCGTGGGGGCGGACCGCGGCTTTATCGAGCGCGCGGAGCAGCTATTGGGACGCGGCGCGGTGCAGGCGATCGAAGAGTAAGGGGCTTGTTCGCGGGTGGGCAAAGAGGGAGTAGATCCTGGACTTTCTGTCCGATCGCTCCGAACGCCGGATTCTGGGCAGTCCGATTTCGGGCAGTCCGACGCCCCACGGCGCTGGGAAGGCACGCCGGCCGAACCCCGCAGTGTGCAAAATTCTTCTCTTTGGCCGCCTTCTTCTTGCATGAGGAGCGCGCGCTGGAAGCCAAATAGACGGGAAAAACGGCGGCCTGCGATGGTTTTTGGAGCGCGCGCGTGAACGCGCACCGCCCTCCGTTCGGCACGGCGCTTGCAACAACCCTGCCGACTGGGGGCAGGGGCGATGATCAAGGCAAGCGTGCCGGAGACAAGACCGAGGGTCTGCATCGTGATCCCGGTTTGCAATGAGGAGGGTAGCCTGGCGCTCCTCAGTGAGAAGCTGAGGGACCTGCACCGGTCGCTCGAACGGCAGTATCAGGTGGAGTATTGCATCGTGGACGATGGCAGCACCGATGCGACGCCGCTGCTGGCCCGCTCGGTTGCGCCCTCCGCATCAAAGTGTACGGTGCTGTCGCACGTGCGGAATCTGGGGGTCGGGGCGGCATTTCGAACCGGGTTTGCGCATGTGAACGCGGATATCCTTTGCACCATCGACGCCGATTGCAGTTATTCTCCGGCCGCGTTGCAGAAACTGCTGGAGCCCATCGCACGCGACGAGGCCGACGTGGTGGTGGCGTCGCCGTACCATCCGCATGGGGCCGTCGAAGGCGTGCAGCGGTGGCGGCTGTTGCTCAGCCTGCAGTGTTCGCGGCTCTATCGTGCGGTGAGTCCGCTCAAGCTGCATACCTACACCAGCATCTTCCGCGCTTACCGGGGCTCGATGGTGAAGTCTCTGGCATTTCCCAGCGATGGATTCGTCTCCGCGGTGGAGATTCTCCTGAGCGCCGCCGCCCAGGGCTATCGCGTGAGTGAAGTTCCGGCGACGCTGACCAGGCGGATCGCCGGGTCGAGTAAGATGCGGCTCTTGCGCACCGTGCGTACGCATGCGCGCCTGCTTTCGCGTTGCTTGGGCGCGAGCCTGCGCGGAAGCTTTCCGCACATGGCTGCGCCTTCGCCGCTCCGCCCCAATGCCGTCCTGGTGGTCCGTCAACCGAGCGCAGTGAGCGGTGTGGCCGGATTGTCGGCGAGCCTGGCCATGAAAAAGCCATCTGGCGGACGTGCCGGCGCTGATGCACAGATGCCAAGACCGGCACGGACGGCGCAAGCCTAGCCCATGGGGAAAGAGATGCTCTTGGATACGCAACCGTGTATGGATATCGCCGCCGATCTAGAATGCGGCGAGCACGTGGTGATCGGACCGAACGTCAGCATAGGCCCGGGCTGCGTATTCGGGAATGGCGTAGTCATCCACGCGGACACCCGCATCGGTACGGGCGTGCGCATCGATGACAACACCGTCATCGGCAAGCTGCCCATGCGCTCCCCGATCAGCGCGGTGACACGCAAGGTCGAGCTTCCACCGTGTTCGATCGGGGATGGCTGTCTGATCGGCGCCCTGGTGGTGATCTACCGCGGCGCGGAGATCGGCAGCCAGACCCTGATCGCCGATCAGGCGAGCGTGCGGGAGCAGACGCGCATTGGACAGTCCACCATCATCGGCCGCGGCGTCGCGGTGGAGAACAAGGTGGAGATCGGGATGCTTTGCAAGATCGAGACCGGCGCGTATATCACGGCGCTTTCCTCGATTGGAGACTCCTGCTTTATTGCGCCGGAGGTGACGTTCACGAATGATCAGTTTCTGGGAAGGACGAAGGAACGCTTCCTCTACCACAAGGGCGTGACCATGCAGGAGGGCGCGCGCATCGGCGCGAATGCCACCATCCTGCCCGGTCTCACGATCGGGAGAGATGCGTTGGTGGCTGCCGGATCCATCGTGACCCGGGACGTTGCCGAGCGCACCACGGTTCTGGGCGCGCCCGCGCGGAGACTGCGGCCGGTGCCTGCCGAGCAGTTGCTGGAAAACCAGTGAAAATCCTTTCGGTGGTGGGGGCCCGCCCGCAATTCGTCAAGGTCGCCGTGCTGCTCAACGCCTTTGCGGAGCACAACCGTACCGCCGACTGCCCCGTCGACCATCATCTGCTGCATACCGGGCAGCACCACGATGCGGGACTCTCCGATATCTTCTTCGAGCAGTTAGAGCTTCCGCAGCCGCACGTCTCACTGGGTATCGGCTCCGGCAAACACGGCATTCAAACAGCGGCAATGATGGCGAGCATCGAGGCGTGTCTGGAATCGTGGCGGCCGGACCTGATGGTGGTGTATGGAGACACCAACTCCACCCTCGCCGGGGCGCTGGCCGCGTCCAAGATGCACATTCCCATCGCTCACCTGGAGGCCGGTTTACGCAGCTTCGATCGCAGCATGCCGGAGGAGATCAACCGGATCATCAGCGACCACATCGGTGATCTGCTGCTCTGCCCGACCGCGACGGCGATGGAGAATCTGCAGCACGAAGGGCTGGGTAGCCGGAGCGCAATGGTGGGCGATGTAATGCTCGATGCCGTGCATCTTTACGGGGCGCGTGCGGAGAATGCAACCTTGCAGCGCCTGCGCGTACGGCCGAAGAGCTTCGCGCTGGTAACTCTGCATCGCGCCGGCAACACCGATGATCCGGAACGGCTGAAGGGTTTTGTCGAGATGCTGAAGCGGCTGCCGCTCGATGCGGTCGTGCCCATGCATCCGCGCCTGGAGCGATGTTTAGGTCCGTGCGTCTGCCAGCAATTGCAGCAGCACCGGCACCTTCATCTGATTCCGCCGGTCGGTTACTTCGAAATGCTGACGCTGGAGCGAGACGCCAAGCTGATCCTGACCGACTCCGGCGGAGTGCAGAAGGAAGCGTACTTTGTCGGGGTGCCCTGCCTTACCTTGCGTGAGGAGACCGAGTGGGTGGAGACGGTGCATGACGGCTGGAACCGCGTCGTCGGCCTGGATGTGGGGCGGATTCTCGAAATCGTGCAGAGCCTGAACGCAGGCAATGGCGCAACACCGGGCAAGCCACGCAATCTGGCCAGCTTCGGCAATGGATATGCAGGCCATGCTTCTGTGGCGGCGATTATGAAATTCGGGGCGGAGAAGCTATGAAGCGAGTATTGATCACCGGCGCGGCAGGATTTCTGGGATCGCATCTCACCGACGCCTTTCTGGCAAAGGGCTATGAAGTTGTGGGCGTGGACAACCTGTCGCACGGCAGTGTGGACAATCTGGTCCAGGCGCGGAGCAACGCCGCCTTCACCTTTCACGAGGCAGATGTTCGCGATCTCGACGCTCTCCCCAAGACGGCGAAGAAGGTAGACACCATCGTGCACCTCGCTGCCTTCAAGATTCCCCGATACGGCGGAACGCTCGATACGCTACTGGTGAACTCCGAGGGCACCATGTGCGCCCTGAAACTCGCGAGCGAAGTCTCCGCGCGGTTTGTCATCACTTCGACCTCCGATGTCTACGGCAAGAACCCCCACCTGCCCTTTTCCGAGGAGCACGATTCCGTATTGGGGCCGCCCACAGTGGCCCGCTGGGCGTATGCCGCCTCGAAGCTCTTTGACGAGCACCTGGTGCTGGCGGCGGCGTGTGAATGGGGCCTCGACGCGACCATTGTGCGCATCTTCGGATCCTATGGCCCGCGGCAGAACCTGAGTTGGTGGGGTGGGCCGCAATCGGTGTTCATCGGCGCATTTCTTCAGGGTCAGACCATCCCCATCCATGGAGATGGTTTGCAGACGCGCAGCTTCACCTATGTCGAGGACACCGTACGCGGCATTCTGATGGCGACCGAGGCGTCCAATGCCGGCGGGGAGATCATCAACATCGGCAGCAACCGGGAGATCACGATTCTCGAGCTGGCAAAGAAGATTCATGGCCTGATTGCGCCGGGCGAGGAGTTGCGGGTCCGCATGCAGCCCTATGACGAGATCAGCGGCAAGCGATACGAAGACGTGAGGCGGCGCGTTCCGGATATTGAGAAAGCTAAACGGCTGCTTGGGTTTGAGGCCAAGGTGACGCTCGAAGACGGGCTGGCCGCGACCATTGCGTGGCAGCGGAGAGCCATGGCGGCCCAGGAGCGAGCGGATTCCGCCGAGGAAAATTCGCAGAATGAGGCGGTGCCGGCGCCCTGCTGTCCTGATTGATCGCGCGCCGGCATTGAGCGCAGGTGAAGCTCCGACTCAGGAACGCAGGCTCAGGCGATCGGTGTTAGGGCTCAGTCCATACTGCTGGATCTTATAGAGCAGGGCACGGTAGCTGATGTGCAGGTTCAGTGCAGCCCGCCGGCGGTTCCATCCCGAGGCGTGCAGCGCCTCCTGGATCAACCCAATCTCCGCCTTGTCCTTCACGCCGCGCACGATGGACTTCATCCCGTCCGGCCTGGTGTCCGGTGGTTCCGGAGCGGCATAGCCAGGGAAGTGGCTGCGTTGCGATCGGCTCTTGGAGCGAAGCTCGAGGATGGCGGAAGGCTCATCGCGCAGCACCAGCGTCCGGGTGACGAAGTTACGCAGCTCGCGGAGATTTCCCGGCCACGAGTGTTCCTGCGCGGCTTCGAGCAACGCGTTGGAGAGATGGAACGGCGGCCGGTTGAGCTCGACTGCTCCGCGCCTCAGCATCTGCTCGAGCAGTGCGGGAATCTCATCGCGCCGCTCGCGCAAAGGCGGCACATAGATGGAGAAGGCATTCAGGCGGTAGTACAGGTCTTCGCGAAAGCGTCGGTCGGCGATGGCCTCGTCCATTTGAATGTTGGTGGCGGCCAGCACGCGCACATCGACCTGGGTGGAGGAACGCGCGCCGAGGCGGGAGAACTGCCCGTCCTGCAGAACGTGCAGGAGCTTGGCCTGCATGGGCGCGCTCATCTCCCCGATCTCATCGAGCAGGATGGTTCCCTTGTGCGCAAGTTCGAATTTGCCCGGCTTGGCCTTGGCCGCTCCGGTGAATGCACCCACCTCGTAGCCGAAGAGTTCACTCTCCAGCAGTTCGGGCGGCAGTGCGGCGCAGTTCACATTCAGAAAGCCGCGTTGGGCGCGGGTGGAGTGCTTGTGGAGCAGCATGGAGATGATCTCCTTGCCCACCCCGCTCTCTCCCAGGATGAGGACCGGCACGTCCACGGGACCCAACAGGCGAATGTTGTTGTAGATCTGGCGCATGGCGGCACAATTCGCCAGGAAGAAGCGCCCGCCATCCAGTTCCTCCACATAAGCTCCGGGGGCCCCGGGCTCGCTCGTGGTCGCGGCGGCGAAGGCATTGGCGAGGGTGCTGTGAGCGGGCGCGGAGCGCGCGATGACCGCGTCCAGGTCATGCCGCAGTATTGGCTTGGTGAGCAATGCGTCGATGCCTAGTTGCGATGCGAACTGCCGCCACAGCGCATCTCCGGGATCGAGCAGCAGACACATGCGCGTCCGATCGACATAGCGCAGATAGTCAGCGGTTTGAAAGCGGCTGTTCCAGCGACCGCGGGTCGCCTCGCGGATGACCAGATCGGCGGCACAGTTGCTGCTCAGCAGGCGGAGAGCATCCTCATCCGTGGCCACCATTTCGACCCGGTGACCTTCCGCCGTGAACACTGTTTCGAGAAGAGCGCGAACGCGAGGATCGTCGCTGACGGCAAGAACAGTCAAAGCAAACATTTCAATAACCTCGGTCTGGGGCGCAAAAGTATGCGACCAAGAGTGCAGAAGGCCAATGGATGTGCCGGGGGAATCCACAGATTGAGCCAGACAATTGTTTCAGGGGAGAACAGGACAGGGGCCAAGGTGAAGCGCACAGCAATTGGACGGACCGGCCCATTGGAAGAGAGCGTGTTTGGGGAAAACGTCTGTTCCGGAGGAATTCTGCCGGCCGCGCTGCAGAGCCGTTTGATCTGTCATTCCGCGAAAGGTTGTATCTCAAAAAAACTTTCGAAGAGCAACATGGCGACTGTAACGACCCGGACATATGAAGTCAAATGAAAAGACGTGCAGAGTTAGAACACGTTGACGCACAGGGTATGCAGAAGGTGTTTCTTGTCATGACTCGCACCTGAATCATAGCTGAAAAGATGCAATATCTTGCTCACATAGAAAGCTCGCGCACACGTGATTGCCTAGGACAAAACCGTGTACCAGCCGACTCGAATGAAGTAACGAATCTGAGTTACCGCATGCACAAGTTATCGGTTACTCAGGAAGGGTGAACGTGACGAAGATACCAAAGAATGCTCCGTACGCAGTGCGCGGCGTTCGTGCGTTTGCCGCAGCGCATGACCGCTTCGTGCCCGACGAGGCGCCAGCAACCGGTGCAGGCCGGCGTGTTCTGGGCAGGCCTGTGCACAAAAGTTGCAATCCCTTGCACTGCCGGTGCGCGCCAAGATCTTGCAAGGGACCGCAGGTCTTCGTCAGGGCATATCGGTAAGCTACCGACCGGCGGAAGGCGACCGGTTCCCGGTGGGGCCCGCGGAATGGCGATTGCCGTGCTTCGTGGCAAGCGGGATTCTCGCTCGCACGCTACCTATGGAAGCCAACGTCAAGCATTTCGATCGTCTCACACCTGGAGAACTGCCTGACGAACTCACCATCTTCGGCTCGTCCTTCGCCATGCGGCAGACGCGAAGAAAGATCGATGAACTAGCGCCGATGCAGATCCCGGTGCTGATTCGGGGAGAGAGCGGGACCGGAAAGGACATTCTGGCGAAGTACATCCATCTGCACTCCATCGTAAAGAGTGGGCCGTTCGTAAAGGTGAATTGTGCGGCCATTCCCGGAATGCTGCTGGAAAGCGAACTCTTCGGCTATGAAAAGGGCGCGTTCACCGGAGCGGTGTGCGCGAAGCTGGGCAAGGTGGAGATGGCGGCGGGTGGGACCCTGTTCCTGGACGAGATCGGCGAGATCGATCCCACGTTGCAGACCAAGCTGCTGCATTTCTTACACGACCGATCGTTCTGCCGCCTGGGCGGCCGGGATATGCGGCGCGCCGATGTGCGGATCGTCTGCGCGACGAACTGCGATCTGGAGCAGGCCATCGCCAATGGGCGCTTCCGCCAAGACCTGTTTTATCGCATCGATGTGATTGGCCTGCATGTGCCGCCACTGCGCGATCGCCTGGAGGATCTGGAGTGCCTGGCGAATTATCTGCAGAGCCGGCTATCGGTGAAGCTCTCGCGCACGCAGCCCTCCTTATCCGTGGAGACGCTGCAGGTGATGCGGCGCTGGCGCTGGCCGGGAAACATCCGCGAGCTGGAGAATTGGATCGCTCGCTATCTGGTGATGGGCGATGAGTGCGGATTGCGCGAGGCACTGCGTCAGCGCCTGCCAGGCCACGAGACGGAGGCTCCCCGGCACCTGAAGCCAGCCGCGAAGCAGGCGGCGCTGGCGATGCAGCGGGAGATGATCCTGCGCAGCCTGGACACGCACCACTGGAATCGCAGACGGGTGGCGCGCGATTTGCAAATCAGCTACCGCGCCCTGCTCTACAAGATTCGCGAGGCGGGCATCGCCAAGCCTTAACCCCGTTTTTGAAAGGTCGCCAACCATGTCGTTGTCCATGGAGACGTTCCACACCACGATTCCGATCCTCGATCTGGGAGCGCAGGTGCGCCAGCTTCACGATGCCATGATGGAGGCGATTGAGGGAGTGCTGGCCTCGCAAAGCTTCATCCTCGGTCCGAATGTGCAGGCGCTCGAGCGGGAGATCGCCGCATACTGCGGCTCTGCGCACGCAGTGGGCGTGGCTTCAGGCACGGATGCGCTGATCCTCGCGTTGCGCGCTGCAGGGGTGGGACCAGGGGATGAAGTGATCGTGCCCGCCTTCAGCTTTATCGCCACCGCGGATGCGGTGAGCCTGCTGGGAGCGCGACCGGTCTTTGCGGATGTCGAGCCGGGGAGCTTGAACCTCGATGTAGCTTCCGCCAGCGCTAGGGTAAGCGAGCGGACGAAGGCCATCGTTCCCGTCCATCTATACGGCCAACCCGCGGCAATGCAGGCCGTACTCGCGCTGGCCGGCGAGCACCAACTGACGGTTGTGGAAGATTGTGCCCAGGCGCTCGGGGCAACCTGTGGGACGCGCAAGGCCGCGAGTCTGGGGGACTACGGATGCATCAGCTTCTTCCCCAGCAAGAACCTCGGCGCGTTCGGCGATGGCGGCATGATTGTGACCAACGATGCCGACGCGGCCGACCATCTGCGGCGGCTGCGAAGCCACGGCAGCAAACGGAAATATCACAGCGAAGAGCAGGGCTGGAACAGCCGGCTGGATGAGCTGCAGGCAGCCATCCTGCGGGTGAAGCTGCCGTATCTCGATGCTTGGAACGCCGCACGCCGGAACAATGCGGCGATCTATGACGCGTTGCTGAGGGACATTGAAGAAGTTGAGATTCCGCATCGCTGCGGTGGTTGCGAGCCGGTCTTTCACCAGTACACCATCCGTGTGCAAGAGCGCGAGGCAGTGCAGCAGGCCCTCACCTGCGCCGGCGTCCAGACCTGCGTGTACTATCCCATTCCGCTCCACCTGCAGCCCATGTACCGTGCACTGGGCTACCGGCCGGGCGATCTGCCAAATGCGGAGCGCGCCGCGGCGGAGGTGCTGTCCCTGCCGATGTTCCCGGAGTTGACGGAGGCGCAGATGGTCTATGTGGCGGACACGCTCCGGCAGGCCGTTGCGGAGCACACCTGCGACGTCGCACTCACCAGCGCGGAGCCAGTAGCCGGATAGGCGGGAGAGAGATATGCGATTCTGCGGAAAGGCTCTGCCGCCACGCGCGGCGCTGCTGCTGACCTCCGATCTGGTGATCTTCACGCTCGCGTTGCCGTTCCTGCTGGCATCCTCGCTCTTCGTTCTGCTGCCGCCGCCGCATCCCCATGACTCGCTCGCACTGGTCTTTCGACTGATGCTGATCGGCGTGCTCTGTCAGGTGACCTTCTATTACAACGAACTCTACAATCTGCAACTGATACGCAGCACCAGCGCCATGCTGGTGAGCCTGCTGCAAGGCGCGGGCATGTTGCTGGCGACACTTGGCGTGCTGTATGCGCTGGTGCCTGAGATGTCGCCCGGCCTGGTGCGCGTGCTGGCGTTCGCCCTGGCGCTGCTGCTCATCAGCGTGCTCTCCCGGCTGGCCGCTCTGCCCAAGAGGCTGGAGCGTGTGCTGGTGATCGGGTCCGTGCACCAGTCCGAGGAACTGTCGGAGGTAATCCAGTCCTGCCCGGAATGGAATATCCAGATCGCCCGGACCATGCAGGCGGCGGAGATTGGTAAAACGGCCGGCGGTCCGGAAAGCGCGCTCTCGCTCGACGAGAGGGAGTGTACGCCCGCGGATGTGGATGGAGTGATCGTGTGCGCCGATACCACCGAGGATCCGCCGCTGCTCGATCTTCTGCTGGAGTGGAAGATGCGTGGGCTGCCGGTCGAAGATGCAACGACGTTTTACGAGCGGACGACGGGCAGAGTGCGGGTTGACTATCTGCAGCCGGAATGGTTCGTCTTTTCTAACGGATTCGCAAACGGCCGGCGCAAGCGCGTGGCCAAACGCGCTCTGGACATGATGGTCACCGCCGCGCTGCTTGTGCTCGCGCTGCCCGTGATGGCGCTGGTCGCGATCGCAATTGTCATCGAAGGGAAAGGGCCCATCCTGTTCAGCCAGTTGCGCGTGGGGCTGCACAACCAGCCCTTCCGCATCTACAAATTCCGCACCATGACGCCGGCCAAGGCGAGCGGCGAGGCGCGCTGGGTGGCCGACGAGCAGCAGCGCATCACGCGCCTGGGCGCCGTGCTCCGCACCTTCCGGCTGGATGAGCTGCCGCAATTGTTCAATATCCTGCGCGGAGATATGAGCCTGGTGGGTCCGCGGCCGGAACAGCCGTACTTCTGTTCCATGCTGGCGAAAGAGATTCCGTACTATCGCCAGCGGCACACAGTACCTCCCGGCCTGACCGGATGGGCCCAGGTCCGCTATCACTATGGGGCGAGCATTCAGGAATCCAAGCGGAAGCTGGAGTTTGACCTCTTCTATGTCAAGCATCTGTCGCTCTGGCTTGATCTCGCCGTTCTCATCGAGACGGTGAAGGTCGTGCTGGTGGGACGCGGGGCGAAGTAGAGTGCCGGTGGCATGAACCGGGCAGATGAGCGGGATCGTATGGGCATGATCGATAGCGCAGGAACGCACGCGAAGAGCGCAACGCATGCCTCCGCCGCGGACAGAGCGACCGCAGACGTCATTGGGAGGGCTTCGCCAAGTGGCGCCATCAAGCATCTGGCCTACCACAAGCACCTGGCCTATCACGAGTTCGCGCGGGAGGCATACCGAGACGTCTACTGCTTGACCCCGGAGTTGTTCCGGGCGCAGCTTTTGGCGCTGCGTGCGCGCTCTCTGCTCGAGTGCGTCGGCATCAGCTTCGACGACGCGCATCGTTCGCAAGTGGAGTACGCAACTCCGGTGATGGAGGAGTTTGGCGTAAAGGGGCTGTTCTTCACCACGACCGCCTGGGTGGGGCAGCGCAGCGCTACTGCCACTTGGGCGGAGCTGCGCGGATTGGCGACGGCCGGACACACCATTGGTTCGCACGGCCATACGCACTCACTGCTCACGCAATGCGAGGGAGAGCAGCTTCGCCAGGAGGCCTTCCGGTCGCGGGCCATACTCGAGGATCGACTGGGCATCGCCGTCGATGCCATCTCCATGCCGGGAGGCCGTTGTAACGCGCGCGTACTCGAAGCCTGCGTGGCTGCCGGTTACAGGAGGCTGTACACCTCCCGACCGGCACAGAGAGTTGTGCGCGGAGAAATCTTGTTGGTGGGCCGTCTTATCGTGCGGAGGACGATGCCGGCGGCCATGATTGTGCGCTACGCGCAGAGTGCGCCGCTGACGGCCTTTCGCCTGCAGGCCGAATACGGTTTGAAGACAGTTGCGAAGCAGGCCTTGGGCGATGTCGTCTATCAGTCGCTGTGGCGCCGCTGGCTGCGTAAGCCAATTCCCGGCGCAGCTTTGCATACGGACCTGAGCGGGTGCGGCGAAGGACCGATCCGCCGCGGAGAGGAAGGCTGACGTGCGTGTTCTGCAGTTGCTTGCGAGCACCGGGTTCTACGGCGCCGAGGGTGTCGTATCGCAGCTCTTCCACCCGCTGACCGAGCAGGGTTGCCATCTGACCCTTGGCCTGCTCCATGCATCGCGGTTGCCGAGGCATGGGTTGGTTGAGCACGCGCGCGCCTGCGGCATCGATGTCGTGGATGTGCCTTGCGACGGACGTCTGGATCTCTCTACGGTCGCGGCGCTGCGCCGGTGCATCCGTGAGCGCGAGATCGAGCTCATCCACACGCATAGTTACAAGGCAAATTTCTATGGGCTGTTTGCTGCGCGGTCGTCCGGTATTCCGATCCTTGCCACCTGTCACAACTGGACCGAGCGGACGGCCGCTCTCAAGCTCTATAGCGCTCTGGATAAGTGCCTGCTCCGCCGCTTCGATCGCGTCGTTGCCGTGTCGGACTCGATCTCGACGACTCTCATCCAGAGCGGTTTTCCGCCCGCCCGCGTATGCACCATCCGCAATGGCATCGACACGCACCGGTTTGCCGACGCGTCCGAGGGCGCGCTCGAGGGCGCAGGCGGGACATCGCGGGGCCGGGTCATCCTCGGCACCCTCTCTCGATTGTCCAAGGAGAAGGGTATCGATGTGCTGGTGCGGGCGCTGGCGGAACTGCGCGCTTCCTGGCCGGACCTGCTGTGCATGGTGGCCGGCGATGGGCCGGAACGCGCCGCGATTCTGAATCTGGCCGCGGAGCTGGGCGTCTCGGAAAACCTCCTGTTGGCCGGCTTCTGCTCCGATGTGCCGGCATTTCTTAGGGCATGCGCCGTGATCGTGCACCCCTCGCGCATGGAGGCCATGCCGCTGGCCATTCTGGAGGCGATGGCGGCAGGCAAGCCCATCGTGGCCACGGCGGTCGGTGGTATTCCCTCGCTGATAGAGGACGGAGTGTCCGGTGTGCTGACGCGGGCAGACGACGCGCACGCGCTGGCGGAAGGCATCCGTCGCATGCTGAACGATCTATCTCTACGACGGTCGGCCGGCGTAGCTGCGCGGCGATACGCGACGGCACACTGCGATGTGCGGGCGACGGCGGCGCGGTACGTGGAGCAGTATGCGCACATCAGCGGAGCGCGCGCGCGTGTTCCGGTGCCCGCGGCATGAGACGGCCCACTCCATTGCGTTCTGGCGTTGCCGGTCGTGGTGACGCCTGGCGACGGGAGGCCAGTTGAACTCCGCCACGCCCGTGCTCTCTGTGCCGCCCGTCACGCCTGTCGGCTCGGCGGACACGTTGGCGGAGACGGCGGATTCCAGCTCCGTCTGGCTGATCGATCAACTCTGTTTTACGCCCTGGTACACGGCAGCGCTGGCCCAGGGATTGCAGCGGCGAGGAGCTCAGATTCGATTGATTGCCAGCACCTTCGGCCGCGAAGCAGACTACTTCGCACGTCATGGCCTTAAGCTCCAGCCGGGTCCGCTCAATACCGCAGCGACGCTGTCCCGATGGTCAGGCATCCCCGACGGCGCGCGCCGCGTTCTACGTGTGGCGGAGACGCTGGTCAACGCGCGAGCGCTCAAGCGCGATTTGCGGCGGCATCCACCCGATCTGATTCACTATCAGCAGGCGCCGCTGCTCAATCACGAGATGCGCTCGGACCTTCACCTGGTCCGGAGCGCAGCGCGGGCACGGGTTCCGGTGGTGCACACCGTGCACAACGTCTTGCCGCACGACAGCGGGGATCGCGTGCGCGGCATCTACGGTGAGTTTTACCGGGCGGTGGATCACCTGATCTGCCACTCTCCGGCGGCGCAGGCGCAGCTCGAGGAAGAGTTCGAGATCGCTTCCAGCAAGGTTACGGTGATTCCTCATGGTCCGTTGTTTGCGCCAGACCGCCCCGTCGATCGCGATCTCGCTCGCAAGCGATTAGCGATTCCCGCGGACCGGCGGGTGGCGCTGTGCCAGGGTGTCCTCGCACCGTATAAGGGAGTGGATCTTCTCGTTGAAGCCTGGGAGCGCTGCCGTCCGGAGTGGCGGCCGCTGGGCGCGCAGGCGCCGCTGCTGGTGATCGCCGGGTCCGGTCCCGCCGCGGTCACAGCGCCCATCGCGCGTGCGGCGGCGCGTGCTGAGGGCTCCATTCGCGCGGACCTGGCCTACATTCCCACCGGCCAGTTGTCGGATTACTACGCCGCGGCCGATCTCCTGGTCTACCCCTATCGGGCGATTACCACGAGCGGCGCGTTACTGACCGGATTGAGTTACGCGAAGCCGATCCTCGCTTCGAAGCTGCCCGCCTTTTCCGAATATCTGACAGAGGGCGACAATGCCATGCTGGTACCGCCCTGCTCGGTTCCGCACCTGGCGCAGGCATTGCTGGCGCTGATGCGGGAGGGTCCGGGCACACTCGGCGCCAGGCTTGCCGAAGGCGCCGCACAGAACCACACGCTCTATCGGTCGTGGGACGAACTCGCCGCGCGCACCATGGCGCTCTACCGGACGCTGCGCCGCAAAGCCAGCGACTCGCGGACGGCAGCTCGTGACGTGTGACACCCAACTGGGGTGTCACTCTGCAACAGATTGCACACAGGCTGCATCCAGCCCGAACTTCAGAGTCCGCGACCGCGCGCTTTTGCGGTCTTTTCGAGCCGCCGTTTGGCGGTGTGATTGCACCCTTGCCGCTGACCGGAGGAGCAGGGAAGCCATGACGGGGCAGGGCATGACGGGGTGGATCAGGGTGGGCATCTGCGTACTTGCCGGATCTTTGAGCGCGGCGCACGCGCAACTGACGGTCGCGGCGAATGCGGGCAGATCCGCGGAGCCGGCCGCTTCCATTCCGCGCAGCGCGAACCCGGCCGCTGCGCCGGTGCTCCCACCCACGTCGCCCTATGTGGTGGGCATCGGGGACCTGCTGAATGTGTCGGTGTGGAAGGAGAAGGACCTGAGCCAGACGGTGGTCGTCCGCCCGGATGGCAAGATCTCCATTCCGCTGGTGGGCGAGGTATACATCGCGGGCCAGACGCCGATCGAAGCCGAAGCCCAGCTACGAGATCGTTTGAAGTCGATCGTGATCGAGCCCAAGGTGACGGTCACGGTGACGGAGATACGCAGCCGGATGGTGTATATCACCGGCGAGGTGGGGCGGCCGGGCGCGTACCCGCTGAACGGCCCTCTCAATGTGCTGCAACTGATCGCCCAGGCCGGCGGCCTTACGCAATTCGCGGAGCGCAAGAAGATCCGCATTCTGAAGGCGAACGGGAACGATAAGGGCGCTCCGTTCAACTACAACAGCGTGGTGCACGGCCGCGATGCCCGTCACAACCTTCTGCTCACGCCCGGCGACACCGTGGTGGTGCCGTGATCGCCCACCGGTTCGCGAGCCGCGGCGAAGCAGCCGCGCTCATGCTGCTGCTGTGGCTGGCGGCGAGCGTGTGTGTCGCGCAGCAGGGCGCGCCGGCCACCGGACCGGCCACCGCGCCTGCCGCGGCGCCCGTGATCGCCCCGGCCATTGCGCCCGTGATTGCCCCTGCCATTGCGCCCGTCATGCCGGTTATGCCGGACAGCTCAAGTGTGCCCGCGGGGCCGGCAATCTCCGCCGTGCAGCCCTGTTCGCCCGAGGTGACGACGGCTTGCGACCCGGATGCGGAGGGGTCGGCGGCAGCGGCGGTCATTGTTTCTTCCCGCGACACGGAACAGCCCGAGGCGCGGCCCATCACCGCTGCGCCGGTGGCGATGCTGAACGGCGGCGCTCCGGTGTACCTGTACACGGAACCGGCGCGCGGCATTCACTACTCCGCCGGAATCAGCTCCGGTTATGACTCAGCAGTGGACGATGTGCCGCAACTGGGCGGCGGCATCCTCAGCATGGAGGGGTACCTGGGGACACTCCTGCGCACCCGGCGCTTCGACCTGCTATTGCAGCAGGACGCAAACTTCACGCAGTCCTATGGCACCAGCCTGGGGGCGCAGCAATATCAACACACCGCCGCATCCTTTCAGGGCGCAGCCGGCCGCAGTACTGCGTGGTCGTTTTCGCTCGAGAACGGATTCGGCTCCGATTCGGCGCGCCTGTTGGGCAATCTCAACTCCACCATTCTGGGCACCATCGCGGTTCCCAACCGGGATGTGGCCGCGCTGGGGTTGAACAGCGGCAACGTGCTGACCACGCAGGCCCTGCTGGCGTTCGACCATCAGCTTTCCGAGACCAGGACACTCGGGCTGTCGCTCAGCACCTTCTACGATCATTTCTTTGAGAACGACACATCGAACAAGCAGTTCAGCCTCTCCGGGCGCTATCGCAATCAATTCTCGGAGCGCAGCTCGCTCGGCGTCTACAGCCAGCTCGCGCGGCAGTACTTCGCGGCTGCCCAATGCACCACCGAGTCATTCGGCGTTCTGGCGTCCAGCCGGCTTACGCGCGCGACGCAACTGGAGGCCTCGGCGGGCCCGGTCCTCGGATCGGCAGCCTGCGTGAGGAGCGGCAGCTATGAGTTCAGTGCGTCCGTGACCGCGAGCATGCCCCGCAGCACGACCGTGTATCTGGGCGGCGGCCGGCAGCGTAGCGATGGGCTGGTCCAGGCGGCCACCTGGCAGAGTTCGGTCTTTGCCGGCTTTGCGGCCGGTCAGCCGAGACATACCCGGGTGCGCCTGGATGCCGGCTTTGCCGACTACACGCTGGTCGAGCCAACGCCCGCGAGTTCGCATATTCACGGGGTGTTTCTCTCGGGCGAGTTGCACCGCCGCCTCAGCAGCGCGCTCGAGGTGTCGCTCACGGCGCGCAGACTTACGCAGAGTCCGGTTCCCGCGACGCTGAACCGCAACCTGGTGCTGGTGACCTTGTCCTGGTCTCCAGTGCGCCATGTGTCACGGCAAGCCGTGCTTGAGGGCCAAGATGGCATTCGCTAAACAGATCTCGCCGGATCGCGTGGCGGAGTGGTGGGGCATGGTGCGCCGCCATGCCAAAGCCGGCAGCCTGGCCGCCCTGCTGGTCTTTGTGGGAGCCGCTGTCTGGATCGCGCGCCTGCCCAACGAATACGAGGCGGTGACGACGATTCTGGTCAATCCCCAGCGCGTCCCGGACAAGTACGTCAGCAGCACCGTCACCACCGATTCCAATGATCGCCTGAATACCCTGAGCCAGCAGGTGCTCAGCGGCAGCCGGCTGGAGACCATCGAGCGGCAGTTCAACCTGTATCCGAAGTTGCGCGCCAAGCTGGGCTACGAGCAGGTGCTCGATCTGATGCGCCGCCACATCGTGATCGAGCTCAAGCAGAGCTCCGGCGCCGGGCCCAGCTCGTTCACCATCACCTACTCGGGTCCATCGCCCCGGACGGTCGCGGCGGTCACCAATCAACTCGCTGCCAGCTTCATCAAGTGGAACCTGCGCGATCGCGAACAGGAGGCTGCCGGCACCACCGAATTTTTGTCCAAGGAGTTACAGGACTCCAAGCAACAGCTGGATGGTCTCGAAGAACAACTGCGCAGGTATAAGTTGCAGCATCTGGGTGAGCTGCCCGACCAGATGCCGGCCAATATTCAAACGCTGTCGCGCCTGCAGGTCGAGTTGCAGGCCAACGCGGACGCAGAAAACCGGCTGGATCACGAGGCCTTTCTGCTCAAGGAATCGCCCGAGCTTGTACCCGGCGCGGTGGCTCCCTCGTCCCAGCAGACGCTGCGGGCGAGGGAGGCGCAGGCCAGGCAGGAACTCGCCGAGTTGCGCGAACGGTACACGCCACTCTATCCGGATCTGGTCAAGAAGGAACAGGAGGTCGAGGCGCTGCATGCGCAGGTGCTGGCGCTGCCGCCCTCGGCAGCCGAGAGCGCCGCGCCCCATTCCGAGGCCGCGGTCCGTCTGCAGGCGGTGGCCAACGACCGCCGCAAGCTGGCCGCCGAACAGCAGCATATCCGCGCCCAGATCGCCGACTACCAGGCCAAGGTGGATGAATCGCCGGTGCGGGAGCAGGAGGTCTCGCAGCTTCTGCGCGACTACGACACCGCCAAGGAGCACTACCGCTCGCTGCTTGAAAAGACCTACTCGGCGGAGATGGCAACGGAACTGGAGCGCCGCCAGGAGGGTGAGAGCTTTACCATGCTCGACGCGGCACGCGTGCCCGACCGCCCGGTACGTCCGAACCGGGCCGCGCTGCTGGCGGGCGCCTTCTTCCTCTCGCTATTTCTGGGCACGGGTGTGGGCGTGCTGCGGGAGATGCTCGACCACTCGGTCAAGTCAGAGCAGGAGTTGCGGGATGCCCTGCCGGGCGTTGCACTGCTCGGTTCGACCCCCAGCTTTACGGCTGCGGCGCCGCGCCGCCCGCTGCGCTTTCCCGCAATGGCCGCGCAGGGGAGCAAACGTTGATCACCATCTTCACCCGCGATCAAGAGGAGAAGTCGATGTCGACGGCGCCTGTCAATGAGGGCAAGATCCGCACCGGCGAGGACAAGATTCGCACCGGCGAGGACAAGCTTCGCGTCGGCGAGGACAAGCTCCGGACCAGCCTCACTCCGGCCCCGCTCGCGGCGCGTGGCGCGACGGCCGCCAGTGGCGCCTTCCCGCTGCTGCCAAGGGCTCGCTCGACGAACGTATGCGAGTGTCTGTTTGAGCTGGAGCCGAACGGCTTCGCCGCCGAGCAATTCCGGCTCATGCAGCGCAAGCTCGCCAATGTGCGGCCCGGCGGGGGCTGCATGCTGGTCACCAGTCCCGGCCCCAACGATGGGAAGAGCCTCAATGCGCGCAATCTCGCCTGGGGCTTCGCCGAGGCCTCGCGGTCTACTTTGCTGCTGGAACTGGATCTGCGCAGGCCCACGCAGTGCAAGGGCCTCGCAGCCCACCCGGAGAACAGCGTCGAGGATGTGCTGCGCGGCAGGCGGACGGCGCGGGAGGCGGTCCGCCGTATCGACAACACGCAACTGCACTTCCTCGGGCTCACCCAGCCGGCAAAGGACCCGGTGCGCCTGCTGCGTTCCGCGATGCTCTCTGAGCTGCTCGAGTGGTCCAAACATGCCTTTCAGTGGGTGGTGATCGACGCGCCGCCTGTGCTGTCCGTCTCCGACGTGGAAGAACTGCTGCCCCATGCCGACCTCGTCCTGATGATTGTCCGCGAGCGGGTCACGCCGCTGCCCTTTATCAAACAAGCTGCCGACCGGCTCGGCAAGCGATTGAACTACCTCATCTTCAACGACGTCAAGCGCTCATCCGCGTACGGGTACGGGTATGGCTACCTGGAAAATCCATAATCTTCTCGCACATTGCGTAAGCAGGTAATTTATGATTCGCAGCTCAGCTTTCTACCTTCGAGTAATCACCTACGCACGGCGGTCCGCCGGTGTCCTGCTTGCTCTCGCGCTCATGGTAGCCATCGGCGTCCGCGCACATGCGCAGAGCCAGGACCTCACCATGGTGGTTCTGGTGGATTCCTCGAACACCACCGACTACAACACCAGCACCAGCAGTCCGGGCACCTACCAGATGCTGCCGGAACGGTATCTCGAAAACCTGCAGATTCCGTACCGGGTGGTGGATGTGAGCACCACTCCGGCGGAGGACCTGACGGCGGTGCAACTCATCGTCGCGGGCCACCATGGATTGCATCTGAGCGCCGGCTGGGAGAGCGCCATCGCGCTTGCCGTTGCCAACGGCACCGGGTTCGTGAACCTGGATAATGACGTCTCCATCGGCCAGCAGACGCATATTCAGCAGATCTTCGGCGCGACGGGGTCGGTCGTAGGCGGGCAGCAGACCAGCATCGTCGTCCCGGCGGCCGTCGTTGCCGGGGGCGCCACGCCGCACTACATCGCGGCGCTGCAGAAGCGCTGGTTGGGCGACCCGGCCGGCGACATCGTCTACCCGTATCACGGCAACGGGACAGTCGTGATCCCTTCCTCAGCCACCATTCTCCAGGGCGCGCATGGAACGGTAGTTGCCGAGCTGGGGACAGATCCGCTGATCCTCGCAACGACCTACGGCAAGGGACGCGCGGTCGATTTCACCACCTACGACTATATGCATGGGGACCGTTTCGGCTTCGTCAACGGGGTTGACGATCTCTTCTGGAGAAGTCTGGTGTGGGCGGCGCGCAAGCCCTTCGTGCTGCGCGGCTATCCGCATCTGGTGGCCATTCAGATGGACGATAACGAGCCGGGATGGCTGTCCCGGCTGCCCGACCTTTGGAACACATCCCTTACCGGGACGAAGGCGAGCGACGGCACGGGCGGTCCATGGACACCCCAGGGAAATCTCCAGCTCAGCTCGCTTGAAGACCCGGGTGGCGAGCGCGCTGCGCTCATTCAGGACGTGAATGCCGGGCTGGTGCGGGTCTCGCCACATGGATTGGACTATGGATCGGGCGGCGACCTCTACTGGAACCTCACGGTTCCCAATACCGATGCGCAGTGGCTGGCGAATATCCAGGCGGTGCAGACCTGGAAGACGGGACAGGGGGGAAGCGATACCTTCCCGGCGTTCGATCGTTCCATGGTCGGCCACTACTGGGATATCTCGAATAACTCCGGCGCGGAGATGTGGAACAATCTAGGCATCCGCTATATCACGACTCCGCAGGCGCCGGGCGTCTACTACTTCACCGTACCCAAGACACCGGCGCAACGCATTCCGCTGCGGCCCTTCCGCATCTACGAGCAGCCGCCTATCTACAGCGGCGACGAAGAAGAGACGTTCCCGTTTTTCTATGCAGACGACCTGACGGTGGGAAGCCGAGCGGGTGTCGCGGCAAAGACCTTCTATGCCTTCGCCAGCCAGGTGGGGCTGGAGAGTGGACGCTTTACCCGTCCGGATGCGCTGTTTCCCAGTACGCAGAACAGCTACACCGTCGCCCAGAGCTTGAACCAGTGGGAGTTCTATACCTGGCATTTCTGGTCGGGAATGGAACCGGTGCAGATCTATACCCACGATGGCGACAACCTCGAGTACTCCACCGTGAGCGACCGCCAGTCGTTCATCAAGCAGATGTCGACGTGGTTCAACACCAACAAGGCCCAGCACGTATTCATGGACAGCATGGGCGACTATCTTCGGGCGCGCAACCATTCGCTGCTGGCGACCGCATCGTTGAACAGCACTTCCATCACCCTGAACTTCACAGGCTCGGCCAGCGACGCCGACGGGCACCTGATCGACACCAAGACCTATATTTTCTACGGCGACGATGAAGGCACGCTGCTGGACGTGCCAGGCTTCAGCAATGGCGCGACCTATTCCTACGCCAACACTCTGCCCGCTTCGATGCAGATCGATCCGCTGCAGATCAGCGTGAGCGCAACGCCCGGCGGCTCGACCGCGCCGGTCCCTATCAGCGTATCGAACGTGGGTTCCGGCTCGTTTACCTGGACGGTGACGAGCAATGCTGCGTGGTTGACCACCAGCGCCGCGAAAGGCTCGTCGAACACCTCGGTCAACGCGCTGATCAACAGCGCCAGCCTGGCTACCGGCAGCTACACGGGCGCGCTGACGTTTACCGCGACCGGCGCCGCGAACAGCCCGCTGACCGTGCCCGTAACGTTGAACATCGCGGCGACCGGCCTGGTGGCGTCGCCCACCTCGCTGATCTTCTATGGCACCGTAAACCAGACCGCGCCCGCCGCGCAGACGGTCAGCATCACCAACGCAGCCGGCAGCGCGCTGAACTGGCAGGCTACCTCCGACTCCAGTTGGCTGTCCGTTTCGCCGGCCAGCGGCGCAACCCCGGGCAGTGTGTCCGTCTCCGTTGCTCCCGGCTCCATGTCGCTGGGGGTCTACACCGGCAATATCAAGCTGCACGCCACCGGCGTCAGTATTCCCGATGTGCTGGTCCCGGTCAGCTTCCAGCTCTCCGGCCCCATCGATACGCCGCCAACCTCGAACCTGAGTGCCTGGACGGTATCGCCGCTGGGGAACGCATCTGGCTGGACATCGTCCGGCGGCTCGATCCATTACAACGGCGGCGGAGAATCGCAGCTCTACACCGGCTCGACGGCGTGGACTGACTACGATGTCGAAGTCAGCATCACGCTGGCCAAGGTGGCGGATTATCCCGGCGGGATTCGCGCGCGGGTCAACCCGGCGAACGGCTCCGGCTATGCCCTGTGGATGTATCCGGCCGAGGGCACGCTGACGCTCTACAGCGTGCAGAACTGGAACATCAGCAACGGCTTCACCAGCCTGGGGTCGGCCTCCGGGATCACCTTTGACACCAGCGCTCACAAGCTGCGCCTGAGCGTCCACGGCAATCTCATCCAGGCCTACTACGACGGGAACCTTGTCCTCTCCGCCAACGACTCGACCTATAGCTCCGGGGTGATTGCGCTCGATCCCTCAAACCAGGTCATCGCCTACAACAGCGTGGTGGTCAGCAGCAGTTCCAATCAGCAGACCGCCTTCGCCGCCAGCCCGACCAGCCTGACCTTCTCCGCCATCAGTGGGGCCCCGAACCCGGCCCCGCAGACGGTGAGTCTGTCGGCGACGCCAGGCACGGTCTCCTGGACTTCCTCTCCGAATGTCTCCTGGATCACGGTGTCGCCGGCCAGTTCCTCCACCCCGTCCAGCCCCTCGATCAGCGTGGCCAGCTCGACCATGGCGACGGGCACCTATAACGGAGTGGTCACCTTCACACCTTCCGCCGGCAGCCTGGTACAGGTGCCGGTCAAACTCACCATCGCGGCTCCCGTTCCCGCGCTGTTGGTGTCGCCATCCACGGTGAGCCTGACAGCGTATACCGGCCAGGCTGCACCGACGGCGTCCATCTCCATCGCCAACCAGGCAGGCACCGGCTTTGCGTGGACGGCGTCGTCCGATCAGTCATGGCTAACGCTGAGTTCCGTCTCCGGATCGGGGGCCGCCACTATCACGGCCACTCCGGCGATCGGGAGCCTGGCGCAAGGCACGTACACGGCGCACATCACCGTGACGGCGCCGTCTCTGCCCAACTCACCGATCGTCATCCCGGTCACGCTACAGGTGGCCAGCGCAACGCTCTCCGACAACTTCACGAATCAGGCGCTCGGCTGGATCATCTCGCCGAATGGCATGGGATCCAACTTCAGCGTCGCCAACCAGATGTACTCCTACAACGGGGGAGGAAATACGCAGAGCTGCTCCGGCAGCGGCTCCTACGGGAACTATGAGTTCGACTTCGGGCTGCGTCTCGGCACCGCCTCCGACTACCCCGGCGGCGTGCGTGCGCGCGTCAACCCATCGACGGGCGCAGGTTATGGGCTGTGGTTCTATCCCTCCGAGCAGGTAGTCAAGCTGCTGAATATTCCCAGCTGGTCAGTGGACGGGTCGACCACGGTGATCGCGCAGGCACCGGCGAAGCTCGACACTGCCCTGCACATGTATCGCTTCGTCTTCAGCGGTTCGCAGATCTCCGCCTACCAGGACGGAGTGCAGTTGCTCACCACTACCGATCCCACCTATACCAGCGGGTACGTCTGCTTCGACCCATCGAATCAGCCGGTCTCCTACAGCCAGGCGTTGGTGCTCTCGGCCACGCCCTCGGCGACGTTGACGCCCTCCGCCACGTCGCTGGCCTTCAGCTCTCCCACCTCCGGCGCGGTGCCGCCGCCCCAGACGCTTACGCTTGCAGCAAGCACGGCTGTGACGTATGGCGTCTCGGCGGATGTTCCGTGGCTCTCGTTGCAGACCTCGGCAACGACAACTCCGGCGACGATCACCGTCTCCATCAATAACGCATCGCTCGCCAACGGCGCGTACACCGGGCATATCCTCATCGGGTCGCCCGGCAGCGGGAACGCGCCCATCACCATACCGGTCTCGCTGTCGCTCGCCTCCGCTGTTCTGGGGGTCACGCCATCGAGCTTCGACCTCTTCAGCGCTGTCGGCGCAAGCCCGGCGGCGGTGAGCACCACGGTGCAGAATCTGGGAAGCGGCACCATGCCCTGGACGGCGGCCAGCGACAGCGCTTGGCTGACGCCATCGCCTGCCTCCGCCTCCGCCCCGGGGACGCTGACGTTCACGCCGAGCACCACCAGTCTGCCAAGCGGCAATCAGATGGCGCATGTCACAGTCTCCTCTGCAGGGGCGGCCAACGGATCGATAGTCGTGCCGGTCACCGCGCACATGGGCACATCGATCTTCACGGATACGTTTGCCTCCGGTTCGGCGCAGTGGACGCCCTCACCGCTGGGTCTGGCGAGCAACTGGTCGGTCGCCAATAACGCCTTCCACTACAACGGCAACGGGCATACGCAGCAGTATGCCGGCAGCCAAAGCTGGACGAACTACGTCGTCTCCACCGGCATCACGCTCTCTTCGCTGTCCGACTATCCGGGCGGACTGCGCGGCCGCGTCAACCTGACGAGTGGTGCCAGCTACACGGCATGGCTCTATCCGGCCGAGCATGTGATCAAGCTCTTTCTGGTTACCGGCTGGAATATCGATAGCAGCGGCCTGACGCTTCTGGGGCAATCCGCTGCAATCCCCATGGACACACAAACCCACCAACTGCGCCTCGGCTTCAACGGCACGAAGATCGCGGTCTACTACGACAATGCCTTGGTCATCAGCGCCCAGGACTCCACCTACGCCTCGGGAGCGATTGCGCTTGACGTGTCGTCGCAGCCGGTTTCCTTCAGCAACGTCAGCGTGCTGCAACAGTGATGCGTGATTGATGACTCCCGACCTGATTCCCACACCGCCGGCGTCGCCACGTCGCAAGGCTCTGGATTCGGTCCAGAGCTTGCGGCCGTGGCTGCGCGCGGGCGTCATTATGCCCATCGTCTTGTCGGCTGCCATAACGGCGGTTTGGGTCTACCTAGCGTTCTTCCGCGGAGGTCATTCCGCATCGCTGGGCAGAGTGCGGGCCTCACTACTGCTGCCACTGCTAGCGCTGTGCTTCGCCTGCTGCTTTCTAGCCGTAGGTCTGGCGGTGCGCCGTGTCGCCGGTTCCGGGCGACGCAGATCGCTGCCAAGCCGGGAATGGCTGGCGCGGTGTTCGCTGGCAAGCTGCGTGCTGCTCGCCTTCTTTCCCGAATACCTGGCGAAGACTCCGCCGATCGCGCTGCGATCGATCCTGTTGTCGATCCTGGCTATCTCGCTCTACCTCGTGTTATGCGCGCATTGCCGTACTACTGCGCGCGATAAGGCTGGGAACGCCGCAAGCAAGCCGGAGCGACGATGGAATGCCATTGGCCTGGGCGGCCTCGGCATCCTCTTCGCCATCATGACCACGCTGGCCATACGCAAGTACAGTGTCTTCGGCTATGTCGGCCAGGACCTGGCGTATTTCGGCCAGATCATGTACACCACAGTCCACGGACATCTCTTCTGGGGCAATCTTCTCCAGGACTTGATCTATTCCCAGCCTGTGTCGACCGACTTCGCGGGACATAACTCCGCGATCATGCTCCTGTTGGTGCCCTTCTATGCTCTCGCCCCCCATCCCATCTCGCTGCTCGTCCTGCGCAACCTGATTCTCATCGCCTGCGCCGCGCCGGTGTTCGCGATTGCGCGCCGCAGCACGAGCAATGGCGTCGCCTGGCTGTGGGTTGCGGTCTTCCTGCTCACGCCTGCCATTCTCTACCAGTCGGTCTTCGATTTCTATCCGCTTACCTTCGTCGCCCTGCCGCTTCTCTGCACGGTGTATTTCTATCTCGAGCGCGCCTTCGGGCCCTTCTGCGTCTGCCTCGCGCTTACGCTTCTGGTGCGGGAAGACCTGGTCTTCTTTGTCTTCGGCATGGGCGTGCTGGCGCTCGTTGCGCGGCGGTCGCGGCGCTGGGTCTATGTGCCGCTGCTCGCCGCTGTGGTGTGGGCCGCGCTCTCCTTCCGGGTCGTGCTGCCCATGGCGTTGCATGGCGCTACCTTTGTGACCGATGTGTGCTTCAGCCATCTGGGACATACGCCGGGCGAGATGCTTCGACGTGTGCTGCTGCACCCGCGAGAGAACGTGCTGGTTCACGGGAACATCGTGTATCTCAAGACGCTGCTGACGGCTTCGGGCATCGTACTTTCCGGCGGAAGCCTGTTGTCCGTGCTCGCGCTGCCGTACGTTGCCATCAACCTGCTCGCCGGCGCCGGGCGCTGCATCACCACGGTCATCTTTGCCCAGTACTCCGTCATTCCGGCGACGCTGCTCTTTGTGGGGGCCCTGCTCACGGCTACCAGTCCGCGGCGCGGGCGGCTGGCCTTCCTGGGGCGCCTGGGATTGCCACTGGCCTCGGCAGCTCCGCTGCTTCTGCTGGCCCTGTGCCTGGGCAGCCTAATCTTCGTCACCGAGCGCACGCAGGTGGAGGAGTTCCGCAGCAAGCCGTGGAACGCCGAGGCGTTGCGGGTCGCCGCCATGATTCCCGCGCACGCTTCGGTGGCGGCGCCGCGGTACATGCTTCCGCATCTGGCAGACCGTGATTGCCTCTACCAGACGCACCGGTTGCTCGAATATCACACCCCCGCCTATGAATACCTGATCATCGACAAGGACTGGAGACACATCAACGCCGCCGCCGATTACGAGCAGGAGTATGGCGCCGTTGCCCGCGCGGCCGCCGCCAATCCGCGGCTGACGCTGCTCTACAGCAGTTCCCTCTACGCCGTTTATCGGGATCCCGCGGCGCATGGCCGGTCCTGCAGTGCGCATGCGGCGCCGCCGCCTTCATCATCCGCGATGCTCGGGCATGCCCCATGAAGAATCGGCCGGGCCTCTTTCAGGACATGCTGCACTATCTCTCCGGGCGGGTGGTGCTGGTGGTCCTTGGCTTTGCCTCCTTTCCGCTGATGACCCGCATGCTGAGCGTTGGCCAGTACGGCGTGGTCAGCCTGACTCTGCGCGTGGTTCTTCTGCTCACCGTCATTTCCAAGTGCGGCCTGCAATACTCGGTCACCCGCTTCTACGATGAGAGCATCGCCAAGGGATCGGCCGAGGCCAAGCAGCGGTACTATTCGACGCTGGTGCTTGGGCCGCTGATCACAGCGGCGGCCGTGATCGGGCTGTACCTGCCGCTGGTGCTCACGGTCCGCGCGCGGCTGCATGATCCGTTGCTGTCTGCCTGCCTGCTGCTGGCTCCGCTGCTGGTGGTGATGCGCACCTTACAGTCGCTGCTGCTCGGCTTCTTGCGCAATGAGGGCAGAAGCAGGCTGCATAGCATGCTTGAAGTCGCGGCCAAGCTCTTTACCCTGATCGCGTTTGTCGCGCTCTTCGTCACCGGCTACCGCACCGCCATTGGTATCATTCTGGCCACCTTCGTCAGCGAGGCGCTGGTGGTGCTGCTGCAAATCGGCATGCTACTCAAGGGAAACCTTATCCACGTCCGGCTGATGGACTGGTCGCTGATCCGGACTTCGCTGATATTCGGGTCACCGCTGATCGCGTATGAGTTCTCGAGCATCCTGCTCGATTCCGGCGACCGCTTCATGGTCCGCCATTTTCTAGGCGACACCCCGCTCGGTTATTACTCTGCCGCTTACAATATCTCGGCCTACCTGCAGGATACGGTGATGACGCCGCTGAACCTGGCCATCTTTCCTATCTACATGCAACTCTGGAACGAGAAGGGCCGCGAAGCGACGCAGCGCTTTTTGTCTTCCTGCCTGAGCTGGTTCCTGGTTGTGGCCATCGCCGTTACCGGAGTGACGCTTCTCTGCTCGCGCGAAGTGATCGTCTTGTTGGCCTCGCGGCGATTCCTGGAAGCGCACCTGCTGTTGCCCATCCTGATTCCGAGCCTGATGATCTATGCCACGCACATCTTCCTGAACGTCGGCCTGATCCTCGAGAAGCGTACCGTGCTGATGTCCGGCCTGGTGCTCGTCTCCGCAATCTTCAACCTGCTACTGAACCTTTACCTCATCCCGCATGCTGGAATATTAGGCGCGGCCGTGGCCACCATGCTGAGCTATCTCCTGCTCATCGGGTGGATGGCCTATATTAATCAGCGCATTCTTCCCCTGAAGGTCAACCTGCCGCTGGTGGTGCAGTCCTTGGCCGCAGCGGCCTGCGCCTACCTGCTGGCCGGACTGGTCCACACACCCTATGCCGCGGCGACTCTGGCGTTACGTCTTCCCCTCAGTCTTCTGACGTTCACCGCAGCACTGCTGCTGGTATCCCGCGACACCCGGGGCTTAGCGATCGGATTTCTGCGCAGGAAGAGTGCGGGGGGCACGCTGGCCGGTGAACGCATCCCCGTGGAGGTTGAGGAGGACTCACTCCATGACGCCACGTTCATCTAGCTTCGGCGCTCCACTGCGTTTGCTCCTGCGGGGGTCCGGATGACACCGATGACGGTTGCGCTTTTCCTGACCGCCGGGCCGATTGTCATGAAGGCGTGGCTGCTCTATGCGGTGGTCGTTCTGACCGCCATCTTGAGCCTTGCTTGGAAGCAGGAGCTTGGTCTCTACGCACTCACCGTGCTGCTGCCATTACAGACCACGCGCTATCATCTGCACGCGTTGCCGCTGGGCGCGAACATCGTCGATATCCTGCTGATCTGCTCCCTGATCGGCGCATGGCTGCATCCGGCGGAGCCGCTGGCGCGCAAATCCGCGATCACGCCCTTTCTGGTTGTCATGGGGATCTTCTATTACGCGTCGGTGTGGCGCGGCGCTTTTTTTCTTAATGCGCCCATGCCGGTGTGGTTTAACAACCTGCGCCTGGTTGACTACAAAAACTTCATGGTCATGCCGCTGCTCTACTTCGCCGTGACTGCGATTATTCGTACCCGGCGACAGATCGCGATCATCCTTGTACTCGCCTGCATCACCGCCTGCGCCGTTGACTTCAGCTACTACAAGAGCACTACCGGACGCGACTTCGCGCACTACTCCGAGGACGTGAGGGACGCGGGCCCGCTGGGCTATGCGGGCGAGAACGGGCTGGCTGCTTATGTGGTGGAGTTTACGGGCTTCCTCGTCGCCTTCATGGCGCTGAAGCGCCATCGGATTGGCAGGCTGCTCGGCGCGCTGCTGCTGGCCGCCAACATCGCCTGCCTGCTCTTCAGCTACTCGCGCGAGGCCTACATCGCCCTCGCCGCTGCCTTCTGCTACATCGCGCTCTTCCGCATGCGCTGGCTGCTGATTCCGGTCGCCGTCGTGGCCATCGGCTGGCAAGCCATCCTGCCAACCGCGGTGCAGGAGCGCATGACCATGACCTACAGCGCCTCCGCCAACTCGACAGACGACAAGCTCGATAGCTCCGCGCAGGAACGGGTTGCCTTGTGGACGGATGCGATGACTCTGTTCAAGGGCGACCCCATCATCGGCACCGGCTTTCTCACCTACGGAGAGATGGGGCGTGTCGGACCCTATCGCGATACGCATAACTACTATCTCAAGCTACTGGTCGAAACCGGCGCAGTTGGCCTGACGCTCTTCCTGATCCAACTGCTGCTGTTCTTCCATGCCGGGTACCGGCTCTTCCGAACCAGCACCGACGACTTTCTTTCCATTCTGGGGCTCGGCTTCAGCTCGCTCATCCTGTGCGCGGCCATCGTCAACATCTTTGGCGACCGCTGGATGTTCATCCAGGTCGACTCCAATCTCTGGATTCTGCTGGGCTGCGTCGTCTCCGCATACTCCCTGTCCGCAAAGAGCACGCGGCAGACGTCTCCGCAACCAGTAGAGGGTGACGTGTTCACCATTGAGCCTCAGGATGCGGCCGCGCTGACCGACGCAAAAGCCGCATGGGCGAACGTGTCCGGCGACGATCTAAAGCTCACCGTCTCCTGACAAATCGCGCGGGTCGATGTTTGCGTGGAGTGGCGAAGCAATTGCAACCTCCCGCATGGATCCTGACCCGTGCACACTGCCGCTCCAATCCCGCTGCCTCCCCGCGCCCCCGCCGCTGCCCCGGTGCGTTCCGGCGTGCATGCAGTGTGCAAAGGCTTGCATGCTGAAGGTAGGCCGCAGGGAACGTCCATCCTCTTTTTGGTCGATCAGCTCACCCAGTTGGGCGGTGGCGAACGGGTGATGTTTGAGCTGGCGCGGCGGCTACCCGCCCAGGGGTTCGCTGTCTCGGTAGTCAGCTTCCGCGGCGACCCCGATCCTGCCGTTCCGAGCCTCTGCGATGGCGTGACGTTCATGCCGTTGCGGTCCTGCTTCGGTATCGAGGCGGCACGGGTAGGCTTGCGGCTGCGCCACCTTATCCACGAGAGGCGAGTGGAGATCGTCCACACCTTCTTCGAGACAGCGGACCTCTACGGCTCGCTGATCGCGAAGTTATCCGGCGTTCGGCACATCGTCTCCAGTCGCAGAGATATGGGCATCCTGCGCAGCGGCAAGCACCACCTCGCATATCGCTTGCTCGGTCCCATGTACAGTGCCGTGCTCGCCGTCTCGGAGCAGGTTCGGCTCCAGCATATGCAGGCCGACCGCCTGCGGCCACAGAGGGTCAAGGTGATCTACAACGGCATCGAGCCCGCACGGTTCGCGAGGAAGGCTGCGGGATGCGAGACGCGGGCAGGCCTCGGCATTCCCGAGGGCGCTCGTCTGGTCAGCACCATCGCGAACATCAATCCATGGAAGGGAGTCGACGTATTTCTCCGGTGCGCCGCGGAGGTTGCGCGGGTGCGCCCGGATACCTACTTCGCGATCGCGGGCGATTTCACCGACGCGGCGCTCACCGCGGACCTCATCGCCCTTACGGCGTCGCTTAACCTGCAGGACAGGGTTTGCTTTCTCGGCCGGGTTGCGGATGTCAACGGCCTGTTGCTCGCGAGCGATGTCTTTTGTCTGCTGTCTCGTACGGAAGGACTCCCCAACGTGGTGCTGGAGGCGATGGCCTGTGCGCTGCCCACGGTTGCCACACGCGTCGGGGGGACACCGGAAGTGGTCGAGGACGGCGTGACGGGATTCCTGGTCGAGACCGAAGACTACGCCGCGGCGTCGCGTCGCGTGCTTACCCTCCTTCGCAACTCCACTGTCGCGCAGGCCATGGGTCATGCCGCCCGGGAACGCGTGATGCGGAACTTTACCGTCGACACCATGGTTCAGAAGCACGTGGAGATCTATGACACTCTTCTCCGCCGCTGACACGGCACGCGCGGCGCACGTCGCCTTCTGGATATGCGTGGGATGCATTGCGTATGTCTACGCCGGCTATCCATTGCTGCTGGCGATGCTCGCAGCGATCCTGCGACGGAAGGCGGCTGTCCCCGGCGATGCTCCGGCAATTACGCTCCTGATCGCCGCTCACAATGAAGCGGCCGGCATGGAAGCCAAGATCCTGAATGCCCTCGCCCTGAATTATCCCGCCGGCAAGCTACAGATCCTGGTCGCTTCCGACGGCTCCGTTGACGAGACGGACGCGATCGTCCGTCGGTTCTCGGCACGCGGCGTGGAGTTGGTCCGCATCGAACAGCAGCGCGGTAAGACCCACGCGCAGAACGTTGCCATGGAGCGCGCCACGGGGGAGATCGTCGTGTTCTCCGATGCGACCACGCACTATCATGCCGATGCGCTGCGGTACATTGCCGGGAACTATGCCGATCCCAGGGTAGGTGCGGTGAGTGGCCGCTATACTTACCTGGATCCCACCCGCGTTTCACCCACCGGCCTGGGCGCTCTGGCTTTCTCGAACTACGACACACGGGTGCGCAGCCTGCAGTCGCGTGTCTGGACACTGACCGGATGCTGTGGCTGCATCTATTCGGTTCGGCGTGCGCTCTACACGCCGCTGGCCGGCAACATCATCAGCGACCTCGTCCAACCTCTGCATGTCATCCGACAGGGTTTTCGGGTGACACTCGAAGAGCGCGCGCTGGCGTTTGAGGATTCTACCGCGACTCCGCGGCAGGAGTTTGCCATGCGCGTGCGCGTGGTAGCCCGGGCCATGATCGGGCTGTTGAGCGTGCCCGAAATGCTCATGCCCTGGCGGGAGCCCTGGGCGGCGTTCCAGTTGTGGTCGCACAAGCTGCTCCGCTGGGCCGTTCCGCTCTTTCTCATCGTGCTATTCGCTTCTACCTCGCTGCTGCTGCGCGATGCATTCTACCTCGCCGCATTTGCATTCCAGACGGCGTTCTACTGTGTGGCGCTTCTTTCTATCGCATTTCCGCTGCACCGCCGATGGAAGCTTCTGGGCGTCCCACTCTACTACTGCACCATCAACGCGGCCGCGCTGGCCGGTTTCATCCAGCTTCTGCGCGGACGCCGGTATGTCGCATGGCAACCAGCGAGGAATGCGCCGCAGGCCGCCGAAATGCCGGCGCCACTCCCGTCGTTGTCCACGCCGCATGCGGGGTGAAATTCGCGGATCCTATGACTAGCTCACTCATGTCCGCGCGCAGGACCACACGCCATGCCGCCATAACGGCCCTCGACCGCGCGGGTATGCTCGCCCGCGCCCGAGCGCGCGTTGCCCGGCAAGGGGTGGTGGTGCTGACGTTCCATCGCATTGTTCCGGATGCCGATCTCGCGGCCTGCTGGTCACCCGAGGGTATGGTGCTGCGCGAGAGCCTCTTCGCCCGGCTGATCCATTATCTTCGCGACACCACCTGCTCGCTCTCGGCGCAGGCACTGGAGATGCCGTCTGTAGCCGCATCCCGACCGACCGTTCTGCTCACCTTCGATGATGGATGGGTGGATAACGCGCTCGTGGCGTGGCCGTATCTCCGGCGGGCCGGGCTTGACGCGCTCATCTTTCTTACCACCGGATTGCTCGGGCGTTCCCGTCCGTTCTGGCCGGAGCGCTTTCTCCAACTTCTGCATACCGCGAAGGTCAATCGGCAGACGTACGTGATCCAGCGCAGTCTGGCAGAACTCCAACGATCCGCTTGCACACCCGGGGGAAGGCCGCGACCGCCCGAGATACACCGGAGCGCAACGCACGAGGTGCTTCGCTGGCTCAAGCAATTTCCTTCCGGTGTACTTCTGGCGTGGCTCGACGGTCTGGAGACGATCATTTCAGGCGGTCGCGCAGGGTGCAGTGATCCGCTGGAGCGGCTGCTGGATCGGAGCGAGCTGCGCCAGCTCGCGGCAGAGGGCGCCTGCTTCGGTTCACATACTGTCAGTCATGCGATCCTGCCTCAACTGGCGCCAGCCGAGCTATGGCGCGAGCTTGCTGATTCGCATGCTGATTGCGAGGAGTGCCTGGGAGATACAGCCGCAGTCTCCTATCCCAATGGTGACTGCAATGCCTCTGTCACCCAGGCGGCACGGTCTGCCGGTTATCGGCGCGGCTTCCATAACTCACCTGGAGTCTGGCGTGTCGGCACCGATCCCTTGCGCATTCCACGCGTAAACATCTGGGACGGTACTGTCGTCAACGAGCGGGGCGAGTTTTCAGAGAGCCACGTGGACTACGCTCTTTTCTGGAAGCCGCTGCTTCGCTCTTTGTCCGCCCGTACTTCAACCATCCCTGCGGAGAACCTGCCATGACCTCCCCTAAGCCCTGCGTGCTCGTACGTCGATTCTCCATAGCTGTTGCCGTTGTGGCCATGCTTGCTTGCTTCGCCATGCCGTCGACCTGGTCCGAAACGCAACCGGCTCCGCCGCCGCCGCATATCTTCTTCACCGATCTGATCAGCGGACCGGCCGTCGGCGGCCAAAATGGGCAGGGCGCCTTCGTGACCATCTACGGTGCGGGTTTCGGTCAGAACCGGTTAGCCTCGTCGGTCTCGATCGGCAAGGGCTCGGCGGCCGCCTACCCGGTGTGGACCGACACGCGCATTACTGCGCAAATCGGAGCGCGCGCAAGCAGCGGAAACATCGTCGTCCACGTGGCCGGCTCGGCGGATACGAACGGCGTTCCCTTTACCGTGCGCGCCGGCCGCATCTACTTCGTGGCCGTTCGCGGCAAGGACACGGCCGCCGGAAGCTACGTTTCTCCGTGGAAGACGCTGGTGCACGCCAAGTCCAGATTGCGTCCCGGTGACATCGCCTACGCTATGAACGGGGTTCAGCAAAGCAGCCTGGACGCCTACGACTCCTCCTTCTCGATCCAGACGAGCGGAAGGCCCGGTGCTCCGCTGGCATTGGTCGCCTATCCGGGGGCAACCGTCACCCTCGGCTCTATACAGGGGCCGGCCATGGCTGCCCGGACGCCGAACATCGATCGCGCCTCCGACCACTGGGTCCTGGCGGGGCTGACCTTCCGTGGAGCGCAGGAGGGGCTGGATCTCACGGCTTCCAGGGACTGGAGAATCATCGGGAACGACTTCTCCTGCCCCAACGGATTCGGGCCAACGGGCTGCATCGAGACCAGCCAAGCGAACAATATCGAATTCCTCGGAAACACCGTGCATGACATAGCCAAGCCGAGGACGACCAAGACCTATCACGCTGTCTACTTCAGCACGGATAGCAACCATATCGACGTGGGCTGGAACACCATTGCCCGCGTGCGTGGCTGCCGCGGCCTGCAATTTCATTCATCCCCGATCGATAAGGGCACGGGACGCAACCAGTATGATCTCCACGTGCATGACAACGTGATACACGATACGGTCTGTGATGGCATAAACTTCGCCACCGTAGATCCATCACGCGGCGTCGTCGAAGCATATAACAACCTGATCTACAACACAGGCTCGGGACCCGACCCGCAGGATGGCGAGGCGAATTACAGTTGTATCTACATCCAGGGAGGAGCCGAATACGGCGCAGCGGGCTCGGGCACAATTGATATCTACAACAACACCCTGTATAACTGCGGCGGAAGAAATAATACGGACTCCGGAGCGCTGGCTACTTCAGCCGGATCCCCACGGCAGTTCGTGCGGCTGCGCAATAACATCATCGTGCAGAGGCCGGGCGAGGCATATTTGTCGCCCAACAGCAGTGGCGTACAGTTGACCGGCGAGAACAATATCTTTTGGGGTAGTCCGGAAGCCTTGCCGCCGCTTCGGCGGAAATTGCAGAACGTGTTGGATCGCGATCCGCTGCTTGTGAATCCTGCCGGGGCGGAGTTCACGCTGCAGCAGGGAAGTCCGGCCCTCGATGCCGGCACTCCGACCTCGCTGCAATACGACATTCGCGGTCTGCCCCGGCCCACGAATGGACGACCCGATCTCGGCGCCTATCAGCGAGAGGATGGGACGTTGACAGGTCACACCGCTGCCGGGACGATCGCCATGCGTTCACGGTAGCTTCGGTAGCCTCTCGGCTGAAGCCCCGTACGCGCCCTCCCGGATGGGCGGAAGGCCCACATAGCCGACCGTCCGGTCCCGCCGCGCTTTCGTGGTCTTACCTTGCGCTCTCGATCTGCTTCGTACGTAGTGTGGTAGCGAGCAAGCTTTCAAAGCGCTGCGCCGCTGCCTCTGCGCTGAAATCTCGATGGACGCGGGCAGCGCCTTGCTCGCCCATTGTCATTCGCAACCGGGCATCGTTGCAGAGCGTCTCCAGGGCATCGGCGATTTCGTCTACCCGCTCAGCGTCTACACGGAGGCCGGTCTGCCCATGCTCGATAGCGTCGCCTGTGCCTCCGGCAATCCCACCGATGACCGGCAGACCGCAAGCGCTCGCCTCCAGAAAGACAATGCCGAAACCCTCTGTATCTCCGTGTATCTCGCGGTTTGGCTGGAGGAATAGATCTGCGGCGCCATAGATTTCTGCTAGCTCCTCGTCCGGGACAAAGCCAAGGAACTGCACCCGATCGCGAATACCAGACTGCTCGGCGAGTGTTTCCAGAGCGTGCCGTTCGGGACCTGCGCCTCCGATCACATACAGCCAGTTCGCTGGCAACCGTTGCGCATTTGCAACCAGCGCCAGCGCGCGTAGCGCCTGGTCCAAGCCCTTGCGGGGATCCAGGCGAGCGACCGACAGCACCACGACGCGTCCGCTCCAGCCCATCTTTGCCCGCAGCGCATCGCGGTCTGCCGGCCTGCGAAACCGGGTCGTGTCGACGAAGTTCGGCAACACGGTAAGTTGCTGGCCGGAGATCCCCGCCAGGTGTTTGGTAAGTTGCGCGGTGTAGCCGCTGACCACTATGTTCATGTCTGCCCGGCGGATCAGAGCCATTTGTCGATGGCGCATGTACGGCATGAGGAAGCGTTGCTTGCAACGCATGGTGAGTTCCTCGCCATGGATGTAATTGAGCAGCGGCAGTCGCTTGGGCAACCGGCGGAGAAGCCAGCCCGCGGAGCAGGTGCCGCCGCATACGATTACATCGGGCTGAAGACGGCGTAGAAGTTCCTTCCACTCCCGCCGGCTCCTTCGCCATAAACGAATGCATTCGAGGACACGTGCAGGAAGGGCCGCACCCGGTTTGGAGTGCAACTCGAACGCGTGAATGCGGCAGACTTGATATCCGCCATGCTCCCGGGCCTCGCAGTCCGCAGCCGCAATCGCCTTCGCGTCGCATCCGCAGTGATCGCTCACGACGACCACCTGGAACTGCGTCAATCGCGCGATCAGCCCGAGATAGATCTGAACCACTCCCCCGTAATAGGCGGGCAGGAAGTAAGGCGCGATGAGCAGCATGAGCGGAAGATCGCTGCGGCGCGCCGCGGCTGAAGGCTCGACACCTGTGTCCCCCTCATCGGGCTCGCGAGGACTATCCTGCTGACCATGATGGATTGGAGGCGTCATCGTGCTGATGGCCATTGGAGCGCTCACGAGCGTATCGACCTAGCCAAGGCCTCGGCGCAGAGAACGTTCCCGGTGGTGCCATCCTCTTCATCGGTCTGACGTATGAAAGCGGTTTCGTGGCGCGCCCGTTCCAGTTCCGCTTGGAGCGCAGCCGCAAAGGATTCCACGTGCGGCTGGTGCAGGATAGATTCATGATCGCCTTCGAGCAGATACACCCGTGCATCGGAGGCGAGTTGCTTCCAGCGCATGCGGGGGTCCAGAGCAGCACTCACACCGCTGAAATTCGTATCCGATGCAGCAAAAAGGAGAACAGTGCCGGGGTAGAACGACGGTGTGTAGTCACCGGTGTACTGTGTCCAGTCGACCCCATCGTCAAAGCGGCCGCCATTCGAACAAGCTGGGCTCTGCCGTTGCGTGCCCTGGCGCGGCAGCACGACACGCCGCGCCTTCTGGACGACATACTCCAAGCCATGGGTGCGGCAATGATAGATCAGTCGCTGCAGACGAAAGCGCAGTTGGTCTGTCCGGGACCTTTGCAATCCGGGCACCTCGGCGTCAACGAGCGCCAGCAGGCTGACGCTCTCGCCCAGCTTGCGGAGTTGCTGTGCCATCTCAAAGGCGATCACTCCGCCGAGGCAGAAACCTGCGAATTGGTAGGGCCCGGCCGGCTGCGCCTCTTGGATGAGCCGGATGTATTCGAGCGCCCTCTCCCGGATGCCCGGTATCGTTTCACCGTTTTCAAGGAGCGGGCTTTCCAATCCATATGCGGGTTGATCCGTCCCGAGAAGACGCGATATCTCCCGGTAGGCCAGAACTCGAATGCCTCGTCCGCCGGGAATCCAGAACAGCGGGCGCCGACTCCCCTCGGGATGAATGGGAACCAACCGGTGACCCGCCGGCGTATTGCCATTCGTACGCAGAATACGATCGGCGAGCTGTGCCACGGTCGCCGATTCAAACAGGATGTTCTCCGGCAAGGAGCAGCCGATCTCCTGGTGTATGCGGCTGAAGAGCCGCACCGCAGCGAAAGACGTGCCGCCGAGAGCGAAGAAGTCGTCGTGAATGCCGATCGGCGAGGTAGATAGCACCAGCTCCCACATGTCGCACAGTGTCTCCTCGAGCTCCGTGCGAGGCGCGTCGGTCCCGATGATTGCGGGTCTTTCAGACTTCGATCGTTTGTCCTCGATCTGCGCCAAGACCTGTTCTACGTGGCACAGGTGATCCGCGAGGTGCTGGTATGCGCGGAATCCTGAGGCCGCAGCAACGTGCTTGTCTTCGGGGCGGCTCCCCGGAATAGCCGGTTCATCGCTGATCCGGTAGCGCACGTCTGCTGCGGAAGCGGCGGACAAGTCCATGCGGAAGCTTCCGTCGGGAGCGCGTTCGTACTCTCCGTCTAAGCTTTTGAGGAAGAGCAGGGCCGGCGTGTTCTTCGCGGTGGGCTGAAACGGGATGCGGACGGTCGTCGCCCCAGCAGCGGCCGCCGACTGCCCCAAACGTCTGACGATCTCATGCTCCACTCCGCGGCCCAGGGCGCGGCAGCTAAGCACAAAGGTGTGGACCCGCAGTACGGCTCCCTCGACCTTGTACAGTACCGCCCCGACCACGCCATAGCTGCCAAAGCGATCGGTGACGTCGACTGTGAAGCCGGTATACCCTCCCTCGCGGAGGAGAGTCTGCAGTGCTGCTTCGCCATGACGAACGCCCGTGCAGTTGAATTGATTGGTGCGCTGCACCAGTTGTGCGACCCGGCTGAGGCTTACCGGGTCCACGGGGCTGCACGTGACTTGTAGCTGCAGACCCGCGATAAAGTCGCTCATGCTCGTCGCTTGCCTGCGGAGGCTGTCCCGTTGCAGCTTTTGCCCGTAGACCGCTGAACGGTCCCGGTCGGCGGCCGTCACCTTCCAATGATCGAAGGCCCATATGTGATTCAGGAAATGAGGTATGCGGTCACTCTCTGCTGGCAGTTGGAGCGTGAGAACTTCGGGACAATGCTTTCTTACTTCCGCGCACTCCGCCGGGCTGTCATCGAGGAAGATGAATGAATCGAGCGATAGATCGAGCATGGACGCCAGCTCTCGCAGGCTCTCTGACTTCGGCCTCCAATGCACCTGACGTGCAACGAAATGAGCTAACTGCAGAGGCATGTCCTTGCGGCGTTCAAAGGCTTCCTCCACGTCTTCGGAGTTGTTCTTGCTTGCCAGCGCCAGCAGCATGCCCGCCTCATGCTGAGCCCGCATAAAGAGTTGTAACTCACGGTAATCTGGTCCGATCTTCAGACCGTGCACTCCATCCTCACCCAGAATCCCCTGCCAAAGCGTGTTGTCGCAATCGAGCACGATCACCTTGAACGGAGGGCGTCGCAATCCATCCAGACGCCGCGCGAGGATGGTGGCGAGCATCGCGAAGCCTTTCGCCGTATAAGGTATCCGCCCCAGGCGATAGGCCTCAGGATCGTGGCAATCCTTGAGCCCATATGCGGGCCCCCAGGTGTCCGGCGTGATAATGCTCACGCTGCTGATATCCCGCAGTTGAGCAATGAAAGAGGCTTCGAGCTCCTCGTGACGAGGATCTGCGGTGTTCGACGGGCAGATCAAGATCAGCAAATGTTGTGCGCTGCGGGTTGTGTACGTCACCACGGCTTTGGCCAATTCGTCGCAGTGCGCCCCAAGGTCGCTCGATTCCGCTAAGTCGTCCCAGCGAAACAGCAGCACATTGACGCCGTTTTGAGTGCTGAGAAACGCGCCGTTTGGATCCAGGAGGGATTGAAACACCTGGTTGTAGGCCGCGAACGCGAGGTCATACCGCATACCGAGATAGCCGAACCAAAACTGTAACGCATCGGCAATCGGCTCGGCGGTGAATGTTGCGCTGATGACGAGCGGCAATGCGTCCACCTGGGCGCATGGTGTGGAGGGCTGCAGCAGAATATTTGCGCTTCCCATCAGGATGCCAGTCCGCATCGTTGTCCCGTGTCGGTTGTCACGCCTTGTGTTCTGCACCTGGACGGCCATTTGACGCTTGGGGGCTCGTAGCACGAACACTCCCATAAAGCCGCCTGCTGAGGAAGTCGCGGACAAGTCCGCAAGTTGTTGCCAAGGGTGTGCAAGTCTTTGCATTCCGCAACGTAATCTTTACGCGCATCGGCGCCGCCTTCTTCTATCTTCGGCATCCGCTCCAATCGAAGCGCTGCTGTCGCCGGAATTCTATCTTCCGCACATCTATCTGGTGGCAAGACGGACGCAAATTTTACATGCACTAAATCGAGTTACCTATGTGTTAAAGACGCGAGTAACACTTAAGTTTGGTAACATAGCCGCGTTTTGTCAGGTTGAGAGTTGCAAGACGCGGCCTCCGCCGGTACTCTGGCAATACGAACCAACGTATGTACCACTTAGTTGGGTGGGTGCTCGCGGCACCCCCGGCATTCCTTGGCGCTCCACCACGCATCCGCGACATTGCTCCTGAACGCAGTTGACGGAGCAGTGACTCACCCACGGAGATCTACCCAGAAAAAACTAAGTCTGCTGGACATACATACAGTGGCGCTTTGCCGTCACGGGGTCCATAAGCCAACGACAAGAAGGGTCATCCGCCACCCCCAATCGGAGATTCTAATGAAATTGAAGACACTCTTACTCCTCTTGATGACAGCATCTACGGCTGTACTCAGTGCCCAAACAATACTCCTCGATGGTCAGGCGCTTGACCTGACACGGAAGCACTCGATCGTCTACATACCCGGAGATACTCTCGCCAGCGCCATCACCGAGGATGGAGCTTCCGTCAGCCCTTCAGCGCAGCACTCATTCGTGTATGAGCCGGCTGCGAGCGGCTCAAGAGCCGGCGCACCGCAGGTCACGCTACACGCGAATCCCGCAACCATTACCGCGGGACAGAGCGCGACGTTGACGTGGAGCAGTTCGAACGCGACCTCGGCTACGCTCGATGGTTCGCCAGTTGCCACCAGCGGCTCGCTCACGGGATCTCCCGCACAGAGCACCACCTACACGCTTTCGGTGAAGGGCAGCGGCGGTAAGGCGAGCGCGACCGCCACAGTTGTGGTTCAGGCGGCACTCCCCGGACCTACACCCTCTGCCACGGGTCCGTACATTCACAACACGGATCTGAATGTAGGATCCGGATCGGGCGGCGATCAGGGCAACGGAGTCTATGTCCGCATCTTTGGGAATGGCTTCGGAAGCTCGCAGGGTAGCAGCCGAGTCACGCTCGGCAGCGGAAATATGGTAACGAATTGCACGCACTGCTCGTGGAGCGATACACAGATTATTGCTCAAGTGGGCGCGGCCGCATCGACGGGGAACATCGCCGTTACGGTGAACGGCGCGTCATCGAACGGCGTCCCATTCACGGTTGCTCCCACGACCATTCTCTTCGTGGCGACCAACGGGTCCGACTCCAACAGCGGCAGCTTTAGCGCCCCGTTCAAGACCTGGCGCGCGGCGTTCAACTCCGCAACCCATGGAGACAACTCGTCGCCCACTCAGAATACCGTGATCTACCTGGAACCCGGCATGTGTGTCTGCTCCGATGATGGCCGAGGGTATCGCGCGACGGTCTCGACCGATATCGGGGGCAGCTCACCTACGAAACAGCTAGCGCTGGTCGGTTATCCCGGAGGAACGGCTTCCGTCGGCAGCCTGCAAGTAGATAATGGCATTCACGGCTGGGGCGAATATCTTACGATCGCCGATTTGACCATCATCGGACACGTCTCCGCAATCGACGCGGAAGCGGGCAATCTACGAGTTATCAATAATGATCTGTCATGTCCCGCTCCGCCAAGTGGAATAGGCGGTACGGCTTGCTTTCTTGGAGAGACAGATACCGCGTCCGATACCTGGACCTTCCAGGGTAATTCTATGCACGATACCGGCGGAAATGTGGACAAGACATATCACGCTATCTATTTCTCGACCGGCGTGAATCACGCCGATGTAGGTTGGAACACTATTGGCAATGGTTTTAAAGGCTACTGCCGGAGCCTGATGTTCCACGCGTCCAGTGGATCCAACTTAGCGGATCTTCATGTCCACGATAACTACATCACCGGTGGCTATTGTGACGCCATTGGCTTGGCTTCCGTGGATCCGTCGCAAGGTACCGTGGAAGCATATAACAACCTGATCGTGCATACGGCGATCGCCTCCAATCCGTATGGAGTGGCCAACGAAGCGGGAATCGCGGTGAACAGCGATCCAGCCGGGTCAACCAGTGGCAATGTGCTGGTCTATAACAACACGGTCGTCGATGCTGGAGGCTATACCGGTGGCAACCAGAACGGTTGCTTCGGTGTTGTGACCCCGGGTGCGAGCATGAGCCTCACAAACAATATATGTTCGCAGCCTAACTCCAACCAGCCGTACATTGAGTCGCAGAGCAAGGTGAGTGGCTCCCACAATGTGTGGTACGGAGCCGGGGCCTCACCTTCCTGGGATACAAGCGGCGTGAATGCGAATCCTCAATTCGTCTCGGCGACGGACTTCGAGCTGTCGTCCTCTTCGCCGGCGTTACACAAGGGAACTTCGGCAAAGGCATCGGCGGTTGATCGGGCAGGAGTGCATCGGCCCAATCCGCCCTCGATCGGCGCCTATGAATAAATGAGCGCGCAACAACACAGAAGGGCCACTCTACAGTGGCCCTTTGTCTTTTGCCCTTAGGGTACCGTGGATATCGTCAATGTTGCAGCATCCGTTACTGGCGGACTGTCCCGGACAAGGACCCGGCCGCCACCCGCGCGGATGAGGGGTCGCCGGTTTGTGCGGTGGGGCCGCGCGCCGCCAGGTTCCGGCCCGCTGCAGACCGGGCGCGGCGCAGTAGCACGGAGCCGAGCACGAGCGCCGTGCCCAGCAACAAGAGCGCCAACGATTCGCCGCGCGGCCCCAGCGCGTGCATGTTGGGTATCCACGACAGTCGCAGCAGGAGAGCAGAGCAACCTCCCCCCAACCTAGCGTTAGGCAGAGTGTCAAGCAGAAAGATGATGGACAGCGGTGTCATACCGCTCCTCCGGTGCTGCGAGCGTTCCGGCAGCGGCTTCAGCAAGCGTTTGGGGAGCCGCATCTTCGCGTGCCACATGGCTATTGGTGTGAAACTGTATGACCATCTCCGACGCTTTGCGCGCGATTCCGGTCATGACGTTGTTATTGAGGGTATCGTTAACGATTTGCGAGGTATTCGCCAAGAACACTCCCGGCAACGGCGTGTTCATGGGCGGCAGTAGTTCGGAGTAGCGGAGGGTGGGCAGGGGCTGTACGGCCCGCTCGCGGAAGACGAAGCGGCTGACGATGTCGCTGCTATGCAGGGTCGGGTGCATGCGAAAGAGGTCGAGACTATATGCCCGCCATATCTCTTCATCGCTCATGGTAAAGAGCGGGTCATCCGGAGCGGTGTACTTGGGCAGATAGACCAGTGAGTAGCCGTGTGTCGCCGCGGTTCCGATCAGGTTCGTCATTTCGATGATGCCGGTGAACCTCGCCCGTTGCGTGATGTTGGTGACGTAGAAGGGGCTGAGCGGACGGCGTAACAAAATGACGACGCACACCATCCCAAGGTATTGCACCGCCCTGAGCCGTTGCTGGAAGGCAGCCGGAAGCCCCGGCAGCAGGGCCGACGCGGCGCGGTTCGGAACCGTCACCACAGCACTGTCGACCGGCTGCTGCTCACCCTTCTCATACAGCCAGACTCGACCATCGCGGCTCTCGATCCGATCCAGATGGACGCCATAGCGGATCTCACCGCCAAGCCGCTCGATGCGTTCGAGCAGGCGGCTGAGAACGACCTTGTAGCCGCCCTTCACAAATCCCAGCTTCTCTTTTTTCTCGGCTCCCTTCTCACGCGTGGAGTAGAGCCGCCGTAAGGTGGCGTGGAGAAACGCAGCCGAGGCGCTCTCGCGGAGTTCGCCTAACTTGCAGCGCAGAAGTGGGTCCCATATCTCGCGATGAAGCCTTTTCCCAAAGATTCGGATGACCCAATCGCGCAGCGGCACCTCTTCGAGATCACGCCCGTCGCAGAAGCGCGCGGCGTATACCGTTCCCAGCCCAAAGCGAAGCTTGTCCAGCAGGGAGAGATGCGGAAATGCGAGCAGGTCCGCTGGACGTGTCATGCGGTAGAGCTTGTTCTGGGAGAAGAAGCCGACTTCGGTGGTGGTCCAAGCGAGTTCGGATGTGAGCTCGAGATCTTCGATCAGACCCAGCAGGGAAGCGTCGGAGGTGAGAATGCAGTGGTAGAACTTGTCCCAGTGGAAGGGACCGAAATCGAAGCTGGCTGCCAGGCCACCGGCCTCTGCACGTGCCTCGAGCACGGTGACGCGATAGCCTGCGCGGAGTAGATAAAACGCGGTCGTCAGGCCGGTAATGCCTGCCCCGATCACCGCCACATGCGGACTGCGGGACCGCTTGCCCATGCTGGGTTGAGTGGCGTTCATCTTACCGGCTCCTCGCGACAATGATTGCTCCGGCGGCAATGATCAGCATTGCCAGCCAACGCCGGGACGAGATCCGCTCGTTTAGAAATATCGCGGCAAGCAGCACCACCAGCACATACCCCACACCGAGCAGCGGGTAGGCATAGGAGATATCGATGTGTGTGAGGGCAGTCAGCCAGAGCGCGGTGGCGACGATGAAGCTAAGACCCCACGCTAAAACCCAAGGCGACAGGTAGCCGCGGAACGCCCGCTTGCGCGGGGTGTCACTTACCCCGCGCTTGAGAAAGATCTGCGCGGATGAACTTAGAAGAATGCTGCCACTGAGTGCCAGCCAGCCGATCATGGAGTCACCTTCTGTTCTATCTCTGGCTGCAGCGTTTCCCACGCTGCTGGCTCCCCTGCGGGTTGGCTCACCTCGTCACGGGAACTCACCATCAGGCCGACACCCAGGGTGATGACGGCGATGCCGATCCAGCGTCCCGCGCTGACGGCCTCGCCCAGAAACAACATGCCTCCCAGCGCGACCAGGGTGTAATTGATCGCACTGAGCGGGTAGAGATAGCTGATGTCGCGTTTCCGCACCGCTTCAATCCACAGCAGCGTGCCGAGCGCGTAGACCAGCAGACCACACAAGGTCGGCAACATGCCGTGCAACGGAGCAGAGCCGGCGGAGGCGTGATGATTCAATCCCAGCTTGATCATCAGTTGGCCCGCGGATGCCAGGGCGACCGAAGCGAGAACGAGCCACTCCGCGGGAAGCGAAGATAGACGCAGCCCGGACATATGCGAGCCCGTTCCTGCGACGTCGGAGGCAGGCGTCTTCGCACGAGCAGGCGTGTACGGGATGCTCTGGCCATCGCACACGCCGTTGGCGCGCTCTTGCTCTCTAAGATGTGGCGGCATGTTCACGTTCAAGCCCGCATCGCTGACCAGCGCCTCTCCTGCCGGGCCTGAAGCGGAAGAAGCCGGTCCTTGGCATGGCCGTCCGGAGCGTGGTCCTGACTTGCTAAAGATACCGGGACACCATCGCGTTCAAGCGACTGCTGCGCCGCTTCCAGTATGCGCACCACGCGCAAGCCGTCCTGTGCGTCGCTTCTCGGTTGAGTGCGCCTCCGAACGCAGTCAAGGAAATGCTGCAGCTCGATCTTCAGCGGCTCGGCGGCGGAGATTCGTGGGATGTGGATATCGCCGAAGCGGACCTGGATGGCCTCGCCGTAGCTTCGGGCTGAGGCTTCGGTTGCGCAACTGTCGTAGATCCGCAGTTTCTCCGAGGCGGCCGTATCATCGAAGACCGCCATCTTCTTGCTGCCGACGATGGTTGTGCTTCTTACCTTGTGAGGATCCAGCCAGCTCAAATGAATATGAGCCATCACGCGGTTGGGGAAAAACAGGCTTAGGAAGACTACATCTTCAATCCCATCCTGGATGTAACTCTGGCCCCTGGCGCTCACATCCGCCGGATCAGCTCCCAGCATGTAGAGGATTTGCGAGATATCGTGCGGCGCAAAGCTCCAGAGCGCATTCTCGTCGCCGCGAATGCGACCCAGGTTCACGCGCTGCGTATAGATATAGTAGATCTCGCCTAACTCCCCCGAGGCGATAAGGTCCTTGAGCCGATCGACGACGGGATGGTATTCAAGCAGATGGCCGACCATCAGAACGCGGTCGCGGACCGCTGATAAGTGCAACAGCTCTTCGGCATGAGCCACATTGAGAGTGAAGGGTTTTTCCACGAACACGTCGTAGTCGGCGAGCAGCGCCTTCTTGACCAAAGGGTAGTGGGTGATGGCCGGCGAACTGACGACCACCGCGTCCAGGGTGCTCTTCTCCAGCATCTCTTCCATGGTCGCGAAGGCCTTCACGCCGGGCCAACTCTTCTCCGCGGAATCGCGACGGGAGCCGCTCAGGTCGGACGTCGCCACCAGGTTGCACGCGGGAAGCTCGTACATGCAGCGGGCAACGTTCCAGCCCCAGGCCCCCAGACCCACAACCCCTATGCGGATGTTCTCCATGCCACTCCTTTCGCGCCTGCCGCCGCGTTCCTCGAGACGTATGCGCCGGAGGCAAGCGGTATGGGACGCATGCGCTGTGCTCCGGTTTCTGCAACTCGCGGGCCACACCGGCCTTACCGGGCGCGGCATGCCCCCGTCCCGTTGCTGTGGGTCGTGACGATCGAGTGTTCCTCAAGGAAGGTAGAGAAGGTGCGCAGAAAGACGCAGAGATTTGCACACCGACGGCGAGAGCTCCTTGCATACTTCCCATCACGCATAGTCCAGCGGTCCGTTCCTGAATGGCCATGAATTGCGTTCGTCTCACTGGCATGGGAAATGCAACAAGGCACCGCATGAGTCCCACAATCGTTACTTCACTACCGGGCATGGCGCAGGAGCGTCTGGATCGGATTACCTCGCGTACGGCACGGATCGGTGTCATCGGACTCGGCTATGTCGGACTGCCACTCTCGCTGCTACTGTCGGACGCCGGTTTCGAAGTAACTGGCTTTGACATCGATGCCCGCAAGGTGGGTGAGCTGGCCGCGGGGCGCTCCTACATCTACCGCATTCCGACGACGGAGATTGCGCGAGCGCAGGAGCAGGGGTTTCGCGCCACCGCTGACTACGCTCATCTGGTCGATCAGGACGCGATCGTCCTATGCGTGCCCACACCTCTGACGGAGCATCGGGAGCCGGACCTCAGCTATATCACCAACACTGCTCATGCCATTGCTCCGTGGTTGCGCGCGGGCCAACTGGTGGTGCTGGAGAGCACGACGTATCCGGGTACGACGGAGGAATTGCTCATCCCGATACTCGAGGCGGAGAATCGGGAGGGGTTGCGAGTCGAGACGAAGGATGCGCCAGGCGGCGCCACGGATGAGCGCGTCGTCTATGTGGCCTTCTCGCCCGAGCGGGAGGACCCCGGCAATGACAGCATTGCGCGGCGTGACATTCCGAAGGTGGTGGGCGGTCACGAGCCCATTGCGACTGCACTCGCGTCGGCGCTTTATAACAGCATCTTCACCCGCGCCGTCGCGGTCTCATCCACGCGCGCGGCGGAGATGACCAAGCTGCTCGAGAATATCTATCGCTGCGTGAACATCGCACTGGTCAACGAGCTGAAGCTGCTCTCGTTACGCATGGGTCTCGACATCTGGGAGGTGATCGATGCGGCTGCGACGAAGCCGTTTGGCTTCCAGCCCTTCTATCCTGGACCGGGACTGGGCGGCCACTGCATCCCCATCGATCCGTTCTATCTAAGCTGGAAGGCGAAGGAATGGGACTTCCACACCCGGTTCATCGAGCTTGCGGGAGAGATCAACGAGGGCATGCCGGCGCACGTCGTGCAGTCCACGGCGCGCGCATTGAACAAGCAGAAGAAGGCGATCAACGGATCGCGCATTCTGATGTTAGGCATGGCATATAAGAGAGATATCGATGACCTTCGCGAATCTCCGGCGCTTACCATCATCGAGTTATTGCGGCATGAAGGCGCGCAGGTGGACTATCACGATCCGTACTTCCCCACGGTCGGGAGAGGCCGCCACTACGACTTGAACATGGCTTGCGCCTCACTCGACGATATACCTGACTACGATTGCGTGCTGATCGTCACCGATCACTCGGATTACGATTACCAGGACATCGTCAACCGCGCGCAGTTGGTGGTGGACTCCCGCAATGCGACGCGGTCCCTCGTATCCGATAAGGTGGTGCAGTGCTGACGTAAGCGGACAAAGGCAACCGCCCTCCTTCATCCGCCATCCCCTTGGGCAGACATGATGAAGCGGGTGCGCGAGGCGGAAATTCTCGACCACGACGGCGGTCCTCCCGACGAGATTGCATCATCGCTCCGGTCTTTGCGCGTGATCAATCGACTCTTCGGCGGCAATCGCATGCACATCCGCTTGTTGCGCAGAGCGGCCGTGGAAGTGAACGCGCACCAGCGTATTCATCTGCTGGAGGTGGCGTCCGGTCATGCGGACGTACTGCAGGCGGCTGTCCGGCAGCTTGCCTGGCAGGATCGCTGCAGCATCACCCTGCTGGATCGCAGTGCGCAGCATCTTCCTTCCTCCGTGGACTGGCCTCCGGATTTGCCGGCCGCCAACTGCATCACGGGTGACGCGCTGGCGATCCCCTTGCCGGACCGCAGTGTTGATATCGTCGCATGCTGCCTCTTCCTCCACCATCTCGATGAGCAGCAGGCGCGCATTTTCCTGGACGAAGCGTTGCGCGTGGCCCGTATCGCGGTAGTCATCAACGATCTGGAGCGCACCAGAGTGCACTATCTGCTGGCGCGGCTCGCCGCTCTGGTGGATCCAAGCCGCATCTCGCGACATGACGGGCCGGCATCGGTGCGACAGGCATATACAGCCGGCGAGTTGCGCGCCCTGTTGCGACAGACGGGCCGGCGCTTCGAACTTCGGTGCGGATTTCTATTTCGCATGGGCGCTGTCCTCTGGAAAGATGCGACGCCGCAGGGCGCTTGAATCCCAGAGAAGGCCGACTCCCATCGGATCAAACCGCATCCTGCATGGCATGACCGCTTCTCGTTTTAGCGGGTAAGATCTCCGTAGATAACAGCTCATGAAAATCTCAGGCATTGCCAGCGCACTTCCGGAGAACTACTACACCCAGCAGCAGATCCTCGATGAGCTGGCGAGCTACTGGTCCGGGGAGACGGACAGGCTGAAGGCGCTCAACCGCTTTCATCATCGCGTGGGTGTGGACGGGCGCTATCTGGCCCTGCCCATCGACCAGTATGCCGGGCTTACGAGCTGGGGCGAGGCGAACCGTTTGTGGCTCGAAGTGTCGGAAGCGCTGGGTGGCCGCGCGATCCTCGCGGCGCTCGACTCCGCGGGCATGAACAAGGATGCGGTTGGAGCGCTGATCGCCGTATCCGTAACCGGTATCGCCAGCCCCTCGCTGGACGCGCACCTGGTAAACACGCTGCAACTGCCCCAGGGGATTCGTCGCATTCCCATCTTCGGACTGGGCTGCGTAGCAGGCGCCGCCGGTCTGGCCCAGGCTGCCGAATATGTCCGCGCCTACCCTGACCGCACCGCTGTGCTTCTTTCCGTGGAGCTCTGCTCGCTGACCTGGCAGCGGAAGGATCTCTCCATCGCGAACCTGATCGCTTCCGGCCTTTTCGGCGACGGCGCAGCCGCCGTAGTGGTCACCGGGGATGATGTTCCGGCAAGTGCGGCTGGCGAAGCATCGATCGCGGCCCCGAAGATTCTGGGCTCGCAGTCGCGCTTCTATCCGGATACGGAAGAGGTGATGGGCTGGGACATCTCGGAGTCCGGCTTCCAGATCGTGTTGTCCCCGGACGTGCCGCAGGTCATCCAAGCGAATCTGCCGAACGATGTGGATCAATTCTTGGCGGAGCATGGACTCAACCGCCGCGATATTGGAAGCTGGGTACTGCACACCGGCGGACCGAAGGTGCTGGAAGCGACCGCCAAGGCGCTTGGTATTCAAGCTGACGAGTGCCGGGCTTCGTGGGAGTGCTTGCGTCGCGTCGGCAATCTGTCATCCACCTCTGTTCTGCTGGTGCTTGAAGACATCATGGTGAACCACACGCCGGCGCCGGGGACCTACGGCCTACTCGCCGCTATGGGTCCGGGGTTCTGCTCCGAACTTGTTTTGCTTCGCTGGTAGAGATCGCGATGGTGCCTTTATGCCATGTGTAGACGCAGTCGTGGTCGGAGGCGGGCCGGCAGGGTTGAGCGGGGCCGTCGCGCTGCGCCGTGCCGGACTCTCGACGATGGTAGCCGACGTCTCCGCACCGCCTGTCGATAAGATCTGCGGCGAGGGCATTCTGCCGGATGGCTTGGCGGCGCTGGCGGAGCTTGGCATCTGCTTACCGCCCGGGCGCGGGCTGCCACTGCGGGGCATCTCCTTCAACGATGCGAGCTACTCCTTGCGGGCAGCGTTGACCGGCGCGTCTGGAAGGGGCATGCGGCGCACCGTTCTGCACGGATCGCTCACGGAAGCGGCGTGCGATGCCGGAGTCGACGTGCGGTGGAAGACACGCGCAGAGGTGACCGCAGATGGAGCGAATGCGGTCACAGTCAGGGTAGGCGGGCAGGCCATCACTTGCCGCTACATCGTGGGCGCGGACGGACAGAGGTCTGCGGTACGGCGCGCCGCTCGCCTGTCCGCGCGGTTTTCAGAGATGCGCATGCGGCAGCGGCTGGCCTTCCGGCGGCACTATCAAGCCGAGCCGTGGAATGACATGGTAGAGGTGCATTGGGCCGGCCGCACCCAGGCGTACATCACGCCGGTAGGGAAGCGCGAGGTCGCCGTGGCGCTGATCTCCAGCGGGAAGCAGCAACGGTTCGATGATCTGTTGGCGCTCTTCCCAGCACTGATGGACCGGCTGCGCGGCGTCGCTGTTGTGGGCAGGGAACGCGGTGGTACTTCGCTGAGCTTTCGCCTTCCACGTGTGGTGCGCGACCGCGTTCTGCTGATCGGGGAGTCCTCCGGCTGCGTGGATGCCATCACCGGCGATGGGCTGACACTGCTGTTCCGTCAGGCGGTAGCGCTGGGCAATGCCCTGGGACACGATCGTCCGGGTGAGTACGAACCGATGCATCGCGGGATCATGCGCCGAGCCCGGGTGATGTCGCGTCTGCTGCTGCTGCTCAGCGAGCATCCTCAATGGCGCGCTCGTGTTTTCCGAGCCCTCTCCGCCGATCCCCTGGCATTTGGAAATCTGCTCCATGCGCATACCGGCGGCACACCACGTATCTTCGGTACGGGCGGCTGTGCCGCATTGGCCGCTCGCGTGCTGCTGCTCACCGTCATCGGGGAAAATGCAGGCACTCCACGTCGTTCCGTCCTGCCGAAGAGTACCGGTCATGCTCTTTGATGGATACTAGAGGCGGCACAGGTGCAGAGACCGCGCGTGCGGCTACCTGAAGACATGAGGGGCGCTTTCGAATGGCAAGGATTTTGATCACGGGTGTCGCCGGATTCATCGGTTCATCGCTCGCCCGGCAGCTCTGCGCGGCGGATGCAGGCCATGATGTCGTGGGTGTCGATGATCTTTCGACCGGCAACCTTGAGAACATCGCCGGTCTTCCAAACCTGGACTTCGTTCAGGGCAACATCCAGGAGCAGGCGGTGGTGGAGCAGCTCTGCCGGGGCGTCGATACCATCTTCCACGAGGCGGCGGTCGCCTCCGTTCCCAAGTCCGTGCTCGACCCGGTCGCCAGCCACAAAGCGAACATCGACGGCACGCTCACTCTCTTGCTGGCGGCGAAGGAGGCGGGCGTACGCCGCATCCTGTACGCCGCGTCGTCATCGGCGTATGGAGATTCGCCCACGCTGCCGAAGGAGGAGAACATGCCGGCGGCGCCCATCTCGCCCTATGCTGTGCAGAAGCTGGCGGCGGAGCATTACATGCAGAGCTTTCATCGCGTGTACGGCATGGAAACCGTCTGCCTGCGGTACTTCAACGTCTTTGGACCGCACCAGGCCGCGGACTCACCCTACTCGGGAGTGCTGGCCAAGTTCATCACGGCCATGCTGGACGGGCAGACGCCCACCATATTCGGGGATGGCTCGCAGAGCCGCGACTTTACCTACATCGACGATGTGGTGCAGGCCAATATGCTGGCGGCGCAGGCTCCCGCGGAGAGGGTTGCGGGCAATGTTTACAACGTTGCATGCGGACAGCAGCAATCGCTGCTTGAGACTTACCGCTTGATCGCCCAGCTCACCGGGTTCGCGCACGAGCCGGTCTTCGGGCCGCCGCGCATGGGAGACGTGCAGCACTCGCTGGCCGATATCTCGCGCGCGCAACGCGACCTCGGTTATCAGCCCAGCGTGGCATTTCTGGAAGGTCTGCGCCGAACGATCGCATGGTATGGGTCGAAGATGACCCCCTCGGCTCGTCTCACCCGCTGACATGCTCAGGCGGTGGCTGGTCCAGGCGATCGGGGCAGGCGTTGCTAAGCCGGGGAGCTGGATCTGAGCGCCTGCTCCAAATCGGCGATGATATCGCGCGGATGCTCCAGTCCTACCGAGAGCCGCACCAGGCCATCGGTCACGCCGGTGCGCTGACGTGCCTCGGCCGGAACGTCGGCGTGGGTCATGGTCACGGGATGCGTGATCAGCGTTTCGGCCGCACCCAGGTTCTCCGCCAGCACACACAGCTTCACGGCGTTCATCAGCGCGATGCCGGCAGCCACACCACCCTTCAGTTCGAAAGCGAGCATGCCTCCTTGCAGGCGATGCTGCTTCAATGCCAGCGCATGCTGCGGAAAGCTGGCCAGGCCAGGATAGTGCACGCGCGCGACCTCGGGTTGCTTCTCCAGCCACTCCGCCACCTGCTGGGCCCCGCGCGAGTGCTGCTCCAGGCGCAGCGGCAAAGTCTTGATGCCGCGCGCCGTCAGCCATGCCTCCTGGGGCGACTGGATGGATCCGAGCGTCTTACGCACCAGACGCAGCCGTTCGAGGATCGACTCATCCCGGCTGGCGATGGAACCGCCGACGGTCGCGTTGTGTCCCTCGATGTACTTGGTAGTCGAGAGCAGAGTGATATCCGCGCCCAGATCGAGCGGCCGCAGTAACAGCGGAGTCATGAACGTGTTATCGACGGCCAGCTTGACACCGGCCGCGCGCGTGATTTGAGCAACTTCCTCCACGTCGGTCAGCTTCAGTGTCGGATTGGCCGGTGTCTCGATGAAGACCAGCCGGGTCTTGGGCGTAATCGCAGCCTTAGCCGCCGCTGAATCGGCTGTGTCCACAAAGCTGACCGCCACCTGAAAGTGCGAGAGCACCTGCGCGAACAGGCGCACCGTTCCACCGTAGACAACGTCCGAGACGATGGCGTGATCGCCGGATTCGAGCAGGCCCAGAAACAGGGCGGAGATCGCGGCCATGCCGGTAGCAAAGCAGATCGCGGGCGGCGTGTCTTCGAGCGCTCCCAGTGCTGCTTCAAGCGCCGACACCGTAGGGTTCGCGGCACGCGAATAGGTGAAACCCTTGTGCACGCCCACCGCATCCTGGCGGTAGGTGGTGGACTGATAGATCGGCGTCAGCAACGCACCCGTGGCGGGGTCCGCCTGCAGGCCACCGCGCACCGCTGTCGTCAAAGCCGCGCTCAGATCGCTGTGGGGGTCGGGATGTGTGTCGAACGGCATAGGCACTCTCTCTCGAAATTGATATCGATAGATAAAAGGGGCGGCAAGAGAGCCGCCTTTCTAGGGTCGACCGTGCGGGGCGGCGGCCTGTGCGTATCTGGAGAAGGAATGCTGGGCTGCGGGCCTTAAGCTAGGGAAGAGAGGTGCACATTCCGGTGCGCGTCTTCATTAACATTCGTTTACGCATCTCCATTCGCATCGTGCAAGCAGGCTAGGATATGGCGTCCTGCAAGTCAAGCTACGCGCCGCTGCATCGAATGTGCGCTCGCTTCAAATCCTGAGATGAAGGTCGTCACTTAGAACAGAATGACTGCGGGCCAAGGCCCATCAGAGCTAGCGCGGGGCGGTGCCTGCCCGCATACTGGAAGCACCATGGATTCTTTGCTGTGGAAGCCGGAGAGCTGGTCATCCCGTCTGGCCGAGTTGGAGGCGCGGACGGGCGAAGCGAAGGACGCGCCGCTGCGGCGCGATGTGCGTTCGCTCGGCATGCTGCTGGGCACCGTGCTGCACGAGCAGGAAGGGCACCGCTTCTTTGACGATGAGGAATGGCTGCGTCAGATCTGCATTGAGCGGCGTGAGGCAGAGGCCGCCGGCGATGCACTCCGCGGGCGCGCGTTGATGGATAACGCCCTGCAGCGAGTGGCACAGCTCGGCGTGGAGGAAGCGTATAAGCTCACGCGCGCCTTTGCCTGCTACTTCGAACTCATCAACCTGGCGGAGACAAATCATCGCAAGCGCCGGCGGCTCTCCCTGCAGATGTCGGCAGGTAGCGCGCGGCAGGGCGCAGAGGTGCAGCGCGGGTCGTTCCGCGGCACGCTTCGGGCCATGCAGCAATCCGGCATCTCCGCCAAGGATGCCCTCGCATACATGCGCCGCATCCACATTGTCCCGGTATTCACAGCACACCCAACGGAGGTAGCGCGGCGCTCAGTGCTGTACAAGCGGCGCCGCATCAGTCGCGATCTTGAAGAGATCGATGCCATCCCGCTCTCCGACGAGACGCTTGGTCGTCTGCAGGCCAGCATCTCCGCCGAGATCACCGCGTTGTGGCAGACGGACGAGGTGCGCAGCCGGCGGCCGCGCGTCGCCGATGAAGTGAAGATGGGCCTTGACTACTTCAACGCCTCTATCTTCCGCACCATACCCGCCCTCTATTCCGAGATCGCGGCAGCGTTCGAGGCAGAGTACGACGTTTCGCTTGGGCCCTCGGAGTTGCCGGTGATGCTGACCTTCGGATCCTGGATCGGTGGTGACCGCGATGGCAATCCCTTCGTGACGCCGGAGGTGACGCGCGCGGCAGTCGAGAGTGCTCGCGCACACCTCTTCGAGTTCTACCGGCAGGAGGTGGCGTCCCTCTTCGATCTGTTGACGATTTCAAAGCAGCAAACCGGGATCAGTGCTCAGCTCGCCGATCGTCTTGCCGCCTACACTACGTCAGACGCTGCGCGGATGAACGCACGGTTGGAAGGCCGTTATGAGCGAGAACCATACCGGCGCTTCCTGTTGTTCGTGGAAACCAGGCTCGGTACCACCGCTCCTGCTGCCGCTTGTTCTGCGGAGTCGTTGACGCCCTACACGTCCGCACAGGAGTTCCGTGCCGACCTTCTGCTGGTGCGCGAAAGCCTGGCGGTGCACGGCGCCGGAAGGCTCGCGGAAGAACTGATCGATCCATTGCTGCTGATGGTGCAAACCTTCGGTCTGCATCTGCAGACCCTCGATGTGCGTCAGCATGCCAGGCAGCACGCGCGCGCCGCGGCAGAGATTGCAGCATGGGAGCAGGGAAGTGAGAGTGGCGATCGGCTGCCGGCGCCGCTTTCGCAAGAGAGCACGGGCGTGCTGCAGACCCTGCGCGCAATCGCCGAGATCAAAGAGACATTTGGAGCCTGCACGATTCGTCACTACGTTATCAGCGGCTCCACCCGTGCGGGAGACATTCTCGAACTCCTGTGGCTGGCGCGCATCGCCGGAATACGCGTGGAGGGATCGCCGGAGACGCATGGGCCGGAGAAGTATGGAACGGATCCTGGGCTCATGCCGGTGCCGCTCTTTGAGTCCATTGAGGACCTTCGCAATGCGCCGGGGATCTGCCGCGCGCTCTGGAGTTCCGAGAGTTACCGCGCCCTGCTTGCCACCTGGGGCAACACCCAGGAAGTCATGCTGGGATATTCGGATTCAAACAAAGACGGAGGCATGCTCACCAGCACCTGGGAGATCTTCCGCGCGCATCGCGCGCTGCACGAGGTGGCACGGGAGCTGGGCGTTCACCTGCGGCTCTTCCATGGCCGCGGCGGCACGGTTGGGCGGGGCGGTGGGCCGACGCATCGCGCCATCTATGCTCAGCCCTTCGGAGCCTTCGATGGGGCGTTGCGGATCACCGAGCAGGGGGAAGTGCTCAGCTTCAAGTATGCGGATATGGTACTCGCGGAACGCAATCTGGAGCTCATGCTCGCTGCCGCACTCGATGCGCTCGCGCGCCCCAATGCGCGCATTCCGCCTGCGCATCTCACGGGCGAGCTCCACCCGGAGTGGGAGCAAACATTCGTTGAGCTGTCGTCTATCAGCTATGCGTACTATCGGCAGCACATTGTCGAAGATGGAGAAGTGTTGCAGTACTTCGAAGAGGCGACCCCTGTCTCGGAGCTGGAGCATGCACGGCTGGGTTCGCGTCCATCGCGCCGTTCCGGCCAGCGAAGTCTGGACGATCTTCGGGCGATTCCCTGGGTCTTTGGCTGGACGCAGAGCCGGCACCAGGTACCGGCGTGGTTTGGGGTGGGTCATGCGCTGGACGAATGCATTCAGCGTAAGGACGGCCTGGCTGTCCTGCGCGCCATGATGCAAGATCTGCCTGTCTTTATTGACCTGATCCGCAATGTGGAAGTGGCACTGGCCAAGTCGGACTTCGGTATCGCCAAGCTCTACGCCGCTCTGGTGCGGGATGAGGGAATTCGAGAGCGGGTCTTTTCCAAATTGCAGTCGGAGTTCGCGCGCACCATTGCGGCGGTCCTTGCGGTGACCGGCCAGACGGAGCTGTTGGAGAGCAACCGGGTTCTGGCACGCTCTATCCGTCTGCGCAACCCCTATGTCGATCCCATGAGCCTGATCCAGGTGGATCTACTGCGCAGGAGACGGGCAGGAGAGTCCTCCGAGGAGCTTAACCGCGCGATCGCTGCCACCATCAACGGGATCTCCGCGGGTCTGCGCAACACTGGATGAGCGGTACCGCATATCGACGCAGAGTCAATGTGCAGCTGGACCTGTGCCCGGCCGTGCCTGGAAGATCAGAAAATAATCCTGGCCGTCGGCCTTGGTGAAATCGTATCTGCCGGTGAGATGAAAGCCAGCGTGCCTCATCTCCTCCACCAAAATATTGGAGTCGAGGCCATGGTCTGTGCCATTCCCGTTCCGGTCGATGACGCCAACTCTGGCGTTGGGCTTGAGAGCAGGCCGTAAGTGCTCGAGAAAGGCAGCCGGGTGTGCGATCTCGTGATAGGTCTTCAGCATGAGCACGGCGTCAACGGAGGAGACTGGCAGCTTGGGATCGTCCGGAGAACCGAGGGTGACCTGGACGTTGTCCAGCTTGGCCGTGGCAATGCGTTTGTGGATGTAGGCGATGGCCTCCGGATTGATGTCTTCGGCAAACACCTTGCCCGCCGGCCCTACGCGCTCGGCGGCTCGCACCGTGAACCAGCCGGAGCCCGCGCCAACATCCGCGACCACAGAGCCTCTGGTAATGCCGAGCAGATCCATGACCCGTCCGATCTGGAGGCGCTTGTCCCGGTCCTTGGATTCGAAGATCGATAGGTCGCCGCGGTACGGCTCACTTGTCGGCCGGGTATCTTGCTGCACTGCCTGCTGTGGCGATTGGACCGCCTGGTCCATGGATGCCGCAGCAGGTCGGATAGCCGAGGAGGCCATCTGGACGTGCAGGAGGAGAAGTAGGATGGGAGCGATGCGAAGCTTCATGGGAACAGCATCCGCGAAGTTGCGAGCGCTGGCAACCGAGCTCGCCCCTGCGTACGCACGTGAAAACGATGTCAGGCAGGCGAGATGCGGCCCGCCTGACAGAGCAGGGACAACCGACTATTCGATAGGTGCGATGGATGATCCCCAGAGTGCGCTGGCGTTGGCGGGTGTGGACTGTGCTGCTGCCGCCGCCGATCCCCAGAGCGCGGAGGAGCCCCACAGAGCCGAAGAGCCCCACAGGGCTGAGAGGCTGGCCGGTGCGGTCGAACCCCACAGTGCACTCGCCCCGGCGGTGGACGCAGAACCCCAGAGGGCCGAGAAGGCATTGGGATCACTGGAGCCCCAGAGGGCGCTCGAACCCCACAGTGCTGACGATCCATTCAGCGTCGCCGAGCCCCACAAGGCGCTCTGGCTCCCAACCGCCGCCGCTGTGCCGTCGTTCACGAACTGCGATGCGCCATACACCGACGAGGAACCCCAGAGCGCAGAAGACCCCCACAGTGCCGATTGATCGAACAGCATGTAGACGTTTCCGCTCGCCGGACTGAAGACGGCGCTGGGAGAAAGGGCAGTGCCCTGCGGCAGCGGACCCGCTTTTCCCAAAGCCAGCGCACTGGTGAGATTGAGATAGCCAGCACCTACGGTGAAGATGTCGTATTGAGAGGAGTACTGGATGCCGGTTATCGGATCCACGACCGTGGAGAACTGCGGGAAATTGGATTTGGTTGCGCTGCGCATCAGGACTGCTTTCACCTGATCGGGGGTGAGCTTAGGGAGAGCCTCAAGAAGATCCGCCACTGCGCCGGAGGTCACGGCTGTGGCCATGCTGGTGCCGCTCAGGGGCATGTAGGTGGCTGAGCGGATCGAACCCGCTCCGTTTTGCACATAATCCGAGAGCAGAACCGACGAGGACGATCCCGCAGGCTGCGCGACGCTCTCCTGGGCCAGTGTCGATCCGGTAGCAAGGATGCTCGGCACCAGGTTGCCGGGGGCCACAATATCCGGCTTCACAATGCCGTCGACGAGCGCCGGGCCCTTTGAACTGTAGCTGGCGATCCGGTCATCCGCCGGCCCCGGCGTCTGCATGGCTTTCATGCTGCCCACGGTGAGAGCGTACGGATCGTTGCCGGGAGCGGTGATCGTGCCGTAGCCTTCGCCATTCACGATTGCGGAGTGGCCAAAGTTACCCGCGGCGGTGACCACGACGAAGCCCGCCTGATAAGCCTGTTCGACCGCCTGGCAGAGAGGATCAATCTTGTAGCTCTCGAAGATCGGTCGGCCGAGGGACAGGTTGATGACTCTGAGATTTGCCAGGGGAAAAGCCTTTTTCAGCTGAATCGCCGTGTCGATAGCGGCGATCACAGCCGAGTCCGAGCCCTGCCCATTTTGATCGAGCACCCGCAGATTGACCAGATAGGCGCCGGGTGCCACGCCTTTGAAAGTGCGGAAGAACTGGGGGCCGGTTGAATTGGCGCCGTCGCCGGCGATCAGGCCTGCCACGTGGCTTCCGTGACCGTATGCGTCCGAAGTACTGGCGTCACCGGGAACGAAGCTCTGGCTGTAAACCACACGAGTTGCCAACGGCGCGGGTCCCGGCGGCCCCGGTTTCTTAGCTGCCGGCGAGACAAAATTCAAATCTGCGCTGCTGCCGACCATCCCGCTGTCGATCACGACGACGCCCACTCCGGTTCCGTCGTACCCGGCGTCCCACGCCTGGGGAGCATAGACTGATTCGGCGAAGTAGTCGGCGGTCATCCTGGTGACCGGACGATCCGGAGAGATATAGAGGACGTTTGGATCACTTTGCAAGGAGTGCAGCGCCGCCCCTGACACCTTGGCCGATATCGCCGGAACGTAGTGATAGGAATACTTGATCTGTCCGGGGAAAAAGGCTGTGGTCATCGTGTGGGCCAGCATCGACTGCTGCTTATATTGCACGATGACGTTATACGTCTGCGCGGGGGCGGGATGCGCGAGCTCCGGCGCCACCTTCGAATGAGCCGCCTGGGCAGCCGGCAAGACGGTGAACGCTGCAACACAACTCCACAGGAAATTCCTACTCCCTCTTAATGGCACGTGGTCTCCAGCACGAAAGTTTGAACGGAATCGGCACTGCGGAACCGTCCTTTGACTTCAAGCACCATATCGGCAGTAAACGCGTCAGCCCACCTCGGCAAGCCACGATTCCAGCACTTAGGTAATGCATATCGATGCGGCCATTCCACAATCGGGCTGGGGTCACAAGGGTGGGTTACTGATAAGGCAACGCGTCCGGCAGCTCCGCTACCGAACGGAAGAGAGCGCCGAGCAATTGCCTTGTCTTGCGATCAAGGCGGTGCGCGATATGTTAGCTTGCCTCTACTGCTCGAAACTTCACAGGGGATATTCCGTGGTCAAAACCGTCCGTTGGCATCCGCTTCCAATCGCTCTGTTGTCCGTTGTGTCCGTCACTCTCGGGATTGCCCATGCGCAGACGGCGCCGCTCTATCCTGAGTATCCCAGCGAGACCCCCGCCGTTTTCCATCCGACCACCATGGGCATGAACTTCGAGCGCCGCGACGTCATGATCCCCATGCGGGACGGGGTGAAGCTGCACACGGTGATCCTCGTGCCTAACGGCGCCAGGCGAGAAGGCATCCTGCTCACTCGCACACCCTACAACGCCACATTGCTGACGACGAACACTCCGAGTGTCCACCTTGCTACCAGTCTTTACGGCTATGACAACGCAACGGACGCTATCGTCCAGGGCGGCTACATCCGGGTAGTGCAGGATATTCGCGGCAAGTACGGCAGTGAGGGCGACTACGTTATGAACCGCCCATTTCACGGGCCATTAAACCCAACGCCCGTCGATGAATCGACGGACACCTATGACACCATCGACTGGCTCGTAAAGAATGTTCCGGAGACGAACGGCAAGGTCGGCATTCTCGGAATCTCCTATGACGGCTTCCTTTCCCTCGCGGCGCTGGTGCATCCGCACCCGGCGTTGAAGGTGGCGGTCCCCATGAATCCCATGGTCGATGGCTGGCGCGGCGACGACTGGTTCCACAACGGGGCTTTTCGTGAGCAGAACATGCCGTACATCTATGAGCAGACGGCGACCCGCTCGAACGAGGCACACTGGCTCTCCAGCAACTTCGACGACTACGACATGTACATGAGGGCAGGATCAGCAGGCGAACTGGGGAAGCAGCGCGGTATGGACCAGATCGGCTTCTGGAAGAAGGTCACGGAACACCCGGCGTACGACAGCTTCTGGAGCGGACAGGCTGTCGATCAGATACTGGCGAAGGAGCCGCTCACCGTGCCCACCATGCTCGTGGATAGCCTGTGGGACCAGGAGGACATCTACGGCGCCATGGCGGTCTACAAAACGCTCGAGCCCAACCCGAAGGACGCGGGCAAGCTCTTCCTCGTATTGGGCCCCTGGCACCATGGACAGGAGATCGAAGCGGCCAGCTCCCTCGGCGCAATCAATTTCAACAGTGACACGGGATTGTATTTCCGCGAAAAGGTTCTGGCGCCGTTCCTCGCACACTATCTCAAAGACGATGCGCCCGCGATGAACGTCGCGCCGGTTACCGCTTTTGAGACGGGCACGAATACCTGGGAGCAGTTGCGGGCCTGGCCCTCCGGCTGCGCGAACGGCTGCACCCCCAAACCTACGCCGCTCTATCTGCAAGCCGGATCGAAGCTCGCCTTTACCGCGGCCGCCGGCGGCGAAGCCTTCGATGAGTACGTCTCCGACCCGGCGAAGCCGGTGCCCTTCCGCGCCCGCCCCAGCCAGCCCGTCGGCTACACCCCGGACCTGTCCTGGGTACGCTGGCTGGTGGACGACCAACGCGAGTTCTCAGGGCGTCCGGACGTGCTCACCTTCAGCACCGAACCGCTCACGGCGCCGGTGAAGATCAGCGGTGAGCCGATAGCAAACCTGGTCGCCGCAACCACGGGTAGCGACGCAGATTGGGTGGTGAAGCTCATCGACGTGTACCCGGATGAAGTCGCCGGCCAGCCGGCCCTCGGCGGTTATCAGTTTCCCGTATCGATGGATATCTTCCGCGGCCGCTATCGTGAGAGCCTGTCCACGCCAAAGGCGATCGCAGCGAATACGCCACTGACCTATCGGTTCGCACTCCCCACGACCAATCACGTCTTCCTGCCGGGGCATAGAATCATGGTCCAGGTGCAGTCAAGCTGGTTCCCGCTCTACGACCGCAACCCGCAGACGTTCGTGCCGAACATCTTCTTCGCCAAGCCGGCGGACTACCAGAAGGCGACGGAGCGGATCTATCATGCGCCGGCGCAGGCCAGCTTCGTGGAGTTGCCAATCGTGACAGAGACGCGGTAGTCCAGCGCACGCGCACCGAGAAATCAAACGAGCTGTGCACCCGGATGCATCCAGCGGCCCGCCGCATAGCGCGGTATACCATGGGAGCGTGCATCTTGCCGTGAACCCGCCGATCCTGCCGATGCTCGCCAAGCGAGTCGCTGATCTACCTGAGGGTGACGCATGGATCTTCGAGCCCAAATGGGATGGATTTCGCGCGTTGGTCTTCCGCGACGGAGATGAGATCCTCATCCAGAGCCGCGACCAGAAGTCGCTGAACCGCTATTTTCCCGAGCTGCTTGAGCCGTTGCGGTCACAACTGCCCGCTCATTGCGTGCTCGATGGAGAGATCGTCATCGCCACGGCCCATGGCCTGGACTTCGATGCGCTTCAGCTTCGCATTCATCCCGCCGCATCAAGGGTAAAACTCCTCTCGCAGCAGACCCCGGTATCCATCGTATTTTTCGACCTGCTTTGCGAGGGCAACCAGGACCTCCGGGACGCGCCCTTCCGCGAGCGGCGCGAGAAGCTGGAAGCGCTGCTTTCCTCCGCCGTGCCGCCGATCCATATCACGCCGGCAACCGAAGACGCGAGCGTCGCGTCTGACTGGTTTCGCCGCTTTGAAGGTGCAGGTCTCGACGGGGTTATGGTCAAACCGGTGACAGGCGCCTACGAAGCGAACAAACGCGTGATGTTCAAGGTCAAGCATGAACGCGATTGCGATTGCGTCGTCGCCGGCTTTCGCTGGTACAAGAAAGGCGAGCGCACGGCCGTCGGCTCGCTGTTGCTCGGGCTCTTTGACGACGCGGGTGCGCTGCAGCACGTCGGCGTCTGCGCGAGCTTTACCCAGGAGAAACGCCTGGAGCTTACGGAATTCCTCGCGCCATACCGCAAGAACGCGCTCGTTCATCATCCATGGAAGAACTGGGCCGAGAACGATGCCGCCAACGGCGACGGCGAACATCGTATGCCCGGCGGTCAGAGCCGATGGAGCCAGGGCAAGGACCTGTCATGGGAGCCGCTGCGGCCTGAACTCGTAGTCGAAGTCGCGTACGAGCACATGCAGGGCAGCCGCTTCCGGCACATGGCGCACTTTCGCAGGTGGCGCACAGACAAAAAGCCAAGCGACTGCACCTATGCGCAACTTGAAGTTGTTCCCCCGCAGGAGCTGATGGCGATCTTCTCCAGCGGCCGCTGAGACACAAGCCGTCAAGGGCATCTGGAGCGTTCACGACGAGAAAAGACCTCAGCTTGGCTTCAATGCGTGCAGGAACTCGCCAGCCGCTAGGACAGCAGCACGGTGCGGGAAGACCTTCTCGATGAGACAAGAGTGGACTTCCGGGTCAAGATCTGCGCAGCAATCGTGAATGACAATCAGGCGAAAGTCGGCATCGCTGGCGTGAAGCAGCGTTGAGAGGACGACACCGCTGGTTGCGATACCGAATAGAACCAGCGTCTCGATGTTCCTGGCACGCAGGATCATATCCAGATCTGTTCCCGCGAAGGCGCTTATCCGGTGCTTGGTGATGAGAATGTCGTCCCCTTCCGGCGCAACCGCGGGATGAATCGCAGCGCCACCTCCCTGGAACATCTGCTGGTGCTGGACTGAGGTCTTGATGGAATGGAACAGCGAGTTGCGTGGGCTGATCTCTGGAAAGCCTGGATGAAAACCGACTTGAACGTGAATGGTGGTCAACTCGGAATCTCTGGCCGCATGAAGCACGCTTGCAGCGCGGGTGAGCAAGTCGTCCTTAATGTAAGCAGACACAATAGCGGTCTGGAGATCCATGCTGAGTACGGCCGTGCGCGCGATATCGAGAGGAGGTTGGCGTATCATCGTTCCCCATTTTCGTTCCGTATGGGTCTTCGGCTGACGCTCACGCCAACGGCTTGCCGATCTCCCAATGATGGCCAAACGGATCGAGAATCCGTCCGACACGCCAGCCGTATGGCTGGTCCTCGACGGGCCAGACGACCGTCGCTCCGGCCGCAACAGCCTTCCCAAAGGTGGCGTCAGGATCGTTCACGGTCATCACCATGCGCGTTGAAGCACCGCCGAGAGACTCGGGGCTGAAGTTCAAGTGCTCGGGAGATTCGTCCGCCAGCCAAAAGACGGCGTCTCCCACGCATAGCTGGGCGACAACCGATCCATGCTCGTCCTCGATGCGAAACAGTTCGCCGGCGCCAAAGGCCGCCTTGTAGAAGTCGATCGCACGCGCGCCATTACGCACCGAGAGCATCGCGGCTATCGTGGTCTTCAAACTCTGCGGGTTCCGTGACTCTCCTTCCATGCGGCTTCCTCTCTCTGTGTTTTCATTCGCGATCGAACGTTATCCGGCTAAGTTCACGACGCGCCACGCGTACGCCATGCGCGGGTTGGATCGTCATCCGGATCCGGTGTCTCCTGTGGCGGCCGCAGTGCTTCGGGCACATGGCGCAGGTTCACTCGAATGCGTGTCCATGTGGAGGATCTGCCCCGCATGGAATCGACCAGCACGTCATCCGCAGCCAGAAGGGCGGCTACGTGGGCATGGTTGTTCTTCCATCGTTCCAGGCCGGCCAGCGCGGCGTCCTTGTTGGGCGAGTTCGCGACTACCACCAGCGGCATCTTCGTCCGGGGTTTCCTGGTACTGGGTGCAGCCGCCGCAGATTTGGCGGTGGTGGACTTGCTTGCGGCCGACCGGGCGCGTGAAGGCGCCACCCGCGGCGCTTCTCCCTCCATCTTGCGGAAGTGTGGCGGCCAAGGCGCGTCACCAAAGCCCGCTGCCTCGTCTTTCGTCGCGAGTTCGAGCAGCACCTCGAGCGAGCCCGGAGCGCCATCCATCCCAGCGTGCGGATCGCCGATCGCGGCGAAGCGCTCCGGCATCGTCAACACGGTGAAGTCGGCGGCCTCGCAGTCCGGAACCTCATCCCAGCCGAGCGGCGCGGACACGCGGGCATCGGGGAGCGGGCGCACTGAATACGCGGAGCACGTCGTCCGGTCCTTCGCGTTCTGGTTGTAATCCAGGAACACGCCATGACGCTCTTCTTTCCACCATTTGGAGGTGGCCAAGGCGGGTGCGCGCCGCTCGACGGCACGCGACAGCGCGAGCGCCGCCCGGCGCACCTCGCTGAAGGTCCACCGCGGCTCGATGCGCACGTTCACATGCATTCCGCGTGAGCCGCTGGTCTTCGGCCAGCCGTGCAGCCCGATCTCCGCAAGCAGCGCCTGCACTTCCAGCGCGACACGGCGTACGTCGGCCCAACCGACGCCCGGGCCGGGATCGAGGTCGATCCGCAACTCGTCCGGATGGTCAAGGTCCGCCGAGCGTACCGGATGCGGATGCAGTTCGATGCAGCCCAGGTTGACGATCCAGGCGAGCCCCGCCGCATCGTCGACGACGAGCTCTTCCGCAGTACGGCCGGAAGGAAAGGAGAGCGTCACGGTTCGTAGCCACTCAGGACGTTCGGCGGGAGCGCGCTTCTGATAAAACGCTTCGCCCTCGGCGCCGTTCACGAACCGTTTCAGAACGATCGGACGATCCTGGATTCCGGCGAGAGCGCCCGGAGCCACTGCCAGGTAGTAGCGTACGAGATCAAGCTTGGAGAGCTTCGTCTGCTGGGAAAAATAAAGCTTCTCCGGGTGCGTTACCCGGACCTCGCGCTCCTCGATCGAGAGCACCTCGGCGGCTTCTTCCTTCTTCACCAGGACAGCCTACACTGTACGCGGCGCCGTGTTCGCCCCGAAGAAACAAAACTGTAGCCGGACAACAGGGCTCGTGATCTGAAAGGAGCAGTCGGCATGAACAGACTCAAAGACAAGCGTGCCATCATTACTGGCGGCACAAGCGGCATCGGGCTTGAGACGGCCCGCGAAATTCTCAACGAAGGCGCGCGTGTGGCCATCACCGCCTACGATGAATCCGCATTCACGGTGGGCGGCGAACTCCTGATCGATGGCGGCATGAGCCTCTAACGTTGCGGGTGCGGTGCAGCTATCCCTGAGAAGGGCGCCGGTCACGGATCGGCTCAGGTACTCTTTTCCTATGAGCACCTTCTCTCGTGAGGACTACGCGGACCTTCAGGCCGCAGCGGCAAAGCTGGAAGCGCGCAGCTTTGCCATGACTATCGCCGCAAAGGTGGGCATGCCCGTGGAGGCGCTGCTGCGCAGACTTCCGGGCCGCGCTCATGCTTCGATCGGCGCCGCCGTCAACAAGTCGCTCGCACAGTGCCTGCGGGTCGCATTAAGTATGGGAAAGACCAACGCCGCATCCGCCCGCAGCAAACGGACTCACACCGCGGCCACAGCGGTTACCGGCGCTCTCGGCGGCTTCTTCGGGCTCCCGGGACTGGCGGTTGAGCTGCCTGTCACCACCACCGTCATGCTGCACTCCATCGCCGAGATCGCCCGCAGCCAGGGTGAGGATCTCTCCCGGCCGGAGAGCGCCCTGGCTTGCGTCGAGGTCTTCGCGCTGGCTCCGGAGGGCGTTCCGGGCGAGATGCTCGAGAGCGCCTATTACGCCACCCGCGCTGCGCTGGCGCAGGCCACGCGTGACGCCGCCCTCTACGTCGCCCAGAAAGGCTTGACCAAGGAGACTGCACCCGCCCTGGTCTCATTCGTTGCCCGGATTGCCGCGCGCTTCGGCCTGGAGGTCAGCGAAAAAACCGCCGCTCAGCTCATTCCGGTCGCCGGAGCGGCCGGCGGACTCTGCCTCAACGTCCTGTTTACCGATCATTTCCAGCGCCTGGCGGAGGGCCACTTCACGGTTCGACGCCTGGAGCGCAAATATGGCTCCGAGACGGTTCGCCAGGAATACGAACGCGCCCGTTTACCCCAAACCGCCTGATTCGCCGGGAACCTGCGCGGGAAAGAGGAATTGCAGGAAGGGGCACACCCGCAGCGACCAGGCGGCTTCATCGTGCCGGCCGCCCTGCACCCGCATGTACAGCAGGTCCTGGCCTTCGCGCCATCCGCGCTGAAGCAGCGTCTGCTCCAGTTGATCGCTGTTGCGCAGCCCTGCCGGCCCCTCGTCTGTGCCCATATCGAGCCAGATCCGGGGCCGGGGAACTGGATTCGCCTTGCTCACGAAGGAAAGAATGGAACGGCGATGCCACCATACCGAGGGCGACAGCACCGCAAGCCTGCCAAACACATCCGGCCGGCGCAGTCCGAGGTAGAGGCTTACAAGGCCACCCAGGGACGACCCGCCAATTCCGGTGTGCTCCGGGCCGTCGAGCGTCCGGTAGGCGCGATCCACCCAGGGCTTCAGATCTTCAATCAGCAGCCGCTCGTACCGGTTCGCCTTACCGCCGCCATACACCGGGTCGCGGGTGGGCGTGTACTCCTCCAGGCGGTGCTTGCCGGCGTTGTAGACGCCCACGATGATCAGCGGTTCGATCTCGCCAGCCTCAATCAGCCTGTCCGCCGTCTCGCCCACCATCCAGCTCGAGCCGCGCACGTACGATGTTCTGCCGTCGAAGAGATTCTGCCCGTCCTGCAGGTAGAGCACCGGGTACCGGCGCCGGGCCGCCGCATCGTATCCCGGGGGTAGGTATACCAAGACGTCGCGCCGGGTGGGCAGAAACCGGGAACGGAAGCCGGCGCGCAGGTGAAGGCGCGAGGCGAGGCCGCCGTCCTCCGAAGCCGGTGCATTGTCGGTCGCGGAGTCGGGCTCCAGCGTCTGGAGCGCGGATTCGACCAGCGTGTCTGCGGCGGGTCTGTCGTGCTGGGAAGTTTCGGACATCGCGTGATCAGCCGGAAGCCGGTCGTTTTTCTTCTCCTTGTTGTTGTGGGCGTTGGTTCGGCCATAGCTCGACCACGCATTCCGCGCCAATTACCGGGCATTTGCTACAGTGAGTCTTCCAACTGAAGCGTACCAGAGGGTGACAGAAACACAATGCATCGCGAATACCATAAGTGGTTTTCTCCCCAGCTCGGACGGGATATGGAGTTGCTCGTCCTCGGCCACACCGGCCTGCCAGTGGTGGTCTTCCCCTCCTCCCAGGGCCGCTTCTATGAGTTCGAGGAGCGCCAGATGGCGGCCTCCGTCGGACACAAGTTAGATGCAGGCGAGGTGCAGTTCTTCTGCGCCGATTCGGTGGATGGCGAAAGCTGGTACAACCGCGACGTCCCGCCCCGGTGGCGGATCGCGCGCCAGATCCAGTACCAGGAGTATGTCCTCAAAGAAGTGGTGCCGCTGGCCCGGCAGAAGAACTGGAACTCTAGGATGATCACCCTCGGCTGCAGCTTTGGGGGCTACCACGCGGTCAATCTGGCGCTGCGCCATCCGGACGTCTTCACCGGCTTTCTGTCGATGTCCGGCTTCTTCGACATGTCCAACTTCCTGCACGGCTACTACGACGACGACTGCTATTTCAACATCCCGCCTCACTACGTCGCCAACATGAGCGACCCCTGGTTCCTCGACCGCTATCGGCAGAATACGTTCCTGCTGGGCACGGGCCATGACGACCAGTGCGTCGGGCAGAACCGCTACCTCTCGGAACTGCTCTGGGCCAAGGGAGTGCCCAACCAATTGGCGGTCTGGGATACCTGGAACAGCCACGACTGGCCCACCTGGCAGCAGATGATGAACCAGTATCTCTAGCGCCCGGGACGATAAGTTCCTTGAACTGGCGGTCAATGGGGCCGCCGCACTCACCCTGACGGATGACCCGGACCTGGTCGCGTTGCACTCGTTCCGGGACATTCGCCTGCTCAGCCCGGCCGGCTATCTCGCTCCCTGAGCCTGGTGCGACAGGCCTGCTTGGGCGGACAGTAGAAAATAGTCTAGACTTGGCGCACGAACCCCGGACGCCAGGAGGCGACGCTTGGTGAAGAAGATTGGTGTGCTGTTCGGTATGGAGAACTCGTTCCCACCCGCCCTGGTGGACCGCATCAACGCGCGCGGCCACCAGGACATTACCGCCGAGTTCGTCCACCTGGGCGGAGTGCGCGAGGCGAATCCATCGGGCTACGCGGTCATCGTGGACCGCATCTCGCATGACATCCCGTTCTACCGCGGTTATTTGAAAAACGCCGTGCTCACGGGGAGCGCCGTCATCAACAATCCCTTCTGGTGGTCGGCGGACGATAAGTTCTTTAACTACGCGCTCGCCAGCAAGCTGGGGGTTGCGGTGCCCAGGACGGTGCTGTTGCCGCACAAACACTATCCCCAGGGCACCAACGAGCGCTCCATGCGCAATCTCGAGTTTCCCCTGGACTGGGAAGACATCTTCCAATACGTGGGCTTTCCTGCGTTCCTCAAGCCCTTTGATGGCGGAGGCTGGCGCGACGTCTATCACATCCATTCGCCGGAAGAGTTCTTCTGGGCTTACGACCAGACCCGCGACCTGTGCATGACGCTGCAGGCGGCGGTGCGCTTCAATGAGTACTTCCGCTGCTATGTTGTGGGGCAGGAGAAGGTGCACATCATGCCCTACGATCCGCGCCGCCCGTACCATGAGCGCTACTTGCAGGATCCCCCGGAATACGATCCCAAGCTGCTGGCGCGTGTGGAAGCCGATGCACTCACGTTGTGCCGTGCTCTCGGCTATGACCTGAACACGGTCGAGTTCGCGGTCGAAGACGGCATCCCCTATGCCATCGACTTCATGAACCCGGCGCCGGACGCCGATCAGCACTCCGTCGGGCAGGCGAACTTCGACTGGATCGTCGATGCCGTGGCCGATCTGGCCATCGCCAAAGCCCAGTCGCACGATCCGCAGGCCTCGGGGTTCGTCTGGTCGTCCTTCCTGGGCGGTACTCCACTGCCGTCCGCTCCGAAAGCGGCGGCCAAGAAAACAGCCGCAAAGAAGGCGCCTCCGAAGAAGGCGTCATCGAAGTAAGCCGGGTCGCGCAACGGTTGTAAGAACCGGCGGCGCGTCGTGTGTCGCACTCCAGCAGCAAAGGTGAGGGTTCCGATGCGTCCATCGTTCTCGCTCGGTGTCGAAGAGGAGTACCAGACTGTCGATCCGGTCACGCGCGATCTCCGTTCTCACATCAAGACGGAGATGCTCGCGAAGGGCAAGCGCCGGCTGGAAGAGCGCGTCAAGGCGGAGATGCACCAGTCCGTGATCGAGGTGGGCACGCGCATCTGCCGCAACATCAGCGAGGCCCGCGACGATCTCTACGATCTCCGGCGGCAGATGATCACGCTGGCCGAAGAGCATGAACTGCTGCTGGTGGCTGGCGCCACTCATCCCTTTGCCGACTGGCGCGTGCAGGATATCTATCCCGACGAGCGGTACGCTCGCGTGGTCGAAGACCTGCAAATGGTGGCCCGGGCCAATCTCATCTTCGGCCTGCACGTTCATGTCGGCGTGGAAGACAAGGAAGCGGCCATCCGCCTGATGAACTCCATGCGGTACTTTCTGCCGCACCTGCTCGCGCTCTCGACCAACAGTCCCTTCTGGCGTGGCCACAATACCGGCCTCAAGAGCTACCGCGCCAAGGTCTTCGACAAATTCCCCCGTACCAATCTGCCCGACAGCTTCGGCAGTTGGGGTGAGTTTGAAGGCTTCTGCAAGCTGCTCATCAAGACCAACTGCATGGACAACGCCAAGAAGCTATGGTGGGACATCCGTCCACATCCGTTCTTCAGCACCGTCGAGGTGCGCATCTGCGATATTCCCATGTGCGCTGAAGAGACCATCGCCATCACTGCGCTTATCCAGGCGACGGCGGCCAAGTTATGGGAGTTGCACGCATGCAATCAGGACTATCGCCAGTACTCCCGCGCGCTGCTCATGGAAAACAAGTGGCGCGCCGTGCGTTACGGGCTGACCGGGAAGCTGATCGATTTCGGCAAGGAAGAAGAGGTTTGCGAGCACGACCTAATCCTCGAATACCTCGAGTTTGTCGACGACGTGGTCGACGAACTCGGTAGCCGGAAAGAGATCGACTATATCCGCACCATGCTTAAAGAGGGTTCCGGCGCCGACCGGCAGATACGCAAGTTCGAGGAGACCAAGGACTTGGTAGCGGTGGTGGACTATATGGCCGAACAAACCAAGGCAGGGCTGTTCTGATGTCGAGTTTCCTGCCGTCGCCTGTACTCTGACCTGAGCTTTTTGTCTGCCCACATGGAGAATTGCATCCAAACCCACAGCACGACCCTACCCACATGACGACTCGAACCTCGAACACCGATCTTCTGGATCTCACCTTTCCCGCGGAGTTCACGCCAGGGGCGCGCAGCGCCGTGCAGACGTGTCTGCGTATTCAGCCCCACGAAAAGGTCACGCTGATCACCGACGACGCCACTGCGCCCATTGCTGCCTCTCTGGCGCGCGAACTCGATGCGCTGGGCAGCGCCTGGAATGGCTTCGTGCTGGAAGAGCTTGCGTCGCGTCCGCTGAGCGGCATGCCGCAGCCGGTGCTCGATGACATGGAGTCCAGTCAGGTCTCGATCTTTGCCGTGCAGGTGCAGCAGAACGAATTGCGCTCGCGCCGGCAGATGACCGACGTCGTCAACCGGCGTCGCATGCGCCATGCGCATATGGTCAACATCACGCCGGAGATCATGACCGAGGGAATGCGCGCGGATTTCAATCGCGTCGATCGTCTCAGTCAGAAGGTGCTCGATCGCGTCCGTGGCGCCGTCGCCGTACACGCCACCACCGCGGCGGGGACTGACATTCGCGCCGATCTGAATCCCGAGTACAAGTGGCTCAAGACCAGCGGCATCATCAGTCCGGACAAATGGGGCAATCTGCCTGGAGGCGAAGTCTTTACCGCGCCGGGCGAGGTTAACGGCGTCTTCGTGGTCGATGGCGTGGTGGGGGACTATCTCTGCCAGCGTCACGGGCTGCTCAGCAAGACGCCGCTCACCATTCACCTCGCCAACAATCGCATCGTCTCCTGTGAATCGGAGAACAAGCAGCTTTGCGACGAGTTCTGGGAATACACGCACCGCGATGAGAACTCCGATCGCGTGGGCGAGTTTGCCATCGGCACGAACATCGGCGTGACTCGCATGATCGGCAATATTCTGCAGGATGAAAAGTTTCCCGGCATCCACATCGCCTTCGGAGATCCCTACGGCGAGCACACCGGCGCCAAGTGGACCTCCACCACACATATCGACGTTGTCGGGCTCCGCTTCAACATCTGGCTGGTCGCGCCGGATGGCGCCGAACACCAGATCATGCGAGAGGGTAGCTTCCTCATCGAGGCCTAGACTTGAACAGCCTTCGAGCCGGGTGCCCCATCCTGCGCGGTCTTCTCGCGTAGGTGGGGGTTTCCCCATAGACAGAATCGATCGTCCATATGGTTCCGGAACTCCGCAACGACTTCAATCAGCGCTATACCCCGGAACACTACCGCATTCTGCTGTCGCGTCTGGCGGAGACGGCCCGCGCCCGTATCGATTTCCGAGTGGCCGAGACACCCTGCTTCTTCCCTCAATCCCTGCTCGATACCATCGCGCAGGCCGGTGCGGATCTCACCCATCAGTTGCTCGGGAATCCAACCTATCTCGAACTCTCCGCCGCCGCCGTGCCGGAACGCTTCCGTGTGCCACGCGATACCGTGCGCCCGCATTTCATGACCGCGGATTTCGGCCTGGTTCGAGAGGCCGATGGTTCGCTGACGCCGCGCCTTGTGGAATTGCAGGCCTTTCCTTCCATCTACGGCATGCAGTCCGTCATGTCACGCGAATATGTCGAGGCCTTCGAACTGGATGGGAACCTGCAGTGGTTCCTCAATGACCATACCGAGACCAGCTACTGGCAACTGCTCGAGCGTGTTATCCTCGGCGGCCACGATCCGGAGAATGTAGTCCTGCTCGAAGTCGATCCCGCATCGCAGAAGACGCTGCCGGATTTTAATATCACGGAAGATCGACTCGGCATCCGCACGGTGGACATAGCCAGCGTGGTCAAGCAGGGCACCCGGCTCTTCTACCGCCACGGCGACAGCCTCATTCCTATACATCGCATCTATAATCGCGCCATCGTCGACGAGATCGTGCGGAAGAATATCCAGCTTCCGTTTGACTACCGTGACGATCTGGATCTGGAATGGGCGGGCCATCCCAACTGGTACTTCCGCATCAGCAAATTCTCCATTCCCTTTCTCGACCATCCCACCGTTCCTCCGGCGGTGTTCCTGGATGACTGGTTTGCGGGCAAGGGAAGAGACCGCCTGCCGGAGGACCGGTCGCAGTGGGTCTTCAAGCCGCTGTACTCCTTTGCCGGCAAGGGCATTCAGTTCGGTCCCACTGATGCAGATCTGGCATCGGTTCCGGTGGCGGAGCGGCACAATTACTTGCTACAGCAGCGGGTACAATTTGCGTCGGTCATCGATACACCGCATGGTCCCACCCAGCCGGAGATCCGTATCTTCTATCTTTGGCCCGACGGCGAGGAATTGGAGCCGGTGCTCTCGCTGCTGCGGCTTGGCCGCGGGCTGATGATGGGCGTCGATCACAATCGCGACCGCGAGTGGGTTGGCGCCTCCGCCGGCCTATTCCTGCCCGGCAGTTAATCCAGCCACAGAAGCGGGTGCCCCATCCTACGCGCCGTGTGGGGTGGCTCCTTCCTCCTCGGGAGAAATCTTCGGTACGCCGTCTTCCTCGGCTACACTGCAACCCATGGACCAAGCCCGCCCGTTCGTCAGGTTTGCCGCGCTCCGTCTCTCGTTATCTTTACTGCTCGTGCTTTTTTCTGTTGCCGCCGCCGCGCAGGCCGTCCCCAGCTTTCAGGTGAGCTTCCCCGCGGCGAAGAGCAGCGCGCCGCTGGATGGCCGGCTGCTGCTGTTGCTTTCGACCGATCCAAGCGCCGAGCCACGCATGCAGATCGATGACACGCCCCAGTCACAGATGGTCTTCGGCGTTACCGTGGACGGCTGGAAGCCGGGCGCGCCCTTCACCGTGGATGCATCCGCGTTCGGATATCCCATCCGCAGCCTGCGCGATGTACCGCCGGGCGAGTACACCGTGCAGGCGCTGCTCAATCGCTACGAGACCTTCCACCGTTCGGACGGCAAGACCATCAAGCTGGCGCCCGATCGTGGCGAAGGCCAGCATTGGAACATCGCACCCGGCAATCTCTACAGCAAGCCGGAGAAGATCACCATAGGCCAAAATGCAACTGGGCCGGTGCAGCTCGAGCTGACGGAAGAGATCCCGCCCATCGCCACGGTAGCGGATACCAAATACATCCGGCACATCCGTATCCAGAGCCCCATCCTGAGCAAATTCTGGGGACGGCCTATGTTCCTTTCGGCCATTGTGCTGGTGCCGCAGGGCTTCGATGAGCATCCCCAGGCGCACTTCCCGCTGATGATCTTTCACGACCACTTTGTCAGCGATTTCTCTGGCTTCCGCACCGTGCCCCCGGACCCGAACCTGAAGCCGGACTACAGTGAGCGCTTCCACCTGGCTGGCTATAACCGCATCCAGCAGCAGGAAGCCTACAAGTTCTACCAGCAATGGAGCGGCCCAAAGTTCCCCCGCTTTCTGGTCGTCAAACTCCAGCACGCCAATCCCTACTATGACGACTCCTACGCCGTGGACTCCGCGAACGTTGGTCCCTACGGTACCGCGCTCGAAACGGAACTCATCCCCGCCATCGAAAAGCAGTTCCGCGCCATCGGTCAGCCCTGGGCGCGCTTCCTCTACGGCGGTTCCACCGGCGGATGGGAGTCCCTGGCGGCGCAGATCTTTTATCCGGACCACTACAACGGCGCCTTCGCTGCCTGTCCGGATCCCGTGGACTTCCACGCCTACACCAACGTCGATCTCTACAAGGACAAGAACCTCTTCTACCTGCAGGGTGCGCACAAGCAGGTGGAGCAGCCCGCCATGCGCGACTATCTGGGCCACACTACGCTGACCCTTAAGCAGAATCAGGCCTACGAACTCGCGCTCGGCGACCACGGTCGTTCCGGCGAGCAGTTCGACATCTGGCAGGCCGTCTACTCGCCGGTCGGAGCCGACGGCTATCCGCAGCCCATCTTCGATAAACAGACGGGCGTCATCGATCCTGCCGTGGCGGCCTACTGGCGCGACCACTATGACCTCACCGCCAAGCTCGAGCGGGAGTGGCCCACCATCGGCCCGGAGCTTCGCGGCAAGCTGCACATCTACGTCGGCAGCGACGACACCTACTTCCTGAACGATGCCGTCTACCTGCTAGAAGACTTCCTGAAGAGCACCACGGATCCGCCGTATGACGGCGAGGTGAAGTACGGCCCGCGTGCGGAGCACTGCTGGAACGGCGACCCTGACCTGCCCAACGCGCTCTCCCGCCTGCACTACAACACCATGTACCTGCCCCGGATTCTGGAGCGCATTCAGAAGACCGCACCGCCGGGCGCCGACCTCACAAGCTGGAGATACTAGCCCTTGTCTGTGCCGCAACGAACCTGTGCCGCAATCAAACTGCGCAGCAACGAAACTGCGCCGCGCGTAGTCTAAGAGCCCATATGCAAAGTGCTCCCGTCAAGCTGTCCTCGCGCGTCCGCCAGGCCATTCAGTTCGCCACTCTCCGTCACCTGGGGCAGAAGGACAAGGCGGGCAAGCCCTATATCGCGCACTGCTTTCGCGTCGCGCTCGGGGTCTGGGAGTACGGCGAGGAGCACTTTATCGCCGCTATCCTGCACGATACGGTCGAAGATACCCCGACGACGCTGGATGAGATTGAGAAGCTCTTCGGCACCACGATTCGCGACGCCGTGGACAGCGTTACGCGCCGCGAACAACCGAAAAAGGAGCCGTATGACGATTTCGTGCTGCGCTCCAAGGCCAATCCAATCGGGCGCATCGTCAAGATCTCCGATGTCTACGACAACATGTCTCCCGAACGGCGTATCGAGCCGCCGAACGACCTGGCAAAGAAGATGGAACGCTACGAGAAAGCACTGACCGAGCTGACTCGCGACTGAGCGCGCCGCCACGCATCTCGCTACCATAGAAGGCATGTCCGTCTTCAATCTGTCTCCGGAAGAGCTCACGCGGCTGGCGCAACAGGTGGGCTTCGATCGCGCCGGCATCGCCGGCGTGACCGCAGATGAGCCGGAGGCGCAAAGAACGGCTCAGGCAAGCGGCTCGTATTTTGAAGACTGGATCGCGCAGGGGCGCGCCGGAGAGATGGAGTATCTGAAGCGACGGAACGAAGCCGGCGCATTTCTTCGCTCGGAGGTGCGTGCGGCCTTTCCCTGGGCCAACTCGGTCCTGGTCTGCGCAGCAAACTACAATTCAGCCGCGCCGCTCTCCATTGACCCCGCTGCGCCCGAAACCGGTTGGATCGCCCGCTATGCCTGGACGGGACACGCGAACGGGCACTCTGACCGTGCGTCCAGTGATCCTGATCTGGGCGCAGACGCGCTTCTCCCCAGCGACTATCACGATGTCCTTCTGGCGCGGCTGCGCTCGCTCGAAGCACGGCTGAAGGAGCGGCTCGGCCCTTTTGAATCCCGCGCCTACGTCGATACCGGGCCGCTCATCGAGCGCAGCCTCGCGCAGCAGGCCGGCATCGGATGGACGGGAAAGAATACCTGCGTGCTGAATCAGGAGCTCGGCTCCTGGCTCTTTCTCGGCGTCATCGTAACTTCGCTCACGGTCGCGCCGGCCGCGCTTCCCACTCCCGCCGTGGACCGCTGCGGCACCTGCCGCCGCTGTATTGACGCCTGCCCAACCCAGGCCTTGACTGCTCCCCGGGAGATGGACGCCACTCGCTGCATCTCCTATCTCACGATCGAGAAGCGGGGCGCCATCGCGGAAGAACTCCGCGCGCCCATGGGCCGCCAGATCTTCGGCTGTGACATTTGCCAGGACGTATGCCCCTGGAATACCAAGTCGCCGGCCGCCGCCGACCCTGATCTCGCTCCCCGCGCCCAGCTCGTCAATCCGTCGCTGGAATGGCTGGCCACCCTCGATGCCTCCGGCTTCAACCGGCTCTTCCGTGGCTCGCCCATCAAGCGCGCCAAGCATGCCGGGCTTCGCCGCAATGTGGCCATCGCCATGGGTAACAGCGGCGAAGCGCGCTTCCTGCCGCAGCTCGAGGCCTGGTCCATTGACGAGGATCCGGTGCTGGCCGAAACCGCGCAGTGGGCCGTGCGCCGGCTGCACCAGCTTAGGGCTGGCGCGTCGATTGGCGGTTCACCCGCCGCCAGTTGAATTAGCAGCGAAATCGGGCACAATGCGCCATCATGGCTGCTCCTTTGGCGAGATCGACAAACGCGCTTGCCGCTCCAGCAGAAAAGTTCGCAGCGCGGGGTCCGCCGTTAATCCGATCGCCATGGAGTACGCATGGGCGGCCTCGCTTCCGGCGCCCAGAGCGCTGAGCAGATGGGCGCGGACACTCCAGTACGGCTGGAACGACTGGATCCCCTCGGCTTCGAGCGAGTTCAGCATCTCCAGCCCCGCCGCATAGCCCCGGGCCTGCGCTACCGCAGCGGCCTCGCCCACCGCCGCGCCGGTGGTCGGTGCGTACCGGCGCAAAACGGCATAGAGCTTCGCAATGTTCTCCCAGTTCGTGGGGCGGCCATGCGCGCGTGCCACGTGCGCGGACTGTATGGCCGCCTCCAACTGAAAGCGGCCCAGGCGCGCCAGCCGTGCCGCCGCCTGCAAGCTCTGCCGCGCCTCCTCCAGCATCTTCCAATTCCATCGACCGGTGTCCTGATCCTCCAGCGGTACATACTCGCCTGTAGCGGTTCTGCGCGCCTCCTTGCGCGATTCGATGAACGAAAGCAGCGCGAATAATCCGTGAGCCTCCGGTTCGTCCGGCATCAGATCGGCCAGCAGCCGCGCCAGCCACACGGCCTCCTGCGCCAACGCATCCGTGTTGCCCGAAGCGTCGCCGGTGCTGGACTCTCCCGAATACGCGCCTGCGTACGCACCATAGACCGCCTCCAGCACCGCCTCCAAGCGATCCGGTAATTCATTCCCTTCCGGTACCTCGAAGCGGATGCCGGCCGTACGGATCTTAGCCTTGGCCCTGACCAGACGCTGGCTGAGCGCCCGAGGCGAGGTCAGCACCAGCCCCGCAATGCGTTCAGCGCTCAACCCGAGCACCGTCTGTAGCATCAATGGCGTATGGCAGTCTTTGCGAATGGCCGGATGCGCGCACACAAACAGCAGCGCCAGCCGCGAATCCGCGAAGGCCGTCTCGCCCTGCGCCTTTCCTTCCGGCAGCGACTCCAGCAGGGTGGGGTCCGCCATCCAGCGGTCTCGCCGGGCATCGTCGATCCAGCGCCGGCGCGCCACGGTAAGCAGCCAACCCTCCGGCGACTGCGGCACGGTCGAACCCGGCCATTGTTCCAGGGCAGCCCGAAATGCCTCCGCCAGCGCGTCTTCAGCCGCGGCGATGTCCCCGGTCTGGCGGCAGATGGCGGCCAGCAGCCGTCCATAAGACTGCCGCGCCACCATCTCCGCGGTTTCGAACGCGGCCTGGGAAGCGCTCTGGAACCTGTCGCTCAGTGATGCGCTCCCATTTCCAGTACTGGACGGAGTTCAAGTACGCCCATTCTGGCGGACGGACACTTCTCCGCCCAGCGAAGCGCCTCATCGAGCGACGCTACTTCCAGCACCATGAAGCCGCCAAGCTGCTCCTTGCTATCGGCGTACGGTCCATCCTGTATCTGCCGTTTACCATTGCGCAGGCGCAGCGTCGTCGCCGAACTGGGAGCTTCCATGGCGCTTCCGCCGGTGAGCACACCCGCCTCGCCCAGCGCCTGCGAGTATGCCGCCCATGCCGCCCAATAGGCCTCCTTCTCTTTGCCATTGCGGGCGTTGAAGTCCTCTTGCGTGTCGTAGATAGCCATCACGTATTTCATGCGGTCTCTCCCGGTGCCGGTTGCACCTTCTGTTTCCTAGGTCGAACCGGATCTCCGCATTTCGACAGAAAAAGAAGACCCGTCGCAGTCAACGATTGCGGACGCGGATGCAACTATGGCTCGCGGCGGAAGCCGGCTCCAAAAGCCCGAACGGCCTCTCTGCGTCAGAGAGGCCGTTCCGGTAGATCGATTCCAGTCTTGTGCTAGGCGTTGCGTGAAACGTTCGCAGCATTTAGCCCCTTGGGCCCCTGCTGGCATTCGAACTCGACTCCCTCGCCCTCGTTCAGCGTCTTATAGCCGTTTTCCTGAATGGCGGAAAAATGCACAAAAACGTCCTCCCCGGTGGACCGCTGAATGAAACCGTAACCCTTAGCGCCATTGAACCATTTCACCACGCCCTGCTCTTTCACCTGGAACTCCTTTCACCCCTGTGTGGATAGGTTCCGGAAGCTCACCAGAAACGCAAAAAGCCGCCTTTGCGTCGGAGGACGCTTCAGCAGCTTTCGGTCAAAGTTGATCTTCGCGAAACGGTAAAACCAAAACATCAAAAAACGGCCTTCCCAACATGTGCTGCCGATATACCCCTGGAAGGAGCAGGTGCATCGTCCTCCTGTTATGGCAGGAAAGCTCGCTAAGTGCAAGAAAAATTTCGGATAATCGGGCCCCGGCGTCCTTTCGCGCCAGCGCGGGACAACCCGTTGCAGCCCTTGATTTACACTCCTGCCTAAGCATGCCCCGCCTTCTCGCACGATTTGAAACCAAGGCAACGCGACCGCTGCGGATGCGCCCTCCCTCGGGCTTGATTGAGCGGAGCGCCTTCTGGCTGCTGCTGATCTTTGTCGTCACGCTGCTCGTACCCCGGCTATTCCCGCACATCGCAATCGGGCTTTCCCCCATCAACGCGCTCAGCCTGGTGCTGTTGCTGGTCTGCGCAGGCATCCTGCTCTACCGCTGGATGCTGAAGCACCTGCTATGGAAGGTGCGCAATCGCCTGATCGTCACCTATCTGCTCATGGGCCTCACGCCCGTGGTGCTCTTTATCATTCTCGCCACCATCTCGGCGTATATCTTTGCCGGACAGTTCGCCACCTTTGCCGCCACGGAACAACTGAACGACATGATCGCGCGGCTCTCCGCCGAAAATCGCGCGCTGACAGTGCACATCGGCCATACCCTCGCCGTTCACCATGGGCCGCCGGGTGTGGTCGAGCTGCCGGACTCCGCCGAGATCGCCTCCATGTCCATTGACTCTGCCCCGATCAAAGTCCAAGCCTGGGACAATGGCCGGCCCGTCAAGCTTACCGGGGGGCGCTCTCTCAAGCTCACACCCGCGGCCGTCAATGCCGACCCGCTGCCTGACTGGCCGCCCTCCGGTTTCCACGGGGTCGTGTTCCTCGACCGGCGGCTGTTTCTCTGTGCAGTGGACAAGCTGCAATTTCCCGGCCACGCCGTGGCACTCATCTCCACCATGCCGCTGGACCGGGTTACGCTCAGCGCACTGGCCCGGGGCCTAGGCATCATGCGCATCCTCCCGGCAGTCAACCTCAAGCAGACGGTGAAATCGCGCCCTGGCGTCCATGTCATCAGCCGGGGCTCCAAAGCACTCGATGTGGATGCGGGCGGGGAGGAGATCACCGGCGGCACATTGCGCGCTCCCATTTACTTCTTCGACAACCGGGTTTCCTTTGGCGCACCCCTTCCCACCACTGACTGGACTACCGGTCAGGCCGCACTCAGCCTGTTGTCTGTAACCTCCCGGCCCACACTGCTGTATGGCAAGCTCTTCGGCACCGCCCTGCAGGTAGGTGAAACGGTGCGCGACGCGCTGATCGCCATTGCGGTGCTCTTTGCCGTCTTGGAGCTTATCGCTTTTATCATGGCGGTGCGCTTGAACCGCACCATTACCCAGTCCATCGCAGACCTCTACGGCGCGACCATGGCCATCGACCGCGGCGACTTCAACCACCGCATTCGCGTCCAGCGGCGTGACCAGCTCGGGGTCCTCAGCACCTCGTTCAACAGCATGTCGGAGTCGTTGCAGAAGCTGCTCGAGCAGCAGCGCGAAAAGGAACGCATGCAGAGCGAACTGGCCATCGCGCAGGAGGTCCAGAACAATCTCTTTCCCCAGGGTGAGATCAAGATCCCCGGACTGGAGCTGCACGGCATCTGCAAGCCGGCACGAACGGTCAGCGGCGACTACTATGATTTTCTGCTCATGGGCAGGAGCGAGCTTTGCCTCGCGCTCGGCGATATCAGCGGCAAAGGTATCTCCGCCGCCCTGCTTATGGCCAGTCTCCACTCGGCTGTCCGCGCCTACCGCTTCGCCGGTGAAGATTGCGAAGAGAACGCCAACTCCGGCTTCACCGGCATCGCCACCTTCAGCTCACCGGGCAAGGTGCTCAGCCTTCTCAACCGCCATCTCTACCGCAGCACCGCGCCGGAGAAGTACGCGACGCTGTTTCTCGCTCACTATGACGCAGATACTCGCAAGCTGACCTACTCCAATGGAGGGCAATTGCCGCCGCTCGTGCTCTGCGCCAACGGCCAGACCAAACGGCTGGACTACGGAGGTACCGTCGTCGGCCTGCTCGCCGGCATGCGTTATGAGGAGGCCACCATCTCGCTCGATCGGGGCGATCTGCTTGTCGCCTATAGCGACGGCGTGACCGAACCGGAGAACGACTTCGGCGAGTTCGGCGAGGACCGCTTGATGGAGATCGTCAAGCGCCACCGGCACCAACCTCTCGCTGTCATCTCCAGCCATACGCTGCAGGCAGTCCGTGACTGGATCGGCGAAGGCGAACAGCCCGACGATATCACCCTCGTGCTCGCCCGCAAGCTGTAGCGATGCCTGTTGCTGGACACCCGCGATCTGGTTGCGAGAGCACGCGCACAACGGCAGATCGGGGTAGACTCAATTCTTCTCGTATATGAAGAAGTCCGCAAAGGAGCCCTCCCGGTAATCGCCCCGATAGGGATAGCGATTCGGGATGTGGCTCGTGAGCTGCCACCCCGGCATCGTCGCCGCAATCCACTTTGTGAACCTCCTGTGCCTGACGTGAGTTCCTGCGCAGCCGGCATTGTCGTCCGTGTCGCTGGAGTAAAGGATCACGTAATGCATGGAGGCATGGAAGAGAGCCTTCATGTAAGCCTCGAAGGTTTCATCCTCTACTAAGTGATAGATAACGTCGAGAGACAGGGCCAGCTCGGCGCTCTCTCCCGCATACTCTTCCATCTGCATAAAGCGTTTGTGGGGATCGGCGCAAAACCGGCGCCGGCATAGCGAAATCACATTTTCGCTCACATCCAGTCCCAGATAGTCGGGATACTCCGACAGCGATAACTGATTTCCATCGCCGCAGCCGAACTCTATGATCGACCTGACGGCATGGGAACGAACAAATGCGTTGATAGTTTCCGCCTTAAACTGCGCGAACTTGCCATAGGACCCCACGCCGGAATTACCGCCCTTTTCATAGCGGCTTTCCCAATATTCCTTGGAGCCGGGAAAGGGAACAGGCGATCTTCGCGCCAATTTCGCCCGAATTCGTCCTGCAAGATTCTTCGATAGAAGTAGCTGGCTAATGATCTGTTCCACGAACACATCCCTCTGCCCCGCGACCGGTGAACGATCAGGATCATGGGGACTTGGGTCTTCGCTTTCTTCGATCGCAGCGATTCTACGCCCCTCATGTTTCTAAGGAACGTAGCACCCGATGCCGGTATCGAAAGCGACACTACACCCCAGTTCACCTCCTAGGTCTTGCCTCGAGCATCGGAGCATGACTGCAGAAGAGGGCAGAGTCCGGAAGTTGTCCGGCCAGATAAATTGAACAGAACGGCCCGTCTCTTCCATAGCTCCTGGTCGACCATAGGTTGATCGGGTTGGCCCAAGCCAGGATCTTTCTTTATCAGCCCAATCGATGCTCCACTTGATGGATCTGCGGATTGTACAAGCGCAAACTCGGGCCTTCCATGTGACCTGTCAAGCTATCGGTTTCGGCCTCCTCCAGATTGGCGCGGCCATCCAGGTACGCTAAACTGCAAGCGTTTTCCAGCTCTGCCCCGGAGCACCCTCGATCCAATGCACGCATCCCGGTCGCCTTATGCCATTGTTGCCTTCCTGCTTCTCGCCACATGCCCTCCTCTGGCCCAAACACCCGCGCGGCTGCGCCCCCCGGCAACGCCGCTCATCGCTCACGATCCGTACTTCAGCCTCTGGTCCGATGCCGACACCTTGACGGGCGACACCACCCGCCATTGGACCGGCGCGCCGCAGTCGCTCAATGGCGTTATCCGTATCGACGGGAAGAACTACCGCTTTCTCGGCAAATCCGGCGAGAACCCTCCAGCCCTCGACGAAATCCATCAGGAGGTCACGCCCACGCGCACGCTGGTCGCGCTGGCCAACGCCGAGATCGAGCTTGATCTCACCTTCCTGACGCCCGCGTTTCCTGACGATCTTGCCGTCATGAGCCGACCCGTGACCTACCTCACCTGGTCGGTCAAGAGCCGCGATGGCCGTCTGCATGAGGTCACGCTCTTTCTCGATGTCGCGGCGAGCTTTGCCACGAACGACGCCAGTGAAAAGGTCATCTGGATGCGGGATACGCTTCCCGGGTTGAAGCTGCTGCGTGTGGGCACCACAACCCAACCCATGCTCGCCCGTTCCGGTGACGACGTACGCATCGACTGGGGCTGGTTTTACTTAGCCGTTCCCGAGAGCGATACCGGAGCGGAGATCGCCGCCGGAAATAGCACCTATCGCACGCACTTTCTTGAAACCGGCGATCTGCCGCCGGGCGATGACCTCGACGCGCCCCGCGCGCCCGGCAGCGAACACCCGCCTGCGCCCACGCTCGATATCGCTCTCCCGCTCGGCAGCGTCGGCACCGCGCCCGTCTCCCGGCATATCCTGCTGGCTTACGATGATGGCTACTCCGTCGAGTACATGCAACGAAAACTGCTGCCCTATTGGCGCAAGCAGCTTCCCAACTTTGCCGCCATGCTGGAGGAGGCGGACCACGACTACACGGCGTTGAACACGCGCGCCCAAGCGTATGACGCGGAGCTCGAAGCCGACCTCGTCCGCAGCGGCGGTCCGGAGTACGCCGCGATTGCCGTTCTCGCCTTCCGCCAGGCCATCGCCGCACACAAGCTGGTTGAAGACAGCGACGGCGTTCCGTTCTTTATGCCCAAGGAGAACTTCAGCAACGGGTCGATCTCGACCGTCGATGTCATCTACCCCTCAGCGCCCATGTTCCTGCTGCTGAATCCCAGGCTGGTCGAGGCCCAGCTTGAGCCCGTGCTGCGCTATGCCGGGATGCCGCGCTGGAAGTTCCCCTTCGCGCCACACGATCTTGGCAAGTACCCACTCGCCAACGGTCAGCTCTACGGTGGCGGAGAAGAAACGGAGGAGGACCAGATGCCGGTCGAGGAGTCTGGCGACATCCTCATTCTCGCCGCGGCCCTGGCCCACATCGAAGGCAACGCGGATTATGCCGCGCGCTACTGGCCGCTGTTGACCAAATGGGCGGACTACCTGCTGGCACATGGCATGGACCCAGCCAACCAACTGTCAACCGACGACTTCTCCGGCCACCTTGCGCACAACACCAATCTCTCCATCAAGGCCATTGAAGGCATCGGCGCCTACGCGCAGCTCGCCTCCATGCTGGGGCACGCGGATATCGCCAAACGCTATCGCTCCGCCGCGCTAGACATGGCTGCGAAGTGGGCCCCCATGGCCGCTGAAGGAGACCACTACAAGCTGGCCTTCGACCAGCCCAACACCTGGAGCCAGAAGTACAACCTGGTCTGGGATACACTGCTTGGCCTGGATCTTTTTCCTCCCACCATCGCCGCGAAGGAGGTTGTGTTCTATAAGACAAGATTGAACAAGTACGGCCTGCCGCTCGACAATCGCGCGACCTTCACCAAACTCGACTGGAGCGTCTGGTCGGCGACCCTCGCCGCCCAACCCGCGGACTTCCAGGCACTGGTGCATCCCATCTACCTCTTCCTCAACGAGTCGCCCAGCCGCGTGCCCATGACCGACTGGTATGACACCGTGACAGGCAAGATGGTGGGCTTCCAGGCCCGCTCCGTCGTCGGTGGCGTCTACATCAAGATGCTCAGCGACCCCGACATATGGAAGAAGTGGGCAGGGAAGAGCGCGCCCAGTCCCGCAAACCCATGATTGCCACAGCACCAGGAATCGCTCACTCCGCCGTCATCCTGAGCGAAGCGCGCAGTGCGCGATCGAAGGATCTGCTTTCTTGCATTTTCGTGGGGTGCCCCATCCTGAGCGCAGCGAGAGTAGGATCGCACGGGAAGCTACTCCCGCAGTTTGAACGCCTTCACCGCGATCGCGTTCGGCTTTAGTCCCGTCGGCAGCAACGTGAACAGCGAGTGAGTCTTGGTGCGCACCACAGCCACATCTGCCGAATCGGCATCCACCACCAGCAGCAGGTGTCCCTCGCGCGAGAGCGCCAGCGCATCCGGACCAACGCCGGTATGCACATCGTCCAGCAGCTTGCCGTCATCGATACTGTAGCGGCTCACCGTGCCATCGCCAAAGTTCGAGACCCACAGCAGCGCATTGTCGGCCGTCACAATCGCCTGGGCTGGATGAGTACCGATGGGATAGGTTCCACCCACCTCGGCGGTGGAGGTCACCATCTCAGAGAAAGAGCCGCCATCGAAGTTCGTCACGAAGGCCTCACCGCCGTCCGGCTTCAAAGCGACACGCACCGGCGTCTTCCCTACGTCCAGCAGGCAGAGCAACCGGTCACGCTTCTCGCTCTCCATGCCGCTCTTGCGTGCCAGGCCCAGCACCATCACTTGCCGGCCGCCGGAGCAGGCTACCAGTGCCTTCGAGGAATCGGGCAGAATCGCTGCATCGGTCGCCCCCGGGCAGCCGGAAAACACCGCGCGCACCTTCATCGCTCGCGGGTCCACCACGCTCACGCTTCCGCTTTTCTCATTCGTAACCACCAGCGTGTCACCATCGGGAGCAATGCGCGCCTCACCGGGCGCTTCACCCACACCCACGGTGGCCATCTTTCTGCGCGCGTCAAGGTCGATAATCGACACATCGTTCGATCCCGCATTGGCCACATACCCCCGCGTTCCATCCGCGCTCACATCGATGAAGTAGGGCTGCCGGTCGACTGCGATCGTCGCCACCACCGCGTTCTTGCGCGTATCGATCACGCTCACCGAGTTGCTGCCGGAGTTGACCGCGTACACCTCATTGCGCACCGGATTGGCCGTAACACCCGTCGGCTGCTGGCCAACTGCGATCACGCGGTCCTGCCGCATGTTCACCAGGTCCAGCACCGTCACGGTGCCGCTTCCACCGTTAGTCACGTACGCGAACTCGCGATAATCGCGCGCGTAATCGGGGAAGTCATGCGGCCGGCATCCCGTCGTGCTCAGCAGCAGGCCGGCGGATAGCAACGCCAGGCTCTTGCCGGCAGAGCGATGTGCGCCGCGCATTGTGTGGGCTCGTGGACGCTGTTTAACGAGCGACAGGGAAGGCCGCTCCATCGCGGTTTGCGTGCTTTGCCACTACCTCGATGCCGCGCGGGATCTGCCGGTGCACCACCGCCGCGATCGCCGTGCACTCATCCATCAGTTGCGTAAACTGCTCCGGGTAGAGCGACTGCGCGCCGTCCGAGAGCGCCTTGTCCGGCGACGCATGCACCTCGATGATGAGGCCATCGCAACCCACCGCGACGGCGGCCCGCGCCAGTGCCAGCACCTTATCGCGCTTGCCGGTGCCGTGACTCGGGTCCACCACAATTGGAAGATGGCTCAGCCGTTGCACCGCCGGCACGATGCTCAAATCCAACGTATTGCGCGTGTGGTCGGTAAAGGTACGTATCCCGCGCTCACACAGCGCCACCTGGTAGTTGCCCTCGCTCATGATGTACTCGGCCGCCATCAGCAGTTCTTCGAGTGTCGCCGACAGCCCGCGCTTCAGCAGCACCGGCAGCCGGGAACGCCCGGCGCGCTTGAGCAGCGCATAGTTCTGCATGTTGCGCGCGCCAATCTGGATCATGTCCGCGTACTCTTCCACCAGTGCCAGCGACTCGTCGTCAATGGCCTCGGTCACGATGCGCAGCCCGAAGGCCTCACGCACCTCGGCCATGATCCTCAGCCCGGGCTCGCCCAGTCCCTGGAAGGCGTAGGGGGAGGTGCGCGGCTTATACGCGCCGCCTCGCAGGAACTGCGCTCCCGCCTTGGCCACCTGCTCCGCCACTGCAAACGCCTGCTCGCGTGATTCAATGGAGCACGGCCCCGCAATTACCGCCAGGTTCCGGCCACCGATCGAGGCATTCGTGCCCGCAAAGCGGATGACCGTGTCTTCCTCTTTCACGTCGCGGCTTACCAGCTTGTAGGGCTTTGAGACCTTGATGACCTCGGCTACGCCGGACATCTCTTCCAGCATGCCGCGCTCGAGCGCGCCCTGGTTGCCGGTGATGCCGATAGCCGTGCGCTGCGCTCCCGGCATGGGATGCGGCCGGTAGCCCAGTTGCTCGATATGGTCGCAGACCGACTGGATCTCTTCCGCGGTCGCGTGCGGCTTCATGACAACAAGCATGGCGTGCCCCTTCTCTCATCCAGTGTATGAGCACGGTGCAGCGCAGAGCAATGCGTGCGTCTTCAGCAGATAGACGTCAGCTTCGGACGGCTAACAACCCCGCGACCTGATAATCATCCAGCTCGCCGCCGGTTCTATGCGTTCCCGACGCATTTGGCCACGATCAGCGTGATGTCATCGTGCTGCTCATGCGGGCTAAACTCCCGTATCTCCTCCACGACGGAGGCGAGCAACGCCTGAGAGGGCAGCGAGCCGTGCTGCTGCAGCGCATCGATGAGGCGCTGTTCTCCGAACTCTTCGCCGGTGGGGTTGAACGATTCGGTGACGCCGTCGGTGTAGAGCGCCAGCGTGTCGCCGGGGCGGAGCTGGCATTCCACGATCGGGCTGTCCCAGTCCTTGAACAAACCCAGAACTGTCCCGGTCGCATGGAGCCGCTCCAGAGTGTCGTCGTGTCGTAAGAGCAGCGCGGATAGATGCCCGCAGTTCGCATAGCGCAGTCGCCGCGCCGTGTCGTCGTACTCGGCGAAGAACACGGTGGCGTAGGCGCTGTCCACCGTATTCTCATAGAAGAGCTGGTTCACCGATTGCAGGAAGCGTCCGGGCTGCTCCCGGGCAAGGGCAAACTGGCTGCGTAGATTGGCCTGGAGATTGGCCATCAACAACGCAGCGGCGATGCCTTTGCCGGAGATATCGCCCACCAACAGCCCCAGCCGCTCCTGTCCGAGCGCAAGGAAGTCGTAGTAATCGCCGCCGACGTGGCGGGCCTGAATACAGATTCCGGCGTAGTCGAGCGTCTTCAGAGCGGGTAGCGTCTGCGGAAAGAGCCGTGCTTGCACCTGCTTCGCAATCTCCAGTTCCTGGGCAGTGCGCCGTTCCAACTCCAGCTTCTCGGCACTCGCGCGGCGTTGCGCTTCGATCTCCCGGCTCATCTCGTCGGAGGCGAGCAGCTCAAAGGAATTTCCATCCACATCCATAAAGCTGGCAAAGGTCCCGCCCCAGAGCTGCGGCTGGGGAGGATGGTCAAAACGTACCCCACGGCTGCGCCAGAGCTCGAATGTGGCGTTGATATCTTCAGCGATAAAGGCGATCTGCGTTGGCCGCCCAATCAGCCTGTAGTTCTCAGAACCGCGCCGGGGAGCAATCAGGGCAAGGATGGCACTGCCGTCCGGAGGCGCAATCGCCACCCAGCGGCCAAATTCAAACCGCGCATCGGCAACTACGCTGAATCCAAGCTGATCGACGTAGAACTTCAGGCTGCGATCGTGATCGCGAATGAAGACATTCGATTTGAAGATTCGCAGATACGAGTTCTGTTGATTGGAGCGAAATGTCGATGGACCCGCAACGCTCCATGGAGCCGAACTACTCTCCGGAAGGATTTTGGGATCCGGGCTCACGTCGATCTCCCTCAAGCACGCGCTGAGGCGCAAACTCGACCCATCGTACCGCCTTTACAGTGCGATTTGCCTCTATGGATTTCGCCGGGAACCCGGGCGAGCTATCCCGCCTCTTCGGCAGGACTACGCGCCGGCATTATAGAAGAAGTGTTCGTGCACGATCTTTCGTCGGAGTAGTACTTCGCGATGGCTTCCATGTTCTTGCCCTGCCGGCACAGATCGATCGAAATCTTTCGCGGTCTCAGCAGCAGACATGTATTTTTCTCCTTGGCATGGAAGCCACCGCGCCGTTCAGCTAACCAAGGAACATGACATGCACATACGTGCCCAGGCGGGTGTTATACGCCAGGTACCAGCCGGGGTGATCCGGGTCTTCATAGATCACGACGTCGTCGGAATCCCATAGCCAGCCGTTTACATAGCCGAGGTCGGCAGGCGCCACGCTGAAGTAAAACCCGTTGAACCAGAAGCGCGAGGGTCCTCCGCCGGCCAGACGCCAGCGATGCGACGGACCGAAGCCGCCCGTGAAGTGACCATGCTGCCAAGGGTGGTCCTGGTGATAGCGGGCATCGTTCGCGCCGCTATCATGACCTACCCATTTATTTCCATCCACGTGGGGAGCATTAGGATGTCCGGGCGCCTCGGAGTACTGGTGGTTTTCCGGAGCGCGCGGCGTGCCATGGTAGGGCTCGGGTCCACGCTGAGGAGCAGCGTGTTGGTCGTGTTGCGCGGGGGCGCCGTGTTGTTCAGGACGTGCAGCACCGCCAGGGTGACCTTCGTCCGGATGCTGCGCGTATGCAGGCAGCGAGAAAAGGGAAGCGACTACCAGCCATTGCACGTATGCTTTCAACGGGAATCCTCCAGCGCCATGGGATGTAAAGAATTTCGCTGCGGGATTGCGCGCCGAGTGAGGGTGCCGCGGTCGCTCGACGCGAATACCGCGAGCAGCAGGGTTGGATGCGTGGCGCCTGCATGGGGTGGCATTGCCTGCTCAGGCAAGATATCTCATGCTTACCACCGAAAGCCGCCCGAAGCCGGAGGCCACGCATCGCTAAGTTGCCGCAGCAGAACGATGCGGCCTAAGTGATACGCGTTGTGCGCGGCGAGACTCTCCAGTTGCTCGCGGACGGACATGGTGCGCATTGGATTCCCTGGCCGCGACGGACAGCGGATCGACGTCTCCAGCCCGTCTGCATCGCGCGCAATGACCGCCGCCTGCTCGGCGCCCCTAAGGAAGCGCTCGCAGAGCTCATCCCATCTCTCACGCTCTCCGTTCGCGCCTGCCGCAAACCCGTCCGAGGGCTGCGGCGGGTAGGGTGTCTCGACGCCACGCACCCACTCCAACGTAATCTGTTGCCAGAAGGCAAGGTGCCACACCTCTTCATAGATCGTGTGCGGCGCGCCTGAGTTCCGGCAGTGCACGATCTGGTCGTCAAGGCCTTCGAGAATGTGTGCCGGTGGCGCCGCATAGCTGTCACCCACGAGCGCCTGCTCCAGTTCAGTCATAAAGGTGTCCTCTGCTCCCCAGTGTGCCTCAAATCACAATCGGCTACTCGCCGCCGCTGAGCGGGACCAACGGGTGCACCTGTGCATCGGGACAAAAGGAAAGGCCACCCGCCGGTGGCCTTTTGGGAGGCTAGTGTGAGAGGCGAAAGTCCACGGTCTGCGCCGTTCGACTTCCTTCAGGCCCCGCAGTATCGCTGTTCCTGACACCGTGATCATCGCTCTACTTACCTTTCGCCTCCATCCCCTTTTCCGATAAGCTACCCCCCACGAAGGTGGGAGCGCGCAAGCCTCCCGACGTCTCAGGACTCCTGCCACCAGGATAGGAGCATTGCGTGGCGCGGGCTGCTGGCTGAAGCTGGTTACGGCTGCGGCTCCGGCCCGTATCCCGGCTGCTCGCGTTCCATTCGGCGCACCATTCGCCACTTCACGGCTAGAAACGCCGCATACCCCAGTTGCAGTCCGCAGGTCAGTGCATAGGCCAATATCAGGTGTCGATGGGCCATCCTACCGTCCTCCGTCCGAAGCGACTTCAAGCGACGCATCGAGGGCCCGCAAGGCCGCGTGCTGCTCGAGCAGTTGTCGGCGCCGTTCCACGTTGTAGCGAATGCCCATCAGCAGCAAGCCCCAGGCGAGCCACGCGGCCAGGTTCCACCACACCGGCGGCCACATGCTGGGATCCAGCCCGGATCCCTGCCCGCCGCCGATGACCGGCGAAGGATGTTGGGTGCGCCACCAGCGCGTGGAGAAGTACACGATGGGCACATCCACGTAGCCGAAGATCGCCAGCACCGCCGCCAAAGTCTGCATCTGGGGTCCTTCGGCGAAGCGCCGGAGCAGCAGATACGAGACGTAGATCAGCCACAGCACCAGCGTGGTGGTCAGGCGGGCGTCCCAGGTCCACCAGATGCCCCAAACCGGCCGCGCCCATAATGGCCCCTGGATGAGCACAGCCGTGCAGAAGACCACGCCCATCTCGGCCGCGGCGAGCGCCATCGCGTCCGCACCCAGCGCCCGCAGCGGCTGGCGGTGCCGCACCGCCAGATAGACAATGGACGCCACGAAGCTGATGAAGAAGAACAGGAAGGTCATCATCGCGGAGGCGAAATGCCAGTAGAAGATCCGCTGCACATCCCCCATCGTCGCCTCGGTCGGCGCCACATACATGGCCTGATGGAAGCCCTGGGCCAGGAGCGCGAGCGTGCCGGCCAGCCAGATCCAGCGGAACCACTTCATAGCTATCCTCGGGTCGGAAAGTTACAGTACAGTTTATCGTGAAGCGGGAAGGGCGGGCGCATTGATGTCCGGTCATGCCGGAGCCTCGCTCACCGGGCGCGCAGAGCAGCACGCGCAGGAGGCATGGTCAATGGCCTGGATCACCCTCATTCTCGGCGCAGTTCTTTTCCTGGGCGGGGTACTCGGTCAGGTCTTCGTCTTGCGCCGGCACGGCCAGTCTGCTCGGGATCAACGCCGGGCCGGCCTCTTTGTCCTGCGTATCGTCGCCGTGATTCTCGGCGCATGGCTTCTCATCTTCGGCATCTCGCATGCCCTGCACGGTCACGGCACCGTTCCGCCCTCTGCCACCCAAGGGGTTGGCTGAGCGCATCCGGGACGGCCTCGGCCCAGCGCCCGCAGTCAAGAGCAGGGCGGGAGCAGACCTAGCTGGCCAGGGCGATCGCGGGACGCATGTCTTGAAGAGGAAGGAAGACGCGGAAGACGGAGCCGGAGCATCCGGGCCGCTGCGACGAGCGTACGCGGATGGATCCGCTGTGCCGCTCGACGATATCCCGGCTGATCCAAAGCCCAAGGCCGGAGCCTTCGCTGCCTTTGGTGGAGTAGAAGGCGTCGAAGAGCCGGCGCAAGGTGTCGGGACCCATGCCTTGTCCGGAATCGGCTACGGTGATGAAAACGCCGCGGACTCCGGACCGGGGATGTGTGCCCGGGCGTTCGCGGACCAGGATGCGGCCACCCGGATGAGTGGCATCGATAGCATTGGCGATCAGGTTGGCAACCACCTGGCGGATCTCGCCGGGTTGGCAGAGCACAGGTGCGGAGCCGGCAAACCTGCGTCCGAGGACGATCCCGGCGCTGGCCAGGCGGGCGTGATAGAGGGTGAGGACGGTCTCAAAGATCTCCTGGATGGAGGTGGGCATGGGTGACGTGCTTTGACGCTGGAAGCGCAGCGTTTGTGCGGTGACCACAGCGACGCGGCGCAGTTCGGATTGCGCCAATGCCAGTAGTTCGCGCTGTGGCTCCGTCAGTTCGCCTTGCTCGATCAGGTAGAGGCAGTTGGTCACGGCCTCAAGCGGGTTATTGATCTCATGCGCAATCGACGCGGTGAGCCGTCCCACGGTGGCGAGCTTCTCGCTACGGAAGATCGCCGTCTCCGCCATCTTCCGTTCGTGGATGTCGGTGGTAGTGCCGAACCACCGGACGATAGCCCCGTTCGCATTGCGCAAGGGATAGGCGCGGCCCAGGAACCACCGGTATTCCCCGTCGTGGCGGGCGAAACGGAAGTCCGCTTCCAGGGTGGTTCCTGTCTCGAGTGCGCGCTGCCAGCGCTGGGCCACGCGCTTCAGGTCATCAGGATGGGTAAGCTCGCGCCAGCCCTCGCCCAGCAGGGTGGCGACGGGCCGGCCGGTGTACGCCTGCCAACGTTGATTCATGTAGTCGATGCTGCCGTCCGGTAGGGCGGTCCAGACCAGATGCGGGTTGCCCTCGTTGATCTGCAGGAGCTCGTCGGCCTGTTGCCGCAGTTCCGAGGTAGTCGCCTCATGGGCGGCCAGCGTCTCACGCATCTCCAGTTGTGTGCGGCGGGCACGGAGGGCCGCCCGGACCGCGGTCACCAGCGTCTGCGGCCGGACGGAGCTCTCAAGCAGAATGGCGGAGGTCAATCCAAGATTCTGCGGCCCCACTTCCGGCTTCGGCTCGCCCTCCGCGGCCGCATACCGCTCATCCGAGGGCAGCACCAGCAGGAGCGGGAAATCCGACCAGGGCTGCTGATCCTGCACCCAGCGATGAAGAAGCTGAAGGTCCTGGGGTGGAATGGCGTCATGCACAAACAGCAGCGCCCCGGCCTCATCCGAGTGCTGATCGAGAGCGTCCGCAATCGAGGCCAGGGGATTGACCTGAATGCCCGCCGAGGTGACGCTTTCCATCAGCCGCTTGCCTGTCTCGCCGTTTGACGCCACCAGGAAGAGAGTCTGTCCGGAAGTGGGTTGGATCATCGGATTGCCCCTCGGCCCACTTTCTAACCTCCGCTGACTGGCACGCTGTTCTACGACTCGCTCGTCGCTCACTCTTGGCCGCCGGTCTCTCGCGGGGCGGCCACTCCGCGGTTCTTAATGGGATGCATCTTTCCGCCTGCGTACATATGCCGGAAACAACTCCGGTCCCGGAGGCGCAAAGAGAAAGGCTGCCCTGGACACGGGCAGCCTTCGCTGATCGGGTGTGCGCGAAGATCAGGGGCGGGCGAAGGAGCCGATGGCGCTGGCTTCGTCATCCTTGACATCAAAGACGGTGTAGAGCTTGGTGATCTGTAACAGATCGTGGACCTTGCGGGTGAGATTGAGCAGCTTGAGTTCGCCACCCTGGTTCTTGACTGTGGTGAAGGCGCTGACCAGTTCGCCAATGCCCGAGCTGTCGATGTAGGTGACGTTGCCGAGATTGAGCAGGATCTGTTTCTGCCCTTTGGAAAGCAGGTCGCGGACCATATCACGCAGCGTGACGCTGCCCTCGCCGAGAGTGATACGGCCGTTCAGATCCAGAACGGTGACGCCGTCCACCTGACGGGTAGTAATTTTGACGCTCACGTAAAGCCTCCTTATGAGATGAACAGCGAAAATGAGAGCAACGTCACCAGGCCCATGCAACGGAAGGTCGTTCGAGTCACCGCTTCATTGTAGAAGAGCTGCGTAGATTCCGTTTTCACGTTCACGTCCATAGTGAAGGTGCTCTAAGCCGAGGGAAGATGCTTGGTCAGGGTGAGCTCGGTTCCGGGATGGGTTTGGCGGAACTGCACGTCATCCATGAACGTTCGCATGAGGAAGATGCCGCGGCCGGAGCCGCGGAGAAGATTTTCCGGCGCCAGTGGATCGGGGAGCGTGTCGGGATCGAGGCCGGCGCCTTGATCGGTGATGCGGATGACCAGAGCATCCGGCGTAGTCTCAAAGGTCGCGGTCACGCGCTTTTCGGGGCTGTAGGCGTTTCCGTGCAGAACGGCATTGATAGCGGCCTCGCGCGCGGCCATGGAGATGCGGAAGACAGTGTCTTCATCGAAACCGGCCTTCTGGGCCAGCTCCTCAGCCTTCTGCTCCAGGAGGTTGACACTCTCGAGCGAGGAATCCAGCGTGTAGTTGATAGGACCTGTTCCTGATCGTGTCAATCGTCCTTCCTCGTTTTTTGGCATGATGGAAGCCCTTGCGAACCCTGAAAGTGCCGTGTCGGCAGTGTGCTTGCGGGTTGCCGTGCGTGTCAAGGCGGGACTGCAGCTCTCCGGCTTTTACCTCACAGCGGTCATCTCACGCGTTGGCGCAGCGATGTTCCTGCTTCCGCGCGCCGCATTACTTTGGTGATCTGACGGCGAGAAAAGGTGCAACCTGCTATCCCACGGTGTGTTCGAGCATGCAGTCAGATCAGCGTTGAAGTGGCTGACTAGCAATGAGCGGAGGAGGCAGCGTATGGCAAGGGAATTGATCACGAAAATGGTGGCAGCCGCGATTGTGTGTGCGGCAACAGCAGCCGGGGGCCGGGCACAGACGGCGACACGCCCGCTGAACGGCAAGACCATTCAGCAGCGGAAGCAAATCCAGCAGGATCGGATCGCGCAGGGCGTGAAGAGCGGCCAGTTGAGAGCGAGACAGACGGCGCGGCTGGAGAGTCGCGAGGCCTCCATCAACCGGGAAGAACGCGCCATGCGCCGGAAAAACAACGGTCGTCTGACCAAAGCGGATCGTGCTGCGCTGACCAAACGGCAGAATCATGTCTCGCATGCCATCTATAAGGACAAACACAATGCGGCCCATCAGTAGGGCTGCGCTCGGGTTCAGCTAGTCAGGGATCAGGGATCAGGGATCAGGGTTCAGGGGACAGGGGTTGCGGGAGAAGTGCAGAAGGCCAAGCAGGAATGGAGCAGGCGAGCAGCTTGCCTATAGGTATGGCCATTGCGCAGCGCGCCTTTTGCTAGGATGGCATCTGACCTTTGACCCTGAACCCTGACCCTGACCTCTGACCCTGACCCCTGACCCCCGACCCCTGTATGCGCATCGTCCCCAAGCACGAGAGCAGCCTGACCTTGCTCGAAGGCACGAGCGTTATCGATGCGCAAGGCGTGCCGTGCGGCAAGGTGGTGGACGTCGCGGTTGCGACGGGCAGCGACGCCGGCAGCGTGGTTGGCCTCATCCTGAAGACGCCCGAGGGAAGGCGGCTGCTGGAGATGCGGCAACTCGCGGTAAGCGCCGAGGGCGCCTTTTCCTTGCGGGACTGCGAGACGCTGCGGCCGATCAGTGGGAGCGAGGAGTTCCTGCTGCTGCGCAGCGACCTGCTCGACCGGCAGATCATCGACGTTCACGGGCGCAAGGTGGTGCGCGTCAACGATGTGGACCTGAGCTGGCACACCGAGGATGGAGAGACCGGGCTTCGCGTAACGCAGGTGGAAGTGGGTATGCGTGGGGCGATGCGCCGCCTGCTGCGCGGTGCGATTCCAGCGGAGCGCGTGGACGCGATTGCCCGCCGCTTCGGGCCCCGCATCATCCCGTGGGAGTTTGTGGACGTGATCGAGGTGGATCCGGCCCGGCGGATCCGGCTGAAGATCGAGCATGCACGACTGGCGCAACTGCACCCCTCCGATATCGCCGACATTCTGGAAGAGCTGGCTCCGGCGGAGCGCGAGGCCGTCTTCCACTCGCTGGGGGAAGAGGTGGCGGCCGACGCACTGGAGGAGGTGGAACCTCGCCTGCAGCGCACACTGATCGCGTCGCTCGATTCCGAGCGTGTCGCCGACATTGTCGAAGAGATGGACCCCGGGGCGGCGGCCGACCTGCTGGCGGAGCTCTCGGAGGAGCGCTCCGACGCCATCCTGGACCACATGGAACCAGAGGAGCGGCACGAGGTGGAGGAGTTGCTGGAGTTCCGCGAAGACTCCGCCGCCGGCCGCATGACCACCGACTTCGTCGCCGTTCCATTCGACGGATCGATCACGCAGGCGATCAATGCGCTGCGCGATTTCGAGGGCGACCGGGAGACGGTGACGGCGGTCTATCTTACCGATGAGCATCGCGTGTTGAAAGGCGCGATACCGCTGGCGCGCCTGCTTCTCGCCCAGCCGGAGACCCAGCTCTCGGCGTTGGCGGAGACGCATGTGATCAGTTGCCGGGTGGATACGGACGATGACGACGTCTCCGAGCTCTTCGACAAGTACAATCTGCACGCGCTGCCGGTAGTAGATACCGCCGACAAGCTGGTGGGCGTGGTCGAGGCCGACCATGTGATCGCGTTCCTGCGCAAGCGGTAGTGGAAGCGCTTCCAGGAGACAAGGGCGCCCGCAAACTCCGGGTTCCCGACCTGCGTTTCTACTTGCTTCCACCGATCTGATATGTTCGCCAAGAGCGTATAGGGCTATGCTTCTGCGGACGCGACTCCGCAGCCCACGTCTAAGAAGCGAGACGGGGGCACCCCAGCCCAACCTTCTATTCGTTAATCCCAGAACTGCAAAGATGCCTGGCATGTTGAGACGGTGGCAAACCCGGATCCTGATCTTCCTTGCGGTCCTGGGACCGGGCTTTATCACTGCCAATGTCGATAATGACGCCGGCGGCATCCTGACCTATTCGCAGGCCGGCGCGCAGTACGGCTATGGGTTGCTGTGGACGATGCTGCCCATCACCCTGGCGCTCATCGTGGTGCAGGAGATGTGCGCGCGCATGGGCGTGGTGACGGGCAAGGGGCTGAGCGATCTGATCCGCGAGGAGTTCGGCCTGCGCTGGACAGCGCTGATGATGCTGTTGCTGATAGTGGTGAACTTCGGACTGGTGGTGACGGAGTTCATCGGCATCTCGGGCAGCCTGGAGCTGTTTCACATCAGCCGCTATATCTCCGTGCCGGTATGTGCGCTGCTGGTGTGGCTGCTGGTGGTGCGCGGCGACTACAAGAGCGTGGAGAAAGTGTTCCTGGCCGCGAGCCTGTTCTATATCGCGTATATCATCACCGGGGTCCTCTCCGGGCCAAGCTGGCGGGAGGCGATGCTGGCGACGGTGCAGTTGCCGCCGCGCGCCTCCTGGAGAAGCCGTCCATATCTGTTCATGGTCGTGGCGGTGATCGGGACAACGATCGCGCCGTGGATGCAGTTTTATCTGCAGTCTTCGGTGGTCGAGAAGGCGATCGACATCAAGAACTATGCGGCTTCGCGCCTGGACGTGATCATCGGTTCGCTGTTTACGGATATAGTCGCCTGGTTCATCGTGGTGGCCTGCGCGGCCACGCTCTACGTGCACGGAATGGGCGCGATCAACGTGCCCTCGGAAGCAGCCGAGGCCATGAAGCCGCTGGCCGGCAAGTATGCCTTTCTGCTCTTCGCCGTGGGGCTGTTCAACGCGTCGTTTTTCGCGGCCTCCATCCTGCCGCTGTCGACCGCGTTCACGGTCTGCGAAGGATTGGGCTTTGAATCCGGCGTCGACAAGAGCTTCAAAGAGGCGCCGTTTTTCTACTGGCTGTATACGCTGCTGATCGCCGGAGGCGCGGGCGTGGTGCTGCTGCCGCAGATTCATCCCATGCGCGTGGTGGAGGTGACGCAGGTGCTCAGCGGAGTGCTGCTGCCGATCGTGCTCATCTTCATGCTGCTGCTGATCAACCGCAAGGACCTGATGGGGAAGTACGTGAACTCACACTGGTTCAACATAGTGGCGTGGACGACCGCAGTGGTGGTGATCGTGCTTTCCGTGGCGATGATGGTAGGCAGCCCCTAAAAGCGCGGCTGCAGTGGGTGCGCCCGGTGGCGGGCGGGCGATGCATTTTCCGATTGTGCGGAGGCGCGCGCAGTAGTAGCGTGACTCTGCTTCACCGAAAGGAGCCCGTGTCGATGAAGACCGCGGACCTGACCCTCGGGTGGCTGCTGGTGGTAGGAAGCCTGCTGCACGCCATCGGTTCCTTTGCACACTACCGCGCGATCCCGGAGACACTTTTGTGGGCTCTCTCAGCCACACTCGCAGGCTTGCTGCTTGCGGCCCTGAACCTGCTTCGCGCGCGGCGCCCTGAGGATCGCCCGCTCGCCTGGGTGAGCCTTGCCGGCTGCATCGGCTGGCTGTTGATGGTCTATTCCTTTGGACGGCTGATCGGCAACCTCTTGGATGTGCGCGTGCTTATCCAGGGAGTGGTAGTGCTCGGCCTGCTGGTGATGTGTGTGCGGACTATCCAGCGTGCACCCGCCCTGAAGGCCTAGTCTCCGCTAAGGATAGAGGCGCTGTCTGCTCCAGCCGGATGCGCTGCGGGTGAAGACCACGCGATCGTGCAGGCGCGAGGGGCGATTGTGCCAAAACTCAATCACCTGGGGCTGGAGCAGAAAGCCGAGCCAATAGGGCGGGCGGGGGATTTCGCCCGGATACGTCCATTCGTAACTGTGCGTGCGCTCCTCCAACGTGGCGCGGCTGTCCAAAGGCCGGGATTGCTCGGACGCCCAGGCGCCGATCTGGCTGCTGCGTGCCCGGCTATGGAAGTATTCATCCGCCTCGGCTGACGATACGTCAACGACAGGACCTTCGATGCGCACCTGGCGGTCCAGTGACGCCCAATAGAGGCAGAGCGCCGCGCGGGGATTGCCGCGAAGCTCGCGCCCTTTGCGGCTCTGGTCGTTGGTGTAAAAGACGAAGCCGCGTTCGTCGGCGCGCTTGAGTAGCACCATGCGCACGGAGGGGTGCCCGTCCGGCGTGGCGGTGGCCAGCGCCATCGCGGTGGGGTCGTTGGGCTCGCTGGCACGGGCGGCAGCAAGCCAGGTCTGGAAGATGGCTAGCGGATCGCGCGCCGCTTCGTCGAAGGGGTCGGTCATGGCTGAGGCGGCTGTGGAGATAAGCATCGGCATAGTTATCGACCACGGGCGGAGTTGGGAGCAAATCGCGTATCCGCTCGACCGTTCTTGCGTCGAGACGATTGTGCATTGCGACGAGCAGGTCCACCATCCGGTCGAAGTCCTGACGATCTACGATGCTTCAGACAGGCGGAGAGACCCATCCCTTTGCGCTTTGGCTTTGATTGGGCGTTTGGAGACGCAAAGAATGGGGCACCCGCTTTCGCGCTATCATCCTTCGCTCGCGCTCGGGATGGGAGGCCGGGTTTTGCGTAACATCGACATAGGCAAATACGAGAAGGAACGGGGCTGGAACGCGATGAAAACGGACACGATGAAGACGGAGAGCATGGAGGAGACGGAGAGACAGCCGACAGCGACCGCCGGCGAGCGCAGGCGCGTGGCGGTGATCGATCTGCGCAGCGACACGGTGACCCGGCCAACGGCGGAGATGCGGCGGGCGATGGCGGAGGCGGAGGTCGGTGACGACGTGTACGGCGAGGACCCAACGGTGAACCGGCTGGAGGCTCGGGCAGCGGCAATCTTCCGGCGTGAGGCGGCGATTTTCGTGCCCACGGGCACGATGGGCAACCAGATTGCCATCCGGCTGCACACGCGGCAGGGGCAGGAGGTGATCTGCGAGCAGCGCGCGCACATTGTGGACTGGGAGATGGCCATGGTCTCGGCCTTCTCCGGCTGCCAGTTGCGGCAGGTCGAGGGGGAGCGCGGTGTGCTGCGGTGGGAACAGATCGAGCGCGCGATCGCCGGACCCATCTATTATCGCGCGCAGACGGGTCTCATCTCGCTCGAGAACTCCCACAATATGGCGGGCGGCACGGTGACGCCGTTGCCGGTACTGGAGGAGATATGGGCAGGCGCGCGGGAGCGCGGGCTGCCGGTGCATCTGGACGGGGCGCGGGTGTTCAATGCGGCGGCGGCACTGGGCGTGTCAGTTGCGGAGCTGACGCGCGGTTTCGATAGCGTGATGTTCTGCTTAAGCAAGGGGCTGTGCGCACCGGTAGGGTCGATGCTGTTGGGCTCGCGGGCGCTGATCGACCGGGCGCGCGCGGTGCGCAAAATGCTGGGCGGCGGGATGCGGCAGGCCGGAGTGCTGGCGGCGGCGGGGCTGATAGCGCTCGAAGAGATGCCGAAGCGGCTGGACGAGGACCACGCGAACGCGCGGTTCCTGGCGGAGGCGCTGGCGGAGATCCGGCAGGTGGAGATTGACCTTGGCGCCGTGCAGACGAACATCGTCATCTTCACGCTTCCGGGCAACGGAGACGCCGCGGCGATGGTCGCGCGGTTGAAGGAGCGCGGGCTGTTGTCCGGAACGGTGGGGCCGCATGCATTGCGGCTGGTCACGCACCGCGATGTGGACCGGTCCGCATGCGAGGCCGCGGCGGCGGTGCTGCGAGATGTTCTAACCGGGAGTGCCGCGTAATCAAAGCCCTCGGCGCGGGGTTTCCCGGGGATGGGAACCGGGAGGTGCGGCGCAACGTAGTGTGCATCCGGGATACCGGTTCGGGACACCGCTTCGGGATACCGGTTCAGGGAGATCGGTTCAGGGAGATACATGGCCAAAGTAAGCCCGCTCGGCTTTCTGCTGTTGCTGCTGGCAGGCCCACTGACGCACGCCCGTGCGCAGACGCCGGCCGCCGCCAACCCGCCGCCCCGGCTTACGGCAGCGGAGATTATGGCGCGAGTCGGCGCAAATCAGGACCGGAGCGAGGTCCTGCGGAGCCAGTATCTCTACCGCCAGCATATCGAGGTGGTCTCGCGGAAGACCAACCGTCATCTGATGCGGGAAGAGGCCGCGGACTACCGGGTTTCGCCCGAGCCGGAAGGGTTCAAACGGACGTTGATGCGACTGTCGGGGAAGTATGTATCGAAGGGCAAGTACCTGACGTATGCCAGCGAACCGGTACCGGAGCCCGGAACATTGGATGCAAGCCTGGTGCGCAGCTTCCGCGAAGACCTGATCGACGATAAATCGAAGGACGGGCTGGGTCGCGACCTGTTTCCGCTGACCACGCAGGAACAGAAGAAATACGAGTTCAAGCTGCTGGACGAGCAGATGGTGAACAATCGCAACGTGTATCACCTGAGCTTTGCGCCAAAAGACAAACACGATGGCGACTGGGCAGGAGAGGCGTTCATTGACCGGGAGGATTTCGAACCGGTCGAGGTGTCAACCAAGCTGGCGCAGAGAATTCCATTCGTGGCCCGCACTCTGCTGGGAACGGACCTGCCCGGGCTGGGCTTCAGCGTGACCTACCAGCGGCAGCCGGACGGGGTGTGGTTTCCTTCGAGCTTCGGTACGGAGTTCCGGCTGCGCGCGCTGTTCTTCATCGATCGCGATATCTCGCTTTCGCTGGAAAACAGCGAGTTCGAACACACCCACGTGCAATCGAAGATGACATATGTAGGGCAAGCCGACCGATAGCTTGCAGCGCCTCCTCCTTCCCCACGGCGATTCGTAAATGGGCTGCATCTAAATTGGCTGCATCCTGGAGCCGGCGCGGCATACCGGCGCGGCATATTAGACTGACGCAGCGTCTGCGCTCCGGCTGTCCGGTTCGCGGCAGGGATCCGTTCGCGAGGTCTGACTGAATGTGTGAACTCCATTTACACGGGATGAGCCGGCTCGCGGTCCTCGGCGTATCTCTTGTCCTGGCCCCATGTGTATGGGCGCAGCAGAAACTGCCGTACCAGGACGCTTCGTTATCATTCGATACGCGCGCCGCGGACCTTGTCTCGCGCATGACGCTGGAAGAGAAGGTTTCGCAAATGATGAATGCGGCGCCGTCTATCCCCCGGCTTGGCGTGCCGCAATACGATTGGTGGAGTGAGGGGCTGCACGGAATTGCGCGCTCCGGATATGCGACCGTGTTTCCCCAGGCGATCGGGATGGCCGCCACATGGGACCGGGGACTGGTGGGGCAGATCGCGTCCGTGGTCTCGACCGAGGCGCGTGCCAAGTACAACCAGGCTATCCGCGAGGATGTGCATGCCCGGTACTTCGGGCTGACGATCTGGTCCCCTAACATCAACATCTTTCGCGATCCACGCTGGGGCCGCGGGCAGGAGACGTATGGCGAAGACCCGTTCCTCACCAGCAGACTCGGGGTCGCCTTCGTCGAGGGTTTGCAGGGCACGGATCCGGTGTATCTGAAGACGATTGCAACTCCCAAGCACTTCGCCGTCCACAGCGGGCCGGAGTCGGAGCGGCACCGGTTCAACGTGGACCCGTCGCCGCACGATCTTGAAGATACCTACCTGCCGGCCTTTCGCGCTACTGTCACCGAAGGGCACGCCGCATCGTTGATGTGCGCTTACAACGCGGTGGACGGGGTGCCCGCCTGCGCGAGCACGATGCTGCTCGGCGACACGCTTCGCAACGCCTGGGGCTTTCAGGGATTCGTCACTTCCGACTGCGGTGCCGTGGATGACTTCTTCCAGAAGACAGGGCACCGCTATGCAGCGGACGCGGAACATGCCGCAGTCCGTGCAGTGCTTGCGGGCACGGATACCAACTGCGGAGATACCTACCGCGCGCTGGTGCAAGCGGTACACGATAAGCTGCTGGCGGAGAGCGCGATCGACACCGCGGTACGGCGCCTCTTCATCGCGCGTTTCAAGCTGGGGATGTTGGATGAACCAGGCGCTGCGCCCTACGGGCAGATCCCCTTCAGCGAGAACGATTCCCCGCCGCACCGGGCGTTAGCTTTGCGGGCCGCTCGCAAGTCCATGGTGCTGCTCAAGAACGAGAAGCGCACGCTTCCTCTCGCCGCCAAGGTTCGCACGCTCGCCGTGATCGGCCCCAACGCCGCATCGCTCGCCGCCATCGAGGGCAATTACAACGCAGTACCTTCGCATCCGATACTGCCACTGGACGGCATCGCACGCGAGTTCAGGCGCGCGAAGGTCCTATACGCGCAGGGAGCGCCGTATGCGGAAGGGATCGTGCTGCCCGCGCCGCGCACGCTGTTCCACCCCGCGTCGCGTCCGGATGAGGTGGGTCTTAAGGCTGAATATTTTCCGGCGGCGGATTTCCGGGGAACTCCGCTCGTTACCCGGATGGACCCGCAGATCGACTTCGATTGGAACGCCGCGAGCCCTGTACCGGGTGTGCCCGCGCATGCCTTTGCAGTGCGATGGAGTGGAACCCTGACACCTCCGGCAGCCGGCGATTACACGTTCACCGTCACGCTGGCCCAATGCTATCCCTGTTCCGATCACGAGAGCTTCACGGTCTACCTCGACGGCAAGCAGGTAGCGACACACGCGACGAACGAGAAAGACGAATCCCGCCCCAGCGCCACGCCGGCGTTCAAGCTGCATTTTGCAGACACGCAGCCGCACGCGTTCCAGCTGGACTACACGCATCGTTCCGAGCTTTTCGGGGCGGGCATTACGCTCAATTGGATGCCACCGCTCGAACCGCTGCGGCAGCAGGCAGTCGCGGCAGCCAGACAGGCGGATGCAGTCGTTGCGTTTGTGGGTCTCTCTCCGGAACTCGAGGGCGAAGAGATGCCGGTGCATGTTGAGGGCTTCTCCGGCGGCGACCGCACCGACATACGGCTGCCGTCGGCGCAGCAGCAGCTACTCGAAGCGGTTGCGGCTACGGGTAAGCCGCTGATCGTGGTCCTGCTGAACGGAAGCGCTCTCTCCGTCAACTGGGCCGAGGAGCATGCGGACGCCATCCTGGAGGCCTGGTATCCGGGCGAAGCAGGAGGCGAGGCGATTGCGGAGACGCTCGCGGGAAAGAACAATCCCGGCGGAAGGCTGCCGGTGACCTTCTATCGCTCGCTTTCGCAGTTACCGAGCTTCGAGGATTACTCCATGAAGGCGCGGACCTATCGCTACTCTAAAGGTGAACCGCTCTATGGCTTCGGCTACGGGTTGAGTTATACGCATTTCAGCTATTCCCGCATCACCCTGTCGACAAAAGATCTGCAGGCGGGAATGCCGTTGACGGTCGAGGCTGACCTCCAGAACGACGGGCACCTGGCGGGGGATGAGGTCGCACAGGTCTATCTTGTTCCTCCAAAGACGGACGTGTCCCCATTGCTGTCGCTGGTGGGCTTCAAGCGCGTACATCTTGCGCCGGGCGAGACCCGCCATCTGCGCTTCATGCTGGGCCCGCGCGAGCTCAGCCAGGTGGATGCGCAAGGGGTGCGCAGCGTGCAGCCCGGAAGCTACAAAGTGTCGCTTGGCGGCACGCAGCCTGCGGCCCCAAAAGCCAGTGGGCCGCATTTTCGATCGCCGGCCGACAGGATCTGCCGCGGTAACCGGCACGATTTAGAAATCCACGGCAGCGGAGAATTGAAACATCCGGGCGGGAAGCTGATTGGTGATGCCGGCAAGCGGCCCGCCAAAGCCCGCTCCAGCGCTGCTTCCGTTGCCATATGTGCCGCTGAAGCCAACGACGTTGCGGTGATTGAGAACGTTGAATGCCTCCGCGCGCAGATTCGCCGAGAGCCACTCAACGCCGAGCGTAAATCGCCGCTCCACAAAGGGCGAGACGTCATAGATTGCGGTGCCGCGGCCGGTGTTGCGCCCGATCACCGCTCCGTTGATCACGGGCCGGTCCGTGGTCGCGCCCGTGTCGCCGCTGTTTGTGGTGCCGGTCACAATGTTGTACGGCAATCCGGAGGCGAGCGTGGCCACGCCGCCCAGACGGAGCTTCAGCGGCCCGGTATAGACCCCGCTCAGCACAAAGCGGTGCCGCTGATCGAAGATCGCGTTGCCTCGTTCGGCTGCCCCGGTGGCTAGCGGATCGTTGGGATTCTGGCTCGGCACATCCGGGTCAACGGTGTTGATGGTATGCGACCAGGTATAGCTGGCCAGCAACGACGCGCCGCGGCTGAAGCGATGGTTCAGGTTTAGATCGAGCGCGTCATAGTAGGCGACCCCATCGTTCACGTCGCTCTGGATCACGCTATAGGGCGGTTGCGCGACCTGCCCAGCACTGCTTGCCGATGCAGGATTACACGTCGTGCCGTGCTGGCTATACCACCAGATCCAGTACGGCCGGGTACAGTTCGCCGCCTGAGCGGTCCGGCTTTGCCCTTGCGCAGTGCGGAGGAAGGACGTCGGCGGATCGACATCCAACGGGCGGACGACGCGCAGAATGTGCGCGCCGATGTAGTCTGCGCTCAGGACCCATTCCGGGGCCAACTGCCGCTCGAGGCCCAGCGTCCACTGCTCGGAGTAAGGGTTCTGGAGTGACGCCGGATAGTTGTTCAAGGTAGAGGTAGGGAAGAAGCGGTCGTAGTAACCACTACGGCCGGGACGTATGTAAAGGCTGCGCAGCGGCACGGCCGCTCCCGCCGGGAACGACGGCAGCGGCGCGGCAGCCACACTGGCGGGAAAGCCAACCTGACCCGGGGCGGCAGTGTAGTTGAAGACGCCCTCCGGTCCGGTGAGGGCGTAATTCGCCTCGGAGTTATCGACGACCTGTGCATAGTAGAGCCCGAAGCCGCCGCGGATGGTGGTCGTGCCCTCGCGCCGCACGTTGTAGGCGAAGCCCACGCGTGGCGCCAGGTTCGCGCGTCCGTCGGTGAACGTCTGCTGCTCGTAACGCAGCCCCAGGTTAAGCGTCAGGCTGGGCATCGCGCGGTAGTCGTCCTGGACGAAGAGGGCCCAGAGTGTGTCGTCCACGGTGTAACGGGCATTGCCATAACTTTGGGTGTAGGTCTGGACGTTCGCAATGTCGTTAAGATACGCGGGACTCTCGCATACCGCGAGCGGCTGGGTGCAGGTCTTGTAGATGAATTCTCCGTCGTAGATGGGGCCGCCGAACTCCTTGCTGTCGCCTCCGTTGTGCGCGTAGATGGCAGTAGCGCCCAGGCGTAACTGGTTGCGTTCGGTGCTGACTGCCAGCGTCTCGTCCATCTCGTACTGCCGGTTCATCAGCAGCGCCGACTGCGATGTGCCGGAGACGAACGTACCGCCGGTCGATACCGGCACCGAGAACTGCGTTCCGTTTACCACGGGGTCGAACTCCGTGATGGGCGAAGCCAATGCGAACTGCAAGCGCAGGTTGTTCACGGCGGATGGGCCGAGCACGGCCGACTCGCCTGCTTCCGCGGAGTAGGTGCGGCGGCGAAAGACGCGGCCCACACTGGGCAGGCTGTTGCCGCCCACAATTCCGTTGGGGTTGGTGTCGTAGAAGCTGTCGGCGTTGCCGCGAAAAAACGCCGTGTGCGCGTCGTTGAACTGACGATCCAGCCGCAGAAAAGCCAGCCAGCCACGGTAATGCCCGATGAAGTTGCCGGGAGCGATGGGCGAGGTGACGGGCGATGCGCGGTCCTGATCGCTGTACTCGCCGGACGCCAGGAAGCGTGTGCGGCCATCTTTGGGCAGCGGACCGGAGAGCGTCAGCGCGCCTTGGCCGAGCGTGTCGTTGGTCACGTCATTCCCGCTCGCCGCATTCGTCGTGTTAAAGCCCGAAAGCCTGGCTTCCGGGCCGGAAGGCCGCCACAATCCCAGGGCTTCACCATGCAGTGCGCTGCCGCCGCTTTTCGTAACAATGTTGACGACGCTCCCGGTGCTGAATCCGTAATCGGCGGCGAAGGCGTTTTCGAGCACCGTCATCTCTTCGACGGCGGCCAGCGGGATATTGGTGAAGATGGTCTGGCGTCCCCAGGTATCGATGGCTGCGCTGCCATCGACCTCGAACCAGGTTTGCCGCCGGCCGGAGCCGTTGGTCGTGAACAGGTTCTGATTGGTAAAGATGTCGCCCTGGTTGATGGCCGGACGATTTGCCGCGTTCAGCAGGGGAAGAAAGCTGATGCGGCGATTCGGCAACGGCATCTCCTGCATCTGCTCCGCGCTCAAGCGTTCTCCCAACTGCGGCTCGTCGGTGCGCACCTCGCCCGCGGCGCCAGTCACGACAACCTGCGTCGTGCCGCCGGCTACTTGCATGGACAGCTTGAGTGTGGCGGTGCCCCCACCGTCGAGGGTCAGGTTTGAAACCTGGGTATCGGCGAAATCGACCTTTGAAGCCCGGATGCTGTAGGCGCCGGCGATGGGCAGCCCGGCAAACATGAACTCGCCATTCGCCGCGGTTCGGGTCTTGCGCTGGAAGGCGATGCGCGTGTTCGTGGCGGTGATCTCCGCACCTGCGATGGGAACGCTTTGCGCATCCACCACCTGCCCACGGAGCGTGGCCGTATCGGGCGTCTGCGCGCGCGAAGGAGCCGCAACCCAGAGTGCTGCGACGGAGAACAGGAGAGCGGCGCGGACGGGAGACCGCATGCCGTGCGGCAGACGCATCATGATGTATAGCATGATGCATCTGCCGGTTTGCTGAGAGCCGGCGATGACGACGAATGGGGATCCGCCGCCGCGCGTAGAGTCTGTTGCTCAGTCCACGTCAGCATCCTTGTCGCCTTCCTCCAGCTCTTCTGTCTCCTGCCTCCCCTGGTCGCCCTGCAGCGTTACGGGCGCTACATGGTTCTGCCGCAACTGTTCGTTCAGGCTGGTGAGCGGCTGTCCCTGGAGCGTCTTCCATTGCTCCATCAGGCCGGGCAGGGGTTTCTGAGCGGTATCGCATGCGGCACGCAATTGCGCTGTCGGAGCCACATCCGAGTCCTGCAACTCATGCTGCAGCCGGAGCAGCGTTCCACGCACTCCGGTGAAGGTCGGCGGCCCGGCAGGGCCTCCGCGGTGAAATTCGGCCTTTCCTGCGAGCCCCTCTAGTTGCTTGTCGAACGCCTGGGAGGCGGCGGCCGCCGCACCGGTAGCGGCCCGCGCGTGGACCTGTTTGCGCAGCGCTTCGATCTGGTGAAGGGCCTCGGTGGCCGCTTCAGCCTGGTCGTACATCTGCTTCGAAAGGTCGAACTGAGCGCCGAGATCCGCCGGCGATGTCTTGACTCGCGGATCCATGCGCACGGTGAGCGGCTGCGTGTAGCTCTGCTTTCCCACCATCAGCCTTACCGTGTAATTGCCGGGCATAATCCAAGGAGAGGTCGGAATTGAGGGCGTGTTGTGCGGCACCGCCTGATCGGCATCCGGGCCGGTCTGCACGCCTGCGATGGGCGGATAGTGCATGTTCCACAGGAAACGGTGCTCTCCCGGGGCGGTGGAAACGATCTGCGGCGGCCGCTCCCAGTACGTCGGTACCGGATAGCGGGGATCTGGCGGAGGCACCGGGTCGGCGCTCGAGTAGCGGCCGATGGTCTTGCCTGCGCTGTCGAGGATCTCCAGCGTCACCGGCCCCGCGGCCTGCGCGGCGAGGTAGTAATCGAGGATCGCGCCATCGGGAGGATTCGTCCCGGTCGCCATCTCCGGCACCCAGGGGGTGGGCGGATTCATGTCTCCGCGAATGCGCAGAGCAACCTGCGGCTTATAGAGATATGCGGGAGACGCAGCGACCTTTGCGCCGCTCTCGGCAGCCAGCTGGCGAAGCGGCGTGAGGTCGTCGAGAATGAGAAAGCCGCGGCCGTGCGTACCCGCAACCAGGTCGTCTCCCTTGACCTGCAGGTCGCGCACCGAACTGGGAGGCATGTTGAGCCGCAGAGATTGCCAGTGGTCCCCGTCGTCGAAGGAGACGTAGACCTGCGTCTCCGTGCCTGCAAACAGCAACCCTTTCTGCTCCGGGTCCTCGCGAATGGTGCTGGTGGCAGCTCCGTCGGGGATGCCGTTGTCGATCTCGGTCCAGCTTTTGCCGCCGTCATGCGTCCGGAACAGGTGCGGGCGCATGTCATCCAGACGTAACGTATTCACCGCCGCGTAGGCAGTCAACGGATCGAAGTGCCCAGCGTCCATGTTAAAGACCTTCCACCACGGCTGGAGCGCCGGCGGGGTCACGTTGTCCCAATGCTGGCCGCCGTCAGCGGTGACCCAGATCAGGCCATCATCCGTGCCAGCCCACAGGCGATGCACGTCCAGCGGAGAGGGAGCCAGCGCGTACACCACGCCGCGCTGCTTGGATTGCGCCGTGGGTTCCTGCCGGAAGGAGCCGATGCTGGCCGGGACCGCCCAGCTCTTGCGGGTAAGGTCGGGGCTGATTTCGGTCCAGCTCTGTCCACTATCGGTCGTCTGGAAGACAGAGTTTGCCCCGAAGAACAGCAAGTGCGGATCGATGGGAGAAAACACCAACGGTTCGGTGCGGACCACGCGGTAATCCCGCAGCGGCCGTGGCTCGATGTCGGAGATCTGGCCGGTGCGGCGATCGTAACGCGTGACTTTGCCGCCGAAGACAATATCGGGATCCAGCGGATCGGGCGCCGCGTAGCCGTACTCTTCAATGCCCACCGGGTGCCAGTCGTGGAAGGTGATGCGGCCGTCGTCGCTGCGGCTGAGGACACAGGCGGAGCCGCTGTCCTGCTGCCCACCGCAGACCCGGTACGGGAAGTGGTTATCAGTGGCGACGTGGTACACCTGCGCGGTCGGTTGATTAAACCACTGGCTCCAGGTATTTCCTCCATTGACGGTTACAATTGCACCCTGGTCGCTGGTCAGCGCGATGATGTTGGTGTGTTCGGGATTGATCCAGACGTTCTGGTAATCATCTCCACCCGGAGCGCCGCGCAGCCCGTACCAGGTCTTGCCCGCGTCGGTCGATTTCCAGGTGACGGTGCTGCAGATATAGAGCACGTCGGGGTTCCTGGGATCGACCTTCGGCACCGGAAGGTCACCCCCGCCGATACGCGCCTCGGGCCGCGGATCTTCTGTCGTCCGCGTCCAGCTGGCGCCCTGATCGTCCGAGCGCATGATGTGCACGTCCTGCCCCGTAGCTACGGCCGCATACACGCGGTTGGGATTGCTGGGCGCGATGGCGACGGCCACCTGTGTGATCCCCGCCGGGAGACCGTGTCCGGTAATCTCCGTCCAGGTGTCGCCGCCGTCGGTGGACTTGAAGAGGCCGCCATTGGTCCCGGTCCACTGGCCGTTCTCCCATGGGCCCTGCCGCTGCTCCCATAGCCCGGCGTAGAGCACATTGCCATTGCTCGGATCCATCTCCACGTCATACGCGCCGGTTGCCGGATTCCTGTAGAGGACCTTCTTGAATGTCTTCCCACCATCGGTCGAGCGGAAGACGCCGCGCTCCTCGCTGGGTCCATAGGGATGGCCCAGCACAGCCACAAACAGGCGGTCGGGATTGTGCGGATCGACCACCACCTGCGGGATCTGCTGGCTGTCGCGCAGGCCAAGGTGGGTCCATGTCTTGCCGCCATCGACGGACTTGTACATGCCGTCGCCGGTGGAGAGGTCGGGGCGCTCGCCCAGGCCCTCTCCGCTGCCGACGTAGATGATCTTAGGATCGGAGGGCGCGACCGCGATGGCGCCGATGGAGCCGGTCGGCTGCTCGTCAAAGAGCGGGTCCCAGGTCTCACCGGCATCCGTCGTCTTCCAGACGCCGCCGTTCACCGCACCGATATAAAACGTGTTGGGCTCGGAGGCGACGCCGTCCAGTGCATGGGTACGCCCCGCACGCAGCGGCCCGATCTCTCGCCATCGCATTCCGGAGAAGAGACTGGAGCTGGGCTGTTCGGGATTTGTCTGCTGCGGAGCCGTCTGCGCCACCGCCCTCCCTGTGCAGATCGATCCAATTGACACCGCGGCCAGAACGGCCGCCAGATACAGACCAGGGGCGAGAGAACGCGAACGGATCAAATGCAAACCCTCCTGTACGACACCAGGTACCTACGATAGTCGAGTTGACCGCGCGATGCTCGCGCAGCGAAATTCCACGCCACGAAAAGCGGACCTTCTGTGCTGTGCCATCGTCCTGGATCCGGCAGTTCGGCCGTCCATGGCCTCACTGGCGCCGTAGCCCAGGCGCACGAGCGCGACCTGAGAGCTGCGCTGCTATCCGCTTCGGCTCTGCGGACAGGCCTTCGGAGTTTCACATTGACACGGACTCACTAACATCAGAGAATCGCATCGTTTGCATGTGTCTTCGGCCAGCCATGATCAAGCTCCCCTCTTGGTCCTTTAACGAATAGCCGGAATCGATGCTGGGCCTGGAGAGCGGTTTTCCGCATTGCGCCCAGCCGCCCTGACGATCCGGATACGTTCCAGGAGTTGCATTCAGATGAGAAGAGCGTCGATTTTCAACTGCGGCTGCATGGCCGCGTGCATGATGTCGCTCGTGCCCGCGATGGCCGCCCAGAATTCCATCCGGCTCTTTAGCCCGGTCAATGTGCGAGCCTCCGCGAGCGGCACGGGTACGGGCTCGAAGGCAGTCACGTTCAACAGCGCGACACTGAACCTCACTTGCAGCGCATCTCCCGTCACGGCCATGCTCTCCTCGTCGGCGGACAGCACCGGAAACGTTCTCGTCGACAACAAGATCAACCTCACCGTGACCTCGGAGGCAACCAGCGCGGGTCCGGTGAATATCTGCCGCGGCGGTACATCTGACAATGAGCCCGGCGGCGTGTCTCAGGACTGCTTTACCACCAGCTATCAATCGGCGGCCAGCGCGGGCAAGCTCACGGGGCAGGATCCCGATGGATTCGTCAGCACCGGGGGAGTAGCGCCGCTCAACATCAGCGCCAGTCTCCCGTCCGGGTCAGTGCAGGTCAAGATCGACCTGGTTGACACCGGCGGATTTCTTGCCAGCTCGACGGTGTATCTCAACACGAACTGCTCGCAGAATGGAGTCACGGGCCCGGCTACGGTCACCGGCAATCCCATCTCGCAGACCGACCCCACGCCGGCGCAGTTGACGCAGAACTTCTCCTTCAACCCCACCTCGGGCCAGCAGGTCCAGTTTGTCTACAATCTGGCGACAGCACAAAGCGCCGGAAATTTGTCGATCACGAATGGAACCATTCCCACCACCGGCGACTTGCCGGTGGCTCCGGGCGACTTCCAGTCAACGTTTGTACCCAACACGTCGTTTGCAACCTCCTCTTGCCTCATCCATACCGGAGAATTGGTGAACGGCGCGCCCGCCTGCAAGCTCTTTACCCTGGAGTGCACGGTCGGCACCGGCGGTAACGCGAGCGGCGTGCAGTGCCCGGTGTCCTCCGCCCCCAATGAGATCTTCCAGGACGTCTTTGACGGGCCCGGCTTTACGCTCCCGGACATCACGACTCCCGGCGGCACGACCTTCCACCAGGGGATCGGCTTTCTAATGGCCAAGGAGGACTGGAGCGGCGGCCCCTGCAGCTTCGATTTGGCATCCGGTCTGCAGGATCTGCTCTGCCCGCAAAATCTGCTCGCCACCTTCAGCGGCCCCGGCGTGTACGTTGCGACCGGCCACACCTCGCATCCCAATTCCACATTTGTTCCCGTCGTCCAGGTTCCTGAAGATCTCACCACGGTCAGCGTTGCGGGCCAGCAGCCCGGCGGATGGATTCATTCTTCGACGGCCAGCGTGACACTCTCCAGCCAGCCGCCCGTTCTTACCGGCACCAACCTTCCGGGCGCGGCTGCCTTCGTCGCCTCGCCGATCCAGAGCATCACCTACGGCATCTCGGAAGCGAGCAGCGTGCCCTCGCCCGCAGCGCCGCCTTCAACCGACACCGTCGTTGAAAATAATCTCCCATGCCCAACGCCGGCAGACCCGCTGGATCCGCCGGCGACTGTTTTCACAACAGGAGTGCAGACCCTCGGTGGCCTGAGTGACGGCAACCATCTGGTTCACTACTTCGCCCAGGATTGCGCCGGCACCGAGGAGCTCAAGTTCAGTCAGGACTCCGGCGGGAGCTGGTCTACCGCCTACTACACCTTCCCCATTAACGTCGATACGATCGCACCCGTAGTGGCTTCGGGCCCGGTGCTTTCCCCGGCAACAAGCACCTCCTACTCGGTGAGGCAGGCCGTTATAGCCACCTATCGGTGCACGGATGAGCGCTCGGGCATCGTCCAGTGCGGAGCCTTCACGTTCCCGCCGGGCTCGACTGTGTTGGATACCGGCGCTCTGACCAGCCCGGTGGACACGTCCACGCCGGGAAACAAGGTATTTACGGTCACCGCTGCCGATGCGGCGGGGAACCAATCTACCCAGTCCGTCTATTACGTCGTCACCGCGTTTGACTCTGCGATCCAAGTCACCCTGAGCAATCCAATCGTGACCTACCCGCAGGGAACGAACGTGGTCATCTCCATCGCCGCCTCCCACGGGCATGTTCCCACCGGAAACGTGCAGCTCTACGACGCGACTACGCTGCTGCAAACCGCACGCCTGCAGGGGAATGGCGCGGCGTATCTGTACATCCAGGGATTGCCGGTGGGCGCACATGCCTTGACCGCCGTGTACGCGGGAGATGGCTTCAATCCCGGAGGAAGCTCCGCACCGGTGACGCTTCAGGTAAATCCGGTGCCGGTGCGCCTGAGCGCATCGTGCTGGAATGCCAACTTTCCCTACGGGGCGAACTACCAGTGCGGCGTTTACACCAGCTCCAGCGCCGGAGCGCCACTGGGGGTCGTCACCTACCGGTACGACGGAGCGGCGGCAGTCAGCGTGCCTCTGCAGAACGGGGTGGCCCAGTTCACCTTGATCCGGCCATTGACCGGGGCGCATACGGTGGTGATCGGATACGCCGCGCAGACGAACTACGCGGCGGCAAATCCGGTCACGGAATCCTTCACGGTCACGAAGGCGCCCGTTGTTGTGCAACTGATCCCGTCAAGCTACTACGTCACCGGCGGAAACCTCACGCTGAGCGCCACCATCCAGTCCTGGAGCGCGGGACCGCCCAACCAGATCGGAAGTGTCGCCTTCTACGATGGCAGGAACGTTCTGGCGACCGTCCCGGTGACCGCGGCCGGAACAGCGGCGACGACCTTGCCCGCGGCCTCGCTTAGCAACGGCACGCATACCATCAGCGCGGCCTACAGCGGAGGTGCGAACTACTCCGCCGGCAGCGCCTCTGCAACCATCACCGTAGCGGTTAAATAGCCGCGGATCCCACCTGCGCCTCGGTAGGAGTCAGCACCGGGGCACTCAGGGAGGTCGTGGAGGGCTCGCCCGCAGCGAGGCGGGTGAGCGTCAATACGGTGATGTCATCGCTCTGGCCGAAGGCGACCGCAACCTGGGTGGCCTGCTCCGCGGTTGGCCTCGACGCAAGCAGCGCCCGCAGCCGGTCGAATCCGTAGAGTTCCCCGGATGCACTCCGGGCTTCGAGTAGCCCATCGGTGTACAGGCTGAGCTGGTCGCCCGGCTGCAACCGTATCGAGATCTCGGTATACGAGGCAGAAGCCAAAAGGCCCAGAGGCAACGAGCCGTCCATCTCCAGCTCCTGCTCATTGAGAAAGGGCGGCAGATGACCGGCGTTGGCTATGGTGACGGCGCCGTCCGGGCGAAGGCGCAATATGATACCCGTCGCGAAGCCATCCTGAAGTCTTCCGCAGAGGCAGCGGCTCAAAGTCTCCAGCATCTGCACCGGGTCAAAGTTCGCGTCGCCCAAGGACCGCAGAATGCCCATCACCAGAGACACGTTCATGGCTGCGCCCAGTCCCTTGCCGCTGACATCCCCCAGTGCGACGATGGTCGATCCTTCGCTTTCGGGGATGATCTGGAAGAAGTCACCGCCGACATCGAGCGCCGGCTGGTACGCGCTGGTAATGGCGAAGCCTTCGACCGACGGCAGAGTGTCGGGAATCAGCATCTGTTGTATCTCCCGGGCACCTTGCATCTCGCCTTCCAGGACGCGCTGCCGCGCCTGCCTTTCCATGGTGTACCGATAGACGGCGTAGAGGATCGAGATGAAGAGCACCAGGGTCGCCAACTTGGCAGCCCGGAAGACGATACCGTGAATCGTAAACAGCGGCGTGTCGATGGTTTCGAACAGGGTCCAATGCGTGAAGCGCTGTCCTTCGGCGCTGACGTCGGCAACCGTGTCGATCATCTGCGAGACCAGCGCGCTGAGCGCAAACAGCCAGCGGGAGGCGTCGAGTCTCTGCCGCATGCCGATGGCGATAATCACGAAGGGAAACACCTCGACCGACAGAATGATGGCGGTCAGGGTTGCATCGAGCACCTGCATCCAGGGGTGAGCATGTCCCCAGAAGAACGCGAGGGCGCCGTCCAGCACGCCTGAGGCAAGTGTGCCGATCGCCAGCCCCCAGGTCCAGCGGACCAGCCTTCGATTGTTACTTAGCTTCAACAACCACAGCAGCAGGAACCACAACGAGATGTGATTCAGCACATAGATTGGCTGGTTCAGGCCTCTGCCCCACGTGTACGGGATAGGGGCGGGAAACAGGCCTTGCAGCACGGCGAGGATGATCGGTGTAACGGTAAAGATGGCCAGCCACAGCAGGAGTTCGGAGGCGCGGTCGCGGCTCCACAGCAGCAGGCCGAGCAGCGTCACAAAGCCGTACAGAACGATCAGCGTGTAGTCGTATAAGACCTGCTGCGTCGATGCGGAATCGATTGCCGCCATCTGCGCCGCGATTGTGCTGACATCGCCGAGCAGCGGCGGTCCGGTCATGCCGCCGAGTGCGCCGGAGTCAACAAACAAGGCAGGAGACTTCCAGACGCGCAGTGCAAGCACGCCGGAGCCTTCAGAAGGCAGGGGAAAGGTGCGAAACAAGGAGCTGTAATACCAGGATGGCCGGGGAGGCAGCCTGCCGTATGTTCCGATCAGCTTGCCGTCCCAGTAGAGTTCGTAGGCATCGTCCACCGGCGGGATGAGCAGTGCGTAGCTGGACTGGAACCCCGGAACGCGATTGATCTGCACGTGTCGGCGATACCAGGCGAACCCCGTGTAGCCGGAGTGACCCTGGCTGCCCCAGGAACTTGAGGTGGTGATGGGTTCCCATCCGGAGTCGTCGAACGATGGGGAGGCCCAGCGGAGGTCATCTCCCAGATGAAATTGCCAGTCGCCATCGATCTCGACTGCGCCCCGGCCGAGTCCCTGAATCACCAGAGTGGATTGCGGCGCCGGAGCCTGTTGCGGCGCGAGAGACGACACGGCCACAAAAAGAGCAAGGGCCGCCGCCTTCGCGAGGAGCAACATGCGGCGAGAATACCACTCCGATTTTGCCAGCCGAAGGAGTAATTGCCAGTCCGCTCAGCAAGAAGAAGGGAGCTCACGTCCGCGAAACGAATGGGCGCTGAACCGGCGCTGGGAGCTCGGCAAATCTCTTGCGTTTGTTGCGGAAGAGGCCCAGAATACGCGCAAAAATGCGCTATAACGGCTTCATCTCGTATAGCCATGCGGCCGACGGGAATCTTGCGCCCGCAGTGCAGCGCGCGCTCCATCGCTTTGCCCGGCCGTGGTACCGGCTGAGGTCGGTCTGGATCTTTCGCGACAAGACAGGGCTGGCAGTGACCCCGTCGCTGTGGGACACGATCCAGGAGGCGTTGGCCGCCTCCGAGTACTTTCTGCTGATGGCGTCCCCGGAGGCGGCGGCCTCGCACTGGGTGCAGAAGGAGGTGGATTGGTGGTGCGAGAACCGCTCGGTGCGGAACATCCTCATCCTTCTGACCGACGGCGGAATTAGCTGGGACACGAGCGCCAACGACTTTGATTGGACATGTACGACGGCGTTGCCGTTGAGCCTGCGAGCCCGCACGGGACAGGAGCCGTTATGGGTAGACCTGCGATGGGCGCGCACGGAAGAGAAGCTGTCCCTGCGGAACTCCCGTTTTCGCAGCGCCATCCTGGACATCGCTTCGACGCTCCTGAACAAGCCCAAAGAGTCGCTCGACGGCGAAGATGTACGCGTCTACAAGAGAAACCGGTTAGCCGCCTATACTGCTGTCGCGCTGACGCTCCTGCTGGCGTTGGGCTCCACCATCGAAGCGCTACGGGCGACGAGAGAGGCGCGGATCGCCAACTCTGGGCGGCTGGCCGCTACAGCCCTCCTGCACAAGCAGGATCAACTGGACTTGGCGTCATTGTTGAGCATTGAGGCGGCCAAGACCGCCGATACATTCGAAGCGCGGAACGCACTCTTCACGCTCTTTGAAGCAAATCCCAGGTTGTTCGCCTTCCTCCGGCATCCTTCTGAGGTAGAGACGGTTGCGTTCAGCCGTGATGGCAAACTGTTGGCCGCGGCGGGGACCGACGGATCGGTATGGCTGTGGGACGTGACTCGCCGGCAGCCTGTGGGTGAGCCGTTCAAAGGACACAGCAGGGCTGTGCGGAGTGTGGCCTTCAGCCCGGACGGCAAGCTGCTGGTTTCCGGGGGTGACGACGAGACGGTGCGCCTATGGGATATCCCAAGCCAGCAGGCACGCGGAGAACCGCTCCCAAGCCACGTCGGGCGTGTGTTGACGGTGGCCCTCAGTCCCACGGGCAAAGTGCTGGCCTGGGGTGGCTACCAGGGTGGCGTGGAGCTCTGGGACATCGACCGTCGGCAGGTTCTTGGAAAGCCGCTATCGACGCCTTTGCGCGGACCGCTTGAGGGCTTCGCCAATTTTGTATCCAGCGTAGCTTTCAGCCCGGATGGCCAGACCCTTGCGGCAGGAACTATCGCTGGTGTGCAGCTATGGGATATCAGCACCGGGCAGCCCGTTGGTGAACCGCTGGTACACCAAACGGATCCGGCGAAGAGCGTGACGCCTGCCTGGTCACACCGCGGCCTCGTCGGCTCAAGTGGCTACGTCACGAGTGTGGCCTTCAGCCCGGATGGGAAGATTGTCGGCTCCGGAAACGATGATGGGACCATCGACCTGTGGGATCTGGCGACGCGGCGACCCATAGGAAAGGCGCTTGCCGGCCATCGCGCATCGGTGACCAGCGTGAGCTTCAGTCCGGATGGCAGGATACTCGCATCGGGAAGCGAGGATGAAACTGTACGGCTGTGGAATGTGGCCACACAAGAGCCGGTGGACGAACCGCTCACGGGACACAGGCAGCCGGTGACGAGCGTGGCCTTCAGTTCGGATGGGAAGACGTTAGCATCCGCAAGTGCGGATAAGGCCGTGCGGCTGTGGCACCCGGACGCACGGAATTCGCGCGGGGAACCGCTCGGTGGCCACCATGGGTTGCTTACGGGCGTCGCTTTCAGTCCGAGTGGGAGGATGCTCGCGTCCGCAGACGGCAACACGGTGCGGCTCTGGGATGTGGCCGGGGGGCACCTGGCAGGAGAGCCCCTGAACGTGGCACCCAACCCCGCCGATTTCGTGACCAGCGTGGCCTTCAGCCCGGATGGAGACTTGCTGGCCACCACCAGCTTTGAGACGGTGCAGGTATGGGATGTGGCCAGCCGGCAGCGTCGCGGGCCGCCGCTGATTGAGCACAAGGGAATGTTGAGGAGTGTGGCATTCAGCCCCGACGGGAGGATGCTGGCGGTTGACAGTGTGAATCATTCAATCCAGCTATGGGATGTGAGAAGCCGCCAGCAGATTGGAGAATCTCTGAAGGGCCATCAAGAGGATGTGATCGATGTGGCCTTCAGTCCAAACGGCAGGATGCTGGCGTCCGCAGGGGACGATGACACGATTCGCTTGTGGAACGTGGCGGACCGGCGACCGTCAGCGGAGCCGTTCAAGCCCAACAGCGAATATGTAGAGCACGTGGCATTCAGCCCGGATGGCAAAACGCTCGTCTCCGCGCATTGGGACAAGACGGTGCGGCTATGGGATGTAGCAAGCCGGCAGCCACTGGGGGAGCCGCTGACGGCTCATGACGACCACGTTCGCTGCGTGGTCTTCAGCCCCGATGGCAAGACGTTTGCCTCCAGTAGCGATGACATGACAGTGCGGCTGTGGGATGCCGCCAGCCGGCAGCCGCTGGGGGAGGCGCTGACCGGTCACACGGGCAAGGTGAGGACGGTGGCGTTCAGCCCGGATAGCAGGACGCTTGCCTCAGGAAGTGACGACGACACGGTGCGGTTGTGGGACGTCGATCCACACTCCTGGACCGCCCGCAACTGTGCACGCGCCAATCGCAACCTGTCGAAGACCGAATGGCAGTATTACATCGGCCGGAACGTACCCTACCATCGGACCTGTCCTGATCTTCCCGACGGGCAGGGAGTCGCGCGCTCAGGGCAGATGGGCAAGCAGTGACGATCGCGTGCACACTTCCTTACTTGGGTTGAGCGGTTGTACGCAGGTATGGCTTCACCGTCTTGTAGCCGGGGAAGATCTTGTCCGCCTCTTCGTTTGAGACCGCCCCGGTGATGATCACGTCGTCGCCCTGCTGCCAGTTCGCCGGGGTCGCAACCTTGTGTTTTGCCGTCATCTGCATGGAATCAAGCGCACGCAGGATCTCGTCGAAGTTGCGTCCCGTAGTCATCGGGTACGTCATCATCAGTTTGATCTTCTTATCGGGCCCGATCACGAATACAGAACGGACGGTGGCGTTGGTTGCCGCGGTGCGCCCATCGGACGTTCCCGCTTCGTCAGCGGGAAGCATGTTGTAGAGCTTCGCCACAGCCAGGTCCGTGTCGCCGATCATCGGGTACTTCACGGCGGCGCCTTGCGTCTCCTCGATGTCCGCGGCCCACTTGCTGTGGTTGTCTACCGGGTCCACCGAGAGCCCGATGAGCTTTGTGTTCCGCTTGGTAAACTCCGGCTCGATCCTGGCCATGTATCCCAACTCCGTGGTGCATACCGGCGTGAAATCCTTGGGATGGGAAAACAGGATGGCCCAGGAATCGCCGATCCATTTATGAAAATCGATCGGGCCTTGCGTGGTCTGCGCGGTAAAATCCGGCGCCGTGTCGTTGATTCGCAGTGACATCCTGATCTCCTCTTGCATCGGACTGCGAGTCCGCATGCGACCGTAATGCATTCGTTTCCCGAGGAATACCTGACGACGGCCGCGTCAAGCATCGATAGCAAGCCCCCTGCAGTCTGTGAGCGAGGTCACAATCCAGCTAAGACTGACAATTTGCGTTCGGGCCGCCTGATCCAGAATATCCTAATGTGGTTGCCGGATCAGCGGTGATCACGGTGCCCGGAGGGGGACTTGAACCCCCACGGCCTTGCGGCCTGCGGATTTTAAGTCCGCTGCGTCTGCCGATTTCGCCATCCGGGCGTCATGCGCCTTCCGGACCCATCCTAAAGAGCGGGAGCCGCCGGCACAAGCAGGAGCGTCACAGGTGCATGCGCGACCCCTGCCGCGGTTTGCCGGCCGCGGACGCTACGAGCCGGCACGATGCAGGAGCCGCGCAGGTACTTTGAAGCAGCGTTAGAGTTAGATAAGACATATATCTAATGTTGTGGCTCGGCGTTGTGGCTCGGCGTTGTGGCTGCGGTGTTGTGGCTGCGGTGTTGTGACTCGGCCGCGGCGTTGTTGTCGGGCCACGATGTTGTTGGCCGAGCGACGGGATTGACCGCGCCTTAGTTGCCGTTTCCGCGCATCGTGATGCCTGCAATGCGGAGCGGATTTTCCCGGGGGCACGATCCCGGTGTGCAGTCGTCACGTTGGTAACCAGATTCGCTTACTTCCTGCATGTTGCCCGGGACATAGATCGGGCTTCGATGCTTTCAATCGCGATACAATTTGGATTCCCGGAGTATCCAGGCAGGGCTTCAAAGCAGTCTGTCGCTGCACTGCGGGACCAGGAGTTTTTCTAAGTATGTCGACGTCAATGCTTCCCGGAAGAGGCGCCCTCGCCCGCTATACACCGTCGCCCATGGAGCAGTTTGCTCCCCCGTTCGGCCGGGCTGATGCCGAGGAGGAATCGCTTGGCAGTATCTGGCGCGTCCTGAGAAAGCGAAAGGTCTGGATCGGGGTGTCGGCCCTTTGCGGGTTGGTGCTCGCCATCCTGGTGCTGCTCATCTTCGGCAATCAATATGAGTCGACAGCGACGGTCCAGATCGGGAAAGCTGCCGGATCGCAGGCGAATCTGCTCCACGATGAAACTCCTTCGAGCCCCGGGGGGGCCGACGAGCTGAAGACCGACCTGACCACCCACATGACCGTGCTGCAGGATGACAGCCTGGCGTTGGCGGTCATCAATGATCTGCACCTGCAAGACCATAAGCCGTTCCGATTCAAGGGATCGCTGCTTGGCTGGCTCGATGGCAAGGATGCCCACATCCGCGCGGAGCAGGGCCTGCCGCTCGATCAGGCGCCGTTTACGCGAGACCGTCTCCTCAGCATCTTCTCGAAGAAGCTGGTGGTGAAAAATACCCCGGATACACGGCTGATCACCATAGCCTTCAGGAACCCGGATCCACGGTTAGCGGCTGACATTGCGAACGACCTGGTGAAGCAATACATCTATTTCGAGTCGCAGTCCCAGACCACGGGCCCGGCCTCCAAGTTTCTGTCGGCGCAATTGGCAAACCTGAAGACGAAGTTTGAAGATTCCCAGCAGCGGCTTGCGGATTTTGAGCGCAAGAACGGGCTGACGACCACGCTGCTGAATTCGACGGGTCCGAACGGCGGTGGCGGCGCGTCCACGCATATTCTGGCCGTCGACCGGCTGGATACCCTCAACCAGGAGATGACAGCCGCGGAACAGAACCGGCTGGCCAAGGAAGCGATCTACCACCTGACCGAGACGCAAAACCCGGAAGTGGTGATAGGGCTCGGCTCGACAGGTCTGCCTGGGCTGGCCAATTCTTCAGTCATGGGGCAGGGAAATGGGCTTGAGGCGCTTCAGAGCCTGCGGCAGCAGGATGATGCCGTCAAGGTAAACCTGGCCGATTTGACCACCAAGGATGGGGCCAAGAATCCCCACGTGCTGGAGCTGAAGGGGCAGGAAGCTGCTCTGGCGCAACAGATCTCCGATGAGCTGAAGAAGATCAATACCCGTGCCAGGAATGACTATCTTCTGGCTCGCCAGACTGAAGACACGACGCGGCAGGCCTTCACCCAGGCGCAGAAAGAGGCGAGCCGCCTGAACGATAGCGCGGTACAGTTGCAGGTCCTGCAGGAAGAGGCGGTCTCCAGCCGGCAGCTTTATGAGGGGCTGTACGGCAAGCTTCAGGAGGCCAATGTGCAGGCCGGGATTCATGCCGGGAACATCGGCATCACGGATCCCGCGCGGGCGAACGCTGACCCGTGGCCGAGCCGTCCTCTCGGCATGGCCATCGGGCTTGCGGCCGGTCTCCTCTTCGGCATCTCCTCTGCATTCATGCGCGAACACCTTGATGACACGGTGCAGACGCCCATTCAGGTGGAGTCGAACCTGCACATCCCGGTACTGGCGAGCATTCCGAAGTTTGCCGATGGCAGGAAGGGCCGGGGCATCGGAGACGGGCGATCAGATGAGGAGACCAGCGAGCTCATTCTGCACCCGCGGTCCCGCATCGCGGAGTCCTACCGCGCTCTCCGCAGTTCGATACTGCTGTCGTCCGCGGGCAATCCGCTGCAAAGCCTGTTGGTCGCGAGCCCGCTGGTGGAAGAAGGGAAGACGACCGTCGCCTACAACACCGGCATCGCCTTCGCTCACGCCGGCAAGCGCGTGTTGCTGGTGGACGCGGACATGCGTCATGCGCGCCTGCATGAGCTGTTTGGTGTCCCCAAGTCTCCGGGGTTGAACGATGTGCTGGCGAACGGCCAGCCGGCGGAGTCGCTCATTCGCCAACACGGCAGCGTCCGCAACCTGTCACTCCTGCCTGCGGGAACGCGTTCGGCGATGCCTTCCGAGCTGCTCGGTTCGGGGCGCTTCGAAGATCTATTGCAGAGCTTGAAGGAAAAATACGATCTCGTCATTATCGATAGCTCCCCGATGCTTCTGGTGGCGGACGCGATCACTCTGTCGCAACGGACTGATGCGACGATTTGCGTGATCCGCTCCGGGGTCACGACCAAGACCGCGGTAGAGCGGGTTTCGGAGCTCTTGCAGAGGAACGGAAGCTTCGCCGTAGGTCTGGTGCTGAATGGCGTGGATACCGAGTCCGTCGACTTCTATCACGCGTACGGGTTCAACGGCGGCGGAAAATACTTCGAGGATCACGATGCATAAGTCTTTCAAACTGCTATTCACGCTTCCGATGGTCTTGCTGGCCTGCGGAGCGGCCTCTCTGGCGCAGCAACCCGCGCCGGCGGAAGGCGGATCTTCATCCAGCCTGCCGCTGACGCAGCCTACCCGGCAAGCTCCGGGGGCGCCTGCGGCCGGCACGCTGACGGCGGTGCCGGACGATTTCGCGAACCTCAAGCTCACGCCGGGCTTCTTGCTGACAATTCAGGTGTATGGCGATCCGGAGCTGTCGACCGAGTCCCGGGTGGACAAGGAAGGCAACATCAGCATGCCGTTCATCGGCAGCGTGCACGTGGGAGACAGCACGATTGCCGAGGCGCAGACGAAGATCCAGGACAAGCTGCGTTCCGGCGAGATTCTTACCAACCCGCAGGTCACCATCAACGTGGAGCAGTACGCGGCAAGCAACGTCACCATCCTGGGCGAGGTCCAGAGTCCGGGACGCCTTCAGCTTCTCGCGCCGCACAGCCTGCTTGACGTCATCGGCATGGCAGGAGGCGAGACAAACCTGGCCGGAAACCTCGTGCAGATCAAACACATGAACGCCGATGGCACGACCTCGACCCAGAACTACACCTATACGCGGAGCAGCAACGGAGATTCCATCCGCAACGTAAACGTGAATCCAGGGGACACGGTGATCGTGGTGCGAGCGGGCATCGTGTACGTGTTGGGCGCTGTGAACCGGCCCGGCGGGTACGTGATGCAGGAGGACGGATCGCTGAACGTCGCGCAGGCCCTTTCGCTCGCTCTGGGCACGTCCCTCCAGGCGAAGATATCTGAGCTACGTGTGGTGCGGCATGAGCCCGATGGCCAGCTCAAAGAAATCCCCGTCTCTTACAACGACATCATGAAAGGCAAGGAGCGTCCGATGCAGCTCCAAGCAGAAGATATCGTGTATGTGCCGGTGAGTAAGGTCAAGGCGGCATTCACGTCGGGCGCCACCATCGTAGGGCAGACGGCTTCGGCCTCGATCTTCGCCGTAAAGTAGGCTCGCACCCCCTGAGTAGCGCTGCCGCCACGGCTTCATAACGCTTCACCGAAAGCCGAAACCAAGGGGGCAGCGGGAGCAGATAGTATCCGACTCAAGTTGCCCGTTCGGGACATGGTAACGTGATCTCTTCGCGTGGATGCTGCGGCAGATACTCTGTCACAGCGGTGGTAGTGCTGCGGCTAACGCTCGAGTGCGCTAAACCCGTTCAGAGTTGGCCGAAACCTTCCGAGGGAAAGCGGAAGAACGTTCTGGAAGAGCGGCCGCAACAGACGTATCGCGCTCGATCCGGCACGGACACAATCGACATGTTCCTCCGCCGATTCTTTTCGTCGGCATACATCGAGTACCCCGCTTGCCGAGAACTTGATTGATGATGCCGCGTTTGCGATTATCGGCGATTCCAGCTTCCCTTGCCAGGTTCAGCAAGACCCGTCGTTCGCAGACGATGCTCGACCAGCTCGTGGTGAGCGGCTCCAATTTCATCACCAGTGTCATCCTGGTGCGTGGACTTGGGCTGGTTGACTTCGGCAAATTCACCATCGCTTATGTGCTGCTGAGTCTCGCGAATAGCTTTCAATTGAGCTTCATCTCCTCACCCATGCTTTCGCTTGGAGCGCTCTTCGACCGGGATAACGAGCGCCTCGATTTCCTGCGGGGCATGTACGGCTTCCAGGTGGTCTTCTGTGCTGCTGCGGGCATCCTCGCGCTGATCGCCGCGACGGGTTTTCTGTACCTTCGTCCTTCGTTTGGCAGCACCAGCCTCATTCCTGCCTTCGGCGCAAGTGTTGTCCTGTTCCTGCTGCAGGATTGGTTGCGGCGGTACTACTTCACCGTCGGAAAGGCGCGCGCTTCATTCTGGAACGACGTCATCAGCTATCTGGGCCAGGTGGTCGTGTTGTTTGCCCTCCGCCAGGCGCATGCATTAACGGTGACGAGTGCGTTGTGGTCGATTGCGCTGACCTCGGGAATCGCCTTCATCACCGGCGCGGTGACAGAGCGTCTCAGCTTTTCACGAACGCAGCTCCGGGAGGCATGGCTGCGCGCCCGCGCCTCCTCCCGCGATCTGGCAATCGCGAGCCAGCTTCAGTGGTTTGTCTACCAAGGGGCCATGCTGATCGGAGCCGGCCTGCTGGGCGCGCAGGCGGCCGGTGGCGTACGCGCAACGCAGAGCGTGGTAGGGCCGGTGAACGTCGCGTTCCAGGCCATGGAGAATCTTGTCCCGCTGCGCGCGGGTGAGGAGATGCGCAAGGGCGGCATCGACAGGGCGGCCACGTTTCTGTTTCGCTTTGGCCGGAATGGCTTCATGGCATTGTTATTGGCATTCCTTGTGTTGTCGTTCTTCTCGCGGACCTTTCTTGGATTCTTCTACGGACATAAGGTGGGCATCTACTCGGTGATTCTGGATCTGCAGATGCTCTATTTCCTGCTGGCGTGGCCGATCCGCCAATTTACCTTCCTCTTCCGCACTATTGGCAGAACCGGCGCGATTCTCGGCGGATCCGCTGTGGCCGCGGCTGCCAGCCTGATCCTGATCTATCCCATGGTGCGTGGGTTCGCCACCAACGGCATCATGCTGGCGGCCGTTGCCGGGCAACTGGCAAACCTTATCTATATCGCATACGCCTGGAAGCGAACGAGAGCGCAGATGCAGGCTGCAGAGCGGTCATTGCCGACGCTCTCTTAGCCGCGTCTGCAGGCTCACGCCATCATGAATAACGATTCAATACATATCCGGAAGACTCTCGGCCTCCAGACTGCTTAGGAATGCACGGAGCGCCGCTATCTTCGGTTCCGCGAGCCGCTGCGCCGCAGGGAGGCGAAGACGGGGCGGCAGCGTGGACAGCGCGCGCTGGAGGCTCTGGTGGACGTCGGCAAAGGTAGCGAACCGGGTGTCACTCCCCAGCTTCGCCGCCGTTCTCAGGCAGCCGACTGCTCCCAACTGCTCGAGAATATCGGCGTCTCGAACGATCTCACTCTCGATGCAGGTCGGCTCATCGCCTGGCTGGTGTTCGCGGATGATCTGCAGCACGGCATCGATCTTGTGCTCCGGAAATCCCGCTTCGCGAAGAATGGATGGCGACTTCGCCGTCGCGTAGGCGACATGGTCCCATCTGGTCAGCAGATCAGGATCCTCCGGCCGATGTCCTACAAACACGCCAAGATCGTGGAGATAGACGGCAGCGAATACGGCATCGTCGTCGAAGACGAGATCACGGCCGATCTGCTGGGCAAGTGCGTACAGCCTATGCTGGTGGCCTATCTTGTGGACAGGCCTGGCTTGTTGCTCGATGTAGCCGCGGAGAAAGCTGCGGAAGTCCATGGTTATCATTCCCAGCCAGCAGACTATCAGCCAAGCAGGCCGCGGAGCGCCGACCCGGCGATCGTACGACGCCATGCCGCTGAAGAGGTTACAGCATGGTCGAGTGACGCGCGCATTGCGGGCCGGCGGCTCGCGGTCAGCTATGCGAAGACAGATTACTGGGGTGCTTGCTGTTTCTCCGGCGCACCGGAAGGCGGGCTGGCGGGCGCGGCCTCGGGTGGAACGGGCGGGGTGGCGGATACAGATACCAGCTCAATGTCAAAGATGAGATCGGCCTTGGGCGGGATGACAGGCGGCCGCCCCTGTTCTCCGTAGGCCAACTGATAGGGGATGAACAGGCGGCGCTTACCGCCAACGTGCATGCCAGTGAAGCCTGTGTCCCATCCTGAGATGACGCGGTGCGCGCCCTGGAAGAAGGTGATGGGCTCACCCCGATCCACCGAGGAGTCGAACTTGGTTCCGTCCGTCGCCAGCCACCCGGTGTAGTGCACGGTGTAGAACTGTCCCGGCTCGGCTACTGCGCCGTCTCCGGGCTTGATGTCCACGTACTTCAGAGCGTACGCGGTGTGGAGCTGACCTGCGGCCGGCGGTATGTCGGGCGGTAGTTTGGGACTGTCGTCCATTGGCTGGCTCGCGGCCGCAGATTGACGATGAGTGGAATGGGGGATTGCGGTGGGTGCGGAGGCAGTTTGCGCCACGGCGGTACCCGTGGCGGATAACAGGATCAGCAGGGCCATCAGGTTCAAGTCGTAACTCCTCTTTCGCATGATAGTGCATGGTCGCGACCCCGGCATGCAGCGGGCGGCGTGCGAGAAGATCCTAAACGACGAAGAGAGCGCCGGCGGCGCTCTCTTCGTTCAGTTGCAGGTTGGTTTAGTAAGTCCCGTTCGTTTGGGAAGCTCCGTTTACGGGTGCGCCGCGCAGGCTGCCCTGGCTGAGCTGGAACCCGAAAACGACGAGCTCCAATCCTGTCCGGTGGCGCCGCGCCATCCGCTCAAGGTTTCCCGCTTGTTTCCGGTCAGGTCCCAGGCGGTGCTCTTGGTGGAATCAGCGTACTGGTTCCCGCTTGCGCGGAAGCTTCCGCGGAAGCGGCCCCAGTCGCTGGAGCTTAGATACGTGGCGAAGACATACTGCGAGCCCGTCGCATCCTGCAGAACATTGCCTTCCAGAGAGACGTTCTCGCTGTAGAGGTGCATGCTCTGATGGCTCTGATAGTTGGAGACGGTCCGGCCACCCGGATTGCCACCCAGGAAGAACTGCGCCGAGTTGGCGCCGCCGCCGTTGTTGTAGAACTTCGTGCCCGTGATGCTCACGTTCTCGCTGGTGAGCATGTTGATGCCGACCTGCCCGGAACAGATCAAGCTATTTGAAATGTGGATCGGACCCTGATTGGCTTCGATCTGCATGTTCGCGTGCTTGTTCCCCACCAGGACGACGTTGCTGATGTTCATGTTCGTGTTATCTGTGTCCATCCACAATCCCTGAGCCTGGTTGTGGAGCGCATAGAAGTTGCTGACCGTGCCGGTGTGAGTATTCAGCATCTTCACGCCGCCCATTCCGTAGTCAAAGAAGTTGCCGGAAGCGCCGCGCCAGTTGTTGTCATCAGCCTCGTCATTGTAGAGAGCGAGATTGGTGTTTCGATATGCGGTAAAGCCGATCCCACCGTTGTGGCTCGCGACGGAATTCTGGATGGTCACGTGATCGTTCGAGCTCGACCCGATGCCTCCCCAGTTATTCCAGTCTGCCTGGTCATGATCGAAGGTGACATTGCTGCTGCTGGTGACGGTTGCGCTCGTCTGGTTGATGCAGGAGTTCGCGTGTGTGAACACCATGCCCCGTACGGTCACGTTGTGCGCGTGGTAGATGCTCAGGACGGAAGACCTGGACGCCACTTCCACCGACGCGGTGCTCATGTTCGTGCCGTTGGGCGGCCAGATACTTACCAGCTTGGTGCCGCTGTTGGCGTAGAAGGTCCCGGCGTGCAGAGCGGAGGGGGAATATACCTGCGTCAGAAAGTTGCCGTTGACGAAGATCATGGCTCTCTGAAACGCAGCGGAGGTGACGTGTTCGTAGATACCGCTCACCCGAGGACAGCTGCCGAAGCTATTGGCGAACGTGGCATAGGGGAAAGAATGAGAGTAGACGGAACCATAGCTATGGCTCCAGCCAGTCACGACATCAGAACCAGAGAGAGAGCTTGTGCCGACGCTCGATGCTTGAATGGTGATAGGAGCGGAGGACTGACCAACAACGTTGATCGCCTCACGGTAGACTCCGGGACTCACCACGATATTGCTGCCGATACCCCGGGCATTGTTCGCATTTGCTTTCGCAATGGCAGCGCCGAGGGTTCTGACCGGTTGGGAACCTGTTCCCGCATACGTGTCCACGCCACTGGCGGCGTTCACGTAGATGGTTGAACTTCCGTTTTCACTGACACTGGCCTGTCCGAACGCAGCGTTGCTCACGAGGGAGGTTGCTGCGAAGAGGAATGCAGCAATTGTAATTCTGGTGTTCATGGGAACCCTTCTGATGTGTGGTATTTCCAAAGCGGAATATTGCCGTGCGTCCGGCGATCTCGAGAGGATCAATGAGTCGCCAGTATCTGTCGTTAAATGCAATCTACGGGGTGCCTCGGGGAAAGAAGTGCATTCACAGATCGGGAGTGCGCGGGCACACTTCCAGGTTTGGGCGCAAGGCGTCGTTCCCGTCGCAGGGCATCTTTGCGCCATTTGCGAGGGCTTGAAGATGAAAGGCAGTTCAGTAAGTTAGTAAAAGAGATAACAGAGGGGTTTCCGCACACCAAGGGCTTTTTCGGGATTTCAAGCTGATTGTGCAGGCTTTATTGAGCTCGGGAGCCATCATGAACGTCGTGACGCAAAAATGTCGCAACCCGGTGCGCTGAAAGTGCACCGATGCGGTAGAAGTTCCGTTTGGTTGCCTTGTTGTGCAAGACGAGAGCGATTTCCGAACCCAGTGACTTACCTGCCTGCTTCTCCGCAGCGTGTCAATAACTTGTCAAAAGGATCGCGAGGTACTTACAACAAACCGCCAAGCAGACTCGTCCTGCGCTAAGTCAGGCACAGCCGCGAGTCACCATGTAGGATTTACGATCTATCTTTAGTGGTCGGTAAGAATTACCGAATGGCGCGCCGGCCGGATGCACTTGAAGGCGGAGAAGACTTTGACGTCTCGGTGTCGTTCCGCGCTTAGGCGCGCCGTGGTGCGTCAGCATGAAGGTGTTCGTGCAAGCCAATCAAAGCACTTCTCACAGAACTAGCGCGCATCTGCTGCGAATTACATGCGACTGGATGCGCATAGCAAAGTGCGTGTACTTAGGCCGGTCAACGCTTGCAGGGTCCAACAGGTTGTGAGGTGCGATGCCATACCTCCGTCCGCCCAAATAGCGACAGACCGACGTACCCGCGCAGATTGAGAGCGTCGCCACTCGCCGTCATGGTGCCGCTATACGTCTTGCCGGACTCCGGATCGTACAGCGTGCCGTTTTTCGCATGGTTCGCATCGGCAGATTGGAAGTGGCTACCGATGCGCAGACCGCACAGCGGATGCTGGCGAAGCTTGGGATCCGGATTCTTTACATCATTCTTGGCCGGCGCGGCAGAGGAGAGCTGCACCAGCGTGGCGCAAAGGAACTTACCGCAATGTTCGATCCGCACGATCGACTTATTCGGCGTGCTCCAGTTGCCCACCACTCCGGAAGAGGCATTGGATCCGCCCACGAGCAGGAACAAAATGGCTAAGAGTGGAATGGCGTGCTCCTCACGTTGGTTTGACGCAGCGAGCCATGATACCCGGATCGGCCCCTTGGTGTTTCGATGCGGCGATGTCGCGACGCGAATCGCAGAACCGCGAACCGAAGATCTCCCGCGATCAAACTCACGACCAGCAAAGTTGCCGAGCGATCAGGGTCCGGTCCGTCAGGACGCGAGCAGCGACGTGTACTGAGGGTGATTCCGGATGAACTCAGCGACAAAAGGGCATTGGGGCACGATGCGCAACCCGTGCTCGCGCGCGTACTCCACTCCGGCCTTGACCAGGGTGGTGCCGATACCCCGGCCTTCGAGCGCAGGTGGTACCTGCGTGTGGGTGAAGGTGATGAGGTCATCCGCCACACGGTAGGCGAGAAACGCGGTCTGTTTGCCAACCTCTGTTTCGAAACGGTGCTTGAGCGGATTGTTGGTTATCTTGGCAGCCATGGAGTTCCCGAATCATGCATCAGCGGAAGCAACGCGATCGTTCGCGCTATTCAGCACAGGTGATGCAAACACTTCGACGCATGCTCCCGAGCCTGGGACTCGAGAAGACATTCGTCGCGAGTCACTGAGAGGCATTCCGTCGGATCGACTGTAGCAGGAAAGCTCGCCTGCCGTGTACCGCCGCATCTGCGGTGCGGAATCGGGTAAGGTGCGGAGTTTTCATGGCTTGCGTCGCTGGAGTACAATCCCGCACACTTGGGCAGAAGCGCCGGAGCCGCTTGCGTGCTGGAAAGAGCGTTCTGGCTGGAGCACCACAGGTTAGATTTTCATGGGGGCAGCTATGAAGAACTTTGTGCGGCAGGTAGTGGTGGCCTCAGTGGGATTAGGGGTCGGACTGGGCATGAGCGGGTGTTCCCGTCACAGCTATTCGGAGCAGTACTACATCATTGCTACCAACATCAAGCTGCCCTACTGGCAAACGGCGGGCGCGGGTCTGAGCAAGGCGGCGGCGCAATACGGAGTGAAGTCGGAGCTGCGCGGCACCGATACGTTCGACCCTCAGGGAGAGGTGCAGGAGTTCCGCACCGTAGTGGCGCGCAAACCAGCCGGCATTCTGGTTTCCGTCGCCGATCCGGCGCTGATGGGAACGGAGATCGACGCCGCTCTGGCGGCCGGTATTCCGGTGATCACCATCGACTCCGACGCGCCGAACAGCCACCGTCTGTACTTCATCGGCACCAACAATCTGCAGGCGGGCAAGCTGGGCGGCCAGCGCGTGGTGGATAAGCTGCACGGCAAAGGCAATGTGGTGTTCTTTACCATGCCCGGACAGCCGAACCTGGATGACCGCCTGAAGGGCTATGAGGACGCGTTCAGCACCCATCCCGGCATCAACGTCGCCGAGGTATTCAACATCAAAGGAGACTCCGGGACCGCCTTCGACCAGACGCAGCAGCTCCTGGAAAAGACAGGCAAGGATAAGGTCGATGCGTTCATCTGTCTGGAAGCGTCGGCGGGCAAGGATGTGGCCGAAGCGTTCAAGCGCGCCAACATCAAGGACAGGGAACTGGTGGCCATGGATGTGGACCAGGACACGCTCAACCTGGTCAAGACGGGCGTCATCGACGCTACCATCGCGCAGAAGCCCTACACCATGGCCTTCTACGGACTCAAGGCGCTCGATGACATCCATCATTACCCGCTGAAGTCGCTCACGGCAGACTACAGCGTCGACTCGTTCTCCCCGATTCCGGCATTCGTGGACACTGGTGCGGCGCTGGTCGACTCCAACAACGTTGATACATTCCTGAAAAACCAGCAGGACGCGGAAGCGAAGTAGGGCACATCTGAAGGAAAAGCCTCGCGCGAGCGGGGCTTTTTCATTGAACGGCGTACCCAGCATCAAAGGCCCGGATGTACAGAAGGCGGACCGGCTGGCAACCAGCCCGCCTGATCGATTCCGCGGTGTGAGATTACCGCTTCGCGCTTGTAGGCGAGCCTTTGGAGGATTTCTCGTCCGCCTGCGTGGAGGCCTCATGTGCTTTGGTTGAGGATTCGTGCGCTTTCCTGGAGTGTTCCTGCGCCGTATCGTGCTTGCCTTCCTCGTGATGCTGCGCGGCCGTGTGATGGGCCTTCGCGGCGGTTTCATGGTGCTCTGCTGCCTTCTTGTGCGCTTCCTTGGCCATGCCATCGACTCCTCTTCTGGGGCTTGAGGGCCCTACAAAGGAGAGGCAGGACACGCTGTCCCTTGGCTGATGGCCTTCCCGCGGTTGTGTTCTCCTTTTGTGGTAGCCACTGCGCTGCGCGTGGTATGCCGTTCGCTGGGCTTTCCGGGGGATACTGCTGGTCACAGTACAGAAGGAGCCCCATGGATAGCCTTTCTATCAACATATTCAAGCAGGCACGCCAGGTGGTAGCGCAGGCCGAGCGGGAGATGGCCGAGGTGGGAGACCGCTTTGACGCGGCCTTTCCGCTGTCGCGGGAGGAAAGGGACGAGCTCCGGCCAATGCCCGTAGACGCCTTCGATCAGTGGAGCGTCGAGCTATCGCCGAAGAACGCCGGAGCGTCGTTCCTGATGACGCCCGAGGACGGAGGCGCCTGGAGACTCGAAGTGGTGGAACGGGGCAGGGACCAGCTCCAGGAGCTGGGCAGTTTTTTCGCCGGCAACGGCTCCAACGCGACGCGCGGACGCTTGCGCGCGGCGCGGGTGGTGAATGCGATCGGAAGCTGGCTGGAAGCCAAGGGCAAGCTGCCGTCGCCCGACATGGAAACCGTGCTGGTGTTTGAGGCCAACGCGCGGGTAGAGCTCAAGCAGGAGTCCCGCCCCAAAGTGCAGCAGCCCCCACAGCAACCGCATCATCACCTGGAAGCAAACGCGGCGCCGTTGATCCAGCCTCGCTGGCTGGATATGCTGCCCGGCGCGCAGGAGGTGGTGCCGGAGTCAGCGCTGGCGGTAGCGGCGTCGAACGAGGCGCGCCCGCAGACGGCCCGTCACCTTGGCAAGATCTTTGGGTTCTGAAGCTTTCTGATAGACCGCCAACCAGCGTCAACCGGAAACGAAAGCCCTCGCGCGAGCGAGGGCTTTTGGCGTTTCCGCAAGTCAAAGAAATGCGGGTCTGCCCAATTCCACCGTGGCAGCAGGTGCGTACCGCTTCTGTGCAATGGGCAGGCGCTTCCTCGTACCCTACACTCGGCGCATGTCTAAGTATTTGCTACGTGTTCTTGGGATCCCCACGGGGATCATTGCGCTCAGCGCCTTGTTTGTCCTGGTTCAGCGGTTCTGCGGTCAGACGATGGTGCTGCAGTTGATGGGCCTCACAGCGCGTCTGGCGGTACTGGTCTCGTTTGTGTATTTCGCGCACCAGTGGCGGCGGACGGTGTGGACGTATTGGGATGGCATGCCGGAGCAGGCGTCCCAGCCGGCCCTGACCGCCCGGCAGACCTTCTATAACTGGACCGAGGTGGGCCGGGCAGCCCATCAGGCAGCGCGCGCTTCGGAAGGCTAAAGACGCGTTTTCTAAACACGGGTTTTCCGGCATCTTAGTCGAGGGAAATCGGTCCAGGGGAATCCGTGCTCTTTATGCCTCGCATGTTTCGGGTGCGCCGTTTCGTCCCGACAGGCCCGCTCCATCGCCCGCTCTTCTGCCGTATCTCGTTCGCTTGTACGGCCGGTCTGCTGGGCGCGTGGCTCCTGGCATCTCCCAACCGGGCCCTGGCGGCCACCCCCGCCGGGGATATGACTGCGGGCGCGCAGGCCTTTTCACCAGATGACGCGCATCGCGCGAGTGCGACGGCAGCGCAGCAGTTGCCGGACGCGCCTACGCCCCAGGCGGCGCTTGCCCGCGCTAACGAACCGGGGCACAGCGGCGGCGACGGCTGGAGCAGCAGCGTACCCTCCGTTCTGCCAGATGAAGCCATCTCCACCGCTCCGGCGCCCCACACGGTGGTGCCCCGCGACTGCCGGTACGACCGCACCCATGCCCAGGGCTGCGGCGAAAACTGGGGGCACTTGGCGATCGAAGCCTCGCTCTACCTTACTTTTCAAAATGCCGGGAATGTGTACACCGGCTACTGGTACCGCTGGGAGACCACGCACGGCAAATGGTGGGATCGATACATCGATTCCGCGGCCGGCTGGCGCTGGGACCGCTGGTCGGATGACAACCCGTTTCTGGATGACTACGTAGGCCATCCCATCATGGGGTCGATCACCAACTGGATGTGGATTCAGAACGACGGCAAAGGCAAGACGGTAGAGCAGGGAAATAACTGGGTCTACTACCGCAGCCGCCTCCGCGCGCTGGCCTTCACCACCGCGTACAGCTTCCAGTGGAAGCTCGGCCCTTTCGGCGAGGCCGGCATTGGCCACAATGGCGATCACTATTACGTCGACAAGGACAAGCTGACCAACGAGACCGGGTGGGTGGAGCTGGTGACGACGCCACTGGGCGGGGCGCTGTGGACCATGACCGAGGATGCGCTGGACGAGCACGTGATCACGCGGCTGGAGCACGCGAGCCACAATCCGCTGATGCTGACCGCGGATCAGATTCTGAACCCGTCGCGCGCTGTAGGCAACTTCCTGCGCTTCCGTGCGCCGTGGTATCGCGATTCCCGCACCGTCAAGGCGGATGGCTTCTGGAGTGAGCCGAGCGACGAGGTCGAGGACGCTGGTGCGCCGGTCGCCGCGGCATACGTTACACGCGGTGGGTCGGGCATATCGTCTCCCGCGTCGGAGCCGCCCTATGCGCGATGGGGTGGCAAGTACGAACTAGGCACATGGTGGGGCGTCTCATGGATGTCGGGCCGCCTCTTCGGGGGTGAGACAGACACGAAGTACATGCCCATCGATCTCCGCTATTCGCAGCGCATCAGCCAGCACCCCGACTGGTCGCTGCGCTACTCTCCCGAGCTGACTGCCTTAGCGATGTTGGACGTGCCGGTGCAGGGCAATACCGATCCGGAGCTGCAGCGCCAGCGGAGCTACGGCAGCGGACTGAGCCCGGAGGGCTTCCAGCTTGATTTTCTGCCGGCGCATCGGGTGCAGCCGTTTCTAAGCCATGACGGCGGTCTGATCTACTTCCTCAAACCAGCGCTCTCGCCCCAAGGATCGCACCTGGTGTACACCGTAGACTTCGGCGGTGGCGTGAATATCTTCCATTTCCAGCGCGAGGCAGTCACACTCGGCTACCGCTACCAGCACCTGCACGACTCCAAGTTCAGCGCGCCCGTATCCGGTACGGACGCGAATACGTTTTATGTGGGCGTCTCGCGCTTTCGGCTGCGTTGAGTTAGAGACTTACTGTGGGCTGTTGTGGCTTCCCGCCCTTCGCTCCGCTCAGGATGGGGACCCGGTTGACACCCGAACCTGAGAAGGTAATGTGATGAACGATCCTCGACGCGGCTGGTTCCCGGAGTTGGATTTCCATGATTTCCTTTAACTAAAAAGCCCTCGCTTGCGCGAGGGCTTTTAGTGAAGCAGCTGAGCTGGACGGGGTTCGCGCGAAGCGCGCGTTCGCCGTCCGCGCAGGACCTAGTACATGCCTTCCATGCCGCCGCCGTGGCCGCCCATGGGGGCTGCCTGCTTGGGCTCGGGGATGTCCGCCACCATGGCTTCGGTCGTCAGCATGAGGCCGGCGATCGAGGCTGCGTTCTGCAGCGCGGTGCGGGTGACCTTGGTCGGGTCGATGACGCCGGCCGAGACCAGGTCCTCGTACACGTTAGTGGCCGCGTTGTAGCCGTAGTGCGGGTTGGTTTCCTCATGGATCTTGCCGACGACCACGGCGCCCTCTTCGCCGGCATTGCCGACGATCTGGCGCAGCGGCTCTTCGATGGCGCGACGCACGATCTGCGCGCCAATCTTCTCATCGCCCTGCAGGGTCTTGATGAGCGCATCCACATCCTTGGCAGAGCGGATGAACGCTACACCGCCGCCCGGGACGATGCCTTCCTCAACCGCGGCACGCGTCGCGTGCATGGCGTCTTCCACGCGCGCCTTTTTCTCCTTCATCTCGGTCTCGGTAGCTGCACCAACCTTGATGACGGCAACGCCGCCCACCAGCTTGGCAAGGCGCTCCTGGAGCTTCTCACGGTCGTAGTCGGAGGTCGTCTTGTCGATCTGGTTGCGGATCTCCTTGACGCGGCCTTCGATCACCTTGGAATCGCCACGGCCCTCGACGATGGTGGTGTTGTCCTTGTCGATGGTGATGCGCTTGGCGCGGCCCAGGTCCTCAAGCTTGACGTTCTCGAGCTTGATGCCGAGATCTTCGGTGATGGCCTTGCCGCCGGTCAGCTTCGCGATGTCCTCCAGCATGGCCTTGCGGCGATCGCCGAATCCCGGCGCCTTGACGGCCGCCACCTTGAGCGAGCCACGCAGCTTGTTGACCACCAGGGTGGCCAGCGCGTCGCCGTCCACGTCTTCCGCGATGATGAGCAGGGGCTTGCCGGTCTGGACAGTCTGCTCGAGCAGCGGGAGCAGGTCCTTCATGGTCGAGATCTTCTTCTCATGAATGAGGATGTAGGGCTCGTCGAGCGCCACTTCCATGCGGTCCGGATCGGTGACGAAGTAGGGTGAGAGATAGCCGCGATCGAACTGCATGCCTTCCACCACTTCAAGCTGGGTCTCGAGGGTCTTCGACTCTTCGACCGTGATGACGCCGTCCTTGCCAACCTTCTTCATGGCCTCGGCGATGATGGTGCCGATGGTCGAGTCGGAATTGGCGGAGATGGTGCCGACCTGGGCGATCATGTCGCCGGAGACGGGCTTCGAGAACTTCGAGAGCGCGCCACCCTGCACGGCGCCGTTCTCGTCGCGCTTGCCGACGATGGCTTCGACAGCCTTATCGATGCCGCGCTTGAGGGCCATGGGGTTCGCGCCGGCGGCGACCGTCTTGACGCCTTCGCGATAGATGGCCTGGGCCAGGACGGTGGCGGTGGTGGTGCCGTCGCCAGCAACGTCCGAGGTCTTGGAAGCCACTTCACGCACCATCTGTGCGCCCATGTTTTCGAGCGAGTCCTTGAGTTCGATCTCCTTGGCGACGGTAACGCCGTCCTTGGTGATGGTCGGAGAACCGAATTTCTTTTCGATGACGACGTTGCGGCCCTTGGGGCCGAGGGTCACCTTGACCGCGTCGGCGAGCGTGTTGACGCCGCGCAGGATTGCCTGACGCGAGTCTTCACCGTGCAGAATCTGCTTAGCCATGATTTCTCCTGATGTGCTTGATACTTGATTCCGTAAACCCATCCTTCACTTCGTTCAGGATGGGGCACCCAACTACTTGCGCTTGAGGATGCCGAGGACTTCGTCTTCCTTCATGATGAGGAAGTCTTCGTTGTCGATCTTGATCTCAGTGCCGCCCCACTTGCCGAAGAGGATGTGGTCGCCGGCTTTCACGTCGAGCGGGAAGACCTTGCCCTCATCGTTGGACTTGCCCTTGCCGACGGCGATCACTTCGCCTTCCTGCGGCTTTTCCTTGGCAGTGTCGGGGATGATGATGCCGCCACGCACGGTTTCGCCCTCTTCCAGACGGCGGACCAGGATGCGATCGTGCAGCGGGGTGAACGAGGACGTCGCTGCGGTGGATTGGGTTGCTGTTGGCATTTGCGTTGCTTCTCCTTCGGACGCGCGGGTTTGGACCCGTGCGGGTGGTCAACGAAAAGGTTTGGGGAGGGGGTGGGCAGCGCTTCGGAGATGCTTTAGCACTGTCTCCCTACAACTGCTAAGGTAGGCTTCGTCGTGCGGGGTGTCAAGGGGTTAACGGTAAAAATTTGAGTGGCAGCCGCTCAGGTAAATGGAGTGTGAATACAGAAGGCGGCGACCGGACTTCGGTTCCGGCCGCCGCTGGCGAGATGGCAGCTCCTAGGCCGCCGGGTGACGCCGCTGGTTTTCAGGAAGAGCAATGTTATCGAAGTCCGCGGCGAGCTTCCGCAGGGCTGCCGCGACCTTCGAGCCGGCGAGCGGCTTACCGTGGCCGGGAGCCACGATGCTCGGATTCAACCCGGCCAGGTGCTGGACCGACGCGCGGGCCTGGTCCCAGTCCGACGTAAAGTAGGCGGGGGGACCGTGCAACTCCGTCTGTTGGGCCAGGGCCGCTTCAAAAAAGGACTCCGGCTTGGTGGTGCAGAAAGCATCGCCGGGCAGCAGCACGGCGTCCCCCTGGCGGAAGAACGACACGTGTCCGGGGGTGTGTCCGGGCGTGTGGAGCAATTGCCAGCCGGGCATCTGCGGCACTGGCGCCGGGTCCGCTTCCGCCGTCGGCAACGCACGCAGCCGGTGTCCCAGCTTCACCGGACCACGAGGATAGATGGGCGACAACAGGGACATGAGGCCGCCGCCGGCGCCCGCGTTGGGCGCTGGATATTCGAGCTCGCCGGTCAGATACGGAAACTCGAGCGGATGGGCGTAAACGGACACAGCCCAGTGATCGGCCAGTTCACCTGCGGCGCTGACGTGGTCGAAGTGGCCATGGGTCAGCACGATGGCATTCGGCGGGGTGCTGAACTGCTTCTCCGCCCAGTCGCGGATGATGCGTGCGGAAAACGGTACACCGGCGTCGATCAGCGTCCAGGATCCATTCGGATGGGTGAGGGCAAATACGTTTACGAAAATGATGCGCAGGCCCACAATGCCGGGGGCGATGGCGTCCAGGGGAACGACCTGCTCATCGGGGATAGAAACCTTGTCCATACATTCCTCCGCAATCAATTGAGATGCGAAGGAGATTGGCGAGAAGGTGCTGTAAGCAGCGCGGAAGCGCCCAGTTTGACCGATTCTGCAGGCAACCCTCCGCGGCTCGGGCCGCGGCTTTGTGCGGTTAAGATGGGCGTCTGAAGGCCATACTTTCAGGTATTGATTTGGCGATGCGGAGCGGTTGAGGAGGGAAGTCCGGGGCATCGCACCCCGGAAGGATGTTGAGGAACTGAGTCATCTCACTCAGTGGACTAGTTTTTCAACTAGGCCGCAGCCGCAAAGGCAACAGCGGACGCATTGCGCGGGGCAAACGTCAAGAGGTTGCTCTTACGGTTGGCAACAGATGCAGTATTCGCATTTGTAGTCTGGCCTCCCTTAACGTGGGCGACCGATCCGGCTCGTCTTTCAGTCCTCGCATACCCGTCGAAACCTGGGCGGCCCCATGGAAGTTTAATGGTGGAGCCGGAGGGAATCGAACCCTCGTCCGAATACGGTCAGCGCTGATAAGTCGTTTCACGAGCGTTTCAGCCGGGGCGAACCCCGCTGAGTCTAGACAGGGCGGACGCCTCTCGGCGTCCCCCTTGTCCTTAATCTTGTCCTCCGGGTGGTGCCGCTTCCGGAGGCTCTACTCAGCTATTGTAAGCGCCGTCGTGAGCGCCAGCAACAGGATCGGGGCGTTGAACCGTTACCGGCGCGCGAGTCACAGCGTTGCAATGCTCACGTTTCCATCCGACGTGTGGATGCTGAAGGGGACGCCTCCGGCGTTTAGGCGGCCGCGCAGGTGGCGCTTTGAGGATTCGTCGCTGCTGTAGTGGTCCATGGTCAGCGGAAGAGCGCAATCGACGTGCCCGTCGCTGGTCGAGACATCGAGGTCGGCAGCAAGAGTCTGAGGCAAGCGGATGGATACACGTCCGTCAGAACTCTCGATGCTGGAGGCGGACGTGAGCTGAGATCCGGGCGCGAGAGCAAACTCCAGATTGCCGTCGCTGGTGTGAAGCTGGACGGCAGTGAACTGGCCATCGATCTTCATGTGGCCATCGGAAGCTCGCGCTTCGAGGGTCCCGGTGGCATCGTGAATGTCGATGTTTCCATCGGAAGAGGTCAGGTGCAGGCTTCCGTGAACATCTTCAAGGGTGACGTTGCCGTCCCCGGAATGCACCTGAAGGTTGCCGGCCAGACCGCGTGTGGAGAGATTGCCATCCGCGGTTTTCGCGTCGAGATCCAGCTTCGCCGGCGTCTCCACGGTGACTTCGGTCGCCTTGTTCTTCCAGTTCATGTGGATGCCGATGCCGAGGTGCACCTTCTCCTTCAGCGTGAAATAGACGTGGTCTCCCTCCTGGCGCTCCTCGAGATGGTAGTTGCTCAGCTTTTCGTCAGAATGCACGTGGATACCGATGGCCTTACAGTCGCCGCAGGACCGGATGTCGAGACCGATGTCCGCCGTCTCGATGGTGAGCGACGGGCTGCCGCTTAGCGGATACTCCTTCTGCCAGTCATGGTCGGTGTTCTGGGCCCGGACCGATGAAGGTGCAGTGAAGACGATCGCCGCAAGGGCGAGGGCGAGTCCGGCTGAGCGCGCAGATGCGATGGACATAGATCTCTCCTGATGGAGCGGATACGAGAGAGAAGCGTGTGTGGTTCCGCGCATCGGGATGAATTCTTGCCGGGCGATATAGGGCGTTGCCTCGCCCCCTACTTTGGCGGACTCTCCTGCTGCTGCAGCTTTCTGAGCGCTTCGCGCTTCTGCGCAGAACCGCCAAGGTCGAGCCCGAAGTGAGGCTTGGCGTGGGTTCCGGTGATCGTAATCGGGATCACGGCACCGGCAGGCCGGTTGATAATCTCTAACCGGCTCGCCCAAATGGGCGGGTACGGTCCAGCATTGTGACCGGGAAGAACTGCCGGTTTTTGCGGCAGCGCGGCCGCGCACCATTGTTACCCCTCTTGGTTACGCTTCGGGCCTCGTCGTGTTTGTCAATGGCGGTATGCTCTGGTAATCACGAAGGAGGCCATTTCTTACATGTGGGAAATCAGGGTTGAGCATACGGGCCTACAGGCGTACAGGGTAGTTCGAGGTGAGACCAAGGAAGAGGCCGCATACAAGGCTCAACTTCAAAGGATGCGTTGGGACGAGCGATGGGAGGCGCGAAAGTCGGTACTACAGAACAAATCGCGCAGGCTGCAGCGCTCATTGAGCATCGCTTCGAAGAAGCAGCAGGCGTTAGACCAATCAATTGAGGCAAAGCAAGCAGTCGCTGCGATAGAGACGATTCTGCTCGAAGGCTGCCGTGCACCCATATTGCAATGGGAGGATCTCAAGACAAAGACCCCATTTGCGGAGCCACATCCTGAGGAACCTTGCGCGCCTGCTTACCCCGAGGCTCCCGATCCAATCTTCTATAAAACGCGCCTCTCCGTCCTAGACCGCCTCATCAGAAGTCGACGGGTGGCAAAGGAGCATGCCTCGGCATCTGCGCTGGCGTCGGCGCAGGAGGAATGGGAAACCAAATGCTCAATCCTTAGACGGTCCCACGAACATGAATTGGAGTTGCATGAGCAAGCCATTGCGGACTGGAACCAAATGCAGCGTGACCATACTGCGCGTGAGGGCGCTGAACACGACAGACTGGATGAGATGCGAAATGGATATATCGCCGCCCGTCCCGAATCGGTTGAGTTCTTCCTCTCGGAAGTCCTTGCCCGATCCGAATACCCAGATGCGTTTCCCCAGGGATTCACGGTCTCCTTCAACGCACAGTCCGGAGTATTTGTCGTGGATTTCGAACTGCCCAACAAGAATGCCATTCCTACCCTCAAAGAAGTTAAGTATGTAGCCACCCGGGATGTGCTGCAGGAAGTACCCACGTCTGAAGTATGGCGAAGAAGAATCTATGACGACCTCCTCTATCAGGTCTCTCTTCGCACACTTCACGAATTATTCACCGCGGATGAGAGCAACGTGCTCAAGAGCATCGTCTTCAATGGTTGGGTTCGCAGTATCGATGTGGCCACGGGTTCAGAAGCACATGCGTGCGTATTGTCTCTCCAGACGGGCCGAGATGAATTTTCAAGAATCAACCTGAGTCAGGTGGACCCGAGAGCGTGCTTCCGAAAACTGAAAGGTGTGGCCGCAAGCAAACTCACGGAGCTAATACCAGTTCGCCCGATATTGTCCCTTAACCGAGAAGACCCGCGCTTTGTCGAGGCCTATGCGGTCGCCGAAACACTGGATGACAGGACGAACCTCGCGGCCATGGACTGGATGGACTTCGAAAACTTGATTCGTGAGCTGTTTGAACACGAGTTTGCACGAAACGGCGGCGAGGTGAAGATCACCCAAGCAAGCAGGGACGGCGGTGTCGATGCTGTTATTTTTGATCCCGACCCACTCCGCGGAGGAAAAATCATCGTTCAGGCGAAGAGGTATACGAACGTTGTTGGGGTGTCGGCTGTCCGGGATCTGTTTGGCACGGTCCAGCACGAAGGCGCAACGAAAGGCATATTGGTAACCACTGCGACGTATGGGCCGGACGCATACGAATTTGCAAGAGACAAGCCAATCACGCTACTGAGCGGAGCTGAGTTGTTGAAATTGCTGGAAGATCAAGGACACCACGCGAAGATTGACCTTGCGGGGGCGAAGCTTCTGAGTCGGCCGTAGACCCAGAGCGACTCGCAGATTGACTGTAACGTTGCGTCGCCCCCTACTTTGGCGGACTCTCCTGCTGCTGCAGCTTTCTGAGCGCTTCGCGCTTCTGCGCAGAAGCGCGAAGGTCAAGCCCGAAGTGAGGCTTGGCGTGGGTTCCGGTGATGGTAATAGGAATCACGGCGCCCGACCCGTTCTTCGCGAAGAAGGGGTCTACCGGCATCAGCAGAATGCTCTTCCAGCCGCCGACCATCTCCGAGAGCCTAGCCTTGGTGCGGACGTCGCCGAAGAAGTCAAAGGTGCTGCCATCCAGGGTGTACATGCCATCCAGATTGATGGTGGTCCCGGGTATCTGATACTTCAGATCGGTGACGATCAGCCGGCCGCGGGCAAGCGTGAAGTGCGCACGCATATCGGATCGGGTGGTGATGGTCCTCGGGTTCTCGCTTTCGCGGTCCGCTTTGTCCGTCAGGCCCTCGGAGCGCAGGCTGAGTTCGTCCACCTTGCTCTGCAGCCTGGGGTTGGGAAAGGTCGCGCCCAGGACCTCAAAATTGCCGGCAAGCTTCAGCTTGTCCGCCACGCGCGCAGGGCCCGGCGGCAATTCAAGCTTGGTATTCAGGCGGGCCTTGCCGCGCATGACCGGTGGCTCGGTTTTCGCGCCAAGCTGGAGCATGTCTTCAATGCGCGCCTGGTCCATCGTCACATCGAGATAGATGTGACGGCCTTTCCCTGGAACACTCACCACGGAGCCGCGGGCCGTCAGCGAGGAGTGCGCAAATTGCGCGTTGACCGGCTGGAGATAGGTGTCGCCATTGGTACCGTCCACGATGGCGTGGAATTGGGTTCTCAGATGCACCGGATGCCCGCTCACATCGACGCTGAAGTTCGGCGTGTCGGTGGTCCCGTCCACCTGGATGTGGTCGAGCGTGCCCCCGTACCTGCCGGTGGAGGAGAGCATGCCGCCGATGCCTTTGATGGAGTTGAGGTTCGCATGCGTGAAGGTATAGTTGCCGTCCACGCGGCTGCTGCCGGGGTCATCGGTGTCATAGGGACCGAAGTGGCCTGAACTTTGGATGTCGGCGATGGGTTTGGGATTGGTCAGCACGGCGTCGAACTGCATGGCCTGACCTCTTCCGACCGAATGCAGGCGCAGATCGCGGATATCGAATTCCTTTGCCACCTTGCCCGGCTTGTCGGTGCCCAGGATGAGTTGGGCGTCCTGCGAGAGAATCTCATCGACAACAATGCGCGTCCCTTTCTTCTCGCGCTTATGTTCGTCTTTCTCGCCCTTTTCATCGCGATGCAGTTGTTTGCGCTGGTCCTTGGGCGGCAGGTGAATGTGTAGACCAGTGACCTCGACCTGCGCGACATGGGTGGGCGATCGCAGCAGCTCCAGCCATCCGGTGTGGAAGGCAAATGTCTTCAGAGCGAAGACGGGCCCGGGCGTGGTTACGCCGTTCGGGTAGAGCCGGAGACCGCTACCGCTGGCCTCAAAGCCGCGCAATACATAAACGTGAAACTGATCGAGCTCTACCCGGCTGTCGAAGCGGGTGGAGAGGGTTTCGACGACTCTGGCGCGAAGGATGGGCTCGGCGCGCTTGAGGGCGATGAAAAACGCGATAACGAAGACGACCGCAGCGATCGCCAGCCCGATGCCGATCCACTTCCAGATGGTGTGCAGCTTCGTTCGCTTTATCGTTTGATACCTCAAGCACGAGAATATGCGCTTAAGCGCGTGCGTGCATGTGCAGAGACGGGTCCTGCTGACGTGAAGAACGATGAGGCATCAGGAACAGCAACCCATCCCCGGCGGGGAGCCATCGTGACGCTTCTCCTTCGGCTCCGTCACCATGCATGCTGAGGCACCCGGGACATGGCGCTGACGAGAAACGATGTCGAGCGGCCGCGGGTGCGGGTTAGACTTTAGCTCGTGACCGTTGTCAAGAAGCTGCCTCCGGCGAGTTCGTTGCTGCTCGATGTAGTGCGCTTCGGCGCGTCGGTGCTGGTGGCCATCGGCCACCTGACGCAGAGCCACTTCTCGACCGGATGGCCGGACCTGACCACGCGCGCAGTGGAGTCGGTGGCGGTCTTCTTTGTGCTTTCGGGGTTCGTGATCCGCTATGTCACGCGGCTCAAGTACGCCACGGTGGGGGAGTACTGGGTCGATCGCGCGTCCCGCATCTACTCCGTGGTGCTGCCGGCGGTCGTCTTCACCATCATGGTGGATCTGATCGCGTACTTCGCCAATCCGCGCTATTACCTGACGAACTGGGGAGACAGCATCAGTCATCCGCTGCTGAGGATCGCCACCAACCTCACCTTCACCTCGCAACTGTGGTCGTGGAGCATCGCGCTGTTTTCAAATGGCCCCTTCTGGTCGCTCTCCTATGAGTGCTTCTACTACGTCATCTACGGCTGCGCCTTCTACCTGGCGGGCACGAAGCGCGGCCTGTGGGCGGCGGCCATCATTCTGCTGGGCGGCATCCATATCTTTCTGCTGCTGCCGTTGTGGCTGCTGGGATGCGTGCTGTATGAGGTGTACACGCGGCTGAGTGAGCGGAATGGATGGCGCCTGCATACCGCCTTTGCGGTGGTGGCGGTCGTGGGCATCGCGGCATGGGGCCCGGTTGTCGCGGCCATCTTCAGGCTGAAGGGCGGGCTCACGCGTCTGTTCTGGGCGCATCATCACGCGCCGATCAACCTGCACTGGACGCTGGACTACTACCGTGCCGGGCTGCCGGCGGCGTTCCTGCTGCTGTGGGGGCTGCTGGCCGCCCAATCCATGCAGTTGAACGAACGGTCGCGCGGGGCACGCCTGGTACGGCTGCTCTCGGAAGGGACGTTCCCGCTGTACCTGTTTCACTTTCCCATTTACGTGCTGATCGCGGCGCTGATTCCGTATAACCACGGGAGTGCGCTGTTCAAGAGCGGAATACTGCTGGTGACGGTGGCAGCCGGCGTGGCGCTGGCCGTACCGACGAACCACTGGAAGACGGCGCTCCGGAATCTGCTACGGCGAGGGTTCCTGCGCGACAAGCCGATGCCGGCGCCCCGGCGCATGGAGGCGGTGTAGCGCAGCCGCCGTCCGCTCAGAACGGAGCGAAAGAGCCCACCCTGGCTGCGCCAGGATGGGGCACCCGGCTCTTGGTTTCATGGTGCTGCCGCGCTTCCACTACAATCAGGCGAGCGCCGGCGAAGCGTGTTGCATCTTCCCCTTTTCACGGCCACGGAGACCATGACGGAACACGGAGCAGGCACAGTCGAGCATTTGCATGCAGCAGCCCAGGACTCTAAGCAGGAAGCCAGGCAGGAGCCCAAGCCCCGGGCATGGATCAAGACGGAGATCGCACGGCATCCTCAGCGGCCGTACCCCATGGATTTCATCCGGCAAATCTTCACCGACCTGAGCGAGATCCACGGCGATCGCGCCTTCGCCGACGACCCGGCGATGCAGTGCAGCATGGCGCGCTTTCACGGCGAGGAGGTGCTGGTCATCTCCAACGTGAAGGGACGCACCACCAAAGAAAACGTGAAGACCAACTTCGGTCTGCCGAACCCCGAGGGCTACCGTAAGGCGCTGCGAGTGATGAAGATCGCGGAGAAGTTCGGGCGGCCGATCTTCACCTTCATCGACCTGCTGGGCGCCAACCCCGGGCTGGGCGCGGAGGAGCGGGGACAGGCCGAGGCCATCGCTCGCAACCTGCGCGAGATGTCGCGGCTGCGGGTGCCGACCATCGCCACCATCACCGGTGAGGGCGGCTCGGGCGGCGCGCTGGCGCTGGCGGTCTCCGATCGGGTGCTGATGCTGGAGAACGCCGTGTATTCGGTCATTTCGCCGGAGGGCTGCGCGTCCATCATGTGGCGGGACGCCAACAAGCGCGCGCGCGCGGCGGAGGCATTGAAGACCACTTCAGAGGATGTGCTGGCCCTGGGATGCGTCGATGATGTAGTGCCGGAGCCGGGAGCGGGCGCGCACACCGACGAGACGGCGGCGGCAGCGATGCTGGATGAAAAGCTGCAATGGCATCTGCGCGAACTTGCGGCTCTGTCGCCGGAAGAGCGGCTGGCGCAGCGTCGGGCGAAGTTCCGCAGGATCGCCCAGTTCTACACCACATAGGTGCTACACCGCATAAATGTCTCCGGGATAGTGGGGGCGGGCTGACACTCTCGACCATCTGACAGGGAGAGCTTGCTGGACGCGGCCATCCGTGAAGAAGCGACAAGGAGAGCAACCAGGCATATTCATGAACCCGGAATACCGCATCTCGCGCCTGCGCTCGTTGCTGCTCTTCGTGGTCGCGCTCATCTACGCGTTTCTTGCACGGTTAGTGGCTGCGCACGCCGCTCGCGGATTGAGCGGAGGCGATTGGTATCTGGTCGTCGATCGCCTGCTGCTGCTGTTCCTGCTGCTGGTGGGCTTTCGCGCCTTGAGCCGGGTGTATCGGCAGACTCCGCTCGGGACCGCGCGGGTTAACGTAGACGGGTTGGTGCGGCGGCCGGGGATCGGGCGGGAGTTCGGTGTGGGCGCGGCGACCGGGTGGGGACTACTGCTGCTCACCGTATTGCCCTCAGTGTTCATCGGCGGGCTTGTGGTGACCATCTTCACCGCTCCGCATCAGTGGAAGCTGCTGCTGCTGGGCGCAGTGGTGTTGCTGCTGGACACGCTCGCGGTAGAGGTCGTCTTCCGCGGTTACCCGTTTCAGCGGCTGATGGATGCGGTTGGACCGAGCCTGGCCACGCTCTTCATCTCCATTATCTTTGCCATCGTCTATTACACGCCCGACACGCCCCGGGTGGGTGTCCTCGTCTCCTTCCTGTTGAGTTGGATCCTGTGTCTGGGCTACCTGCGAACGCGGGCCCTCTGGCTGCCCTGGGGTCTGCACTTCGCCTGGAACGCCGCGATGGGGCTCGTATTTGGCCTGCCCATCAGCGGCTATACGCGGTTTTCGCCGGTGATTCAGAGCTACGCCAATGGCCCGGACGCGGTGACCGGCGGCTATTACGGACCCGAGGGAAGCGCCGTTGCGTTCTTCGTGCTGTTGTTCGGGCTGTGGCTCGTCCAGCGCGTGACGGGGGAGTATGCACACAGGTATGCGCACCCTGTCATCGTGCCCGGCGGAATTCCGGTCGATATCGATGCGATCTCTCGCCGCCAACATGAGATGGCGATGGGGCCGGCGGCGGCGCCCGCTGAGAAGCCGCTGGTGCAGATCGGCAGCGTGCCACCTGCGAGCGCGCCACCCATTCCTCTCCGGGACCCGGATGGATCAATCTCCGGCAGCAACGACTGAACCTTGCGGATCTGGAGATAGCGCACTGTGGCGTGCCGAGTCATGCGGGCCCAGTCCGTCGCCTCCGTCCTCAGGTTGCAAGATGCCGCCGGGATTCACGCTTTTGTAACCAATGTTCCGCCCTGTCATCACTACACTGGCCGCTATGCGCGATGAGCCGTTCTCTTACACCAGTGTTGAAGGAACTCTGGCAAGCACGACCATCATGAAGCTGGCCGGACCGCTTACCTTGACGAATCTCTTCGCCTTTCAGCAGGACCTGGCGGACACCCATCCCCAGATGCTGATTCTGGACCTCAGCGGCGTTCCCTACATGGATTCGGCCGGTCTCGGAGTGCTGATGAACTGCTATGTCTCGGCGGAGAGGCATGGACGCAAGTTTGCCCTCGCAGGAGTAAGCGAGCGCATCCTGGCGCTGTTCGAGATGACCCGGGTGAACACACTCCTCAGGATCTTCCCCACCGTCGAGCAGGCCGAAGCGAACCTCTGACCGCAATGGTCACGCTTCTCCGTGCGCTCGAAACGAAAAATGCCGTTTCGCTTGCCTTTTCTATGCGGCTGGGCAGATCATGAGGGCAACGATGGGGTTGCGGTATGCGCTCTTTCATGGGTCTGGGCCGGAAGCACTTGGGTATCGCCGCGATGGCGGCTGCAGGTTGGCTGGCGTGCGGAACGCTGGCCTCAGCGCAAATCTTCGTGGTACAGCAGGAGCACGTTCCGGGCGTGCCCGTGTTTCAGCCCACCAACGTGGAGTTGAAGCAGCAGCCGCTGACTGCGCGCGGCCACCAGGAACTCATTACCGCCCTTGCCTCTGAGCAGGGCTTTGCGCGCCGGCCGCTGCCCCTGGGATCGCACGGCCTGGTGCTGCACGCGAACGGTCCGCTGTCGCCGGACGGCTCCGACTATGTGCAGTCTCTGCAGCACAACGGCATATCGGCCAAGGCGGGGGATCGGGTGGTGATCACCGACGTCCGGATCGAGCCCAAGCGCATCATCTTTGAATTCAATGGTGGTCCGGAGAAGAAGCACAAGCTTCTGCGTCACGTTTCGGTCGGAGTCGGCGGCGCGGAGATGCCTCTGGCGGCGGACAATGGATCCACGCCCGTAGGTTCGCGATTGACGCTGGTCTTCCCGAATAAGGTGCCCGAGATGACGCCGGACCAACTGAAGGCGCTGATCCGCCCGGTGCTGGACTTCGACGTGAAGACCCCGGTCGAAGCCTACACAGAGACACTGCCTCCCAAGATCAAGAACGCTATCCTGCAGCACCAGGTGCTGGTGGGAATGGACCGCAAGATGGTGACCTACGCCCTGGGTCAGCCGGAGCGCAAGGTACGGGAACAGGAGGGCGGCGCGCCCTTTGAGGAGTGGATCTACGGCGAGACGCCCAAACCGATCCAGTTCGTGCGCTTCGTGAACAATCGCGTGGTCCGCGTGGAGACCGCCAAGTTCGGCGAGGCGCTGGTGGTGCGGGACAAGGATGAGACGGATGGCTATCTGGGCAATCCCAACACGCGCGACGTGCAGATGGGTGACCGGCAGGTAGGCGCCTCCGGCGACATGGCGCGGAAGCAGGCGCCATCCCTGCGGCTACCCGGCGAAGAGCTGCCGCAGAGTCCTATGCAGCCAGTGAACATGCCCGCCGACAGCAACAAGCCGCAGCCGCTGCCGCCTCCGCCGGGGCAGGGCCAGCCGCCTCCGGACTCAACCTCGCCGCAGTCTGGGTCGCATTATGATTTCGCCAGCATTGCAGGCTTGTCCGGCCCTGCCGAGTAGGCCGTCCAGAGTTCATGTAAAATCGTCTGAGCGGATTCCCACACCCCTTTCTGCCTTCTCCTGCATGGATCAAGCTACGTGAAGCAAAGGAGCATGGATACAGAACCGTGTGTATGCCGCTGGCGCCTGTGTGCTGTGGCCTTGTCACGCGCCGGCCGGATGCCCGCGTAAACCGTTCAGGAGAGAATCACTCATGGCCAAGGTTGCCAAGACAGCAGATCGCAAGAAGATGATGGACACGTCCAAGAGCACGGACTGCCCCAAGTGCAGTAAGCCGACCCGTATCGTGAAGCGCGTCAAGGACCGCGAGCGCGGCGCGCCGGGAGGAGTCTACATCTCCTGCTCTGCGTGTGATTTCAACGAAAAACTGTAAGTACTACGTGAACTAAGCCCCACGCGTGTGCGACGAAAAGCCCGGCAGGTTGCCGGGCTTTTCTATGCCCGCTGCCCGGGGTCGGCGGCCTGCCGCATCGCGTCCTGCATCTCCAGCAGGATGGCCTCCGCGGCCATTCGCGGATCGGCAGCGGCATGGATGGGTCGCCCGACGACCAGAAAGCTGGCCCCGGCGTGAAGCGCGGCCGAGGGCGTGGCGATACGCTTTTGGTCGCCGCTGCCCGCTCCGGTGGGGCGGATACCGGGCGTGACCAGCAGGGTCTCTGCCGGCAGAGTATGGCGCAGGCTGCGCGCCTCCTGGGGTGAACAGACCACGCCGGCGCAGCCGCTGGCCACCGCAAGCGAAGCCAGCCGGTCGACCTGCTCAGCCGGTGATCCCGTGACCCCGATGGCCGCGAGTTCGCCGGCGTCCATGCTGGTGAGCACGGTGACAGCCAGCAAACGAGGAGCGTTTTCGATAGAAGCAGCGGCTACTGCTGCGGCGCGGAGCATGGCGGGTCCTCCCGCCGCATGAACGGTCAGCAGGTCCGCGCCTAGCGCCGCTACGGACCGAACCGCGCCCGCGACGGTGTTGGGAATGTCATGCAGCTTGAGGTCGAGAAAGACGGAGTAGCCCAGGCGCTTGAGTTCGGTGACGACTCGCGCGCCGGCGGCGAGGTAGAGTTCCAGCCCCACCTTGAACCAGCGGACCGAGCCTTCCAGACGGCTAACCAGCGCGAAGGCCTGCTCGGCCGACGGGAAATCCAGCGCGACAATGAGACGATCGCTGGGATGTTCGTTCCGGCCGTCGAGGGCAGGTGGAGGCGGGGAATGCATGACGTTCCTCTGCCATCGATTGTAAGGGCAGGCGCCTGGGACGATTTAGCGGGAGGAGAGTTCCGGGTAGGTCAGATGCGCGATCTCGGAGTGCGTCGGCCGCGTGGCGACGAGATCGATGCGTACCTTCTCCGTGCCGCGGGTGCTGAAGCCCAGGATGCGTGCGGCGGCATAGGAGAGATCGACCACGCGGGTAACGGGAACCGGGCCGCGGTCATTCACGCGAACGAAGATGCTGCGATGGTTGCGGAGGTTGGTGACCCGTATCAGCGAGCCCAGAGGCAGGCTGCGGTGGGCGCAGGTCATCGCGTTCATGTCATAGGCTTCGCCATTGGCAGTCGGCTGGCCCTGGAAGTCGCGGCCATACCAGGAGGCGCGGCCGAACTGAAACCAATGGCGGCGAGACTCCAGGGTAGCGGGTGCGGCGGTCTTGCGGCTGTTTGCCTGCACGGCGGCGCCATGGGGTGTGGGAGCGGCGATGGCGGGCGCAACCCGTCTGCCGCTGAGGCAGAGAACGCCGGCGAACAGGACACCGGCGACGACAGAAAATCGTAGGGCCAAATTCGTATGTATCGGAATCGCTCTCATAGGCAACTCGGTTGAGTTTATGGTTCGGCCCGGATGAAGTCAAACAAAATGTGTAGATATTTGCTGATTTTACCCTTGCTATTTTAGCCAAACTTGTGCTAGCGATGCGAAAAATCGTCTAATAATCAGCTCACATAGATGATTCCAGGAAGAGGACAGGCGCGGGGCATTGCGTCATCATGCATGGAGTGCCGCGATGAGGAAGCCGGATGCGGCCGTGGCGCCGGAGCGTGACAGGATGGCAGCAAGCGCAAAGGGACGAGATCGAGTGGGCAAGCGGCGAGCGGCTGGCGGCGGAGATACGTGGAGCAGCGACGCGCCGTCGCAGCCGGAGCGCGAACGGCGGGTGCCGGTGGCGCTCTCGATTGCCGGCTTCGATCCATCTTCGGGCGCGGGCGTCACGGCGGACTTGAAGACCTTTGCGGCGCACGGGGTGTACGGCGTGGCCTGCATCACAGCGCTTACCGTCCAGTCTACGGTGGGGGTACAGGCGGTCGAGGCTGTCTCGGCTCGCACCGTCCGGGCCACGCTGGGCGCTCTGGCCGGCGATGTGGAATTGGCTGGAGTGAAGCTGGGCATGCTGGCGCGGGCAGCCAATGTGCGCGAGGTGGTGCGTTTTCTGCGGCAAGGGCGCATTTCCCGGGAGCGTGTAGTGCTCGATCCGGTGACGCGGTCTACCTCTGGCCGAGTGCTGCTGGATGCGGCGGGAGTGACGGAAGTACGGAACGAGTTGCTGGGCGCGGTGGGGTGGATCACGCCCAATCTGGGGGAGCTGGCTTTGCTGACCGGCCGCACCGTGACCGGACACGCTGACGTTCCCGAGGCGGCCCGGAGCCTGCGTTCCATGGCGGCAGCGCTGGGCAATCCGGCGCTGCGGGTGGTGGTGACGGGCGGAGATTTGACCCGTCCGGATGACTTCCTGCTGGAAGGTGAAGATGAATCGTCTCGGGAGACATGGCTGCGCGGCGAACGAGTCGTTACCCAGTCAACACACGGCACCGGTTGCGCATTCTCAAGCGCGCTGCTGTGTCAGCTCATCGCCGGCTTTCCACCCGCGGACGCGGTGACCAATGCCAAGGCCTACGTGACGGTGGCGCTGCGGTCTGCCTATCCGGTGGGGCGGGGACATGGACCCATGCATCACCTGTTCAAGCTGGGCTGAGCGTCAGGAGCCGGAGATCGCCGCGAGCGGAGCGAAGGCTCTGCGTCGCGTCACTTATTGGTGTCCTCCAGCGCGAAGCGGCCCAGCAGGAACGGCCGCGAGGTGGTCGGCTTGGTGTCGGTGGGGTTCGACGGATAGGGATCGGGCGTCAGAGTAGGGAATCCCCAGACGTTCCCGTTGCGCAGATCCACCATGACCTTGCCGTAGACCTGACGGCTGCCGTCCGGGGCGCGCAGCATGGTGGTACCGGGTTCAATGTAGAAGGGGTAGGCCTCGCCGGTTGCCGCGCTTGCGTGAGCGGGCGCCAGGAAGGGCCGAAGGGCGATCACCCACAGCGCAATGGCGATCAGCGACAGTAGCAGCGTTGCCTTGTTAACTGTTTTCATGTCTTCTCCGCGTTGCGATGGTGACCACTACAGTAGCGCACCGCCGGCCGCAGCGCCTTTCCGATCCTGATCAAGGGCTGTTGCGGCGGAGCTACGCGTGCGCCAGTCGCAATGACCTTGACTTTGCGCTCGATGCGGAGTGATGCTACTCCTCTCATTACGGGCCCACTCCAGTTTGCCGGGTGAGACGTATGGCGAGCCGCCGCTGTGGTTGCAGCGTTTCCCTGATCTGCCTGATCTGTCTGATCTGCGCCGCTGGTTCGCTCAACGCGGCAGCCTTAACGACCTCTCACCGGCAAGCTCCCTGGCTGCGACGTCTGACTGTGCAGTCCCGGCAGCCCGCAGGGATGGTCGAGGCACTCGCTGTTTTCCTTCCTCATCCAGTAACTCCCATGGGAGCTTCAGCCTCCCCGCGCCTCCAGGAGGAGAGCGGAGACCCGCAGGGCAGCAAGCCGGTCGGAAAGCAACAGACCGCCTCGGGACCCGATGCCGCCCCTCCGGGTTCGCAGAAGGGGGCGCCGACGGTCGTCCCGGCACCACCCAAGCAGATCAAGATCACGACTGTCCACTCGCCGGGGACGGCAGATACGGGCAGTCAGGTCCTCATCGTGGACGGCGAGAATTTCCCTTCCGACGCGAAGGTCTGGCTAAAGGCGCCAGACGGTTCCCGCGTGGAGCTTCCGCAAGAGAAGATCAATTTCGTCTCCGCTTCGCGGGTCGTCCTTGCCGGGCCGCTGGGTCTGCCGGGCACCTGGGAGCTCTCCATGGCCCAGGCGAATGGCTCCGCGCCGGCAACCGCCGAATTCGGCGTGTCCGGCTCGCGCGCCCCGATCAGGGCCTACTGGTACGCCTTCTGGGCGATCACTGCCGCGCTGGCACTGCTCTTCCTGCTGCTGACGAGCAGCTTAGGGATCGCGATGTGGAGGGGACACTGGTCCATCGGCGATGCTCTCTCGGAAGAGGCGAGCTATCAGCCGCACGAGATCCTGGTAAAGAAGGACATCATCATGATCGCCAGCACCAGCCGGTTGATCGCCTTACTGGGCCTGCTGGGAATCCTGACCACGGTGTTGGGCATCGGCTACTCCATCATCTGGAGCCTCTTTGTACGTGGTGTGGTGCCGGAGCTGAAATCGGTGCGGTCGTTCCTGTTCGGGGCGGCGTGCTTGTTTGCGCCATACCTGGCAAATCAGGCGAAGTTGGCCTTCCGGTCGCCCGGCACTGCCGGAGAGCCGGAAAAGGGCGCCGGCCCGGCTCCGCAGGGGCCGACCATCACGGGTGTGGCGCCGGCACAACTCGTCGCCAGTGCGGCGGTCCAGACGGTGCGCTTCACCGGTAGCGGCTTCCGGCCCGCTGCCACCCTGACGCTTACCGATCCGTCGGGGGTGGCCGGAAACATTGCCCCGGCGCACGTGGATTCGATCGCCCCGACCTTGCTCACCGTTACCGTGACGCTGGCTACGCCCGGCGTCTGGAAGATCGCGATGGCCAATCAGAACGAGAATGCGGGACCGGCCTACGGCTTTGCGGTGGCCGGTCCGCCGGTCATTGCGCGCATCGATCCGGCGGCGATCACGCATGACCCCGCGGCTCAGGACTTCGCCTTCGTCGGTTCGGGATTCATGAGCAACTGCACGGTGCGGTTGACCAACCCTGCGGGAGCGGAGGTTCCGGTCACGTTCCGGGGCAGGACCAGCACTCGCGTCAGCGTGAATGCGACGGTAAACGCGGCCGGCCAGTGGAGTATGACCATCAGCAACGGAACGAATGCATCGCAGCCGTTTACCTTCACCGTCGCTTGAGCAGCTTCGCTACATGGTTCGTTTACGAAGAACCGGGCCCGGAGGGCGGAAGGAGCGCCCATCATCATGGCAGCCAACGAAGATGGAACAGAGACAACGGCACGGTGGGATAGGGTGGGACACCTCACATCGGGTCCGCGGGAGGATCCGCAGATTCGCTTCCGGGATACACCCGAGCCGGAGGCAGAACCGGAACCCTGCTGGGCGCCAGAAGGGGAACCGCAGCAGGGTGGGTCGGATCGACAGCTTCCCACCGGTGTGCAGACACATGGGCCAGGCAAGCCCCCGCCTCCGCCGCCGGATGATTTTCTGAGCAGCGAGTCTTCCGAGGAGACGCTCGAGATCGATCAGGATCAATGGTGAGGCGGGGCCAATGGTGAGGAGAGCGTCATGAGCGCGCAGTCGCCATCAGACCGCAACTCCCGAGGCAGGCCGGAGAAACGCTCGCGCATGGCGCCGATTCTCCTCGGCATCGGATTGGCGGCGGTGGCGGCTGTATGCGTGTTGGCCTGGGCGGCGAGGCGTGAGCAGTACGTTCGGTTCGCTCGAAGGCCCTCTCGCACCGGAGGGCGGTGGAGAGTGCTCGCAAACGCCGGGGCGGCGACTCACGGCCCGGTGAAGCCCCCTCCACCGCCTCTGTACGACGACGTTTTCTGAGCTGAGGAATTCTCTCGGGCTCTTGCAGGGCGAACGATGACGACCGGAGGAGAGGACGGGTAGATGCCGGGAATCGAATCAACGGGCGAGATGGCAGAGAAAGTGCTTCCGCTCGTCCGCTTTCCTGTGTTGATGCGAGTGATTCTTCCGGGTGTTTTAGCGACAACCGTCATCTTTCCCCTTACCGCATTCAGCGTTGCGATGTTCCAGGTCGATACTCTGGACGAGCTGGAGAAGCACGCCATGCCGCTGGTCCTGCTTTGTCTACTCATCTTTGTGTGTGGCGCGCTGATCGCCACCCTCAACGGAGAGATCTACAAGATCTACGAGGGGCGGACCTTCTGGCCTGGCCGTTTGCGGCTTTGGGGGGTTCGGCGTCAGCAGCGACGCGTGGCCCGTCTGCGGTCCTATGCGCGATATGAGAGTTTTTCCGATCCGCGCCTGGAAAACCGCCGCCTGGAGAGCTGGAACCAGTTGGTGATCTACCCCAAGGATGCCAGCGGCGAGTATTACGCTGACAAGCCGACTCGCCTGGGGAACATTCTGGTGGGCTACGAACAATATCCCGATCTCGTCTACGGCATGAGCAGCATCTTCTACTTTCCTCGTATCTGGATGCGGATGGAGAAGGAGAAGAAAGAGGAGATCGACGGCACGTGGGCGATCGCGGACGGGTTTCTTGCGTTGTCTGCAACGGCAGCGGGCGGCGGCATTCTGTGGATACTGGCCGGTGTACTTGGCGCATTCGATCTGTTCTGGTGGCACATACCGTTGAGTGATCCGGGCAAGTCGATCGCTGCCGGATTTGGGCTCTTTGTCCTTTCCTATTTTCTCTACCGGCTGTCACTACCATTCCATCTTCAGAACGGAGAGATCTTCAGGGCGATCTTCGATCTTTACCGCGGAAGAGTCTGGCCCATGACGAAGATCCGTCCGGGAGAATTGAAGGCGTGGGACAAAGCGTGGCTCTATTACCAATATCGCCGCCTGGTTTGCGATGTCTGTGGCAAGGAGCGCAAGGGCGCGGAGCCTGTGCTGCCCGGCGAGCCCTGCCCGAACTGCGGGAACCCCGATCCAAACTTTCGCTGACGCAGCACAGCGAAGCACCCTGCTCGTCAGACGTGCAGGTTCCGCGGTGGAGCGAGCCGGGGCGGCGGCGGAGCCAGATCTTCTTTGAGCACAACGTAGCGGCGGATGTATTTGAGAGGCTCCGGAGCTGCGGCCATCTCGCGCAGATGATAGCGCCACGAATCGGCGCGGAGGGTACGCCGCGAAAAGGCCCGGCGATGCACGGTGACGATGTTGCCGTTGCTGTCGCGCCGGGAGTAGCTGACCGCCGGCACCAGGAGATTGGTCTGGACACCCGCCTTCCAGAAGTTGACGGCAAACTCGTGCGAGAAGAGGAGTGTGTAGTAGCGGCGGCGCTCGGCAAGCACATCGATGGCTTCCACAAATCCCGGCCACTCCGGCTCTATGTATGCCTTGAACCAGGAACGGAACGGGAAACCATTCGCGCGGGCTTGAAGGATAACGTGCTGGAGGATCTCACGTCTGGTCATGCTCGCTTCCCCTGACACTGGAACGGTGTCACCAGGGAGTGCGTCGCGTCAACAGGGAAGCGCCACGAACCGAGCGAATCTGTCGCGCGGAGAGCATTGGCCCCTACGGTTCGCCCGGAGACCTCGAGCGCACCGGTGGGCGCGGCAATGGGCTAGGCTAATGCAGGCTGCCTGAAGCTGAAGACCGGGTGAGGCTGAAGACCGGGGCCGGACGTCCAACCAACAACGGCGGAGAAGGCATGCGGCAGCGAGTCCACACCACAGCAGCGGGATTGCAACCATGAAAACGGTAGTGCCGAGACATATCATCCGCGCAGGCGTTCCCGTTCTTTGCTCCCTGCTCTCCTTCGTGCTCTGCTGCATGAGCGTGGGACAGACGGCCAGCGGCGCGGAAGAGGTAGAGACCGCTCCGCTGAACCGGACGCCGGCGGTGCGCGAGGCCTTCAATCACTACTACACGCTGGACTACGACGGAGCCCTGAGCCGCTTTCGTGCCGTGGAGGCCGCACATCCGGACGATCCCATCGCCGTGGACTACGTGCTGGACGCGACCGTGTTCCAGGCGCTCTACAACCTCGACCTGCTGGACACCACGCTCTATGCGCACGACGGCTTCCTTACCGGGCGGCATCCGGTGAGCGAGAACAAAGAGACCTCGGCCGAGGTCAACGATCTGGCGGATAAGGCGATCGGGTTGGCGGACGCGCAGTTGAAGCAGAACCCGAAGGATGTGAATGCGCTGTTCGCGCGAGCGTGGGCCAGAAGCGTACACGCAACCTACATCGCGCTGGTCGAGCATAGCTACGTAGCCGGGCTGCGCCAGGCATTGCAGGCGCGCTCCGACGATGACCGGGTGCTGGAGCTGGATCCGCGCTATGTGGACGCCGAACTGGTGGTGGGCGTGCATCAGTACGTCGTCGGCTCGCTCCCGGCCGCTTTCAAGCTGATGGCCGGAGTCGCCGGTATTCATGGAGACAAGCTCAAGGGCATCGCGATGCTGCGCGACGATGGCGAGCGGGGGGTGATCACCTCCGTCCAGGCGAGGACGGCGCTGATGCTGTTTCTGCGGCGGGAGGGGAAGTATGACCAGGCGTCGGTGATCGCAGATTCACTCAAGGACCAATACCCGCACAACTTCCTCTTCTGGCTGGAAGAAGCGAATCTGCATAAGGATGCCGGTCAGGCGGAGGACGCGATCGACGCTTACCGGTTGCTGCTGGCCGAGGCCAAGAAGCCGGGCTACTTTACCAATGCGCATCTGGAACTGGCGTGGTTCGGGCTGGCGGAGACGCTGCGCGGCCAGAAGCGGGAGAGTGAGGCGGCAGCGGCCTTTCAGCAGGCGCTGATGCAACCGACCATCGGCCCGGACCTGCGGAGGCGGACCGAGTTGGGCCTGGGCATGGAGTACGATCTGCTGCACCAGCGTGACCGCGCGATCGCAGAGTACAAGGCAGTGATGGAAGAAGGGGAGTCGTCGCAGGCAAACGAAGCCAAGCGGTACCTGAAGAGTCCGTATGACGGCAAGGCCTGAGGGCCGCGATACCGCTGGATGGCCCGCAGGCGGCCGTGCGAGAATGACGCCAAGCGAGAAAGCGGCGGCTTCGCCGGATATGTGCCGAGGAGAGGACGATGGCAAATTACTGCAGCAGTTGCGGCAAGCCGATCGCGGTGGGTTCGCAGGGATGCCCTAACTGCGGACACAGCGTCGGGGGCGCATACGCGGGCTCCATTCCGGTGCCGCCCTCGTATGCGCAGCGGCGGCTGGTGCGGCCGCGCGCCGGCAGAAAGATAGCGGGCGTGTGCCAGGGCATCGCCAACATGTACGGATGGGACGTGATGCTGGTCCGCGTGCTCTTCGTGGTGGGCGCGTTCTTCAGCCTGCTGGGGCTGCTGGTGTATGTGATCTTCTGGGTGATCGCGCCAGAAGAGGCGTATGCCCTGCCGCAGACCGCGGGCTACCCTCCCTCTGCTCCTCCGGGCTAACGCTACGGACCGGGCCAGAGCGCTGTGGAGCGGTGCGCCGCCCATGGACAGGTGGCGCCATGCAGTTCATCTCAGAAGGGGCGACGCTCTTCGCGGACCAGGCCGGTTCCGGGCCGGATATCGTGCTGCTGCATCCGACGCCGGTGGACCATACCTTCTGGATACCGGTTGCGCGCATGCTCGAGCCGGCCTATCGCGTGTGGATGCCGGACCTGCGCGGGCATGGCCTATCTGAGCTGACCACACCCACGGCGGCACCAGGGCCGCTGCGGGACAGCACCGAGCGACTTACGATCGAGCTCATGGCGCGCGATGTCGTCGCGATGATGCGCGAGGCGCGCATGGAGAGGGCGCTCTTCATCGGGTGTTCCATTGGCAGCTATCTGCTCTATGAGCTCTGGCGGCAAATCCCGGAGCGTATTGCGGGCCTGGCGTTCTGCTGCGGCAAGCCGCAGGCGGACTCACCGGAGGCACGCGCGCAGCGCGTCAGAAACATCGAAGACATAGAGCGCCAGGGCACCGGCGCGTTTTTCGAGCGGATGCTGCAAACGCTGGTGGGCGAACCCGCCACGCGGCGTCGTCCGGCGATTCTGAACGAACTGCGGGCAATGATGGAGCGGATGCGCCCGGATGCGGTGATGGCGACGCAGCGGGCGCTTGGCGAGCGGCCGGATTCGATGCGCACAGCGGCCACCATCCGTGTGCCGGCGATAGTGCTGGCGGGCGCGCTCGACCCGGCGTCCACCCCGGCGGAGATGACGCAGTTGGCCGAGGTTCTCCCCGATGCGGAGTTCCATCTACTGCCGGAGTTGGGACACTACGCTCCATACGAACAGCCGGAGACCGTAGGACCATTGCTGCGACGCTTCTGCGACCGCGTGCTGCGTTAGTCTGTGCCGCGAGAGTGTGAAAAGATAAGACACCTTGCGGACCATTTTGCGGAGCGGAAACGGACTGGATTGGCCAAGCTGAGTGAACTCTCCCGCCGGGCGCGGCCGTTCCACTATGACGAAGCGGGCGCGCTGCTTTGCGAATATGTCAATATCGCCGCGCTGGCGAAGCGCTTCGGCACGCCGCTCTATGCCTACAGCGGCGGCCAGATCCGCGCGCGGCTGCAGCTCTTCCGTAGGCATTTTCGCGAGCGCGACCACCTGGTCTGTTATGCCGTCAAGGCCAACTCCAATCTGAGCGTGCTGAAGCTCGTGGCCGAGGAGGGCGCGGGATTCGATATCGTCTCCGGCGGCGAGCTCGAACGTGTCATGCGCGCCGTCAAGGGCGCGGCGCGGCACACCGTCTTCTCCGGTGTAGGCAAGACCGCGGACGAGATGCGCATGGCCCTCGATGCCCGCATTCTGCTGTTCAATGTGGAGAGCGAGGCGGAGCTGGATCTGCTGGAGCAGCAGGCGGCCCGCAGCAGGCGCAGGGCGCGTGTCGCACTGCGGGTCAATCCCGATGTCTTCGCTGAGACGCACCCCTACATTTCCACCGGTCTGCGCGAACACAAGTTCGGCATCGACATCGACGGGGCGCGGGCGGTGTATCGCCGGATGGCGCGGAGCAAATGGCTGGAGGCCGCCGGCATCAGCGTGCACATCGGCTCGCAAATCCGCAGCGCGGAGCCGTTTCAAGCCGCACTGGTCAGGGTGGGCGCGCTGGTGCGTGAGCTGGCGGCGGATGGCATCGAGATTCGCTGTGTGGACGCGGGCGGCGGCCTGGGCATCGACTACCATACGCCGCTCGACAACGAGAGCCAGGCGCATTCCGGCGAGGACAGCTTCGACGCGGAACGGGAGGTCGCGGCCTACGCGGCAGCGCTCAAGGCGGGGCTGGCCGGGCTGCAGGTGCGACTATTGCTAGAGCCGGGCCGCTTCATGGTGGCGCAGGCGGGCGCTCTGATCACGCGGGTGCTGCACGCCAAACGGAATGGCGCGAAGCGCTTCCTGATCACCGACGCGGGCATGAACGATCTGCTGCGGCCGTCGCTCTACGGCGCGCACCATGAGATGGCGCCGGTGCAGCGAGCAAGCCGCGCGGCGACGGAAGCGATGGAGATGGTGGACGTGGTGGGCCCGGTGTGCGAGACCGGTGACTTCTTCGCGCGTGATCGCGTGCTGCCGCGCTTCGAGGCGGGAGATCTGATGGCGATTCTGGACGCGGGCGCGTATGGTATGTCACTCGCGTCCAACTACAACACGCGCGGGCGCCCGGCCGAGGTGCTGGTGGAGGGCAAGCGTGCGCGATTGGTGAGGCGGCGCGAAACCGTCGCGGACCAACTGCGACTGGATGTGCTCGGCCGGTAGCGCGTCTGTTTTTTTTGTCGGTGAGCCGGGCAGCTACTTGTTCCACTCGCCGAGCAGGCGGCGCAGCACGATGAACTCCCCGGTGTGGTAGCTGGTGTGGTCCGCGGCGAGGAGCACCTCGCGCAACAGCGTCTGGTCTTCCGCGCCCCAGGGGATGGTGGAGTAGAGATTGCTTGCCGGATCCTGGATGAGCTTTTCGAAGGCCGCAAGGTCGGCGTGCAGCGCCGTCACAGAGGTGGACCAGGCGTCCGGCGACGGCGGCCTTACCTCTTTCGGCCAGTACGAAGCCGGCCAGGGACGCTCCTTGTACTCCGAGCTGGTGGAAAAATCGAGCAGGTCGGCAAGTGTGATCCGCATGTGCTCCAACAGTTGCCAGGCCGAGTAGGGCAGCCCGTTCGGACGATCGCCAGCCTTCTCCACGGGAAAGTCTGCCACAGCCGTACCGATGTCCGCGTGCGCCTGTTTGCCCTTAAGCAGACTCACGAGTTGTTTGCGAAGTATGCCGTCATCAGATGCCATCGTTTGCTCCTGCCAGATGGGATGCAGAAGAGAGATGCGGTTGCCGCCGCGCTCGATTCACCGCATCGCTTCGACCTGCTTTTCTTTCTGCTCGATCTGCACCCGCTCATGCTTGATGTCGAGCCGCAGCCGGCCGAAGGCGCTCATGTAGGCATTGGCTACGAACACCAGGGCGAAGCCGCTCACCAGGTAGCCGCGCCAGTCCGGGTAGAGCAGCTTGAAGCGGGTGACGATGAGGAAAAAGATGGTGACGTAGTGACTGAAGCAGTATTCGCAGGTGAAGAGATAGAAGAACTTGCGCTGGAGCAGACGATTGCAGTCCTGGCTGCGCTGCGCGCACCACTCACGCGGTTCCCGGAAAACCTCTTCGTGGGTGACCGTCCAGGCGATGCTGGCGATGGGAATCGCCAGTAGCAGCAGGGTTCCGCATTGATCGGCGAGAGAGGTCACTGTGGCGGCTCCTGTGAGGTGTCGGATGCCAATTTCCCAAGCCGAGTCGTCTGTGGCCCGTTTGGAACGTGACGACGCGGTCGGTGGCGGATTCGGGCAGGATGATGACGAGTGGGGGACTTTGCCAACGCAGGGACCAGCAGGGTGCTTAGGAGGGAAGGAACCAATCGGCGAGAGGGCGCGCAGCGTGCTGCGACGTCGACGGCGAAAACGATGCGGGCAGGAAAGAGAAGCGCCGCCTCTCGGGACCGATGTCGAAGGACGCCTTTGTTCGTGCCAGCTCAATGCAGAGGAGAGCGTAGACGGGGTAGTCGTAGCGCGGCTGGATGAAGGGGCTGACCGAGGTCACGATGACATAAAGCGCCATGAAGTACGGGATGGGACGAGAGAGAAGCAGCCGCCGTTTCCACACCGCCACAACAAAAAGAGCCGCGTTGGCGAGACACTGGAGGTGAATCACCACCTGATTGTTCAGATCCATGAAATTGCTGGATCGATAGGCCTCGCTGAAGAAGTACGTCGGCGTCACCACACGGTTGAATAGATTCAACATCGCCTTCGGGATTACGACAAGCGGAAATCCGAAGGATGCCTGGATATTGTTGAGGGTGGTCAAAATGCCGGCACCTTCTGCCTGCGCTAGAAACGACACCAGATCGAGTCCGATGAATCGGACGGCAACGGAATACGCAATGCCCAATCCGATAACGATCAACAGCAGCGACATCCTGTGTCTGGCACGGAACGGGGAGAGCCGGCTCTCCAGAAGCATGAAGAGCACCAGGATGGCGAGTTGCTCCCAACGGGCCATCAACGAGAATGCGAGGGCAAGGAACAGCAGCAGCTTACGATGCCGGTTCCCGAGGCGGCTGGCCATGAAGGCGACGAGCCCGAAGCAGGCGAGAATCTCCTTATTCAGCGTGGCGATGGAGACGAGTGTCTGCGCGTTGAGAGCCATGAGCAGGCAGAAGTAACGTCGTCGTACTCCCGGGATCAAGCCCGCCACCTTGAACATCACGAAGAATAGCAGGCAGTTGAAGATCACGACGAAAAACGGGTTCCGTAGTGCTTTGGCAATGAGGACCGGCCCGAACAGATTGCCATTGAAGGTGATGAGTTGCGCGTCGCTGCTGAACGCTTCGTTCGCAGGCAGAATGCCGGCGATGATGAAGTAGGTCGTCGAGTCAGCCTCGATGCGTGGGGATGGTTGTCCTTCAAAGCCCGGCTGTACGAACACGAAGAAAGCGCTCCAGCAGAGCAGCAGATAGAACAGCAGAGTGCCGATGGCAACCCAACTTCCCACCGGCTTGGGGCAGAACAGGGACAGCAACGGAGGGGGACGATGGAGGGTGGCGGCCGGGACGCCTGAGCTGTTCAGGGACATAGGAAAGAACGGGTTCTTCCTACCATACCGAATCGACGCGCATCCGGGAATGCTCCGGTGGGCGGGTCTGCGGGTTTAGGCCTGCGCCACTGCCGTCTCTATCGTCTCTTTCCTGCTGGCAAAGATGTTGCCGAGGCGGCGGATCTCGGCGCCAACGCCGCGCAGCTTTTCTTCGATGCGCTCGTAGCCGCGGTCGATATGGTAGACACGGTCCAGAATGGTCTCGCCCTGCGCGACCATGGCGGCCAGCACCAGCGAGGCCGAGGCGCGCAGGTCCGAGCACATGACAGCGGCCGAGGAGAGCGGGGTCTTCCCGCGAACTGTAGCGGTGCGGCCATCCACCTTGATGTTGGCGCCCATGCGTACCAGTTCCTGCACATGCATAAAGCGGTTCTCGAAGATATTCTCAATGACGGTCGAAGTGCCCTCCGCCTGCGTGGCCAGCGCCATGTACTGCGCCTGCATGTCCGTAGGAAAGCCGGGATACTCCTCGGTTGTGACGTCGTTGGCGCGCAATTCGCCTTCCGAACGGACACGGATGGAATCGGCATCGATGTCCAGACGAACCCCGCAGTCCTGCAGCTTGGCGATGAGCGAACCGAGGTGCGCGGGATTGCAGTGGGTGACGCGCAGGTCGCCGCCGGTGATGGCGCCGGCGACCAGGAAGGTGCCGGCTTCAATCCGGTCGGGATTGATGCGGTGGCGTGTGCCGCGCAGCCTGGTGACACCCTGCACGCGCAGGATGCCGGTGCCCGCACCTTCAATCCTGGCGCCCATGGAGACCAGCATCGCGGCCAGGTCGGTCACCTCCGGCTCGCGCGCGCAGTTCTCCATCACGGTTTCGCCCTCCGCCAGCACTGCCGCCATCAGCAGATCTTCCGTGCCCGTGACGGTGATCTTGTCAAAGACAATATGAGCCCCCTTCAGACGCTCCGTGCGAGCCTCCAGATAGCCATGTTCCTGGGTGATGACCGCGCCCATCGCTTCCAGGCCCTTGATGTGGAGATCGATGGGGCGGCCGCCGATGGCGCAGCCGCCAGGCATAGCAACCCGGGCCAGGCCGGTGCGCGCGATGAGCGGGCCCAGCACCAGCGAGGAGGCGCGCATGGTCTTCACGATTTCGTACTTGGCGATAGGGTCGGAGAGCACGCGGCAGCAGATGGAGGTGCGGTGCTGCGCCCGGCCATAGCCGAGTTCGACCTCGGCGCCCATGGAGACGAGCAGTCTTCGCTCGGTCTCAATGTCACGCACCTGCGGGATGTTCTCCAGAATAACTTCGTCCTCGGTGAGGATGGCTGCTGCCATGCAAGGAAGGGCTGAGTTCTTGGCGCCGGAGACGCGGATGGACCCGATCAGGGGATTGCCGCCGCGGATGACGAATTTTTCCATTGGGAGGGCTCCGAATGACGAGGGAGTAGAGACCCACAGTGTACTTGGCCAGCGGCTCAGTTCAAGCGGGTATCGGATGAGGAATACAGTTCTGTACCGGCGTGGCCTACTGCTCCAGATAGTACTCGACAGTGGTGACGGCGCGGACCTTCTTCATGATGCTGGAGTCGGCCGGCGATCCGGCATCGCCGGCCTCATTCGTAGATGAGCCGGCATCCGCGGCGGAGATGGAAAAGGTGCCCTGGTTTGCCTGACGAATGGCTCCGACGTGCGCGCCGGAGTCCGCGGCGAAGCGCTGCGCCGCGGTGCGGGCGTTGCGTGTCGCTTCCGTAATCATGTCCGGCTTGATGGCGTTTAGCCCATTGAATCGGAAAGCGACGGAACTGCCGCCGGTGCCGGAATTCGACGTCAGGATGACGCCTTGCTGCAGTAGCTGCGCCACCGACTGGCCGGCTTTCGCGACACGATCCACGTCCGGTGAGGTGACGATGATGGATTGGCTGAGAATGTAGCGGTTCTGGTTTTCGGTGCTGGGGCCGCCGTACTCCTGCGCCTGCTTATCGATGACGCGGGGAGCGCCAATCTCGATCTGCTGCTGGTCAATCCCTTGCTGCGCCAGAAACTTGAGCACCGTCTGCTTCTGCGCGTCTCCCTGTCCCAATACTGTCTTGAAGTCGTTGCCGCTGGATTGGAAGCCGATGTTCCAGACCGCCAGATCGCTCTTGACGTTGCGCTCAACCAGACCCTTCACCGTTACATAGCGATCGGCCAGCCGGGTCTGCTTGATCTGCGCGCCGAGCACCCAGCCCGCGCCGATGAGACCGAGGGCGAGAATGGCCCCGAGGAGCACGACTGCCGGCGTTTCCATGCGCACGCGCGGCTCGGTCACGGAGTCATCCCTCTGCCTGCTCCTTACTGGCCTGGCAGCGTTTAGAGTTCGAGCGTGGTGTCTTCGATGGCCAGCCGCACATTGCCGCTGGAGCGGGCCAGACGCCGGACCGCCTCCGGCTTGTCCACACCGGCCTTGAGCATGACCAGGGCGACCGGCACGCTCTTTCCCGCGGACTTGATGGTCTGCACGGCGACGTCACGATCCACCTCGCAGGCACGCATCAGCACGCTGATGCCGCGCTCGACCAGCTTGGCGTTGTGCATGTGCACGTTCACCATCATGTTCTCGTACACATAGCCCAGCCGGGTCATGGCGCCGGTCGTGATCATGTTCAGGATCATCTTCTGCGCGCTGGCGGCTTTCATGCGCGTCGAGCCGGTCACAACCTCGGGACCGACTTCGGCCACGATGGCGATCTCGGCCGCGGCCGCGAGGGCGGAGTCGCGGTTGCAGACCACGGCTGCGGTGCTGGCTCCGCGGCTGCGGGCGTACTCTACCGCGCCAACCACGTACGGCGTGCGTCCGGAGGCGGAGAGACCGATGACGATGTCCTTGCGGGTCGGACGGCGGCGGGCGATGTCGCGCTGGCCAAGTTCGGGCGAGTCTTCGTTGACCTCAACTGCCGAAGCAACGGCCTTGGGGCCGCCGGCCACAATGTATTGCACCGACTGCGCCGAGGTGGAATATGCCTGCGGGCATTCGGAGGCGTCGAGCGCGGCGATGCGGCCCGAGGAGCCGGCGCCGACATAGATCAGCCGGCCGCCGTCGCGCAGGCTGCGCGCGACCGCGTCGATAACCAGAGCAATCTCCGGCAGAGCCTTCTTGACGGCAACTGCGACCTTGCCGTCCTCGTGATTGATGATGCGCGCGATGTCCAGCGCCGACTTGGTGTCAAAGCCGCGCGAGGCATCGTTCGCGCCTTCTGTGGTCAACTCGTGCAGATGGGATTGCGCGTTTGCGGGCGCGTCCTCTACGGGGAGAGATTCGGTATGGGAAGGTGTGATCGTGGCCATGGGTTGATGGTGTACTTCACCCTATTTTATCGCGCCCATGGCCGAACGCGTCTCAAAAGCGAATCACGAAGTTACCGCCGCGCGAACTCTTGCGAGAAGAGGCACTTCCGGAAGTAAGGTGCTGACGATGGAATCATGAAAGCGGGGACGCACTTCCTTGATGGCCTGGTTCTGCCCGTCGGGCCACGTGCGATTGCTCAGCAGCACCACTGCGAGTTCCGCGTCCGGGTCGATCCAGAGGGACGTTCCGGTAAAACCGAGATGGCCGATGGAGCGTTCGCTAAAGAACTTGCCTGAAGACGATGGCGCCGACGGTGTATCCCAGCCAAGCGCACGGGACGTGCCTTCAGGCTCACGCACACGGGTAGTGAACAGCCGCACGGTCTCTTCCCGGAAGAGCCGCGTGTTGTCCGGTGTGAGACCTCGGTCCAGCAGACAGCGCGCGAAGCGGAGCGGGTCGAGTGCGTTCGAGAAAAGACCAGCGTGGCCGCTGATGCCACCAAGCACGAAGGCATTGTCGTCGTGCACCTCTCCCTGCACTACACGGCGTCGGAAAGAGGTCTCGTCCTGCGTGGGCGGGATGGCGTTCTTCCATGTCTTCGGCGGGCAGTAATGCATGGACTGCATGCCCAGCGGCAGAGCGATCTCGCGATGAAAGGTCTGGTCGAGCGGCGCGCCGGCGATGTCTTCCAGGATCCGCCCCAGCAGGATGAAACCGAGGTCGGAATACTCCGCGCGCGTACCCTGCGCTGCCTCGAGCGGCATGCGGAGACACGCATCGAAGAGTTCATCGGCGGTGTGGTTGTGTTCAAAGAGAGGGGCATACGCGGGCAGTCCGGAGCAGTGGCTGAGCAGCATGTAGGGGGTGACCTCGCGGCGCCGCTTGTCCTCCGGATGCGCGGCCGCGAACGCCGGCAGCCAGGCGACGATAGGCCGGTCGAGATCGAGCAATTTGCGATCGTAGAGGAGCATGGCGATGGCGGTCGTGGCGAGGACCTTGGTCAGGCTGGCCAGATCGTAGACCGTGCTGACGGTGACCGGGGGCGAGGAATGCTCGTAGGTAAGGCGGCCGAGGCCTTCGAGCGCGCGCACCTTGCCGCCGAAGAGCACTCCCCAGGCGCAGCCGGGAAAGACGCGAGCAGCGATGGCGTCCTCCAGGATCTGGCGGGTAGCGGCAAACTCCTCATGTTGGCGGGTGGCGGCAGATGGCACTGCTTCATTGGGTACATCTCTAGGCGCGTCCATACATGCTTTGATGATGCCAGGCGCCTCCGGAACGTATGGCGGAGACTTCGGTTACCTCTGGATTGCACTTTGGGCTTCCAGAGGGTTTTGCCGCCCGTCTATAACGTAGGCAGGAACGTAGGCGCGGATGGCCGCGCCCGATTATGTCTGGGCAGGTTTCCAGGGCTCTTTCGAAAGAGGCAGCGCATGTTTCGTGGGATGGAGTGGCGTAGACCGTGGCAGGCGTGGGCGGTGGGTGTGCTGTTGACGATGCCGGCTGCAGGTCTGGCCCAGCAGGCGAACGCTGCGGCGAGCTTTCCCGCGACGGCCGCGGACCTGCCGGCCGGGGCCGCGGCCGTCAATGGGCAGAACTATACCGTGCCTACGGGCACCAAGGTTTTGCTGTCCCTCAAGAGCGCGGTGAATACCAAGTCGGCAAAACCGGGGGATGGCGTGTACCTGGTCTCCACCTTTCCCGTAATCGTCGGCTCGCATGTGCTGATCCCAGTGGGGGTGTACGTGCAGGGCGTGGTGGACCAAGTGCAGCGGCCGGGGCGGGTGAAGGGGCGGGCCAAGCTGCTGATGCACTTCACCACCATGATCTTCCCCAACGGGCAGGTGGTGCCGATTCCGGGAACGGTGAACCAGCTACCGGGCTCGAATGGCCCGACGGTAAAGAACGGTGAGGGCGAGATCGAGCAGGCCGGGAACAAGGGACGGGATGCGGGCAATATCGCCAAGGCCGCGGGGATTGGCGCAGAGGGCGGCGTGATCGGGGGAGCGGCGGCGGGCAACCCGCTGGCGGGCCTGGCTACGGGCAGCTTGGCCGGGGTAGCGGGAGGCGTCATCTACACGCTGCTGACGCGCGGCGACGAGGTGGTCATCCCGGAAGGTACCAGTCTGGAGATGGTGATGCAGCGTCCGCTTAAGCTCGAAGCAGCGCAACTCGCCGGCATCAATGACGTCAACGGCAATCCACAATTCCTGCCCATGGCCGGTCAGCCGGCGCCGCTGCCGAAGCCGGGACATATGCTCTGCCCGGCCGGCAGTTTAGGATGTGGGTAGACCAGTTTTCCTGCAGCTCCGATCGTTCGTAGAAGCTCGCACCAGCCGTTGTCACAGGGCGACCGCCCCGGGACCGCTCGGCGCGCCTTCAGCATCAGGCAAGCCGGTCCAATCAGGTCAAAGCGGGACGGTTGAAGCAGGATGGGTGAAGAACAGCGGGATGATGCGGCAGACCAGTCCGCCACGCGGACGGAGACACAGATTGCGGCAGTCCGTAGGAAGTCCAAGGGGCGGGCGCTCCGCCTCTGGGCACGCGACATGGTGGTGTCCATTGCCGCTTCATTTTTTATCATCACCTTTCTCTACCAGCCAGTGAAGGTCGAGGGCACGAGCATGCTGCCCCGCCTGGAAGACAAGGACCGCATCTTCATCAACAAGTTCGTTTACCACTTTGAAAAGATCAGCCGCGGGGACGTGGTGGTGTTCTACTACCCGCGCGATCCCCAGAAGAGTTACATCAAGCGGGTCATCGCGCTACCCGGCGATGATCTGCGGGTGGATGATGGAAGGGTGTACGTGAACGGCGAGCGCATTCCGGAGCCGTATGTGCCACTGCGCTTCGAGGATGCCCGGTCCGTGCCCGAGACCGTGATCCCAAAGCACGAGTATTTCGTGATGGGCGACCATCGATCGATCTCCAGCGACAGCCGCGACTTCGGGCCCGTGGACCGCAATCTCATCTACGGCAAAGCCGCGTTTGTCTATTGGCCGGCGGACCAGATGGGCGTGGTGCACTAGGGCCTTCCCGGCGATGGCCGTGCTTCTGGGAAGCAGGTCTCTCGGCCTCGCTCGGGATGACATTCATGCGAACACGCGGCTTTCATGCCGGTGCTCGCAGACCCGGCCAAGCCTTCCGCCGGCAATCCCTGTTAAACTCTATAAAATCCACGCTTGGGAGAAGCGATGCAGGCGATCCTTGCGCTCGAAGACGGGCGCATCTTCCGCGGTGAGAGCCACGGCGCAAAGGGCGAGTGCGCCGGCGAGGTCGTTTTCAATACTTCGCTCACCGGATATCAGGAAATCTTCACCGATCCTTCCTACGCAGGACAGATCGTGGTGCTCACCAATCCCCAGATTGGCAACTACGGCACCAACGCTGCCGATGCGGAGGCGCAAAAGCCCTACATCGAAGGGCTGGTAACGCGCGAATTCTCTCCCGTCAGCTCCAACTGGCGCTCTGAAGAGGTAGCGGACGAGTATCTGGAGCGTTCCGGCGTGCCGGTGATCTCGGAGATCGACACCCGGGCGGTGGTGCGGCATCTGCGCAACCATGGCGTGATGCGCGGGGTTATCTCCTCGACAGAAACGAACCCCGACACCCTGGTCGGGCGGGCGCGGGCTATCCGCAAAATGGACGGCACGGACCTGGCGAGCGTGGTCTCGACCAAAGGCATGTACGAGTGGGACTGCCATCATCCGGACAATGCCATCGCCGGACTGATGCCGGACGCGCCGCCGCCGGACCTGCACGTGGTGGCTTACGACTACGGCATCAAGCACAACATCCTGCGCATGCTGACGCGGGAGAGTTGCCGGGTGACGGTGGTGCCGGCGCAGACCTCCGCCGAAGACGTGCTGGCGCTGAAGCCGGACGGCATCTTCCTCTCAAATGGACCCGGCGATCCGGAGCCGCTCAAGTATGCACAGGACAACATCCGCCGCCTGGCCGGCAAGACGCCGATCTTTGGGATTTGTCTCGGCCATCAACTGATCGGGCTGGCGTTGGGCGGCAAGAGCTACAAGCTGAAGTTCGGTCATCACGGCGGCAACCACCCGGTGCAGCAGACCGGCACCGGCAAGATCGAGATCACGGCGCACAATCACAACTTCGCCATCGATCCGGACACGCTCAGGGAGAGTGACGTGGATCTGACGCACGTTGACCTGAACGACAACACGCTGGAAGGGCTGCGGCACCGCTCCATGCCGCTCTTCAGTGTCCAGTACCATCCCGAGGCGAGCCCCGGTCCGCACGACTCGCATTACCTGTTCCGCGATTTCCGCAAGATGATGGAAGAGTGGAAGCGGTGAAGCGGCGGCGCTTGCAGTTAGTTGTCCTGCTTGCGAGCATCTTCGCCTGTGCGCTTCCGCTGTCCGCGCAACGCCCCTACGACGCCTACATGACAGCCATGCAGCGGGGCGTGCTCGAGTCGCATGTGCATGCCTTTGTCGCTAAGTGCATTGGCGGCACGACGGCACGGCCACGGGGATTTTATTCGCAGGGCGGCTGGTTTGCCACGGACAATCTTCCCTCCCAGATGCGCGACGACGGCGCGAACGACGATGCGACGGCCTACGTCTGGAATGTGGGAAACAAACCGCGCGCCGTTTACCAATGGACGCACGATGGTGAGTTCGACCGCGAACTGCTGGCGTGCATGGACGCCTCCGGCAAGGTCACGCATTCTGTCAGCCGCTACATGCCGGGAGCTTCGGAGCCGGACCAGCGCTGGATACTCGTCCACACGCTGGAGTTGAATCCAAGGACGCGCCAATACACGGCGCACGCCCGCTTTACCGATTGGCAGGGAAGACCCCGGGGCAAGCCGCACATGAGCAGCGAAGATCAGGACTTCATCGCCGGCGAGCGCGTGATCCACAAATGGAGCGACTTTGATTTTGCCCGCCTCGCGGATCAATGATCGTTCCCCGCCTGTTAAACTTGTTTAACAGAACAAATCTTAGAGGTGAGTTTCATGCTCGGAGTAAGGTTAGAGCCAGAGCTGGAGCAGCGGCTGGAGCGGCTTGCGAAGAAGACAGGACGGACCAAGAGCTTCTATGCCCAAGAGGCGATTCGGCAGTATGTTGAAGATCGGGAGGACTACCTGCTGGCGGAAGAAGTGCTGCGGCGAAACGAGCCGACGTTCACATTGGAACAGGTGAGGCGTGAGCTTGGGCTGGACGATTAGCTTTACAGCTTCAGCCAAGAAGCAGCTAGCCAAGCTCGATAAGCCGACCGCCGATCTCATCACTCGTTTCCTGCGAGACAAGATTGGTGGAGCAGAAGATGCCCGTAAGTTCGGTCATCCGCTTTTGGGTAATCAGATGGGGCGCTGGCGGTATCGAGTGGGTGACTACCGCATCATTTGCGAACTGCAGGATGACATTCTCGTTGTTCTGGTCGTGGGAATCGGCCATCGCCGCGAGGTGTACCGGTAGCGAAGGAAGACATGCCACGTAGAAACGACATAACAAAGATTCTGGTGATCGGGTCGGGGCCGATCGTGATTGGACAATCGGCGGAGTTCGATTACTCCGGCACGCAGGCGGTGAAGGCGCTGCGGGCCGATGGCTATGAGGTCGTGCTGGTGAACTCCAACCCGGCCACCATCATGACCGATCCCGATCTCGCGGACCGCACGTATATCGAGCCGCTGACGCGCGAGTACGTCGAGGAGATCATCCGCGTAGAGGCCGCGATGATGGCCAACGGGAGCAGCCAGCGCAAGGGCAAGTTCGCGCTTCTGCCCACGGTCGGCGGCCAGACAGCACTGAACCTCGCGGTCGATCTGGCGGATGCGGGCGTGCTGGAAAAGTACGGCGTCGAACTCATCGGCGCCAAGCTTGAGGCCATCAAGAAGGCCGAGGACCGGCTGCTCTTCAAAGACGCCATGACCCGGATCGGGCTCGACATGCCGCGGTCGTCGCTAGTGAACAATCTGCGCGATGGTCTGGATTTTGCCACCAAGATAGGCTTCCCGGTGGTCATCCGGCCGTCGTTCACGCTGGGCGGTTCCGGCGGCGGCATTGCGTACAACCGCGAAGAGCTGATGGAGATACTCTCCCGCGGTCTCGATCTATCGCCTGTTCACGAGTGCCTGATCGAAGAGTCGGTGCTCGGGTGGAAGGAGTTCGAGCTGGAGGTGATGCGCGACCTTGCGGACAACGTGATCATCATCTGCTCGATCGAGAACATGGACCCCATGGGCGTGCATACCGGCGATTCGATTACGGTGGCGCCCGCGCAGACGCTCACCGATCGCGAGTACCAGGCGATGCGGGACGCAGCCATCCGGGTGATGCGCGAGATCGGTGTGGAGACGGGCGGCTCGAACGTGCAATTCGCTGTACAACCACAGACCGGCCGCATGACCGTTATCGAGATGAACCCGCGTGTCTCGCGGTCGTCCGCGCTGGCGTCGAAGGCCACCGGTTTTCCTATCGCAAAGATCGCGGCCAAGCTGGCCGTCGGCTACACGCTGGACGAGATTCCCAACGACATCACGCGCAAGACGCCGGCGTGCTTTGAGCCCACCATCGACTACGTGGTCGTGAAGGTGCCGAAATGGCAGTTTGAGAAGTTCCCGGGCGCGGACGAGACGCTCGGGCCGCAGATGAAGTCGGTCGGCGAGGTGATGGCCATCGGCCGCACCTTCAAGGAAGCGATGATGAAGGCGTTGCGTTCGCTCGAGACGGGCAAGCGCGTAGGCGCAGAGGTCATTGAGCCGCGCCGGCTGACGCAGCGGCTAGTGACCCCGCAACCGGAGCGGCTGGACTACATACGCTATGCCTTCCGCAAGGGCCAGTCCGTACGTGAGGTGGCGCGCACCACGACCATGGATCCCTGGTTCCTCTATCAGATGAAGGAGATCACCGACACACTTGCGCTGGTGGGGGAACAGGGCGCCGACACAATCTCGCCCGAGCTGCTGCGGCGCGCGAAGCGCCTGGGCATCTCCGATGCACGCATGGCCGAAGTGTGGAAGCTGGAAGGCGCAGGCGCGGGCGTGCAACAGGTGCGCGCACTGCGTCAGTCCCACGGGGTGAAACCGGTCTTCAAGCTGGTGGATACCTGCGCGGCCGAGTTCGAGAGCGAGACGCCGTATCTCTATTCCACGTACGACGAAGAAGACGAGGCTCCAGCGACGGCCAGACGCAAGGTGATCATCCTGGGCTCCGGTCCCAATCGCATCGGGCAGGGCATCGAGTTCGACTACTGCTGTTGCCACGCGGCCTTCGCGCTGAAGGAAGATGAGTTCGAGACAGTGATGGTGAACTGCAACCCGGAGACGGTGTCCACCGACTACGACACCAGCGACCGCCTCTACTTCGAGCCCCTCACGCTTGAAGATGTGCTGGCCGTCCACGAGCATGAGAAGGCCGGCGGCGCCGAGGTGGGCATGATCGTGCAGTTTGGCGGACAGACGCCGCTCAATCTCGCGTTGCCCCTGAAGCAGGCCGGCGTGAACATCATCGGCACGTCACCGGAGTCCATTGACCTGGCCGAAGATCGCAAGCAGTTTGGCAAGCTACTGGAGCGGTTACACATTCCACAGCCCGCCGGGGCCATGGCGGCCAGCGTCGATGAGGCCGTGGCCGGCGCCGAGCGCGTAGGCTATCCCGTGCTGGTGCGGCCATCGTATGTGCTGGGCGGACGCGCCATGGTAATCGCCTACGACGCCGAAGCGGTGCGCCGGTATATGAAGGAAGCCGTCGAGTACTCGCAGGACCGCCCCGTGCTGATCGACCACTTTCTCGAGGCCGCGGTCGAGGTCGATGTGGATGCGCTGTGCGATGGCGAGGATGTCGTCATCGCCGGCATCATGCAGCACATTGAGGAAGCGGGCATTCACTCCGGCGACTCGTCCTGTGTTTTGCCTGCGGTCGACCTGCCGCCGAAGACCTGCGAGACCATCCGCGAATACACGCGCAAGCTGGCCCTGGCGCTCGACGTGCGTGGCCTGGTGAACCTGCAGTTCGCAATCCAACGCGGAGCGCACGGAGAGAACGACCGGGTGTTCGTGATCGAGGTGAATCCGCGCGCCTCACGCACCGTGCCCTATGTCTCGAAAGCGACAGGGGTTCCGCTGGCAAAGATGGCGGCGCGCATCATGACCGGGCGCAAGCTGCGTGATCTTCTGCCGGAGCAGGTGAGCAGTGGCCGGGATCTGGAGACGGGAACGCACTACTACGTGAAATCGCCGGTATTCCCGTGGAACAAGTTCCCGGGCGTCGATACCGTGCTTGGGCCGGAGATGCGCTCGACGGGCGAGGTGATGGGTGTCGCTGACAATTTCGGCGAGGCCTTTGCCAAGGCGCAGCTAGCGGCCGGGCAAATGCTGCCGTTGACCGGAACTGTCTTCTTCAGCGTGAACGATCGCGATAAGGCCGGGCTGATCGAGCTGGCGCGTCAGTATGTGATGCTCGGCTTTCAACTTGTCGCCACGCACGGCACCGCGGACCTGCTGGAGCGTGCGGGGCTGGTGGTGGAACGCGTGTACAAGGTGAAAGAGGGACGGCCGAACGTCGTCGATTTGATCAAGGGCGATCGCATTCAGTTGATCATCAACACGCCCCAGGGGCAGGATACGTTCTTTGACGAAAAGGCGATCCGGCGGGCGGCTGTGAGCCAGCGCCTGCCCACCATCACCACCATGGCCGCGGCGCGTGCTGCGGCGGAAGGGATCGCAGCCCTGCAGCGGAAGCGCACGCGTGTGGAGGCGCTGCAGCATCTGCATGCGGCGCACGAAGTCGCAGCGCACTGAGCGCCTTCACAATCCGTCTTTCGGAGCAACGAGCCGCTGGCGTGGCACGTCTCATGAAGTTGAGGTGACGCTATGTCGCGCGAGGAGTGGCAGAAGCCCCAACTGAAGCAGGACACGCAGAAGGAACAGAATGCGTTCTTCACGCCCAGGGATGCCCGGGCCCCCGGCGAGGAGCAGGGAGGAACGGGCCCGGTGAACCAGAGCGAAGAGCTTCCGCGGGAGACAGCGGAGCCGGGCGCGCCGGAGGAACTCTACGATGGACGGCAGAGCGGAGCCAGCCGCGCCGAACGCGCCGTCTATGCGTATGCCGGCAGCGAGGGTCATCGCAACGTGGAGCCGGAGCAGGAGGCGCATGAAGGCTCGCTGCGCACGCGGGCTCCGCAGGGCGAGGAGCAGGGTATCTCGAATGCCTCCAGCTCAGAGGACGCCGAGTCGCAGCGGCGTGTGGTAAGCGAGCGGCCGGATGCGCGCGCGGGCATCAATCCTGGGGATCGTAAAGCGAGCTGAATCGCCGCGACCGATACACGGCCGAGAGTGCGTAGCGATCGCCTGCGCGACGTAGAATGATGCCATGTTGCTCGAAGGCATCTTTCCCGCGATCACCACGCCCTTCCATGGAGATGGGCGGCCGCACTGGCACAACCTGGAACGCAATGTGGAGCGGTACTCGCGCACACCGGCGGCGGGCCTGGTGCTGATGGGATCGACTGGCGAAGCGGTGATGCTGAGCGATGAGGAATCGCGACACCTGCTGCATGTAGCCAGGGGCGCAGCCGCCCAGGACAAGGTGCTGATTGCGGGCGTCGGCCGCGAAAGCGTGATCGAGACGCTGCGCATGATCGAGGAAGCGGCAAAGCAGCAATGTGATGTCGCCCTGGTGCGAACGCCGCACTTCTATCGTCCGCAGATGCGCCCGGCGGAGATGCTGAACTACTACCGCATGGTGGCGGACCAGTCGCCCCTCCCGGTGCTGCTCTATAGCGTGCCGGTGTATACGCAGTACGACCTGCCGGTGGAGGTCGCCGCGGAGCTGGCGCACCATCCGAACATCATCGGCATGAAGGACTCAAGCGGCAAGGTAGAGCGTATTCGCAAACTGGTCGAGACGACCACTTCAGTACCTCGGCGATCCGTAACCGTAACGACGACATTTACCGCCGTGACCGGAAGAATGCAGACCGCTTCGACCATGTCGACGGGACTGGCGAGCGCGCTGCTTTCCGCGGACATGCTGGGTACAGGAGAGCTGCTGATGCCGCTTGCGTCTTCGGCGCTCAAGCTTAAGACGCGCACACGGGAGGTCGGCTTTCAGGTGCTATGCGGATCTGCGCAGGCATTGCTGCCGGCGCTGGATGCGGGCGCCAGCGGCGGGGTGCTGGCTATGGCAGCCTTTGCCCCCCAGGCGTGCGCGGAGATCCACATGGCGTGGAAGGACAAGGACGCGCCGCTGGCGGAAGAGAAGCAGGCACGCGTGATCGAGGCAGGCGAGGTAGTGTGCGGACGGATGGGTATTCCCGGGGTGAAGTACGGATGTGATCTGAACGGCTACTATGGCGGACCACCGCGGTTGCCGCTGCTGCCGCTCAACGGACAGGAGAGAGCGCGAGTCGAGGAGTTGCTGCACGACTTGCGGCAGTAGGCATACGTTCACGGCTTACCGTTCAGGGTCCGTTGAGGCCTGCTCGCAGCGGCACCCTGACCATTGGGCGGTCACGCCTGCTCTCCACGGAAACGCCTGACTTATAATCCATGAAGGTGCAGCCTGCGCTTCCAGCCCATCTCATCCGTATGGAAGCGCCTCCCGGGCTCCACCGGGCCGGGGAGCGTGCATGCTCGTGTACACAGCGTGTGCGGCGGGACCGCGAGACGGTTACGGATTCGTGATCGCATCACATCTTGGTACGGGAAGGAATCGCCACATGCCGACTGGAGATGTTGCCCTGAACGTTCAGCAAGGGCCGGCGGCGCTTGAAACGGGCGCGCGGAAGCGAATCGTTAATGATTTCAGCATTCAGGTAGCGACCGTCAACGGTTCCGGCTCGCAGTCGGCGAACAACGTTCTGCTCAAGAGCATCTTTGCGATGGGGGTGCCGGTAAGCGGCAAGAACCTGTTTCCATCGAACATCGCCGGGCTGCCCACCTGGTACACCATTCGTGCGAACAAGGACGGCTATGTCGCCCGCAAGAAAGAGATCGACATTCTGGTCGCCATGAACGCGGAGACGGCCAAGGACGATGTGCTGTCTCTGCCGTCCGGCGCCGTCGCCATCTATGACGAGCTGGTGAATCTCCAGCAGTACCGCGATGACATCTATGCCTATGCCGTGCCCTTCGACAAGCTGACGGCGACGGTCTGCCCGGAAGCGAAGTTGCGCAAGCTGGTCAGGAACATGGTGTACGTGGGTGTCGTCGCCAAGCTGATCGAGATGGACCTCGAAGCGGTGGAAGCCGCAGTGCGGCGGCAGTTCGCCAAGAAGCTGAAGGCGGCGGAACTGAACTGGTCGGCCGTGAAAGCGGGCTACGAATACGCTGCGGCCTCGTTGCCCAAGCACGACCCGTTCGTGCTCGAACCGATGCACGCGACGGAAGGCAAGATCATCATCGAGGGCAATGCTGCCCTGGCGCTGGGGGCATTGTTTGCCGGTGTCACGGTGGTTACGTGGTATCCCATTACTCCCTCGTCTTCAGTGGTAGAAAACCTCATCGACTACTTGAAGAAGTACCGGCTCGATGAGCAAGGGCGCGCCACCTTTGCCGTAGTGCAGGCGGAGGACGAACTTGCCGCCGTCGGCATGGTGCTGGGCGCCGGATGGGCAGGTGCGCGCGCGATGACAGCGACCTCCGGGCCGGGCATCTCGCTAATGGCGGAGTTTGCCGGGCTGGGTTACTTCGCGGAGTTGCCGGGCGTGATCTTCGATGTGCAGCGTGTCGGGCCTTCGACCGGCATGCCAACGCGTACCGCGCAGGGCGATGTGCTCCCGGTCGCGTTTCTGTCGCACGGCGACACCAAGCACGTGATGCTGCTTCCCGCGTCCGTGACGGAATGCTTCGAGTTCGCGGTGGCGGCCTTCGATCTGACCGAGCGCCTGCAGACACCGGTGTTCGTGCTCTCCGACCTTGATCTTGGCATGAACAACTGGATGGCGGATCCGTTCGCGTATCCCGACAAGCCGATCGATCGCGGCAAGGTGCTGAACGCCGATGACCTCAATCGATTGGGTGGCTTTGCACGTTATAAGGATGTGGACGGCGATGCGATCCCGTATCGCACCCTCCCGGGCACCGAGCATCCGCTGGCGGCGTACTTTACCCGCGGCAGTGGGCACAACGAGAAGGGGCTCTATACCGAACGTCCCGACGACTACCAGGACCAGCTCGAGCGGCTGGCGCGGAAGTTTGAGACCGCCCGCACGCTGGTGCCGCCGGCCTTGACGGTGGCGAACGGGACCTCGCCCATCGGCTTGATCGCCTACGGCACGTCGGACTTTGCGGTACGCGAGAGCCGCGATCAGCTCAAGGCAGAATACAGCTTAGGCACGGACTATCTGCGTATCCGCGCCTTCCCGTTCAGCAAAGAGGTGCATGACTTTGTGGCCTCGCATGAGCGCGTCTACATCATCGAGCAGAACCGCGATGCGCAGATGCTCAGCCTGCTGAAGCTGGACCTGCCGGCGAATGAGACCACCAAGCTGCGCAGTGTGCGGCACTACAACGGCCTGCCCATCGATGCGCGCAGCGTAACCGACGAGCTGGTGATGCAGGAGGGACTGTAAATGGCGACGGCGGCGAATACACCGGCGGCACCGAAGGCCCCGAAGACCAACCGGCTGGGTCTGCAGGTGCTGGATTACCGTGGCGGCAAGACCACACTGTGTGCGGGCTGCGGACACAACGCGATCTCGGAACGCATCATCGACGCGATGTACGAGATGGGTGTGCAGCCGGAGCGGGTGATGAAGGTCTCCGGAATTGGCTGCTCATCCAAGAGTCCCGCTTACTTCATGAACCGCGCGCATAGCTTCAACAGCGTGCATGGCCGCATGCCCGCCATCGCCACGGGCGCACTGCTCGCGAACCACACCATGAAGTCGCTCGGCGTCTCCGGCGACGGCGATACGGCATCGATCGGCATGGGGCAGTTCGTGCACCTGCTGCGGCGCAATCTGCCGATGATCTACATCATCGAAGACAACGGCGTGTATGGGCTCACGAAGGGCCAGTTCTCGGCGACGGCCGACGTGGGCTCGACCCTGAAAACCGGTGTCATCAACGATCTACCGGCCATCGACACCTGCACTTTGGCCGTCCAGCTCGGCGCTACTTTCGTCGGGCGGTCATTCTCCGGCGACAAGAAGCAACTGCTCTCCATGATCAAGGCCGCCATCGCGCACAACGGCATCGCTATGCTGGACGTGATCTCGCCCTGTGTCACGTTCAACGATCACGAGGGTTCGACCAAGAGTTACAAGTACATGCAGGAACACGAAGAGGCCATCTCCGAGGTCGGCTTCGTACCGCACTTCGAAGATATCGCCGTCGAGTACGACCCCGGCACCACCTACGACGTGAAGATGCACGATGGATCGCATCTTCGGCTGCGCAAGCTGCATGAGGATTACAACCCGACCGACCGCATCTCCGCCGTGCGCGCGCTCATGGAGGCGCACGCCAGGGGCGAGGTGCTGACCGGCGTCTTCTACGTGGATACCGGGCGGCCGAGCTTTACCGATATGTTGAACCTGGTGCCGGAGCCGCTGGGAACGCTGCCCCAGGAACGGGTGCGGCCGTCAAAGGCAGTGCTCGATCAGTTGATGCAGCGGTATCGATAAGCAGCGCCGCGCATTCGCTTCGGTGGTCCCACCCTTCGCAGCCAAACGCGGGTCGCTCAGCATGGGGCACCCGGCTGGCATAGGCGGGTCGGAAAATGAATCTTTCCCAACGTTGTATGCCGCGAATTACGAGCCTTCTTCGCCGGAGTGCTCCTCCGTCGCGTCGGGGCCGGGAAAGTCGGTATCGTTCTCCTTCACCTCTTCATCGCTGCTGCGATGACCAAGCTGACCGTGCAGGTAAGGGTTGTCGCGGTTCGTCTGCGGTGTCTCTTCCTCGACCGCGCCCTTGTGGATGTCACTATCCGGATGTATGGGGTTGCTCATGTGCTTCCAAGCATACGCGTCCGATCGTTTGTTGCGTGCGTCAGCTTCCAACCGGAATAGGGTGAGCGGGCGCCTGTTAGGTCGCCCGCTCCGTGCATGTTAGCTACCACCGATCGCGCCGATCCAAATCCAGCGCCGGCAGCACGGATGTGCCTTCCAGCCGGACCGCATCCAGGCTCCTGGGACTGAGGCCGAGCGCCTTCAGGATGGTGGGCGCCACCTGTACGGTTTCGACTGGAGCGTACACCGACCTTCGTTCGAAGCTGGGGTTCGAGAGCAGCATCATCACGTTGGTGTCGTCGTGGTTGAAGCCTCCGTGCTCCTCCTGTTTCTTGGTGCTGCCGGTGTAAACGACCCCGTTGTTGGGAGTGATGATGATGTCCGGCGTACGCGGATCGCCATAGGGCGGCAGCCCTGGCCGGTTGTAGTTCAGCGCCAGGGATGACCCGTAGTAGATCTCGCCGATTCCCGCCTTCGCGGCGTTCTCTTGCAGGATCGAGACAGCGTCAGCCGTATCCCTGGAGTCCTTCAGCCACAGCAGCGACACATCGTCCTCGGTCGCTCCGATGCCAGTGGGATTGTTGGGTGACTCGGAGAAGGGCAGCAGGTTCGCGATGAGGGTCGCCGGGGACGTGCCGTTGTTTCCGCTCGCACCCGGAATGGGAAAGAAGCGCTTCGGATCGATGGGCGACTGGCCGTGTTTGGCGGTGAGGATGATCAGCGTCGAGTCGTAGCGGCCGGTCTCTTTTAACTCGTCCACCATCTCGCCGATGGACAGATCGACGAACTGGATCTCCTTAAGCAGCTCGGGGCTCGGTGTGCCGGTCGCATCAAGATAGCCACCGCTGGCCACGTTCTTCTCGATCAGCTTCTGGCCGATGCTCACCGCCTGGAAGTTCATGCCAAAGATGGTGGGTACACGGCCGGGAGCGCCGTCGTGTGTTTTGCCGTCGATCTGCCTCAGGATCGCGTTCACCTTCAGCGTGTCGTAGCACTGGATGTTTTGGAAACTGCTGGTCCAGTCCGCGGTCCCGGCCGGGTCGGGAATGGTGGAGCACGAGATGCCCGTCGGCGTGGTCACACCTGGCAGGTTGACGACCGACGAGTTGATCTCCGGGCCGTAAAAGTCGTCGAGCGGACCGCCGCGGGGTCCGGCCACTGCTGTGTAAGCCGGATGCTTGTCCGCCCACGCGGTGTAGCCGCCTGCGGACTTGATGACGCCGAAGACCGTGTTGGTGCGGACGAACTGCCAGGGCCAGACTGGCGCGCATCCATTCTTCGGATCGCGGATCAGCCGCGCCGGATCGATCGAGGCGACGGTGCCATCGGTCAGCGAGGCTCCCGGGGCGCCGCCGTTCAGCTTGCTCTGGTCGCGGTCGATGCCCTCTTCATACTCGGTGCGGGTACCGGTGGGCCGTCCATTGGGCGTGCATGGCCCAGCAGCGACGCCGTTGCCCGTCGTCTTTGCGGGAGCATCGAGCGAACGGTCATACGCCACGTCGTAGTAGGCGCCCACCGTCCGCGGCGTTCCACCGGTGACGATGGCCATCAGGCCGGGAAAGGAATCGGATGGTTTGGAGGTGGATGCGGCCACGTAGTTGACGCCAGTACGGCCGAGAGCAGCCATGTTGGGGCAGTAGGGCGTGCCGTCGTTGGCGCCGGCAATGCCGCGGGAGCAGTTCAGATAATCGACCGCATGCATGCCGTCGACGCTGATCAACAGAACGTGACGGATGTGGCTACGATTCCAGGCTGGATCTGCGTCTTGCGCCTTGGCCGCGAACACCGACAAGGCCGTCAATACTAAGAGCGTGGTGCTTCTATTCATGGGCTAACTCCTAGCTGGTTAGTTACCAGAGAGTTAGCGAGACAGAAGTTGCCCTACCGTCAATTTTCCGTGAATCAGCATTGAGGGGCGGCAGCGAAGCGAAAGCCCACCCTGCGCTGCGCTCAGGATGGGCACCCGGTTTTCTTATAGCGCGACCGTGACGGCCTTTACCTCGGTGTAGTTGTGCAGAGCCTCCTCGCCCATCTCGCGTCCCCAACCGGATTGCTTATATCCGCCAAAGGGTAGGCTGGCGTCGAAGACGTTGTGGCAGTTGACCCAGACCGTCCCTGCGCGGATGCGGCTGGCCATCTTGTGCGCGGTGCTCAGATCGCGCGTCCATACACTGGCGGCGAGCCCGTAGACCGAATCGTTGGCCTCGCGCGCGATGCGGTCCAGATCGTCGTCAGAGAAGCGGTGCGCGCACACCACGGGACCGAAGATCTCCTCGCGAACCACTTTCATTTCCGGCTTGGTGCGGGCCAGGATAGTGGGTTCGACGAAGTAGCCGCGGCTGCCATGCGACTTGCCGCCCACCAGGACCTCGGCGCCTTCCTCCTGTCCGGACTGGATGTAGCCGGTGACCCGGCGGTGCTGCTCATCGCTGACCAGCGGACCCATCTCGGTTGCAGGATCGAGGCCGGGACCCACCTTGATTTTCGAAGCGATGTCGCTCACGCCCTGCAGCACCCGATCATAGACCTTCTCATGCACGAACAGGCGCGAGCCGGCGCAGCAGCATTGGCCCTGATTGAAGAAGATGGCGCTTGCCGTTCCAGCGATAGCTCGGTCGATGTCGGCATCCGGGAAGACGACCGCCGGACTCTTGCCGCCGAGCTCGAGCGTCACCTTCTTGAGGTTGCCGGTGGCTGCGCCGACGATGAGTTTGCCCACCTCGGTTGACCCGGTGAAGGCGACCTTGTCCACCAGCGGATGCGCGGCAAGCGGCGCGCCGGCGCCTTCGCCATAGCCGGTGAGGATGTTTACAACGCCCTCGGGGAAGCCGGCGTCGACGAATAGTTGTGCCAGGCGCAGACCGCTCATCGGCGTCTGCTCGGCGAGCTTGAGAATGACGGTGCAGCCGGCGGCAAGCGCGGGCGCCAGCTTCCACGCCGCCATCAGCAGGGGAAAGTTCCAGGGGATGATCTGGGCAACGACCCCGATCGGCTCCTTGATGGTGTAGGAGTGAAAGTTGCTACCGGCAGAGAGAGGCAGCGTGGAGCCTGTGATCTTGGTGGCCCAGCCGGCCATGTAGCGGAACATATCCACCGCGAGCGGGAGGTCCGCTACGCGCGCGACCGAGAGTGGCTTGCCATTGTCGAGCGATTCCAACTCCGCCAGCTCTTCCAGATTCTGCTCGATGAGGTCGGCGAGCTTCCAGATCATGCGGCCGCGCTCGGAGGGAGACATGCGGCGCCACGGGCCTTCATCAAAGGCCAGCCGCGCGGCGTTCACCGCCCGGTCGCAATCGACCGCCTCGGCCTCCGGCACATGCGCCATGATCTCGCCCGTGGCAGGGTTGTAGACGGGGAAGGTCTTGCCCGAAGCGGCGGCGACAAAGCGGCCGTCGATGAGCATGCGGTGTTCCTGTTGGAGAAATGCACTGGTGCGGGCGCTGGCGCGCGAGTCGACCGGGATTGTGGCCATGCGGGTAGGCTCCTTGAATCGAACGCACCAAGATACACCTCAGGCGCGGGCGCTGGACAGACGGTAAGACCGCGGGCAGCTCATCGCTCTTTGCCTGAAAACGGACGGAAGCGCAGGAATACCGCAAAGCCTACCGGATTCGACCCATAGATTGGCTTCACCGCGTCTGCGACACCATAGGCAGTGATCTGGCCGCCTATGGCGGAGCGAATGCGCGGAATCAGATCGACGTCATGGTCGTAGCCGAAGGTGTAGGCCTGTACGTGGCCGATGGGCTCTTCACGAAAGCCCGGCGGCAAGGGGTTCTCGCCGTTCAGCAGCTCATTGGAACGGCCTGCGTTTTCGATGCGTGTCCAGGCGTAGTTGGTGGTGTGAAAGCGGACCGTCGACTCGAAGAGATAGCTGTTCTCCTTCGAGTTATCGCTCAGGGAGCGGGTGCGGCCCCAAAGGGCCGTGCTCGCCCAGTTGCCATTTGGAAAGGGCCGGTTGTACATCGCGGAGCCGGTCATGCGCTCCTGGTTCTCGGCGGGAAAGAGCGCCTCGGGGCTCACAATGCGCGCGTAGGAATACTGCCCGCTCCAGTTCTGCCCCGGCTGAACGGTTAGCCGCGTCGACCAGGAGTCGATGGCTCCGGAGTCGAGGTCCCATCGCTGCTCGTCCGGCTCGCGGCCATGGAAGCCGCTGGCCTCGATCCGTGCCATGCCATGCGCCAGCCCGACGGTCACCACGTCGTCGGCGATGTGCGTGGAGTCCTGCTGATGGTGGCCGAGCGTAGCGACTGGATTCTCTGCCGCCGAGGCCCGATGGGGAAAGGCCGTCGGGCCGATGGATGGATCGCCCATGGGCGCGAAATAGAACGACAGCAGCGTGGTATCGCTGAGCTTCAGATCGTAGAGCGCGGCCAGTTCCATGAAGAAATCGTGCGGATGCTGGCCATCCACGATCGGCTTCCCGAACGCTGTCTCTCCTTGCTGAAAGAGCAGCGGATAGCGGCGATCCGTCACGGTGGCAGGCTCCAGGCTGAACATCCAACGCAGCGTGAGCTGTCCCGGTCCAAGCCTCCGCTGCGCCATGGGCATGAACCAGTCTGTGGAGAAGAGCTTATCTCCACCGCGCGGGCTGGTCTGTTGCAGGTCGGTGACGAACACCGTGGCGTGGAACATCAACACCCACTTGCCCTTCGCCGTCATCCACATGGGAATGGGCGTCGAATTTGGTTCGGCGCTCGTTCCGGCAGACGCATGGCTTTGTATTTGCTGGAGAAAGGTCCTGGGATGCATTGCCTGCATCATCTCCATCGTGTCGTGATCCATCGTCCCGCCGGTCATCGAACACATCTGCATCCCCCGCATATCTTCAACGCACGGTGTGGCCGGTGGCGGCGCCTGGACGCGCCCTTCACTTTGGCCTCGCACCAGAAGCGGCGCAAAGACCAGTGCCAGAGCTGCGGCATGGAGAATATTCATCCGTTCCTCAATTCAAGCTTCTACGCCGAAGAACGCGCGAGTAGCTTCGCTCGATCCTGCATTGCCGCGAGTTCGAACTCGGGAGACACGACGAGGCGGCTCTGCCCGCGCGGAGGAGAGAGTGCAGGGGTTAACTAGACGCGCAGAGCGATGAGGAGAGAATCGAGCGGAACAAGCGGGAGCGGAGGGCTCTTGCCAGCGATCAGGCCACGCGGGCTGAGTGTTTCAGTCGCAGGTATCACCGTAACGGACGACGGTTGAAGGACGCCGAGGGAGACGTCAGCCAAACGACTGCTTCGGGCCACCCAGAGGGATGGGTGATCGCAGCGTGCATCATGACAGGTACCGATCGCGTCTGTTGCGCCGTGCAGGCGTGAACTTGGCCTGGTATGCGGGCAGCGGGCGTGTGACATGTCCTTCGCGACGGGGTGAACGGCAGGCGATGCATGACAGCCAATCTGTAACCCACATGCCAGCTCGCACGCGCTGCCCTGCGGCGCTCCGGCGACCAGGAGCACGATCAGCAGCACGAGCAGGTTCCTTGGGCACATGGCAGTCACGTTTAAGGGACGCTCAGGGTTCAAGAACGTAAGCCGCTTCTGATGTCATGCCCGCGGCGCACTACTGGCGATAGGCGCTGGGCTTGGGCGCGGGGTTGATGCGGATGCCCAGACCGTTCAGCTTGCTACGGGCCTCCGCGGCCTCGGGGCTTTGCGGATAGCGCTGGATGAGGCTGCGCAACTCCTGCGCACCGGCCTCGCGCTGCTGGATGGCCATCAGCGATTCGCCTTTGCGCAACTGCGCGGCGGGGGCCTTGGGGTTGCCGGGAAACTTCTCCAGCACGGCATCGTAGTTCTTCACGGCCTGCGGGTATTTGCCCTGCCGGTAAGCGATCTCGCCCATATAGAACTGCGCGTTGCCGGCGAGTTCGTCCTGCGGATAGTAGTGGAGCACGTCGCCGAACTCCGAGTCGGCCACTTCGTACTTGGCGGAGTTGTAGTCACGCACCGCGCTCTGGTAGAGCTGCTGCAAGGGCGGGGCGGTGGTCTGCATGGCCGGGGCGCCATTTACCGGGGGTGCGAGCGCCGCGTTGCCGCCAGGACCCTGTGAAGCGGGCATGGCGGGGGCTTGCGGGCCCGCCGCGCCGTTCTGGCCTCCGGGTTGGCTGCCCGGTTGGGGCGTGTTGATGTTCTGCAACTCGCCCTGCATCGACTGCAGCGTGGAGTCCAGTTTGGCGATGCGCGACTTGAGCTCGTCCACCGAGTCATTCAGTGCCTGCATCTGTCCGGAAAGCTGGGTGTTCTCGCTCTGTGCGGCGAAGGATTGCTGCAGCGCGCCAATCTGCGTGGTCATCTTGTTGACGTTGTCGGTGTTCTGCTGAACCAGGTGCAGCAGCACACCCAGACGCTCGTCGTTGGACTGCTTGATCTGCGTGAGCATGTCCTGAAGCTGCTGGACCTGGGTCTGCAGCTCGATGATCTCCTTGGCGACGGCGTGCGCGCGCGGCGGCATGAGGACAAAGGCGAGAAGGACGACGGGGGCGATTCGCAGAAGAGTTTTACGCATGATTGTTTCCGGTTGCGAGGCCCGGGTGCGCCTCGCGAAATCGTCCTCAGTTTAGTTCATTTCGCTTGCACGACGCGGGTCAGGTCGTGCGGTGAAAGCGAACGCAGGTCCTTGGACTCCCATTCGCTCGCTCAGGATGACCTCGCGAATGGAGGAACCCACCCTGCGCCATGAACCCGCGTAGGGCGGGGTACCCGGCACCCGTCCCGGGTCATCGCCAAGCTTAGCGATCGACAGAGAAGCCGGCGCGGCGGTTCTGTTGGTAGCACTGCTCGTTGTGCTCGGTGCAGAACTGCTTCTCCTTGCCGTAGCTCACAGTGCGAATGCGATCCGGATTGACGCCGGCGGTGACCAGCGCCTGCTTGGCCGCGTTCGCGCGATTTTCGCCAAGCGCGAGATTGTACTCGGTCGAGCCGCGCTCATCGCAGTAGCCGCCGATGACGATTTTCAGTCGGGGATGCGAGGCCAGGAAGCCTGCGTCTCGGGAGACGATCGCCTGCGCCGGGCCATTTACGTCGTAGCTGTCGTAATCGAAGAAGATGTCCTGGACATTGGAGTGGAAGGTGGCGTCGTCGATCTGCTCGCCGCCGGTTTCGCCGGTCGAGGAGGCAGCGGCGTTCACCGTGACGCGCGCGGTGGCGTCCGTCGAACCGCCGACGCCGCGGGCGACGAGGTGGTAGTCGGTCGACGTCGTGGGGGTCACGCTCTTGGTTCCGGAAGAGGGAACCGCCCCAATCCCATCGATCGAAACATCGGTGGCGTCGGTGGTCCGCCAGGTAAGGGTGGCCGTCTCGCCCGGATTGATAGCCGCGGGAGTGGCGGTAAGCGTGGCCGTGGGAGCGGTTCCGGTGACGGCGGGCGGTGCAGGTGGCGGCGGCGGCGCGGCCTTCTTGTGGCAGCCGGTTACGGCGACCATTGCGAGTACGGCGATGCAGGAAGCAAGATAGCGGTGCGTAGCTTCGGAACGGAATAGGGGCGTCTTCACGGTCTCTCCTGTTACCTTATCTTCCCTGCCATGTGCTTTCAGGGAAGTTGATTTCTTTGCGGCCCGGGACAGCGGCCGGAATAGTGCGGATGTGGTGTAGCCAACCCGATCGGTCACGGAGCCTACTTCCAGCTCCAGTTGGGCATGTAGTTGTTCCCCTGCTCCGTCAGCGCATGCTGTTGGGTGCCATCAGCGAGCATGCTCCAGATGGCGGGGTGGTGGCCCTCTTCGCGCTCGAAGACAATGTGCCGGCCATCCGGCGCCCAGGATGGAAAGTCGTTGCGGCCCGCATCATGCGTGAGCTGTACCCAGCGGCGGCTGGCGACGTCCATGACGTAGATATCCTGGCCGCCGGGCGCGCCCGGGCCGTACTTGCGGTCCCAGGCAAACACCAGAAACTGCCCATTGGGCGACCAGGAGGGCGACGTGGCGTAGCCGCCGTCGGTCAGGCGCTGGACGTTCGCGCCATCGGAGTCCATGGTGTAGATCTGCGGCAACCCGGTGCGGCCGCTCACCCAGCCGAGCTGCGCGTTGGTTTTGGGGTTCCAGCAGGGGGAGACGTCGGGACCTTTGAAAGTGGTAATGCGGTGCAGATTGCTGCCGTTGGGGTCGCTGGACCAGATCTCGGGATCGCCGGTGCGGTCAGAGGAAAAGGCGAGATGCGCGCCATCACCGGACCATGCGGGCGAGATGGTGGTGCCGCCGGGCGAGGGGAAGCTGACCATGCGTCCGAGAACCAGCGAGTACATGCGGATAGACCAGCCATTCCTGCCCAGCGAGGCGAAGGCGATGCGGCTGTTATCGGGGGAGACGCGTGGAGACAGCGAGATCTGGCCCAGATGCGTGATCTGGTGCTGCCCCTGGCCGTCGTAGTCCATGCCCCAGATCTCCTTGGTGCCGGTACGCGATGACACGAAGTAGATTTTGGTTTCGGCGATGCCGTTGATGCCGCCGCCGAGCCGCAGGATGATTTCGTCGGCGAAGCGATGCGCGATGAGCCGGGCGCTGTCCTGCGAGGCAGTTTCGTTGTACTGCTTGCCCAGGATGGGCGGCGCGTTGGCGTCCTTGGCGTCGACCAGGTATCCGGCCACGGAGAGACGGCCGCCATTCACGGCAAGCGAACCCAGCGCCAGCATGGCGGCATTTGAGGGCTCGGACGACCACTGGCTCAGGTTCGCCTCCTGCGGCGTGCCGGGGGTGGCCGGTGGCGCGAGGCTCTTTGAAACCATGTCAAAGATGCCGGCGTTCGACAGATCGTTGAAGAGCGTGGTGTCGAAGGTGGTCTTGAGGCCGGGTGTCTGGGGATCGGAGGAACTAGCTTTGAAATCCGCAGCGGCGAGGCGAATCTTTTCCACACCCAGATTGGTGCCGGTGCGTACCCAGTCCTGCGCCTGTGCGGTGCGGACCAGGACGAGAGTGAGTGCGAAGAGCAGGAGGCGGGTAGTGAAAAAGCCGAACGGCGTGCGCATTCTCATGATTGAGCGGGGGGGCGTCGTCATCGGTACGTTGATCTAGCGTCCATTCTGGTCGTAGGTGAAAGTGTACGCCACGGAGAGGCTGGATCCGTTGTATCCGGGCGGAAGTGGACCAAAGCTCTCAACACGCTGCACCGCGCGGATGGCCGAGGTGTCCAGGGTGGAGGAGCCGGAGGATTGGGCGATCTGCACGCCGCTGGGGCTGCCATCCCGCGCAATGTTGAAGGTGACGACCGCCTGACGGCCCTTGGGGGTGCCGGGATCGACCTCCTGGATATACCAGTTCTCGCGCACCTTGCGGGTGATCACGTCCACGTACCAGGGAAAGCGGAAGCCGGCGCCGCTGGTCACCGAGACGGCGCTAGGCGCTCCCGTGCTGCCGGCGGTGGAGCGGGGCAGGGCCGAGGGCGCCTGTTCGCCGAAGTTGGCCCGATGCTGCGGCTGCTGTTGCGGCTGGGGATGGGGCTGTTCCTGCGGGCGCGGCTTGGGCGGAAGGGGCTTCGGCTTCTCCGGCTGCTTTACGGGAATGGGGATGGCCTTCGGCTCCGGGGCCGGGATGAGCTTTTGCTGCTCGATGGCGGGCGCGGGGCTGGGGTTCTCCGTCGCCAGCACGTTGTCCGTGGGCTTCTGCGTCTGCGGCAGCGGAATGGAGGGCGCGGAGCTGACCAGAGTGGCCTGGATGGCGCCCGCGGGGGAGTTCTGCCCCCACTCGTTGCCGCGTATGCGTCCGTGCAGCCAGACGGAGACGACCAGCGCACCGACCACCAGCAGGTGCAAACCCAGCGACTCCATGAATGGCGCGCCAAACGGGGACTTGCGATCGAAGGCGTGCTCAAGATGAGGACTCAGCCGGGGACTCTGGTAGGGGAATTGACTCTGGGGCATCGCCGGTCTACTTCGCGGCCTTTTGAATCGGCTGCGTCACGATAGAGATGTTGGTGATGCCGGCCTGCTTCACCGCGTCCATCACCGAGGCGAACGCGCCGAAGGGCACCCGCTCATCGGCGCGGAGATAGACGACCTGGTGCGCCGGATCGGCGTTGGGCTGATGCAGGCGGGCGGGGATGTCCGCGAGGTTGATGGGCTGATCGCCGAGAAAGACGCGCTGTTCGCGGTCGATGGTGATGACCTGGCGGGTCTCGGTGATCTCTTTCACGGTGCGCGTCTTGGGCACGGCAACATCGATCCCGGACTGGAGCACGGGTGCGGTGAGCATGAAGATGACCAGCAGCACCAGCACCACGTCCACCAGCGGCGTGATGTTGATATCGGCGAGCGAGCTCTGGGTCCGTCCTCCGGCGTTAGTAAATGCCACGTCCGGGCTCCCTGGCGCCTTCGCGGCCGGGTTCACGTCCGGATTCGCGAGCGGGTTCGCGGTAGAGTTCACGCGGGTAGTCACGCTGGGAATCACGCGCGACCTCCCGCTCCAGCGGATCCTGGCCGGGGCGCAGCGAGATCTCTTCCATGCTGTTCAGAAGTTCGCGGGCGAAGTCATCCATGCGCGAGCCGAACTCACGGATGCGTGCCGAAAACTGGTTATAGGCGACGACCGCGGGCACGGCCACGACCAGTCCGGCGGCGGTGGTGATCAGCGCCTCGGAGACGCCGGGGGCGACAGCGCGCAGGGTCGCGGCGCCCGCGGTCCCCAGACCGTGGAACGCATCGACGATGCCCATAACGGTGCCGAAAAGGCCGACGAAGGGCGCGGTCGCGCCGATGGTCGCAAGCCAGGTGAGGCGCTGCTCCATGTAGGTGAGTGATTCGCTGGCGGCGGATTGCGCGGTGCGCTCGAGCGCTGTGATGTTGCGCGGCGGTCCGAAGCCTCCCGTCTGCCGGCGATAGGTGTCGTACACCTCATCGAAGACATTGACCAGGGGGCTGGGCTTGTACTGCTCGGAGACGGCTGCCACCTCCTGCAGTCGGGCGGCTTTGCGGAAGGCGCGAAGAAAGAGTCGGCTTTGGGAGCGCGCTTTGCGGAAGCCGGACCACTTGCCCAGGATGATGGCCCAGGAGAAGAGGCTGGCGAGAACCAGGATGCCGAGCACCACCAGCGCGATGGGACCGGAGTTCGCGAGCATCTCGACGATGGCGTTGGCCCCATGCGAGGGCGGCGGCCCGGCGGCGGCGCCGGCGTCATCTGCCTGAAAGAGGAGAAGGGCGAGGGAGGAGATGGAGGAGAAGAAAAGATGTGTCATCGAGAGTGTTCCGGGCACCCGCTATGAGCGTAGCAGGAACTGGAGGGCAGCTTCTACGTCGGATGGCAGCCCTGACCGTTAGCTTCTGGCTACCGGGGCTCCACAGGAGCTTCGCCGTGAGGTACGAAGAGGCCGCGGACGTTTTCCGGAGAGACCAGCAGCCGCCGGCCGGGTAGTTCGATCATGTACATGCCTTCGAACCGCGTGACGAGTGAGAGATAGGTGCCGAACTGCCGGTTGCGGAACCATCCAAACGGACGGAACGGCCAGCCGATACCAAAGAGCCTGAAGGTGCGCAGGTTGCGGATCTCCTCCCGGTCCACCGGCTGGATGGAGATCGCCTGCCGCAAGTCGTAGGTGAGCGTCCGGGCGAGTGAACGCACCGTGAGCCGATCTCCTTCGACCACGCACCGCGTTGGGTAGAACAGCGTCGTGCCGATGCAAACAACGGCGAAGATGGCGAGGGCGAAGAGCAGCGGGTAGTTCATGGTCTGCCGGGCAAGAGACAAGCACGAGGTCTATGCTGCCCACTCTACAACTTTGCCGGGGTGCTTGCGGCCGTACGTGGGGCAGGCTCCGCTCTCCATTGTGCCATCGCACCCGTTCACGATCGCTCGGGAATCTCCGCCGCTGCGCGGGCTTTTCTGGATTTGGTGGCAGGGTCCTCGATGCAGCGTTCCGAGACCCGTGCCGGATTGGCGCACTTCCCGACGGCGGCTCGGGTAAACGCGCGATACAGGCGGTTTACATCCACCTGGCCCTTGTGCAGTTCGCGTTGCAGCGCGGCATGCATGGCGGAGAGCAGTTCATCCCGCAGTTCATTGAGAACTCTATCGATGTAGATGTAGGGCACACATCCTCCACGTTCGCGATCTTCCCTCAGGGCGCCTGTTGAGAACGATACAGGCGGCCGGGCATGCGACCGAGGCTGGGTCGGCTACAGCGGGTGAGGATCCTGGGCTACACGCGGCGCCGGGCTGCTGTGAGGATCAAAGTGGAATCCGGTGTAGTTGATGGTCAGCTCGGCGACGCCCCCGAAGCGCACCTTGGTCTTCGTCTGGTTGTGGTGGGGCAGCCAGAAATCGCCGATCTTGGTATAGGTATGCGCGATGGTGGTCTTGCTGATCCAGAACGATGGATTCTTTGCCGGCTCGGCCTGTACGCGCTTGACGGCGAAATCGGCGCCGTCGACCCAGATCTTGCCGCGGTATAGAAACTTACTGTCGTGTTTGGGCGCAACCCGAAAGATGTACGTGGGCGCGGTGGGCTTCCCCCTGGTATCGTTTCCGGCGCTCTCTTCAGTGCCGACCAGCTCAGTGCCGACCAGCTCGAAGTTGTAGTTGTCGGTGGTCAGGGCCGTGCGGGCGGGATCCTTGAGAGCCTCCTCTTCGCTCTCGATCAGCTTCTGGAGGACACGCTCGCGCAGCAGCTTCGATCCGCTCTCCGCGACGATGCGAAAGCTTTTGTCGCCGGGGGCTGCGCAGGTCACCTGGACGTCCATGCTGGCTTCGAGCGTATGCGGGAAGCCGGTATAGGTGAGGTGGTAGTGGCGCTCGGCCGAGTAGTTCTGAAGCCGGGCGGCACGCTGCTGATTCTCCGACATCATGCTGTGAATAATCTGGGCAGCGGCAAGGTGCGGTCCGGATACAGACATGGGCGGATTGTCGTTGGCGAGAACTGCCGGTGAAACGGAGAGAAGCAGTGCGCCCAGAAGTAGGGCTGGAACCTGCGACCGCATAAGAAATAGCTTGATAGTTGGCCTCGTCTCTGCCGGACGATGCCGCGTCAGCCATCATCGGTCCCAAAGCTGTCACACATTGTGAGGTCAGCTCTCGCTCGGTGGTTGCACACGCGCGAGGGCGGAACCCTGATTACGAGCCGAACAGGTGAACGGCAGCAACTAGGAGCGCGAAGCCGCCCCTGCTATGCTCGGCTGGAAGACCCAGCCGTTGACCCGCTTCACCGACCCGCTATGTTGCTAGAGCTGCGTGCAGAAAATTATGCCGTGATCGACCACACGGTCGCCGTGCCCGGAGCGGGGCTCAATCTCTTGACCGGCGAGACGGGCGCGGGCAAATCAATTCTTGTGGATGCGCTGGCGCTGCTGATGGGCGGCAAGGGCTCGGCGGAGATGGTGCGGCACGGCGCGGAGAAGGCGGTTGTTTCGTGCGTCTTTGAAAGCACCCCCGAGGCCGACGCCATCCTCGAAGCAAACGGCATTGACTGTGAAGGCAGTGAGATTCTGCTGCGGCGAGAGATGCAGGCCAGCGGCAAGGGCCGCGTGTTCGTGAACAACCAGCCCGCTACCGCTGCGGTGCTGCGGGCGCTTGCTCCGGAGCTGGCGCTGATCCATGCGCAGAGCGAGTCGCTGGCCGGATTCGACACCGCCCAGCAGCGATTGCTGCTCGATCGGTTTGCGAGTGTCCAGACAGAGGCCGTGCGCGACGCTTACGACCAGTGGAAGGCGGTTGCGGAGCGCCTGCGGGCGCTCGAAAGTGACGAGCAGGATCGGCTGCGGATGGCCGACCTGTGGAGCTTCCAGAGCCGCGAGATTGCCTCTGCCGCGCTGGTGCCCGGGGAGGAAGAGCAGTTGCAGACGGAGCGCCGGGTGCTGGGCAACGCGGAAAAGCTCTATGCGGCGGCGATGGGCGCCCACGAGCTGCTGTACGAAGGCGCTTCGTCTGCCGAGACCGCGCTGCGCGCAGGGCTGAAGCAGATCGAAGAGCTCGCTCGCTACGATGGCCGGTTCGCCGAGACAGCACAGCAACTGGCGTCGGCCCGCGCCGTGGTGAGCGATGTGGCGGAGACGGTGCGCGCCTTCGGCGAAGGGATTCAGGCATCGCCCGAGCGGCTGGCGGAGATTGAAGACCGGCTGGCGTTGCTGGACCGGCTGAAGCGGAAGTACGGCGCCACGGTGGACGCGGTGATCGCCTTCGGAGAAGAGGTGAGCGGCAAGCTGGCCGAGATCGAGAATCGCGACGAGCTGATCGCGGGGCTGCGCACCCAGTTGGTGACCGCAGCAACGGAGTATCGCCGCGCCGCCGCCGCCGTGACCGCCGAGCGCGAGGCGGGCGCGAAGAAGCTGGGAAAGCTGGCGGAAACGCAGATCAACGATCTGGCCATGAAGGCGCGGTTTGTGGTCGAGGTGAAAGCCTCCGAGGCGGAGAGCCGCTGGACGGCGCATGGCTGGGATGAGGTTACCTGCCGCATTGCCACCAATCCCGGCGAACCGCTCAAGCCGCTCGACGAGATCGCCTCCGGCGGGGAGATGTCGCGCGTGCTGCTGGCGCTGAAGGTCAGTGTGGAAGAGGGCGCGCAGCGTGGCCAGCAACGCGGCGGCAAACGCAAGGCGCTGCTGCCGCGCACGCTGGTCTTCGACGAGATCGATATCGGGATTGGCGGGCGCGCGGCCGAGGCGGTAGGGCAGAAGCTGAAGATGTTGTCACGCTCGCAGCAGGTGCTGTGTGTAACTCACCTGCCGCAGATTGCCGCCTTCGCCGATCAGCACTTTCTGGTGGAGAAACGTGAGGAGAAGGGCCGCACGCGCACCGGCGTCCGTCTGCTGGCGCCGGCGGAGCGCACCGAAGAGGTGGCGCGGATGCTGAGCGGGGCGCGGCTGTCGGAGACCTCCCGCCGGCACGCGGAACTGATGCTGGCGGAGGCGAAGGCAGCTTCGAGCTTCTAGCAGAAGCCAGCCATTCACGCTTCACTTCTCACCTCGCACGCTTAGTGAAGCAGATCTGCCGGCTTCCGATCGAAAGCTGGCAGCAAAAAGCTGGCAGCCAGCAACTGGAAGCTGCACTGGAGCACCGCCAGTGTCAGGGAGGTTACCTGGATGGGCGAATGTTGGCAGTACTGGCAACGGTGCGTGGCGGAACGGTATACTTAAGAGGTGACTTCCGAGATCCTTGATTTACCTATCCGCGACCTGGCCGCGGGCCGGCCGCAGGGCGGCAAACGAGTGCTCCTGCTGAAGCCCCGCGGTTTCTGCGCCGGGGTCGTCCGCGCCGTCGACATTGTGCGAATTGCCCTGGAAGCCTTTGGCGCGCCCATTTACGTGCGTAAGGAGATCGTACACAACAGCTTTGTTGTGAACGAACTGGCCGACAAGGGCGCCATCTTCGTGGACGATATCGACGCGGTGCCCGAGGGCATGCGGGTCATCTACTCCGCCCATGGAGTATCGCCGGCGGTACGCGCGCGCAGCAAGGAGCGCGGCCTCAAGGTGATCGACGCGACCTGTCCGCTGGTGACTAAGGTGCACGTCGAGGCGGTCAAGTTTGCCCGCCAGGGCTACTCGCTGGTGCTGATCGGACATCGTGATCACGACGAAATCGAGGGCACGCTGGGTGAGGCGCCGGACGTAACCCAGGTGGTGTCCTCCGCCGCAAGAGGTGCAGACGCTGGAGGTGCCGGATCCCGATCACGTGGCATATCTGACCCAGACCACGTTGAGTCTGGACGAGGCGCGCGACATCATTCAGGCGCTCAAGCAAAAGTTTCCGAACATTGTGGGGCCGCACTCGCAGGACATCTGCTATGCGACGGAGAACCGGCAGGTTGCGGTGAAGAACGTGGCGCATGCGGCCGACCTGGTGCTGGTGGTGGGCTCGAATAACAGTTCCAACTCCAATCGCCTGGTCGAGGTCTCCGAAAACCTCAATACACAGGCGTATCTGATCGACAACTCGGAGGCCATCGATCCGGCGTGGCTCGAAGATGTACAGACGGTCGCGGTGACGGCGGGCGCTTCCGCTCCGGAGATCCTGGTGTCCGAGGTCGTAGCGTACCTGAGGGACAAGGGATTCGGGGATGTCGAAGAGGTCGAGGTCATGCCGGAGAACGTGCGCTTCGGTCTTCCGGCGGAGATCGTGCAAGCGATCGGGCCGGCTGCGGTTGCAGCCCGGTAAAGGCAGCCTTCCGGCTGTCGTGGTGTTTTGGAGATCCGCTCCGTGCAGTCGAAGCGGTCGCGCTCCTTGTATTGCGTGGCTACCATCGATAGGAGACACGCTTTCACGCAGTAAGCCAGTGCGGATTCAGAAAGAGAAGGCATGAGTCAAGCTGCGCATCGTGAAGACGCCCCGGAGCAGAGAACGAAACCGAAGTTCGGACGAATCGACGCGGGGCTGGACCAGGTAGCGGAAGCGGTCGAACGATCCAAAGAGCACATCTTTTCGCAGCAGCATGCGGAGGGTTTCTGGGCAGGCGAACTGGAAGCCGACGCGATGCTGGAGGCGGACTACATCTTCGCGCATGTGCTGCTGGGCACCGGCGACCAGGGAAAGATGCAGCGCGCTCTCACCGAGATGCTGCGCTACCAGAACGAGGATGGAAGCTGGAGTATCTATCCCGGCGGTCCGGGCAACATCAGCCTGGCCGTGAAGTGTTACTTCGCCTGCAAGCTGATGGGCATGCCGCCGGAGGATCCGATCCTGTCGCGGGCGCGGACCTGGATCCTGGCGCATGGCGGCGTGGTGGAATGCAACACCTTCACCAAAATCTACCTCTGTGCCCTGGGCCAGTATGAATACGATGCGGTGCCGGCGATTCCGCCGGAGATCGTGCTGTTTCCCAACTGGTTCTACTTCAATATCTACGAGATCTCATCCTGGTCGCGCGCCATCCTGGTGCCGCTATCGATCGCCTACGCGAAGAAGCCGTTCAAGAAGATTGCGTTGGGGCAGGGAATCGATGAGCTCTTTGTTGGCGGCCGCGCCAACGCGAACCTGCACCTGCGGTGGGACAAGAAGAACATCATCAGTTGGCGGAACTTCTTTCTTTTCTGCGACCGGATGACGCACTGGGCCGAGCGGGTGCATATCCGCCCGCTGCGCAAGATCGCGCTCAAGAAGGCGGAGCGCTGGATGCTGGAACGCTTCGAGATGTCGGACGGCCTGGGCGCGATCTATCCGGCCATGTTGAACGCCATCATCGCGCTGCGCTGCTTGGGCTACTCGAACGACGATCCTCAGGTAATTCGCGCCATCGATGAGTTCGAGAACCTGGGCATCGACGAGCCCAACGGTACCCCCGACTATGCCGAACCCACCTTCCGCATGCAGCCTTGCGTCTCGCCGGTGTGGGACACGGCGCAGATGGTGTACGCGCTCGGCGAGGCAGGTGTCTCCCGCACTGATCCGCGTCTGCTGAAAGCGGCCGACTGGATGCTCTCGAAGGAGGTGCGGCACACCGGCGACTGGGCCAAGAAGGTGCGCAATGCCGAGCCCGGGGGCTGGTACTTCGAACACAACAACGAGTTCTATCCCGATACGGACGACTCAGCCCAGGTGCTACTCGCCTTGAACAAGGTGGATAATCCGCGGGAACGCTACCAATACGACGTCTCCAGGCGGGCCATCGACTGGATTCTGGCCATGCAGTGCAAGAACGGCGGCTGGGGTTCCTTCGACAAAGACAATACCAAGATGATCTTCCAGCACATCCCGTTTGCGGATCACAACGCCATGCTCGATCCGCCGACGGTGGACATCACGGGCCGCATGCTGGAGGTGCTGGCGACCTATGGCTACACGCGCAAGGACAAGCGGGTTGAAAAGGCGATCGCCTTCATTCTGCGCGAGCAGGAGCCGGATGGAAGCTGGTTCGGCCGCTGGGGCGTGAACTACCTCTACGGCACCTTCCTGGTGCTGCGCGGCCTGGAAGCGATCGGCTTGTGGAACCACGAACCGCAAATTCAGCAGGCTGCGGAGTGGATTCGGATGGTGCAGAACGCGGACGGCGGCTGGGGTGAGACCTGCGGCAGCTACGACGATCCAACTACTCGCGGCGAGGGCCCGAGCACGCCGTCGCAGACATCATGGGCCATCCTTGGCCTGCTGTCGGCCGGCGATACGCGGAGCGATTCGGTCGCCAAGGGCGTGCGCTGGCTGCTGGAGCGGCAGCGCGCCGATGGTTCCTGGGACGAAAGCACGGGCGAAGGCAAGGCGCGCGAGGCGATCTGCACCGGCACGGGATTCCCCCGCGTGTTCTATCTGGCCTACCACACCTATCGCGATGTCTTTCCGCTGCTGGCGTTGACAAACTATCGCCGCGCCATGGAGCGCGCCTGAATTTTGAAGCCTGAGAGTCGGCAGCGCGTCTGAGTTACGAGGCGCTCGAACGGGACAGGAGACTTTATACGATGGCAGTACCGATCTCGCAGATGTGGACGGTCGCGACCTACGTTCTGAAGCAACGGTGGAGCGGCCGCAAGCGCTACCCGCTGGTGCTGATGCTGGAGCCGTTGTTCCGCTGCAACCTGGCGTGCGCCGGTTGCGGCAAGATCCAGTATCCCGCGCACATTCTGAAGCAGGAGTTGACGGCGGAGGAGTGTTTTCGCGCGGTGGATGAGTGCGGCACGCCGATGGTCTCCATTCCCGGGGGGGAGCCGCTGATGCATCCCCAGATCGGCGAGATTGTCGCCGGGCTGGTGGCGCGCAGGAAGTACATCTACCTGTGCACCAACGCCATCCTGCTCAAAGAGAAGCTGCACCTTTTCACGCCGAGCAAGTATCTCTCGTTCTCCGTGCACATGGACGGACAGCGCGAGCACCATGACTTCTCCGTCTGCCGCGAGGGCACCTACGACAAGGCGCTTGAAGGAATTCGCGCCGCCGTTGAGCGGGGCTTCCGGGTCACTACCAACACCACGCTCTTTGATGGAGCCGACCCCAACAGCGTACGCAACTTCTTTGACGAGATGATGACCGTGGGCGTGGAGAGCATGATGCTCTCGCCGGGCTACACCTACGACAAGGCGCCGGACCAGAAGCACTTCCTGGGACGCGCGCGCTCCCGGCGGCTCTTTCGCGCCATTCTTTCCAACCGCAAGAAGAGCTGGCGGTTCAATGCCTCACCCATGTTCCTGGAATTTCTCATGGGCAAGCGCGACTTCACCTGCACCCCCTGGGGCATGCCCACCTACAACGTCTTCGGCTGGCAGAAACCGTGTTATCTGCTGCAGGATGGCTACGCGGACAGCTTCGCGGAGCTGATGCAGGCCACGGAGTGGGGCAATTACGGGACGGACTCCGGCAATCCGCGCTGCGCCAACTGCATGGTGCACTCCGGCTATGAGGCCTCCGGTGTGAACTACACCTTCGGCTCGCTGCGCGGGCTCTGGGATACGGCCAAGGCGACGCTGTTCGGCGTGTACCAGGATCGTGGTGCGCTGGACCTGCTCAACGAGCCGGTGCGCCCTGTTCATGCGCAGAATCCGCTGGTGAACATCCACACCAGCACGCAAGCCGTCGCTTTGCACGCGAACACATTCGAGGAGACGACGGCATGATGGACACCCACGCTGTAGAGCATGCGCGGCCGGAGGTGAACCCGGATGCGCTCGAAGTCGCGGAGGGCCGGGGCAGGCAGGATCTGCAGGGTTGGATTCCCGAACTCGCGTCCGAGGACGAGATTCGGGATGCGCTGGAGAAGGCCTTCGATTACCGCGGCGACATCAGCCTGACGCTCAAGGATGGTTCGACCGTGGACGGGTATGTGTTCGACCGCCGCGCGGGCGCGACGCTGGCCGATTCGGCGGTCCGGGTGATGCCGGCCAAAGAACGCACCAAGCTGACCATTCGCTACGCTGACATCGCGGCGCTGGCATTTACCGGACGGGATACCGCCGCCGGGAAGAGCTTCGAGGCGTGGGTCCAGAAGTACTGGGAGAAGAAGGCCGCGGGGGAGAAGGGCATCGGCATCGACGCGGAGAAGCTGGACTAGTCGAGAACTCGGGACGAAGATGGCGCTGCATATCGATAATCCGAAGGCCCTGGCGCGAGCGTTGCAGTGGACGCAGCCTACCCGGATATCGAAGTGTTCGGCCCAGATGGGGAGCTGTACGACGAGCATGGGCTACCTCACTGGATAACGACTTTCGCCAGACTGACGCTGCCTGCATTCCTTAAGACCAATGAAAGTCTTTCTCACAGGTGCGACCGGCTTTGTGGGTAGCCACGTGGCGCGCGCGTTCGCCGCGCAAGGCGCGGAACTACGCCTGCTGGTGCGTGCAACCAGCAGGCTCGATAATCTCAAAGGACTCGCCGGCGACACGGTGCTCGGTGATCTGGCGCAGCCGGAGAGCCTGCGCAGCGCTCTACGGGGATGCGGTGCGCTCGTGCACGTGGCGGCGGATTATCGTTTGTGGGTGCGCGATCCCGACACCATGTATCGGGCAAATGTGGAAGGAACGCGGGCGCTGTTGCAATTGGCCCGTGAGGAGAACGTCCCTCGCGTCGTGTATACCTCAAGCGTGGCGACCATGGGCTTCCGGAGCGACGGCACGATTGTGAATGAAGAGACGCCGGTCTCGCTCGCGCAGATGATCGGCCACTACAAGCGATCGAAGTTCCTCGCGGAGCAGAATGCGATTGAGGCGGCGCTCACCGGGCAGCAGGTGATGGTACTGAATCCGACCACACCTATTGGGGCTAACGACATCAAGCCTACGCCGACGGGGCAGATCGTGGTTGACTTCCTGAATCGACGGTTCCCGGCGTACGTGGACACGGGGCTGAACCTTGTGGACGTGGAAGAGGTGGCACGGATGCACGTGGTTGCACTTGAGCACGGCAGACCGGGGGAGCGCTACATACTTGGCGGCGAAAACCTGTCGCTCAAACAGATTCTCGATAAGATGTCGGCCATCACCGGATTGCCTTCGCCCACCATGCAGGTACCACACGCCGTAGCCATGGCCTTCGCCTTCTTCGACCAAACCATCACCGGCAGGCTGCGCGGCAAGGAACCGCGCGCGACGGTGGAAGCCGTGCGCATGGGGAAGAAAAAGATGTTTGCTTCTTCCAGCAAGGCAGAACGGGAGCTGGGCTTTCGCATTCTGCCGGTCTATGGGGCGCTGCGCGCGGCTATCGACTGGTTCCGGGCGCATGGGTACGCGCCCGCGGCATGAGCGCGCGTATCGGCATCATCGCGGCCTTGCCAGGTGAGCTGCGTCCGCTGGTGAAGGGGTGGGAACGGCTGCACATTGGCCGCTACCACTACCGCACGGAACGCCATGGTGCGGAGTACATCGCGGTGGCGTGCGGCGCCGGGGCGGACCGGGCTACGCTGGCGGTGGAAGCGGCTTCCGCTGACGGTCCGCTGACGGCGCTGCTCTCCGTCGGCTGGGCCGGCGGCCTGAGCTGTGGCGTGCAGCCCGGCGTCGCCTATGCCGTGACCGAGATCATCGACCCGCGCACCGGTGAACGATACGCCACCGGTACGCTTACAGATTCTCCCCTGCGGCTGGTGTCGGCAGACCACGTGGTGCTGAGCGCGGAAAAGCGCCGGCTGGCGGAGAGCTACGGCGCTTCGCTCGTCGATATGGAGGCGGCAACCGTTGCGCGCATGGCGCAGATCAAGGGCATCGCTTTTGGCTGCGTGAAGGTGATCTCGGATCGGGCGACGGATGAAATGCCGGACTTCAACCGGTTGATGGGCCGCGACGGGCAATTGTCGATGGGGCGGCTGGCGCCGCATCTGCTGCTGCGGCCGCGATACTGGCTGGCGATGGTGCGCCTGGGGCGCAACAGCGCACTGGGCGCACGCGTGCTGGCGCGGGCCGTGAGTGAGATGATGGAGCAGGGAATCCATGGAAACGGCAACCTCTGAGAGCCTGCGAAAGGCGTCGTCGATACCCGCGAACATGCGCGCGGCGGTCTATCGCGGCGTGAACGATGTGCGCAATGAGACGGTTCCCGTTCCGGCGATTGGCGCGGGCGAGGTATTGATCCGCGTGGCCACGTGCGGCGTGTGCGGCACGGATCTTAAGAAGATCCACACGGGATCGCACGCGGCGCCGAGAATCTTCGGCCATGAGACCGTGGGCACGATCGCGGCGGTGGGCCAGGGTGTCACGCGTTTCGCGGTAGGCGACCGCGTGATGGTCTTCCATCACATACCCTGCGGACACTGCTACTACTGCCGTAAGAAGACCTTCGCCCAGTGCCCGCTCTATAAGCGGGTAGGGTGCACGGCAGGTTTTGAGCCCTCTGGCGGCGGATTTGCCGAGTATGTCCGGGTGATGGATTGGATCGTCGAGCGCGGCCTGGTCAGGATTCCGCACGATGTGCCCTTCGAACAGGCTGCCTTCGTCGAGCCGCTGAATACCTGCCTGAAGGGCGTGCGCAGTCTCAGGCTGGAGGCCGATGAGACCGTCCTGGTGATCGGTCAGGGCCCGATCGGCATCCTGCTGGCGAGTCTGGCGCTGCGCTCCGGAGCGAAGGTGCTGACGTCCGATCTCTACCCGGAGCGGCACCGCATCGCCCGCACCTTTGGGCTGGTCCATCCGATTGATGCGTCGACCGACGACGTGGTGGCGCGCACCAGGGCGGAAAGCGAAGGCCGGGGCGCCGATGCCGTCCTGTTGGCGGTGGGCAGCGATAAGTTGATCCACACCGCCATGGACGCGGCGCGGTGCGGCGGCCGCGTGATGCTGTTCGCGCAGACGCAGCACGGCGAAGCCATCATCGATCCGGCGGCGGTATGTGTGGATGAGAAGACGCTGCTCGGCTCCTACAGTGCGTCGGTGGAGATTCAGGAAGAGGGTATCGAGATTGCGTTCGGCGGCTACCGCGAGGGATATGATCTGACCCGGCTGGTTTCTCACCGTTTTCCGCTGGAAGAGGCCGCGGCAGCGTTGGAGTTTGCCTCCCAGCCCCGGGCCGAATCGATGAAGATCATGATCGGAGATGCCCGATGATGTCCGGAAATGCCCAGGAATGAGCAGATACACGCGGCAGAAACGGGAACACCCGATGCATTGCCGTCGTATTTGAGAGAATAGAAGATCATGGCGGGAGAGATGGAAGCCGCGGTGCTCTACGGCAAAGAGGACGTGCGGATCGAGCGCGTGGACGTGCCCGTGGCGGCCGACGGGGAGATCGTGATCCGGGTGCATGCGGCGCTTACCTGCGGCACCGATCTGAAGACCTACCGCCGCGGCTACCACGCCAAGATGCTGGTGCCCCCGGCGCTCTTCGGCCACGAACTGGCGGGCGTGGTGCATCAGGCAGGCGCCGGCGTCAGCGCATTCCGGCCGGGCGACCGCGTGGTGGCCCTGAATTCCGCTCCGTGCGGTGTGTGCTACTGGTGCAGGCATGCGCAGGAAAATCTCTGTGAAGACCTGCTGTTCAACAACGGCGCCTACGCCGAATACATCCGCGTCCCGGCGCGTATCGTGGCCAAGAACACGCTGCTCATCCCCGAACCTGTGCCGTTTGAACATGCCGCGCTGACGGAACCGCTGGCCTGCGTGGTGCGGGGGTTGGAGGAGAGCGGCGCGCAGGCGGGAGACAGCATGGCAGTGATCGGCGCAGGACCGATCGGCCTGCTGTTCATCCATGCCGCCGCACTGGCCGGTGTCGAGGTGATCGCGGTAGTCAAGCGCGATGAGCAGGTGCTGGCGGCGAAGTCGCTGGGCGCGGCGCACGTGATCCAGATCACCACGGTTGACGATCCCATTGCCGCGGTGCGCGCGCTGACGCCGGAGGATCGCGGGGTGGATATCGCAGTTGAAGCAGTCGCGCTGCCGCAGACCTGGCAGTGGGCGGTGGACATGGTGCGGCGTGGCGGAGTGGTGAACTTCTTCGGTGGACCGGCGGCGGGCACGCGGGTGGACTTTGACACCAATCAACTGCACTACAACGATATAACGCTCAAGGCCAGCTTTCATCACACGCCTGCCACCTGCCGCCGGGCCTTTGAGTTGATCACCAGCGGCGGTTTCCATTCCGGCGACTTCATTACCGGACGCGCTCCGCTTCGGGAACTCTCCGACGTATTTCACCGGCTGATGGACCGCTCCAATGACATCAAAACGGTAATTGTGCCGTGAGGCAGGTACATTGAGCGTGTCTGCTACTCCCACAGTTACGAACCAACTGGTTGAAAAAGGCTGGGCTGCGTTGCCGCCGGAGTACCGCATTCCTGCGCAGCGGCCGACGCTCGCCGAGGCGCAGGCTTATTGCCGCAGGCTTTCCGAGACGCACTATGAAAACTTTCACGTCGCGTCCTGGTTTTTGCCCAAGCGGCTGCGCCCGCATTTCCAGAGCATCTACGCCTACTGCCGTATCTCTGACGATCTCGGGGATGAAGTGGGGAATCGCGAGCAGTCGCTGGCCCTGCTCGAACAATGGGGACAACAACTCGACGCCTGCTACCGCGGCGAGACGCGGCATCCCGTCTTTGTCGCGCTGGCTGAGACCATCCGCCAATGCGATATTCCGAAGGAGCCGTTTGCGGATCTGCTGGTAGCGTTTCGCCAGGACCAGACGGTGACGCGATACGACACCATGGAAGATGTGCTTGCCTATTGCCGCTACTCGGCCAACCCGGTAGGGCGGCTGGTGCTGTACGTCTGCGGGTACCGCGATGAGGAACGCATGGCCCTCTCCGACCTGACCTGCTCGGCCTTGCAGCTCGCGAATTTCTGGCAGGATGTGCGCGTGGACTGGGCCAAGGATCGTGTGTATATCCCGCTGCAGCACCTGAAGAATGCGGGCCTGGATGAAAGCATCTTTGCAGAGAGCACGCGGCGCTCCGAAGATGCGGAGGAACGCTTTCGCACGCTGGTAAAGGCCGAGGTCCACTTCACACGCGAGATGTTCCAGCGGGGGGCGAAGCTGGTCGGGATGGTAGATCGAGAGCTGGCGGTTGATCTCGATCTGTTCACGCGGGGCGGACTCGAGATCCTGCGTGCGATTGAGGCCCAGGGATACGATGTGCTGCGCCGGCGGCCTGCCATCTCCAAGGCCCGTAAGGCGAAGCTGCTGCTGCACGCCGTGGCCGGGAAGTTCCTGTCATCCATGCGAACTGGAGGAAGTGCGCCCGAGCAAGCCAGGCTGACACAGCCGCGCGGAGGAACCCGAGGTTGAGCATGGACGTGGAACGTGCGGAGACCCGCGCGGCGTATGCTGCCTGCCGGGCGATCGCACGGCGTGAGGCGAAAAACTTCTATTACGCCTTCCTCGCTCTTCCCGGGCACAAACGGGACGCGATGTGCGCCATCTACGCCTTCATGCGCCATGCCGACGATCTTTCCGACGATGAGACCAAGTCCCACGCTCAGCGCAAGGCTGAACTGTGCGCGTGGGTCAAGGCGTGGAAACGGGCGGCTGCGGGTGAGATCACGCACGACCCGGTCTTCCGCGCAGTCGTGGACACGCAGCGCCGCTTCGCCATAGACGATGCGTTGCTGGGACAACTGGTCGAAGGAACGGCGATGGATCTGCAGTCGTCCCATGAGGCTAATGGTGAACCCGTGCTGCAGACCTACGCTACGTTTGCCGACCTCTACCGCTATTGCTACTATGTCGCTTCCGTGGTGGGGCTGGTGTGCATCCGCATTTTCGGATACAGCGATCCGCGCGCGGAGAAACTGGCGGAGGAGACGGGCATCGCCTTTCAGCTCACCAACATTCTGCGCGACGTGCGTGAGGATGCGGAGCGCGGACGGGTGTATCTGCCGATCGAGGATCTGGAACGGTTTGGCGCCACCGCGGCTGAATTCGCCGCACTGCGTGAGGGGCGGCGGCTACGAGAAAATCAGCGGAATCTGCTGGCGGAGATCGGGCATCGCGCCGAGACCTACTACACCTCCGCGCAACAACTGCTGCCGCTGATTGACGCGGACAGCCGCCCCGCTTTGCGCGTGCTGGTCGACATCTATGCTGGACTGCTCAAGCGGATCGAGGCGCGGGACTACGACGTGTTTTCCGCGAAGGTATCGGTGCCCACCTGGAAGAAGCTTTCCATCCTGGCGCGCGGCGTGGCGCAGATGAGCGTCACACGTGCGAAAGCATGACGGGCGTTGCGGGGGCTGATGGCGGCTGACTCTCCATTGCTGGCGCCGCGCTCCGGGCCAGATAAGAAGCCGATCCAATCGGTCACGGTAGTCGGGGCAGGGGTTGCGGGACTCGCGGCAGCGTGCGCGCTGGCGGAGGCCGGTTATCGTGTCCAGGTGCTGGAGCGGCGACCGTATGTGGGCGGGCGCGCCTCGTCTTACCAGCACCCGGGAACCGGCGAGGTGATCGACAACTGCCAGCACATTCTGCTCGGCTGCTGCACGTCGCTCATCGATCTTTACCAGCGATTGGGCGTCTCCGATCAGATCGCCTGGTTCGACCGCATCACCTTCCTTGCGCCGGATGGGCGCCGAAGCGTACTGTCGCCCGCGCGCCTGCCGGCGCCTATGCACACCGCGCTGTCATTCGCTCGCTCGAGCGTGCTCTCCTGGAAGGACAAGGCGGTGATCGCCCGCGGCATACTCTCGTTCACGTTCGGTGGGGAGGGCAGTGACGCTGAGAGCTTTGCGCACTGGTTGAAGAGGACCCGGCAAACGCCTCGAGCGGTCGAACGGTTCTGGAAGCCGGTTCTGTTGAGCGCGTTGAATGAGGAGCCGGACCAGGTCTCCGTACGCTATGCCGCGAAGGTCTTCCGGGAAGCGTTTCTTTTTTCTCCGGAGGCCGGACGCATGGGCGTGCCGCGGATCCCGCTCAGCGAGTTGTACGGCGCGGCCCATCGCTACATCGAGGCGCGTGGCGGGAAGATCCATCTGCGCGCGGGGGTGGACGCGCTGCGCTGGGATGCCGCGGCAGGAGCGTGGGAGCTGACCGCCGGCGCGGAGGTGTTTGCCAGCGATGCGGTGGTGCTGGCGCTGCCCTTTGAAGCGTTTGCCAAGCTGTTGCCGGCACTGCCTGAAGTTCCGGCGCGCGCCGCGCTTGCGGCGCAACTCGCGGACTTCGCCCATTCTCCCATCACCAGCGTGCATCTTTGGTTCGATCGCGAGATCACTGATCTGGACCATGCCGCTTTGCTCGACACCACAATGCAATGGATGTACAACGCCGGGCGCCTGCAGCCTCGGCGGCAGGAAGGCGATGGAAGCAGCACGGGCGGCAGCTATATCGAGCTGGTCGTCAGTGCGTCGAAGATGCTGACGGGCATGCAGCGGCAGGAGATTATCGATCTCGCCATGCAGGAGCTGGCGCTGTTCTTTCCCGCCGTACAGCAGGCGACGCTATTGAAGGCGGCCGTGGTCAAGGAGGTACGCGCAACGTATTCCGTGCGGCCGGGGCTGGATCGGGTGAGACCCGGAGCGGTGAGCGGCTGGCCGCGGCTTTTCCTCGCCGGCGACTGGACGGCGACGGACTGGCCTGCCACTATGGAAGGCGCGGTGCGCAGCGGCTATCTGGCAGCGGAGGCGCTGTCGCAAGAGAACGGAAGTCCCCAGGCGTTTGTCGCGGAAGATCTGCCCCGCCGCGGCCTGATGCGTCTGCTGCGGTAAGCCGTTCAGCCTGAGCGAGGAATGCATGGACTTTCAGCCAATCGAAAACTACGGTGTCATCGGCAATATGCGCTCGGTGGCTTTGGTCGGTGTGAACGGTTCGATCGACTTCCTGTGTTTTCCGCGATTCGATTCACCGAGCGTCTTTGCCGCACTGCTCGACCCGGAGAAGGGCGGGTTCTTTTGCATTCAGCCGGAGCTCGATAACGAGCGCACCAAGCAACTCTATCTGCCGGAGACAAACATTCTGCTCACCCGCTTTCTTTCCGAAGAGGGAATCGCGGAGGTGACGGACTTCATGCCGATCCTGGGCGAATCGTCGCCCAATCAGGTGATCCGTATGGTCCGCGTGGTTCAGGGTGAGGTGAACTTCAAGGTGGAGTGCCATCCGCGCTTTGACTATGCGCGCATGGAGCATAGCATCGAGCGGACAGAAGGCGCGGTTATCTTCCGTCCTGCGGGAGACGCTCTGCCCGCCATGGTGCTGCGCTCCACCGTGCCGCTTGCAGTGGAGGGGGACGGCGTCGTTGAAACCTTTCAACTCAACACCGGTGAGACGGCGCTGTTTGCCTTCGGCGAGGACTGCGACGAGACCCGCGTGCCGCTCGACCCGGAGGGGGTAGAAGGTCGCTTTCAATATACGTCGCAGTTCTGGCGAAACTGGATTGCAAAGTCCGAGTACACAGGACGCTGGCGCGAGATGGTCAATCGCTCCGGCCTGCTGCTCAAGCTGCTCACGGACCAGGAATTCGGTTCAATCCTGGCCGCGCCCACCTTCGGCCTGCCGGAGCGGATTGGCGGCGCTCGGAATTGGGACTACCGCTACACCTGGCTGCGCGATTCCTCCTTCACCCTGTACGCTATGATGCGCCTCGGCTTTACCGAAGAGGCGACCCGCTTCCAGGGCTGGCTCAAGGGTCTGTTGAACTACGACTCCGAGCAGGGTCCGCTGCAGGTCTTGTATGCGCTCGACGGCCGGCAGGAGGTTCCCGAACAGGAGCTGAACTACCTGCGCGGCTACATGGATTCACGGCCGGTGCGCATCGGCAACGCCGCGTGGAATCAGCTCCAGCTCGATATCTACGGCGAGATGTTCGACGCCGTTTACCTCTCGAACAAATACAGCGACGGCATGAGCCATGACGAATGGGTCGGCATGAAGCGCGTGCTGGAGTGGTTGTCGCACAACTGGAGGCGCGCGGACGAGGGCATCTGGGAGGTGCGTGGGGGACGCAAGCACTTTCTCCACTCGCGGCTGATGTGCTGGGTGGCCTTCGACCGCACTCTGCGGCTGGGAGCCAAACGGTCGCTCGCCGGCCCCTACGGCTGGATGGAAGAGACGCGCGATGCGATCGTCGAGGACATCTATCAGAACTTCTGGAACGACAAGCTGCAGGCGTTTGTGCAATACCAAGGCGCGGAGACGCTCGATGCAGCGACGTTGCTGATGCCCCTGGTGCGCTTCATCAGCCCGACCGATCCCAAGTGGCTTTCCACGCTGGCGGCTATCGAGGAACATCTGGCTGTGGACACGCTGGTCTTCCGCTACCGGGATGTCGACCACCTCGACGGCCTGGAGGGCGATGAGGGCAGCTTTACCGCCTGCTCCTTCTGGTTCATCGAGGCGCTGGCGCGTTCGCATCAGGTTGAGAAGGCACGCTTGCTGTTTGAAAAGATGCTGGGCTATGCGAACCATCTGGGACTGTATGCCGAAGAGCTGGGAACCAGCGGACAGCATCTCGGAAATTTTCCCCAGGCGCTTACCCACCTGGCGCTGATCAGCGCGGCAACTTATCTGGATCGAGAGCTTTCCGGCGGTCAAACGCCAACCTGGCGCTGACCAGCTCTCTCGATCGCAGCGCGTCTTCTCCCGCCAACTCTCCCCAACCGTTTGCGAAGCACTGAAATAGCAACCAACTTGTGCGGCGAACGCTGCCCCTGCCTGCGAGGGTGCATCCCAATGAAAAGGGCGCGGCTGGTATCGAGAGCGCGATCGCCCTCCAGAGAAGAAGAGCGCGGCAGCAACGGTCGCGGTCATCTCCGGGCGCGCGAGATTGCAGAAGTCCAAAGTCTGAAGCCATAGAGAGGTAAGCCGATGGATCGCACCAGGAATAAGCAAATGGATAAGTCGCAGCGAGGCGCATTCCAGGCGAACGGACGCCAACCGTGGGAGATTCTGGTCGGTGGAGGGCTTGCCCTCTTCGGGCTCTCCCGCAAGTCAAAGGCGGGCACCGCGCTGGCCGCGGCCGGAAGCCTGATCGCGCTGAGTGGCGCGCGCACGCAGTCGCAGCAGCCGCGGCAGTATTCGGCGGAGGCAAGCTTCGCCATCAACTGCACACCAGACGTAGCGTATCGCTTCTGGCACGACTACGAAAATCTTCCACGGTTCATGCGGCACCTGGAATCCGTCAAGGTGACCGGCAATGATCAGTCCGAATGGGTGGCCGCTGGACCCATGGGCGCCAAGATTCGCTGGGCCGCGCAAACCACCGAAGATCGCGAGAACGAGCGCATCGCATGGCAATCGCTGCCTGGCGCCGATCTGACGAACAACGGGTCCGTAGAGTTTCGTCCGGGCGCGACGGGCCGCGGAACCATCGTGAAGCTGAAGATGCAGTACCAACCTCCGGCGGGAGCGCTGGGGCGGGCAGTCGCGACCGCAGTGGGTAAGGATCCGGCGTTCGCAGCACGCGAGGCGCTGCGCCGCTTCAAGTCGCTGGTGGAAACGGGCGAGGCGCCCACCACGTACGGCCAACCACACGGCCCCCGTGGCGTGCATGGGCGGGTGGAGCAGGTGCTGTTCCGGGAGCGCCAGGACAAGTCCGCGCAACGGTATGCCCCCGGCTCTCAGGAGCAGCAGGCGAATCGCAAGAGTGCATGAGCTTGGCAGCCACCGCTGCCCCAGGAACGTAAAGGAGATTTCCGATGAAAGCAGTCTGCTGGATGGGCAAAGAAGATATGCAGGTGCACGACGTGCCTGACCCGAAGATACTGAACCCACGGGACGCGATTGTGCGCATTACCAGCACCGCGATCTGCGGTTCGGACCTGCACCTCTACGACGGGTATGTACCCACCCTGGAACAGGGCGACATCATGGGCCATGAGTTCATGGGGGAAGTGGTCGAAGTGGGTCATGGAGTAGATAAGGACAAGTTGAAGGTCGGCGATCGCGTGGTGGTGCCGTTCACCATCGCGTGCGGCAACTGCTTCTCCTGCAAGGACCAGCTATGGTCGCTCTGCGATAACTCGAATCCAAACGCGTGGATCGCCGAGAAGATGATGGGCTACTCGCCGTCGGGCCTCTTCGGCTACACGCACATGCTGGGCGGCTACGCCGGAGGGCAGGCGCAATATGCGCGCGTTCCCTTTGCCGACATAGGGCCGATCAAAGTTCCGGAAGGGCTTGGAGATGAGCAAGTGCTGTTCCTCTCCGATATCTTTCCCACCGGCTACATGGGGGCGGAGAACTGCAACATTCGCCAGGGCGATACGGTCGCCATCTGGGGCTGCGGACCTGTGGGGCAGTTCGCCATCCGCAGCGCCTTCATGCTGGGCGCCGGACGAGTGATCGCTATCGATCGCGTGCCTGAGCGTCTGCAGATGGCCCAGTCCGGAGGCGCCGAGACCTTGAACTTCGACGAGGTAGATGTGCTGGACGCATTGAAGGACATGACCGGCAATCAAGGTCCGGACTCCTGCATGGACTCTGTCGGCATGGAGGCCTGGGGACACGACGCGCTGTTCATGCTCGACCGCGCCAAACAGGCGGTGCGCCTCACCTTCGACCGTCTGACCGTTTTTCGTCAATGCATCATCGCTTGCAAAAAGGGCGGCACTGTCTCGGTACCCGGCGTCTATGCCGGATTCGACGATAAGGTTCCGATGGGCGCGTTCATGAACAAGGGACTGACCCTCAAGAGCGGGCAGACCCACATGATGCGCTACATGGCTCCGCTGCTGGAGCGGGTGCAACGCGGCGAGATCGATCCCAGCTTTGTGATCACCCATCGCGTCTCCATCGACGACGCGCCGCAGGCATACCGCACCTTCCGCGACAAGAAAGACCACTGCATCAAAGTGGTGCTGAATCCCTGGGAAGAGGGCGCGAAGGCGGCCTGACGAAGAGACTCCGGCCTGACGAAGAAATCCGGATGCGCGCTGTTTGTAACGCCGCGCATCCGGAGGACGTCCTCACGGGTCGAGAGGCCACGGCGCGATCCGCTACTTGAAGAGCAGAAGGATGCTGGCCACCAGGGCCAGGGGCATGGCGACCAGGCCAACCTTGAAGAACTGCCAGGCCGTAATCTCCACCCGCTCTCGGCGTAACGCAATCAGCCACAGGATGGTAGCGAGCGATCCTGTCACCGAGAGATTCGGTCCAAGGTCGACGCCGATCAGCAGGGCATTTGCCACGCTGGCTGCGGGTTGCGCCGCCCGCACCGTGGCGCCCGCTATCAGCCCCACAGGCAGATTGTTCATGCCGTTTGAGAGCAACCCCACGGCAAAGGCAGCAGCGAGATTCGCCAGCATCTTGGACGTGTGCGCGAGGGCATGCAAGCCTGCAAGGCCGAGGTGCAGCATGCCGGCGCTCTGCAAGGCTTCCACGATGACAAATAAACCTGCCACCAATGGCAGCACCGCCCAGGAGACGCCTTTCGCCACCTTCAACGCGATCCCGCGATCGCGCCAGAAGACGATGAGCAGGGCGACCACGGCCGCTCCGCAGGTAGGTGCGCCGAGTGGCAGCCCGAAGGCGGAAGACGCAATGAGCGCCGTCGCCGCGAACAGCAGGCCCGCGAGCGCAAGGCGCCCGTTCGTCGACAGCTCCACTGGTTGAAGGTTGTCCGCAACCCTGCCCTGCAGCTCGCGACGTGAGAGCAGACGCAGGCAGATGAATGTAACGATGACGGAAGTAAGCGAGGGCAGGATAAAGATGCGAAGCCAGCGCAGTAGCGAGGGCATGTGCTGGTCGAAGACTACGAGATTGGCAGGGTTCGAAATGGGGAAGACGAAGCTTGCGGCATTCGCGATCAGCGCGCAGGCGAGCAGATACGGCTTCGGTTCGACCTTCGCCTTGCGCACCACGGCCAGCACGGCAGGAGTTAGCACCACGGCGGTCGCATCGTTCGAAAGCAGTGCGGTGATGACCGTGCCGGAGAGATAGATCAGCAGAAACAACCGTGGGGGCGAACCGTTCGCATGGCGCGCGGCGATACCCGCCACCCAATTGAAAACGCCTTCTTCCCGCGCCAGTTCCGCCAGGATCATCATGCCGGTGAGGAAGAGATAGACATCTACGCCTTCATAGACCGCATGCCCGGCGCGGCGCAGCGGCAGCAGACGACAGGCACACAGCAGGATCGCTCCGCCGCAGGCCCAATAGGCCTCGGCAATCCCACGAGGGCGAAGCAGCATGCAGACGATGCTGACCAGCGAGATGATCCAGATCAGGATCGTTGCAGGATGCATTCAGACGTTCTCGTTCCTAATATCTCACCATCGGCCGTGATCTTCCGGCGGCATCGCTCGCGTTCGCCAGTGGTACGAGGAGCGATCACGGTGCGCATATCTTCGTTTCGCATGAAGGATCGGGTTGGCTGCCGGCGGGTCCGGAAGCGTGGGCCTGTTCAGTTAGGGCGGCGGGAGAGTTCTGCACAAGCGTCTCGGGCACCGCGAGCCACAATCCGGTGAAGGCGACTGCGGCGATCGCGGCCAGACCGAGAAACGAAGCGCGAAAGCCCGCATGCTGAATCAACTGGCCGCCGACCGTCGTGCTTAGTGCTGCGCCGATCCCCACCATGGTGGCGAGGCTGCCGGAGGCCAGGTTGAAGCGCCCCGTACCGCGCGTCCGGTCCGCAATGACCAGGATCGAGACGACCCCGAAGATCGCATTTGCCACCCCATCCAGCGTCTGAATGGCAATCAGTGCTGCGGTCGCGTGGGTCAGCGTGTAGAGCACGCCACGTACCGGCAGCACGCCGAAGCCGATCAGCAGCAGGGGCTTTCGTCCCCAGCTTCCCGCGCGTTTGCCAATCCAGGCCGCGGAGACGGCGATCACCAGTTGAGTGACGATCACGCACGCAGCCATGAACGGCGCCGCCGCTTTGGGATCGCCTCGCGTCAGCATCTCGCCGAGTTGTGGCAGCATGGCCGCGTTGGCAAGATGGAAGAGGAAGCACGCGCCAAGGAACAGGAGCAGTACGCGGTCTTTCAGCAGAGCGCGGACGCCCTCGGTCGCGGGCTTCTCGCCATCACTTCTGGACCCCCGCGAGCGTGCGTAATCAATCTGGCTGGGATTGATCTTGAAGACTGCGATGAGAGCGGGGATAGCGAGCAGAGCAGCGGTGGCGAAGATGGCGCGATAGCCGATCTCATAACTGACCAGCGCGACGAGCAGCGCGGCAAAGACGTTCCCGGCGGAGTTGAACGACTGATTTCTGCCGAACTGCCGATCGAAGCCGGCCACGCCCACAATGCCCAGGGTGATGGCGGCAACGGTAGGGCCAAGGAAGGGTGCGGCCCCGCCGATCAGCACCTGCGCTGCGTAGACCGACCAGACATGCAGATGACCCATGAGCAGAAACGCTCCGGTCACTAGGAACCCCAGGCTCACGGCGAGCAGGGTCCGCTTGCGATGGACGGCGTCGACCAGAGCGCCGGCAGGGGTTTGCATCGCCACGGTCACCAGGCCGCCGAAGGTGAGCACATAGCCGATCTGCCCGGGCTTCCATCCGCTCGACGCGAGGTAAGCGGCAAGGAACGGGCCGAGCCCGGTCTGCACGTCGGCAAGAAAGAAGTTCAGCCACTCAACCGAGCGCAGCGTGCGCCGAGGTTGCGATTGCGGTAATATTCGCGGCCCCGCCTGAAGATCAGTCACGCGGCCCTCTTGCTCGGGTCGCCAACCTTTTTCATATACTCATCACGGCCGATCTCTCCCTGCGGCTGCCCGGGTATCCCGGCGATCTCCGCGATGCAAATCCGTCGATGCACGGCAACGCCTCCTTCCGCGAAAATCGTAAGCCGCAGCAACTTTCAAACATAGATGCGGCGCATGCGTGGTGATCGCAGAGAATCCTGTGCGCAAAGCGCACAAACTGGCCCGTAGGCTGCGCACTCATCGCGCCTCTACGAAAAAGATGGAGCATCCTGGCCTCGAAAACCAGCGCCCGCGATGGGGTAGAGTGAGGGCAGGAACGCACATGAAGCCAACTGGTCTCGGCAACATCTTGATCGACGGAAGACCGCAATGATCCCGGTTATCGATTGGGCACATGCCGGGCCATCGCTCCTGGCTTCCTTCCTGGCGTCACTGGTCGAATGCGTCGAGGCCTTGACAGTCGTGCTTGCGGCGGGCAGCGTACGCGGCTGGGGAGGCGCGCTGAGCGGGAGTGCCGCGGCGCTCGCGGTCCTGCTCGCCATCATCGCTGCTCTGGGCTCGGCGCTCACGCGTGTTCCTCTGCATCTGCTTCAACTGGCCGTAGGCACGCTGCTGCTGCTGTTCGGGCTGCGCTGGCTGCGCAAAGCCATCCTGCGCTCCGCGGGCGTGATCGCTCTTCACGATGAGAGCGCGGCATTTGCGAAGAATGCCGAGACAATGCGCCTGCTCGGAAAGACAGGCGGGTGGGACAGAGTGGCCTTCGCCGCCGCCTTCCAGATCACCATGCTCGAGGGCACGGAGGTGGTCTTCATCGTCGTGGCCATCGGAGCAGGCCGGCCCGGGCTGCTGTTGCCGGCCAGCGTCGGCGCTTTGGCGGCACTGCTGGTGGTCACGGCGCTGGGCGTCGCTGTGCATCGGCCGCTGGCCACCGTGCCTGAAAACACGCTCAAGTTCATCGTCGGCATCCTGCTCTCCGCCTTCGGCACCTTCTGGGTAGGGGAGGGAATGGGCGTGCACTGGCCGGGCGCGGACTGGGCGATTGCTGGCCTGATCGCCGCCTTCACGGTGATCGCGTTAATCACCGTTCCGCTGTGCCGCAGGCAGGCGTCTGCGCATGCCGTGACCACAGGCTGAGAGGGACAGATCATGCCGTGGCTCAGAGCGATCGTTCGCGAGATCTTCGGTCTCTTCGTAGACGATGGCAGCTTCGCGCTCGCGGTCCTCGCATGGCTCGCGGTGGTCTGGCTGCTGCTCTATCGACCGTTTGTTTCTACGCGATGGGCCGGTTTTGTCCTGTTCGCGGGCCTCGGGCTCATCCTGATCGAGAGCGCGCGGCGGTACGCAGGGCGAGGGCGTGCGCCGCGCCGCAAATAGTGCGCGAGCGGCCTGCGGCGGATGAGTACGCTTCCCACCTCTGTCGCACGCCAGACCAGCCAGGCATAAGCCCCGGGGCGATCGTGTTTGACGCAGTGCCTCCGCTTAGACCTCGGAATAGAATGAGGAGCGGCAAGCCCAGAGAGGGTCTAATGCTTGATCCTGGCAAGGCGCTGAAAGTTTCCATCTACGTGAGTGAGGGCTCCTCAGGCCAGCATGGAGTCTCCTCCTATTCCAGCATTCTGGACTTCCTGTTCTTCCGTGGTGTCTCCGGCGCCACTGTGCTCAAGGGAGTCGCCGGCTTCGGGGCGGACCATCACATGCACAACTCCAGCTTCGTTGAAATCTCCGACCGCCTGCCGCTCAAGATCGAATTCGTCGAAGCCGCGGCCAAAGTCGAAGAACTCCTCGGCAGGCTGGAAGAGATGGCGGGCTCGGGGATGATCGAAGTACAGGAGACCACCATTGTGAAATCAGCCTCTCCCTCGAAACGCAAGAGAGACGAAGTGAGTCCGCCTATGAAGATCGAGGGTAAGGCCAGGCTGATGCGGATCTACATCGGCGAGAGCGACCGCTGGAAGGACAAGCCGCTGCACCAGGCGCTGGTGGAAGCGCTGCGCGCCAATGATCTCGCTGGAGCCACCGTCTACCGGGCAATCTCCGGTTATGGCGCGCATCGGCGGGTCCATCGCGAAAGCCCGCTGCATCTCTCTCGCGACCGCTCCATCGTGATCTCAGTCGTCGATACGGAGGAGAAGCTGCGCGCCTTCCTGCCGATACTGGACCAGATGGTGGAAGAGGGCCTGGTCGTGCTCTCGGACGTGGATGTGATCAAGTACTCGCACCGTCCCCTGAGCGATCCCACTGGCTAGTCCGCCCGGCTGGCTGAGATGGTATTCTTGACACAGAATCGCGCCCGGAGAGATGGCCGAGTGGCTGAAGGCGCACGCTTGGAAAGCGTGTTTACTTTAACGGGTAACGTGGGTTCGAATCCCACTCTCTCCGCCATATCCCTTCCCAATAACACCCCATGCTAAAGATGGCGCCCGGCTGCCCCGGCGTGCCTCGCACTGACAGCGCGCGGTGAGTTTCATTTGACATCGCCGAAGTCCGCGGCCTAGTATTCCGATTTCAAACGATTTAATAGGCCGTTCCCATGCATAGGAGAGATCCATGCTCTTCGCTCATTGCTCAGGGCTTCGTCGATCGACGGCTGTAGGCGTCTTCCTCCCGTTCGCGCTCGCGCTTTGCGCATGGGCAGCACTTGGTGAGTCTGCGTATGTGCGGATCAACCAGATTGGCTATGAGGGAGGATCCTCGCCCGCTCGTGCGTATCTCATGTCGACTGCGCCGGAGACGGGCGCTACCTTCAAGGTCATCGATGTGAACGGCCACATCGCCTATCGGGGCAAGGTCGGCGCGCTCCTCGGCACCTGGGCCCATAGCCGCACGCTCACCTACCAGGTATACGCACTCGATTTCGGTGTCCTCCGCGAACACACGTATTCGATTGTCGTCTCTGGGCCGGTGGCTGCCCGCTCGCCACGTTTTGCGGTGGACCGGCCGGACGATCTGTATCCCGGACTGCTCCTGAACGCGCTTTTCTTCTACGAAACGGAACGCGACGGGGCGAACTTCATCCCCAACGCGCTCCGCACCTCTCCCGCCCACCTGAAGGACAAGTACGCCAAGCTGTATGTCACGCCCGCGCTCGATGACAACGACCTCATCAACAATGTTCCTCCAGCCAAACCTCTCAGCCCCGCGAAACCGGGGAACGTCGATGTCGAAGGTGGCTGGTGGGACGCCGGAGATTATGTGAAATATGTCGAAACCACCAGCTACACGGCGGCCCTTATGGAGATCGGGGTTCGCGATTTCCCGGCCGCGATGGGGGCAGACGCTCCATTGCATCCGGCGGCGCCTCGCAATGCGATCTCCTACGCGGGCGCCAGCCGTCCGGGAGCACCAGCCTCCTCCGACTTCAGCGCGGAGGCGAGGTTCGGCATCGACTGGCTGTTGAAGATCTGGGATAGTTCGAGGCGCTCTCTTGCCTATCAGGTAGATAACACCCAGGACTGGAACTACTACGGAGAGGGCGATCCTTCTTCGGCGGCGGGTAATTGTGGAGGGACCTACGCCACCCCCTACTGCCTTATCACCGAGTACGATATCTGGACGCTTCCCGGCGTCGCAGACCACTATCAACAACCGGGCGACCCCGAACCCTGCGATCCGCTCACAACCTTTTTCATTTGTAACCGTCCGGTGTTTGTTACACCGTCGGGTTCCCCCATCAGCCCCAACCTCGCCGGCCGTTTAGCCGCGGACTTCGCGCTCTGCTATCAGCTCAACCGGAAGCAGGATCCAAGGCTCGCCCACCGCTGCCTTTTCGCGGCTGAAGATGTTTTCTCCCGCGCAGATACCAGGTATCCCGACCCTGCGCCCGCGGTCGGTGGCGGCTCCTGTGCAACGTGCCTGCTCACCGCGGTACCGTTTGACGCGTATCCGGAGAATGTCTGGGACGATGACATGGAGCTGGGCGCCACCGAACTCTACTTCGCTCTTGCGTCCGCAAGGGGCGACCGCAATCTACCAGACGGATTGCCGCATACCAACCCGAACGTCTACCTAAAACAAGCTGCGCAGTTCGCTCGTAACTACATCACGCGGATCTATGCAGCGGGCAATACAGATACGCTCAACCTCTACGATGTAAGTGGCCTGGCCCATTTTGAGCTGTATAGGGCGCTCGAAATGGCAGGAGATTCGGAAAGATTCGCTGTCTCGAAGTGGTCCATCCGGAAACAGCTACTCGATCAGGTGGATGCGGCGATCGCGCAGGCACAGACGGACCCGTGGGGTTTTGGCGAGCAGTGGAACGCGGGCGACACGACATCACACGGCGCAGGCCTGTCCGTTATGGCCAGCGAAGCGTACGCGCTGACTCACTCCCGGCGCTATGACATCTATGCGCAACGTTGGTTGGCCAATATCCTGGGCGCAAATTCCTGGGGTTCGTCCTTCATCGTGGGCGACGGAACCACTTTTCCTAACTGCATTCAGCATCAGGTTGCCAACCTCGCGGGAGCTCTGGACGGAACCGCCGGCGGCACTCCTATCCTTTGGGGCGCGGCAACCGAAGGGCCGGCCGGTAATGCTACCTCCGGCGTAGTGGACGGCATGATTCTGTGCCCGGCAAATGGGGTCGACACCTTCAAGAAGTTCAATGGAAATAGCGGGAGATACCAGCCATCCCAGACCGCGGTATACCAGGACAACATGCAGTCCTTCAGCACGACCGAGCCCGCGATCGACCTCACTGCCACTTCGTTCCTGATGTGGTCCTGGAGAATGGCTAACCAACCGTGAGCTGGCCACTGCGTGGCTCGCACACGTCCTGCCAATTATCCAGCGCGAGTAGTACGCCTAAGTTGGTCAGACAGAGGGGGATTACGCATCATTCTGACAGGATTAGGCGAACATTCATTGCAGCCTGGCGACGCTGGTTCTCTGCAGAGAGTCGGCCTCCCGTGCGATGCGTCCAAAGCCTCTGGCAGTAGCCTCTCGTTGCAGTTGCAGAAGATGAACACGCCCGGTGGAGTTGTTTCCCGAGCGCATCTCCAGCGCGGCAAGCGCCAGCCGCGCTTCGAATTCATAGTTCACGAATCCCGATCGCCGCGCTTCGGATAGAACCCGCTCCATCATGCTCGAGGCTTGTCTCTCATCAGCCGCATGACCGGAGGCGGCGCGCACCTGGGCCGCGGTGATAGCCAACAGCAGCTTGGCATCCTGGCGGTCACTTCGGCTCAGCGCAGAATTCGCCTGCTCAATGGCATGCCGCGCCTCGGCGGTCTTCGCCTCCGCCAGAAGGCCGCGGGCCAGGATTGCGTCCGCAATGGCCTCGCTGTCGGCTTCCTTCTCCTTGCGGAACTCGTCGGCGGCCTCACGCACCTGCTTCACGGCTGCCGTGGCATTGCCTCCGTCAATGAGCAGTTCCGCCAGGGCAAGCTGAGCCTGGGCAGTGCTGGAACGGTCGCCGATCTCCTCAAAGACGGTCAGCGCCCGCGTGTCGTACCTTCTCGCGCCATCCATGTCCCCCTCGGCTCGCAAGGTTTTTCCCAGTCCTGCCAGATCGAAAGCCGCCTTGCTCTTGTCGCCCAGACGCAGACAAACCTCCAGCGATTCCTGAAGATCCTTCTTGGCTTCCTGATGATCCCCCATGGCGAGCAACAGAATGCCCAGACCCCCTTTGGCAAGCGCCACTCCATCTTCATGCCCGACCTCGCGATAGGTGGCCAGAGACATCTCATAACTCCGCCGCGATTGGTTCAGGTCGCCGAGGTCCATCAACACGTCGCCCAGATTGTCGAGGTCGCTGGCAACGCCGAGCTTGTTGCCGATCTTGCGGTAGATCAACAGGCCATTCTGATACATCTGCTTTGCGCCGGCAGCGTCCCCCTTATTCTCAAGCGTGATGCCCATGGTGTTGTCTGCCAGGCCCACTCCTCTAAGGTCACCGCTGGCCGCAAAGAGCCGCTTGGAAGCTTGGGCCGCGGCCACAGCCTCGTCTGGCTGGCCGAGATTATCGAATGCCCAGCACTCGTCTGCGAGCGCCTGAGCCAGCAGCAGGGATGCGCCGGTCGTCCGCGCCTTCTCGCCGGCTCTCATGGCCGAGCGGAGATCGCGCCGGAAATCACCCAGCGACTCCGCCGCGCGATCGTCGGCCAGGTCCAGGCGAGGATCATCACTCAGGGGCGACGGCAGGTGCCGCAATGCCTCAATGGTAGCCATCGCTTCGGTCCCCTTGCCGCCGCTCACCTGCGCATCGGCAAGCGCGAGTCCGTAGTCCAGGCTGTCGGGAAAGAACTCAAAGAGAGCACGATAGATATTGATGGCGCTCTCCCAGTGCTGGGACATCTCGTCGTAGCGTCCTTCCACCAATAGACGTTCCGGCCGCGGCAGGCTTGAGGACAAGTCGAACGCCTCTTTCGCTTCGAGCGCGGCCTTGTCGTCATACCCGAGCTCCGCCCATGCGGTGGCCAGGGCAGCATGAGAAAGGGAATACTTCGGATCGATCGCGATCGCCTGTTGCAAAAGATCGCGTCCGCCCAGCGCGTCGAAGACACGCAGCTTCTCCAGTCCTTCCGAATAGAGCCGAGCCGCATCGTGGTTTGCCGGGAGTGCGGTGGCAAGCTCGGCGGCTTCCTCGCGCGTTACACCCTGAATCCCCAATCCCGCCCGGAGCCTCTCGCCAGCACGCGACACCAGGCCGAACAGGTGCGACTCCGTCCCGGTTTCTGAGATCGCGACGACTGTTTCCGCGGTGCGGGTGTCCTGCAGGCGAAGATCGAGGCGGATCTGCCCATCTGAGCCGCTACCGATTAGCGCATACGCCCCGAGTACTACGTAGTCTGTACTGAGATCTCGGCCGATCCTGCGTAGCCCGTTTTTCTCCAGGCTGTCGATTGCGGGCAGCGGCAGCTCACTCTCCATCCGGGCGACATCTTCCGTGGAGATGGTGCGCAGTTGGTCCCCGGACGAAAGATCGGTTGTCAGCCAATCCGAGAGCGCCGTGGAGAGCCACGCCTCCTCGCGTCTGCCGGAGAGGTTCTTGAAGCCGAGGACGGCGACCGAGCGCCGGGGGGTAATGGAAACGAGCGGGTTGGCTCGCGGCGGCCGCAGATGCCGATAGACGAGCGCTCCGGAACAAGCGACCAGGAGTGCGGCGAACCCGATGACCCACCACATCCGTATCCGTTGCGCGTGGTCCTGAAGCGGTTCCGGTGGCGGCGAGAGCGCTTCATCCACCGACCCCACTCCTGCTGGAGCCGGAACGGATGGAGCCAGCACCGATGGCAGCAGGACCAGCGAACTCCCATGCACCGGAGCTGCGCCCCAGTCAGCCAGCGAACTGACCGGCGCGATGAACCGGTATCCCTTTCGGTGCAGAGTTTCAATGAAGCGCGGATTATCCGCGCAATCGCCCAGGGCGGACCGTAGCTTGGTCATGGCCTTGTTCAGGTTGTGGTCGAAGTCTACGAAGGTGTCGGCCGCCCAGAGCTTGCGGCGGACCTCTTCGCGGCTTACCAGCTCACCTGGCCGCTCCAGCAAAATCAGCAGAATATGGAAAGGCTGGTCCTGGAGCCGGATGCGCACCCCATGCTTACGCAACTCGCACGATTGCATATCCACTTCAAAGACACCGAAGCGTAACGTGCGGAAGGGTCGGGCGATAGCTTCCATAAAGGCAGACCATCTAGCGTGACAGGCCGGGACGAAGAGAGCCGAAGTGTAGCATTCACCTCCGTGGTTATCAAGCCACGTACGGCCTTGCGAACGCTTACTGAACGGCGGGGGATGAGCTGCGCCAAACCCTGACAATTCAATAACGTAGCCGTGAGCATGGGGACGGGGACTGACGTTCGACTGACACCCTCCGGGCGGGGCGTGATTCGCGCACTGTCCACCATGAAAGCAAAGAACGCTGCAATGAATGGCTATCTTGCTATCGGTCGTTCGCCGCTGTAGTTCGCGGCCTCGCCATTCCACAACAAGACGTACCCTCTCCTACCAAAAGCGGAAAATGGCGAGCCGGTCGGTAGGTCTCGTCACGGAGATCGGCACCCAACTTCTCACCATCGCCAGCTCTGCGCGAGCGCGCATCGCACAGCCGCTGTGACCCGTAACGGTGGCGACAGATCGATGTAAGTCGCTTCAAATCAGCGAGCTGTTAGACGACATATGGAAGACATCCGGGTGCATTGACAGGGGCGCGTCCGCGCGCAAATCCTACCCACCGGACCGAAGCAAGTCCGTGTAGTTCGATGGAGGTGGACCGTCTTCGAATGGTAACCGAGGTGCACACGTATGCCCTCGGGTCCGACAAGGAGCCGCAATGACGAGCAATCTGTGGAGTTTCCGGCGCATCGTCTATTCAACCAGCTTGTTCGCTCTTCCCCTGGCCTGCCTGATGGCCATTCTCGTTGTGTCTACTCCGCTCCGGGTACATGCCCAGGCTCTGAGTGGCATCCTCGGCACGGTGACCGACTCCAGCGGCGCGATCATCCCGGGCGCGGAGGTGACCGTGACCAACGATGCGACGAAGGTCGCGCGCACAACCTCCACCACTTCAGCTGGAACTTATCGGATCACCGATCTGCTGCCCGGCACCTATACCGTAAAGATCGAAAAGGCGGGATTCGCAGCGTTTGTGCGCAACGGCGTGTACATCGACGTGGGCACCATCGGGACCGCCAACGCTTCCCTCAATCCCGGCAGCGCCGCCCAGGTGGTCGAAGTGACATCTCCGGCAATCTCGCTGGAAACCGCGCAGCCGGAGCTGGGCACGACCATCGAAAACAAGATGGTCCAGGAGCTGCCCGAGGAGCTAGGAAACCAGGGCGGCGTAGGACCACGCGGGCGGCAGATCGATGCGTTCCTGTTTCTCGCACCCGGCACCCAGGGAGGCGCCTTCAGCCATCGGATCAACGGCGGAGTGGACTTCCAGAACGAGGTGCTCTTCAACGGCGTGCCCGCCGTGCAGTCCGAGACCCAGGGCTTCCAGTCCAACATTAACCCGCCCTTTGAACTGGTGGATCAGTTCAAGGTGCTGACGAACGTTTTCTCCGCTCAGTACGGACTGGCGCAGGGTGTCGCACAGTACCAGTTCGCATCCGGCACCAATGCGCTCCATGCCGACGCCTTCGATGTCCTGCGCAACGATTACTTCGACGCCAAGGGCGCCAATCCACCGTTGAATCCAGTGACCAACCAACCGGTCACGCCGATCGATAAGGAGAACAATTGGGGCTTCTCCGTCGGCGGCCCGGTGCTGCTTCCCAAGATCTACGACGGCCGCAACAAGACATTCTTCTACGCCAGCGCCGAGTGGTACCACTTCAACCAAGCCATCACCGGGAACATGACTGTTCCGACGGTTGCCATGAAGGCCGGCGACTTCAGCGCCTTTCCCCAGCCGATCTTCGTGCCCACCGGCCCCTTGCCTGCGGGATGTACGCCTGGAGCCGCGCCGGGACAGCAGTTTCCCGGGAATGTGATCCCGCAGGACTGCATCAGCACGATCGCACAGGCCGTCATTCCGTTGATTCCCAATCCGGTGGGCAGCGGGTTTACCAACAATCTGAAGTCGCAGGTGAACGCCGCCCAAACGCGTCAGACTTCGTGGGGCTTCAACATCGACCACAACCTCACGGCCACCCAGGCACTGCATGGAAGCTTCTGGCGGGACAACTACAACACGCCCGCGTACGATGCGCCCAAGTACCAGTCGAGTTCCTCTTACTTCAACAATGGATTGTCCGGCCTGAAAAACGAGCCGCGACTGGGGACCGGCATCTTCCTGACCTACTCCAACAGCATCTCTTCCAACCTGGTGATGACCGCGGGTGCAGGGTGGATGGGCGAGATTAACAATGAGCTCAACGCCCATCTGGGGGTCAGCTTTCCTGCCGTTCAGGATAGCAAGATTCTTCCCACCATAAACTTCAACGGATTTGATACACCCACGCCGTATGGAGTGAATCAGGGCGGCGAAACCAATTCGACGAACCGGAAGCTGGGGTTAAGCTTCCAGAACAACTGGCTCTACAACCGTGGCCGGCACACCATGAATTTCGGTTTCGAAATCCGTCGCTCCTATCAGGATGACAACGAATGCCAGCAATGCGGCGGGCAGTTTACCTTCAACGGCATCACCACCAGCAACGGCAACACCAATACCGGCGATCCACTGAACGAAAACAACACGGGAAGCCCCTTCGCGAGCTTCCTGCTGGGCACGGTGGACGATTCAAGCCGCCAGTTTGCCGCCGAAAACAGGCTGCGCAATATCTATGTCGCTCCCTATTTTCAGGACGACATCAAGCTGACTCCCAGGCTGACCGTGAACGCCGGGCTACGGTGGGACATCGCGCGCCCGTTCGTGAATGCTACTCCCAATAGCATTGTGTTCTTCAACCCCAGTGCGGCGGATACTCTGGCCGTGAGTCCTGCCTCCGGACAGCCGCTGGCGGGAGGCACAAGCCTGCTGGGTACGTGCGCGGTGTGCGTGGGGTATGACCGCGCAAGCATTCACTGGCGCGAATTCAGCCCCCGCCTCGGGTTTGCCTATCAATTGAATAACAAGACGGTCATTCTCGCGGGATACTCCCTGAACCATCTCGATGGAGGAGCCTTTGAGTATGGAAACAACAAGGTGGCCGTCAACTATGGCAACCTGCTGAGCGGCACCTACAACGTGTCCTCGAGCGGAAACAACGTGCCCGCCGGCGGCAACTGGGACACGACCGGCATCCCTGTCCCTCCTCCAACCCCCTTCACGCCCGGTCTGGCGAACGGTTTCGGCATTCTTTACGAGTTTTCCAAGAACGCCGGAGGCTTGCCGTATATCTCCAACTACAACGCCGGCATCGAGCGCGAACTGCCGGGCAACGTGCTGCTCTCCGCGTCCTATGTCGGCAATCGCGTCTTGCACATCCCCTCGTTGCTCAACAATCCGGATCAGCTCAACCCGTCTGTACTGAACCAGCTTTGCCCCAACAATTCGCCGAACTGCGTACTTGCCCAGCCGTTTACTGCGCCGGCGGCGCAGGCAGTGCTGCAGCAGATGGGCTACGGCGCTGCAGGGGGAGTGTTTACGCCATATATCAATTTCGGCAACGACTTTCCAAGCGCCACTCTGGCGCAGGCGTTGCGCCCCTACCCGCAATACAACTCCGTCTACAACGACTTCGAGAACGCGGGTTACGCGACCTACAATGCTCTGCAGGTGCAGGCGCAGAAGCGGTTCACCAACGGGCTTACATACCTGGTGTCCTACACGCTCTCAAGGACCTGGTCCAACACCGACTCGGGCTTTGGTTCCTTCAACGGAGGCGCGCTCAATACCTACAATCAGAAGGCGGAGTACCAGGTCGCCAGCAATGACCAGACGCACGTTCTGTCCATCAGTGGGGTGTACGAACTGCCGATTGGACCGGGCAAGCAACTCCTGAACAGCACGGGCACGGTCAACCGGCTCCTTGCCGGCGGATGGCAGATCAGCGGCATCCTCAGCTATGCGAGCGGACAGCCATTTGGGATCGGCGCTAATGGCTGCCCGTTGCAAAGCATCAACTACACCTGCAATCGCGCCAACCTGGTGGCTGGCCAGCCGTTCGACTTGAATTGGAACAATTACTATCGCGGATTGCCCGTCTTCAACGTGAAGGCCTTCGCCGATCCTGGCTTGTGGGCTGTGGGCACTTCGCCGCGCAATATCGGGACGCTGCGCAATCCGTTTAACTCGGGCGAAAATATAGCCCTCGCAAAGCACCTCAGGGCCACCGAACGCGTCGACGCGGAGGTGCGGATGGAGTATTACAACATTCTCAATCGCATGCAGGTATGTGGCGGCCCCAACGCGGGGGTCAACTCCACCGACGCCAACGTGAGCGACGGAAACTTTGGCCTGGACTCGCCCGGCGGCCCTTGCCAGGGCAACACTCCAAGGCAAGGCCAAGTCACCTTCAAGCTGAGGTTTTGAAGCCGTCGCCTGCCGGCGCGGCGGCAAGACTCAGTGCGCGCTTTCTTTGGCCTTGATCACTTCTTCGGCACGGGCTGCGGTGGACTGCTGTGCGCTCTCCTGCAGCTTGCTGAAGATCTGCATCTCCGCTTGCGCTTTCTGCGCATTCCCTAGAGAGCGATATGCCTTGGCCAGGAAGAAATGCGCATCGGGACTCTCCGGACTGGCGTGCTCGGCCGCCTGCAGGTCGGCGAGTGCCTCTTCATTGCGCTTCAAATCCAGCAGGGCCCGCCCCCGGTCCACACGGGCCTGCACCAGATCAGGGCAGATTGCGAGCGCCTTGTCCATCTCCTGTAACCCGTCTTCCGGCCTCTTCTGCTGCACGATGAGAATGCTCCCGATCTGCGCGCGTGCCCGGCAGTTCCCGGGGTCGTTCGCCAGCTCCGCGCGAAACTGCTCCATCGCCGCGTCCCATTGTGACAGGTCCCAGTAGATGTTTCCGAGCTTGTAGTGGTTTCCCGGCTCCTGCGGCGCCATTAACACAGCCTTCTTGTATTCCACCAGCGCGCCATCATAGTTCTTCATGTCTTCCATCATTTCGCCTGAGATCTCATGCACCATGGCGGAATTAGGGTCGATGGCATTCATCTTCGCCAATGCCTGCTCAGAGAGTTGCATATACACGTTGCCCAGCAGATACCAAGCCTGCTGATTTGTGGGCTGCCGCGCGGTGAGCTGGCGCAGACGCGCGGCTGCGGCCTCAGGCTGCTTCAGGGCGATCAAGTCCCGGGCCAGCAGCAGTTCTGCGTTGTTGTCCGCGGGATTAGCCCTGAGCGCCGCTTCGAGCGGAGCGCGCGCATCGGCGTATCTCCCCATCTGATAGAACGCCATGCCCAGGAGCGCCGAGGCCGATGACATTCCGGGTGCGATCTTCAGGCCCTTCTTCAGAACATCGGCCGCTTGCGGATATTCGCGCTGCTTGAGGTACAGCATGCCGAGATTGTTGTAGGCGGGTCCCAGATCAGGCGCAACCTCGATCAGTTCCTCATATTTCGCGATGGCCGTCGTTATATCTCCGGCCGACTGCGCGGCTTTCGCCTCACCATACAGCGTGGTCACGCGAGAATCATCTGCCGTCGGGGTAGACTGCGCCCGTCCCGTCGTGGCGGCGAAAAGAACCAGGAGCACGGCGAGCGAGAAGGGTAGCAGGCGCCGTTGAAGATGGCTTCCGGCGCGCCCTTCAGCGCCCCTTCGAAGCCGCCGTGAACTCTCGCATGAAAGCCTCGATGCCCGCATAAGTGGCCCGATTTTACACCTGCCGGCAACGGCCGCTATACCCACCAGGCCGCGGAGGGCGGTTCGCGAAGCACCAGGCCGTGCAGGAACTCCGCGGCTTTGCTGAGGCCCTCTTCCGGCGCCACCAAGCTGTCTTCGTGTTCGATCGAGAGAACGTCATCGTAGCCAAACATGCGCAGCGTGGACACGAACTCCTTCCACCACGACGCGCCATGGCCATAGCCGCACGTGCGGAAGATCCACCCACGGTTACGTTCCTCGGTGTAGGGCTTAGTATCCAGAACGCCGGTCAGGGAAAGGTTGGCGGAATACAGTTGTGTGTCCTTGGCGTGGACGTGGAAGATGGCGTCCCCGAGAACGCGAATAGCAGCGATCGGGTCGATGCCTTGCCAGAACATGTGGCTCGGGTCGTAGTTGCAGCCAAGGTTGGGGCCGGCGAGTGAGCGCAGTCGCAGCAGCGTCTCCGGGCTGTAGACGACGAAGCCGGGATGCATCTCGATGGCGATGCGCACGCCGTGATCGGCGGCGAACCCGGCATGCTCGATCCAATAGGGCGTCACCACCTCGTCCCACTGCCATTTCAGAACCTCCAGGTACTCCGGGGGCCAGGGGCAGGTCACCCAATTCGGAGCTCGGGCGCCTGGCGCGTCGCCGGGGCAACCGGAGAAGTCGACGACTGTTCGGATTCCCAGTTTCTCTGCCAGCAGAATCGTGCGGCGGCTTATCTCGCGAGCCTCCTGCGCGCGCTGCCGGTCGGGATGGAGCGCGTTGCCATGGCAGCTCAGCGCACTGATCTCCGCGCCGCTGCCGGCGAGTATGCGTTGAAACTCGCGGAACTCCGCATCGTTGTCGAGCATGGAAAGCTTGCAATGGGCATCGCCCGGATAATTGCCTGTACCCAGTTCAACCGTATGAATATCGAGCGACGCCAGCCGCTCGAGCACCTTCGCGAGCGGCAGTTGTGACAGCAGCGGCGTGAATACCCCTACCCTCATCGTGTTTTCCCCTCAACCCGCGCAGTCTGTGCCCACCCGCGCAGACGCACAAGGACTGATGATCAGATGCGGGCAAACATCAAAAAAGCCTTCGATCCCGGGCGGGAGCGTCTCGGTACACTCGTGTGAAGAACGTGCTCGAATCCGCCGGGTGAAAGCAGGGCCAGATCCAGGATGTTCCGCCATCTTACCGTCGTCACCGTTGCTATCGTCGCCGCCCTGGCACTGCTGCCCGCGAGCACCGCGCAGAGGCAAACCACCCAGGTGGTTCTCGATAGAGACGGCAGCACCATTGTGCTCGAACCCTACGCGCCCAACATCATCCGCATCACGCTCAGTTTGCGCAGGGACCAGGCCACGGCAGCTCCCGGCTATGGCGTGAGCGGGTCCGCTTCCACAACTGGCTGGCGGCAGGGAAGTGACCGCGACGGAGACACCTATACCTCTTCGCGGATGACGGTCACCGTAGCGGCAAATCATCACGCCGCCGCGCCCCTGCCGACGCAGGTGGACATCGCGAAGTTCTTCAGCGGATCGACTCCGGGCGCCCACATCACCGTGCGCACGCCCGACGGCAACACGCTGGTGGACATGGAGGGCTGGGAGATGGCCGTGCCCAACTACAAGGACGGCAATGCCGATATCCTCCATGACCGGCGTCCGGCAGACCCGCCCTTCTATCAGGTGGGCGCCACCTTCGCTTCGCCCGCGGACGAGCACTACTACGGCCTTGGCCAGAACCAGGAGGGCTATCTCGACCACCGCGACCGCACTGTTGAGTGCTGGGCCAATTACACCGCAACCGCCGGTCCCAGCTTTTGTGTGCCGTTCCTGGTTACGAATCGCGGATACGGTCTGCTGTGGGACAACCCTTCGAAGACCACCATCGCGCCGGGCTTTAATGAGCAGACGAAGTGGACCTCCCAGGTAGGGCAGCGCGTGTCATTCTTCGTGATCGCAGGCCGTAATACGGATGAGATTTACTCCGGCTACCGCGCGCTCACCGGCGCCACGCCCATGCTGCCCAGGTCGGCCTATGGATTCATTCAGTGCAAGCAGCGTTACTCCACCCAGGCGGAGCTGCTCGCGGTGGCCCGGGGGTATCGCGAGCGGCATCTGCCCATCGACGACCTGGTGGTCGACTGGTTCTATTACACCAAAATGGGCCAGATGGACATGGATCCCACGAAGTGGCCCGATCCCGCGGCGATGAATCGCCAGCTTCACGCCATGGGCTTTCATACCATGATCAGCGTGTGGCCGCGCTTCACGCCCGGGTCGCGCTACTACAATTTCCTGCTGGGCAAGGGCTGGTTTGAGCATCTGGCGGATGGCACGCCGACCAATGGGCTGCCCTATGACCGCGCCGGTTCGGATATCGATACCACGAATCCCGAGGCCGCGCGGTGGTACTGGGACGTGATCCGCGACAACCTGGTGAGCAAGGGATTCGATGCCTTCTGGGCGGACGAGACCGAGCCCGACCTGCCGCCCAACGGCAGCTACTTCCACATCGGCCCGGGCACGCAGTACTTCGATGTCTATCCGCTGTTCCACACGGCCGCGATTTACGACGGCTTCCGCCGCGACGAACAGCAACGCGCGCTCATCCTCTCCCGCGACGCGTACCTGGGTGCGCAGCGCAATGGCGCCATCTTCTGGTCCTCCGATATTGCGCCTACTTGGGACACGCTGAAGCGCCAGATCCCAACTGGACTCAATGTCGCGGCGTCAGGCATAGCCTACTGGGGCAACGACATCGGCGGCTGGCAGTACCTGCCGTATACGCACCATCCTGCGCATCCACCGCTGCTTGATCCGTCAGACGCGCGCGAGAACGTGGGGCACTACGACGATTATCCGGAGCTCTACACACGATGGTTCGAGTACGGCGCATTTCAGCCCAACTTTCGCACCCACGGCAGTCGTCGCCACAACGAGGTCTGGTCCTACGGTAAGCAGGCCGAGCCGATCCTCGAGAAATATCTGCGGCTGCGCTATCAATTGATGCCGTACATCTACTCGCTGGGGTGGAGCACCCATCAGAGCGGCGCACCGTACATGCGGGCGCTGTTCATGGACTTCCCGAATGATCCCCAGGCATCCGAGATCGATGATGAATACATGTTCGGCCCTGCCTTCCTGGTCGCGCCGGTGACAGAGCAGGGCGCCACCAGCCGCGCGGTCTATCTGCCGGCAGGCACGGACTGGTACAACTACTGGACCAACGCGCGGGTACACGGCGGACAAACCATCCAGGTAGCCGCACCCATCGACACGCTGCCCCTGTTTGTGCACGCCGGATCGATTCTTCCGCTTGGGAGCGTCGTTGAAAGCACGAATCAGCAGCAGACGCTCACGCGGCTGCGCATCTACCCCGGAGCGGACGGCAGCTTCACCCTCTACAGCGATGATGGCAACACCTACGGTTACGAGAAAGGCGAAAGTCACATCACCAATCTGCACTGGGATGACAAGGCGCAGAAGCTCAGCCATGACGGAGCGCCAGCCTGGACCGAACCGGACGCCGCGCTGCTGGAGGTAATCGGGCGATAAGTGACGCGAGCCGTCCGGGCACCTGCCGCGATCGTGAGACGATGATCACACCGGCCCGCTTTCCCGCCGGCTAAATCTCGCCCGCTGTTTCGAGCTATCCACCCATATGACACGTCCTGAGCAGGGAACCCGGCTTCGCAGCGAGCTTCGCGCCTTGCTCGCCATCGCCATTCCGGTGGTGCTCTCGGAACTGGGCTGGATCGGCATGGGCGTGGTTGACACCATCATGGTCGGACGCCTGGGGCCGGAGTCCATCGGCGCCGTCGGCATCGCCAGCGCAACCTACTACGCGCCCACGCTGTTCGGCATCGGGCTGATGCTCGGACTGGACACCCTGGTCTCGCAGGCCTGGGGGCGGCGTGACTTCGACGAATGTCATATATGGCTCGCTGAAGGCGTCTACCTGGCCGCCATTTACACGCCTGTCTCCATGCTGCTGGTGTGGCTGGCGCCCCTGGTCTATCGCCGCTTCGGCGTACTGCCGGAGGTGGCCGGACCGGCTTCGGCCTACCTGTTCCTGCTCAACTGGGGAACGCTGCCGCTGCTGCTCTACGCCGCCTTCCGCCGCTACCTGCAGGGCGTGCATCGGCTGCGCCCGGTCACCTTCGCGCTCGTCTCCGCCAACCTGGTCAACTGGTTCGGCAACTGGGCGCTGATCTACGGACACTTCGGACTACCCGCCATGGGCCTGCGCGGTTCGGCACTCTCCACCTGCGTGGCCCGCGTCTATATGGCCGCCGTCCTGATCTTCACCGCCTGGCGGCATGAGGCCGCACGCGGTCACTCGCTCTTCCTGCATTGGCCCGGGCCGCAGTGGAGACGGCTGCGTGCGCTCATCTTGCTGGGCGCGCCCGGCGCCGCGCAGATCGTGCTGGAGGTGGGCGCCTTCGGCGTCGCCACGCTGCTGGCCGGGCGCCTGGACCCCGCCGCACTGGCCGCTCACCAGATCGTGCTGAACTGCGCCAGCGTTAGCTTCATGGTGCCGCTCGGCGTCTCGACCGCAGCCGCAGTCTCGGTCGGCCATGCCATTGGTGCGGGAGATTTTGCCCGTGCCCGCCGTGTGGGCTGGCTGGCGGTGGGCGTGGGCGCATCCTTCATGGCGTGCGCCGCGGTGGTCTTCCTTTGCGCGCCGCACTTGTTGCTGCATATCTATACCCGGGACAGCGCCGTGGTGCGCGTGGGACTGCCGCTGCTCGGCCTGGCCGCCGGCTTTCAGATCTTCGATGGCTTGCAGACCGTCGCCACCGGCGCGCTGCGCGGCATGGGCGAGACGCGCACCCCCATGCTCATCAACCTGCTCGGCTACTGGCTCTTCGGTCTTCCGCTGGGCTATGCGCTCTGCTTTCACTTCCGGCACGGCATCTTCGGCTTGTGGATCGGGCTGACCCTGGCCCTCGTCGTCATCGCGTGCCTAGTGCTGTGGCGCTGGTCGCACGACGCCCGGATGTTGGCGCGGAGACAGATGTCGGCGTATGGCTCTTAGCAGGACGGGCAACGGAGCGGTTTCCGCAATTGCTTGCGGATCACCGTGCATTGCTCTTCAATAGACCATGGCCCAGATCTCATCGCAAACATCAACCATCAGCACAACTGAGAAACATTAGTTAGGAACGGGCGAGCAAGGGGCCAGGTCCGAACGATGAGATCGTCACCTGAAGGAGTTCTTTTATGACGGAAACCACATCCGCTGGGGCGCCGGGAGGTGACACACGCGGATCTCAAGCGAACACGGGTAACGGACTGCAGGCGAAAAGTGTTCTGACAAAGATCGCTGCTGTTGTCGCAGATCTAAATATCCCCTTCCTCGTCTGCAGCATTGGAATGATCGTGATGTTGCTGTGGGCAGGCAAGTTCAAAATGACAGCACCCGGAGCAGAGGGCATTCTTCCCCTCGTCACTCACAGCCCGCTGATTAGTTGGCAATTCAAGGTCTTCGGACCCTATGTTGGGTCGGATATTATCGGGGCCACTGAATGGACAGCGGCAATCCTCCTGATCATTGGCTACTTCAGACCTAAAGCAGGCGTTCTGGGCGGGATAATTCTGGTCGGCATGTTCTTTACCACAAGCACCATGTTGATCACGACTCCTAATGACACCGTCGTGGTTCACGGCATCCATTACATGAACGACCTCGGCCTGTTTCTCTTCAAGGACATCATTTCTTTCGGAGTTGCGTTCTACCTGATTAGCTATCATGGCCGAAAAGCGATTCTGGCTGAGAATCAGAGATAACGGTCTGCAGGTAAATTCCAATTCGAATTCTTGCACTTCGAGCATCAGCGCGGCGGGGAATTGGCAAATAATCGAGAACTAATCTGCATAGCACCCGATGGCGGAAATTTCAGCGGGCTGGTCACAATCTCGAGTGCCAAGCCGGAGCATGGATCTACCTGCGCGAGCATGGTCATGTGGAGTCCGTCCTAGAATGCCCGGGATCTGGCGCGGAGACAGATCTCGGTGTATGGCTCTTAGCCGGACCAGCGAAGGCCTTGGATCGTTTCTCTGCATTCTTCGTGTAGCCGCCGTTCAGGAGCGCGTACAGCACGCTTACGCCTTCGCGAATCACGTCGCGTTGCGCCGGGGTCGCGCGTCCCAGCGCCTCCACAAGAGGACCCACCGCCAGGGCAGGCATCTCCGTCTTCAGAAAGTCCCGTACCGCCCTGGTCGGCACAATGGAGGTCAAACGCGCATCGCCCCGAACCCTGGTCCGCTCCACCATGCCACGCGCCTCCAGGCGATCCACAATGCCGGAGACCGTGCTGTGCGCCAACCCCAACTGCTGGCTCAGAGCCTTCAGGCTTAAGCCGTCGGACATCACCAGCGCCCGCATGGCCGTGCGCTGTGCCGCTGTCAGCCGTCCCGCGGCGAACGCGGAATGGAGCGGCTTCCGCAGTTCTTTGCGGATCGTCTCCAATTGCTCTTCGATCTCGTGCGCCAAAGGGGTCAGTGTATCTGCCTGTGCTGCCTGTGCTGTCATCGCATCACCTTGGTTCCGGAATTTGTTCAAGTAATGGTTTAAGATCGGGCCTTGAACAATCTTGGAATCAGTGCGTTTACCTCACCCTGGTAGTGCGTATACTCCGCGCCGAATTGCTCCCGCATGAAGCCTTCTTCGATGCGCAGCTTCCACAAGAAGGCCAACGCTACTATCGCGAGACCGAGCAGACAGCGCAGTTCGCCGATCGTCAGTGTCGTTCCGAGCAATGCCAGCAGAAGCCCGGCGTAGATCGGATGACGCACGATGGCGAAGGGACCGCGGTGGAGCAATACATGGTCCTGCTTGACGGTGACCGAGGCGCTCCAGTTGCCGCGCATTGCCATCCGCGCCCATAGCGCGAAGAGCATCCCCGCAACCGTCAGCACGATGCCGGCGACGGTGACCGACGCTGGGAACAAGCGCAGTCGCAGAAGGGAAATGGGCAAACTCCCGTTGAACACCAAGGTGAATCCAAGCGCAGCCGTTCCGACTTCAAACAGGCGCGACGCGCGTGTCTGCCTGCGCACGACCGCCTTGCTGCCCACTACTGCGCCCAAGAGCCAAATCACTCCCAGGGCAATCCATAGATCCGAAACCAGCCGAACGCCGATGTCTCTCATCCAGCACCACTCTTCCATATACGTCGCCTACGACGCGTCGTATACGACACATATTAGGCTGACGCTTCCGGCGAGTCAAGCCCTAATCCAGCCGAATTGCGTGCATGCCTCTGGATAGAGCTGCAACTTGTTCCGCCGCGGCAGACGGAAAGGCCTTCGATTCGGGCAGCATCGAGACGGGCAAATCCTGGCGCTTCACGCCGGTTCAGAAGGGGACCTATGAGTATTTCTGTGCGCTCCATCCGAACATGAAAGCCAGACTGATCGTTCGGTAGCGATCCATCTGAGATCGCGGCGCGTTTCGGCACCCGTGCGGGGCTAACCGGCTGAATTTATCTAATGTCCGATAACAAGTATTCTGTCATCTACCAGCCGGGCGTGAAGATTAGCTGGCTCCTGGCTTGTGGGCGCGACGCTTCCGCAAGCCAGTCATTGCCCCGCTTCTAGTACTTAGCCAGCTCGGCCATGGCGCGGAACAGGTCCTCCGGCTGCGGCAGGATCACATCTTCAAGGATCGGTTGATAGGCCACGAAGGTATCCGTTGCCGCCACTCGCTTTACCGGCGCATCCAGGTCGTCGAACAGCTCGTCGGCGATGCGCGCGGCCAGCTCCGCACCGTAGCCCCAGCTCAGCATGTCCTCATGCGCCACGATCACCCGGCTGGTCTTGCGGACCGATTCCGCGATCGCCTCCCAGTCGTAGGGGCTCAGCGTGCGCAGGTCCAGCACCTCCACCTCCACGCCCAGCTCCCGGCTGGCCCGCTGTGCCGCCTGCAATGCACGCGGCACCACCGCCCCATAGGTGATCACCGTCAGGTCTTTGCCGTCGCGCACACGCTTGGCTTTGCCGAACGGGATCATGTAATCCGGCCCGGGATAGGCAGCGCGCCCGAAGGTCTCGCGATAGAGCCGCTTGTGCTCCAGAAACATCACCGGATCATCGCAACGGATGGCTGTACGCAGCAGTCCATTGGCATCGAGCGCGTTCGATGGAAACACCACCCGAATGCCCGGCGTATGGGTAAAGAAGCTCTCGCCGGATTGCGAATGGTAGATGGAGCCGCCCGTCAGATAGCCGCCGATGGCCACTCGGACCACGGCCGGCGCGGAAAAGTTGCCATTCGACCGCCAGCGCATCAGGCTCAGCTCGTTGCGCAACTGGTGCATGGCCGGCCAGATGTAGTCGAAGAACTGGATCTCCACCACCGGTTTCAGTCCCCGCGCGGCCATGCCCACCGCGCGGCCGACGATATTGGCCTCCGCCAAAGGGGAGTTGAAGACGCGGTCCCCGCCGTACTCGCACTGCAGGCCCGAGGTCAACTTGAAAACACCGCCCTTGCCCTTCACGCTGCCGTCCTGCAGATACTCATTGCGGGTGCAATCGGCGATGTCCTCGCCAAACATCACAATGCGCTCGTCGCGGCGCATCTCGTCCTTCAGGCAGGCGTTGATCAGGTCGGCCATGGTCCGTTCCGGACCCTCCGGCGCTGCCGGGGCGGTCGCGAACGCTGGGCTCGATGGGTCGAGATCTCCCGAGTACACGTGGCGATAGATGGAGTCGACCTTGGGCAGCGCGGCGCGCAGCGCATGGTCGGCCGCCGCCTGCACCTGCTCATCCACGGCCTTCTCCAGCCGTGTAATCGCTTCCGAATCCAGAATGCCCTCGCGCAGCAGCCGCATCTGCATCTTCGGCAAGGGATCGCGCAAAGCGTCCGCATCCAGCTCCGCCTTAGGGCGGTAGAGCTTGTCGTCATCGGAGAGTGAGTGGGAGTACGGCCGGATCACATGCCCGTGCACCAGCGCCGGACCGCGGCCCGCGCGGCAGTGCGCCACGGCTTCGCGCAAGGCTGCGTAACTCTCCACCGGATCGGTGCCATCCACCTCGGCGAAGAAGAAATGCGGGAAGTTCGCCACCAGCCGGGAGATGTTGCCGCCGGGCGTATTCACCTCCACCGGCGTCGAGATGGCATACCCATTGTCCTCCACCAGGAACAGCACCGGCAGCTTGAGGGTGGAGGCGGAACTCAGCGCCTCCCAGAACTCACCCTCGCTGGTCGATCCCTCGCCAATGGAGACATAGACCACCTCATCACCCTGGAACTTCACATCGCGAAATGCGCGGTAGTCTCCTTCGTGCTTGTCGGCCGCCTCCGGATGCCTAGCAAAGTAGCGGCCGGCCTCCGCGCAGCCCACCGCCTGCAGACACTGCGTGGCCACGGACGAACCCTGCGACACGATATTCAGCCGTTGGTGACCCCAATGGGACGGCATCTGCCGCCCGCCGCTGGCCGGATCGTCCACGGCGCCTACTGCCTGCAGCAGCAACTCCTCCGCAGTATTGCCGAGGCCCAGGCACAGCGCGCGATCGCGATAGTACGGAAAGAACCAGTCGTAAGCCGGGCGCAGCGCCTTTGCCGCAGCCACCAGCAGCGCTTCATGGCCGGCGCCGGAGATCTGAAAGAATATCTTCTGTTGCCGCTTTAACAGGATCTCGCGATCGTCCACCCGACGCGACAGATACATAAGCCGGTAAAGCTCGATCAGGTCCTCCGGCGACAGGCCGGCGAAGTCTTTCTGCTGCTTTTCTACTCGAGCTTCACTCACCGCGTTGGCCATGCCTCACTCCCCATCCGCGTCCACGAACGGCTGTTGCGAACGACTGGTGATTGTATCGCGCCAGCCCCATGCGCCGCCGGGCAATTCCGGCACTCGCCGCGCCAGCCCCGCCGCGTTGTCCACAAAGGTGCGGTGTGACCCTCGCCCTTCCTTTCTATTGCCCGTCTTCGTAACCCAAGATGCACTCTTCGGTTCGCCCCTGCCGCGCCGTTCGGTTTGACCATCATTTTCCGGCCATGCTTTAATCGCCCTTCGACCCAAAGATGGCGCTTCGGCAGCCCGCCCAGGGCTGCAGCCGCCACATTCCATTGCAGTAATCCGACGGAGGAAGTACACATGCAGACTGTCACCGCGCTTGCCGCACTTTGGCAGGTAAGCCCCACAGCCTCATCTACAAACAGCAGTGTGTACCTCTGGATAGCACTCATCGTCGGCGCTCTTGGACTGCTCGTTGCCTTTCTCTTTGCCCACACCGTGCTCCGTAACGACACCGGCACGGCGGAGATGCAGGCAATTTCGAATGCCATTCGCGAAGGCGCCGAAGCCTTCATGTCGCGCCAGTACGGTACCATCGCGGTCATTGCGGTCGTGCTGGCGATCCTGCTCTACCTCGGCTATCGCTTCTCGCCCTTCACCGCGCCCTTTGCCAATAAGGTTGTAATCAGCTTCCTGGTAGGCGCAATTTGTTCCGGGCTCTCCGGCTTTACCGGCATGTGGGTTTCCATCCGCGCCAATATCCGCACCGCCAGCGCGGCCCGCACCAGCCTGGGTCGCGCATTGCAGATCTCACTCCGTGGCGGAGCGGTCACCGGCCTGGTTGTGGTCAGCCTTTCGCTGCTGGGCATCGGCATCCTCTTCTATCTCTTCGGCGGATTCAATCATCCGCAGACCGCTCCTTACGAACTGGTCGGCTTCGGCTTCGGCGCATCTCTGGTCGCGCTCTTCGCGCAACTCGGCGGCGGCATCTACACCAAGGCCGCGGACGTGGGCGCGGACCTGGTGGGCAAGGTTGAGGCGGGCATTCCGGAAGACGACCCCCGCAATCCTGCGGTCATCGCCGATCTGGTCGGCGACAACGTGGGCGACTGCGCCGGCCGTGGCGCGGATATCTTCGAATCCACCGCGGCTGAAAACGTCGGCGCCATGATCCTGGGCGCGGCCCTCTATCCTGTCTTCGGCGTCAAGGGCATTCTCTTCCCTCTCATTATCCAGGCCATCAACCTGATCGCGTCCGTGATCGGGGTCAGCGTGGTGCATTCGGGTGAGCAGGAAGATCCCATGCACGCGCTCAATCGCGGCTATTACGTCACCTCGTTTGTTGCGCTTCTGGGCTTCGCAGCCGCCGTCTATTACATGCTGCAAGGCCGCTGGTGGCTGCTCGGCTGCGGTATCGTCGGCATTCTCACATCGTTCCTCTTCGTCCGCATCACGGAGTACTACACGGAGACGCGCTACCGACCGGTCCGCTCCATCGCCCATGCCTCACTTACCGGCCCGGCGACCAACATCATCACCGGTCTCGCCGTGGGCATGGAGACGCCTGCCATGCCGGTCATCGTCATCAGCGCGGCCCTGCTGCTCAGCTACTACTTCGGTGTGCACGGTCTGGCCGACGCCGCTCTATCCAATTACGCCAAGGGCATCTACGGCACCGCCATCGCCACCATGGGCATGCTCTCCGCTTCCGCCTACATCCTGGCCATGGATACCTTCGGGCCGATCACCGACAACGCCGGCGGCATCATCGAGATGTCCAACCAGCCGGACATCGTGCGCGAGAAGACCGACAAGCTGGACTCGGCCGGCAACACCACCAAGGCGCTGACCAAGGGCTATGCCATCGGTTCGGCTGCGCTCGCGGCCTTCCTGCTCTTCTCCGCGTATCTCGAAAGCATCCACGACATCGTGGCGCACCGCTTCGCCACCCTCGGGCAGGTGCTCGACGCCAACTGGAGCTTCACCAATGTGAACCTGGCCAGCGTTCCCGTCTTCGTGGGCGCGCTGCTCGGGGCCATGCTCACCTATCTGTTCTCTTCCCTGGCCATCAAGGCCGTGGGCCGCACGGCGCAGTTCATCATTCAGGATGTGCGCGCGCAGTTTAAAGAAAACCCCGGCATCCTCGAAGGTACGTCAAAGCCCGACTACGGCCGCTGCGTGCGTATCGTCACCGGGGCGGCGCTCAAGGAGATGGTGCTGCCGGGCGCACTGGCCGTGCTGTTGCCCCTCGCCGTCGGGCTCATCTTCCGCCACCTCAGCTCATCATTCACCGTGCACGGCGCGGACGTCTCGGTGCTCCCGACCATCCATGGCATGCCGGTCAACCTGAGCGGAGCCGAGTCTGTCGCCGGCCTGCTCATGGTCGCCACCATCTCCGGCATCCTGCTCGCTATGCTGATGAACAATGGCGGCGGCGCCTGGGACAACGCCAAGAAGTGGATTGAAACCGGTCAGTATGGCGGCAAACGCTCGGAGGCGCACAAGGCCGCGGTGGTCGGCGATACGGTGGGCGATCCCTTCAAGGACACCGCCGGACCCTCGCTCCACGTGCTCATCAAGCTGCTGGCCACCGTCACCCTGGTGCTCGCGCCCCTCTTCGTTTAACACTCCTCGATCGCTCTACCCTCAGGGCCACCATCCCGCGGTGGCCCTGAAGCTCTGACCCGCATGCTTTTCGTGTCGCTGTCCGCCATCTTTGCTATGGTGAAGGCCCATGCCTTCCTACCAGCTTGCGAGTAGCCTTCCCTGGTACAAGCGCCGCGCCGAGCGCTGGCTATACCTGGGCATGCTGCCCGCGCGCAGATTGATCAGCCTGTACCTCGCGGTCTTCTGCATCTTCGCCACATTTGGTTCCTATCAAAACCTCATCCATGACCATCGCCTCTCGATCGTTGCCGTAGTCATGATCTCGGTGGTGAATGGGGCCTACTCCATTCTTTACCCCTATTTGCTGATTCGTAGAGCCATCGGCTACGTGGTCATCACGGGGATCATGCATGGCGTGGTCAGCTCTACGTGCGTGTCCCTTGCATTTGTGATGGATGCAAGGCACCCGCTATGGCCCCGCGCCGGCCTTCTCTTTACCGGAAACGCCATCTGGATTTCGGTCGTCGCCTCCTACATACTCTTTATCCATTTCATCCGCAGTCAGGCGCGGGAGGCTCTGCGTATCCAGAACGAGCTGGAACTCGCGCAGAGCATCCAGCACACGCTGGTGCCGCCCGTCAGCCTCTCCACTGCCATTTATGAGGTATACGGCATTTCGCTGCCGAGCAATCGTGTCGGCGGAGACCTGGTCGATGCCGTTCCCATTCACGGCGGCACCATCGCCTACATCGCGGATGTGGCCGGGCATGGCCTGCAGGCCGGCATTCTGATGGGCATGTTGAAGACCGCCGTCCATACCATCCTGCTCGATGAGACCACGGCCGATGGAGAGGCGCTGCCCCATCTGCTCGAGTCCCTGGACCGGGTGCTTCCCGCAGTCAAAGAGCCCCAGATGTATGCCACCATGGCAGCGCTCCAGCTCGGTGAAAGCGGCGGCGTGCGCTACGCGCTGGCCGCACATCCGGCCATCCTGCACTACCATCAGTCGGATGGGCACACCACCCGATTGATGATTCCGCAGTTGCCAATCGGACTCTTACCCGCACAGCCGTTCATCGCGGATCAGGTGCAGACTGCTCCAGGAGATCTCCTGGTAATTGCCACCGACGGTATTCTCGAAGCCTGTAATCAGCAGGAAGAGGAGTTCGGCTCCTCGCGACTGGAGAGCCTGATCGCGGCTCACGCTGTGGAGCCGCTCGCCTCGCTCGCCGCGCGCATCACCAATGCCGTGCACCTCTTCGGCCCGCAGGTGGACGATCAGACCCTGCTCATGGTTCGTCACCGCCCCGCCCCGGCCGCCCCATGAGCCATACCCGGAGCGGTGAGAGGCCGGCGTGGATCACGGAAACGGCGTAGACCACTTTCGGCGCCAATCTATTGCCGCATCTTCTCTTTCACGCTCTTGGCCAGTTTTTCAATCTGCTCCGCTTTCTTCACCACGTCCACCGAGAGCACATTCTTATTCGTCTGGTCGACCTCCGTCTTTAGCTCCGTCGCCAGCGCCAGCAGCTTGTTGGTATCCCGTTGCAATTGCTCCTGGCGCTCGGTGTTTCGCGCCTTTACCATCCGCTCGTTCTGGCGCGCCGCCTCCGGAGTGTTCGCTCCCCATCCCGGGGGCGGCGGTCCGGGACCCATCCAGACCTGGCCCGGCCCGGTTTGTTCCTGCGGCGTTGGCGGCGTATGACCGCTGTGCTGAGCCCACGCGAGGGAAGCGATGGCCGCGAGCACTAACACGCCGCCCATGCGCCGCCCTTCTCGGAAAATGCGCAACTTGCCCCTTGGTCTTCGCATCCTCTGATTATAGAAACGCCGCCAACACTTCATCAGTCATAGAAAGGCCTGCTTGTCTCTTTTGCTGGCGCCCCCCAACTCGAGTCAATCCGCTCACCAGTTTTTTGAAAATTTGTGGCAGAGCCAGCTCGATCGGATGCAGGACTTCCTGCACAACGATCTGCTGCACCTGATCGGCATCCTGGTCGTTGCCTGGTTCCTGTTCCTGGTCATCAATTTCCTTACTTCGCGCATGCGACGTATCGCCGAGCGTCACTCCAGCATCGGCCTCGCACGCGCTGCCCAGCTCAACACCCTCTCCTCCGTTCTGCGCGCCACCGGCATCGGCATCGTCGCCTTCTTCACCGTACTCACCATCCTGCGGGATATCTTCGACTTCAACCTGGGCCCGCTGCTGGCCTCTGCCGGGGTCGCCGGGGTGGCGATCGGCCTTGCCGCACAGACCGTCGTCAAGGACATGATCAATGGCATGCTGATCCTGATCGAAGACCAGTACAACGTCGGCGATGTCGTCACCGTGGGCGGCTTTACCGGCTTCGTGGAGTCGATGTCACTGCGCAAGACCACGCTGCGCGGCTTCGACGGTACCCTTTACCTGATCCCCAACAGCCAGATCACCAACGTCGCTAACCAGAGCCGCGACTTCTCCCAGACCACGCTGAATGTCTCAGTGGACTTCTCCGCCGATCCCGATAAGGTCATCAAGCTTCTCAGCAGTATCTCGATGGAAGTGCGCAACGAACCGGCGTACAAGGACATCTTTCTGCAGGATCCGCAGGTCCTTGGTGTGGACTCGATCAAAGGTCCGGAGGTCATCTACCCCATCGTCGTCAAGACCAAGGCGCGTACCCAGTACGACGCGCTGCGCGAGATGCAGAAGCGTATTCGGCTGGCGCTCGAGCAGAACCACATGCTGCCGGGTAGCCCTTACCGCGTCCAGGGAGCGACCAATCTTCTGGAACACTCCAAGAAGCCCGCGGCACCGCCACACGACCCCACTACCAACAAGCCTCCCGACGTCAACCCCTTCACCGGCGAAGGACTGTAGCCAGTTCCTCCGCCGTATAGACCGGCGGCAGGCATTGCAGCTCATGGCAGACAACAGCTACGCTGGCTGATTGCTGCAGCTGCGGCAGGTGCAGAATGCTCTCCGCCAGCGAACGGGGAAGCTGCTCTGCCGTCAGCGCCTGCCGCGGCACACGCAACACGCTTTTGGTTACGCGATAGCCCAGGAGGGCGGCGGCTTCCATCGCGTCGGCCTCCCGGTCGTCTCCCAGCACCACCACCTGCATCGGCGGCTGGAGCAGGCGTTCGAGCGCGAGTCCATACGTTCCGGCGAAGAGCCCGAAGTGCTCCACTACGCCGGCGAAGGCCTCCAGCGTCTCTTCCGCCTTGGCGCGGTAGTCCTCTCGTTCGTTCAACGCCCACAGGCGCAGCAGCGCCCACGCCGCCACCGGATTCCCCGCCGGCGTCGGCGTATCCTGCAACGGCTTACGCCGCGCGGCCAGCGCCCCCAGCGTTGCCGGTTTCTCCGGTCCCCTATCGCGGCCCGTATCGAAGAAGCCGCCGCCTGTGGGATCGTGGAAGCGGGCAATCATCTGCTCGGCTATGCCCTCGGCCGCCTCGTAGTAGCGCAGTTCTAGCGTGCGCTCCCATGCATCCACGCAGGCGTGCACCAGCAGCGCGTAATCATCCAGTACTCCTGGCAGCCGCTCGCCTGCCTGTGCGCCCGGCTCGGCATATGCCACTACGTGGGCGAGTCCCCCCGTCGTACTCCAGGCTTCGCTCAGGATGCGGCCGAGTGTCTTCAGCGCGAATGCTCTGGCGTGCTCCATGCGCAGCACGCTGGCGGCTTCAAGGTACGCGGAGATCGCCATCGCGTTCCAGCCGGTATACACGGTGCGGTCCACCAGCGGCGTCTGCCGCAGCCCGCGCGCCGCGTAGAGCCTCTGCTTTGCGGAGTCGATCAGGGCTTCGGTTTCCGCTTCTTCCCGCTTCAGGCGCGCCGCCACCTGCGCCACGGTCGCGGTCACGTGCAACACATTCTTGGCCGGGTTGTGGTGCATGTCCCCCAGCTCGTTGATGTCGTAGTACGCCGCCGCGGCCTCCATCTCTGCCGCGGACAGTACCTCGGCTGCCTCGGCACGCGTCCAGGTAAAGTAGTCTCCGTCATCGTCGAGGGTCATGTCCGCGTCCTGCGATGCAAAGAACCCGCCGTGCTCGCGGTCGCTCAGCCACGCGTCCATCCAACCCACGGTTTCCCGGGCCACGCGCGCAAATTCCGGTCTCCCGAAGCTCTGGAACGCATGCACGTAGTTCTTCAACAGGCCGGCGTTGTCGTAGAGCATCTTTTCAAAGTGCGGCACCAGCCACCGCTCGTCCACCGAGTAGCGATGGAAGCCTCCGCCCAGATGGTCGTAGACGCCGCCCTGCGCCATCTTCTCGAGCGTGACTGCCGCGACCGTAGCGGCCTGGTGGTCGCCGTCACGCGTCGCCGCATCCAGCAGCAGGTCCAGCGCCGCCGGATGAGGAAACTTCGGCTGTCCACCGAAGCCCCCGTGCTGCGGATCGAACTGCTGTACCGCCGACGCGATGAGCTTCCCGGTGATAGAGGCATGCAGGGTTCCGCTGCGTCCGGCAAAGGCCTCTCCATGCTCGATGGCGCCAATCACGTTGCCGGCCGACTCCAGGACTTCCTCGCGTCGATTGTCCCAGGCATCGGCCATGGTCAGCAGCATCCGCTCCATGCCCGGGCGGCCCATGCGATCGTGCCGGGGAAAGTACGTGCCTCCGAAGAAGGGCCTGCCGTCCGGTGTAAGAATGGCCGTGAGCGGCCAACCGCCCTGACCGCTGATCGCCTGCACCGCTGCCTGGTAGCGGCTGTCCACGTCGGGGCGCTCGTCGCGGTCTACCTTGATCGCGATGAACCGCTGGTTGATCATGGGCGCGAGGCTGGCGTCCTCATAGCTCTCGCGGTCCATCACATGGCACCAGTGGCACCACACGGCGCCGATATCCAGCAGCACCGGCTTGTTCTCGCGCTCTGCCTGCGCGAACGCCTCCGCGCCCCACTCCTGCCATGCCACCGGCTGATGCATGGCCGAGCGCAAATAGGAAGACCGTGCCCGCCCCAGAGCATTGCCGGCTGCGGGAGTCGTACTTGAGGAGATGGTGTCGAGCTCGTCGTGCCTCATCTCTTTGAGTCTAGTCCGACCACCGGCCTTTAGGTTGAGAGCACACGAGCGTCTTTCGGGCGGCCCTCCTCCGCTCGCTCGTCGGCTGGGTGTCGATCGAGCCAGCGGCTGACCAGCGCGATATAGATCCACGCCGTACCTGCAGCAAACACCGCCGCAAAGATGAAATACGGCACCATCTCGAAGAACTGCAGAAAGCGTGTGCTTGCGGCGGTATCGTGAAAGGCGCGCAGCTTGCTCAAGGTTGCCCCTGCCGCCGCCAGCAGCGCACCGCCCAGAATAAAGCGCCGCAGCCGCACCAGCAGGCACGGACGGAGCACAAGCACCAGTGGCACCGCGATGACCAGCCAGGCCGCCATCGAGAGCGCCAGTGTCCACGCGCCCCATACGAACACTCCCAGTCCCAGCGTTTCGAGTGTGCGGTGATGTTCGCTGTCCCGCAGCGCGGTCGCCAGATTGGCGGGAAAGGTCGCCACCTGCGCCAGTGCCCACGCCGTCAGTCCGCTCGTCGCAGCATAAGCCAGTCGGCGCCGCCAGTGCATCGGCCTGGATGAGAGCGGCGCGCTCACCGCAGCAGGCGTCCCGCGACCTCGGTGTAGAGGTCGATCGCATCAAAGAGCTCGCGCTTGTTCAGCCGCTCGTCCGGCGTATGCGCCACATGGATCGATCCGGGTCCGAGCAGCAGTGGCTCGCCCCAGTTCGTGAGCGCCGGCACATCTGTTGTGAATGCGGCGATCATGGTCTTCAGTCCGTCGATCTTCCTGAAGCGCATGAAGGGGATCTCCAGCGTGAAGTCGATCTCCGCCAGTCCCTCTACTGCCCTTTCGAGCGCCCGGCGTGTTGCCTCGCTCGGGCCTACCAGGCGCACCAGCACCTGGGCCTCGGCCGCATCCGCGATCACATTCGGCGCCCGTCCGCCCTCCACCACGCCGATGTTCAAGGTACTCGCGCCGATGTCGTCCAGCGCCGGCAACTCCACCGCAAGCACCCGTCCTAGCGCCTCTACCAGCTTGTGTACGGCGCTCTCGCCCAGCTCCGGGTAGGCTGAGTGCGCCATCTTCCCCGCCGTCCGCACAACCGCCCGCAGCGCGCCCTTGGAGGCCAGCGCCAGCCGGTTGTCCGTCGGCTCCCCATTGATCAGATAGCGGCTTCCCCGGGACTGCCGGTTGGCGACCTTCGCCCCGGCGGAGTCGCGCTCTTCGCCTACCACGAAGAGCACGCCGGCCTTCACCCCGCCCGCGCACAGCCTCTCGGTGGCGGCAATCTGTGCGGCGATGATGCCTTTGGCATCGCACGCGCCGCGCCCGTAGATGTGCTCGTCATCCTCACTGCTGGCGATGAATGGCGGCACGGTGTCCATGTGCGTGGAGAGCACCACATCCGGCCGATCGTCCGCACTGAGCCCCGGTCCAGCGGCGTACACGTTGAAGCGGTCAGTCGCCGCCTTGCCCTCGCTGGCGCGGCTCACCCACATGCGCTCGGCCGCAAAGCCGCGCTCGCTCAAGGTCTCCAGCAGAAATTCACCGACCACGCCCTCGCCATAGGTGATCGACTCGATGTCGATCAGCCGCCGTGTCAGTTGGACTGGATCCAGAGTGCCGGCGTTCGACCCGATGCTCGCCCCCACATACGAACTGCTGCTCAACATAGATGTTCAGCATAACCCGAGCGGCCCACGGGAAGCGGAGCGCTACTCCTGCGCGTGCCTACCCTGACCCTGAGCGTAGTTGAAGAGGAACGGTGAGTCTCAAGCGCCGCAGGCTCCCCCGTCTTACTTCGTCGCGATCACCAGCGCGAGTGCGAAACCGTCGTATCCCTTGCTGCCCACCGTCTGGATCGCGGTGGCGCTCACCCGCGGCTCACGCGCCAGCCGGGCGTTGAAGCGACGTACGCCCTGCACCCGCGAGTCGTCGCTGGCGGCGTCTGCCACCGCACCATCGCGCACGACGTTGTCGGCGATGATCACGGTACCGACACGCGACAGCTTCAGCGCCCAATCGAAATACTCCGCGTAGCTCTCCTTGTCGGCGTCAATGAAAATCAGGTCGAAGGGCATGCGACCGTCAGCGGCCAACTGCGGCAGCGTTTCCAAGGCCGGCCCCAGCCGCACCTCGACCACGTCCGCCAGGCCCGCGCGAGCGATATTGGCCCGCGCCACCTCGGCGTGCTTCGCCTCCGCCTCCAGCGTGACCAGGCGGCCGCCGGGAGCCAGCCCCCGCGCCAGCCACACGGTGCTATAGCCGCCCAGCGTGCCGATCTCCAGAATGCTGTGTGCATTCTGCATTCTCGCCAGCATCTGCAGCAGCTTGCCCTCATTGGGCGCGACGCTGATGGCCGGCAGGCCGGCTGCATTGCTGGCATCCAGAGCCGCGCTGAGCGCCGGGTCGGGCGTCACCAGCAGATCCGTAAAGTACCGCTCGACCTCGGTCCATCGTTCCTGAGTCATGGTCATCCTCAACTTCGCAAGTGGAGCGCACAGCCGTATCATGAGTGGTGTTTTGGTTGCGGCTGTTTGAAGCAACCGCATGGTACCAAATCCGTACGGAGCTCGATGTCTCACGAAACCCATCCGTCTCTTCATACCAGCCGCGCGGCGCGCTTGCGCAGCTTGTTCCTCCCAGGGCCGGCCGGCCGCCTGGAAGCACTGCTGAACGAGGGCCACGCCGACGCAGAATATGCGGTGTTGATCTGCCATCCGCATCCCAAAGGCGGGGGCACGCTCCACAACAAGGTCGTCTACCACGCGATGAAGGCCTTCCAGGAGTTCGGGCTGCCGGTGCTGCGCTTCAACTTCCGCGGCACCGGGTTGAGCGAAGGCGCACACGACGAGGGCCGCGGCGAGGTAGAAGATGCCAAAGCCGCGCTCGCGTGGCTTGCGCAGGAGTATGCCCGGCCCATGCTCTTCTGTGGCTTTTCCTTCGGCGCGAATGTAGGCATGCGCGCCTTCTGCGGCGATGCGCGGGTGCGCGGTATCGTGGCTCTGGGCCTGCCGGTGCGTGCGGAAGGCCGCGACTACCGCTACACTTTCCTGCCCGACTGCACTACGCCCAAGCTGTTCATCAGCGGCAGCCTCGACCAGTACGGCCCGCGGCCGGAGGTTGAGGCGATCGTCGCGTCCGCCGCGCCGCCCGCTTCGCTCGTCTGGGTTCCCCGTGGCGATCATTTCTTTGCCGGCAAACTCGCGGAAATGCAGGCGGCGCTTCGCGCCTGGCTGGCCGCCAGCTTCTTCGAGCAACCGCCTGCGGCTGCATCGCGGAAGGCCTGAAGCCGTCATGGGTGCGAGCACTCCTACCGGTCCGTTGGATTACGCTCGTCAACTGGAGCAGCTCCATGCCGACGCGCTGGATATCTTCCATGCGGCCATGGCTGAGTCCAGCATCCCGGAAGCCTTCGACCGGCACCTTCACTTTGCAGGCACGGAACTCGTGCTGCACCCTTTCCCGACCGTACAGCGTGTGGTGCAGGCCACGCGCATCGATCTGTCGCGTTACAAGAGCGTTCTGGTGATTGCCCTGGGCAAGGCAGCGGGAACCATGCTGGATACGCTGCTCTCCCGTTTGCCCAGAAAGCTGAAGGTGCGTGGCGTCTGCTCTGCCCCGCTCAAGCCCCAGCGGCGTTCCTGGCGATTTCACTACTTCGCCGGCGGCCATCCCTTGCCCAACCGCGATTCGCTAAAGGCGGCGCGTACCGCCTTGCGCCTGCTGCGCCGCACCTCAGAGAAGACTTTTGTCTTCTTCCTCATCAGCGGGGGCGGAAGCGCGATGTTCGAGCTGCCTCTCGATCCTGCGATCACGCTCGAAGACACAGTGGCCTTTCATGAGGCGCTGGTCGGATGCGGCGCTACCATCGGCGAGATCAACATCGTGCGCAAACACTTCTCCGCCGTAAAGGGTGGCCGGCTGGCAGAGGCCGCGCCCTGCGCGCGCAAGCTCACCCTGCAGCTCGCCGACGTTCCGCTGCGGCAACTGGATGCGCTGGCCTCCGCGCCTACTCTGCCGAACCGCTCCACGGTCGAGGAGTGCCGTGAAGTTATCGCTCGCTACGGACTCCTGGCCCGCTTCCCTCCTGCAGTCCGCGAGTTCTTTTCCCGCTACCTGTCAAGCAAGGCGCCACCTGAGGCGCAGGTTGAACGCGCGACATCGATGGCGGCAGAACTCCGACCCACAGCCCCACTCACCGTCCGCGCTGGCAAGAACACGCAGGATACCTTCGCGCCCGAACGTTCGTCGCTCGACACTCTGCTTTCCAACCACGATCTGGTGAATGCCGCGCGGACACGCGCGCACGCACTCGGCTATCGCATCGTGATCGACAACACCTGCGATGACTGGCCCTACGAAAGAGCCGCCGCCTATCTACTGGAGCGCTTTGCCGAGCTGCGGAAACGTCATCCTCGCCTTTGCCTGCTCTCCGGCGGTGAAGTTACGGTGCGGCTTGCGCCGCCGATCGGCACCGGCGGCCGCAACCAGCAGTTCGCATTGGCCTGCGCCCAGGCATTCGATGCACGCTTTCCCGGCCGCGCGGTGCTCGCTCTTTCAGCCGGCAGCGATGGCATTGACGGCAACAGTTCCGCGGCCGGCGCCGTCGCCGATCCCACTACCGTCCAACGCGCGCAGAGGTTCGGTTTTCAACCCTCCGTCTCGCTCGAACGCTTTGACGCCTGCCCGCTCTTCAGCGCCCTTGGCGATACCATCGTGATCGGACCGACTGGCAATAACCTGCGCGACCTTCGTATCCTGCTCAGCGTCGATTCGGCAGAACCGATGACTTCATCCTGAACCCCATGCTGAAGGTCCGGGCCTCGCATGCCTTCAGGAAAGCATCCCTCTGTTTTGCCCGCATATCTCACACAGAAGGCATGGTCAAGACAATGAATGCAGAGGATCCGAGCAAACCTAAACCGAAGATTACCTCGCGGCACGATTGGACGGAGTGGCACCTGACGCCGCGCGGGTGGGAGATCGGTTCCATCCGGGTCACGGGCGGGGGAACCACCTGGCGGGACGAACCGGAAGATCGGCTCTTGAGCTCCGTCTACAACGAGCGCTCTTCCGCCACGAGTGAGTCGGAATCCCGATCAGTCTCCGCGTCCACGCAAGAGTCGTGGCGCACGAAGGACTCTGCAAAGCTCTGCACACTGGAAGAGTGCCTGGTGCGCTTCGGCCCATGTCCCCGTAGTCTTACCGGATGAACATCGGCATAATTTATTCATTTTTTAGTCACTTATTTCTGGTAGATAGCTAGCATTTCCTAGATAATTGCGGCAGAATACGGTAGCTGCCGGCTAGCAATGTTCCGGTCAATGCCCAGGAGGCATCTTTGCAAGTACAGGAAATTATCGCGGAAATAGATCAGGAGATAGCACGCTTACAGCAGGCACGTGGCCTGCTTGCCGGAACGCAGTCCCGACGTGGTCGTCCACGTGGCTCCCGCAACGTCACAAAGGGCAGCGCCAAGTCTGCTGCCCGTCCCGCCCGCGCGGCACGGAAGATGACTCCGGAGGGCCGCAAGCGCATCGCGGAAGCCATGCGGAAACGCTGGGCAGAGCGCAAGAAGGCGGATACCAAGTAAGTTTCCCGGCTGGAAAGGAAATGGGCAGACTCCGGGTCTGCCCATTTTCGTCGCAACAGCGATAAAAGAAGCCGCCTAGCGAATCTCCTCGCCCGCCTTGACTCGCAGCACCTCGATATCGCTACCCTCCAGATAGGTAGCCAGCTCGTCGGGCGATCCCGTCAATGCGGGAAATGTTCCGTAATGCACCGGGAGGACGCGCTCGAGACCAAGATATTTAGCGGCCAGCGCCGCATGCTTCGGTCCCATGGTGTAGTTGTCTCCGATCGGCAGGATACCGAAGGCCGGCGCATACAGTTCCTTGAATAAGCGCATATCCCCGAATAAGCACGTGTCGCCCGCAACGTAGATCGTGGGGCCGCCCTCGAGCGCCAGCATATAGCCGGCGGGCGTTCCGCCATAGATCAGCCTATCTCCGTCCTGGATGCTTGAGGAGTGTTTTGCCTCGACCATGGTAGCCGTCACATCCTTGAAGCGGAAGCTGCCGCCAAGATTCATCCCATTGGTGATCTCGTCCGAGACGCCGTGCTGCTGCATCCAGGCAATCAGTTCGAACATTCCCAGCACCTTCGGCTTGTACTTCTTCGCTACCTCGACAGCATCGTGGAAGTGGTCATCGTGCCCGTGGGTGATCGGCAGAAGATCGATGCGCTCCGGCATCCGGTAGTCCTTGGGAAAGCTTGGATTGCCTTTAATCCACGGATCGATCAGGATGGATGTCCCCGCTGCCGTTCGTATGTGTACCGTCGCGTGTCCCAACCACGTCACCACCGCGCCGCCCAGACCCTGAGTAAGTTCCGCCATATCGCCTGCTCCTCATTGCTTTCCATTGCTCTAAGATCGCCGTCGCGCTGGACGCTACGCGCTGCATGGTTCCACCGCGGCCTGTACTCTTTTGAGATGCAGACCGAAAGGTCTTACTGACGCGCATGCCGGAGTGCAGCCCCAACATCGTTCTTGCGAAGGACGGTCGGTGGCCCGCCGGGCCTCGCCTTTCTGAGCGCCTCCTCTCGGGCGCATTGTTCCGCGGCAACTCGGCCGAGTTCATGACCTCGAATGCACATCGCTACGGCGATCTGGTCCACTTCCGCGCCGCCGGCCGGGATGTCTTCCAATGCAATCATCCCGAACTCGTTCACGAGATGCTGGTGCGCGACGCTCCACGGCAACATCGCGGCATCGTGATGCAACGCGCGCGCTTCGTGCTGGGCGACGGCATGCTCACCAGCGAGGAGCCTTTGCACATGCGGCAGCGCCGTCTCTCGCAGCCGGCCTTCCACCGCGACCGCATCGCCGGCTACGGCGAGATCATCGGCCGATGCGCGCTGGCGATGACCGGTCGCTGGCGCCCCGGCAGCATCCGCGATCTGCACGCGGATATGCTCTTGCTCGCGCTCGGCATTGTGGGTAAATGCCTCTTCGATACCGAGGTAGACGCTGAAGTCAACCGCGTGGCCGCGGCGGTCGACGCGTTCATGGGTTTCCTTCCCCTTGCCTTCCTGCCCTTCTCGAAGACCATCCTTCGCCTGCCTCTGCCGCTCATGCGCCGCATCCGCAATGGCGAAGCGGAGCTTACCGCGATGATCGACGCCATGATCAAGCGCCGCCGCGCCGAACCCGGAGACCGCGGTGATCTTCTCTCAATGCTCATCGAGGCCGTCGATACGGAGGAGAACACCGGCAGCATGTCCAACAGGCAGGTGCGCGATGAGTGCCTGACGCTGCTGCTCGCCGGCCACGAGACGACTGCAAACGCACTTAGCTTTGCTCTCTGGCTGCTGGCCAGCCATCCTGCCATCCAGGATGCCGTGCATGCGGAGGCGGCAGCCGCGCTGCGTGGTCCTGTCGCCACGGCAGCCGACTACCCTGCGCTCTCCTTCACCCGCGCCGTCTTTGCCGAAGCCATGCGGCTCTATCCACCCGTCTGGGTCACTGCCCGTACCGCTGCCCAGAGCTACGAGTTTCGCGGCTTCCCTATCCGCCCTGGCGCGCTGCTCCTCGCCCCGCAGATCGCCATTCACCGCGATGTTCGGTTTTACGTCGACCCGGAGCGCTTCGACCCCGGTCGGTTCCTTGACGGAGGCCAAACCGAGCGCCCCCGCCTCGCCTACTTCCCTTTCGGCGCGGGCAGCCGGCAGTGCATCGGCGAGGGCCTGGCCTGGATGGAAGGCGTCCTGACGCTGGGGACGGTTCTGCGCGACTGGAAGCTCGCTCCGCCGCCCGGCGCCCTCGCGGAACTTGCCGTACTGCCGCGCATTACCCTGCGCCCCAGGAACGGTCTCCCACTGGTGCTCAGCCGCCGTTAAGATACGCTGGTGCGGCACCACCACCGGCAGTCGATTCGCAGCCGATTCTAGGAGACCAGCGACCATGCGCGCGAACGGAACATTCGAGGTGAAGATGACCCCGCAGTCGGCGGCCAATGGAGACGAGACAAACGCGGCCGCGGCAGTGCCGGGCCGCCTGCTCATGGACAAGCAGTTCCATGGAGAACTCCAGGCCACCAGCCGGGGTCAGATGCTCGCCGCCCGCACCGCGATTGCCGGCTCCGCTGGCTATGTCGCCATCGAGCAGGTCAGCGGAACGCTGCATGAACGCAGCGGGACCTTCATTCTGCAGCACAGCGGCACGATGACGCGCGGCGTTCCGCACCTGACGATCACGGTCGTGCCTGACTCCGGTACCGGCGACCTGACCGGACTCGCCGGTCATATGACCATCCATGTCAACGAGGGCAAGCACTCCTACGAATTCGATTACACGCTCGCGGAAACCGCCTGAGCGCGGCATCCGACGCCGCGCGCCGCGTGGAGGTGGTGCGGCACCGGAAGGCTGGGCATCCGAAGCAACGAAACAGGCTCATTCACATGAACCGCACGTCGAGCTTGACGCCACCCTCTGGAAGCCGTACCTTGGCTGTAGAGGCGAACAAATGGCGAATACGCAGCCGGCTCTCTCCCTCCCGCTCTTTCCCGAGAGCTCGTTTCCCGAGCCCTCCCTCGCGGCAGCACACCCTCGCGGCATCGCCCGCCTTGCCGCAAGCGCCACCCACCTGGCAGACGGGCACCAGATCAACTTCCGCTCGCTCCCGGTCCGTTCCCTGCTCAACCGCTCCGTCTCCAAACGCCGTCTGCGCTTTGCCTGGAGCATCAATCCCTATCGCGGCTGCGAGTTCGCCTGCCGCTACTGCTACGCCCGCTACACCCACGAGTACATGGAACTGCGCGACCCGGCCAGCTTTGAGCGCGAGATCTTTGTAAAGGAAAACACCGCCTGGCTGCTCCGGCAGGAGCTTCGCCAGGTGCGGCCGGGTGAAGAGATTGCCATCGGCACGGCCACCGACCCCTACCAGCCCATCGAACGCCGGCTTGGCGTCACCCGCGGCATCCTGGAGGTGTTGGCGACGCAGCGCGGGCTCGATATCGGCCTCGTCACCAAGTCGGCGCTGGTAGTGCGGGACATTCCCCTGCTGCGCCGGATCGCCGCGCACAACGATCTCGTCCTGCACCTCACCATCACCACGCCCGACGCCGCTCTGGCCCGCATCCTTGAGCCGCGCGCTCCCCGTCCCGACCTTCGCTTCGGCGCTGTTCAGCAACTCCGCAGCGCCGGCCTCCGCACCGGCATCTTCTGCAGCCCGCTGCTGCCCGGTATCACCGATACCGGCCGGGCACTGGACACCATGGCCGCGGCGGCAGCGCGGGTGAGCGCCAGCTTTCTCTCCGCCCAGCCGTTGTTTCTCAAGCCCTGTTCCAAGGAGACGTATCTGGGCTTCATTCGCCAACATTTTCCCCGCCTCGAAGAAAGCTATCGCCAGCGGTTTGAGAGCGACGCGTTCGTAGCCAAACCCTATGCCGACCGCGTGCGAGCGTTAGTGCGCGCGGCCTGCCGCAAACATGGGCTGGCCGAGCGCGAGAGCGACGCGCTGCTTACCCGCCAATACGGGATGCCGGAGAGCGCGCCGGCCCCTCCACTGTTTCCCGTGGCGGACCTCGTGCGCAAACCCCCGTCCTCCGCCTTTATGTGCGGGGGCGGCGCTCCGCCCTCCGGCCTGCCGCAAGCGTCTTCTATTCACTGAAACTGATGTTGGTTCAGAACAAGAACCGTCCGCCACATCCCTGAGCGTGCCCTGCCACGCGGGCCATACGCCGCAGCCCGCCCTCGATTGGATCGTCTTAACAATTTGTTTACACGTAACGGCACAGAATGGCGTTGAATATCTCGATGGCGCAAAGTGGACGCAGCGAGCGATGTTCGGCCTCTCGCCGCTTGTAACCAGCGCTTCCAACAATCCTGAGATGCGTAGGAGGATGTATGGCAAGTGTCGCAGCAGCAACAATGAAGGTCGCGCAGATACCTAAGGGCGGAGCCGATTTCCAGCTCGTCGACCGCGAGGTTCCTGAACCGGGTGCAGGGCAGGTGCGGATCAAGGTGCAGGCCTGTGGCGTTTGCCACAGTGACTCGTTTACGGTGGAGGGCTCCTGGCCCGGCATTCAGTATCCCCGCATTCCCGGGCATGAAGTGGCGGGCATTGTGGATGAAGTGGGCGCGGGAGTTTCCGCGTGGACCAAGGGGCAGCGTGTCGGCGTGGGCTGGCACGGGGGCCAGGACAATACCTGTCGCGAGTGCCGGCGCGGAGATTTCCGTAATTGCCAGAATGTGAAAATCCCCGGCATCAGCTATGACGGCGGGTACCAGCAATACATGGTGGCTCCCGTGGAGGCACTGGTGGCGATACCGGATGGCCTGAGCGACGTCGACGCAGCACCCCTGCTCTGCGCAGGAATTACCACCTATAACGCGCTGCGGCACAGCGGTGCCCTACCCGGCGATCTGGTTGCGGTGCAAGGTATCGGCGGTTTAGGCCACCTCGGCATTCAATTCGCAAACAAGTTTGGCTATAAGGTGGCGGCTATCGGGCGCGGGGCTGAGAACGCACCCCTCGCGAAGAAGCTGGGAGCGCAGGTCTACATCGACAGCAAAGCGACGAACGCAGCCCAGGAATTGCAAAAGCTGGGCGGCGCACGCGTCATTCTGGCGACAGCGCCAAGCTCGAAAGCAATGTCCGAGTTGATCGACGGCCTGGGGCCGAACGGGAAGCTCGTCGTCATCGGTGCGACGTTCGATCCCATTGAGGTCGCGCCGGTCCAGATCATCACTGGAAGCAAAACGATCCAAGGCTGGGCGGCCGGAACGCCCGCCGATTCCGAAGACACGCTGCACTTCGCCGAACTAAGCGGCGTGCGTCCGATGATTGAGACCTACCCGCTTGAAAAAGCAGCCGAAGCTTACGCACGCATGATGAGTGGCAAGGCAGAATTCCGGGTGGTTCTGACGATGTAAAGCGGACCAGCAGTGTAATCGAGAAATACAACGAACACTGGTCTACGTCCTCACACATACCAGGAGCGAATCATGCGTCCTTTCACGCGGCCTCGCTGGACCCGGTGCTTGCGGGTTTCCTGCATAGCGTTGGCGGTCTCCGTGGTGCCCGTATTCTTGCAACGGACAGCCCGAGCACAGGAAAAAGACCGCCCCATGAGCCATCCGATCTCCTATCGCACGATGCAGGTCCATGGGCTCTCCATCTTCTACAGGGAGGCGGGGCCGCAAGACGCTCCCACCATTCTTTTCCTGCACGGGCTTCCGTCGTCCTCGCGCATGTTTCAGCCGCTGCTGACACGGCTCGCGGAAAACTACCATCTGGTTGCGCCCGACTACCCGGGCTTTGGACATAGCGACTGGCCCGATCCGAGCCGCTTCCCGTATACCTTCGACCACATCGCTTCCGTGATGAACGATTTCACGCAGGCGCTCGGCTTATCGCATTACACGCTGTATATGCAGGACTACGGCGGGCCGGTGGGCTTTCGCATGGCACTGGCGCACCCGGACCGGGTGCAGGCCCTGATCGTCCAGGATGCGGTCGCTCACAATGAAGGCCTGGGAGCGAACTGGGTTACGCGCCGGGCATTCTGGAAGGATCGGCCCGCTTATGAAGAAGCATTACGCAAGAATCTGCTGTCGCTGGCCTCCACGAAGACGCGCCATGTCGGAGACGATCCCAACGTCGCGCTCTATGACCCCGATCTCTGGGCGGATGAGTATGCGTTCCTGAACGCGCCAGGGCAGGCCCAGATTCAAAGCGATCTCTTCTATGACTACCGCACGAACGTCGATGCGTATCCGAAGTGGCAGGCTTGGATGCAGAAGACCCAGCCAAAGCTTCTGGTCCTCTGGGGCAAGCACGATCTCTCGTTCGAGCCCGGCGAGCCGGAGCGCTACCGCAGGGATGTACCGAAGGCGGAGGTCCACGTTCTGGATGCAGGGCACTTCGCGCTCGATACGAAGGCGGATGAGATTGCGGCGCTGATTCGTGAGTTTATGAAGACGCAGAGATAAGGCGGTGGTCTGTAAGCGTTTGACGCACAGATCGCCAACTCAGCGAGTGATGATCACTTCGTAGAGGTTGTCTTTGGCGAGGAAGAACTTGTTACTGGCATAGCTGCTGAAGGTCTTCTCAATGCTGCGATTGGTGAACACCTGCTGCATGGCAACCGGGGCGGTAGCCTGCATCTCAATGGCGTCGCTGTCCGTCAGGTGATAGCGGCAGAAGGCCGTGTTGTCTCCGTTGATCTTGTTGTGAAACAGCGCCAGCACTTTACCTCCGGGACGCATGGACGCATGCAACCGTCCCACCACCGGCGTGACCAACTCACCCGGCAGATAATCCAAGGTCGACCACAGCAGCACCACGTCGAACTCGCGGTCGGCGAAGTCCAGATTCTGCGCCAGAAATCCCTCCACATCGAAGCGGGGCGCATCTTCGCCTTCCACCTTCTTCCGCCACTCCGGCCGGTGCGCCTCCGGCACCAGGTCGGACATGTAGACGCTCTGGCCCATGTTGGTGAGAAAGTTGATGTTCGTCGGCGAGGTCGGTCCGATGTCCAGCACCCGCAGCCCGGTCTCTGCTTTCAGCGATTTCTGCAGTGCCGCCCAGCCGCTGGAGTGGCGCGCTACACGCGGTCCCGACAGGACCGTCGGTCGTTTGCTGCCGGTCTCCTCTTGCGACTTCTGGAATATGTTCTTGAACACGATAAGTGTCGATCTCTCTCCCTGGATGCGCTATCGGAAGGACTATAGCAATCACAGACGGGCGTCCCGTCCTGAACGGAATGGTGGGCGGGTAAGCCCACCGCGACGGCCGTACCTGGGCGAAGCACGAATGCGTGGCCCAGGTACCCGCTCTCATCCAGGCACTCGATCCCGAAGTTCCGGCTATACGTTCGCCGGCGCCGGTTTGGGTGCGGAGCTTCCCTGCACCAGGTCCACCTTGCCCTTGAAGTTGGCGTTCTCTTCGATCGACAGGCGTGCCGCCGTGATGTCGCCGTTCAGGGTGCCGCCGTTGCGCAGCTCCAGCTTGCCGGTGGCCCGCACATCTCCCTTCAGGTTACCCAGGACGATCACGTCGCGTGCCGATACGTTCGCGGATACAAATGCGTTCGGTCCGATGGTCAGGCGGCTATCGGAGAGCGTAATCGTCCCCTCCACCTTCCCGTCCACCAGCAGATCTTCACTGCCATTCACTTCGCCTCGGATCTGTACAGACTTCCCAATCACTGCTGCGCCGGACTCGCCAACCGCCATGTATCGTTCTCCTGTCGTGGTCTTTCCATTCTGCAGGCACTATACGCAAGCTGGCAACCGCACTGCAATCACACAGCACGTCACCGGCAATGAAGTCACCACCGTGATCACCTGGATACAGAACGCAGGAGACACGCCGGGCGACCGCAGGTTAGTGTGAAAAGGGATCGGCCATATGCGCGGGTAGAACGTCCAACGGGCAGCACAGGTCTCCTGAGGAAAGCTGGTCTATGCACTCTTTGCAGTCTAGGAATGAAGAAAAACCGGCGCACCGTCCACGCCGGTACCGCCTGCCTCTTACTCTCCCGCCTTTCACCATTGTCACCGCCATGATGATGCTGGGGTGCACCCTGCCGCTCGCCCATGCGCAAGCCAGTCCACCGGAAGACACTGTCGCGCTGGTCCGTGATGCCTCGTGGAACGAGATGCATGCTTCCAACACCAGCAATCAGCCCTTCCGCTATCGTTTGCACAAAACGGATGAGAAGGGCTCCTCCAGCAAGGAGATCGTCGAGACCCGCGATGGCGATGTCGCTCGCCTGCTCGAACTGAAGGACCGGCCATTGACCGCGGACCAGCAGCAGAAGGAACTGGCGCGGCTGTCCAATCTGCTTGCGCATCCGGAGTTGCAGGAGCACCGCCGCAAAAAGGAGAAGGAGGACAGCAATCGCGCCGACGAGATGGTCCGCCTGCTACCGGACGCCTTTCTCTACACCAACCTAGGCATCGTTCCCGGCCCCAGCGGACCCGCCTACCGGCTCTCCTTCAAACCCAATCCCGCCTTCATCCCGCCCGACCGGGAGGCCGAACTCTATCACGGCATGGCCGGCGAATTGTGGATCGACGTCGCCGAGAAACGCATGACCAAGCTCGATGGCCACCTCATCAGCGATGTGAATTTCGGATGGGGCGTGATTGGCCGCCTGTACAAGGGAGGCACCATCCTGGTGGTGCAGAAGGACGTGGGCATGCATCACTGGGAGCAGATCCAGCTTCAGCTCAACCTCACGGGCAAAATCCTTATGGTGAAGGATCTCTCCATCAAGACCACCGAGAGCGCGTCCGATTTCCATCCAGTGGAGAAGGAGATGACGTACCAGGACGCCATTCACCTGCTGCAAAGCCAATCCCCTGCCGGTAGTCAGGCCTCCCTCGGCACCCCGTAGCTATCGGGAACGGATTCGAACCAACTCGCGATATCCCGCTCTGAGCGAGCGCACAGTGGGCCCGGGTGGCAGTTAGCAGCGTTCTCGTGTGTCGTCCTCGCAACTCAGGAGAAGCTGGAGTCGTCCCCTCCGCCATCGTCGAAGCCGCCACCGTCGTCGAACGTACCCCCATCATCGAAGCCGTTGCCGTCATCGACTGAGGCCTGGTCGGTTGATCCGTCATCCACGTCTGCGTCCGCAAGATCCATCGGCTGCTGCGCGGTGTCGCTGCCCTGCACGCTGGCGTCGTCTGCCAGATCGCTTTGCGGCGTCAGATCGGAATCGCCCTGCTGGGCAGTGGATTGCAGGTCCTGTAGCCGGTCTTCACCGGATTCGTTCCCCGCCCCGCCGGCCGGCGAGTCGTAGTAGTTGTTGATGACCGTCTCTTCTCCCGTGCCCGCCCCGCCGAGAAAGCCGCCCCCGCCGCCGAACCCAGCGGAATGGCCGAAGCCATGCATCAGCGACTCCACGCCCTCGAACGCCAACGCGCCCGCCGCCACGCCGGCAGCTGTGGTCGCCGCCGACCGCAGGAAGCTCGATCCGCCGCCACCCTGCTGTGGCGCCGCGGGGTAGCTTTGCGGCGCGCCATAGGCGGGTGGATAGCCCCCGACCTGACTGCTGCCGGCTTGGGCGGAAGGAGGATAGCTCTGCCGGACGGGCGTGTACGCAGGCTGCGCAGCAGGCTGCTGTGCTTGCTGCTGCGGTTCATCCTTGTGGCCGAACAGGCCGCCCAGGAAGCTGGTGGCCTTGGCTGGCTGGCTGGTCTGCTGAGGCGCCGGCTGGTGCTTCAACTGATCGATCTGTGCCTTCGCCTGCTCCAGCGCATAGTTCTGCACCAGCACGGTCTGCGCCATCACATAGAGCGCCTGCAGGCTCTGCTCCGGGTTTTGCCCCAGCCGTTGCCTTAGCAGATCCTCCGCTTCGCTGTCCTTCTCCGGCAGCCGTGTGCCTTCCACGCGTTCCACCAGGCCTGAAAGCATCGTCCGTTCCTGCGGCGTCATTGTCTCTCCCCGGGGGAGCCACACTCCCCACTACTATTCCTTGTTCTGAGCCCTAATCGTACCCGGCAGGCCAGGTCAGGCGACTGAAGCCAGGGCGCGCACCTCTTCCGTGCGCACCGTCAACCGCCTCACCATCGACTCCTTCACCTCGAACCCGCGGCCTGGCGTCGTTGGCACGGTGATCTCGCCCTCCGCCGACACCTCTACCTCAGGCTCGATGATGTCCTCCGCCCAGTAGCGTCTGGAAGCAGATACGTCGCCCGGAAGCTGAAAGTTCGCGAGTGACGATAGCGCGATGTTGTGCGACCGGCCGATCCCGGTCTCCAGCATGCCGCCGCACCACACCGGAACGCCCCGCTCCTCCGCCGCGTTGTGCACGGCAATGGCTTCGCCGATGCCCCCCACGCGCCCGATCTTGATGTTGATGATCCGGCAGGACTCCATATCGATGGCTGCCAGCGCATCCCGCCGGTTGCGGATTGACTCATCCAGGCATACCGCCGTCTCGAGCCGTTTCTGCAGCATGGAGTGGTAGTAGAAATCGTCTGCCCACAGCGGTTGCTCGATCATCAGCAGCCCGAAGCGATCGAAGTCCGCCAGATGGTCGATGTCCTTCAAGCGGTAGGCCGAGTTCGCGTCCACGCTCAGCATGATCTCCGGCCATCGCTCGCGCACCTCTTCGAGTACCTCCACATCCCAGCCGGGCTGGCACTTCAGCTTGATGCGCTGATACCCCGCGGCCAATTCGCGCTCTACCTTGGCCAACTGCGCCTCGAGCGTCGGCTGGATTCCGATGGAGACGCCGCAAGGGATGATAGTCCGCGTTCCCCCCAGGAGCTCCGCCAGCGGCTGCTTCAGCAGTTGCGCCTCCAGGTCCCAGATGGCGCATTCCAGGGCCGCCTTGGCCATCCGGTTGCCCCGTACGCGGCTCAGGACAGAGGAACACGTGCCCGCATTCTCGATCTCCGCCGCCGCGAGCATCGGCGCAAGCTCGCTCACCAGCACCACCCACGCCGTGTCGATCGACTCTTCGGAGTAGTACGGGTGTTCCCCGGCGACACACTCTCCCCAGCCGGTCAGACCTTCCGCGTGCACTTCCACCAGGAGCACGCGCCGGTCCGTCGTCGTCCCAAAGCTGGTCCGAAACGGTTCCACCAGCGGCATGCGGATTTCACGCAACAGGATTGCGTCGATTCTCATAGCGCCTCACTCATGGTTGCGTGGTCTTCCTTCTGCCTGCTCGGTTCCGGCCCTGCTGTGTTCCAGCGGGCCAATTCAAACGTCCCGTTGCCCGCTGCATCGCGCACAAATCCGACTACCGCCAGGCCCCGCGAGAATGCCGCCTGGAAGCGATCCCGATTCGCCGTTTGCACAGCCAGCGCCCGCTCACGGCCCGCAGCCGGCTCTTTCCATTCCAGGATGCCCGCCGGAAGCTCGATGCGGTCTTCGATCCTGGCCTCAGATGTCCGCGATGAGGACGGTTCCGCCGCCGGGCGTCCCCCGGAAACCGCCCGCGCCACCCGTTCGGAATCCAGCCACCACTCCGCGTGCAGACGGTCCGACGGCCGCCCATCCTGGAGCCGTGCCGAGGATACACCATAAAAGTTCGAAGAGTACGAGCGCGCAATCGCCCCCAGCTTCTCGATGTTGAAGAACGCATTCTTGACTTCCAGCGGATCGAACGTCCATTCCATCAGCCGAATACCGCGCTCCAGCGCATCCGCTCGTTGCGCCAGCTTCAGGCGGCGCCCGACACCGCGATTACGATACTCCGGCCGCACCGCCAGCTTGTGCGAGTGGAGATAGACCTGGCCATTCCGCCAACCCGGCAGCGCCATGGCGAAGCCGGCCATCGCGCCGCTCTCGGTAAATGCGCCGATCGCCTGACCGCCGATCCGCCGCGTCACCACAAACACTCGCTTGGGGACGAGAGCCTCATCGTCATAGCCCCAGATCTGGCGCTGCAGATCCACGCAGGCATCCAGCTCGTCAAAACTGGCACAGGTACGCACCACCAGCCGATCTGTGGGAGTTAAGGAGGTCACGGTGTTCATGGGGCCCGCTCCGCGGCGGCCTCGCGTTCCTTGGCTGCCGCCCATAGCGCTTCGAGCTCCTCGGCAGACCGCGCACTCAGGGGGACATCTCCGGAGTGATGCTCCATGACCCCGAACCTCTGCCGGAACTTGCGGTTGGTACGCTTGAGCGCCAGCTCCGGGTCGATGTGGAGATGCCGCGCCAGATTGACTACCGTGAACAGCAGGTCGCCGAGCTCTCCTTCCATGGCGTCGGGATTCTTCTCCAGCGCCGTCATCTCGGCCTCCAACTCCCCGCATTCCTCTTCAATCTTCCGTAGGAGCCCCTGTGCGTCGGGCCAGTCAAAGCCCACCTTCGCGGCGGTGCCGCCCAGCTTGGCCGCCTCCAGCAGAGCGGGAAACGCCGCCGGTATCGAAGCCAGCAAAGACGCCGGCTGGGCCGATCTCTGGTCGGCTCTCTCTGCGAGTTTGATGGCCTCCCAGTTCCGCAGCACCTGGGTGGCGCCGGCGTTCGCTTCTCCGGACATGTCTACTTCGCCGACCACGGCCCGGTTGCCGGCCGCCGCCGCGGCTTGCTCTCCGAACACGTGAGGATGACGCCGCACCAGCTTGCGATTCAAATGGATCAGCACATCGGCGATGGAAAAGTACCCGGCATCCTCCGCCATCTGGGCGTAAAACAACACCTGCAGCAGCAGATCGCCCAGCTCACCGGCGAGATCCGGCCAATGCTCGCGGTCGATCGCATCGAGCACCTCATAGCACTCCTCGAGCGTGTACTTGCGAATGGAGGCGAAGCTCTGCTCGCGATCCCAGGGACATCCATCCGGGCCGCGTAGCCGCGCCATGATGCGCACGCTCTCCGCGAATAGAGCAGCCACCTGCGGTCGTTGTCCGTTCGTCGCCTGGCCCATGCAAACACTCTACCGCAGGCTGGCGCGTCGTTATCGATGGCCAACATCCCAACCCCGCGCACAAGGCGAAATCGTTGAATGTCTTCACATGCAGCCCTATGCCCTCACTACAATCATGGGAAGACCGCATGCCACCGTCCACGCCCATGATCGCCGTGTTCGTCGTCCTGCTGGGGCTGGCCATTGGCAGCTTTCTGAACGTCTGCATCACCCGTATGCCGCTGCGGCAATCGGTGGTCGCACCCCGCTCCCGCTGTCCGCGATGCGGCCACGGAATCTCCGCCCGGGACAACATTCCGGTCTTCAGTTGGATTCGCTTGCGCGGGCGCTGCCGTCATTGCCATACGCCCATTCCCTGGCGCTACCCCGCCGTCGAAATCGCCATGGCTGCGCTGTTCCTTCTCTGCTTTCTTCTGTTTGGCCTCACTTTGGACACGGCTGGCGCGGCTATCTTCTGCTTCCTCATGCTCGCGCTGTGCGCCACGGACGCAGAGACGCTGAAGCTTCCCGACACGCTCACGCTTCCCGCCCTGGGGCTTGGCATAGCCTGGCGCATGCTCGATGCCAGCGTAGGCGCCCAGCAACCGTGGAAGGCCGCCGCGGCCATGGGCCTGCGGGCGGTCATCTCGGCCATCGCCGCCGCCGTGGGTCTGCTGCTCATCCGGGCGATTTACTTCACGGTGCGCCGGCGCATCGGCATGGGGATGGGAGACGTAAAATTAGCCGCCGCAATCGCTGCGTGGCTGGGTATCCGGCAATTCCTGCTGGTCTTCTTCCTCGCCGTGGTGGTGGGCGCCCTGGTCGGTATTGTGTTTATCCGTAAACGGCACAAGCAGCAAGAGGAACCCGCCCGAGTTCCTCTTGGTTCTTTCCTGTGCCTTGCCGCCATCTACGTCGCCTTTCTAGGACGCGTTACGCTCGGCTGGTACCTCGGCCTGTTTCCCTGAAGCCTCGCGGTTCGCCCGCCATCCTGGCTGCGCCGACTTTATCTCAGCTCCGCCCGGGCAAATGCTTCCAGCATCTTTTCCTCCGAGGGAGGCGCGAGAACGTTCTGCGCGGCAAACTCCTGAGCCTGGGGATAGTCCGTGCTGCGAATCCGCTCAGCGGCCTTGGCAAGATCGTAGCGGGTATGCCGGAGCTGGATCTCGGGTCCGAGTAAGAGCCAATAGGCGCCCGGATTGCCAAACGGCATGCCTACACTGCCTGCGTTCAACACTCGAACGCTCCCGATCATGCGGTCGAACTGCATATGGGTATGGCCGCAGACGACCAGCGACGCGTTAGCCGATGCAAACACCTGCGACAGACGATCTTCCGACGTGAGGCGGGTAAATATCTCGGTGTCGTTTCTCGGGGTGGCATGGCAGAACAGCACATCGCCCAGCCCGCGAATCCGCATCCGTAGCTCCCGGGGCCAGCTTGCCAATAGCTGTTCGTATTCAGGAGTGAGCTGCTGTGCGTTCCAGCGCACCGCCTCCTTGGCCTGCTCCGGCAGGGTGCTCGCATCGCCGCCCCTCATGCGGGCAAGCACCTCGCGGTCGCCGTTGCCCTGAATGCAATGCACCGGGAGGTTGAGGTTCAGCAGATATCCGAGGGTCTCTCGCGGCATCGGCCCCGGAAGCACATCGCCCCCGACCACGATCGCGTCTACCTTGGAGTGCCGGATATCCTCGAGCACAGCTTCCAGTGCGGGGAGGTTTCCGTGGACATCGTAGATAGCAGCGACCCGCATAACGGATATTCTCGCTCAGCGAGACCGGGAGTAGGACTCTCTAGGCGTTTACGATCGCTCGCTGATGCACCACCTCGACGACGATGCTGTGGCGGATTCTTCTCACCTGTTTGAGATGGTGGCGCAGATGCACTGCATGGTAGCGCCGCCATTGGTCGATGCGCAGCGGGCCCAGCAGGAAGTGGCGACCTACCCGATCCATGCCGAAGCGCTTGCGGCAGATGTCGAGCGTCGCGTCCATCATCTCCAGCTCACGTTCCAGTTGCAGCGCCAGTTCCCGGCCGCTGGCCATGGGCAGCGTCGCGGCCGGCGACATCTCAGGCGGCGCCGGTACTCCCACGGGCATGTAGCCGACCCCCAGCACCATCAATTGCAGCAGCCATTCGGGCCGGGTGCGGTGCGTTCTTGACGAGACGCAACCCTTGCGCAGCCGCTCCTCCAGTTCCCCTCGCGAGGCACGCAGCGAGAGCAGCAGGTGTTCCACCACCTGCTGAATGGTCCAGCAGAAAGGACGTCCAGCCGGATGCACCTGGGCGCTAGCCGTATCCACCGCTCCTAACTCCGCCATAAACCTGTTGCACGTGTCCGCCAGCACCTGATGCACGGCTCGCCTCCAAAGGTCGAGTGGATCTCTAATCTCTCTGCACACCGGTAACGCTGTCTCAAGCTACCCTGGGGATGGCGGGAGAGCCATAGTCCCAAAAGGGGATAGGCTCCGACTCTGTCGTAACCAGAGACAAATGATTGATGGAACAATACTTCCAGCAGATTTGTTAGGGCAAGGAAGAAGTGCGGCACCAGGGTAGCGGCGGCGTTTCTTCCACCTTCGTGCTATCTCGTTCTATTTCTTGACGTTGAGACCGTTGAGAGCCTTGCGCGCGAGCTTAGCCCGGGAGCCGTCCGGCTCGATTTCCAGAAAGAGCTGGTAGTTCGCAATCGCTTCCTGGGTGCGCTGCAGATGCCGGGCGGCCTCCGCCAATCCGAAGATCGCGTCAACGTTGCTGGGATCCATCTTCCCCGCATCCGCGAACCGGGTATAGGCTCCCTGATCGTCGCCCGTGCCGAGATAAAACTTCCCTACCTCAACGTCCTTCTTCGCTCGCGCGGTGGCGGAGAGCGAGCCCACGTCGACGTCCTCGCTGGGTTTCGGCAGCTTGCGCCTGCCTACGTCAGGGTCGCGGTCGCCCCGATCCACGCCGGGATCGTAAGAAGAACTGGAGCTAACCCCCGAGTTGGAGGAAGAGGACGCCGCATCCTTGGCGGCGGCGCGCGATACGTCCTCCGGAAAGGGATTGTCCTGCGCCGCGGAAGGCGGCTTTGCCTGCTGATCGCTCTCGGATGCTGGCGCGGAGGTATCAGGCTTTGCAGGCGCATTGGGCGCCGCGGGAGCGTCCGGGACGGTCTGGCTGGCTGTGCTCGATCGCTTCTTTGCGCTGTCCGGCTTCGGCTGCTGCCCAGCTTGGGCGCCGCTATCGCTCGCGGAGGGCTGAGGAGGCTGCGTTGCACTCTGGCTTGAAGTCCAGGCGAACGCGGGCGCGGTCCACAGTCCGGCCAGCAATGCCAGTAGCAGCGCTCGTGTGGCTCGCCCTGGGCAGATGCGATCCATACCTCTCACAGCTCCAGTGTAAGCCAAGCGCGCAGGCCCGAGAAGCCGCACTCCGCGCGATACACTGGTGGCGTCCATGGGTCTGATCATCCGCTCCTCCGCTATTCACGCAGCCGGCTGCTATACCACCACGCCCGTTCCGAAGGGCCAACGCGTAGTCGAATATACCGGCCCGCGCATCTCCAAGAAGGAGGCGGACGAGCGGTATCAAAACTCGCCCACCACCTACCTGTTTGGCATCGGCGATGGTGCAACTGTCATCGACGGCCACGGAACCGCGATGTTCATCAATCACTCCTGCGCGCCCAACTGCGAGACGGACGAGATCGACGAGCGCGTATGGATCATCGCGCTGCGCGATATCCAGGCCGGCGAAGAGCTTACCTACGACTACAACCTCTACGATGGGGACGAGAGCGAAGCCCGGTGCAACTGCGGCGCCAGCACCTGCCGCACAACAATGTACTCGCCGGAAGAGATCCGCCGCCGTGAGCGCGCGGCCAAACGCAAAGCGAAGGCGGTAGCCGGGAAACGCCGCGCACGTCCGTAGAGCCGGCGGCCGTCACCACGCATCTGCCATCCTGAGGGAGCGCAGTGAGTCGGAGGATCTGCTGTTTCCCCGCTCACCCTGCCTGCCTGTGCGAGGAGCAGAAGCAGATCTCTCGACTGCGCTCGGGATGACACATGCTGGGGATGACACGCTTGGGATGACTCCTGTACGGAAGAGCCGGCCGCTCTACAATGGAAAAGACTCATGGCATATCAGGTTCTAGCGCGGAAATACCGCCCGCAACGCTTCGCCGACGTCGCCGGCCAGGAACACGTTACCCGGACACTCCTCAATGCGTTGGCGCAGGGGCGCATTGCGCACGGTTACATCTTCAGCGGCCACCGTGGCATCGGTAAGACGACCGTCGCCCGTATTCTGGCCATGGCCCTCAATTGCCAGCACCTTATCGGCTCCCCGGAGCGGCCAACATCGGAGCCCTGCGGCATCTGCGACTCCTGCGCCGAGATTCGCAGCGGCTCAGCCGTAGACGTGATCGAGATCGATGCAGCCACCAATCGCGGCATCGATGAGATCCGCGAACTGCGGGATGCGGCGCGCTACCGTCCGGCCCGTGACCGTTACAAGATCTACATCCTGGACGAGGCGCACCAGATTACCGATGCAGCCTTCAACGCGCTGCTCAAGACGCTCGAAGAGCCGCCTGAGCACGTCGTGTTCATGATGGCCACCACGCAGCCGGAGGATATTCCGCAGACTATTCGCTCGCGCTCGCAGCACTTCTCGTTCCATGCCGTGCGCTATGACGACATCCTGAGCGAGCTCCGCGCCATCGCGGAGAAGGAGAGCATCGCCTTCGACGACAGCGCACTGGGGCTGCTGGCCGAGGCGGGAGACGGCTCCATGCGCGATGCCCTCTCCATCATGGACCAGGCCATCGCCAGCGCGCCGGTGGAGGCCGACGGCAAGCCTCATCTGGATGCAACGCAGGTCCGCGAACTGATGGGGACCGTGCCGAATACCGTCTTCGAGCGGTTGCTCGAATCCATCAGCGAGAATGCCAGCGCCGCCGTGATGGAGGAGGCCAACCGCCTGCTGGCCGCCGGCAACAGCCCTTCGCAACTGGCGCGGCAGTTTGTCCGCTACCTGCGCAATGCCCTGATGGCCCGGCTGGACGGCGAGGCAACCGAACTGCTGCAGATCTCCGCCGATGAACGTGCGCGCGCCGCCCGCACGGCGATGCTCTTCTCAGAAGAGGACCTGACCCGGTTTCTGCAGGTGATGCTGCGCACCTTCGACGAGCTGAACTACCGCCAGGAGCCGCGCTTCCATCTTGAGCTCGGATTGCTCAAGCTGGTGCACATGCAGCGGCTCATCCCGCTGGAGCAGCTTATGAGCCAGCTTCCGGCAGGGGGTTCGCGGCCGGCCGCCACTGCTCCTTCGCGACCGGCCATAGGCGCGACGGGTACCCGTCACGCCGTTCCAGAGAGATCGCCGGCGGCGACGCCAGGCGTTTCCGGTGGCCAGGCCCCGGCTGCAGAGCGACCGGCGTTCTCGCCGTTCGAGGCGGACTCGCGCCGTAAGCGCTCAGATGCGCCCGAAGGAAGATCGGAGCCCAGGGCGGCGACGGCTGCGGTAGTTGTCGATGACGCTGTGCGGTCCGAATCGCCCGCCGTCCTATCCGCAGCCGCGGTTGCGGAGATGCCTTCCGTTCTCCGGCGCGAACCGCAGGAGCCGCAGCCCAACGGTCACATGAGCCCGGAGGACGAACGGCGCGAGGTGGAGATTGAAGAAGAGATTGACTCGAGCTCCGCGCCGTCCTCCGAAGTGCCTTCCCTGCCAGAAGTAGCCGCCTCAGGGGCTTCGCCGAGCCAGGCGCAAGCATCGGAACTCGATACCTGGCGCAATGCGGTAGCGACAGCTCTCGATGAGCGTGGCCACAATACCGCGGCGGCACTGCTCACGGCCGGTCAATGGAGCGTCGATGGCGACACGATCACGGTCGTGGTGGCGGTCAAGAAGATGATGCTGGGGCTCACTATGAATCCCGAGGCCGAGCGCATCGCGAAGAAGGCGCTGCTGGACGCCGGTTGTACCTGGAAGCTCAGTGTGCTGCCGGGAGAGCGCGGCCCCGGAGAGCGCGGCCCCGGAGAGCGCGGGCCGGGAGAGCGCGGGCCGGGAGAGCGCGGGCCGGGAGATGCCGGCGCCACCGCCACAAAACGGCCTGCGGCCGCCGGAAGCATCCAGGCGCAGGCGCTCGAGAATCCCCTGGTCAGGCAGGCACAGGACCTCTTCCGCGCGGAGGTCCGCTCTGTGCTCGATCTTCGTGACAAAGACCTGCGCGATAAGCGCTGAGCAGCGCATGCAAGCAACATCCACACTTACCAGATTGGAGCATGGTGTGAACCCACAAGAGATGCAGCAGATGCTCGGCCAGGCCAGGCAGATGCAGGAGCAGCTACAGCAGAAGATGAGCCAGACGGTGGTCGAGTCGTCCTCCGGCGGTGGCGTGGTCACGGTGAAGATGAACGGGCAAAAGCAGGTGCTCGGCCTCAAGATCGATCCCACCGCGATTGCCGGGCTGGGCGCAAATGCCGACGACGTGGAGATGCTCGAGGATCTGGTCATCGCCGCTTTCAATGAGGCTGGCAGGCGTGTGGACGACTCCATGAAGTCGGACCTCTCCGGAATGCTGGGTGGCCTGAACCTGCCCGGCTTCTAGCGCGTTCCGTCAGCATATGACATAAGCAAACTGTCATCCTGAGCGGAGTTCGTTGAGCCTCAGCTCAACGGCCGAAGTCGAAGGATCTGCCGTTGACCTCTCTTCGTTCACTACAGGGTTAAGAGCGCCTTCCACTCCGCCGATCTCGCGCAATGCGCGAGAATGCTCCGGTCGGGACGGCAAGATTTGTAACGAATCAAATTCATTCTCCCGAGAGGCCATACCGTGTCCCGATTCGCAGAACCGATGGCGCGGCTGATCGAGGAGTTGCGCAAACTCCCCGGCGTGGGCGCCAAGAGCGCGCAGCGGCTGGCGTTTCACATCCTGCGTGCAAGCGAGGAGGACGCCAGGCTGCTGGCCGATGCGGTGCGCGCGCTGAAGGCGGAGCTGCGTCTCTGCTCTATCTGCAACAACATCACCGATGTCGATCCGTGCGTCTACTGCACCAGCCCCACGCGCAACCTGCGCCTGGTCTGCGTGGTGGAAGAGCCCACCAACATCGGCATTGTGGAGCGCACGCGCAATTACAACGGGGTCTACCACGTACTGCATGGCACGCTCTCGCCCCTGCACGGCGTGGGGCCGGAGCATCTGCATACCGGCAACCTGCTGGCGCGGGTCGAACGTGGTGACGTGGAGGAGATCATTCTGGCCACCAGTCCCACCATCGAAGGCGAGGCCACCGCCTCCTATCTGGCCGACCTGCTCAGGCACAAAGACATGGGCCAGATGCGGATCACCCGCATCGCCACCGGCGTTCCCGCGGGAAGCGATATCGAATATGCGGATGAGGTCACGATGACGCGGGCGCTCGAAGGGCGCCGGGATGTCTAGGGCAGCTTCCAGCGGTGCTGTCTCTTGGCTGGAAGCTGGAAGCTGCCGTTCGGCTGCACTTAACTGCGGAGACGTGCCAGCAGGTCCTGTGGATGGACCGGCTTGGCCAGGATCTCGAATTCATGCCCCTGGACCCGCGCATGATCCAGCAGATCGGCGGTGGCCGCCTGGCCGGAGAACAACAGGATCTTGCAGCCCGGCAGCATCCCCCGAATCTGGATGGCCGCGTCGATTCCGTTCATGTCAGTCATGATCACGTCGGAGATGAGCATGTCGGGCTTGAGCGTTCTGGCGATCTCGACCGCCCTTTCTCCGCTGTAGACCGCCGTAGCATCAAAACCGCTCTGGTTCAGGATGATCGAAAGTGTATCGGCGATAACGCGCTCGTCATCGGCGACCAGGACCTTTGGCTTCACTTGTAATTCGGACATTCGCTCCTTCTTGCATTCCCGCACCCGGACTCGAACACACTCTAACCCCAATGTTCCGGCTGCACGTACATCGAAAAACACTTTGCTCGGAAACAGACTGCGTAAGAAAAGCTATTACTTCGATGATACGCTTTTTTTGCGGGAAGCTGCCTTCATCGTCCTGCAACCACTCCATCGTTACAGTAGGGTTGGAAGACGTGGAAGGATGCGGGAAAGTTCCGCTTGACCAGCGAAATTCCTCAGTATCTGGGGGCGCCGCGGCCGCGTTCGGTTACACACACACTGAGATCAGGTGACGCATGGCAGAAACCATCATCCGCGCGGAGGAGGTCGAAAAGTACTACGCGCAGCCCAGCGAGAACCGTATCCAGGTGATTTCGGCCACCAGTCTCTCCATCCAACAGGGTGAAATCGTCGCGCTGCTCGGTCCTTCCGGCTCCGGAAAATCGACCTTGCTACGCATGCTTACCGGTCTCTCCAAACCCTCCGGCGGCCAGGTTTTCTGGCACGAAAAACCGATCGACCAGGTGCAGACCAACGTGTCGATTGTCTTCCAAAGCTTTGCGCTCTTCCCCTGGCTCACCGTCTTTGAGAACGTGGAGGCGCCCCTCAAAGCGCGCGGCATGGCGGCAGCGGAACGGCGCGAACGCAGCCTGCGCATTCTGGATACGGTCGGCCTGGATGGTTTCGAGTCCGCCTTCCCCAAGGAGCTCTCGGGCGGCATGCGGCAGCGTGTCGGCTTCGCGCGCGCGCTGGTGGTGGAGCCGGAGGTGCTGTTCATGGATGAGCCTTTCTCCGCGCTTGATGTGTTGACGGCGGAGAACCTGCGCAGCGAATTGCTGGAGCTGTGGCAGAAGAAGACCATCCCCACCCAGGCTATCTTCCTGGTTACCCACAATATCGAAGAGGCGGTACTGCTGGCGGACCGGATCATCGTTCTGGGCCGCAATCCCGGGCACGTCCGGGTGGACTTCCGGGTCACGCTTCCTCACCCGCGAGAGCGCAAATCGCCGCACTTCACGCATATCGTGGACTACATCTACAAGGTGCTCACGCGGCCCGATGTCGCTCCCTCCGCCGCGCCAGGACGGCCCGCTCCGCGGGACCAGCGCCAGATGCACTACCAGATGCTGCCGCACGCGCGTCCCGGCGGCATCGCAGGTCTGCTCGAACTGCTGATCGACCGCAGCGGCCGCGACGATATCTATCGCCTGGCGGATGAGCTCGCGTTTGAGATCGACGACCTGCTCCCGATCGTGGATGCCTCCCAGCTCCTCGGCTTCCTCACAATCGAAGAAGGCGACGCCGTCATCACCCCCAGCGGACGCGAGTTCGCCGAGTCGGAAATCCTTAAACAGAAGCAGCTCTTCCGCAAGGCAGCCACTGAAAACGTGCTGCTGCTGCGGCAGATCACCCGCGCGCTCGATACCAAGAGCGATCACACGGTGCCGGAGGATTTCTTCCTCGACATGCTGGATGAGCAGTTCTCGCAGGAAGAGACGCTGAAGCAGTTGGAGACGGCGATCAACTGGGGACGCTACGCCGAACTGTTCGATTTCGACGCCGGCCGCCGCCGCTTTGTGCGCCCGGAGCTCGAGGAGGCGCTTGCGGTTGGGGAAGGCCAGTCGGAATGACCGAGCGGCCCACCCAGACGGGCATCCAGACCAGCCCTGACCGAACACTCGCGCGCAGCCTGGTGTTTGAACGCACCTGGCCGTTTGTTCTGGACCTGACCGTCGCCGCGCTCTGCCTGGCAGCGTTCTACTCCGTCGTACTGCTCGGCCGGTACTGGTTCAGCCATCCCGTGCCCTCGGTCGTGCTCTCGCAGTCTGCCCGCGCGCTGCCGCTCTATGCCTTCTATTCCATCGTGCGCATCGGCATCGCTTACATCCTCAGCCTGATCTTCGCCGTGGGCTATGGCTATTTCGCTGCGTACCATCCGCGGGTCGAAGGGCTGATGATCGCCATACTCGACATTCTGCAGTCCATCCCCGTGCTCAGCTTTCTTCCCGGCGTCATGCTGGCCATGGTGGCGCTGGTGCCCACCCGTCAGCTTGGCATCGAGCTCGGCGCTATCCTGCTCATCTTTACCGGGCAGGTGTGGAACATGGCCTTCAGCTTTTACTCTTCCATCCGCAGTATCCCGCGCGAACTGCGCGAGGCCGCCGATGTCTACGGCTTCTCCGCGTGGCAGCGCTTCTGGCAACTGGAGCTGCCCTATTCCGCCATCGGCCTGGTGTGGAACTCGATGGTTTCCGTCGCCGGCGGGTGGTTCTTTCTCATGGCTTGCGAGATGTTCGTCTTGGGCAAGCGCGACTTCCGCCTGCCCGGACTGGGCTCCTACCTGCAGACGGCGGCCAGCGATGGCGATAGCCGCGCTATGATCTGGGGGCTCACCACCATGATCGCCATCATCGTGCTGACGGACCAACTTATCTGGCGGCCAGTCATCGCCTGGGCGGATAAGTTCAAGTTCGAACAGGTGGAGAGCTCGCAGCGCACCACCTCCCCCATCCTGTATGCCTTACGCAACTCGAATGCGATCGGTTGGCTGAAAGGCCGCACCCTGCGCCCGCTTGGTGAGCGCATCTACAGCGGCCTGGCCCGCAGAAAAGAGCGGCGCCTCACCTCCGCTGCGTCGTCTTCGGTCCGCGAGCGCAAGAGCCTGATCGTCAGTTCGATCCTGCTCACATTGGTGCTGGCGCTGGCCGTCTTCGCCGCCATACATGCTCTGCTGCTGCTGCGGCAGGTGCAGGCGGCGGAGTTCCTGCAGCTTCTCAAAGGCGCTGGCGCCACCTTCCTGCGCGTCAACGTGTCACTCCTCATCGCGGCAGCGTGGACCATTCCCACTGGGGTCGCCATCGGCTTTCACCCCAGGCTGGCGCGCATCGCGCAGCCTCTCGCCCAGATCGCCGCCTCGGTTCCCGCCACCGCGCTCTTCCCCGTCCTTCTCCTGGCCCTGGTACAGCTTGGCGGCGGGCTCGGCGTCGGCTCGATCGCCTTGATGCTGCTGGGCACGCAGTGGTACATCCTCTTCAACGTGATCGCCGGCGCGATGGCCATCCCCTCAGACTTGCGCGAGGTTGCGGACCTCTTCCACTTCCGCGGCCTGCAACGCTGGACCACGGTCATCCTGCCCGGCATCTTTCCCTACCTCATCACCGGCCTGGTCACGGCGTCGGGCGGCGCCTGGAACGCCAGCATCGTCGCCGAATACTTCCATCTGGGCGGCCATACGCTGGAGACGCTTGGACTGGGCGCCGAGATTAGCCGCGCCACCGACCACGGCCAGTTCGCTACCCTGCTGCTGGCAACCATCATCATGGCGTTGATGGTGGTCACGATCAACCGGCTGGTCTGGCGCCCGCTGTATCGCGTAGCCGAGACAAAATACAAGCTCGAAGGCTGAGCGTAAAATCTCGCATTTCCTGCGAACAGCGCCTTCGCCAACAAAGCAACGCCTCCCCCTCGCTTTGCTTCTGAGCGTAAGAATCTACTCTGCAATAAGGAACGTCGAGACACACATGGCCAGTACGGTTCTTCCCGGCAAGCCATACCCATTGGGCGCAAAGTGGGATGGTAAAGGCACCAATTTTGCGGTCTATTCTGAAAACGCGGAGGGCGCAGAGGTCTGCCTCTTCGATGAAGAGAATAACCAGATTGACAGCGTACCGCTCGAAGAGTGCACCGCCTTCGTGTGGCACGGCTATCTGCCGGATGTGCATCCCGGACAGCGCTACGGCTACCGCATACACGGTCCTTGGGATCCGGCAAACGGGCAGCGCTTCAATCCCGCAAAGCTGCTGGTCGATCCTTATGCGCAGGCGGTTACCGGCTACGTGCAGTGGGATCAGTCCATCTTCCCCTATAACTTCGACGGGGGCGACGATCCCGATCTCACCAAGAATGAAGAGGACAGCGGCAAGGGGATGCCCAAGAGCATCATCATCGATCCGGCGTTCGATTGGGAGAACGACAAGCCGCTGCGCATTCCGCTCGCGGATTCGATCATCTACGAGCTGCACGTCAAGGGTTTCAGCTTCACCAATCCTGCCATTCCGGAGGAGCTCCGCGGTACCTACGCCGGTCTTGCCCACCCTGCCTCGATCGAGTACCTCAAAAAGCTGGGAATCACGGCGGTCGAACTTCTCCCCGTCCATCAGTTCATCAATGACAAGACGCTGGTGGACAAAGGGCTCACGAACTACTGGGGCTACAACACGCTGGCCTACTTCAGCCCTGCGGGCCGCTATAGCGCGAGCGGCGATACCGGCGGTCAGGTCAATGAGTTCAAGAACATGGTGAAAGAACTGCACAAGGCCGGCATCGAGGTCATCCTCGACGTGGTCTATAACCACACCTGCGAGGGGAACGAGAAGGGCCCGATGCTCAACTTCAAGGGCATCGACAATACCGTCTATTACCGCACCGTGCCTGACAATCCGCGCTTCTACATGGATTACACCGGCACCGGTAACACGCTCAATGTGCGTCATCCGCAGGTGCTCAAGCTCATCATGGATAGCCTGCGCTACTGGACCACGCACATGCACGTCGATGGCTTCCGCTTCGATCTCGCGGCCACCCTCGCCCGCGAACTGCATGATGTGGACCGGCTCTCCAGCTTCTTCGACATCATCAATCAGGACCCGACGCTGGCTGACGTCAAGCTCATCGCCGAGCCCTGGGATGTGGGCGAGGGCGGCTACCAAGTCGGCAACTTTCCTGTCATCTGGGCGGAGTGGAATGGCAAGTATCGCGATACGGTGCGCAAATACTGGAAGGGCGACGAAGGCCAGCTCAGCGACCTCGGCTATCGGCTTACCGGCTCAAGCGATCTCTACAAGTACGACGGCCGCCGGCCCTACGCGAGCATCAACTTTGTGACCGCCCACGACGGCTTCACCTTGCGCGATCTTGTGAGCTACAACGAGAAGCACAACGAGGCCAACGGCGAGAACAACCAGGACGGCGCCAACGACAACGAGTCCTGGAACATGGGCGCGGAGGGCCCTACCGACAACGAGGAGATCATCCACGCGCGCGAACGCCAGATCCGCAACTTCCTGGCGACGCTCATTCTTTCCCAGGGCGTACCCATGATCTCCGGCGGCGACGAGCGCGGCCGCACCCAGCATGGCAACAACAACGCCTTCTGCCAGGATAGCGAGATCAGTTGGTACGATTGGACGCCGGACGAAAAGAAGGACCTGCTGATCGAGTTCACCAGCAAGCTGATCCACCTGCGGCGCAGACACTCCAACTTCCGCCGGCGCAAGTTCTTCCAGGACGCCATCATCCACAACTCCGAAGTGCGCGATATAGCGTGGTATGGCCCCGACGGCAATGAGCTGGGCGTTGAAGCCTGGGAAGCACCCTGGGTCCGCAGCCTGGGATTGATGTTGAACGGGCGAACGCTGCGGACCAAAAGCGCTAAGGGGCGCAAGGTGGTGGACGACTCCTTTCTGCTGCTGCTGAACTCCTACCATGAGGGCGTAGAGTTTACCCTGCCCCCGGCACCCACCGGAGGAAAGTGGGAGGCATTGATGAACACCGACGATCTCCACGACGAGTTCAACCGGCGCGAGGTGGGCGACAAGGTCATCATCGCCGGTCGCTCCACCATGCTGCTCACCGAATGCATGGACGGCGTCGACCCTGCGGACACAGAGCCAGTGGCTACGAAGCCCTGATCCGGCTATTGTTATCCGGAGCGTAACCTAAAGGTGAAGTAGAAGAGTCTGCCCTGGATGTAGTTACAGAATCTGCTTCACCTTGTCGTCAGAAATCGGCGCGAAGCGCCGCTCAACCGGCAGAGGCTCTGCGTATGGCGAGCTCAACTGGAATTCGCTGCGGCGTCGTGGGCTTCGGACTCGCCGGACGCATCTTTCACTCCGCGGTGATCGCCGCCACGGAAGGGCTGGTCCTGGCCGGCATTGTCGAGCGCTCCGGCAATGCCGCCGGCGAAGCTTATCCCGATGTCCCCGTCTATCGTTCCATAGAAGCTCTGCTTGCCGACACCTCCATCCAACTGGTGAGTATCGCTACCCCGAACACCTCGCACGCACCGCTGGCGAAACAGTGTCTTCGCGCCGGCCGTCACGTGCTGGTGGACAAACCCCTTGCGGTGAGTTCCGACGAGGCCGCATCGCTCATCCGCGTGGCACGGGAGCAGAACCGCGTGCTCTCCGTCTACCAGAACCGCCGTTGGGACGGCGACTTCCAGACTGTTGTGAAGCTGCTCTCGGAACAAGCGCTGGGCGAACTCCGCGGATTTGAGTCCCATTTCGATCGCTTCCGGCCCGGCCTCAAGGAGCATGCCTGGCGCGAGCAAGACTTGCCCGGCAGCGGCATTCTGTTCGACCTGGGGGCGCACCTCGTCGACCAGGCGTTGGTGCTCTTCGGCAAGCCGCATGCCGTCTTCGGCGATGTGCGGGCCGAACGCGCAGGCGCGCAAGCCGATGACGCCTTCGACGTGCGGCTTTACTATCCTCGGGATTCCGTGCGGCCACAGGTTTCCGTGTGGCTTCGGGCCTCGTGCCTCACTCCACCGCCCCAGTTGCGTTTTCTGGTGCAAGGAACGCGTGGAAGCTACCGCAAAGAGGGTCTCGATCCGCAGGAGGATGCGCTGCGCGCGGGCGATCTCTTCCATTCGAAGCCGTGGGGCGCGGAGCCGGAATCATCTTGGGGAACGCTTACGCTGGCTGGCTCGGATGGAAATCCGGAGCAACGCAGACTCCCCACCCTGCCCGGAGACTACCGTGAACTGTACCGGAACCTGCGCGATGCGATTGCAGGAAGAGCGGCGCTCGCCGTGCAGCCGGTGGATGCATGGCGCACCCTGCGCATCCTTGAGCTCGCGCGCGAGAGCAGCCGAAGCCGCGCTGCTGTTTCCTGTGACTGGTCCGACGAGCCCTGAGTAGAGCCTCAGCCTGCAGCTATCAGCTAGAAGCTGCGTTACGCCGGCAGAATGCGCCGCAGCGCATCATAGCTGATTCTCAGGCTCTCGAATGGGTGGTCCGATTCATCCTGTTCCACGAAGTAATGCTCGACCCCGATGCGCTGCGCAACGGCCAGGATCTCGCGCCACTTCAGTGTCCCGCGTCCGATCTCGGTAAAGTGCGAAGCCGCATCGTTCAGCTCCTGCGAGGTCGGTACGTTCGCTTTGCGGTCCTTCAGGTGCAACAGCCGCACGCGTTTGCCGAGCTGGTTCAGCATGAGCACGGGATTCCGGCCCGCCTGCGTGATCCAGTACGTATCCATCTCCAGCCACACCAGGTCGGGATCCGTCTCCTTCAGGATCACGTCGTAACCGGTGGTGCCATTGAAGTCCTGGAACTCGTAGTTGTGGTTGTGGAAAGCGAAGCGCATGCCGTGCTGCTGGCACAGCTTGCCCCAGCGATTGAATACCTGGGCGGCGCGGTGGAATCCATCGAGCGTGTTCTGCTGTGCCTTGGGCAGCATGGGACATACCATCCATTGCACGCCAAGCTTCTGCGCGTACGGAACCTTGGCCACGAACCCTTCGTAGTTGAAGTGCCCGCTAGGCGCGCGCAGACCCGCCTCCTTCAACATGCTGCGCAGCGTCTCGGCAGGATGGCGGTAAACGTTCCAGTAGAGCTCGACCTCTTCATACCCGATGGCGCGAATCTGTTTGAGAGCAGCAGGCAGATCGGCCTGCGCCGCCTGGCGGACTGTGTAGAGCTGCGCGCCCAGGGGAATGTGCTTGTCATCTGTCACGAAAGCGGTGCCGGGCGCCGCGAGCGCGGTGCCGGGTGTCGCGAGCGCAATGCCGGGCAACGCGGCGGCTGAAAAAGCCAGGAACTTCCGGCGTGTGAGCATGATGGCGCTCATCATAACGGGAAGCGCTCAGATGTGCCAGTTACCACTTACGTACACACACGCAGAAACCGGCGCGGACGGATTCCGTCCTTCCGGAGTTACGATTGGCGGCGGACCGATTGCTTCTCCGGCTCCTTCTCTGCATGCCACACCCACCACAACCCAAAGGCCACCTGGGTGGCGCCTACCAGCCGCGTCAACTGAGGCCGCTCCGCCAGAAAGCCCATCATCGAGCGCCAGGGCTCGGGACCCAACCGCCAGGCTTGGGCATCCCGCGTCGGCCGCAGCATCGCCATCAACCCGTCTCCGATCAGCACCATTGCCGTGAAGTGTTTCAACTGCAGCGACATCGTTCCTCCTCTTCGCGGTCCCTCTGCCGGGCGCTCACCTGCTGGATGCGCTGCGTCCGGATGGCCTTTATACCAGCCGCGGTGAAGCGCAGTCGAGTTCTGTACGGAAATAAGGAGGCCACGCCGCAGCGTGGCCTCCTGAGTGTGCCGAGTCCGGATGCTTCCCTACTGCACCACGATCTTCAAGGGAATGGTGTGTACCACTGTGGTGGTCGTATTCGGCGTGGTGTGGGTAAGGATCTGTGCCGATGCGGTCACCAGGACGGTGTAGGTGCCGGCAGCAATGCTCGCGGCCGGTTTGCCAGTTGTTTGCGTGCCGGTCTTTGCCGACATGTCCGCGGACAGATTGCTCATAGTTGTACTGCCGCATCCGCCGACGCCCAGGGCCAGGATCATGACCACGAGCGCTCCGAGCAGGCTCTGCCACTTGCGGCGCCGCGTGGGAAGACCGAAGAGGAAGACGCATGCCAGGGCCGCTCCGCCGCCCGCCATCCACCACCGCTGCGGCGCCACCGATGTCGCCTTTGAGACCGGCCCACTGAAGCCGCCGGCGATGGAGCAGGTCAGCGTGACTGAAGCGTAGCCCGTGTAGCTAAAGCTGGGCTTCGCCGGATTTCCGGAACACGCAAACTGGGGTGGCGTGGTGTATGTCAGGGCAATGGCCGCGCCGTTCTGTTTGAAATTCTTCAAAGAGGCGAATTGCAACTGGAACTTCGCCGTCGTTACCGAAGGCGTGATGGTTTGATACACCTGATTTGTTTGCAGGGAGAAGTCAGGCGCATTCTGGTCGTCGAGAACGGTCACCGTATACGTGGCCGCGGAAGCAGCATGGGTTGCGTCACCTCCATATTGCGCGGTAATGACATCGGTCCCCAGCGGCAGCGCCAGATTGCCATTCACGTCGGACGGGATGTCGAAAGCCGCGGCGCCGGCAGAGAGAGCCGCCGAGCCCAGGCTGGTTCCGTTGCCAAAGAACGACACCGTTCCGGTGGGCGCCGCCGCTCCACCCTTTACCAGAACATTGAAGCTTAACCCCGAGTAGTTGTAGAACTGGGTGGCATTTGCCACCGTCGGGCTGATGCTGGTGGCCGATGCCGATAGACCCGCGCTGCCGCCATTAGTCACCGTAATGGGCGTTGAAACAGAGCCGGAATAGTTGTTGTCATAGGGACTGAAGGTGGCGATGATGCTGTGGGTACCGGCCCCCAGTGCGCTTGCCGCAATGCGCAGGTTGGCGACGCTGGTAGCGGAAGCACTGCCGCCCAGGACCGGCACGACACTCGCGTGGCCCAGGGTCTTTGTGCCTGTCGTGAATTTCACCAATCCCAGCGGGCTGGCGCCGAAGGTGCCCGACGCGGTCGTCGAAACGCTGGCGACCAGATCGATGGTGCTGTTCGAAGAGGCTACCGATCCGCTGCTGCTGGCGAGGGTGATTGCCGTTTGTCCCTGTGCAACCACGACGGCGATGGCTTTGGTGAGCGAGGTAGACCCGAACGAAGCGTCTCCGCTGTAGGTCGCGAAGAGGCTGTGATGGCCGGGAACGAGTGAGGAAGTGTTGAAGGTCGCGGTCCCCTCCGAGTTCAGGGGCGCGATGGTCAGCGTTTGCCGATTGTCCTGGATGGTGATCGCTCCGGTCGGCGTCCCAATATCATTCGCGTTGTTCAGGGCCGAAGGAGCAAACGTAAGGGAGAGCGGCGCACCATATGGCACCGTCGCTCCAGCCGGGAAGTTCTGGCTCACTACGTCCAACCGCGAGGCGACCTGGAAGACCGTGACCGTCACCGGCGCGGACACGCTGGGAGCGAAGGTGCCATCCCCACCATAGCGTGCGGTTACCTGGTAAGTGCCGCCCGGCAGCGAGGTCAGGAAGGGATCGACCGCCGTCCCGTTGCTCAAGGTCAGACGTTCCTGCGCCGCGCTGGCCGCGGCCGCACTGTTGGTCACGATGGCGACGTCCCCGGTGGGTGTCCCGGAGCTTCCGTTCACCGTAACGTTCACCTGCACCGGATCTCCGTGGTGCAGCGTCCCGATGGGCAGGTTGGTGTTCGGCTGGGTCAGCGTCAGGGTGATGGTGCTGGCCTTGGTCGCCGGACTTCTCCAGTTGGCGATCAGGTTGGCGACGTCCACGCTGCCCAGGCCACTGGCGACATCAAACCCGGTGGCGGCCGGGTAGGCAATCTGGCCGGATGTGGTGTGCAGATAGCCGCCGCTGCAATCCGGAGAGCCGGTGACGCAGTTCACCGTATTGGTGCCCACCGTCACATCGTGGAAGGCGCTTGGAGCAGTCTGCGCGACCGAGTAGAGGATGGGATTGATGTTTCCTTGCGCTCCCTTGGCCTGGACCACCAGGGCGGCGATGCCGGCAAAGGCTCCGGTGGCGCCGGTAGTGCCCGCGCCCGCGGTGTAGGTCAGTGCGCTCGGTGTTCCGCCGACGCAATCCGTCGCTTGAATGCACAGAGCATAGGTGCTGCCGTTCAGCAGCGAACCGCCGTAGAGGGAGACGTCCGGAATCACACGGCCTGCAGGGGCGATGCCGCTCACTGCATTCATCTGCCAGGAGGGCACCGGCCAAGGCTGCTGTGTGAAGGTATCGGAGGTGTTGTTGGACTGCACCAGACCGAGCGTGCTGATGCCGCCGCCGGTCGCCAGAACGACCGGCGTGCCTTGCGTCTGGTTGGTGGCGTTATAGCTGCTGTTCCAGGCCTGCTCCGGGATATAGCCCAGAGCCGAGGTGTACCCTCCCGCGCCGCCGTTCGTCGCGCTCCAGTAGTTCGCCTGGCTTTGCCCCGCGGCGTAGTAGAAGTCCGTCGCTCCGACTGCGGTCGCATACGGGGTGGACGCATAGCCGTTGATCGCCAGACCCTGCGTCGCAGCGCTCGAGGTAACCCCATTCACCGCCACATCGCAGCCCGCTGAACCCGCATTGCCGGAAGAGACCAGCACGGTGATTCCCTGCGCTGCGGCCTGCTGCCATATAGCGCCATACAGGCTATTGCCGGCCTGCCCCAGCGCAGCCTCGCAGTTCTCAAAACCGAACTCCAGAACCTGCACGGCGTTGTCTTCGACCGCGCGGATGGTGGCGAAATCGATGCCCGTACCCACCACGCCCTGGGTCGGATCGGTCGCGCCGGAGACGTAGTAGTTCACCTGGGCGAGCGGCGCCGCGGCGGCAATCAGTTCGATCTGCTCATACGCCAGGTCGGCGTCGACGGTGATCCCCGGATCGACGCCATCCACGATCACTGCCGGCGTGCTGGCGGGTAAGCCGAAGGTGGTGCGATAGTTGGCCAGGACCTGGAGGTTGATGTTTGAATCGCCGATCACGCCTACGGTCACACCGGTGCCGTTATAGGCCGACGGAATATCGTAGATCTTGGCCAGATCGCCGGGTGTGATCGAATACACGCCCGGATTCTGCGGGTCGGTGTAGAGCGGCCGCGCGGTGTGCGTCTGGGGATCGTACTGCATGGTCTGCTGCTGCAAGGGATGTGCGCCCTTGAAGTCGTTCAGCGAAGAGATGCCCGCCACTACTGGCGCCAGGGCCCCCGGGATCTGCGGATCGCTGGCGTTGGCATGGAACTGGCGTCCGGCGACGGCAAAGGTGTGGATCTCCGTCCGGAAGGCCTGCCGTATCTGTCCGGCGGTGCCGGAAAACTCGATTGCGCTCTTGTTCTGGAAGACCTTGCCGACCGCGAACCCCTGCGACGCCAGGTAGCCGGTGACGCTCTGAATATCGGCATCGGCCACGCCGAAGCGCTGGCCGAACTCGGCCGGAGTCAGCCACTTGTGATAACTGGGAGACTGCGGATCGTGCTGCGCCGCCAGCAGCGCATCGAGCGCCGATTGCTGTTCCGGGCTGCGTTTCAGCACCAGCAGCATGTGCCCTGCCGGCGTACCGTCGGGTACGGCGCCGCGGTCATACTGCGGCTTCGCATAAGGATGCGTGCTGCCTTTCAGTGTCACCAAAGCGGAGGTTTGTACATTCGTAAGCACGCGCGGTGCAACGACAGCGGGCGTTTGCGCCGCTGCCATGCCGGCCGTCAGCGCCAGCGCGGGGATACCGGTCCCGGAGATTATTTTGCGTAACATGGCCACCCTAAAGGTCAAGATCTGTTGAAGTTGAATCCGCTCTCTGGCGGATTTCCGTCAAAAATCCGGGAGGGCTTCCGGCCCGTCCCGAGCTAACACATACATGAAAAGCCGCAGCTCTTACGCTGGAACGCCGTGCTGAGTTGGATGCAGCCGGCTATATCCAAATAGCGATCCAAATAGCGGGTTGGATTCCGGTCTGCTGCGTTCGCAGGTTCACACCCAATACCGGCCTAAGTGTACTGGAAGAATTTGTTGGTTGGCCGACTCCTTCGTCTCCGAACGCAGTTACTCCAGGCATCGGGAGTACCTGGATCTCTCCCGATCTGGATCACCTGCAATTATTTAGCGACCGCCGGGAGTGCCCGCGACCATGACGGCCGAACTGCTGCGCAGGTTGGTGCGGCAGGCACTCTAAAGCGGTCAGCGTCCCGTCGTCTGCTCGGCCGGCAATTTCTGTACCTTGCTATGCCGTACGGAATAGGTGAAGTAGACGATCAGGCCGACGATCAGCCAGCCGAAGACGACTTCCTTGGTGAGCAGGGGCAAGGTGTAGACGAGGTAGAGAGAGCTGATGATGCCCAGGATCGGAACCAGCGGCACCAGCGGTGTGCGGAAGGGGCGGTGCATCTCCGGATGTCTGCGGCGCAGAATCCAAACGCCGGCACACACGATGGCGAAGGCCAGCAGCGTCCCCATATTGACCAGCTCGCTCAACCGGTCAATGGGCAGCAGCGCCGGCATGCAAGCGGCCACGAAGCCGACCACGATGTTGGACAGCCAGGGGGTGCGGAATTTTGGATGAATATTGCTTGCCCACTTCCAGAGCAGCCCATCGCGCGACATGGAAAAGAAGACCCGCGACTGGCCGAGCAACATGACCAGCATGGTCGTTCCCAGGCCGCAGACCGCGCCGAACTTCACCAGTAACGTGCCCCAGCGATGCCCGGTCACGTCGATGCCAGTGGCGATCGGCGAGCCCACGTTGAGCATCCGGTAATTGACCAGCCCGGTCAGGATCAGGGCCACGATGATGTAGAGAATGGTGCAGATAACCAGCGATCCTATGATGCCGATCGGCATATTGCGCTCGGGGTCTTTTGTCTCCTGCGCCGCGGTCGAAACGGCGTCGAAACCGATGTAGGCGAAGAAGACCGACGCTGCCCCGGCGGCGATGCCGCCCAGACCATAGTGCCCATCTCCCTGCGATGGCGGAATGAACGGATGCCAGTTCACGTGCGCGAGCTGCGGATGTTTCGTAAGGAATATCGCGCCCACCACGATGAAGATACCGACGACCCCAAGCTTGATGAACACGATGGCGGAGTTGAGGTTCGCCGACTCCTTGATGCCTCTCACCAGCACTGCCGTCACCACGCCAATTGCCACAAAGGCGACAAGGTTGGCGATGGCGGTGACGTGTTCCAGACCGGCCGCGTTCACGCTGTTCGGCACGGACATGAACGGAACCCAGTGATTGCCGTAGTGATAGAGCACCGTCCCGGGAGTGGCGGTGAATCGAGGCGGGATATGGATGTGCAGGTCATCCATCAGGCTGACGAAATAGCCGCTCCACCCGGACGCAACGGTGGCCGCGCCGAAGGCATATTCGAGCACCAGGTCCCATCCGATAATCCAGGCGATGAATTCGCCCAGCGTGGCGTAGCCATAGGTATAGGCGGAGCCCGCAATGGGAATAAGCGAGGCGAACTCGGAGTAGCAGAGCGCGGCAAACGCACAGGTGATGCCCGCCACGATAAAGCTGAGCGCCACCGCCGGCCCGGCATACTTTGCGGCCGCCGGCCCGACGAGCACAAAGATTCCCGTGCCGATGATGGCGCCGATGCCCAGGGTGACGAGGTTCACCGGACCCAGCGAGCGCCGGAGCGTGTGCTCCCCTTCTTCGCTGGCTTCGAGCTTCAGGAGCGAAAGGGGTTTGGTTGCGGAAAGTCTAACCAAGAATCTGCCTCCACCGGAACTACGGGCCTTCGGTAAGAACTGATATTACGGGAGCCGCGGGCTTCCTGCGACTCCAGACGGCATATACAGGAATTCCCAGCACCACCAGCAACAATCCGGGCCAGGTGTACTGGGGCTTGTAACGCAGCAGCACCAGGCAGATCCAGCCGGCCATCAGGATGTAGAGCCCGGGCAGCAGCGGGTAACCGAATGCGCGGTAGGGCCGCGGCGCATCCGGCCGCCGTATCCGCAGCACGAACAGGCTGCCGATGGTGAGGATATAAAAGACCAGTGCCGCGAACATGGTGTAGTCCAGCAGTTGGGCATACGACCCGGAAAGGCACAGCAGGCAGGTCCACGCAGCCTGAATCAGCAGCGAGATCACCGGCGTCTTGAAGCGCGGATGCAGCCGCCCTACCGACTTGAAGAACAGCCCGTCCTGGCTCATCGCGTAGTACACCCGCGCGCCCGCCAGGCACATGCCGTTGGCGCAGCCGAAGGTGGAGATCAGGATCGCGGCCGCCATGAGGTACGCGCCGCTGGTATGGAAGATCTGCTCGAGCACCGCTGTGCCCACGCGGTCTTCCGCGGCAAACTGGATCCCTCGGGAAAGCGCCGTTGCCCCGTGCGGATCGCCCGCCAGCGGCAGCACCATCAAATACACAAAGTTGGCGAGGATATAGATGGCCAGCACCAGCCCCGTGCCCGCCGCCAGGGACAGCGGCAGGTTGCGGCTGGGATTGCGCACCTCGCCTGCCGTAAAGGTCACGTTGTTCCAGGCATCGGCGGAGAACAGCGAGCCGACCTGCACCACCGCCAGGATCGCGAAGATGCCGACCAGGGCAATCGGTCCGCCCACCCCCACCTGCACCGGGTGCAGCGTGCTCAGGGATGCGTTATGCCAGAAGGCATGCCAGCCCGCGCCGAAGTTCGCCGCCAGCGCGGCTGGATCGCGACCGAAGGCAAAGCCGCAGACAATCAGTGCCAGCAGCGCGCCAATCTTTGCGGTGGTGAAGATGTTCTGTACCAGCGCGCCGGTCTTCACTCCGCGCACGTTGATGAAGGTGACGATGACGGTGATAAGGATCGCCACCAGATTCACGGTGTTCAGCCCCAGGTCCATGTTGCCCAGTACCATGGGGCCCACACGCACGGCCGGCACACGCCCCAGGTGGAGCAGCCAGTGCGAGTCCGAGACCCAGGGGAAGAACACGCCCAGGAACTTGCCGAAGGCCACGCCCACCGCGGCGATGGTGCCCGTCTGGATGACCAGAAACAGCGTCCACCCATACAGAAAGCCCCACATCGGCCCCAGCGCCTCGCGCAGGTACACGTACTGGCCGCCGGCGCGCGGCATCATGGCCGCCAGTTCCCCATAACTCAATGCGCCGATGACCGTCATGACGGCCGTAATCAGCCAGGCGGCGATAAACAGCGCCGGCGAACCCACGCCACGCGCGATATCCGAGGGCACGATGAAGATGCCTGAGCCGATCATCGACCCGACTACGATGGCCGTGGCGCTGAACAGGCCCAGCCCCTTGACCAGTCCCGTACCCGGCGCAGTTGTCGTCTGTGGCGTCAGGGCGTCCGTCGTGCTCGACGTCATGGCGTGGCCGCCTACCTTTTCGTCTGCAGGGGTTTGATTGAGCACTCGCTGTCAGTTCTACCGGAAATTTCGAAGAATGTCTTGAGCGGCCTCGGCCGCCGAGCAGCCCTCTCGCGGGAGAAGCGCGGAAAGCATCGCGACCGCATCCGCGCCTGCGTCCAGCACCGCCCGCGTGGTCTCGCGGGTGATGCCGCCGATGGCTACCAGCGGCTTGCCTGTCAGCGCCCGCGCGGAGGCCACACCCGCGAGCCCGACGACCGGGTCCGGATTCTCCTTCGATCCTGTCGTATAGACCGGTCCGATGGCCAGATAGTCGGCGGAGGTCTCCGCTGCCAGGCGCACCTGCTCCGGATTATGCGTGGAGATGCCCAGCAGGCGTGCCGGCCCGAGCAGAGACCGCGCTTGCTCCGGCGGCATATCGGTCTGCCCGACGTGCGCGCCATCGAAATCTGCCGCAGCGCACAGGTGAACGCGGTCGTTCAGGATCAAGGTCGCCGCCTCACGGGGGAAGATGCCGCGCAACAGCGCTGCGGCCGCCAGCACCTCGACGTCGGAGGCCGCCTTGTCGCGGTATTGCAGCAACGTTACGCCCGCGCCCCGCAGGTCGCGCGCGAAGCCTTCCAGCGGAAGCCCCGCACTCCGCAGCAGCCCGGCATCGAGGATGGGGTAAAGCTTCGGCAGTATCACCGCCGGTATAAGCCTGCGCCCAAGTAGTTACATCTGCTCATCGGCGGACGGCCCATACATGCCCGGGATCGGCACATCCAACATCCGCAGGTACACCGAGAGCTGTCCCCGATGATGCACCAGATGGTTGACCACGGTGCTGCGGTAGACCGCTACGCGGGGCATGCTGAAGGCTTCCTTGCCCATCCAGGTCAGCGTCCACGTCTTGCCGAACTCTTCGTCCGGGGTCGCGGCTAAGGTGCTACGCAATTCGCTGGCGCTTTCGTCGAACTTCGCCAGCAACGCCTCGCGGCTCTTTGGACTAAACTGCGCATCCTTGGGCATGTTCTCGGGCGAAATGTCCAGCCGCTCGGTCTTGAAGGTAGTCGAGCCCCAGCCCGGCAAGGTCGCCACATGCCCCGCCAGCCGTCCCAGCGACATCGACTTCGCGTGCGGAGTCCAGTCCCACTTATCCTCCGGCACTACGGCCAGCATCTTGCGCGTGTTCGTCAGCTCGTGTTCCAGCTCCGGCCGGAAATTCTCACTCATTCTTCCCATGGTCTCGCCTCCTGAAAGCTTCACTCGGCATCTTCCCGCAAGCGCGGCTACTTGGGCAAATTAAATCCCGGAGGAGTTCACATTCTGCCCGGCTCTGGCGGTGCCGGTAGGAGATCAGGAGAGCGCGAGGGCGTGGTGGTGCGGCAAGCGCTCTTTCTCCCGCTCGAAGAAGCGCTCCATGTATTTGGTATCGAACTTGCCCTCGCGGAAGTCAGGGTCGTTCAGGATGCGGCGATGCAGCGGAATCGTCGTATGGATCCCTTCGACGACGAACATCTCGAGCGCGCGGTTCATGCGCGCCATGGCCTCCTGCCGGTCCTTGCCATGGGCGATCAGCTTGGCGATGAGCGAATCGTAGTACGGCGGCACGAAACCCTCGGCATACTGCGCCGTGTCCACACGAACGCCGTTGCCGCCGGGCACGTTGAAGACCGAGATGCGGCCCGCGGAGGGGGTGAACTTTTCCGGATGCTCGGCGTTCACCCGGCACTCGATGGCATGTCCGCGAATCTGCACCGGGTCCGGGATGATCGAGTTCAGCCTTTCGCCCGAAGCAATGCGCAACTGCGCCTTCACCAGATCGATGCCGGTGATCATCTCGGTCACCGGATGTTCCACCTGAATGCGCGTGTTCATCTCGATGAAGTAGAGCTTGCCGTCTTCATCCATCAGGAACTCGATGGTGCCGGCGTTCTGGTAGCCAATGTGTTCCAGGCAGCGCTTGACCGTCTTGCCGATCTCCTCGCGCATCTTCGCGTTCACCTGCAGCGACGGCGCCTCCTCGATCAGCTTCTGGTGCCGGCGCTGGATGGAGCACTCGCGTTCGCCCAGGGACATCACGTTGCCATGCTCATCGGCCAGCACCTGGAACTCGATGTGCCGCGGCCGCTCGATGAACTTTTCCATGTAGAGGTCGCCGTTGCCGAAGGCGTTCGCCGCCTCCGTGTGCGCCGCCTGGAACAGCCCCGGCAACTCCTCCTCGCTGCGGGCCACGCGCATGCCGCGGCCACCCCCGCCGGCGGAGGCCTTGAGGATCACCGGAAAGCCGATGCTTCTGGCCCACTCCAGGGCCTCGCCTTCGGACTGGATCACGCCCTCGGAGCCGGGAAGAATTGGCACCTTGGCCTTCTTCATGGCCATGCGCGCCTTTTCCTTTTCACCCATCAGCCGTGTGACTTCGGGCGGCGGCCCGATGAACTTGATATTGGAGGCCCGGCAGACCTCGGCGAAATTGGCGTTTTCGCTCAACAGCCCGTATCCCGGATGGATCGCCTCCACGTCCGCGATCTCCGCCGCGCTGATCACCGCCGGCACATGCAGATAGCTCTCCGCGGAGCGCGGCGGCCCGATGCAGATCGCCTCATCGGCAAAACGCACGTGCAGCGAGTGGCGGTCGGCCTCGCTGTACACAGCGACGGTCCGGATCCCCAGCTCCTTGCAGGCACAAATCACACGCAGCGCAATCTCGCCGCGATTGGCAATCAAGACTTTCCGGAACATGGACCTTCCTTAAAGGCGCGAATGGCCCCAAACATCTCCAACCGCACTAGCGAGGGCGAACCGAGAACAACTGCTGGCCATACTCGACCGGCTGCCCGTTCACGACGAAACGCTTCACGATCTCGCCCGCGGCGTCGGACTCGATCTCGTTCATCAGCTTCATCGCCTCAATGATGCATAGCACCTGGCCGGCCTCCACCTGGTCGCCGGGCTTGACGAAGGCCTGCGCTCCCGGTGAGGACGACTCGTAGAAGGTGCCGACGATCGGCGATTTGACGATGTGCAGTCCGGCTTCCTCCTCCGGTTGCGGCGCCGCGCCGGTTGTCTGGCTGGTCGTCAATCCGGTTGAGCCCGGCGCTTCCAGCGGAGTGGACGGCGAGGCGGCGGTAGCCTGAGCGGTGGAAGGCGCTGCAGCACGCATCGCTTGTGCGCCGCCCATCCATTGTGCCAACTGGCCCAGATCGAGCGATGTTCCCGCAGGAGCAGCCGCGACGGCCCCGGCAAACTTCAACCGCACCTTTAAGTCGCCGCGCTCCAGGTCGAACTCGCCGACCTGGTTCTCTTTCAGAAACTCGATGAGCTCTTTCAGCTCTGCCAATTCTTCCGGATTCATGCGTCCTATCTCTGGTCCGTTGCTCGCTGGTTACCGTGCGCCCAGTCTTCCATTGATATTGCTACTGAGCAAGCCGTCCTGCGCTGGCGAGTCGAAGGATTTGCGTCCTCAAAGCTCGATCCACGCCTTGGTCGCCGGCGTCAGCACCGTGCAACCGCCCTTGTGCACCACCACCGTATCTTCGATGCGAACTCCGAACTCCCCTGCGATGTAGACTCCCGGTTCGATGGTAACGACATTGCCATTCTTCAGCGAAGCCTGCTGCCCGGCCGCGATCCGTGGCGGCTCGTGGATCTCCAGTCCGACACCGTGCCCTGTCGAATGCGTGAAGTACGGCGCCAGGTCCGAGCGCCGCAGGACACTGCGCGCCGCCTCATCCACTGCGCCACATCGTACCCCGCCCCGCACTGCGGCAACGGCGTTTTCCTGCGCTTCGAGCACCGCCGCATACACATCGCGCTCGCGATCCGTCGCCGCGCCCAGGTGCACGGTGCGCGTCATGTCCGAGCAGTAACCACTGAGCATAACACCGAAGTCGAGGGTGACGAATCCCCGCCGCGGCAGTCTGGCCTCGCTGGCACGGCCATGCGGCAGTGCCGAACGCACTCCGCTGGCGACGATGGTTTCAAACGACATCGCCTCGGCGCCGGCCATGCGGGCGGCGTACTCGAGCTCCGCCGCGACCGCCAGCTCCGTCATCCCCGGCTGCAGCTTGGGCACCAGATCTTCAAAGAGCCGCACTCCCAGTGCCGCCGCTTCGTGCATCAGCCGCTGCTCTCCGTCATCCTTCACCAGCCGTTGCTGCATCACCAGCGCAGCCGGCAGCGGTTGAAAGAAGCGGGCACTGCCCTTCTTTCCGATGGCATCGCGCATCTGGGCGAGCGCCGCTACCGTCGTCTGTTCGGGATCATAGAAGGCGCTCCCTCCGCCATCCTGGCGCAGAAACGCGCACGCCTCTTTGAGGGCGGAGCTTGATGCGATGACCACTTGCGCGGCGCGCACCTCCGCCTTCGCCTGCACGGTGTAGCGCCCATCCGTAAACAGCACGGCCTGCTTCGCCGTTACCGCCAGCGCTGCATTCGACCCGGTAAATCCGGTCAGATAGCGCACATCCGGGAGATGGGTCACCAGCAGTGACGGAATCTCCTCTGCCGCCATCGCTCGCCGCAGTCTGCGCAGACGAAGGCCGCGCGTATCGCCCGCCTCATTCATCTCTGTCATTTCCAGTCTTTGACTTGCTTCAACAGCGGCGCTCTGCCATTACGGGCGCTCTGCCATTAATGAATGGTCGTGCGCGCGGTCTTCTTCGTCCGTGGGCGCACCGACGCGACGGGCTTGGCCTCGCCCTTGGCCGGCCGGGGCTGTGCCGCCGGCGTCACTCTGGCCTGCGCCGCGCTCAGGGAGGATTGCTGATCCATCCACTCGTTCAGCCGGGACCGCTTGAAGCGCCAGCGGTTGCCCAACTTAAAGGCCGGCACGAATCCCTCCGATGCATACTTATAGAGGGTGTCTGCGCTGATGCCCAGGTAATCGGCGGCCTGCCGGATATCCATCACTTCCCGCAACTCGGTGCTCGCCACGTGTGTCCTCATCGGGAACTCTCTCTTTCAACGGGAACCGCTTGCCTGGGCGTGACAGAAAGACCCGGCGTCACTGTATATACCGTGTTTCCCCGGACAACTTCAAGGAACCTTTCGGGTTCTACCGGTTTCCGGCCGGTTTCCGGTTATTACCGTTCCGGATTCGGGACCACGGAGGAGGCAAAAGCGCGTTGCGCTTTCCCGGCCGTCCGTGCATAGGCCACCAGCTTTTCACTCCGGACTCGTCGGTTAGGGTCAGCCGCTAAAGATCACCGAAGCCTACCTGGCCACAGGCCAGCAACGAGTGCTTCTGAAAGTGCGCATCGTCCCGCCGGGGAAAGTCGTTGCGGAAATGCGCTCCACGGCTCTCTTCCCGCGCGAGCGCGCTGGCGACGATCGCCGCGGCGACGGTATGGAGCGCATGCGCCTCATGCACACGCCGCGTCCAGGCGGACGGGCTCGCGCCCTCAATCGCCTGGGCAAAGTCGCCCAGATTCGCTTCTGAAAGCAGCGTTCGATCGCGCAACAGTCCGGCATGCTCCCACATGGCGCGCCGGAGGCCGGCAATGAACGCTTCGATGGCTGGAAACTCCCTTGTTTCGATCTGCGGCAACGTCCGGTCGGAGCGAACCGGCAGATCCTTCACCTCCAGCATTGCCTCGGCTGCCCGGGCGCCGAAGACCAGCCCTTCCAGCAGCGAGTTGCTGGCCAGACGATTGGCGCCGTGAACGCCGGTACACGCCACCTCGCCCGCCGCATACAGGCCGGGAAGCGTGGTGCGGCCATGCACGTCGGTGCGCACGCCGCCCATCAGGTAATGCGCCGCGGGTGTTACTGGAATCAGATCGTCGTTGAGCGTAAGCCCATGCGCGTGCAGGAACGTGGAGATTCCGGGAAAGCGGGCTGCAAGTTCGAGCCCACGGACATGGCGCATGTCCAGGTAGACCGGCAGCACTTCGCCCGGTCGCTCGCCGAAGCCTTCGCGCGTGATGGCGCGTGCGACGACATCCCGCGGCGCCAGTTCGAGCAGCGGATGATAGCGCTCCATGAAGCGCTCACCGCGCGCGTTTCGGAGATAGGCGCCCTCGCCGCGCAGAGCCTCCGACAAGAGAAACCGCTGCACCCCCGGCAGGTTCAAGGCGGTCGGATGAAACTGATAGAACTCCATGTCCGCCAGCTCCGCACCCGCGCGTGCCGCGGCCGCGATGCCGTCACCGGTGGCCACCGGAGGATTTGTGGTATCGCGATACACCTGCCCGGCGCCCCCGCTGGCCAGCAGTACCGCCCGCGCGCCTACCACCGCGCGCTTACCCTCACGATCGAGCAGCGTGGCCCCGCATACGCGGCCGTCTTCCGCCACCAGGTCCGTGATCATCGACCACGCGACGGCCCTGATATTTTTCTCTGTTTGTGCCCGCGCCAGCAGCGCGCGCCCGATCTCGCGCCCGGTTGCGTCGCCATTGGCATGCAGTATGCGGTTGCGGCTGTGCGCACCTTCACGGGTCAGCATCAGCTCGCCGCGTTTGGCGCCCTCGGCATAGCGGTCGAAGTTGGTGCCCCAGCGCAGCAGTTCTTCCACGCGCAGCGGACCCTCCTCCGCAAGCACGCGCGCCGCCTCTTCCTGCACCAGGCCATCCCCCGCCGCCTTGGTGTCTTCCAGATGCAGAGAGACATCCTCTTCACCGCTCAAGGCGACGGCAATGCCACCCTGGGCGTATTGCGTATTGGACTCGCCCAGCGCTTCCTTGGTGACGAGCAGGACGCGCCCCGCCTCAGCCAGCGTCAGTGCAGCGCGCAATCCTGCAATGCCGGCGCCGATAACCAGAAAGTCGTTCTGTTCCACCATGATGATGCTTCGAGGCTATCATCGAGCGCGGTCGCGCCAGTCTGTGTTGAGCCGCACACGTGCGCGGCATCTACCCGGACCCTGTCATCCCGAGCGAAGTCCAGGAATCTGCTTCTGCTCTTTGCTGGATGCTCCTCCACTCGCCGATCTTGCTTTGCGAGATGGGCTTCGTTCGGTATGACATGAATTGTTTCTGGGATAGCACAATATTTCGCGCGCACGTTGAGCGAAGCTCGATGGGGCTGCACGCATGCTGCGTTACGATGAACAGGCGTGCCCACGATTCCTCTACGGACCCCATCCGCGGCTTACGATGTCGTGATCGAGCAGGAGATATTGTCCTCGCTCCAACCGCGTCTGCACACCGTCTTCGGCCAAGGCCACAGACGATTCTTCATCGTCACCGCGCCTGAGATCTGGGCGCTCTGGTCGGAACGCTTTCTCAAATCGTTCGCAGCAGAGCAACCATGCATCCTCTTCCTTCCCTCGGGTGAACAACATAAACGCCTGTGCACTCTGGAACGCCTGGCGGAGGAGCTCGCGCAGGCTGGGGCTGACCGCAGCTCCGTGCTGCTGGCGTTCGGCGGTGGCGTGGTCGGGGACATCAGCGGGTTCCTTGCGGCAGTGTTCATGCGCGGTATCGACTACGTGCAGATACCCACGACCATGTTGGCGCAGGTCGATTCGTCGATCGGCGGCAAGACCGGAGTCAATCTGGCGGGAGGCAAGAACCTTGTCGGCAGCTTTCATCATCCGCGGCTGGTGCTCAGCGATCCCGCGCTGCTGTCGACACTGCCAGCCGCCGAGCTGCGCGCCGGTCTCTTCGAAAGTGTGAAGGCCGGCCTCATCCGCGACCCGGCGCTCTTCCAATTCATGGAACGGGAGCGGGAATCGCTGCTGGCGGGCGACTCCGGCGCGCTGCTGCACGTGCTTGCCGCATCGGTCCGCGTCAAGACTGATTTGGTTGCGGCGGACGAGCGCGAGAGCGGCCAGCGTATGCTCCTCAACTTCGGCCACACCATCGGGCATGCGCTGGAAGCAGTCACCGGGTACGCCACGCTCCTGCACGGGGAGGCTGTCGGCTGGGGGATGCGCGTGGCGCTGATGGCCAGCCGGAATAGAGCCCTGCTGTCTGCCTCTGACACGTCCCGCGCGCTCGGACTTCTGGATGCGCTGGGCCTTCCTGCGCTGCCGCCGCTCTCCGCCGAAGCGCTGCTGGCGGCCGCCGCCAGCGATAAGAAGAATCGCAGCGGTATACGCCGCTTCGTGCTGCTGCGCGGGATCGGCGAGGCCGTAGTCGTCGAACATCTCTCCGACAGCGAACTGCTGGCCGCCATCCACTCCGGGCTGGCGCTGGAGCCTCGCTGATGTCCGCTTCAGGCCCCCATCCTCCGGTCAGGCCCGGCGCACAGCCGACGGGAACGCAGGACCAGCGCAGCGCCGCCGCGGCGGTGCAGTCCATGTTCGACGCCATCGCTCCGCGTTACGATCTGCTGAACCATGTGCTCTCCTGCAATATCGACCGGTTTTGGTGGTGGCGCACCGCACGCCGCTTTCGCCATGTACTGCGTCAACCCGAAGCGCGGGTCGCCGATATCTGCTGCGGCACCGGCGATATGACACTGGCGCTGCTCAAACGCCGTCCTGCGCAGGCGCAGCCGGTCGTCGGCATCGACTTTTCCCATGCCATGCTGATGCGCGGCGCTGCCAAATTCCGTGGCCGCAATGCGATCGCGGTGGAAGCGGACGCGCTGCATCTGCCGCTTGCTTCCGGCTCCATGCACTTGCTGACGACGGCCTTCGGGTTTCGCAATCTGGCCAACTACCGCGCCGGTCTGGAGGAGTTTCATCGTGTCCTTGCGCCCGGCGGTGAACTCGGCATTCTGGATTTCAGCGAGCCCGGCGGCTGGCTGGGCCGCTGCTACGCGTTCTACTTCCGCCGCATCCTGCCACGCATAGGCCGTCTCCTCTCCGGGATCGCGGGGCCCTATACGTATCTGCCTGCCTCGGTCGAACGCTTCCCTCCACCGGCGGAGATGCTCGCCCTGCTGCGCCACGCCGGCTTTACTAACGTGAGCTGGACCCCCTATACCTTCGGCATCGCCGGCCTCTATCGCGCCAGAAAGCCAGAACCGGACGCGCCAGAAAGCCAGAACCGGACGCGCCAGAAAGCCACAACCGGACACGCGATAAAGCCACAACCGGACACGCGATAAAGCCACAACCGGACGCGCCATAAAGCCACAAGCGGATGCGCCGTGAAGTCTTAGCGCCGGCAGTAGCTAGGGCTCTAGGCGGCCATCGCCCTCCGGTTGTAGGCTGTTGGGATGGTGCCGGACGCCGCGCATACGCACGTGGACAGGGGAAGCAGCCCGCTGAGCGCAGAGAAGCGATCTGCCGCGGGCATGTCCATGCTGGCCGCCTGCGTCATGACGGCGCTCAAGATCCTTGCCGGCCTGTTGACGGGAAGCCTGGGCCTGCTCTCGGATGCTGCGCACTCCGGACTCGATCTCCTCGGCGCCGCGCTCACCTTCTTCTCCGTTCGCGTCTCCGACAAGCCGGCCGACGAAGACCATCCCTACGGGCATGGCAAGGTCGAGACGCTTTCGGCCTTCACCGAAACCTTCCTCATGGCCGTTTCCTGCCTGTGGATCGTCAGCGAAGCCGTGCTGCGTATCTTCGTGCATCCCGTCGCCCTGTCGTTCACGGTCTGGCCGTTCGCCGTGCTCGCGCTCTCCATCGCCGTGGATTACACACGCGCCCGCACTCTCCGGCGAGTCGCGCAGCGCTCCGGCAGCCAGGCGCTCGAAGCCGATGCGCTGCACTTCTCCTCCGATATCTGGTCCAGCCTTGCGGTTGCGCTGGGGCTGCTCGCCTCGGATCTAGGCGTGGTCTACCATCAGCCCTGGCTCCGCTTCGCTGACCCGATTGCCGCGCTGCTCGTCTCTATTGTGATTCTGCGGTTCAGTTGGCGCCTCGCACATCGCACCATCGCGGTGCTGCTTGACGCGGCACCCGCCGGATCGCGCCGTCGCATCGTGGATGCAGTGGGCAATCTGACGGGCGTTCTGGGCGTGGAACGCGTCCGCGTGCGCCGCTCCGGCAACGGCTACTTCGCCGATCTCAGCGTCGCCGTGCCGCGCCTCGATACCTTCCAGCACACGGAAGCGCTGGTGGAACGCATCACCGATACGGTGGAAGGCATCCTGCCGCAGACCGACGTCGTCGTGCACACGGTTCCCCGCGAAGGCTCTTCGGAAAGCATCTTCGACAAGATCCGCGGCGTGGCTTCGCGCAACAACGTCGGCCTGCACGACGTCAGCGTGCAAGCTACACCCGGCGGCTTCCATGTAGAGCAGCATCTGGAGGTTCCGGAAGACATGCCGCTGGTGGAAGCCCACAGGTTCGTCTGCGATATTGAATCGCAGATGCGCCGCGAATTGCCGGAGATCCGCTCCGTGCTCACCCACATCGAAAGCGAACCCGCAACCATTGAACGCCCCGCAAGCGTCGATGAGGACCGCCATCTGGAGGGAGCGCTTCGCCGCACCGTAGCCCAGTTCAAGGATTCCATTCTCGATGTGCACGATATCGTGCTGCGGCATGTCGGCGACCGCGTGCACCTCTCCTGCCACTGCACCCTGCCGGACAATCTGCCCATGCATCGCGTGCACGATGTGATTACCGAGCTTGAGGACCGCTTCAAGCTCGCCTGCCCTCAGGTCTCGCGCGTGCTCATCCATCCCGAGCCCCTGGCGGATAACAAACACGAGCGGCAGAGCAAAGAAAGCCTGGTGGAGAATTGACCATGCATGCCAGCGCGCAATGGCAGCGCGCGCAGATCTACACCGCCACCTCTGACAGCGGCCATCAGCTCACCATGGATGTGGACCGCGCCGCAGGACCCACCCCCATGGAGTGCGTCCTGATGAGCCTCTGCGGGTGTACCTCGGTTGACGTCGTCAGCATCCTCACCAAAAAGCGCGAACCTTTCACCAGCCTCACAGTGTCAGCGGAAGCCGAGAAGGCCCCCGGGTACCCCAGCGTCTTCACCCGCATCCGGCTGGTGTATCGCGTCGGCGGCGCGGTCAGCCACAAGGCCATGGAGGACGCCGTGCATCTGTCGAAGACCAAGTATTGCTCCGTCTCCGCCATGCTCGAAAAGACGGCGCAGATTGATTTCGTGATCGAATACGATCAGCCCGACGCGAGTCCTCCGCAGACGACGCCGGCATCCGGACCTGCACACTCCAGCCAATGATCCGGCGCTTTTTCCAGTTTGCGATCGTGCTGCTGCTGCTATCCCTCGCCGCGCTGGTCTCGGCGGTCACCACCATGCATTTCGCCATTCACGGCAGAGAGGTCACGGTGCCGGACTTCCGCGGCATGACGGAGGCGGATGCCGCGCGTAAGGCCGCTGCGCTGGACCTTGACTTCGCCGTGGACGATCGCTTCTACAGCGCCACCATCCCCGCCGGACGCATTCTCACCCAGTCGCCGCTACCGGACACGCGGGTCCGCCGCGAGTGGCACGTGCGCACCACGCAAAGCCTGGGCCCGCAGAAGGCAGCCATTCCCCCGTTGCTGAACCAGCCCGAGCGCCTGGCCACCATGGACATTCGCCGCGCCGGTCTGCAGGTAGGCACCGTAGCCCGCATGCCCGATGCGGCTTCCCCGCCGGACATGGTCATCGCCCAGATACCCTCGGCGGGCTTCGCGAACGTGGATCGTCCGAGCGTCTCTCTGCTGATGAGCACGGCGGCTCTCGACACCACCAACGCATACGTCATGCCGGACTTTGTGAATGGAAACTACAACGCCGCCGCCGCGGCGATCGCACACGCCGGACTCAAGCTGGCGCCGGTGATCTACACGAGCGTTGCGATCCCTGATGTGGGGAGCGGTCTGGGTGCAACCAGCCTGCGAAGTCCGGCGTCGCCCGTGGTGCCGGTGCCTCCCGGGACGGTGCTCGCGCAAACGCCCCAACCCGGCACTCGCGTTGACAGCCGCACCGCAATCCAGCTTACTGTCGCGCAGTAGATCCTTCCCGCATGACTTACATCCAGAGCGAAGCCGCTGAGAAGTCCACCGATTGCAAAAGCGCTACCGGCTACTCACGCGTAAACACCGCCGCGAAGAAACCGTCGCACCGCAGCACACCGGGCACGGTCTGGAGGAAATCCCCGCGCAGCGCATGCGCCCGCAATCGGGCCGCCCCCTCCGCGTGGAGCGTGCCGGAGCGTTCGAGCGCGGTCAGCCGCTCCGCCACGGGCAGCAGGCGCATCTTCGGCTCCGCATCCAGGCATCGCTTTACCACATCTTCGTTCTCTTCCGGTTCGAGCGAGCACGTGGAATAGACCAGGCGGCCGCCGTGCTCCAGGCAGCCCATTGCCGAACGGAGGATCGCCACCTGCCGCTGCTGCTGCCGTTCCAGATCCTCCTCCTGCAGGCGCAGCTTAATTTCGGGGTTGCGCGCCAGCGTGCCCGTCCCGCTGCACGGCGCGTCACACAGGATGAGATCGAACGGAGCCTCGAAGTGCAACTTCGTCGCATCGGCCTCCAGGCATTGAATCCGCGATGTCGCAGCCTCGCGCGTGAAGTTCTGACGCATTCGTTCCAGACGCGCCCGGCTGATATCGCACGCTATGATCTCGGCCGCCGGATTACGCTCCGCGAGGATGGCGGCCTTGCCACCCGGCGCCGCGCAGCAGTCCAGAATCCGTCGTCCCTCTGACGCCAGCTCCGCGATCAACTGTGAGCCCTCATCCTGAAAGCGGAGGTCAGTGCACTGAGGATCGATCATCGGGATGGGACCTTTCGTTGTCGCCTCGTCGTCGCGCAGCACACCCGCACACGACAGGAACTCGCCCGGTTGCATGCCGCTTTCCATCGACCAACCTCCTCGCAGGCGCACCGCAGTGCCCGGTGTCTGCTGGTTGTAGGCGCACACGGCCGCTACGGCATCCGCGCCAAGCTGCGCGCGCCAGCGCTCCACCATCCATGACGGATGGGCAGCGACGGCATCGAGAGGCAGCGGCTTCTCCGTCGCAATCTTGCGCAGCACCGCATTCACCAGTCCGGCGGAGAAGCGATGCCCCGCCGTCTTCACCAACTCCACGCTGTCATGGATCGCCGCGTGCGGGGGAATACGATCGAGCAGCAGCAACTGGAATGCGCCGAGACGCAGCGCCGTTGCCACCGGTTCATCCAGTCTCGCCGCATGATGCAGCTTGTCGCGGATCAGCCCGTCGAGCGCCAGTTGCCACCGCAGGACTCCCATTACCAGCGTCGTGGCCAGGCTGCGGTCCTGCGGGCTCAGGCGCTCAGTCGCACGCCCGTGCAGCAGGGTGTCGCTGTGTGCGGAGTTCGAGCGAGCGATCTCCTGCAGGATATGAAAAGCTGCCACCCGGGCAGCCCCGATGCGCGGGCGGTGCTTCGCGGCAGTCCGCCCGCCCATGGCTATCCCAATACCTCGCCCGGCACCATTTGGAATCCGCGCAGGAAGTCCGCCGCTGCCATGCGTCGCTTCCCTTCCATCTGCACCTCCATGGCTTCAATCCAGCCGCTTTCACCGCATGCGATCAGGAGACTCCCGTCTGCAACCCGCACTTCGCCCGGCAAAGCAACCGTGCCCGGCGGATCAACCACCCGCAGCCGATGCAAGGTCAACTTCTGGCCGCGCAGCGTGGTCCACGCGCCCGGCCAGGGCTGGAAGCCGCGCCAGCGATTGTGAATCTCTCGTGCCGAACGGCGAAAGTCGATGCGTCCATCCTCGCGCGTCAGCAAGGGCGCCAGCGTGGCCGCGGCATCATCCTGCTTGCGCGGCGTCACTGACCCGTCTTCGAGCCCGGCGAGCGTTTTTACCATAAGCGCCGCGCCCATGTCTGCCAGTAGCGGCAGCACGTCCCGCGCCGTTTGCTCGTCATTTACGGTGAGTTCCTGCTGCAGCAGCATATCGCCGGTATCCAGCCCTGCATCCAGGCGCATGGTGGTCACGCCGGTCACGCGCTCGCCCCGCGCCAGAGCCCACTGCACCGGCGCGGCCCCGCGATACTTCGGCAGCAGCGATCCGTGTAGATTGAGATTTCCGTAACGTGGCAGATCGAGCATCCATTGCGGAATGATCCGCCCATAGGCGACGACCAGAATCGCATCCGGTCCGATAGCCTCCAATTGGCTGCGCAACTCTGCGTTGTTCCTGATCTTCTCCGGCTGCGTGATGGTGAGCCCCGCTTCCGTCGCCGCGATCTTCACCGGCGGCGCCAGCAACTGCATGCCCCGGCCGCTCGGCCTGTCCGGCTGCGTTATCACCAGCTCCACACGGTGCCCGGCCGCAAGCACCGCCCGGAGCGTCGGGGCCGCGAATGCCGGCGTCCCGCAAAAGACGAGCCGCACCGCCTACCAGTCCCCGGCCTTCTGCAGCTTGCGGATCTTTCTCAGTGCAAGGTCCCGCTTCAGCGCGCTCACGCGATAGATAAAGAGAATTCCATTCAGGTGGTCGATCTCATGCTGGAAGGCGCGCGCCAGCAGTTCATCTCCCTCGATCTCGAACCACTTGCCCTGCGCATCCTGTGCGCGCACCTTCACCCGCATGGCGCGCTTCACCTTCTCTCGTATTTCTGGCAGGCTCAGGCAGCCCTCCTCTTCAAACTGCTTGCCTTCCTGCACTACGATCTCCGGATTGATCAACACGATCTTGTCTTCCGGCTTATTCTGGTTGCTCAGATCGATCACCGTAAGGCGCTTGGAGATACCAATCTGCGGCGCGGCCAGGCCAATCCCCATCGCCGCGTACATCGACGTGAACATGTCATCGACCAGCGTGCGTAAGTCATGGTTGAACTCCGTCACCGGTTCAGCGCGCCGCTGCAAAATGGGATCGGGAAACTTGACGATTTCGTAGACCATCGTTGGGAAACGTGCCTTCTCTTACGTGATTGGGTGCCCCATCCTAGCGAAGCCAGGGTGGGGGTTTTGCATACTCGCTTCAAAACTTCCTGATCTGCTCCAGGTAGCCGTTGTAATTGCGTAGAAGCTCGTCCGCCGAATCGCCGCCGAACTTCTCCAGCGCCAGCCGCGCGATCACCAACGCCACCATTGCCTCCGCCGCCACGCCCGCCGCGGGCACCACGCATACGTCGGAGCGCTCATACGCCGCCTTGGTCGCCTCACGTGTCTCGTACTGGACCGACTCGAGAGGCCGGCGCAAGGTCGAGATGGGCTTCAGATATCCGCGCACCACGATGTCCTGCCCGTTCGAGATGCCGCCCTCCACCCCACCGGCGTTGTTGCTCCTACGCCCAAAGCGGGTGTGCTGCCCGCCGCTCTCCCGTTCTTCCTGGTAATGGATGGAGTCGTGCACCGCCGATCCCAGCGACTCCGCCGCTGTCACGCCACGGCCCAACTCCACTGCCTTCACCGCCTGCAACGACATCACTGCCCACGCCAGCAGGCCGTCCAGCCGCTCGTCCCAGTTCGCATACGTGCCCAGGCCCGGCGGCGCACCATGCACCACCACCTCGAAGACGCCGCCGATCGAATCGCCGGTACGGAGCGCAAGATCCACCTCTGCCTTCATGCGCTCTTCCGTCGCTGGATCGGCGCAGTTCAGCAGAATCTCATCGCGCTCACGAAGCGCAGCAATCGCTTCCCAATCGAGGGCCGCCTCCAGTGCCACCCGGCCCACGCGCACCGCATGGCTGGCGATTTCTATACCCAGACCACGCAGCAATAACTTTGCCAGCGCGCCCGCCGCCACCCGTGCTGATGACTCGCGGGCGGATGCACGCTCCAGCACATACCGCGCATCCTTAAAGTTATACTTCAACGATCCGGCCAGGTCCGCGTGTCCCGGCCGCGGCGACGCCACGGCCTTGTGCTTCTCCGGATCCCCCGGCCCTACGGGCAGGATCTCTTCCCAGTTCTTCCAATCGCGATTGGCGATCTCCATCGCAATGGGCGAACCGATGGTCCTGCCATGCCGCACGCCGGAGAGAATGTGCGCCGTATCCTGCTCGATCCGCATGCGTCCGCCGCGGCCGTACCCCTGCTGCCGCCGCCACAACTCGCGATCGAGAAACGCCTGCTCCACGGCCAGTCCCGCAGGCAGCCCCTGCACCAGTGCAATCAGGCTCTCCCCGTGCGACTCACCCGCGGTCGAAAAACGTAGCATGCCCCTCCCGGCTCAAAAGATCGATTTTACGTGAGTCGGCCGGCGGAAGCGCGCAGCGCGCCGAGTGCGCCCGGTGCCAAAGGAGTGTTTTCGACCGGCTCCGGCCGCTCCCTCACCCGATACGGGTGGGCAACGGCACGCCACCTTGGGACAGTTCATGCGTGTGCGCGCCCTGGCGCTCCTTCCAGAGCTTGAATCCGCCAAGGAAGGCGTTATCGTTGGAGCCGAGCTCGACGCCCTTGGGCAGCGTCTTCAGCAGCTTGGCATTGCCGCCGCCCACCACCACGTAGTCCACAATGAGAGCTGCGGCGAGTCGATCGACCACGTCCAAAACGCGCTCGCGCCAGCGCTTCTTGCCCAATCGCTCCAAGCCTCGGCGTCCTACGTAATCCTCATAGGTGAACGATTTCCGATACGGCAGGTGCGCCAGCTCCATCGGCTGCACGATGCCCTCGATGACGAGCGCAGACCCGAGTCCGGTCCCGATGCCCAGGAAAAGCATGCGGCCGCCCCGGTAGCTGCCCAGCGCCTGCATGGCCGCGTCGTTGATCATTCGCACCGGCTTGCCGAACGCCGTCTGATACTCAAACCCCACCCAGCCGACGCCCAGATTATGCGGCTCAAGCACCGGCTTGTTATGAACCACCGGAGCTGGATAGCCAATGGCAATCCGGTCATACTTCCAGTCCTGTGTCGCCTTCAGCACGGCTGCCACCATCAGTTCCGGCGTCATGGCCGGCCCGGAAGGAATCTTGACCGGAACTCGCCTGCCCTCCGCCAATACTTTGACGTGGGTTCCCCCTACATCGATCGCCAACACAGCCATCAGCTTAGTCTCACTCCTGTTGTCTTGTCAGTTCATGGAAAGAGTACATGCGATGATGCGGATGTGGCAGCATGATTCTCGGCGAGAGGCGCACCGGGGCGGAAGAAGCCCTACCCGTTTACCAGCCACGCGAACTGCTCATCCGTCAACGGCACCACCGAGAGCCGGAACTGGCGGAAGAGGAGCGATCCGGCGAAGCTCGGCTCGTCCCGCATCTCCGCCAGCGTCTTGGGCCGGCGCACGCGTCCATTCGCCTTGATGGTCACCCGCGGATTCCTGGGGTCGCTTGCGTCTACCGCCTCCACCTTCGCCCGGCCCACCACCTGCTTGTCGGTCACCGAGTGGTAGATCGCCAGGTCATCGCCTTTTTTCATCTTCGCGAGCGTCTGCAGGGCCTGGGGATTGCGGATGCCATCCCACACCGTCTCGCCGTCGCGCTCCAGATCGTCAAATGAGTAGGCTGACGGCTCAGTCTTCAGTAGATACGGCATGCGCCTGCTCCTCCTGGATGGGCATCTCGTCTTCGCTGGTCTCTTCTTCCATCTCCAGGCTCTCCGTCGCCAGATATGCACGCGTGTCCAGCAGCGGCCGTTCGAGCGGCCGTACCCAGTCGGTCATCTCGCCGCCGGCGCGCCCGTTCTCTCGGCTCTTCTCAAGCTCGCTTTCAACCGTGTGCATCTTGGCATCCAGGTCGTCGAGATAGTGCAGCAGAATGGCCTCCAGCGTCATGGGCAGCTTGGGCGAGCCGAATTCGTAACGGCCATGGTGGCTTAAGACCAGATGCTCGACCAGCAGCCGCAGCTTGGGCGGAAAGTCGGGAATGGCGTCGATCTTCTGCTCAATCATGCGAAGGCCCAGCGTGATGTGGCCAAGCATCTGCCCTTCCAGCGTGTAGTCGAAGGTGAGCCCCCAGCGCAATTCTTCCAGCTTGCCGATGTCGTGCAGCACGGCGCCGGTCAGCAGCAGGTCCCGGTTGACCTGGGGATAGTGCGCCGCCGCGCGATCGCAGATGCCGAGCAGCGACACGATGTGCTCGAGCAGACCACCAATCCATGCGTGGTGCATGCTCTTGGCGGCCGGAGCAGCGCGCAGTGCCCTTTCGATCTGGGGGTCAGCCAGAAACGACGCGATCAGCGCGTGCAGATGCGGATCGGCGATGCTCTCCGCAAATCCGGTCAGCTTCTGCCACAGTTCGTCAATGGAGTAGCGAGTATGCGGAGTAAAGTCGCCGATCTCGTACTCGTGATCGCCGGCCCGCCGCAGCAGTTCGACGACCAGTTGCAGTTTGCTGCCGTAGCGGCCAACCCGAGCACGCACCTTGACGATGTCGCCTGCCTCGAACTGCTGCAGCGCCGGCTCGAAGTTCTCCCACATGACTGCTTCGCACTGCCCCGAGCGATCGCGAAGCTTCAGCGCCAGGAATGTCGTGCCGTCTCTCTTCGCGCGTACCTGTTTGGAGCAGACCGCCAGGAAAAGATCGACCGGGCGCACCTGGTTCTCGTACTTGCCGGCTTCCGCAAGAGAGATCAACTCAATCTGTGCATCAGATCCCATGCCGGCGTCTCCGCTACTGTTGCTGCGTGGGAGCCGGTTGCGCCGGAGGAGGGGGAGCGCTCTCCTGCGGCGTTGGTGTCGTGTTCGAGGGCGCCGGGGTGCCATCCGCGGGCGCTTCGTTCGGATTTGCCGGTGGAGCACTGGCCGGCGAGGCAAGCGGCGACGGAGACGCACTCGGCGGCGGCGGGGGCGCAGGTTTCTTGCCCGCATTATCCGTGTAGCGGGTCTTTTCGCCCTTGGTCTTCGCCTTCTTCGGGTGCAGCGTATCGCCGGCCAGCCCCAGCGGGGCGGACTGCGTCTTCTGCGTCTCCACCTCATCGGTTGAGATCTTCTCTACGTTCTCGGTCTCCGCCTGATCGGCCGACTTCACCTTCTTCGGCTTCGGCAGCCGGGCGCGGTCGGCGAAGCGCGTCTTGGACGCCGGCGCTGCCTGTGCGGGGACGTCTGCGTTGGTGCTGATATCGGGCGCGACGTTCCGTGCGACCTGGCCATTATTGGCCGCGGTCCCAGTACCCGTGGCAGTGCCGGTCTGCGCGCCTTCCGCGGTCTGGACGGTCGGGGTAGCCGCGGTGGGCAGGGACTCACGCGGAGCCTGGCCGTACCGTATCTTTTCCTTCTTGCCCGGCTTCTGCGTCGCCAGCGGAGACGCGGTGGCTACCTCCGTCGTAGCGCCGGGGGCAGGTGTCGTTGCCGCCTTGGACTTGTTGCGATAGGTGCGGCCGGTCGCGCGATACCGCGTGCGCTGCAGCTTCGCTTTCTTCTTCGGCGCCGGCGGAGCGTACGCGCTATAGAGAGGCTTCACCGAGTCGCTGCTCGCCGCCGAATCCACATAGCCGGGCCGATAATCGATATAAGCCTGCTGGCGTAACTGCGTGAGGTAGACGCGCAGTTGGGGTTGCATTCTGCTCATGAACGCCGCCTCTTCGACCTGCGGGAGTACCGCATTGAGGTCCGGCGCGCCTCCCGGCGTATGCTGCGCCACCTTCAGAATCACGTAGCCCTGTTTGGTGCGAATGGGCGCGGTGACCTGCCCCGCCTGCAAGGCAAAGGTCGTATCTTCCAGTTGTTTGGCCAGCATGCCCCGCCGGAACTCGCCCAGGTCTCCGCCCTGCGCCGCGGTGGAACCGCTCGAATCGGCCTTGGCGAGCTCCTCAAACGATGCTCCGGCCTTGAGCTTGGCCTCGATTGCATCCGCCTTCGCTTGCGCCGCAGCCAACTCGGCCGCCTGGTCGGTCCCCGTTCCCACGGGGATCAGTATCTCGCTCAGGTGCACGCTCTCCGGTTGCGCGAACTCGCTCTTGTGCTGCTGATAAAACCGCTGCAGTTCGGCGGAGGAAAGCTGGATATGCCGCCCCACCTCATCCCGGATCACCTGCTGCGTAATGATGCCGTTGCGGATGTTCTGCTTGAAGTCTTCATAGGAGACACCCTGCTGGGTGGCGGCCTTCTCGAGCGCGTCCATCGAGTCCAGATGGTTCTGCTTGCGGATCTCATCCAGCCGCCGCACCAGCTCCGTATCGCCGGTAATGCCCAGCTCTTTGCCCTTGGAGAGCAGCAGTTGCTGGTCCACCAGGTCACGGAGCAGATCGCGCTTGCGATCCGCCATCTCCTGATCGCTCCAGCCCTGTTGCTTTCCATCCTGCTCGAGCTGCTGCATGGCGCGGTCGTAATCGGAGCGGGTGATGATCTGGTCGTTCACCCGGGCCACGATATCTTCGACGACCGTCCCGCCGAAGGGCGACGCCTGCGCCGTTGGCTCGAACTTCTGCTGGGCGGCGGATTGTTGCTGCGCCTTGGTAGGCCGCTGCGGCGTGGCCTGCTGCGCAAAGAGTGGCGTCGCAGCTAGCGGAGCGACCGCCAACATCGAGCCGGCGAGCAGCAGCGGCTTGAGCCGCAAGGGCCGCACGATTGAGGTGCGCAGCGCGTAGGAGGCAAGTGCAAGGTGGCGAAGGGTCATCGGGTATCTCTACTACTCCAGACGGGCCGAACTGGCGAGCGTAAGCGCCCCGCGGCCCTGCCATGCCCGGCTTCGAGCGGCGTGGAAAGTCGCGGTCCGTTGCTGCCATTCTAATCGTGGCCGTGCGGCCGTGCACCTCCTCAGGGGCAAGTTTGTTCCTCTCAACGCATTTCCCTGCGCCTGCTCTACGCACCTGGGCCGGTGCGAAAGAGGGCTTCGCCCATCCTCCTTATTCGTCGGCCCAGGCAAAGCGATCGTCGGTAAGCATTCCGCGGGCATCTGCTGCGTCTACTCCGCCTTCTTACGTCGCATGGTCGACCAGGCACCCTCGTCCGTAGATGACCCACAGCACTTCTCCGCACCGGAATACGCGAGGCGCGGCCGCCTCCGCAGCCCTATGCGCCTTGGATGGCGTGCGATCATCGGCCTGCTCGGATTTCTCGCCGTCATCGCGGGCCTGTTTGTTCTCAACTATTACTGGCCTTATCGTTACCGGAAGGTCGAACCGCTGCTGCAGAAGGTCTTGGCAAGCCAGCTCAAGATCACCCGGTATCGCCGCACCTACTTCCCGCATCCCGGCTTCATCGCCGATGGCCTCACGCTGCGGCGGAATAGCGCACCGGATCTGCCCCCGGTAGGCTCCGCCCAACGTGTGGAGGTGCAAGGCCGCTGGATGGATCTGATCACCCTCAGCCGGACCGTCCATCTGATCTATGTCGACGGCCTGCATATCGTCATCCCTCCTGTCGGCAGCCGCGCCAACAAGGAAGACTTTCCGCCGGGTAGCAGCGCCGACTTCGCCGGCCCCGCCACCCTCATCCAGCAGCTCAACGTCCGGAACGCTGTGCTCGACATTATGAAGGTCGATGGCACCCGGTACCGTTTTCCCATCCACCAGCTCATCATGCGCAACGTGCTTAAGGACCGCGCTGTCCCTTACTTCGTCGATATGGAAAGTGCGCAGCCAGCCGGCCATATCCTGTCCACCGGCAGTTTCGGGCCGCTTGTTCCCAAGCAGCTCGCCGCTTCGCCCGTCTCCGGAGCCTACACCTTTGGCCCGTTGGACCTGGGCACCATCTCCGGGGTGAAAGGAAGCCTCTCCGGCAGCGGTCACTTCCGTGGCTCGCTTGGCGGGATAGAAGCCGACGCGCAGGGTGACATGCCCAACTTTTCCGTCGGCGGGGGGCGGCCCACTCACATCATCACCAAGGCGCAAGGAACTGTGAATGCCCTGAACGGTGATATCAAGATGAAATCCATCGACGTGCGCAGCGGGGATACCACCCTGCTCGTCCAGGGCGATATTGTCGGAACTCCAAAGGCGGTGAGGCTTGATCTCTCGGTCATCCACGGCCAGGCACAGGACATCCTTCGCCCTTTTGTGTCGGGCACCTCTCCTGTTGTGGGCTCGGCCCGTCTCCACGGCCGCGCCTTCCTGGCTCCGCCACGGCGGAACAAGACCTTTCTTGACCGGCTCTTCGTCGATGGCGCCTTCGATATTCCCACGGAGCGTTTAACCAGCACCGCAACCGAACAGAAGCTTTCAGCCTTCAGCGAACGCGCTCAAGGGCTGAAGTCGTCCAAGCCCGAGGCGCCCTCGTCGAATGCCGCTCACGGTGGCGAAACGCCTGAGGTCCTGTCCGGGTTGCAAGGCGTGGTAAGCATCCGCGGTGGGGTTGCTTATTTCAAGCGCCTCTACTTCCAGATCCCCGGCGCCTCGACGGATCTCCACGGCACCTTTAGCTTGAGTGACCATTCCGTTCACCTGCTCGGCGACTTGCGTATGGACTCCGATGTCTCCCATGTCACTACGGGCTTCAAGTCTCTGCTGCTTAAGCCTCTCGTGCCGTTCTTCAAGAAGGACAACGCCGGCGCGGTGATTCCGATCGCCATCACCGGTTCCAGCGCGCAATACAAGGTCTCCGCCAACCTTCTGCACCACAAGTAAGGAGACGTCCAAGCTTCGGCGATGCGGGCTTTGCGTGGAGCGCGGGCCGGATTCTACAATCGATGCAGCTACATCGGCCCTTCAGCATGGCGTGAATCGCGTATCTACTTGCTATGCCGGCTGACATGTCAGTTGGCGCGGCGGATCCGGCGCCGGCGCTGTTGTGCGGCAGCCTGCGACGGGCGGAGATACCTGCATGAGTCTCTATGTGAGCGTCGGCAATCCGGGCGCAGTCTTGTCCTCGGCACAGTTGCAGGAGCTGCTCACGTCCGCGCTGGTGCAGGTGGGTGAGCGGCGGCGTGTGCTGGCGGTGCCTCCGGACCAGACCCGCATCTACTCCCGCGCCGGCGAGCTGACCCGCTTCGTGCATGCGTTTTATGGAGACCGGCTCAAGGCGGTGCTGCCCGCTCTGGGTACCCACAGCGCCATGCAGTCGGCGCAGATCACCCGAATGTTCGGCGATATGCCACAGTCATTGTTTCGTATCCATAACTGGCGCACGGATGTGGAGACGATGGGTGAAGTTCCCGGTAGTTTCATCGCGGAGCAGTCCGAAGGCAAGCTCGACTACCCTTTTCCGGCGCAGGTAAACCGCCTAATTGCAAGTGGCGGCTTCGACCTTGTCTTGTCCATCGGGCAAGTGGTGCCGCATGAAGTGATTGGGATGGCGAACGGAAACAAGAACATTTTGATTGGGACTGGAGGCCGGGAGAGCATCAATCGCAGCCATTATCTCGGCGCCGTCTACGGCATGGAGCGCCTCATGGGTCGCGCCCGGAGCCCCGTGCGCGCGGTGCTGAATTATGCTGCTGAACATTTCCTGGGTGGACTGCCCATCGTGTATGTCCTTACGGTCATCAGTCAGCAACCCGATGGCAGCTCCGCTCCCTGCGGCCTGTTCATCGGCGACGACGCGGAGTGCTTCGAGCGCGCGGCAGAGCTGAGCCTGCGCGTGAACTTGGACCTGCTCGATGAGCCATTGCGCCGGGCTGTGGTGTACCTCGATCCGCACGAGTACAAGAGCACATGGCTGGGAAATAAGGCGATCTACCGTACGCGCATGGCGCTGGCGGATGACGCGGAGTTGATCATTCTGGCGCCTGGCGTGCGTGAATTCGGCGAAGATGCCGCGATCGATGCGCTGATCCGCAAGTACGGCTATCGCGGCACGGAAGCGACGCTCGAAGCCGTCAAGCGGCACCCCGATCTCGCGGCCGACCTAAGCGCCGCCGCACACCTGATCCATGGCTCATCCGAGGGCCGTTTTCGCATCACCTACTGCCCCGGCGGTCTAACCCGTTCCGAGGTGGAAGCAGTTGGCTTTGCGTACGCCGATTTGGAGACGATGCTACGCCGATATCCGGTGCAGGAACTCTCCGACGGCTTCCATCGATCCGGGCAGGAGGAGTTCTTCTTTATCTCCAAGCCGTCACTCGGCCTGTGGGCAGCCAGGGAGCGGTTCGCCGGTGATACAGCCGAAACGGCTAGTTCAACGGCTCACCAGGCGATCCTGGCCGGAAAGAACTCGGCGAACAGATCGTCATAGTAGGGCTTGATCGCCTGAACATCAGGCTTGCTGTGGCCCTTCGAGTAGAGGTCGTAGGGATTGAACCGATTCACCCACGCAAACATCTCCGCGTCGTGCTTGTTCATGAGGTGCCGGTAGGCGCCGTGCCGGTGCGCCGCATAGAAGGAGTGATAGCGCAGCATATAAAGCGCCTCTTCCGGCAGATAGCTCTTCATCACTTCGCCGATATAACCGTCGTGTCCAAAGGACATGTGCACCTTATCCAGCCCGCAGTTCGGCTCGTAGATGCCGTACTTGGTCTGATATTCCGGAACGTGGATGTCGGGATTGTCGCGGAAGTATTCCGGAAATACCACCTGGTCGGAATAAGCGCAGCCCACCGGGAAGGTATCGCCGACCACGCCCCACTGCGGTTCACCGTAGAGGCAAAGTACCTTGCCTAGATCGTGAATGAATCCCGTGAGGACGAACCAGCGCGGGTGCCCATCCTTGCGGATGGCCTCGGAGGTCTGCAGCAGGTGCTCAATCTGCGTCAGATCGGTGTCCGGGTCGCTATCATCGACCAGCGTATTCAGGTATTCCGCTGCCTCCCAAATACTCTTCTCGCCCTTATCGAGACCGAAGTACTGCGTTTCCTTGTCCAGAACATACGCGACCGTCTGATGCTGGTGGTTCAGACGATAAAACTCCGCCACGCAGGGGTTCGCGGCGGCATCGTATTGGCGAAATTCCGACTCCGACTTCCCTTCCTCATAACGCCCGGCGAGGAAGTCATCCCACTCCTCCAAATCCTGCAACGGGCCTTGCGCCGTCCGGGGTGATGTGGTCATGGTCGTCCTCCGCCCTCATCAATACTCTGTGGTCACAACTCTGTTTCCACAACGATACGCGCCGCGCCAGACGCCGTACAAGCGCCTCAACCGCCCATACTGCCGTCAGTCAGGAGAATCGAGTTCTTCGCCACAAGCCCCAGCCGCAGGCCAGCAGACTGCACAGGAGCACGATGGAGAGCGCAATCATCCAACGCCCGTTCAGGGCCAGCGGTGGCGTCTTGGCGTGGATCCCCAGCCAGACGAAGATGCCCAGGGCGGCAGACACAATCGCGTAATCCCACCAGCGCCGTCTCTCCGTCTGATCGCCGAACTCATCCCCACTTTGTGACGCAAGCACGCGCGCATACTCGAGGTGATAGCGGCGGCACTCCCGCAGCAGAGCCTGGTTCGTCGAAACATTCTCCCGCGCCGACGCCGCGGCCGTGCTGATGGCAAGAGCTCCAAGGATCATCACCACCGATCCGGCGACCACCAACAGAATGTGTCGCCGGTCCGCCCTGGCCAGCTCTCCAAAGACCAGTGCGCCCCAGGCGAGCCCCCAGAGCTGGTTGGTGTTGGAGAGCGGTATGCCGCGACCGATCCCGATGTACTTCGCGGCAAATTGCTGAAACAGGTCCCCGACGACCCACACGAACCCACCCAGGAAGAGCCAGAAGAGCAGCCCCGGAGAGCGCAGGAGTTGGAAGGCCGTCGAGTGCAGGCCTCCATCCAACGCCAGCGTGAGGGCGAGCACCGTTCCCAACTCACCCACGGTAAACACGGTGACAAAGGAGAGAGGATTCATGCCGCTGAGGTACGCCTTGCGATAGGGCACATACATGGTGCCCCACATCACGCTTGCCCCCACCGCCGCAAGAACTCCCTTCATCGCGTGTGCGGGCGCGGCTCCGCCGTGGAGGGTACTGAAGCCGAGCATAACCGCGGCGATCACAATCGCCACGGCTCCCGCGACTACCTTCGCAATGTTCCTCACGCTTGCGCCTTCCAGCTCCCGAAACAGCAGGCGCCCCCAGATGAGCCCAACCAGGGCGTTGGTATTCCACAGTGGAAAGGCGATGGTCAGGCCGACATCGCGGATGGCGAAGACGGTCAGCGTATTGGCCACGGCCCATAGCGCGCCGGCCAGGATGGCCCACACCAGGAGGTGCTTCTTTTCTGCGAGATCGCGAAAGACGTAGCGCGTGCCCTTCAGCAGCGTGGGGAAGGTCCAGCGCGCGGTGAAGACGCCCGCAACCATGCAAAGCGAGATGGCGAAGGGTGAGAAGCCGGCCGTAACGAGCTTGGTAGGCGCTTCCGCAGCACCCAGCCAGACCCCCGCTGTAAGTCCGCAGGCCACTCCTAACCCATGCAGAGAAAGTCTGGACGACAGACGATGCGACGTAAGCATCAGAGCAGGCTGACGAGCAGGACGATGCCCAGAAGCAGGACAATCAAGGGCGCCAGAAAATGGCTATCCGTGAGGACGGCGCGCGTGGTCGTAACAAAGCTCATGGGCGGTGCATCGGCGGATTCCATGCCTTCAGGCGCTACACCAGCGGTACACCAGAGCTGTGGCGCCGGCAAACCATAACCGGATGGATTGGAGGCTGTCAAGCTCGCCCCGCGGCCTTCCGCAGTTGGGGATGCCGGGAGAGTTCGACGTTCCGCAGGCGCAGCGCATTCGTGATCACCGAGACCGAGCTGAAGGTCATAGCGGCACTGGCGATCATGGGGCTGAGCAGCAGCCCAAACACCGGATACAGGACGCCGGCCGCAAGCGGCACGCCCATGCCGTTGTAGACAAACGCAAAGAAGAGATTCTGCCGGATGTTGCGCATGGTGGCGTGGCTTAGCATCCGCGCACGCACGATGCCGCGAAGATCGCCCTGCACCAACGTCAGTCCAGCGCTCTCCATGGCTACATCGGTGCCGGTGCCCATCGCGATGCCCACATGCGCTTGAGCCAACGCAGGCGCATCGTTCACACCGTCGCCAGCCATGGCTACAATCTTGCCGGAGGCCTGCAGTTTCTTTACTACTTCCGCCTTACCCTGTGGAAGCACCTCTGCCTCTACCCGATCGATACCCAGTTGCGCGGCGACCGCGTTCGCGGTGCTGCGATGGTCTCCGGTCAGCATCACGATCTCGATCCCGGCGCGATGCAGCGCCTGAATCGATTCGGCGGCGGAGGACTTGATGGGGTCGGAGACCGCCACCAGCCCCGCCGCCCTGCCATCGATTACGACGTAGATCACGGTGCGGCCTTCGCCACGCATCTGCTCCGCCGCAGTATCAAATTCTGCGGATCCGATCCCGAACTCCTGCAGCAGAGCGGCGTTCCCGACATGGACATGATGGCCGTCTACCCTGCCGCTCGCGCCCATCCCGGTACGCGAGTCAAACTCCTCCACCCGGCTGAGGGGAAGCCCGCGATCCGTGGCCCCTGCAACGATGGCCGCAGCCAGGGGATGTTCGCTGCTCTGCTCCAGGCTCGCCACCAGGCGCAGCAACTCGTGCCTGTCCACACCGGCAGCGGGCACAATGCTTGTCACCTTCGGCTTTCCCTCGGTCAGGGTGCCCGTCTTGTCCACCACCAGCACGTTCACCTTCTCCAAAATCTCAAGCGCTTCCGCATTGCGGATGAGCACGCCCGCCTGCGCGCCCCTGCCGGTTCCCACCATGATGGACATGGGAGTAGCCAGGCCCAGCGCACAGGGACAGGCGATGATGAGCACAGCCACCGCGTTCACGAATGCGTAGGCGAGCGCTGGCTGCGGTCCCCAGAGCGCCCATCCGGCGAAGGTCAGCACCGAAATGAGAACGACGATGGGCACAAACCATCCCGCAACCGCATCTGCCAGCCGCTGGATCGGCGCGCGCGTACGTTGGGCCTCACCCACCATGCGCACGATCTGGCTGAGCAGGGTGTCGGCACCGACGCGCTCAGACCGCATCACAAAACTTCCCGTTCCATTCAAAGTGCCGCCGGTCACCTTGCTCCCGCTGGTCTTCTCCACCGGAATCGGCTCGCCGGTCACCATGGACTCGTCGACGCCGCTCCGGCCTTCGATCACCACTCCATCGACCGGTACCTTGTCCCCGGGACGGACACGCAGGCTCTCGCCCGCCTGGACCCGCTCCAGTGGCACGTCCTCCTCCGTACCGTCCGCATTGACCAGTCTGGCCGTGGTGGGCGCCAGACTCAGGAGCGCCTTCAGCGCGCTCGAGGTTCGGCTGCGCGCACGAAGCTCCAGCACCTGCCCCAGCAGCACCAGCGTCACGATGATCGCGGCCGGCTCGAAATACACACTCACCTCGCCGGGATGCATCTGAAAGGAAGCTGGAAATAGCGACGGAAAGAGCAGCGCTACCACGCTGTAGCCATAGCTCGCACCGGTGCCGAGCGCAATCAGCGTGAACATATTCAGATGCCGATTGATCAAAGACGGCCAGGCGCGCTGAAAGAAGGGCCAGCCGCCCCACAGAACAATCGGCGTCGCGAGGCAGAGCTGCAGCCACACCAAGAGCCTGCCGCCGAGCCAGTGTTCGACGGGACGCCCCGGCACTAGATCGCTCACCATCAACGCGAGGAATGGAAGGCTGAGCACCAGGCTGGTCCAGAAGCGCCGCTGCATATCGATGAGTTCCGGATTCACCTCTTCGGCCGTCACCGTGCGCGGCTCCAGCGCCATGCCGCAGATGGGGCATGCGCCCGGCCTGTCCCGAATGATCTCCGGATGCATGGGGCAGGTGTATTCGGTGCGCTTCGCCGCCATCAGCGTAGCCGGCTCCAGCGCCATGCCGCACTTTGGACACGCTCCGGGACTGGTCTCGTGAACCTCCGGGTCCATCGGACAGACATATGCCGCATCGTGTCGCGGCGGCAGTTCGCGCTCGGTCTTCCGTGGCGCTACAAACTCATCAGGATTCGCGGCGAACCTCACTGCGCACGAGGGATTGCAGAAGTAGTAAGTCTGCCCTTTGTAAGCCTGGTGGCTCATCGCATTCCGCGGCTCGATGGTCATCCCGCAGACGGGGTCGCGAACCAGCTCCGCCTCTCCGACTTCAGCCATACCGCACGCTCCGCACTTTGGATCGCGTTCCAGATTCACTCCCTTATTCCTGCTACTACCGTGCGTTTTTGTAAATCAGATGGATAATCTCGTCGTACATCGATCCAGCCTCCTCCGGTGAGCCTTGGGTGATGGCTCTGGTTGCGCAATGCTCCAGGTGGTTGCGCATCAGCAGGCGCTGAACGCCGCGCAGGGCCTCTTGCACGGATGAGATCTGATCGAGAATATCGGCGCAGTAGCGCTCTTCCTCCACCATGCGCTGGATGCCGCGCACCTGCCCCTCGACCCGGCGCAGCCGCTTGAGGTTGGCGCTCTTGATAGCCGGATCGACCGCGACGGCCTTTCTGGACTTCCTTCCCTTCGCTGCACAGCCGCAAAGCATGTCCTGATCGATCATCGGAGATGGGGTTGTCTTTAGAGTCGGCATAAGCGCTCGCCTTCCATTTCAATATAGGGGTGGGGGGTATGTCAACTTCATGCATCCGCTTCTCGATCCCGTTTGGATCCCTCCGCAGGAACCTGACTGACAATTGACCGGCAAGCCTCGCTTCCATAGACTCAGGAGATACCGCGCAGCACAGCATGCGACGGGCGGATAGCTCAGTTGGTTAGAGCGCCTGCCTTACAAGCAGGATGTCGGGGGTTCGAGTCCCTCTCTGCCCACCAAACCCTTTTTCAACTCAGCCGAAGCCGCGCAGACCTGCCTCACTGCGATAGGAAGCAACGTCGTGCCCCTGCTATCCTGCGCCCGTGGGCTACCCTTCCGAACGAGGACGGCAGCAACGGCGTCTCATCGTCAACGCCGACGACTTCGGCCTCACGCCGGGGGTCAACCGCGCCATTCTCGAACTCAATGCAGCCGGGGTGCTCACCTCCGCAACCCTGATGGCCACCGGCGCAGCGTTTCGCTCCGCCATCCACGCCGCCTTCGTGCAACCATCCCTGGGGGTGGGCTGTCATGTGGTTCTGGTGGATGGAGCGCCGGTCCTGCACTCGTCGGAGATCCCTTCCCTCGCGTCCGCGGAAGGGTTCCGCCCATCGCTCGGCGCATTCACGCGCGACCTGCTTCGCGGCCGTATCCGCTCGAGCGACATCGAGCGCGAGGCCGTAGCCCAGATCCGTCGCCTGCAGTGCGCCGGCATTACCGTCTCGCACGTGGACACGCACAAGCACACGCACATGTTTCCCCGTGTACTGCGGCCCCTGCTGCGGGCAGCGCTGGCCTGCGGCGTGCCGGCTATCCGCAATCCCTTTGAACCCGGTTGGGCGTTGCGCGCCACGCGCGCACCTCTCGGCCGCCGTGTTCAGGTGCACCTGCTCACGCTCTACCGCAACCAATTCCTGCGCGCAGTGCGGGCCGCCGGCCTGCTCACGACCCAGGGCGCAGTGGGCGTCCTTGCCACCGGCACGCTGGATGCCGCGACTCTGGAGCGCCTGCTGGCCGCCATGCCCGCCGGCGCGTGGGAGTTGGTATGCCATCCGGGGTACGATGACGCCGCGCTCGCCGCTAGCCGCACCCGGCTTACCGCATCCCGCGAAACGGAACGCGCCGCGCTGCTGGACGTGCTGCCCCGTACGCCAGACCTGCACCTCATCCATTTCGAACAACTGGCGGGCCGCGGTTTCGACCAGGTGACTCACGATTCCGGTGCGCGTTGAATCGTACGCGGGCTTCGTCGCGTCCAACGCCTTGAGCACGATGCGGCACGCCATCCCTGAACTCCGAGCGCACCTATGAAGATTGGCATCACTTGTTATCCCACGTACGGCGGCAGCGGCGTGGTCGCCACTGAGCTCGGCATCGAGCTAGCCGCGCGCGGCCACCAGGTCCACTTCATCACCTACTCGCAGCCCTTCCGCCTCACCGGCCGCGAGAAAGATATCTCCTACCACGAGGTGCCGGTCTCGAACTACCCGCTCTTCCAGTTCCCGCCGTACTCACTGGCCCTGGCCACGCGGATGGCCGAGGTGGCGGAGTTTTACGATCTCGACCTCCTGCACGTGCACTATGCCATTCCGCACGCCCTGAGCGCGCTGCTTGCCCGCCAGATGTCCGCGGCACAGAACCGCCGGCTGCCCTTTGTCACCACGCTGCACGGCACGGATGTGACGCTGGTCGGCATGGACCGCTCGTATCTGCCCATCACCCGCTTTGGTATTGAGGAAAGCGACGGCGTCACCGCGATCTCCAGTTATCTGCGGGAGAAGACGCTCACCGATTTCACCATTACTCGTCCCATCGAGGTCATCCCCAACTTCGTCAACTGTGACGTCTATAAGCCATTGGAAAATCGCGAGCAGGCGCGCCTCGCGTATGTCCCGCCCGGGGAGAAGTTGTTAATCCATCTCTCCAACTTCCGCCCGGTGAAGCGCGTGCTCGACACCATCGAGATCTTCGCCCGTGTGGCCCGCGAAGTGCCGGCCCACCTGGTGCTGGTGGGTGACGGGCCGGACCGCTCGGTCGCGGAGCAGCTCTCCTTCACGAAAGGCATTCGCCACCGCGTGCACTTTCTGGGCAAGCAGGACAAGGTATCCGACCTGCTGCCGCTGGCCGATCTCATGCTCATGCCGTCCGAGCTGGAGTCCTTTGGCTTGGCGGCGCTGGAGGCGATGGCCTGCCGCGTACCCGCTATCGCCACCGCCGTGGGCGGCGTGCCGGAGCTCATCGATCATGGCATCAATGGCTGTCTCTTCCCCGTGGGAGCGGTAGACAGAATGGCGGAATGCGCCATCCACCTGTTCGCCGACGAGACCCGCCTGCTCGCCATGGGGGAAGCCGCCCGCGCCACCGCGCAGGCCCGCTTTTGCGCCAGCCGCATCATCCCGCTCTACGAGCAATACTACGAACGCGTGCTGGCAGGGGAAAGCCGCGTAGGCGTGCAAACGCAGTGACCTGGAGACAAGAGCCGAAAGCGTAGCATCGAAAAGCTGTCTCGAACCGGTCTGGGCTGCGGCTGCCTGATAGGACGCATATGCACGCGGTCCGGGAGTTTGCGTAACTGCGCATCACTAGCTCCTCGGCCAACGCCGTCCCAAGACTCTACCCAACGACGCACATCGGAATGGTTGGCGATCCTGTCCGCGCCATGATTCGTTATCTGCGCGTCAGCAGCCACGACGCCGGTTCGCCGACAATCCCCTGTACTACCGGCAGCTCCAGCGTGATCCTCGTACCGCGCCCCGGCCGGCTCTCGATCTCGAAGATCGCGTCCACGCCGTACAGCACCTCCATCCGCTCCCGCACGTTGCGCATGCCAATGCCGGCGCCCTGCCGTCCGTTTCCAGTGAGCGATCGTGCCGCCGCGGCGCTCTCCGGCGAGATACCGACGCCGTCGTCCTCAACTTCCACCACCAGCCGGCCATTGCGGACACGGCAGCGGATGGTCACCGTGCCGCCGGAGATACGCGGCTCGAGCCCATGTTTGATGCTGTTTTCGATCAGCGGCTGCAGCAGCATGCTGGGCACCAGCAGTTCCAGTGTCTCCGCTTCTATCGCTTTCTCCACCCGCAGCTTGTCCGCGCCAAAGCGCACCACTTCAATGTCCAGGTAGTCATCCGTAAAGGACAGCTCATCGCGCAGCGGCACAAAGTCGTCATGGTCCTTCAATAGCGCGCGCAGGATGTTTGCCAGCTTCACGATCATCTCCCGGGCCATCTCCGGCCGGAAGCGCACCAGCGATGCGATGGAGTTAAGCGTATTGAACAGGAAGTGCGGATTGATCTGCCGTTGCAGCGCATCAAAACGCGCTTCCAGCACCAGCCGCTTCTGCTCTTCAAACTTCTGCTCGATCTGGATGGCGTTCCAGATCTTCAGCGGAATACCCACCACCACCGCCGGGCAGGCATAGATGGCGATGCGCACAATCCAGCTTGTGGTATTCAGCGTAAACAGCCGGTGTGGGTACATCCGCGACAACTCCATCCGAAGCATCTGCATGCCGACAATCAACAGCAGCAGCACCACCTGGCGGTCGATGCGCGGTTGTAGCAGATTCCGGCGCACCCAGCGGTAGATGCTCAGGTCGATGAAGGGGGAAAAAGACCATACGTCCTCCCGGTCCACCAGCCGTCCATAAAGACCGAAGATCACCGCGACCGCCAGATTGAACGGCAGGGTCAGGTATTCGTGGTGCACCATGGCCGGAATCGACAGCAGCGTGCCCCCGGCCATTGCTGAAACGGGTCCGAGGAGAATGCCCAGGATGATCGTCGTCTCGAAGCTTATGTCGGCGGCGAGAAAGTTCGGGACTGTCACGCGCGCCCACACGCCCAAGGTCAGCGGTACGCAGATGAACGCCAGCAGCCCCAGCGTCTGCGCCGGGGTACGCCGCTCGGCAAACAGCAGTCGCTTGAAGACACGCGATCGTGCCAACGCGCTCGAGATCGCAGCCGCGATGCCGAGCTTCACCAGCAGCGAGATCAGGACGAGCTTTGGCAGGTAGAGCAGTGTGGTTCACCCGGCAAGTAGTCGCAGCCTCTAGCTTAAGCCTTGGCGACAGGAAGTTAGAACCATTCGCCGCGCACATATAATCGTATGGATGGCCACACTCAGCGTTGCCAAGATCGCCGATGCCGACTTCCCCACGCGCTGGGGCCACTTCCGCATCCTCGGCTTTGAGGGCACCTTTACCCATCCTGACCCCTGCCGGCCGGGCGACATCCCGCCGGCCAGGCGGGTGGAAGGCTGCGTAGCCCTGGTTATGGGAGACATCCACAGTGCCCCGCCGATCGTGCGCATTCATTCCCAGTGCCTTACCGGCGATGTCTTCGGCTCGCTGCGCTGCGACTGCCGGCAACAACTGGAGCTGGCTATGGAAAAGATCGGCGAAGCCGGCGCCGGTATCCTGCTCTATGAACAGCAGGAGGGCCGCGGCATCGGACTGATGGCCAAGCTGCGCGCCTATGAACTCCAGGACCAGGGTCTCGATACCATCGAAGCGAACCTTGAACTGGGCTATAAGGCCGATTGCCGCGTCTTTGAATTGCCCGCGGAGGTGCTCAAGCGGCTCGGCGTCACCGAAGTCCGGCTGATCACCAACAATCCTGAGAAGATCGAAGCAGTCGAGGAGCACGGCATCCGCGTTGTCGAGCGCATCTCCGCCGAGGTCGCCGCCGCATCGCCTTTTTCCGCACGCTATCTAAGGACCAAGCAGGAGCAGATGGGCCACCTGTTCACGGAGGGGGCTGCGTTGCAGTCTGAAGACGCCGGCGAACCCAGCCGGCGCTAGAGCACACCGCTCCGGCCCGCGATCACCACCTTCACCGTCGTTACCATCTGCCCGATGTGGCGCTGCGTGTGATCCGCAAGGTGCACCAGCAGCCCGCCTACCGTTGTCGGCAACTGCTTGCGTCCTACAAACCGAGCTGTTTCCAGGTTCTCGCCGGCAAGAGCGCGCACGCGAGCCATCGCCGCATCCACCGCTTTCTCGAACTCACGCAACAGCACGTGCGGCATCACGCCATTCTGGTCTTCGTAGCTCAGCGCCGCCTTCTGTTCCTCATTCAACTGCCGTCCCTCCGCATAGGTAAGAAGCCGGTCCATACTGCCCGCGATATGCCGGATCTGGAACGCGACAGAAGGCAATGCCGCCGGCCGCGCATTCACCTCGACGCCGGTCAACCCGCCGCACCAACGCTTCGCATCCTCGCGCGCCAGTTCCAAAGCATGCAACACGGCGCGCGCCACCGCCGGCACATCGCTCATCGTTCCTCGAAGCCATGGCTCCGGCCCTCGTTCTTCCACCGTCATCTATAGTCCCTTCTTCCTGCGAAACTCCCGCACCACCTCGGCCGGATCGCGACGTTCGCCATCCACCTGCTCGTTCATTGCGCGCATCTCGTCCTCGCTCACCTTACCGCTCAACGCCGCGATTGCACTCCGCATCTGCGGCCATCGCTGCAGCGACTCTTCCCGCATCAGCGGCACCGCTTCATACGGCGGGAAGTAATGCTTGTCGTCCGCCAGCACCTTCAGCCCCAGCGCCTTGATCGGTCCATCGGTTGAATTTCCGGCGATGATGTCTACCTGGTGCTGCCGGATCGCGCGATAGAGCAGGCCCAGGTCCATCGTCCGCGGGGAGCCATCGAACTTCAATCCATAGGCCTGCGACAAGCCGCGCAGACCATCCGGCCGCTCCTCGAACTCGTAGCCCACGCCCAGGCGCCACTGTGGCGCATACGGCACCGCCCGGCTCAGCGTGTGGATGTGCAGCCGTGCCGCGTCCTCTCCCCGCACGATCATGGCAAATGTGTTCTCAAAACCCAGCGAATTGCCGACATCGATGTTGTAGCGCCGCTTGTAGAGCCGCGCGATCGTCTTTCGCACCTGCGCGGGATCCTTATCCACCGGCTGCTTGAGGATCGCGGTCAGCGCCGTGCCGGTGTACTCCACATACGCGTCAATGCGGCCGGCGATCATCGCCTGCTGGCAGATGTAACTGCCGGCAAGGTAGAAGCGCCGCTCTACTTTGAGCCCCGCTTTGGCCTCGATCTCCTGCGCCAGCAGCTCGCCCAGCAACACCTGCTCGGTAAAATTCTTTGCCCCGATCACCGGATGGCTGGGACGCGGCGGCGCACATGCGCCGACCAGCAGCACCACCGCCGTCGCCGCGCAGGCGGCAGATACCGCGCTCCATTTCAAGGACGTGGTCCGCCCGGCACGCGCATCCATCGCTCCGCCAGACCCAGCGCGCCATCCGCCACGAGCGCCAGCAGCGCCGCCGGAATCGCTCCCGCGAGCACCAGCCGGTTGTCCACCGACGCGACGCCGCGGAAGATAAACTCGCCCAGTCCTCCGGCGCCCACCGCTGCCGCGATCGTTGCGATCCCGACACACGTAACCGTAGCTGTTCTCAAACCTGCCAGGATGAAACTCGCCGCCAGCGGCAGCTCCACCTTGCATAGGCGCTGCGCCGGCGTCATGCCCAGGGCGGTCGCCACCTCCACTACCGTCGGATCCACGCTGCGGATGCCGGTGTAGGTATTGCGCACGATCGGCAGCAGAGCGTACGCGATCAGCGCCAGAATAGCGATGCGCGCCGCCCGCGCCCCGATGAACGGAAGCGGCATCAGAAAGCCGAACATCGCCAGGCTGGGTATGGTTTGCAACGTGTTCACCACCGCCAGCACAGGCTTCGCCAGCGACGCCGAGCGCGCAATTACAATCCCGGTCGGCACCGAGATTAAGGTAGCGAAGAGCATTGCCGACCCGGTCAGCCATAGGTGCTCGAGCGTCAGCTCGGAGATCTCACTCCAGTGCGAGCGCAGAAAACCCGCAGCCAGCAACGCGATCACGACGCATCCCTCTCGCGCGAGGGCGCAGCCGTTCTCCGCGCCGCGCGGTCGCCCCGATTCCCGTCCTCGCCATTCTCCCTGCCACGGTGCACAGCCGCGACATACTCCCGCACCACCGGCAACTCCGAGCCCAGGAACTCCTCCGCCGCGAGATCCGCCGCGATCTTTCCCTCATCGACCAGCACCAGGCGCTGCGCCAGATAGAGTGCCTCGTCCAGATCGTGTGTCACCAGCAGCACCGTCACCGGCATCTGCGCCATCAACCCGCGCATCACGTCCTGCATCTCCGCACGTGTCAGCGGATCAAGCGCGCCGAACGGCTCGTCCATCAGCAGAATGTCCTGGCCGGCCGCCAGCGCGCGCGCCAGTCCCACGCGCTGCCTCTGGCCCCCGCTGAGCTGGTGCGGCAGCCGTCCGGCGAACTGCCCCGCATCCAGTCCCACGGTCTGCATCAGCTCCCGCGCGCGCGCGGCGATCTCGCCGCGCGGCTTGCCCTCCACCTCCAGCACCAGGCCAATATTGCGCTCTACCGTGAAGTGCGGAAACAGGCCGGTTTCCTGAATGACGTACCCGATCGAGCGGCGCAGCGCGATCGGATCGCCCTCCGCGACCGAGCGACCGCGCACGCGCACCTCGCCGCTCGTGACCGGGTGCATGCGGTTGACGACGCGCAGCAGTGTCGTCTTTCCCGAACCGCTGCGGCCCAGCAGCGCTGTCGTCGTTCCGCGCTCGATGCGCAAGGAGATGCCGTCCAGAATCCTGCGCCCGCCGGGGATCTCGTACACCAGCCCATCGAACTCAATCGCGGCGCTCTTCGCCTCGTTCGTCAAGCTGGCTCCGCCTTCCTGCCACGCCTCTGCCATCTGCCGCTGAAGCAAAAGGCCGGACGCAAGTCCGGCCCTTCACGCGTGAATCGGCCCTCTAGTCGTCTTCGGCAAACGCGTCGGGCTCAACGTCGCCTTCCTCCGGCGCGATGTCGAGGGGTACCGGAGCACTCATCGCGCTCTCGGGCGTCGGCGCCGGCTGGCCTTTCACCCTCACCAGGGTGATCTTGGAAAAGCCTTCCTTGAAGCTTGGCGGACGGAGACGCTCCGCCATCTTGCGCATGGCCTCATCGCTCAACGTGCGGTCGCGCCGCCGGTTGCGCTCCATGCAGACCTCGAACGGCACATCAAAGAAGACCGCCTGCACGTCATACCCGAAGCTCTTCGCCATCTTGATCCACTGCCGCCGCTCGTGGGGCGACAGATTCGTTGCATCCACATAGTTCCAGGGCATCTTGGCGATGAGCCGGGCGCGTAGTAGCGAGCGCAGTGTCGAGAACACCAGACCCTGGTAGCGCTGCTCCCCGATGTCATCGAACAGGATCGAGCGCAGCATGTCGCTTGAGAGCGGAGTGACGCCACGGCGCTTGAACCAGGTCGTCTTGCCGGAACCCGGCAGTCCGATAGTCAGCACAACGTAGCCGCGAGAGGGCCTGGCGCTTCCTGCAACTTCCGGAGGCGGCAGCGATGGCGACTCCGGCTGCGTCTCCACTTCGAGTTTCCCTTCGGCTGGCGAAGTCTCGGTCACCGGAGTTTCCGCGGGCGCCGTTGGGGTCGAGGTGTCGGCCTGCTGCCTCGGTTCCGCGCCGTACAGCGGCGCTTGTGCGCGCTCTCTGCCTCTGCCTTCCCGAGCTCCGCCTCTACCCTGGCGCGCCTGCGCCGTGTCGGCACGCTGTTCGCCGGTTGAGCCGTCAGCATCCGCGTCGCTGCTGCGTCCCGCCTGCTCCAGGTCGCTGCCAATGACCGGTGGGCTGGGCTGCTCTCTCTGCAACGGTTCTCTCGGGGACGGCTCTCTGCCGCCTCCACGTTGCCTCTCGCGGCGCTCGCCGTCAGCGCCGCTCCTATTGTCTGTCTGCGCGTCATCCGCCGCTGGTAAGTCCGGGGCGGAATAGTTGGGCTGCAACGGTGCGGGCTGGTTCTGCGGCAGCTCCTGCCCTATCTTGCCGGTCGATTCCGAGTTGTTAGGTCCACGTTTGGAACGTCGTCTCATTCGTGCGCGCATCCATTCGCGCATGTTGAGGATGTACCACAGTGTCTGCCACAGCCGCAAACCTCGCTCCGCGCCGTCTCTCCTGAATCTCCGCTCCATCGCTTTGGTACACTCCTTTCGGCGATGCATCCCTGCGTCGATGTCCTTCGCTCGGGACTGCGTTTCCCGCGCCGCCTCATCGAACTCGTCTATCATCAGGCTCAAGGAGAAAATCCACACTATGGCAGTAAAGGTTGGCATCAACGGCTTCGGCCGCATCGGCCGCAATGTTCTTCGCGCCTCGCTCGGTAATCCGGAACTGGAATTCGTCGCGGTCAACGACCTCACCAGCCCGGCTACCCTCGCGCACCTGCTGAAATACGATTCGATTCTTGGCAATCTGAAACACACCATCACCGCCACGGACGACGCCATCTCCATCGATGGCAAGACCATCAAGGTGTTTGCCGAGCGGGACCCTGCGAAGCTCGACTGGTCCTCCGTCGGCGCCCAGATCGTGATCGAATCGACAGGCCACTTCACGGATGCGGACAAGGCCAAGGCGCACCTCCAGGGCTCCGTGAAGAAGGTCGTCATCTCCGCACCGGCCACCGGCGATCTCTTCACCGTCGTGCTGGGGGTCAATGAAGACAAGTACGACCCCGCCAAAGATCACATCATTTCCAACGCCTCCTGCACCACCAACTGCCTGGCCCCGCTCGCCAAGGTGCTGGATGAAGAATTCGGCATCATCTACGGGCTGATGAACACCATCCACAGCTACACCAATGACCAGGTCACGCTGGACTTTCCGCACAAGGACCTGCGCCGCGCACGCGCTGCTGCCTTGTCTATCATCCCCACCTCCACCGGTGCGGCCAAAGCGCTGCACCTCGTGCTGCCGCAACTGAAGGGCAAGCTGGACGGCTTCTCGCTGCGCGTGCCCACGCCGGTCGTCTCCGTGGTGGATCTCACCGTAACGGTCAACAAGGAAGTCAGCGCGGAAAAGGTCAACGGCGCGCTTAAGCAGGCGGCCGAGGGCAAGCTCAAGGGCATCCTCGGGGTTGAAGAGCACGAACTCGTCTCCGCCGACTTCAAAGGCAATCCGCTCTCGTCCATCATCGATGCGCCACTGACCAAGGTGATCGGCAATATGGTCAAGGTCATCTCCTGGTATGACAACGAGTGGGGCTACTCCAATCGCGTGCGCGACCTCGTGCTGTTCCTGAACAAGAAGGGCCTGTAGCGCCCCAGCCAGCCGTGTGGAGTCAACACCGATGCGGGCACCCCATTCGAGCGAACTGGGGTGCCCATCACGGATTCCTTGCGTGCCGCGGTGCAGAAGCCGGGATCGGTTGTTTGAGTTTGCCAGGCGCAGCAGCATACGCGGGGTGGCCCCGCCCGGGCAGCCGTATCGCGCAGGTTCGGACCACAACACCGCGTCGCCCGCTATATTGATACTGAGCGTGCGGTTTGCGCTAGCACCTGACCGCCTGTCGAAGAACCTGCGTTTCGGGAGCCACCCCCATGCGCCAGAACATCCGCGGCACCTCACCGTTCGAGCCGATCATCGGGTTTTCCCGCGCGGTCCGGAACGGGAATCACGTGTTCGTCTCTGGCACCGGACCGGTCGGCGCGGATACGGCCGACGCGGCCACGCAGACGCGCCACACCCTTGCCATCATTGAGAAGGCGCTCATCTCCGCGGGCGCCACTTTCGCCGATGTAGTGCGTACTCGCATCTATTTGACTGACGCGAATGACTGGGAGGCGGTGGGCCGGGTGCATGGCGAGGTCTTCGGCCAGATTCTACCGGCGGCGACCATGGTCGTCGTAGCCGCGCTCCTTCATCCCTCCTGGCGTGTTGAGATTGAGGCCGATGCCCTTCTTGAACGCGCGGAAAGCTAGAACGTTATGCCTGCTCTCTCCATACGCGATCTCGATCTGCAGCACAAACATCTCCTCATCCGCGTCGATTTCAATGTGCCCCTCTCCGACGACGGCAGCGTGATCCTGGACGACACACGCATTCGCGAGACCCTGCCTACCATTGAATATGCCGTGCGGCACCACGCCAAGGTCATCGTCTGTTCCCATCTCGGACGCCCCAAGGGCAAGCCCAATCCCAAGTACAGCCTGCGGCCCGTGGTCGACCGCCTGCGTGTGCTGCTGGACCACGCCGTCGGCGAGCAGGTCAACGTCGCCTTCTCGCCCGATTGCGTCGGTGAACTCGCGCGCGAACTGGCCGGCAAGCTGGAAGACGGTAAAGTGCTGCTGCTTGAGAATCTACGCTTTCATGCCGGAGAAGAGGCCAACGATCCGGTTTTCGCCAAGGCGCTCGCCAGTCTCTGCGACCTATACGTCAACGATGCGTTCGGCTCCGCGCACCGCGCCCACGCCTCCACTGAGGGCGTCACGCATCATGTTGCTCAATCGGCCGCGGGTCTGCTCCTGGAGAAAGAGTTGCAGTACATGGGGAAGGCGCTCCAGTCGCCGGAGAAGCCCTTCATCGCCATCCTCGGTGGGGCCAAAGTCTCGGACAAGATCGAGGTCATCGACAATCTGCTGGGTAAGGTGGACGCCCTCCTCATCGGCGGCGGCATGGCTTACACCTTTCTGCTGGCGAAGGGTCAGCAGGTCGGCAAGTCGCTGGTCGAGACGGATAAGGTCGACGTAGGGCGCGCGGCGCTGCAGAAGGCAGAAGAACGCGGCGTGCGTTTCCTGCTGCCCATCGACCACGTTCTGGCGAATAAGTTCGCTCCCGACGCCCGCACGCAAATCTTCTCCGGCGATGCGGATTTCCCCGCCGATCGCCTGGCGCTCGATATCGGGCCGAAGACTGTCGAGCTCTTCGCTCAGGAGATTGCGCTGGCTCGCACCATCGTATGGAACGGCCCCATGGGTGTTTTTGAAATGCCGGCCTTCGCGCGCGGCACCACCGCCATCGCCGAGGCGGTCGCTGCTAATCGCGAGGCCATCTCCATCGTCGGCGGCGGTGATTCGGTCTCGGCGGTGAAACAAGCGGGCGTTGCGGACAAGATATCCCACATTTCCACAGGCGGCGGCGCATCGCTTGAATTTCTCGAAGGAAAAAAGTTGCCGGGTGTTGAAGCGTTGAGCAGAAAGCCGTAAGCTGGTTCGGGCTTTTCCCCGGGCCATGTAGTAAGGAGAAACGCGTGCCTTCTGCCTTTCTGGTCAACGCTGCGGTGATCTTTGCCGGCGTGATTGTTTTTATTGCGGCCTGCTTCACTGGAACTTTCTGGCGGCGGACGCAGCCCTGGCGTTATCGCTTCATCCTCGCTCCATTGGGCTTTGTCGTCGCCGGCGGCATCAGCATCTCGGCGCAGGCTCATCTGCTGCGCTGGATCCAGCACGGACATCTGCATCATTCCTTGACCGGCGGCTTGTTCCAGAGCGCCACGTTGTTGATTGCAGGATGCGCCGGTTGCCTCGCAGGGATTGGCCTCGGCTCCAGCCTCGATCACGGCTACTTCGACGCGCTGATCGAGCCCGTGGAGCAGCATCGCGCTCCTCGGCGACGGCTCGTTCCTGCGTCGGACAAGATCGTCCCCATCTCCGATGGTCGCCGCCAACCTGGCATCCTGCCCCAGGTACGAGCCGTTTCGCAGAGCGATCAAAGTTCGGCGCTCCACTAGGTTTTCTCGAGTCGCCGGAGCTTTGGTTCGGTTGCACTTGGGTCGCCGCCCGATGCTGTGTCATCCTGTGCACAATGCGGAGTTGAAAGATGTGCGGCTCTGATGCGCGCTCCAGCACGCTGATGTATCCAAATCGCTTGTCGCGATCCGTATAGATCGACTCAAAGGACACCCATGCGCACGCCCCTGATCGCCGCTAATTGGAAGATGTACAAGACGCCCGAAGAGGCACGCAGTTTCGTGGACGCGTTCCTGCCGCTGCTGCCGACGCAGTCCGCTGTCGAAGTTGTTCTCTGTCCCCCGGCCATCGATCTCTCCGTGGTCTTGCTCGATGCCTCCGGCTCTTCCGTGCGCGTCGGCGCGCAGAACATGCACTTCGCGGATGAGGGCGCCTACACTGGCGAAATCTCCCCTTCCATGCTCACCGCCATCGGCGTCACGTACGTCATCCTTGGGCACTCGGAGCGGCGCCAGTACTTTGCGGAGACGGACAGCACCGTCAATCGGAAGCTTAAGGCCGCGCTCAAACATCACCTGGTGCCGATCGTCTGCGTGGGAGAAAACCTGGCTCAGCGCGAGGCGAACGAGACAGAGGAGGTCCTTCGTCGGCAGACGCGCGAGGCATTGGCCGGGATCTCGGCGGAACAGGCCGCGCCTATTGTCATCGCCTATGAGCCCATCTGGGCCATCGGAACCGGCCGCACCGCCACGCCGCAGATTGCAGCCGAATCGCACCGCATCATCCGCTCGGAGGTGGCTTCGCTGCTGGGTGACCCAGTCGCGGAAGGCATGCGTATTCTCTATGGCGGCAGCGTCAAGCCGGAGAATGCGGGCGAACTGTGCTGCCAACCCGAGATCGACGGAGCGCTCGTAGGCGGCGCCAGCCTGGATCCACAATCCTTCGCGCAGATTGTCGCAGCGGTCTGAAGTCGAATCAGGCGTGTCTGGAACCGTGTGTTGCGTCATCTCGGAGGCATAACGCTATGACGAAAGATGACCTCTATCGCTTTCTCACCGCCCAGAAATACGGCGTTCTTGGCACGATTTCACCTGAGAACCTGCCGCAGGCAGCACTGGTCGGCATTGCGGCCACTGCCGATCTGGACTTGATCTTCGACACGCTCACCACCTCAAGGAAGCATCGTAACCTCGTTGCAAATCCGAGGGTCTCCTTCGTCGTGGGTTGGGAGAATGAGATCACGCTGCAGTATGAAGGATTGGCAGAGGAGCTGCGCAGCCCAGCGCTGGAGACGTACAAGAGCATCTACTTCGCGAAGTGGCCCGAGTGCCGCGCGCATGAGACGTGGCCGCACATCACATACATCCGTGTGCGCCCAGGGTGGATTCGCTACTCCGACTACAACACCCGATCGATCGAGGAGTTCACGTTTCAGGAAAGCCAGGCGATCTGAGGAAAGCCAACCTACTGCACCAGGCCGCCTTCGGTATCGTCGGTAGGCGACTCCACCTCGGCACCGAATGCGGCCTTCACCCGCGCGATCGTCTCCTCCGGATCGATCCCCTTCTTCTCCTCGTAGAAGTTCGCCACATGCCGTAAGACGTCGGCCAGCACCACGCCCCAGGCAGTCGGGTCCTCCCATCCGCCGAGCTGGAGGCTCACATGCAGGTCCCCCTGTGCAACCCAGGCGCGGATCAGCTCGAAGGACTTCGGGTCCGCCTTTGCCATCGGCGGAATCGCCAACTGGTTCTTTTCAGCCATCGTCTCTCACCCTCGCGTAGACATCGCTCCCGTCCACCTTGATCTCGTAGACCTGCACGCGGTCCTGCGGGCTGTGCTCCGCCTGTCCAGTGTGGGGATCGAATGCCCACGCGTGCCACGGACATATCAGCTTGTCTCGTTCGATTGTCCCCTCCGCCAGCGGGCCGCCACGGTGCGGGCACACATTCTCCATCGCGCAGATCTCGCCATGCAGACGCATGACGCACAAGGCCGTACCGTCCGCCGCCAGTTCTTTCGCAGTACCCTCGGCCGGCAAATCCGCGATGCTGCACAGTCGCTGAAACTCCGCCATCCGTCGCCGTCTCCTCTCACGAGTCTACTGCTCTCACGGTCCGCGTCAGCTCAAGCACGGATTTGACCGTCGGCTTCCACTACGGCCCAGCAACGGGCTTTGGCGCCCGGCAGCATCAGGCGGTCTACGGCGGTGTCCTGATACGCTTGAAGCAGATGGACGTGCCGCACTCATCCCCACCTCAGTCGCCGGCCGACCGTATTGCCGCTTCAGGCTTTTACTGTCCCCGCTGCGCCCGACCAATCGACGATCCGCTGGTCTGCGGCGACTGCTCCGCCGTCATCTGCCGCGCCTGCGGAACGCCGCTTGAGTCCGCGGACGAACTCGCCTTCGGCTGACCATGCCTCGCCCGCCCTCACCAAGACCGCGGACCTACTCGCCCCACGATCCTCTCCGTCCGCAGAACCCGCTGGTTGGGCGCAACTGGGTGGTCGGCGCCCTGCTGGTCATGTTGCTCTCCGCCGTCCTGCTCTCCTACGGCTCCTTCTGCCTGCTCTTCTGGCAAGGACAATGGCAGTTCCTCTTTCATCCCTCGCACATCGTGGCGCGAACCCCGGCGTCCGTTGGCCTGCCTTTCTCGGATCAGCGCTTTGGCGCAACCGAGACGGGAGCCCTGCCGCTCGATGGATGGTGGGTGCCTGCGCCGTCCACGGCTCCTGCGGCCCAGCTCACCGTTCTATATATTCACGGCCCTGCCGGTTCGCTCAGTGATGCCCTTCCCGCTATTCAGGCTTTGCACGGCGTGGGTATGAACGTCTTCGCCTTCGATCCACGCGGCTTCGGTCACAGCGACTGGGCTGCTCCCTCCGAACGGCGGTGGAACGACGATGCCGACGCCGCCTTTCGCTTCCTCACGCAAACGCGGCACGTCGATCCGCACGAGCTCGTCCTCTGCGGCAGCGGCCTCGGCGCGTCCATCGCCGCAGACCTGGCCGCTCGTCAACCATCGGTCGCGGCGCTCATTCTGGATGATCCACAACCGCCCACTCTCTCTCTGCTTCAGCGGGATCGCCGCACGCAACTCCTGCCCGTGCGCCTTCTGGCGCACGATCGTTTCGATCCCACCGCGGTCCTCGCCTCTTCCGCGACACCCAAGCTCTTCCTCGCGTCCGCCACCGCAGACGAGAGCGGCGTGCCCTTTGCCGTTACCGCTGCTCAGCCCAAGCAGACCGCGCTGGTTCCCGCGCCGCCTGCTGGCGGCTCGCTGCTCGCCTCTCCGGAAGCGCAAGCCGCGGTGCGCAGCTTCATCCAGCGCTTACATCCGTCGACGTCCTGAGATCTCCGCTTCACCGCGTGCCGCGTCACCGTTGTCATTGGCGCTGCCCTTGCGCGAAGCGTTTCTGTCGGGTGGGCGCTCCCTGCTATGGTGAATAAATGTTTGGCTCGCTCGATCGCCTCCAACCCTTCGGCTCGCTGGTTCTTCGTCTCGTGCTCGGCGTCATACTGGCGGTGCACGGCTACGCGAAGATCTTCCCGCGGGGCGCACTCTATAACTTCACACACATGGTCGGCCATCTCGGCATGCCGTCCTGGCTGGGCTACGTCGCGGCCTTTACGGAGTTCTTCGGGGGCCTGCTGCTCATCGTCGGTCTCCTGACGCGCATCGCCGCCTTCGCCTGCGCCATCGATATGGCAGTGGCGATCCTCAAGGTTCATCTGCACCACGGACTCACCGGCGATGGCGGATTTCAGTTCCCGTTGGCGCTCTTCGCCATTGCCCTCATGCTGATCGCTACCGGTGGTGGTCTGCTGGCGTTGGATGATCTGGTAGGCCGCGGCGGTGGACGCGTCCGGACCAGCCGCTGACCTGGTCGGGCTTTGCCCGGCCGGTCTCCGTGCTAGCATCGCCACTATGCGGGTGGCCATCTCCACAACCCGGCCCTTCCACTCTGCGCTGCTGGCCAATGCACTCATCCAGCGGGCCGGCGCAGTGCGCATCTACAGTTCGGCGCCTCGCCGCTTTTTCCGGCGCCTGGACGACGCCGTGCAGCTTTCGATGGTGCCCTCAGTCGTGCAGACGGCGATGCACCTGCTCCCTCTACGTCTGCCCGAGGCCGCACTGCGCACCGACTCATGGCTCTACGATCGCAGTGTGGCCGCGGTCCTCCGCTCCTGCGATCTGTTTGTCGGCTGGGCCACCGGATCGCTGGCCTCCGGCCGGGCTGCCCGGCGCGGCGGCGCACACTTCGTCCTCGATCGCGCTTGTCCCCACGTTGATTTCCAGCAATCCATCATTCGCGAAGAGGCCGCCAAAACCGGCTTCCGCTTCCACCCCGAACCCGCCTGGTTTCGTGATCGCCAGCTCGCCGAATATGAAGAGGCGGATCGCATCCTTGTGCCCTCGGACTACACCCGACGGAGTTTTTCCGCGTCACTGCAGGCGAAGACCGTCAAAGCGCCGCTCTTCGGCCGCTGCGGGGTTCCCGCTGAGGCGCGGTCGGATCGCAATCCCGTCTTCACCGTAGGGGTGGTCGGCGGCGACCCCCTGCGCAAGGGCTACCTGTATCTGCTGCAAGCGTGGAAGCAATTGGCGTTGCCGAATGCGCGCCTGCTCATTCGTAGTGGCGCAGACTTCGCGCAGTTCCCCACGCTGCAGTCGCTGCTGCGAGGGCTGAGCAACGTGGAACTGCTCCCCTATCTGCCCGACATCAACGCCTTCTACCGGCAATGCGATGTCTTCGTGTTGCCCAGTGTGGACGATGGGTTCGGCATGGCGCTGTTTGAGGCTATGGCGAATGGCGTGCCCTGCATCGCGACCACCCATTGCGGCTCTTCCGAGCTGCTCACTCCAGGCCGGGATGGCATCGTGGTGCATCCCTTTCAGAGCGCGCAGCTCGCTGCGGCGCTGCTCTCTCTGTACGAGTCCGAGGACCTTCGCCGTTCCATCGGTGCAGCCGCCCGCATCACCGTCGCCTCGCTGATTCGCGAAGACAGCTCGCCCTTGTATGATCACGCGATTGAAGAACTGCTGCGCTCGCTCGATCGTCAGCGGGACCTGACGGCAGCTACGGGCTGACTCCGCGGCCCTAACCGCGCCGGCTGGCGAGTGCCGGAAAGCGTAGCACCAGCCGTTCCCACAGCAGAGAGCGGATCTCATCCACATGAAAGAGCCGGTAGGAGAACGCCAGGGCCACCAGCGCCGCGATGCCGGCGAAGCTGAGTTGGACGGCGTAACCAAAGTGCTCCAAGTGGTAGACGGGCCACAACACCGCCGCCGTCCCTGCGCTCAGAAGACCGATGAGTACGTATACCGGCCGGCGGTCGAGCGCCGCCTCTTCCCCAAACAGCCGCTCATTCAGGTGCAGCAAATAGAAGAGCTGCAACAGTTCTGAAAGCGCCCACGGGCCAAGAAAGCCCACGATGCCGAACAGGCGCATCAGCGGGATGGAGATGAGCAGCGTCAGGCCATAGGCGATCGGCGTCATATAGGACACCTCCCGCACCTGATTGCTGGAGAACTGAAACTGATACTTATGCTCCTTGATCCCCATCAGCGCGATCGTGATGCCGAGCAGCAGGCACACCGTCGGATCGTAGAGATTCCCCCTGTGCAGCCAGATGTGCAACAGGAACGGGGTCGCCAGCATGGACCCAAAGGTGATGGGAGCGACCAGTAGCAGGATCAGACGCTCGGAAAGCTGATACAGCCGGTGCAGCTTGGGCCAGTCGCCTTGTCCAAAGGTGATGGTGACCTCGGGACCGAGCGAGTTGGTGAGCAGCGACAGAGCACGCCGGCTCATCGAATACACCGTACGCGTCACCGAGTAGACGACCACAGGCGTCGGCCCCAGAATGCGCTGGATCAGCAGCATCGGCAATTGATACGCCAGCACGTTGGAGGAAAAGAGCAGGCCGTATTGCACGCTGGGCTTCAGGATTGCCTTGAGAGCGCCGGGCATCCAGTACCGCACCGTGGGTGCTACCTGCGGCGCCAGTCTTCGCAGATCGAAGACGATGAACAGGCAGGCGAGCATGGTGAACATCACCTGCACGCCGGCGATCCACGCGAAGTTGCGATGCGCTATCGCCAGCGCCACCTGCGTGACCACCACCAGTACCGCCAGCAGGCTACTGCAATTCAGGCCGCGGTGGGTCTCGCCGAAGACCATGTAGTTGCCGCTCAGAAATCCGAACAGCATGCTGGCCAGGATCTCCAGACCGAGGAGATACAGCACCATCTGCGCTTGCAACTGCGGAATCGTCAGGTGCAGCAGGCGGTCCAACGGAAGCGCGAAGACCACCAGCAAAAGCACCGCCGTGCTGGCGAAGATGGTCAACAGGATGCGCAGGCCGGCAGACTGCACCTGATTGCACTGTTCCACCTCACCACGGCTGTAGTGGATGGTCATCTGCATGTTGGTGTAGGTCTGCAAGCCGTAGTTGAGGGTGGAGAGGTACCCGATGGCCGCGCTCAAGGCCAGCCACTCGCCATAGAGCTTCACTCCATAGCTGTGCAGGAAGACTGGCGGCAGCACCAGTTGCGTGAGGAGCGACACGCCCATCCCCGCGTTCTGCGCTGCAAATAGTTTGGTGATGCGGCCGAGGCTCATAGTGGAGGAGTAGAGCCTAGAGTACAGCAGGGGGCCCTGGGGTTCAGGGGCAGAGACCGAAGGTCAGAGAAAGCAGCCTGCAGGTTTTAGCCTGGTCTTAGATGGAAGAGCAGCAGCAGGTCCTTCGACGGTGTTCCCGTGAGCTGAAGGTCAAGGAAGTCTGCTCAGGATGACAATGTTGGTGCCGAGGTCGGTTCGAGACTACTGATCCCTGACTGCTGATCCCCTGACTGCTGATCCCCTGACTGCTGATCCCCTGACTGCTGATCCCTGACTGCTGATCCCTGACTGCTGATCCCTGGTACCTGTCCCTACATCTTGTAGCGGCCCAGGTCTTCGTCGTTCAGGCCTTCGAGCCAGCGGCGCAGTTCCTCCGGCGAGGTGTCGGTGGCGCTGGGCGCGAGCTTGGCGATCCGTAGCACCTCTTCGCTGACAAAGATCGGGCAGTCGCAGCGCAGTGCCAGCGCAATCGCATCCGAGGGGCGCGCATCGATGGTGACCAGATCCTCTCCCTGGCGCATCCACACCACCGCGTAGAAGGTGTCGTTGCGCAACTCCGTCACCACCACGCGGTCGACCGACCCGTTCAACCCCTGCACCAGGTTGCGCAGCAGATCGTGGGTCATCGGCCGGGGCGTGGCGGTCTTCTCGATCTCGATCGCGATAGCATTAGCCTCGTATAGCCCCACCCAGATGGGCAGTACCGTATCGCTCTGCGTGTCTTTGAGGATCACGATCGGCATGCTGGTGCTCGGATCCATCACCAGTCCCCGGATCTTCATCTCGACATCCATCGCGTTCCTCCGTTTCCGCCCTTCTTCTTATGCTTAGACGCGCAGTCGGCGAGCTTGCCGCTCTCGATGTTAGACTGCCCGTCCCGCCAGACTGTTGGGAAAGCTGTGCGTGACTTCAACCGGTACATAGCTGCCCGGCGCAGGCAGAATCGGCCCGCTGGGCGTGAAGTTCAGGGTAATGTTCTGAGTGGTGCGGCCGATTACCTGGCCCCGCTGCGCATTGTGCCCTTCTACCGCAGCTTCAACAATATTTCCTATCTGCTTGCTGTAGTTACGTTTTTGCAGTTCGCGCTGGCGATCAAGCAGCACTTGCAGGCGATGCCCTTTCTCTTCCTCGGGAACGGCATCCGCCCTGGAGATCGCGGGGGTATTGGGACGCGGCGAGTACTTGAAGGCGAAGACCGCGTCATACTGCACTTCTTCGAGCAGCGACAATGTCTCGTGGAAGTCCCGCTCCGTCTCGCCGGGAAAGCCCACAATGATGTCCGTGGTCATGCTGATGTCGCGCTGCGCGCGCTTGATCCAGGCAATGCGCTCCAGGTACTGCTCGCGGGTGTACTCCCGCGCCATTGCGTCGAGCACAGCAGAGGATCCGCTCTGCACCGGCAGGTGAACGTGGTTGCACAGCGCCGGCACGCGGTCGATCGCCGCAACGATGTCCGGAGTGAAGTCACGCGGGTGCGATGTAGTAAAACGCACGCGGCGGATGCCCGGCACCTGACCTACCGCCGCAAGCAACTCGGCGAAGCTCAGCTTGCCTTCCGGATCGCGGTAGGAGTTGACGTTCTGGCCCAGCAACTGGATCTCGGTGTATCCCTGCGCAGCCATGCGCGCTGCCTCGGCCAGTACCGAGGTGCCGGTCCGGCTGCGCTCCTTGCCGCGCGTATACGGCACCACGCAATAGGCACAGAATTTGTCGCAGCCTTCGATGATGGTGATGTACCCGCGATGCCGATTGGTGCGCGCCGTGAATTCTGTCTCGAAGGTCTGATCCGTCGTGCGGTCGTCCAGGCCGGTAATGTGTCCTTCACCCGCCTCCAGGCGCACCAGCATCTCCGGCAGCTTGCGATAGGAGGCGGAACCGGAGACCAGCGAGACGTAGGGAGCGCGCTCGAAGATGCGCTCACCCTCCTGCTGTGCGACGCAGCCCAGCACACCGAACCGCTTGCCCTGCTTGTGCAGCTTCTTGTAATCATTCAGCCGGTTGAAGACCTTCTGCTCCGCCTTGTCGCGAATGGAGCAGGTATTGTAGAGAATCAGGTCGGCCTCTTCTTCCGTCTGCACCTGACTGTAGCCCTGCTGCTCGAGGGTGCCGATGACCTTCTCCGAGTCATGCACATTCATCTGGCAGCCGAAGGTCTCTAAATAGAAGTGCTTCTCCGCAGCCATGATGGAGCGAGTATAACGCAGGGGGATTGTTCCTTCCTGCCATCTCGCGAAGCGAGATGGGCGGGATGAAGGGATCTGCTCTTGGATATCGAAAAGGAGCGTATGCAACGACGGCCGGAGCCACCCGAAACTCGAAATGCCGGACAAGCTTGCGAGCAGGACCGTGAGCGCTGGAACCGGATCTACGTCGAAGGATCGCACACCTCGCTCGCGCCCGATGAGTCGTTCGTCGCCGCCTACCAGCGCTTCATCGCTCCATGCGTCGTGCAGCGCAGTTCGAGACACGCCCTGGATCTCGCCGGCGGCGTTGGCCGTAACGCGCTCTTTCTCGCGCGGGAGGGATGGCAAGTCACGTTGAATGAGTTGAGCGATGAGGCGGCGCATCTCGCGGGAGCGAACGCGCGCCGCGAGGGTCTGAGGTTGACGATATGCCGGGCATCGGCGGCCGAAGCTCTCACTTCAGCATGCCAGCGAGATGCGGATCAGCCAGCCACGCAGTACGATCTCATTCTGATGCTTTACTATCTTGACCGTACGCTCTTTCCTCTGTTGCCGGCGGCACTGGCGCCGGGCGGCATGCTGTTTATCAAGACCCGAACCGAAGAACATCCACGCTTTCACTCCGGCAGCCATCACCCGGAGTACTACCTTCGCCCGGGCGAGCTCAGGGCCAGCTTTCCCGGTCTGCGCGCGCTCCACTCGCATGAGCAAGCGGGCATGGCCGAGCTGTTGCTTGCCCGCGAAGGCGCGCCGGCATGAGACTTCAGCCCAAGCGCCTCGCGCCCCTCGCTCATGGTACGCAGAACGGATGCTTCGGTTGCGGCGATGCGAACGAGTCCGGCCTCGGGCTCAGGTTCTATGTAGACGAAGACGGCCTGGTCCTCTGCCCCTTCACCTTGGAGAGGCGCTTCGAAGGACCGCCGGGCTACGCTCACGGAGGCATCATCGCTACCCTGCTCGACGAAGCCATGAGCAAGGCCAATCGCCATCGCGGCATCTACGCCATGACCCGGCACATGGAAATTGATTACCTCCGTCCCGTCCCGCTCGAAGTGGAGTTGCTGCTCGAGGGCCGCTCCGCCACCGAGGAAGGCCGCAAACATCGCTGCACCGCCGAACTCCGGGATGACGCAGGCCATCTGCTCGCAACCGGCCGCGGCCTTTTTATCGAGGTCAAGCGGGAGAAGTTGCTGGGCGCCCAAATCAAAGCCCGATGAACAGGTACCGCGTGCCGCGCTTTATGTATGGTGCCATTGATGTCGAGGAGTTTTCACTGCCCAGCTCGCCCATTACGCTGCCCTCAAGCGCGGTGTTCGCCGTACTCGACTAGACCACCGCAAAGCGCGACGAGACCACTTGATCTACACTCCTCATCGCATAGCCAGACCACTTCGCCGTCTGCGTCAGCGACCCTTCTGAAAACTGATAAACTTGAGGGTTGCGGGCGCAGTGTGTGAGCGAGCCACGCTCGTGCCGGCGGTGGAGGCATTATGGCGGAGATAAAGGTGAACGGCAGCAACGGCAACATGCATCAGGGTGCGGAGAGCCTGCGCCTGAAGGTCGGCCTGGCGGAGATGCTCAAGGGCGGCGTCATCATGGACGTCACCGATGCCCGGCAGGCCGAGATTGCCGAGCGCGCCGGGGCCGTCGCCGTGATGGCGCTCGAACGTGTTCCCGCGCAGATCCGCGCCGAGGGTGGCGTAGCCCGCATGGCCTCACCGCTCAAGATCAAGGAGATCATGGCCACCGTGTCCATCCCGGTAATGGCCAAGTGCCGCATCGGCCACTTCGCCGAGGCGCAGGTGCTGCAGGAACTTGGCGTCGATTTCATCGACGAGTCCGAAGTGCTTACCCCCGCCGACGAAGTCCACCATGTGGACAAGCACGCCTTCAAGACACCCTTTGTCTGCGGCGCGCGCGATCTGGGTGAGGCGCTGCGCCGCATCGCCGAGGGCGCTGCCATGATCCGCACCAAGGGCGAGGCCGGCACCGGCGACGTGGTGCATGCGGTCAAGCACATGCGGCAGATCGTGAAGGACATGCGGTCGCTCACCGTGCTGGGCGAGGAAGAGCTCTACGCTGCCGCCAAGAACTTCCAGGCGCCTTATGAACTCATCCGCATGGTCGCAAAGAGCGGCAAGCTTCCCGTGCCCAACTTCTCGGCCGGAGGCATTGCCACACCGGCAGATGCCGCGCTGGTTCGCCAGCTTGGCGCGGAGGCAGTCTTTGTCGGCTCGGGCATCTTTATGCAGGACTCCTACACCTTTGCCGAACCGGCTGAGGCGGAGATCCGGGCCCGCGCGATCGTCCGCGCCACCACGCACTTCGATGATCCCAAGGTCCTGGCCGAGACCAGCGAAGAGTGCACCGGCGCCATGAAGGGCCTGGCCGTCGCCGCCCTTGACCAGAACGCTCTCCTCCAAACCCGCGGCTGGTAGGTCGTAGCCGGACGCGCGGACGCGCCTCCGGCGCCTTGCTTGCTGCCATCGGGTGTTCCATCCTGAGCGTCCGGGGTGCCCGGTACGCGGTCTTTGCGTGTTGGGGTGGGTAGTCGAGGGGTGGGCCCTTTCCATCGACATAGAGAAGCATCGGTGCATGGCCGATGCTTCATCGCCCAGAACCCCACAGGTCAGTCGCCACACCCCCTCGCGTCGGCGCACGATGGCTGTGCTAGCCTTACGGGCGATCGCTATCTATGTTGTCCGGAGCTCCCCATGCCACGTCTGAGCGCGGGTCCTGCTTTGGTGTTGCTCCTTTCTACCGCGGCATTTGCCTCCGGTCCGGCGGACCGCACCGTGACGAATCCCACGAGCATCAACTCCGTCACGCAAGCAGCAAGCGGTCCGTTGAAGGTGATGGACGTCCTCGAGACGGTTCGACTCAGCGGAGCAACCTGGTCGCCCGATGGCAAGCAGATCGGCTACATCAGCAACGCCTCAGGCCGCGTCAATCTGTGGATCATGAACGCCGACGGCACCGCTGCCCGGCAACTGCTGAAGTCGGACGATCGCCAGGCCGAACCTGTTTTCACCAAGGATGGCGCTGAAATCATCTATACCCAGGACCGTGGCGGTGATGAACTCTACGACATCTACGCGGTGCCCATTGCAGGCGGCTCGCCCAGGAACCTCACGCATACGGACCAGACGACGGAGACCAATCCCCTGCCCTCACCGGACAGTAAATGGCTCAGCTTCAGCAGCAAAGAGAAGACAGCGCCATCGACCAATTTGGCCGTCATGGAGTGGGCCACCGGCGCAATCCATCTGCTCACGCATGAAGCCGAGCCCAAGGCCAGTTGGAGTGCGGCCGTATGGAGCCCGGATGGCAAATGGATCTACGCGAACCGCTCCGTTGGTCTGGAGGATTCCGATATCTATCGTGTGGATGCGAAGACGGGCGCGGCTGAAAAGCTGACCGCGCACTCCGGAAACGAGCTGGTCGCTGCGAGCGACGTCTCGCCCGATGGCAAGACCCTCCTCATCACCTCCAACGCCAAAGGCGGTTTCGGTAATGTCGCACTGCTCGATGTTGCAACCAAACAGCGGCGCTGGGTCACGGATACGCAGTGGGAAGCCGCTGCCGGCGAGTTCTCCCGCTCCGGCGATACATTCACGTACATCCTCAACGCGGATGGCCGCGCAACGATTCAGTTCGTGAATGAGGCGACGCTCAAAGAGAGCGATCGTGGTCTGCCGCCCGGCCTGAACGTGGACGGAGCCAGCCCGACTTCCTTCCGCGCCGATGGCAGCTTCCTCTTCTCGCACCAGGACTCCACCCATGCGCCGAACTTGTATCTGCTTACTTCGAGCGGCGGTATCAACCAGGTGACGCATAACGAGACTCCCGGCCTGGCCGCGGCTGTCGTACCCTCTTCGCAACTTGTCACGTACAAGAGCTTCGACGGCCGCATGATTTCAGCCTTCCTCTGGATACCGTTCAATCTCAAGCGCGACGGCACGGCTCCGGCGGTCGTCATGCCCCACGGGGGTCCTACCGGACAGGTGCTGGACAGTTTCAATGCGCGCGCCCTGATGCTGGTATCGCGCGGCTATGTGGTCATCGCGCCCAATGTGCGCGGGTCCACCGGCTACGGCATGGAATTCCAGAAGGCCAATTATCAGGATCTGGGTGGAGGAGATCTCAAGGACGAGTTGGCCGGGGTCGACTTCCTCAAGGCGACTGGTTATGTCGACACCAAGAAGGTCGGCATCTGGGGTGGCTCCTACGGCGGCTTCATGACGCTGATGGCGATTGGCCGCGAACCCAGGATGTGGGCGGCAGCCGTCGACGAGTACGGCATCCTCGACTGGTTCACCATGCTGCAGCACTCAGATCCCTACCTCCAGGAGTATGAGAAGACGCTGCTCGGCGATCCGGTGAAGGACAAGGCGGTGTACGAGGCAGCCTCGCCGCTCAAGTACATCCGCAATGAGACCGCGCCGCTGCTCGTGCTGCAAGGCGACAAGGACATCCGCGTACCCAGGGAAGAAGCGGAGCAGGTCGTCAGCATCCTCAAAACCGAAGGCCGCACCGTAGACGCCGTCTACTACCCGGAAGAGGGCCACGGCTTCATCAAGCGCGAGCACCAGGTGGACGAGTTGACGCGCTCCCTCGCCTGGTTTGATCGCTACCTGAAGGGCGACGGCAGTGCCACGCACAACGGGAGCAGCGGGGGGAAGTAGCGAACCACGTCATCGGTCGCGCTCTTCTCCCGGATAACCCTGCCAACTCTCTCACCGGCTACACTGATCAAACGGGAGAGCGGCTGGCCGGCCGCGCGTTAGAGCATGCCAGAGACCGAGGAAGAATCGAAGCCGCGCATCGGCGTGCTTGCGCTTCAGGGTGATTTCGCCGCACACGCCGCGGCCCTCCGCGAATGCGGCGCAGAGCCGGTGCTGATCCGCAGGCCGGAGGAACTCTCGGATATCGACGGTCTCATTATTCCGGGCGGCGAATCCTCCACCTTTCTTAAGTTTTTGGAGCGGGACGGCTTTCTCGACGCACTGAAAGAATTCATCGCCCGGAAGCCCTCCTTCGGCACCTGTGCCGGATGCATTCTGCTGGCGACGGAAGTGCTGCACCCGGCGCAGGCGAGCCTCGGCGCTCTCAACGCAACCGTCGAACGCAATGCCTACGGTCGTCAGGTGGACAGCTCCATCGAGACCGCCGGCACCGCGCTCGGCGACGTGCCACTGGAGATGGTCTATATCCGCGCGCCGCGCATTGTGAAGACCGGCGCCGGCGTCCAGGTGCTCGCCGAACGCGAAGGCTTCCCGGTACTGGTTAGGCAGGGCGATCTTCTTGCCGCCACCTTCCATCCCGAACTCTCGTCCGATCGCCGCGTTCATCGGTACTTCGTCGATATGGTGCGCCAGCAGCAGGCCGCCGTACACTCGAAGCCATGAGCGTCGCTTTCACGCGTGCAACTCCCGTCCTGCGCACCGCCGTCCGGCGCGAAGTTGCCGGGAGCTGAGGGATGCCCAGCCGCTCGTCATGGTGGATGCCCTCGAACGCCGCCTTGCATGGCGTCGCGGTAGACCGGCTCATGCACTGGGACATTGCCCTGATGCTCGCCTGCTTCCTGCTCGCGCACCTGCTGGTGGTGATCGCTCTACTCCGCCGCCGTGGCCGCCCGCAAGGCTCGAACGTACCCTCCGCGTGGATGGCCGAACTCGTACCGCTCGGTCTGCTCTGCATCGTTTACGTGGGAATGGCGATCACTGCCGAGCATCTCTGGGCGCAGCAACGCTTCGAAGGACCCGCGCCCGAAGCGCTACATGTGGAAGTGGTCGGCACGCAGTTCCAGTGGTACTTTCATTATCCTGGTCCAGATGCCACATTTGGTGGTATTAAGCCACACTTAGTAAACGCCGCGCTCGGCCAGCCACTCGGCCTGGATCCGGCCGACGAGCACAGCCGCGACGATCTGGTGGCCAGCGAACTGATCCTCCCCGCCGGTCGAGAGGTCGATCTGCAACTGCGGTCGTTCGACGTCATCCATGGCTTCTTCGTTCCAGCCATGCGCCTCAAACAGAACGCTGTTCCCGGACTCCTGCTCCATGTCCACTTCACTCCTATAGCGGAGGGCACCTATGCCATCCTCTGCAGCCAGGTGTGCGGCTCCGGGCACGCCCGCATGCAGGCGCGGCTCCGCGTTGTCTCCGGCCAGGAATATGCCGCGTGGCTTCAGTCCCGCACGGCCGCAAAGCAGAAGGCTGAGGTTGCCCAGTGAGCGCGCGCACGCCTGCAGACGTCCTTGGCCGGCCTGCCCTGCTCCGCGGATTGCTCGCCGCCGAACACCGCCCGCTTGGCATCGCCTATCTGCTGCTCTCGCTGGCCGCGGTCGCCGTCGGCACTCTGCTCTCGCTGCTGATGCGCGTGCATCTGGCCTGGCCGGCGGTCAGCCTGCCCTTTCATGGCCCGCTGCGCCCGGAAGAGTACATGGCGCTGGTCACCATCCACGGCACGCTGATGGTCTTCTTTGTGCTCACCATCGCACCCCTCTATGGCTTCGCCAGTCTGGTGTTGCCGGAGCAGATCGGCGCCCGCCGCATGGCGCTGCCCTGGCTGAACGCGCTGGCCTTCTGGATGATGTGCGCCGCGCTGCTGGTGCTGCTCTCGGCCTTCGTTGTCCCGGAGGGCGCGCCCATCTCCGGCTGGACCAGCTATCCTCCGTTGAGCGCCGTGCCTGCGGCCGGTCCCGGACAGGGTCTCGGACTCGACCTGTGGCTGCTGAGCCTAGGCATCTTCTGCATCGCTGCGTGGCTGGGTGCGGTCAACCTGCTCGCCACCGTCCTGGGGGAACGTGCCCAGGGCATGATCCCGGAGCGCCTGCCGCTGACCGTGTGGTCGTGGTTCGTCTCCGCGCTGCTCATCCTGCTGGCCTTTGGCGTGCTCTTCGCGGCGCTGGTGCTGCTCTTCTGCGACCGTCATCTCGGCACCAGCTTCTTTCTACCCATGGGCGACCTGGTGAGCGGGCAATTGATCCGCCGCGGCAACGGCTCCCCCCTGCTATGGCTGCACCTGTTCTGGTTCTTCGGCCACCCGGAGGTCTACATCGCCATCCTGCCCGGCATGGGCCTGGTGTCCGGCCTCCTTGCCAACTTCAGCCGTCGCACCATTGTGGGCTATCGCATGATGGCTTCAACCACCGTGCTCATCGGTCTGCTTGGCTTCGTCGTCTGGGGCCATCACATGTTCGTCAGCGGCATGAATCCCTATGCCGGCACCGCCTTCGCGCTTACCACCATGGCCATCGCCGTGCCCAGCACGGCCAAGGTCTTCAGTTGGCTGGCGACGATCTGGGGAGGCGGCCTTGAGCTCCGCACTCCCATGCTCTTTGCCCTGGGCTTCGTCTCGTTCTTTATCGCCGGCGGGGTCACCGGGCCGATCCTTGCTCTCCCTGCGCTCGACGCTTACCTCCACAACACCTTCTTCGTTGTCGCCCACTTCCACCTCATCATGGGGATGGCCGGGATGTTCTCCATCTTTGCCGGCGTCTACTACTGGTTCCCGCTCATGACCGGTCGTCTACTGAATGAGGGGCTGGGCAAGCTCCACTTCTGGCTCAGCTTCGTCGCCGCCTATGGCACCTTTTTCCCTATGCATCTGGAGGGCCTCGCGGGGCGCCCGCGTCATTATGCCGAGGTGACCGGTTCCACCTCCGCGCTCACCGGATTGATGCCCGCCGAGCGCGGTATTACCTACGCCGCGTTGCTCTTGGCCGTGGCGCAGTTGGTATTTCTGGCGAATTTGATCTGGAGCCGTTACCGGGGACGCCGCGCCGGGGAGAATCCGTGGCGCGCCACTACCCTCGAATGGGACCCCTTGCCCTCCGGCGGTACGGTCAGCCGCGGCCCGTATGACTATGGGTTTGGTGAGGACGGAACTGATTTTATTTCTCAGCGGAAAGCGATCCACCAACAGGAGTAAGCTGTTGGGACGGAGACGGCGATGCCCGCGACCTTCACTCGAACGCCACTCGAGACAGAGCGCAAGAATCCAGGATTTGGCGGACGCCCACCCGTTGACCGCAGACCGACCGGCGGCGGCGGCGGCGACGAGAATTGGGAGAACCGCAGGCCCGGACGGCGGGGTCCGCGAGAGCTGCTGGGCCGCTACCGCCTGGGCATCCTCTTCGCGCTGGCGGGCGACCTCATGTTCTTCATCGCGCTGGTCAGCGCCTTCTTCGTGCGCCAGACCTCCGGTCATTTCGACGGACGCAGCAACTACATCATCGATTGGCATCCGCTGGCCATCCCGCCCATTCTTTTCGTCAATACCGCCATTCTTGTCATCAGCAGCCTCAGCATGGAGGCGGCGCGGCGGCAGCTCTTCCGCGAAGTCGATGTCATGGACGAGTGGCTCGGCATCGGCCGTCCCATGGTCAAGCGCGCGGCGCCATGGCTTATCGCTACGTCGGTTCTGGGACTGGCCTTCCTCGCCGGTCAGTGGATCGCGTGGAACCAGCTAGCCGATCAGGGCGTCTTCTTCGTATCCAATCCGAGCAGCCACTTCTTCTATCTCATCACCGGCGCGCATGCCGTGCACTTGCTGCTGGGGGTGCTCGCCCTGTTTACCGCCCTGGCCGGCCTGTTCATGCTCAAGCGGGTGGAATTGCGGCAGATCATTGTTGACTGCACCGCCTGGTATTGGCACTCCATGGGCGTGTTCTGGGTCTTTCTTTTTGCGCTGCTGGTCTTCTGCCAGTGAGGACTGCTTCAGCTTCTAGCCACTAGCTGCCAGCTTCCAGCGAGAGCCGCGCGTCATCTATGAGCGTAGCGACGCAGGATTCATAGGCTCCCGCTAACACAGCGTCCAGAATGACCGACCGAGGAGGGCGCCATTCGACAACGTGCTGATCGTTGGTTGAGCTGGAAGCTAGAAGCTAATCACTGGAAGTTGTGGTTGAGACTCGCTCCCCTGCTGCTCGCCATGCTTAGCCCGATAGCCTGCAACCCCCACGCGTTCGCGCAGGGCTGCAGCGCCTGCCGCGACACGACCGCCGGCAGCGCGCCCCAGGTCCGCGCAGGCCTGCGGCGGGCCATCCCTGTGCTCGCCATCCCGGCCGTCGGAATATTCATCGGCACACTGGTGCTGGCACGCAGGAGTGGCCCTCGTCGCTAGAAGGGCCCATCGTGCGGAACAGGCGCGGAGAGAGAATTGCGTTCGTCACAACATCAGTGACGTTCCAGTAACGCGCGGTCCCACTTGGCGAGATTCGCGGCAGCTTCGTAAGAACTCTGCAGGAACGCCATGAGCGCTTCGTCCGGAGCAGCTTCCGCCCGCAGATCGTCGTACTTCAGAATGAACTCGCCTAACTGCGTGTTGTAGATGGCCGCCGCCGGCCGAACCCGCTGCGAATCCAGCCCCGCGGGGGATGGCGCCGCATAGCAGTAGAAGGCAGCGCTGCCGAATCCGCCGTTCCCCGGCCAGAATCCCGCGCTGATCACCTCCTGCGAGTACGCTTCCCGCGTGATGGCGTCGGCATCCTTGCGCGGGGGCGCCGGCCGGCCGGAGAAGCGGGTGACCGCCAGATCGAAGCTTCCCCAGAAGAAATGCGCCGGGCTGACCTTTCCCACGAAGCGCGATGAAAAACGCTGAAACAGCTCCTCTACGTGCGCCAGGACGCGCCAGAAGCGATGCGCAAACTCCGCGTCATAGGTGGCGTGCTGGGTGTCTTCGGCGAATGGAATCGGGTTGGCGATCTCGACCGGCACGGGATGGATGTGCACCGAAACACCCAGAGCGGAGAGGCAGCCTTGAAACTCCTGGTAAAAGGCGGCTACGGATTGCGAGCGCAGCGGTACGGACAGCATCGCCCCGGTGCTGAGACGAAACCTGAGATCGTGGCTCACGAAATCGAACTCGATCTCCAGCAACTCCCCCTGGTACGGCATGGCGGAGGTGGCGAGCCCGCGCGCGGTCACATAGAGCGTTGTATTCCACCACTGGGCCTGCAACGGAGCGAGCGCCAGGCGCGTCTTGCCGACGATCTGCGTCCACATGTGCAATGTGGCGGCGGTCTGCTCCCACTCACTCCACCGAAGGTCCGGCCAGCTTGTCTGATCAAATCCGGGTTCGCTCATCACGTCTCCTGCACATGGACTTGCCGCGATCGCCAGACCCTCAGCTTACCGCTGGAATCAGGCGGTCCGCGTCACTTACTTTGTTCCTGTCAACAACGGCGGCAGAAAGACCATCCCGCAGTTTGTCCTTAATGCGCGTCTTCGCTGAAGGTGTCCTTCACCTCAACCTGGTATTGCTCCGCCTCCGGATCGGCGATCTTGTACATTTTCCCGTCCGCATGTTTCCCATCGATCGAAAAGATCACATAGTTGAAGACTGGAAAGGCCGTGTCGCGATACTTGTCGTCCGGACCGCGCAGCAGCACCGGATATGGCGCCGCGCCGCCGCCGCCGGTAATGATATGGGCGACGCCGTTCATCTCGAAGCGCTCATAGTTGTGGATGTGTCCATTGACCACGATGAACTTCTGCCGCGCCGCCGCCGCGCGCGCCTCCAGATAACGCCGGAAGACCACCGCGCCGGGGCTGGGGATGTTGGCGATGAACTCGCTCTGCACATCCGCGATCAGCGGTATGTGCAGCATGATGAAGACGAAGTCCGCGGTGGGCGGAATGTGGTCCAGTTGTCCGCGGATCCAGTCCGCCTGCGCGCCGCTTGGCCACATGGGCTGTGACGAATCCAGGTTGATCAGGAACACGTTGCCCAACAGCACGGAATAGAACGGATGCCCCTGCACCTGCGGGAAATTCGCGTAGTAGTTCTTCAACCCGGTGGTGGCGTGTGGTATCAGCTCATGGTTGCCGATGGTCGGATAGACGCGCAGCTTGTCCGTCCACCAGGACCGGGCCTCCTTCCGAAATACCGCCCAGTCCTGCGGGTGACTGCCCATGAACGGCACGTCTCCCGTCATGAAGACGGCGTCAGGATGCTCCTCCGCCACCTTTTGTGCCAGCCACTTTCGCGCGCGCGGCGAGGTGTCCGTGGTGTTGGTGGGATTGGTGAAGCGCATGTCGCCGTAGACCAGAATGCGCATCGGCTGGCCCGGCTTCAGGTCCGGAACGACGAAGGTCGGCCGCAGCGGATCGATCGGCTTGCTGGGGATCTGACCGGCGAGAGGCAGCGCGCAGGCGGAGAGAAGCGCGAGCAGGCACAGGAAGGCAACGCGGCGCACCCCGGCCGCGTATGTCCTGCCGTAGGTCCCGATTGGTAGCAGGAGAGAATTCGCGGGAGAGCTCGCGGCGCTTCCTGAGCGAGCCGGCTGGCCGGGGCGCGTTCTTCTGCTAGACAGATGCGCCTCCCGCGAGACCGGTGAGCCGGGCAGCCCGCTCGGGCGGCGAGTTCGCCTCGGCGCCGCCGCCGACGAAGTGCACGATCTCGAAGCGATCGCCCTCCGCGACCTGGGTCAGACTCCACTCCGGACGGCGGACAATGGCCCCGTTCTGCTCTATCGCGATCCGATCTCCCTTGAGCGCGAGCGCTCCGATCAAATCCTGCACGTTCGCGCCTGCAACCAGCTCCGTCAACACCCGGTCTTGACCGTTGATAATCACCTGCATATCGGCAGACTAACAGCCCGGGTATTCACCTGAGCCGGCCACCCGTTCATCAACCCCACAGGCGGGCGAATACGCGCTTGCAGCGTACCGTCAGGCTTGGCGCGAGCGGACAGTCGGAGTACACCTGCCGGTTAGCAGCCATCAGGATCTGGATGGCCTCGACCTGCGGATCGTGCGCGTGGATTGCGGCGAGACGGCCTGCATGCAGCGCATACTCGTCCGCCAGATACTCAATGGCATGTCCCAGCGCCTCGAGCGCCATGCCGCTGATCGGTGAGATCTGCCGCCGCGCTGCTCGGCTGCTCAGGCCAGCCGATGCGGAAACATCGGGTGGTGGCGCGAAGTGAACGGAGGGCGAAACGGCGACCGCTGGAGCCGTTTCAGCGACTGTAGATGTCTGGTTCGAAGAAGCGGGCGCCGGAGCAGCCGGAGCGGGAGGCGTAGCAATCGGAGCAGACGCGCGGGCCTGCGGAGCGTGGATAGGGGAGAGCAGTGGAGAAGTGGCCATGATCCTCGTCTCGACACAACAAGTGAAAACAGCGGGTGCAGACAGCAGATGAGTAGTGCAAGCAAAGCGTGCAAGAGTGAAGCGACGTCTGCGTTCACTATCGCTGAGCCCAGGCACCCTTTGGCAATTTATTTCCGCTTTTTGTTCGCCCTTTCCCATTTCGGGTCAGCCGGGTCCGATTCGGTTCCAGCACGCCGCATCCGTACTCATCTCCTGCTAAAGTGGCGCTTCTGGCGGCGATTGTTCGACGCCCCCCTCGCAGCCGCGGCAGATCAGTCCGCGGAGCCTCTCAAATTTGAGCATGTCACCGCCGATGCGCGGCCTCGCTTGACGCGCCTGCAGTGAAAACTTAGTCTCAGGGGAGACGCCGCGCGGTTGAGTACGGTCGGTCTTCAGGACGCGATGCACACTCCAAACTACTTCTGGAACTACCTCCCGCTGCTCATCCACATTCTTATCGTGCTCGGCATGGGCGCGGCCATGGTCACCGGCTCGTTCTTCATCGGCAGGCACCGCCGCACCAGCGCCAAGTTGGCCACCTATGAATGCGGCATCGTGGCCGAGGGCGATGCCCGGGGGCGCTTCTCGGTCCGCTTCTACATGGTGGCGATGCTCTTTATTCTGTTTGACGTCGAAGTCGTGTTTATGCTGCCGTGGGCGGTCATTTATCGGCAGCTACCGGCCATCACCGGCTCGCGCCTGTTCGGCTTTTGGGAGATGCTGGTCTATCTCGGCTTCGTGTTTGTGGGCTTCTTCTACATCGTGAACAAGGGCGTGCTGGACTGGGCCGCGGAAACAAGCGCCGCCCATAAGAGAACCCCGCAAAACAGTAGTCTGGAATCGAGCGGCCGCTAGCCATGCTCGATATGTCGCTCTACGACAAAGACGCCGTCCTCCAGGCGCACGCCTCGAACCCTGCCATCCAGGCGCTCGAAACCGGGCTCGCCGGCGCCATCGTCAATGCCAAGTTCGATCGTGATGAGTTGACCCTGGTGATCGACCGGATGGTGATCCGCGAGGCAGCGGCGCTGGTGCAGGGCGCCGGATACAACTTCCTCGAAGACGTGACCTGCGTGGACTACCAGCCGCTGGAGCCGCGCTTCCAGGTGACCTATCACATCCTTTCCCTCGGGCTGAAGGCGCGCATCCGCCTCGCAGCCATGGTCGACAGCGCCGATCAGGAGATCGCCAGCATCACGCCCGTCTGGCCCTCGGCAAACTTCTACGAGCGGGAGGTCTTCGACCTCTTCGGCATTCGCTTCGGCGGGCATCCTAATATGCGCCGCATCATGATGCCCGACGAGTGGGAGGGCCATCCGTTGCGCAAGGACTATCCCGTGGAGGGCTACCGCTGATGCCGCCGACCCTGCCCAGCAATCGCAACATGCCCGATGCGGCGAGCTTCACCATCGACCCCATCCTCGAACCTCGCGTTGCCGAGGGTTCCGGCGATCGCACCATGGTCCTCAACATGGGACCGCAGCATCCGTCCACGCATGGCGTGCTGCGCCTGGTGCTGGAGATCGATGGCGAGACGGTGTTGCGGGTGGCGCCCGATATCGGCTTCCTGCATACCGGTATCGAGAAGACCTGCGAGGCCAAGTTCTACCAGCAGGTTGTGCCGCTGACCGACCGGATCGACTATCTGTGCCCGATGACCAACAACCTGTGCTACTGCCTGGCGGTGGAAAAGCTGCTGCAGTTGGAGGTTCCGGAGCGGGCGCAGTATCTGCGTGTGCTGCTCAATGAACTCACCCGGCTGCAATCCCACCTGGTGTGGCTGGGCACGCATGCGATGGACATCGGCGCGCTGACCGTCTTCCTCTACTGCTTCCGCGAACGGGAAGAACTGCTCAAGATCTTCGAGCATGTCTCCGGCCAGCGCATGATGACCTCCTACTTCCGCGTGGGCGGCGTTGCTCTCGAGCCGCCGGTGGACTTTTACGAGCGGGTGCAGGGTCTGTTGCGGGTAATGCCGGAGAAGATCGAGGAGTATCAAAACCTGCTCAGCGGCAACCCCATCTGGATCAGCCGCACCCAGGGCGTCGGGTACCTGTCGGCCGCCGATGGCATCGCGCTGGGTGTCACCGGGCCCCCGCTGCGGGCCAGCGGCGTGGACTGGGACCTGCGCCGGGACATGCCCTACTCAGGGTACGAGAAGTTCCAGTTCAACGTGCCGGTCTCGCAGCGCGGCGATGTGTGGGCGCGCTATATCGTGCGGCTGGATGAGATGCGGGAGTCGATCAGGATCTGCCAGCAGGCGCTCGACGGTATGCCCACCGGGCCGCTCAAGGCCGATGCGCCCAAGATCGTTCTGCCCGACCGCGAGAAGATGAAGACGGAGATGGAGGCGCTCATCTACCACTTCAAGATCGTCACCGAAGGCTTCCCCGTTCCGGCCGGCGAGGTCTACCAGGCGATCGAGTCGCCGCGGGGCGAGATGGGCTACTACGTGGTCAGCGATGGCACCGCCAAGCCATACCGCGTACACATGCGCAATCCATCGTTCGCCACGCTGCAGGCGCTTGACGCCATGTGCGCGGGCCGGCTGCTCGCCGATGTGGTCGCGGTGATTGGATCGATTGACATCGTGCTGGGGGAGATCGATCGATGAGCACTGCGGCGCCGTCGGAAGATGCGGTTGCACGCGAGATCTGGAGCTCCTTCGTCTCCCTGCTGCGCGCCTACACCTCGGCGCATGGACTGAACGGGCCGAGGCAAGCCATTCTGGAAGTGAGCGCGGACAGCGTTCTGGTGCGCGCGGCGGAGCGGCAACTGCTGGTCACGCGCAGTGGCAACGCGGGAAGCTGGCAGCGCGAGGATGCCCCGCCGGTGCGCTTCCTTCTGGGGGACGATGGCCGGGTGACCGCGCACGGTGAAGCGCACAGCGAGGAAATGGATATTGTGGCAGAGCGGCTGGCGCGGGAGATCATGCGATGAGCACAGTACCGGTATTTTCGCCGACCATTTTTTCCCCGGAGCTGGCGGCCCGCTTCGACAAGCTGGTCACCCTCTATCCGGTGCGCCGTTCCGCGCTGGTGCCCATGCTGCTTTACGCACAGGATGAGGTTGGCGCGGTAACGGATGCGGTGATCGCCGAGATCGCGCAACGCATCGGCATCACTGAGCTCGACGTGCGCAACGTCATCAGCTACTACTCGCTGCTCCACACCGAGCCCCACGGCCGGTTCCATGTGCAGGTATGCACCAACATCTCCTGCATGTTGCGTGGAGGCAACGAGCTGTTCGAGCACTGCAAGGAACGGCTCGGCGTGGGCAACAAGGAGACGACGCCGGACGGCCTCTTCTCGCTCGAAGAGGTGGAATGCATCGGCGCCTGCTCGTGGGCCCCTGCCGTGCAGGTGAACTACGACTTTCACGACGATCTGACGCCGGCCAGGATGGACGCGGTGCTCGAAAGCTATCGCCAGAAGGGCGAAGGGAGCTAGCTTATGCCAACACTTGTCTCCCATCCCGAAGAGGTCAAGGTCATCTCCCGGCGCTTCGGCCAGGGCGCGGCCGACATCGACAAATACATCGAACTGGGTGGCTATAGCGCATTGCGCAAGGCCCTCGAGCAGGGGCCCGAGTGGATCATTAGCGAGATGAAGGCTTCGAACCTGCGCGGGCGGGGTGGCGCGGGCTTCCCTACCGGGCTCAAGTGGTCGTTCGTGCCCAAGCAGAGCAACCGGCCCAAGTACGTGCTGGTGAACGGCGATGAGAGCGAGCCCGGCACCTGCAAGGACCATCTGATCTTCCTGCACGATCCGCATGCGATCATCGAGGGCACCATCATCGCCGGGCTGGCCATCGGCGCAAAGATGGGCTTCATCTATCTGCGCGGCGAGTATCGCTATCTACTGGAGATCACCGAGCGCGCCATCGCGCAGGCCTACGAACGCGGCTTTCTGGGCAAGAACGTCTGCGGCCTCGGCTTTGAGTTCGACGCCATCTCGCAAACCGGCGCGGGCGCCTATGAGGTGGGGGAAGAATCGGCGCTGATGGAGTCCCTTGAAGGCAAGCGCGGCATCCCCCGTATCAAGCCGCCCTTCCCTGCCGTGGTCGGGCTCTACGGCGGACCCACGGTGATCAACAACGCGGAGACCATCGCGAGCGTGCCGCATGCCCTGGATATGGGTGGCGCCGCCTACGCCAAGCTGGGCACCGAGCGCAACGGCGGTACCCGGCTCTTCAGCATCAGCGGGCACGTGGAGCGCCCGGGCGTGTACGAGCTGCCGATGGGTTACAACCTCAAGCGCGCGATCTACGAAGTGGCCGGTGGTATTGCGAACGGGCGGCAGCTCAAGGCCGTGGTGCCGGGCGGGTCCTCGACCCCCGTTCTCAAGGCCGACGAGATCGATATTGGCATGGACTTTGACCAGATGGGCAAAGCGGGTACCATGCTCGGCTCGGCCGGCATCGTGGTCATCGATGACCAGACCTGCATGGTCGAGTTCGCGCTGCGCACCATCAAGTTCTATGCCCACGAAAGCTGCGGGTGGTGCATTCCCTGTCGTGAAGGTACCGACTGGCTGAAGAAGACGCTCACCCGTTTCCACTCCGGCGGCGGGGTGCTTAAGGACATCGACAACGTCGGCTATCTCGCCGAGAACATGCTGGGCCGCACCTTCTGTCCGCTGGGCGACGCCGCCGCGATGCCGACGATTGCCTTCGTGAAGAAATTCCGCAACGAGTTTGAAGACCACCTCAATGGCAAGCCGTGCCCATATGCGCATAAGCATGCGGGCGAGCTGGTCGGAGCGTGACGTATCGCGAGATCGTGAAGCTTGTCCCAGAGATGGCTGGATGCACATGCGAACTGCCGGAAGTCATCGCGTCTACCACCACCCAATCAAGAGCGGCATTGTCGTCATCGCGGGACATCGAATGCCGACGTGCCGAAAGGTACGCTGAGCAGTATCCTGAAACAAGCGGAGATCAGAGAGCGGTGAGATATCTCGTCGTGTTCGAAAAGTCGAGCAATGGTTATGGAGCTTACGCGCCTGACTTGCCCGCCCTCGGGGTTGCCGGCAGAACGTTTGCTGAGACGCGGAATCTCATCCAGCAGGGTATCGAAGTCTATGTTGAAGAACTGCGGAACAGCGGGGGCGCCGTACCCAAGCCGTCCGCATCGGCCATGGAGTACGAGATGATGACGCCTGCCCTCCACCAAGCGAAAAACCTGGCGCGCAGCACACCGCTGAAGCGAAGCCAGTCCAAACGGACCCCAGAAAGAGCCGCAGCCCATGGCTGATGTGAGTTTCACTGTCGACGGCAAGAAGCTCAGCGCACCCGCGGGCACCTTGCTTATTGAGGCCTGCCGCGCCGCCGGGCTCGAAATTCCCGCCTTCTGCTACTACCCGGGACTCTCGCTCCAGGCCGCCTGCCGTATGTGCATCGTCCGCATTGAGAAGATGCCCAAACTGCAAACCGCCTGCACCACGCCCGTAGCCGAAGGCATGATCGTCCAGACGGAGACGCCGGAGATCGCGCAGGCGCGCAAGGCCACGATTGAGCTGCTGCTGGGCAATCACCCGCTCGACTGCCCGGTGTGCGATGCCGGCGGCGAGTGCGAGTTGCAGGACATGACCTTCCGCTACGGCGCGCCGGAGTCGCAGTACGTCGAGATCAAGCAGCACCGGGAGGAACAGCAGTGGTCGCCCGTGGTCTTCTTTGATCGCCCGCGCTGCATCCTCTGCTATCGCTGCATCCGCATGTGCGGCGAGGGCATGGACGTGTGGGCGCTGGGCGTGCAGAACCGCGGCGTGACCAGCACGATCGCGCCCAACCGCGAGGACCATCTGGATTGCGAAGAGTGCGGCATGTGTATCGATGCCTGCCCGGTGGGCGCACTCACCTCCGGCAGCTATCGCTACAAGACGCGCCCCTGGGAGATGAACCACGTCGCCACCGTCTGCACCCATTGCGGCGATGGCTGCAAGACCACGCTCGGCGTCCGCCGCGCCGATGACGGCATGCAGATTGTGCGCGGCGACAATCGCGACAAGAGCGGCATCAACGGCGACTTTCTGTGCATCAAGGGCCGGTACGCCTTCGATTTCGCCAACCATCCCGACCGCTTGACCAAGCCGCTCATCCGCCAGTCGAATGGCGAGTTCACCACCGCCACCTGGGAAGAGGCCATCGACCACGCGGCAAAGAAGTTGCGCGAGGTGCGCGAGGGCCGCGGCTCCCAGGCCATCGGTGTCATCGGTTCCAACCGCACCACCAACGAAGAGAACTACCTGCTGCAGAAGTTCGCCCGGGCGGTGCTCGGCACCAACAACATCGACCACCACCGCACGGCCGACTACGCCAGCTTCGCCCGCGCGATTGCCGCCCGGGGCGCACGCACGGCTTCCCTGCACGATGCGGCCACCGCGCCCGCCATCCTGCTCATCGGCAACGACCCCACCGAGCAGCACCCCGCCCTCGCCTGGAATCTGCGTACAAACGTGCGGCATAACCAGGCCCGGATCTTCATCGTCAACGATGCGGAGATCAAGCTGCGCCGCCAGGCCAAGGCCACGCTCCGGATCCAGCCGGGTAGCTACGCGGACGCCCTCGGCTTCCTGCGCGGCGATGCCCCGGAACTCGCCGGAGTGGAGGGCGCGTCGGAGTTCCGCGTGGCCCTGCGTGCCGAGCCGAATCTGCTGTGCATCTTCGGGTCCGAACTGCGCGGCGCGGAGATCCAGGCGCTGGTCGACTTCGGCCTCACCTTTCCCGAGGCCAGGTTCGCAGCACTCGGGGACTACGTCAACTCGCGCGGCGCCGCCGATATGGGCCTGCTGCCTCACCTGCTTCCCGGCTATCGTCCTGTGGGCCAGCCCAATCCCTTTGCCGAAGAGTACGAACGCGTTCCGGAGACGCCGGGACTCGACCTGGTGCAGATGTTCGACGCGGCCGGTCGCGGTGAGATGGGGGCGATGTACATCGTCGGCTCGAATCCGGTCGCCCGCTATGGTATCGATCCGCGCACGCTCGAGAACACCTTTCTGGTGGTGCAGGACATGTTCCTCACCGAAACCGCGCAGCTTGCCGATGTCGTCTTGCCGGTGGCCAATCTCTATGAGAAGGGCGGCACCGTGACCAACACCTACGGCGACCAGCAGATGGTCAAGAAGGCGGGCGACGTCGGCGGTGTACGCACCGACTTCGAGCTCATGGTGCGGCTCGCGGATCGCATGGGCGCGAATCCGCGCAAACTGGTTCCATTCGGCCGCGGACTGCGCTCCGACAGCGGCCAATCGCGCGGCGCGCAGTCCGGCGAGGCCGACCGTCACGCCGTCTGGCTCGCCTCGCGTGAGATCGAGCCCAAGACCAGCCCCTTCGACCCCTACGCCATGCTGGATGAGATTGCGCGCCTGGTTCCCGGTTACGACGTCTCCCGGCTCGCGCTGCTCTCAGGCTCCGACGTTCAAACCACGCTGACCGGGATCGAGAATGTTCCCGCCGACCGCCGCGATCCGGGAGAGCCGTCCCTGATCTGGCCTTCCAACGACACGCTCTTCACCTCCGGCACGCTGGGCCGCTACTGCGCCAAGCTGCATGAGGTCATGGAATCGCACGAGGACTCGTATCCTGGCTCACAGGCCGCGGCTCCTACGGGCACGGCCGCGGATTAAGAGCAGGTGACACTTGCAAGAAGGTGAAAGAAACCAGTGACCTCACTGCTGATATTTTTCCTGCTGTCGCTGTTGAAGATCGTGGTGGTGCTGGTCGTGCTACTTACCGCCGTCGCCTATACCGTCCTGGTGGAGCGAAAGGTGGTGGGACGCATCCAGAACCGTTGGGGACCCAGCCGCGTCGGCCCCTTCGGCCTGCTGCAGCCGCTGGCAGACGGTCTCAAGCTCTTCCTGAAGGAAGACCTGATGCCCATCAGCGTCGATCGCCCGCTCTATCTCGCGGCTCCGGTCATTGCGCTGGTATGCGCACTCACCTCGATCGCCGTCGTTCCCTTTGGCGTGAATATCCGCTGGCACGGCGTCGATATGTTTGAGATCGCCGACGTCAACATCGGCCTGCTGATCATCCTCGGCATCACCTCCATCGGCGTCTACGGCATCGCGCTCTCGGGCTGGTCGTCGAACAACAAGTATTCGCTGCTCGGCTCACTTCGCGCCAGCGCGCAACTGGTCAGCTACGAGCTCGCCCTGGGGCTCTCCCTGGTAGGCGTGGTCATGCGCGCGGGCTCACTGCGTCTGCGCGATATCGTGGGCAGCCAGAGCGCGCACGGGCTGATCTCCTGGAACCTCTTCGGCGGCTTTCAGATCATCGCCTTCTTCATCTATCTCATCTCCGCCTATGCGGAAACCAACCGCGCGCCCTTTGACCTGGTGGAGGCGGAGAGCGAGCTGACCGGCGGCTACCATACCGAGTACAGCTCGATGAAGTTCGCCATGTTCTTCATGGCCGAGTACGCCAACATGATCACCGTCGGGTGCGTTGCGACGCTGCTCTTTCTGGGTGGCTGGTCGAGTCCCTTCGGCCACTTGCTGGGTACGCCGCACAACATCGTCCTCCGCGCGCTGGTGCCGGTCTTCTGGTTCGTGTTGAAGGTCTTCTGCTTCATCCTGCTGTATATCTGGGTGCGCGGCACCACGCCGCGCTTTCGTTACGATCAGTTGATGGGCTTCGGCTGGAAGTTTTTGCTGCCCCTGGCCATCGCGAACATCATCGGGACAAGCCTGTGGCTAGGCCTTCGTTGAAGTAGAATGGACTTTCTCTAACTCACGCCGCTAAACCATGTATCTAGCCATCTTCATCATCTTCGGTCTGTTGTGTGTCGGCGGAGCGTTGAACCTGCTCCTGCAGCGGCACCCCATCAACAGCGCTTTGTCGCTGATCGTGGTGATGACGTCGCTCGCGGTGCTGTATCTGCTGCTGGGCGCGGAGTTTCTCGCTGCCGCCCAGGTCATCGTCTACTCCGGCGCCATCATGGTGCTGTTCACCTTCGTCATCATGCTGTTGAACGCGGGCGCGGAAGAGCGCACGCGCGGCAGCCGCGCCGCCTATCTGGTGGGATTTCCCGGGGTCGCGGCGCTGCTCGGCATTCTCACCTATCTCTTCCTTTCGTTGCGCAGTCATCTGGGCGTCGCCCGGCTGGGAGACTATCTGGTCACCACCGGCGACCTCAGCCGCGTGCTCTTCCGCGATCTGCTGCTGCCCTTCGAGGTCACTTCGGTGCTCATCCTCATCGCCATTCTCGGCGCCATCGCCCTGGCGCGGAAGGAGATGTAACGTGGTCGTGCCCATTGCGTACTATCTGGTGCTGAGCGCGATCCTGTTCTCGATCGGCGTGGCCGCCTTCCTCATCAAGCGCAACATCATCACCGTCTTTATGTCGATCGAGCTGATGTTGAACGCCGTCAACCTCACCTTTGTCGCCTTCGCGCATCAGTGGCGCCAGGTCAGCGGCCAGATCTTCGTCTTCTTCGTCATGGTGGTGGCCGCTGCCGAGGCTGCCGTCGGCCTGGCGATCATCATCGCTATCTTCCGTACCCGGAACACGCTGGACGTGGACCAGGTAAACCTGATGAAACTATGAACGGCCCCCCTTCGCTGCATCTCTGGCTTATCCCCGTGCTGCCCTTCATCGGCTTTCTGCTGAATGGGCTGCTGGGGCGCCGCCTGCCCCGTGCGCTGGTATCCACGATCGCGCTCGTCTTTACCGCCGCTTCCCTCGCGCTGGTGGTGAATGTGGCGCTGCACTTCAACGCGCTTACCCTGCCCTACACCGAGCGCCTCGTGAACTGGCCTGCAAGTTGGCCCGCCAGTTGGAGCTCGAGTTGGATCGCCACCTCCGGCTTCCACGCCGACTTCGCCTTCTCGCTCGACCAGCTCACCCTGATCATGATGCTCATCATCACCGGCGTGGGCTTCCTGATCCATCTCTATTCTGTCGGCTACATGGCGCATGAGGAAGGCTTCTGGCGATTCTTCGCCTACCTCAACCTCTTCATGTTCTTCATGCTTACCCTGGTGCTGGCAGAGAACTTCCTGCTCATGTTCATCGGCTGGGAGGGCGTGGGCCTGGCCTCGTATCTGCTCATCGGGTTCTACTTCCAGAAGCACTCCGCCGTCGATGCCGGCAAGAAGGCCTTCATCGTCAACCGTGTCGGAGACTTCGGCTTCCTGCTGGCGATCTTTCTCACCATCGTGCACTTCGGCACGCTCTCCTTCACCGAAGTCTTTGGGCAGATCACGCAACATCCGGAGTGGCACGGAGGCTTCCTTACCGCCATTGCGCTTCTGCTGGTGCTGGGCGCAACCGGCAAATCGGCGCAGATTCCGCTCTACATCTGGCTGCCTGACGCCATGGAGGGCCCCACGCCGGTCTCCGCCCTCATCCACGCCGCCACCATGGTCACAGCCGGCGTGTACATGGTGGTGCGCTCGCACGTGCTGTTTGACCGTTCTCCAACGGCGCTCATGGTGGTTGCCATCATCGGGGCCACAACCGCCTTCTTCGCCGCCACCGTCGGGATCGTGCAGACCGACATCAAGCGCGTCCTCGCCTACTCCACCATCTCGCAGCTCGGCTACATGTTCCTGGGCTGCGGCGTGGCAGCCTACTCCGCCGCCATCTTCCACCTGCTCACTCACGCCTTCTTCAAGGCGCTGCTCTTCCTCGCCGCCGGCTCGGTCATCCATGCCATCGGCGGGGAGCAGGACATGCGCCGGATGGGCGGCTTGCGCAAGCGTATCCCGGTTACCTTCTGGACCATGACCATGGGAGTGTTTGCCATCTCCGCCCTGCCGCCGTTCTCGGGCTTCTTTTCCAAGGACGAGATCCTTGCCGCGGCCTGGAGCTCGCCCCACGGCGGCCACATCCTCTGGCTCGTCGGTGTGGTCACCGCCTTCATCACCGCCTTCTACATGTTCCGGCTCTGGTATCTCACCTTCTTCGGCAAGCGCCGCCACACCGACACCCATCCGCAGCACGCCGGAGAACACGGCCATCCCGTTCATGAAAGCCCACGCTCCATGCTGGTGCCGCTGGTGCTTCTGGCCATTCTCGCGGTAGGAGGCGGCTGGATCGGCGTTCCCCCTTCTCTCGGTGGGGTGGACCGCTTCGGCAGCTTCCTCGACCCGGTCATCCGCGCCGCTGTCCCGCTCTCCTATGAGCAGGTGAGCATCGCCATGCGCACCTCTCCGGATGGCGGCATCCAGCAAGCGCAACCCGAGCAGCCCCGTGCGAGTGCCTCGACCGAGCGCACCCTTTCGGCCATCTCCGTGCTCGCGGCGCTTCTTGGCCTGCTGCTCGCCGACATCCTCTACCGCCGTCGTCCCGGCCTGCCGCAACGCATCGCCGCACGCCTCGGGGCCGTCTACTCGCTGGTTGCTAACAAATACTGGGTCGACCAGGTCTACGGCCTGCTCATCGTCAGGCCGCTGCTCTTTCTCTCCCGCTACGCCCTGTGGGCGACCGTGGATCGTGGCGCGATCGACGGCGGCGGTCAGGCTCTGGCCGGCAGCGCGCAGGGCTTCGGCGCGGTGCTGCGCCGCATGCAGTCGGGCAACATCCGTTCCTATGCAGGGTGGTTGGCTATTGGCGCCGCGGCTATCCTGCTCATCTCCTACTTCGGCTTCGGGGCGCATGCACTGGTCCTTCACTAAACTCGTTTCGCTGCCGGCCGTCATAGCCGCGCGGGATCCTTACGCAGATCCATCGGGAAACACCTTAGGCGGGAATCACTGACGTGCTGAACGACCACATACTGACGTGGATCCTCTTCCTCCCGGCGCTGGGCGCAGTCGTGCTGGCGCTGCTGCCGGCCCGCGGCAAGCTGATCCAGGGCTGGGCGCTCGTGGTCTCGCTGGCCACCCTTGGCCTGACTCTCCATCTCCCCGCGCACTTCAACTATGGGCTGCACGGCTTTCAGTTTGAGGTCAACCGGGCCTGGATCGGCAATCCGCCCATTCGTTACCACGTGGGCGTCGACGGCCTGTCGATGTGGCTCATCGTCCTCACCGGTGTTCTGGCGCCGCTCGGCGTGCTTGCCTCCTGGCGCGCCATCGACCACCGCGCGAAGGAGTTCTACTTCCTCTTTCTGCTGCAGCAGACGGCCATGCTCGGCGTCTTCGTCGCCCTCGACCTCATCCTCTACTACGCCTTCTGGGAACTGGCTCTCGTTCCCATGGCCATCACCATCGCCATGTTCGGGCGGGAGCACGGTCCGCGCGCGGCAGTCAAGTTCTTCCTCTACAGCTTCATTCCCTCCGCACTGCTGCTGGTCGCCATCCTGGTGCTCTACGCCCGCACCGGCACCTTCGACTTCACCGAACTTCACGCTTCCCTGGCCGCCACGCACGGCCTCTTCTCGCCGGCCGCCCTGTGGTGGATCTCACTCGCCTTCCTCGCCGCCTTCGCCGTCAAAGTGCCGGTCTTCCCCTTGCACGGCTGGCTGGGTGACGTCTTCAGTGAAGCGCCGACCGGGATGGCCATGGTGGTCGCCGGCAAGCTGGGCCTCTACTCGCTCATCCGTTTCCACCTGGAACTGTTTCCCGCGCAGGCCCGCGCCATCGCCCCGCTGATGGTCGCGCTTGCGGTGATCGGCGTGCTCTACGGAGCGCTGGTCGCCCTGGTGCAGAAGGATCTCAAACGCCTGCTGGCCTTCGCCACTGTCTCCGGACTCAGCTTCTGCACGCTCGGCATCTACACCTTCGCCATCAACGGGCTGGACGGCGCCGTCTATCACATCCTCAACGAGTCCATCTCCGCCGCCGCCATGCTCATACTGCTGGGCCTGATGTACGAACGCTACGGCACCTATGAGATTGCCGCCTATGGTGGTCTCGCGGCCAGAGCCCCGCACATGGCGACCCTCTTCGTCATCACCGTTCTCTCGCTCATCGGCCTGCCCATTCTTAACGGTTTCGTCGGCGAGTTCCTGGTCCTGTCCAGCGGTTTCGCCAGCTACCGGGGATGGGGCGTCGCCGCTACCGCGGGCGTCATTCTCAGTGCCTCCTACATGCTGTGGATGGTGCAGCGGGTCTTCTATGGGCCGGACTCGCCCATGGTCGACCGCCAGACCGCACCGGGCCTGCCATCCGACCTCGTCGCCCGCGAACAGATCGCCCTCTGGCCGGTGGCCGTCCTCATGCTGATCATGGGCGTCGCTTCGCCTTACTGGATCCGCGCTATCGACGGCGCCATGGCTCCGCTTTCCCATGCCATGCACGTTCACGAGCACGGCATCTTGCCCAACCGTGCCGCGAGCACCGCTTCTGAACCGCTCAGCGCCGACAGCGCCACCACCAGCGCAGCGACCGCGGAGGCACAATGAATCCCGCCTCCCACTCCGTGCCCGACGTGCTGCGTATCCTGCCCGAGATCATCCTCACCGTGGTCGGTGTGCTCATCATGCTCATCGACTCGGCCACACCCGAGCGCGCCAGCCGCAAGCCGATCGCCTGGTTCAGCGTCGCCGGTATGATCGCGGCCCTGTGGGCCAGCATGTGGCAGCTTCGTCTCGCTCCAGGCACTGCCTACTTCGGCGTGGTGCAGACGGACGCCTTCAGCTCCTTCTTCCACATCGTCATCTGCGGTACCGTGCTGATCGCGCTGCTGGTCGCCATCGACAGCATGCGTCCCGTCTCCCGCGATATCGCCGAGTACTTTGCGCTGTTTATCTTTGGCACGGTCGGCATGCTGCTGATGACCTCCGCGGTCGAACTTCTGCTGGTCTTCATCGGCCTGGAGATCTCGTCCATCTCCACCTACATCCTCGCCGGCTATCGCAAGCGCACCGGCCGCAGTCCGGAGGCCGCGCTCAAGTACTTCCTGCTCGGCTCCTTCGCCACCGCCTTCTTCCTCTACGGCATCGCGCTCACCTTCGGCGCAACCGGCACCACGCGCATCGACGCCATCGCCGCCGCGCTGCCGCATAGCGGCATGCCCGCGCTCACGTTTGCCGCCCTCGCGCTGATGATCATCGGCATCGGCTTCAAGGTATCGGCCGCGCCCTTCCAGGTGTGGACGCCCGATGTCTACGAAGGTGCGCCCTCACCCACCGTGGCGCTCATGTCCACCGCGCCCAAAGCCGCGGCCTTCGCAGTGCTGCTGCGCATCGTCTACGGTGCGTATCCCAGCCTGGTCCAGCATTGGTCCGCGCTGCTGTGGATCATGGCCGTTCTCTCCATGACCATCGGCAACTTCGCCGCGCTGCGGCAGACCAACGTCAAGCGCATGCTCGCCTACTCCTCCATCGCGCATGCCGGGTATCTGCTGGTCGCCTTCAGCACCTACAGCCCGCAGGCGGTCGCCGCCGCCAGCTTTTACGTCATGGCTTACGTCGCCATGAACGTCGGCATCTTCGCCATCGTCAGCCATGCCGGCGGCTACGACGAGGTGCTCAACTCCATCTCCGACTATCGCGGCCTCGCCTACCGCTCGCCGGTCATGGCCGGCGCCATGGCGTTCTTCCTGCTCTCGCTGATCGGCATTCCCTTCACCGGCGGCTTCTTCGCCAAGTTCTACGTCTTCTCCGCCGCGCTGCAGCATGGCATGGTGGTGCTGGCCGTCATCGGCCTGATCAACAGCGGCATTGCGGCCTTTTACTATCTCCGGCTGCTGCTCACGCTCTACTCCCGCCCCGAGGCGACCGCCGCAGTCCTCCGTGTACCGCGCATGTCCATTACCCTCGGCTTCGCCATCCTGCTCTCCGTCTGGGCCACGCTCATGCTCGGCGTCGCGCCGCGCGCCGTACTTAACCTGGCGCAACGCGGCGCATCCACCTACTTTCCGGCCCCGGCTACTGTAGAGCCCGCCTCTGCATCCGCCGTCCGATGAGCGGGTGCCCCATTCCAGCGAAGCTGGGGTGGGGCCGTTCCCATCTTGAACGCATCCCACGTCTCGCTTCAGGGATACGGACGCCGCCGGGGCTCACTCCGCCTTCAGGTCCAGGTCCCGCCGTCGAAATGCCGCGACAGCGATGGCAAACAATGCCGCCGCGGCGCACACGCTCTCAACCACCGCCACCGGCACATGTCCTTCGGCCACACCCTGCACCAGCAGCCGCAACTGCCCCGCCAGCGCACTCCGGCGCGCCGGCAACAGCAATCCCGCAGTGACTATCAACCCCAGCGCCGCCGCCACCACGCCGGGCAGCCAGATGGAAGCCAGCAGCACCAGGGCTGCGAGCGGCAACCCGATCAGGATCACCGCAAGCGCCAGGCGCGCCAGCGTGTCTGCGTCGCCACCTATCAGCAATCCGGAGAGGCCTACGCTCGCCACATACATCAGCAGCGGAAGCACCGCGGTGAGCCCCAGCGCGAAGAGATATTCACCGCGACCCACGGCGCGGGCCAGCACCTGCACGATGCGCCGCGAGCGCTGCTCATTGCCCAGCAACGCGGCCCCTGTGAAGGCCACCAGCGCCAGCCCGTACAGGCACTCCTGTTCGACCAGCGCCACAGCATCCTGTTGCGCCATGGGGCCGCGGCCTGCCGAGCGCAGAATGATTGCCATTGCCCATGGCCAAAGCACCAGCAGCAGCCACAGCCAGCGCTTGGCCCGCAATAACTGCCGCGCGATCAGCAGGCTCTTCATCGGCCCGCTTCCAATTCACCGGCAGGCTCATCCTCTCCCGCTGCCTGCCTGCTCCACTTGAGGTAGAGCTCCCCCAGCGTGCGGGTGCGAGGCTCCGCGCGCACCAGCTCCGCGCCTGCACTCCACCCCGCCTCGATGCAGGCGCGATGCAGGTCGCGCGGCAGCTCCCATACGATGGTGTCGGCCTCTGTTGCCGCGACTTGATACTCTCCGAAGGCAGGCGGCAGTCTCAATTGCGCTCCCCGCATCACTACCCGCATCCATCCCTCATCGCCCAGCAGCTCCGCCAGCGTACCGTAGCGGAGCAGCCGTCCATCCTGCAGGAATGCGATGCGGTCGCTGATCTCCTCCACCTCCGCCAACTGATGCGACGAGAACAGGATGCTCACCCCTTGTGCCCGCAACTCGCGGAGCAGCGCGCGCACCTCGACCACGCCCACGGGATCGAGCGCGGCGGCCGGCTCATCCAGGATCAGTACTCGCGGCTGGTGAATGAGCGCCAGTGCCAGGGCCAGCCGCTGCTGCATGCCACGCGAGAAGGTGCGCACGTCGCGCCGCCACTCGTGCACGCTCACCCGCCGCAGCACCTCTTCCATCTGGGCACGCGTGGGCCTCGCTCCACTCAGCCGTGCCGCGAAGCCCACCGTCTCGATCGCGTTCCCGGGAAAGAACACCGGCGCATCCGGCACATAGCCCACCTGCGCCCGGGCCGTCGCGTCACCCAGCGGTCTTCCCAGCAGCGAACCTTGTCCGCCGGTCGCCCGCAGCAATCCCAGCAGGATGTGGATGGCCGTCGTCTTGCCCGCGCCATTCGGGCCCACGAATCCAATGATCTCCCCCGGCCCAAGCGTAAGGCTCACGCTATCGAGCGCCAACAGCGTGCCAAAACGCTTGGAGATCCGGTTGAGGACCAGCGGTGGCTGGATTGGATCGCGCAGCTTTGCCCTCCCGGTCAACCCGGCATGAGATGCATGCAGGTGCCCATCCTAGCTGCGAGATCAGGGGCCGGTTCCTTCGATGCCGCCGCCAAACAGAAGCCCCCGGCAACGCGCCGAGGGCCTGTGAGTAGCAACCGCAAACCGGCTCTAGTGCACCTTCACAAACACGATCACCAGCGTGAAGAGCGAGAGCGACTCGATAAACGCCAGGCCCAGCGTGAGCAGCAGCAGAATGCCCGGACGTGCTCCCGGGTTGCGGGCCAGCGCCTCGGTGGCCGATGCGGTGGCACGACCCTGACCAAGCCCGCACAGACCGGCCGCCAAACCCATGCCCAGACCGGCAGCAATCGCGATCAGGCCGGAGCCGACGGTATTGCCACCCTGTGCTTGCGCGAACGCCGGAGCCGCCAGGAACAGCACGCTCAGCGTCATGAAAACGATTTGCAGTTTACGCATAGTTCTTTCTCCAGGCTTCCATTTGAATTGCCGTCAGTGGGTGGTTGATGCTCACCGTGCTGGCACCCTCACGCTTACGGCTGATGCATGCAGAGCAGAAGCGGCTCTCTGCATGAAAGAACGAGCCGTCCAGGCGGTCGCGGCGTCGCCGCGCACCGCAGGATGGCATTGAATTTAGTGACTCTCGTGCGCCGTCGCCTGGGCCAGATAGATCATGGCGAGCAGCATGAACACGAACGCCTGAATGGCCGAGACAAAAAGGTGCAGAACCAGGAAGATCGCGGGAATGGCCACCGGGACCAGCGAGAAGAAGACCAGCACGACCATATCGCCGGCAAACATGTTGGCGTAAAGACGAACCGTGAGCGACAGGATGCGCGCGAGGTGGGAGATGATCTCGATCGGCAGCATCAGCCAGGAGATCCACCAGATCGGCCCCAGAAAATGTTTGATATAGCCGACGACGCCCTGCTCCCGTACGCCGTGCCAGTTGTAATAGATAAACGTGACCAACGCGACGCCCAGCGGCACCCAGGGCTTCGCCGTGGGCGAAATGAAGCCTCCGGGCAGCAGCCCCACCAGATTGCACAGCAGGATGAAGGCGAAGACCACTGTCGCGAACGCGACATAGCGTTCATAGCCGCGGCCGATGATCGCCTCCGCCTGCGAATTTACGAAGCCGTGCAGCATCTCGGCAATGTGCTGCACCGGACCCGGCCTTTCCACGTCAAGAGTCAGGCGGGTCACGAGGAAGAACAGCACAAGCAACAGGAAGACCAGGATCTCCATCGCCAGCGGATTATCGATCGGCGCCTGCGCGTAGTGCGGCCGGATATGCAGCGCATGCAAAATGGCGTTCGCGATTCCCGCGAAGTGGTGGTTTAGAAAGGCAGTGAAGGGTAGCTGAACGGGCATACGTTTAAGCTTCGGAAACTATCCTTGCGGTGGTCTTGAACTTGATCCTGAATCTGGCTTTGCCTGGCGGCTGGCGTCACAACGACCAGGAACGCAGCAGCCGGACCGCCTCGATCATCAGCGCGACCACGGCCAGCCCCAATCCCGCGCAGAGCGCAAACACCGAGCCATGCAAACTCCTAAGGCTAACATAGAGAAGGACCGCGGCCAGAGCGAGCCGCAGGAAAAACCACAGGAGCACCGCCGCGAGGGGACGCGCCGTTCCGCCCTGGTCGAACCGGCTGAGCACCGCCATCATCAGGCGCTGCCATTCGTAGATGCCCGTCGCCGCAATTAGCGCGCCCACCAGAAAAAGCAGGACCGACTGCCAGCCGGCATTCCGTACCGGCCCGCGCGCCGCGGCAAACCACACCACCGGAATGCCGACCGCCGCCAGGATCCCCACCATGCGCAAGGCGCGCCCCAGCGTCGCCGCCAGCTCCGCTTCGCTGAAATCCCCGATGCCTCCCGGCTGGTGCTGCTCCTCCGCCATCCGCTGCCCGTTGCTCCTTCATATTCCGTCTAATCGTTCATCTGCCCCAGCACCACGCGGAAGATCTGCACGAACCCCGCCGCCGCGCCCAGCAACAGCCCGGCAATGTAGATCCAGTGCTGATGCAGCCAGTGGTCCAGCCCCAGGCCGATCAGCCAGCCGATTACGGTGGCCGCCGGCAACAGCAGGGCCAACTGAACCAGGCTCTCTATCTGCACCAGCGAGTGCATCGCTCCAGGCTGGTTTCTAGGCTGGTCTCTGTGTTGGCCCTTACCGCCGCTGCTCTTCTCCACGCTCTGCCCTTCCCGGTCCTGCGTTGTTATACACCAGAAGTGCCGGGAGGCTGCCCACCGTATACTTGCGACAGATCGACACCCCATGGAGACTGTGCCCGTGTTCGAGTCGGAATTTGAGCGCAATTTATTTGCGCTGCGGCAGGCCAAGCTGAAGGAGATCGCCGCACTCGGCGCGGGGCCCAACCCGTCAGGCGTAACAGGAAGCGAGGCAGGCGAACAGCGGGACGCCGTCTACCCCAATCAGTACATCGCCACCCACACCATCCCGGAGATCCGGCAACAATTTGATCCGCAGACCGGAGAAGAACTCGAGAGCAGCCACGTTCAGGTCTCCATCTCCGGACGTATCATGGCCATCCGTGCCCAGGGGAAGGCCGGGTTCGCGCAGCTTCAGCAGGGCGGCATGCGTCTGCAGATCTACGTGCGTCTGGATGCGGTGGGTGAGCCGGCCTTCCAGCTCTACAAATTGCTTGATCTGGGCGACCATATCGGCGTCACCGGCTACCTCTTCCGCACCCGCACCGGCGAACTCTCCGTGCACGTCGAGACCATCACATTTCTCACCAAGAGCATGATGGCCCTCCCGGAGAAATATCACGGTTTGGCGGACATCGAACTGCGCTACCGGCAGCGCTACGTCGATCTGTTCATGAATACGGAAGTGCGCTCGGTCTTCGTCAAACGGGCGCAGGTACTGCGCGCCATTCGCGCCTTCTTCGATGCGCGCGGCTACCTCGAAGTCGAGACACCCATGATGCAGTCCGTCCCCGGAGGAGCCGCGGCCCGGCCCTTCCGCACGCATCACAACGCGCTCGGTCTCGACCTCTTCCTCCGCATCGCTCCGGAGCTCTATCTCAAGCGGCTGGTGGTCGGCGGCCTGGACCGGGTCTACGAGATCAACCGCAACTTCCGCAACGAGGGCGTCTCCACTCAGCACAATCCGGAATTCACGATGCTGGAGTTCTATCAGGCCTACGCGAACTATCAGGACCTGATGCAGCTCACCGAAGAACTCGTCGTCGCGGTCGCGCGTGAGGTCAACGGCACCACCCTCACGGAGTGCTATGGCCATGCCGTCGATCTGGCGCAGTGGACGCGCTACTCCATGCGTGAGGCTATCGTGGCTTTCTGGCCGGAGACCGCCGGCGCCGCTCCCTCACTTGAAGATTTTTCGAGCGCCACCGAAGTCCGGGCGATGGTCGATCGGCTTCGTGCCGCGCACGTTGGCGTCGAGATGCACCCCAGCGAGCCGCTGGGCAAGACCATCGCGAACATCTTTGAAGCCGTCGCCGAGGCGCACCTTATCCAGCCCACCATCATCTACGACTTCCCGCTGGCCATCTCACCGCTCTCCAAGACCAAGCCGGGCGAGCCTGAGTGGGTGGAGCGCTTCGAGTTCTACATCGGTGGCTTTGAGGTGGGTAACGCCTTCAGCGAACTCAATGACCCCACGGAACAGCGGCTGCGCTTCGAGCAGCAGCTCGCGGAACGGCGTCGCGGAGACGAAGAGGCCCATCCGATGGATGAAGACTATGTTCGGGCCCTGGCCTATGGACTGCCGCCGACCGCCGGAGAGGGCATCGGCATCGACCGCCTCACCATGGTATTGACGGGCGCCAGGTCGATTCGCGACGTGATTCTCTTTCCTCTGCTCCGCCCGCTCACCGATGAAAAACCGGCGGGAGCGGAAACAGCGTCGTCCGCTGCCTCGGCTGAGGGGTAAGGGGGTTATTTCTTGGCCGGCCGGTTCACCCTCTTAAGCAATTGGGCGAGCGTCATGCCTTCGAGCGCATCCAGGAAGCAATCCCTGCCCTCGGCGTAGACCTTTTCGAGCGAGGCGTTGATGCGCATCACGCCTCCGCCCCGCGCCACCGGTATGTGTAATGCATTTCCAGCGTCCACTGCCCTGTAGATGTCCGCCAGCGAGATATCCTTGGCTGAATGGGTAAGTCGTGAGCCGCCGGCCGGCCCTTTCTGGCTGCTAATCAAGTCAGCTTGCTGCAACAGGGAAAGAATCCGCCGGATCACCACCGCGTTCGTCTGCAATTGTTCCGCCATCACAGATGATGTCTTTAAGGAATCGGGGTTCGACGCAAGCAGAACAAGCACGTGCACGGCAGTAGCAAAACGTGTATTTGCAGCCATAGTGGGACGCTACCATAAGAGTCAGAGCGGTTGTATATAGATATGCATACACAATAGTTACTTACGATGCCGGCTTAGCCAAACGTCCGGTGCCTATGTTCTGTAACTTCGTAACAGTCGAAGTAACCACCTCCGGAAAGTGATGCCTCGTTCGTGCGAATTCTCTTTGTAGGCGATGTCTTTGGAAGCCCCGGCCGGCGCATCGTGCGCGAACACCTGCCCCATGTCCTCTCCGAGCGGGCGGTCGACCTGCTGGTGATCAATGCCGAAAACTCCGCCGGCGGCTTTGGTCTCACCCCCGCCATCTCGGACGAACTCTTCGATCTGGGCGCCCACGTCCTGACCACCGGCAACCACATCTGGGACAAGCGCGAGATCGTGGACTATCTTAAATCCGTTCCCCCCGGGACCACCGGTCCTGACAGCACGGTGCGAGCCCGCCGCATCCTGCGCCCGGCCAACTACCCCGCCGGCACTCCCGGCTATGGCGTCTTCGAAGGTGTACTGCCCGGCGGTGAGGCCTACGCGGTGCTCAACCTGCAGGGCCGCGTCTTCATGCAATCCAACGACGATCCCTTCCGCACCGCCGACACCCTGCTCTCCGCCGTCCGCGCCAAAGTCATTCTGGTCGACTTCCATGCCGAGGCGACGTCGGAAAAAATTGCTCTCGGCTGGTACCTGGATGGCCGCGTCACCGCCGTCCTCGGCACGCATACCCATGTGCCCACCGCGGACGAGCAGGTGTTGCCCAATGGAACCGCCTATCAGACCGACGTCGGTATGAGCGGACCCTACGACGGCGTCATCGGAGTCCAGAAGGAGCAGGTGCTGCAGCGCTTTCTCAGCGGGATGCCGGGGAAGTTCGAGGCGGCCCGCGGCGACGCCCGCATGTGCGCCGCGCTGATCGAGTGCGACGCCGCCAGCGGCCGCGCCTCCTCAATCCAGCGGCTCATGCTGGGGGAGTAGATCCGCGCTATTCACTCCGCGCCGGATTTCCCGCCCAGTTGCGCGGGTTACGCCGTATACTCCGTGGCAGCCGGAACGAAGGTCAATCCGGACTTCAGGGCCAGGAAATTGCGACCAGGGAGGTATGAAGTGGCGTCTCATCCGGTTTCCGCTACCATCCCGCAGGGTATCCGCGACCAACTCCCGGAAGACAGCAAGTATCCCGATAAGCCCATGAAGTATGGCGCAGGTGGTCTGGTGCCTGGAACCCAACGACGATCAACTGATGCCCATGGCACACGGCCTACAGGGAAAGCGCGTAGCCGCCGGTGAGGGCGGCAAGAGCGCGATCGTCACCGGAAACACCCCTGACTGGCCCCACGTGCCGGGCAACCCAGGCGACATTCGGCTCTACGTTGTCGCACACGGCGCGACCGTCGGTGGCGCCGTACCTCCTCGGGTGGACATCATGGTGGGTGGCCGCATTCCCCTGACGGCTAAGCTCTTTTTCGATGATCTGCTGCAGAAGTTTCTGCAGAAGGTGCCTGGCGGGAAGGTCAAGCGGATCAGTCTGGTGATGTGCAATACTGCGGGGGTCGACGGGCCCGAGGCGATTCCTTTGGACCGATCCTTCGCGCAACAACTAGTAGACCTCTGCGGCGCACTCACGACTGACATCGTCGGTCGCAGAGGTGAGGTCGACGTCAACCGGGATCTCTTCCCCAAGGACGCCGTCGATCGAATCTATCAAAGGCTACCCAATCCCCAGCCCAACCCCCTCCATACAGTCACCTTGCGCGGCGCGGAGTGCTCGGTGGTCAACGCCAGGAAGTGGGTCGATGATGCTCGTTCCAAGTTTCGAACCTACATCTTCAGGGCCGGCCAGCGGCCGGAACTGAAGCCCGGCTATGGTGCGGATGACTAGGCGGCGATCACGGCTATCGCGCGATGCACCTCGAACCCAGCCAAACCATTCTCTTTCCACCGCATGACAACCAAAGCTGCCGAGCCTCCTCCGCCGGGCGGCGCTGAGTGCTCTCCACGCATCCCTCCTTGAAGCGCGCGCTGTTTCTGCGGCATGCGTGTCCCATCCAAGGAGATCTGAATGACCGATTATCGTGTGCATGCTGGGGACGTCGAAGAGGATCAGGTAACGTCCCTGCTCGAGAGCTATTCCTCCCAACTCCCAAGCAGTTTCTTTCTGGGTGCGGCAGGCGCTTCCATCGTCGGCTCGCTGATCGCGAAATTCAGCGGGAAAGATCATATGGCGCTCTTTGTCGGGCAATGGGCGGCGCCGTTTCTGCTGCTCGGCATCTATAACAAGATGGTTAAGCAGCACGGCTCGGACCACCACTCCAAGGAGTAACGCCTCTTCCAGGAACCCCTAACGCCAGCCTGCCGTTCGCGGTATGCTGGCGTTTCGTGTCTTCTGAATCGCACTCTCCCACTTCAGCTTCCGATTCCCCGGAGATTCCGGGTTCGGCCATTCCTATCCCCGCCATTCCTGTCTCCGGCGCGACCGCCGCGGAGGAACCGGCGTCCACGCCGGTGATGCGCCAATACACGGCGGCAAAGAATCAGCATCCCGACGCCCTGCTCTTCTTCCGCCTGGGCGATTTCTACGAGCTATTTTTCGAGGACGCGAAGACGGCCGCGCGCGAGCTGGAGATCACGCTCACCGCCCGCGATAAGGAGCGGCGCGTGCCCATGTGCGGCGTGCCCTACCACGCAGCCGAAGCCTACATCGCGCGGCTTCTGCGCAAGGGCTACCGCATCGCCATCTGCGAACAGATGGAGGACCCCAAGCTTGCCAGGAAGATCGTGCGGCGGGAGGTCACGCGCGTGCTCACGCCCGGCACCGCACTCGACGCCACTCTCGGCTCGGAGCGCAACAACTTCCTCGCCGCCTTGCACAGCATTGCTCCCCAGGGCAGCGAGCCGGGCGTGGGCCTGGCGCTGCTCGATCTTTCCACCGGCGACTTCCGCACGACCGAGTTCCGTGGACCGCAGGCGCAGGCAATGGCCTTGGATGAACTGGCCAAAGCGCAGGCCGCCGAAGTGCTCTTCGCCGCCGACACGTCCCTCTTCGCACGGCAGGAGGGCGCCAGCCCGGCCTTCGCTGGCATACGCGCCCGCACCGCGCTGGATGCCTGGATCTTCTCCGCCGACTACGCCATCCCGCTGCTCGAACGCCAGCTCGGCGCACGCTCGCTCGAGGGCTTCGGGCTGGCGCATCATGCTCTCGCCGCCATCGCTGCCGGTGCGCTCATCCATTACGTGCGCTCCACGCAGGGAACGGACCTGCCGCACCTGGATTCACTCCGCTACTACGACCGCGCAGATCACCTGGAGCTGGACGGCGTGAGCGTGCGCAATCTGGAGCTGATCGATCCCCTGTTCGCGGATTCAGGCGTCAAAACCACGCTCTTACATACGCTGGACTTCTGCCAGACCCCGATGGGCAAACGGCTACTCCGCGCCACCCTGCTGCGCCCACTGATCGACCGCGCCGAGATCGAAGCGCGTCTCGAAGCCGTAGCTGAGCTGCACCGCGACCTGGTTCGTCGGGAAGAGTTGCGCGACACGCTGGCTCGTGTGCTCGACGTGGAGCGCACGCTTGGCCGCATCGCGCTGGACTCCGCCGGTCCGCGCGACGTGGCTGGGCTGGGCGCGTCGTTGCGGATCTTCCCTGCCCTCTGCCGCGCGTTGGCCGCCCTCGACGCCCCTTGCTGGCAACGCTGCGCCGCACGCACCGACGGACTGGAGGACCTGGGCCGCGCCATTGAGCAGACCATCGTCGCCGAGCCTTCGCTCACGCTCGCCGACGGCGGCGTGATCGCTGCGGGCGTGCACGCGGAACTCGACGAGCTGCGCGGGCTGAGTCAGAGTGGCCGCCAGTCCATCGCCGCCATCGAGGAGCGGGAACGCACGCGCACCGGCATCGGGTCGCTCAAGGTGCGCTTCAACTCCGTCTTCGGCTACTACATCGAGATCACCCGGAGCAACCTGAAGGCGGTGCCCGCCGACTACGAACGGCGGCAAACCCTGGTGAACGCCGAACGTTACACCACGCCGGAGCTGAAGGATTACGAGCTGCGCGTGCTCACTGCCCACGAGCGCTCGGTGGAGATTGAAAGGCAGCTCTTCGCCGAGCTGCGCACCACCATCCTGGCTGCCGCCCCGCGCATCCGCCGTACCGCCGCCGCCTTCGCTGAGGCGGACCTGCTCGCCAACTTCGCGCACGTTGCCGCGCTCCGTAACTACACGCGACCGGAAATCACAAATCCGGATGTCACCGATTCGCAAATCACAGACTCGGAGCTTGCCGACACCTGTGTGATCGAGGCAGTGGCCGCACGTCATCCCGTAGTCGAATGCCGCATGGAGGAGCAAGGCGAGGGGCGCTTCGTTCCCAATGACGTGTACCTCTCCACTCGTGGACCCGCGGTCCTGCTGCTCACCGGGCCCAACATGGGCGGCAAATCCACCTATCTGCGCCAGACCGCGCTGCTGGTCATCCTGGCGCAGATGGGCTGCTTCGTGCCCGCCACGCGTATGCGGCTCGGGCTGGCGGACCGCATCTATACGCGCATCGGCGCCAGCGATAACGTGGCCCGTGGCCGCTCGACCTTCATGGTTGAGATGACCGAGACGGCCGCCATCCTGAATACAGCCACCCGCCGCTCGCTGGTGCTGCTGGACGAGATGGGCCGCGGTACCGCGACCTTCGACGGCCTGTCGCTCGCCTGGGCAACGCTCGAGTATCTGCACGCGAAGCTCGGCGCGCGCACCCTCTTCGCCACCCACTACCATGAGCTCACGCTTCTGGCCGAGCATCTTCCGCGCCTTAAAAACCTGCGCGTGGCGGTCAAGGAGTCGCCCACCGGTATCGCCTTTCTGCACGCCATTGAACCCGGAGCAGCGAGCAAGAGCTACGGCATCGAAGTGGCCAGGCTCGCAGGACTTCCGGGCACCGTCATCGAGCGCGCGCGCCAGGTGCTGCGCCAGCACGAGCGCTCCGAGAAGCGCAACGTCGCCGTTGAGACCGATGCCGCCGTGCAGCTCACCATCTTCACTCCGCTGTCGCAGCGCATCCTCGACCGCCTGGCGGAAATCGATACGAACGCGCTGACGCCGCTACAGGCGCTCACGTTGCTCGATGAGTTGCGCAATGAGATTCGCGGCGCTTCGCCCGGCTCAGTGTAGTGCGCGCATGTTTTACGATGAGCACACGCCATGACCCTGCGGAGCGACATAGGTCAGTTACTGATCGTCGGGCTCGCCGGCACCGAGCCGGATGCAGCCGAGCGCGCGTGGCTGAAGCTCATCGCGCCGGCCGGTGTCATCCTCTTTCGCCGCAACGTGGAGAGCGCCCCGCAAACGCATGCTCTGCTCTCCGGCCTGCGCTCGCTCTCGGCTGAACCGCTCTTCCGTTGTGTGGACGTGGAAGGCGGCCTGGTCGATCGACTGCGCGAAACCGTCGCCCCCGTGCCCGCCGCTGCCACCGTTGCGAGCACTGGCGATCATGCGCTCTCCATGGAACACGGCCGTCTCATCGGCCGCGAGCTGCGCCTGCTCGGCTTGAACGCGACCTTCGCGCCGGTGCTCGATCTCAGCAGCACGGCCTCGGCGAAGGTGATGCGCACGCGCGTCGCCGCTGCCACGCCGCAAGGGGTAATCGCCTACGCCCGAGCATTTCTCAAGGGACTGCGTCGCGAGCACGTTCTGGGTTGCGGCAAGCATTTCCCTGGTCTCGGCGGAGGGAGTCTTGACTCGCACCATGCGACCCCGCGCATCGATCGCACCTGGAAGCAGTTGTGGAGCGAGGACATGCTTCCTTTCCGCAAGCTCCACAACATCCTGCCCTTCATCATGGTGTCGCACGCCGCGTACCCGCTGGCCACCAAGGACGGCGAAGCGCTGCCGGCCTCCATCTCGCCATTCTGGATCCGCCGCGTGCTGCTCTCAAAGATCGCCTATGGCGGCCTCATCCTCTCCGACGACATGGAGATGGGCGGCATCCTGCGTCATACCTCCATCGAAGAGGGCGCCGTTGCAGCCGTCGCCGCCGGCACGCACCTGATCGAGATATGCAAAGATCCGGCGCTCATCCTGCGTGCCTATGAAGCGCTGTTGCGCGAAGCCGAGTCCTCGCGCACCTTCCGCCGCATCGTGAAACGCGCCGCCGCGCAGGTGCGCCGGAACAAGCGCCGGCTACTCGGCCGCGACACCTTCGCCAAGCCGCCATCGCAATCGGAGATCCGGGCCCTTCGCGATTCGATCGAACGCTTCTCCGCCGACGTGCAGCGTCGCGCCGCTGCGACGGATGGCACACTGTGAGCCGAGCGCAGCAGCCGGTGGCATCACGAGCGATGACCATCGCGGGAGTGATGAGCGGCACGTCCGCCGACGGCATCGACGTTGCCATCTGCCGCATCAGTCCGCCGGCGACGCACCCATCGACGCCAGACGCGCAGCCCAGGATAGAGCTGCGCTTCCATCGCGCCTTTCCCTATCCGGTCGCCCTGCGCCAGGCCGTGCTCGCCGCCATGAACGCGCCCAGCATCCCGGTCGCCGAAGTCGCGCGTCTCCACTGGCGTCTCGGCCAGGCCTACGCCGACGCGGTCACGGCCGCAATCGCCGGCTATGGCAGGTCCATCGATCTGGTCGGCTGCCACGGGCAAACGATCTATCACCAGGGCGTCACCGCGAAGTACATCGGGCGCAGCTTCGCCTGCACCTGGCAACTTGGAGAGCCGGCACTCATCGCCGCCGCCGCCGCCGTGCCCGTCGTCTCGAACTTCCGTCCTGCCGACATGGCCGCCGGCGGCCAGGGCGCCCCGCTGGTGCCGCTACTGGATTTCGTGCTCTTCCGCGATCCCGGACGCGCGCGCGTGCTGCAAAACCTCGGCGGCATCGGCAATCTCACGGCGATCCCGCCGGGCGCGAAGCCGGCCGATCTACTTGCTTTCGATACCGGACCCGCCAACATGGTCGTCGATGGGATCACCGAACGCCTCTTCGCCAAACCGTACGACCTCGATGGGCGCATCGCCGCTGCCGGCGCTGCGCATCCGCGCCTCCTGGCCGGCCTGCTGCGCGATTCGTTCTATCGCAAAGCGCCCCCCAGGAGCGCAGGCCGTGAAGAGTTTGGCGCCTCGTTTGTCGATCGCGTCCTCGCCGCCGCTGCCCGCTTCCATCTCTCCCCGCCGGACATCGTCGCCACTGCCACCGCCCTCACCGCCGCCAGCATCCGCATGGCGCACGAACGATTCGTCGTGCCGCATCTTGAGAAGCATACCCAGTCCGGCGACCGATCCGCCGCGCGGTCGGGTACCGTCGAATACATCGTCTCCGGCGGTGGCGCGCGCAATCCTACCTTGACGCGCATGCTGGCGGAAGAACTCGCGCCCTTCGGCTGTACGCTAGCGCCGGTCGATGCGCTCGGCCTTCCTTCCGAAGCCAAAGAGGCCGTTGCGTTTGCGCTGCTCGCCTGGCAGACCTGGCATCGGCTTCCCGGCAATGTGCCCGCGGTCACCGGCGCAAACCGCCCCGCCGTCCTGGGCCAGGTCACCTATGTATAGGCCGCGTCTATTGCTGCTGCTGGCACTTGTAGCTGCAGCGGTGACGATCACCGGATGCCATGCCGCGCCGCCCGATCCACACACCGTCACCATGCTGATCGAGAGCAGCCCCACCAATCTCGACCTGCGCATCGGGACCGACGCTCAATCCGAGCATATCGGTTCGTTGATCTTCGATTCACTGGTACGCAAAGACGAGCACTACAACGTGCAGCCGTGGATCGCCACTGGCTGGGACCATCCCGACCCGCTCACGTGGATATTCCACATCCGTCCAAACGTGCATTTCCAGGACGGCCGCACGCTCACCGCTGCCGACGTGAAATGGACGCTCGACTCCATGCACAGCGGCGCCATCATCACCGCCAAATCCGGCGCCTTCAACAAAGTCGACCACGTGGATGCGCCCAACCCGGCCACGTGCATCGTGCACCTCAAACAGCCCGATCCGTTTCTGTTGTGGAACCTCTCCGACGGCGCTATCGGCATCGTTCCCAACGGCAGCGGCAAGGACTTCTGGCAGCACCCTGTCGGCACTGGTCCATTCCGTTTCGTCTCCCAGCAGCAGGACCGCGACGTTGTGCTCGAACGCAGCGCGAACTCCTGGCAGCCGCTTCCACCCATCGAGCGCATCCACTTCGCCGTCGTGCCGGACGCCATCACCCGCGCGCTGGAACTGCAAAAGGGCTCGGCGGATGTAGCCATCAACGCGCTCTCACCAGACATGGTCGTGGCCCTGCGCCGGAACTCGCACCTCGTGATCGACACCTCGCCCGGCACCATCGTCAATTATCTGTCCTTCAATATGCGCGATCCGTTCCTCAAGGATGTGCGCGTGCGCCAGGCCATCGCCCATGCCATCAACCGTCCGCTCATCATCCACGCGTTATGGCGCGATCAGGCGCGGCTTGCCGACAGCTTGCTGCCTCCCGGCCACTGGGCGCGCACCGACGACATTGAGCGTTACCCCTACGACCCCACCGCCGCCAACCGCCTCCTCGACAGTGCGGGATACCGCCGTGGAAAGAATGGCGTGCGCTTTCATCTGCAGATGAAGATCTCCACCGACGAGACGACGCGGCTGCTGGCCCTGGTGCTGCAGCAGCAGTTTCGGGAGATCGGTATCGCGCTCGACGTGCGTTCGTATGAGTTCGCTACCTTCTACTCCGACATCACCAAGGGCGCATTCTCGCTCTACGGTCTGCGCTGGATCGGCGGCAACGAAAGCCCGGACATCTACCGTTACGCCTACACCACGGAGGCGCTGCCGCCCCACGGGGCAAACCGCGGACACTACTTCAACGCCGCGGTCGATGCGGCCATCGCGCGCGCATCGCTCGCCAGCGACACCGCCGAGCAGCGCGCCGACTACGTGAAGGTGCAACAGATCATCGCGCGCGAGGTCCCGTCGATCAACCTCTGGTATCTGGATAACGTGCTGGTGCACGTGCGCAGGCTGCACAACGCCCATGTCTCGCCCTCGGGCGACTACGATTTCCTGCGCCACGCCACACTCGCGCCCTGAGCCACATCGCGCGCAGCCACAACCGCGGGTGCCCCATCCTGAGCGCAGCGAAGGGTAGTGCTTTACCCTCTCACCTGGCCACAACCGCGGGTGCCCCATCCTGAGCGCAGTGAAGGGTGGGTCTTTCCCCCGCTTACCTGGCCACAACCGCGGGTGCCCCATCCTGAGCGCAGCGAAGCGTGGGTACTGCGTCACGAGAGAAACTAGAAGCCAGAAGCTGCCTTCCCTACGCGCCCCGTTTGGCGAGCGCCACCATGCGGTCGCGCGTTGTCTCAGTAGACAGATGCTGCAGCATCTTGCGGATCGTGGTGAGCGCCGGCAGATCCGCCATGGTGATCGCTCCCGGGAAACGGCGATTCAGCTCGGCATGCAGCCGGATCATCTGCACGGAGGTGCCGCCGGCGGCGAAGAAATCGTCATCCAGGCCCACCTGCATGCGATGGAGCAGCCGCTGCCATACCGCGCGCACCTGTTCCAGCACTCCGGCCGCCTCATCCGCCTGCGGTCCCTTGCCCGCGACCAGGACCCGCGCATCTTCGAGCAGCCGCTGCCGGTCTACATCTCCGGCGGCCTCGACGGGCAGCGAGGGCAGGATCAGCAGAAACCTGGGCTGCGAGGCCTGCGGTACATGCGCCAGGATATGCGCGCGCAGCTTCGACTCGCCCTTCGCATCCGCCGCACGCAAAGAGACGAAGGCGCACAAGCCCGGCTGCACCGGCGGCAAGGGGACAACCGCGCATTGCAGCACCAGCGGGTGCTTCGCCAGTAGAGCCTCGATTTCTTCCGGCGTCAGCGTCTGCGTCGGCACGGTATCCGTCCTTCGCGTACGCGGTGCGAAGCTGTCGTCTTCATCCTGCTCGAACGCGGCGGCCCCAAAGCCGCCCGGCGGCTCCAGCACCAGCGTGGCGCCGGAGAGCAGGCAGCCCCATAGCTGCAGATGCCACACCTGCAAACAGGCATTCCCGCGCAGCAGCAGTCGATCTTCGGCGCTCGGATGCGGCAGGTCTGAGGATGAACGAAGCGACGACACCAGAGCCACCAGTCCGCGGTGCGTGATCAGGACGCCTTCGTTCTCTTCCTCGAACACCACCGTAGCCGGTCCATCCGGCGCGACCTTCGGCAACTGCATCTGCGCAAACAGCGGCATGATCTCCCGTTCGATCGCCTGCAGATCGATCACCGCCGTTGATCCCGCCCAGGGAAATTCCAGAGCACCATCGCCAACGTCAGCCAGCAGCAGCCGCACGCGGCATATCGCGCACTGTTGGCGCAGCGCCGCATCGCCCCGGGCATCGAGATCGAACATCACGTACACCGCACCCGCCAGCAACGTCCCCACAATCGCGCTGACGGTCGCGAAGCTGCGCCGCGCAATGATCCCCACGCAGTCACCCGGACGCACGCCACGCGTGCGCAGCAACGCGGCCACGTTTTGCGCGCGGATCAACAGATCACTGTAGGAAAGGCTGCCCTCGTCGCCCAGCAGCGCCGTGGCGCCCGGTGCGCGCACCGTCATCTCGAGGAAGAGCTGCTCCAGCGTCGCTCCGGCCGCGTACTGCGTCGTATCCGGACCGGCGTACGCCTCCGATGTCCGCTCCGCCATAGCATGCTGCTGTGACACTCGATCGCTCCTTCTCACACAATGACCCGAATCCACGGGTCTTAAGACAAATGACGCAAACGGACAGCAACAACGTGAGGGGTGCTGCATGCGGCGTACGGTATTGAAGGCAAAACGTTTGGAGCGAAGAGCGTGAGGCGTTGAAATGGTTCGTGACTTTCGTTTTTATACACAGCAATCGAAGATTGCGATGCCCCCATTTAGTAATCACCAAGTAACCTCAGACAGTTACCCACATTTCCACACGGATTCACAAGCGCACCGCTCCCCTCCGATTGCGATTCCTGCTTGACACGTGGCCTCACCCGCGTCCGTTACCATCAGAGAGAACACAGCTTCGAGCGTCCAGCACCCAGCCTTCAGCCTTCGACGCTAAGCGCTTGGCTGAAAGCTGGACGCTCAAAGCTCACAGCTGCTCCTCCGACTGCCTGTCTATGATTCGTGAAACCTTTCCTGTCGGCCCACTCCGCTGCAACTGCACACTCTTGGGGAATGAGCTAACCCGCGAGGCTGTTGTCATCGATCCGGGAGACGACGTCTCCGGCATCCTGCAGAGGCTCGCCCGTCATCGTCTCACCCTGAAGCAGATCGTCGTCACGCACGCACATATCGACCACGTCGGCGGCGCCGCCCAACTGAAGCGCGTGACCGGCGCGCCGGTGCTGTTAAATCAGCGCGATCTGCCGCTGTTGGGCATGATGGAGATGCAGGCCGGCTGGCTGGGCATCGCCACCCCGGAGATCGTATCTCTCGATGCCAGCGCGGAGGAGGGCTCCAGGGTGGGTGTCGCTGGTCTTGAGGCCGAGGTGCTTCACACCCCCGGCCACACCCCCGGAAGTATCTGCCTGCACTTCTCCACGGAAGACCTGCTCTTCGCCGGAGACACGCTCTTTGCCGGCAGCATCGGCCGCACCGACCTTCCCGGTGGCGACACGCAGCAGATCCTTCGCTCGCTGCATACCCGTCTGCTGCCGCTGCCCGAGAGCACGCTTGTGGTTCCGGGGCATGGAATTGAGACCACCCTGGGGGCGGAGCGCGAGACCAACCCCTTCCTTCAGCCGGGCTATCGGCCCACACTGTGACGAGCGCGCTCTAGCCATGCGCCGTGCGGCTGATCTCCGCCAGCAGCCGCTCCATGCCCGCCGCAAACTCCGCGGCCGGCGGCAGTAGACTCACCACCAGCCATCCTGTGTTTCTGAAGCCGAAGAAGTGTCCCGCATGTACGGCAACGCCCTGCTCTGCAAGCAGACGAAGCGCCAGGGTGTCGTCCGGTTCGAGCGCCGGAATGCGCAGGATGGCATACCATCCGCCTTCTACCACCAGCCGCTCCACCAGCCTGGCGGAGGCAAGCAAGCGGTCGAGCGTGCCGAGGTTCTGCGTCACGCGCGTACGTATCTGCTGCTGTATCGACTCGCGGTTCACAAGCCATTGCGGAAGCGCGCATTGCACCGGAGCGTTCATGGACAGGAAGGTGTCGGCGATTACCTCCAGCCTCCGCAGCGCCTCACGCCGCTCAGCCTCCGGGCCGAAGCACGCCAGCCATGCCACCTTCATCTGCGGCAGTGCGGCCACCTTGCTCAATCCGCTCAGCACGAAGGTCAGCACACGATGCGGACCGGCGGCAAAGCTCTGCGCGCCTGCGTCACTGCCCAGTGCATAGTCCAGAAATACCTCATCGACGACCAGCGCCAGGCCGCGCTCCCGGCATAACGCCTCCAGCTCCGCGCGCTCCTGCGGCGGGGTAAAGTGTCCCGTGGGATTGTTGGGGTGCACCAGCACGATGGCGCGTGTGGTCTCGGTCACGCGTTGCCGCAATCCGGCCACATCCAGATGCCAGCCGTGGTCGTAGAAGAGCTCGTAGGGCCGCAACCGTACGTCGTCGAGCGTGGCCAGCAGATCGAACAGCGGGTAGCTGGGCTGCGCGATCAGCACCGTATCGCCCGCATCGCACAGCAGCCGGAAGAGGAAGCTGTAGGCCTCGCTGGTGCTGGTCGTCAGCACCATCTGTTCCGCGGCAACCGCGAGCGGTTTGCCATCGCGGTCCTGGTGCTCGCTATAGTAGCGAGCGACCGCCTGGCGCGCGCTCAGCATCCCGCGCGGATCGGGATCGTAGTCGAGCGCAGCCGCGTCACTCAGCGGCGACAGCAGACCTGCGCTCTCGAACTTGAAGCCGCACCGCGTTGGGTTCGAGGCCGTGAGGTCGAAGACCGCGAGCCCCCTCTGCCGGCGCTCCGCCAGCGCACGCGACCACTCCGTCTCCTCTGGCTCCCACTCCGTTCGTCGAGCGAAGCGCACTCGGCTCACCTCCCGCTTCCCGCATAATAGAGGGAGAACCCCGCAAGCAGCGGAGGGAGGGTATCTACGCATGGTTCTTCGCGCCGTCATCTTCGACTTCGGCCGGGTGCTCAGCGCGCCCCCTGACGTCGATGCGCATACCAGCCTGGTCGAAACCGCCGGCGTTCCTGACGCCGTCTTCGAGGAGCACTACTGGGCCCATCGTCACGCCTACGACGCCGGAACCCTCAACGGCACCACGTATTGGGAGAACGTCGCCCGAGGCGCAGGCTTCGAGCTCACGGATGCCCGGCTGGCCGCGCTGCACCACCACGACGGCGTCATGTGGGGGAACCTCAACGCGTCCATGCTGGAGTGGGCGGCCGCGCTGCAGCACGCCGGCATCAAGACCGCCATCCTGTCGAATATGGGCGAGGTGAACCTGGCGTACATGCGCAAACACTTCGGCTGGCTTGAAGGCTTCACGCACCTGACCTGGTCCTGCGAGCTGCTGACCGCGAAGCCCGATCCGGCGATCTACCGGCACACCCTGGAAAAGCTCGGCGTCGCCGCCCACGAGGCCATCTTCATCGACGATCTCCCGCACAACATCGACGCCGCCAAGGCTCTCGGCATCGACGGGATTTTGTTTACCGATGTCCCCCAACTCCGCCGCGATCTGGAAGCCCGCGGTCTATCCGGGGCCATTCCATTCCCGTCGGAGGATGCAGCGGATGAGGCGTCAGAGAACGAGGAAACGCTGGAGTCCACTGGCCCCGCGACCAAAGGCTAAGTAAGGCGAGCAGCGGGTGATATGTAGTAAGTGTGCATTGAGATATGGTTGCCAACCCTTAGCGGTTCGTGAGAGGTAGCGCAAATGAAACGTCTACTTACCGCAGCTCTGTCGGGTTCTGGACTTTGTGTCATCCTAGCGGGATCGTCGTTCGGCTTCGCACAGCGAACTGGCTCGATACGGAGCCGATCATTATGATCCTAGAGGAGTTTCAGGTAAATATAGCCTCACCCAGGGGAGTAACAAAAAGCGACTGCATCGTTGTCACACAGGATGGTCATTTTCATCTTGAACGCAAACGCCAGGAGCTGCCGAACGATCGTGCCACGCTTAAGGCATACAAGTCCTCTTTAAACGAGCTACAACTTAGGAAGCTGCGGAGCATCCTGAATAGCCAACCCGTGCAGAACGTGACGCCGTTCGCCCACAAGGATTTCCCTTTAGATATAGCTTGGTACCGGGGACTGCTCGTCAAGGTTTTCCGGGACACCGGCGTGCAGGAGGCCGGATATGCAACGTGGACACCGGGAGAGGGAACGCCGAATACTGCGCCGAACAACATACCAATCCGCACCAAGCAGGCCTGGCAGATCTCAGAACGGACACTACAGCCGCTTGTGGACTGGGCTCCACGCTGTAGAGGAGATGAAGTTGCAGCCATCCGCTGCGGAAGGCACGTCATGCGGGATGGAACCTGCTGACAAGTGACGTCGCTCTACCCGCCGCTCTTCATCTTCACACCCGTAATCGTCGTCTTGTGCTCTTTCCCATCGTCATCCAGGATGTAGAGCTTGTTCTTGTCGATATCCAGCTTCATGGGCTCGCCCACCTGCACGTTCGCGGGCTTGGACCAGGGAAACAGCAGGTGTTCGCTCGCCGTATAGATCTTGTTGCCGACCTCGATGGTGTAGATCTGGTAGGTCTCGATATTGTCGTTGGTGGTCGCGGTGGTGTTCTGTGAGTAGTCGGTCTTGTTGCCCTTATTCTTGGCGTTGCCGTCGGTGTTGTAGGTGGTGGTTTGCCCCTCCTTCACCTTGTTCTGCTCCACGCCCATCAGCGTACCCGGCTTCCAGTTGCGGGCCGCCATCGCCGGCAGGGCGGTGATCAGCGCCAGCAGCATGGCTACGGCGGTTCTGGTTTTCATCTTTCCTCCCCAGAAATGTCATCCACACGACAAATAGCAAGCAGCCCTCGTGTCGGCTGGATTGTAAGCCTTTGCGTTGTGCGGCGCTAGAAGCGGTCTCGTCCGCTACCCGGCGCCGGTGACGCCACGAGATCGACACGCGATACCTCCCGGTGGTCAGTTCTCCGCCGTATGGCGGCAGCCCCGACCATCAGCGTTGATTTACGGCGATCCAGGGCATACCTCGGTAGGAATCCGACACCAGCCACGCGGCCGCGGTCAGCGCCCAGGACGCCACCGCCTCGGTCCAGAGAAATCCGCTCTTAGGCCCAGGCGACAAGACGAAAGGCACCCACACCAGGAGCACGAAGGTGCCGATTTGCAAAGCCGAAAGGGTGACCACCAGCCGTGCGCATATGCCGAGAAGCGCCCCGGCGGCTGCAATGAGGAAAGCGCAACCGGTGAAGTATGCCCACGCGAGATGCCATGGCAGCCAGCCAGGCACCATGGACACGGTGCGTTTGAGGTAGAAAAAGTGCCCTAAACCAAAGGGGATCAGGCAAAGTCCGTACAGTACCCTGGCAATGCACACGCTCTTGCGGGCCACTGCGGAGTCAGAATGTGGACGGTCTCCGTCGATGGAAAACCAGGCGCACAGCACCAGGGCGGCCGCCAGCATCACGCCGTATTCCGCACAGCCATACCACGAGGCTTCGACTAAGGGTGCGTGGAGCACATCGGGCACGCTCGATAGAAACCAAACCATGACGTAGGCCAGCAGCACCCGTGCGGCGACTCCAGCCGTACGCTGCCAAAGCAGCCCCACGCCGCAGACTAAACATAAGGAAGCGGAGATAGACGCCAGCGCCGCGCGTACTGGCCAACCCTCAGGTATAGGTTGCCACATAGCAGCAAAGTCATGGTTGGCAAGGCCCAGAATTCCCAAACCGATAAGGGTCACCGCGAATACTGCATGCCCCACACTCTTAAAGCGCATCAGCGTACTCCCACACTTCCGCGGTTCTGGTCTTCATCGTCCCAGCACAGCCACGTCACCTACAGGACAGATAGCAGGGGGCCCTCGTGTCGGCTGATTGTAAAGCCTCCGCGTCTTGCGGAGGCACCGCGTCGGCAATCGCGCCCTTGGCTACCCCTCGCTCCCTCGCATCTGCTACCATGTTGTCCTCCCGGACTCCCCCTATCGGCCCCCCCTGAATCCGAAGCTTCATCCTTGGGTGGAGGCGCAACGTGCCGGAGAGTATGGACATCTACGACGGTCTCTACCGCAACTACGAAGAGGACGTGTACCGGCAGGTGCGCATCGACACCTACGGAGAAGACCTTGGCCAGGCGGGATGGACCACCCTTGAGGAAACCAACCAGATCCCGCGGCTGCTCGGCCTGCGCACCGGCTCCTTCGTGCTTGAGATCGGTTGCGGTTGCGGCGCCTACGCGGTGCATCTCGCGCGGCAGGTCGGGTGCCGCATCATCGGGCTGGACATCAACGCGGAGGGCATTCGGCGTGGCAATGAACTTGCCGCCGCGAACCATGTGAGCTCGACCGCGCACTTCGACCAGTGCGATGTCGCCCGCGGTCTGGTCTTCGCCACGGACATCTTCGATGCCGTCTTCTCCAATGATTCCCTGTGTCACATTCCAGCGCGTGAATCCGTCCTGCGGGAGATGTTCCGCGTACTCAAGCCTGGCGGCCGGATGCTGTTCAGCGATGCCCTGATCGTAGGCGGCATGCTCTCCCACCAGGAGATTGCGACCCGCAGCTCCATCGGGTACTACGTCCTGAGCCCGCCGGGAGAGAATGAGCGGCTCATCGAGGCCGCAGGGTTCCGCCATTTGGAGACCATCGAGGCTACAGAAAATGCCGCCCTCATCGCCGGCCTGTGGCACCAGGCACGCCAGCGCCGTAAGCAGGAGCTCGTCGCCATTGAGGGTGAGGCCGCCTTCGATGCGCTGCAACACTTCCTCAAGTGTGCCCACACCCTCACCAGCGAAGAACGTCTGCTGCGCCGCGTATATCTCGCCCATAAGCCCGGCTAGTGGCGACGCTCACGCGTCCATCTCGCAATCCACGCTATCCTCTCTTGGTGAAGAATCAGAAAATGCCCGCCGCAGCACGACCCGCAGGGCTCATCCTGCGTGAGCGAAGTCCGGACAACCTGGAGTACCCCTTCTCCACGCTCGACGTCACCTGCCCCGCCGGGCGCATCACCCCCAACCCCAGCTTCTACGTCCGCACCCACTTCCCCATCCCGCAGCTCGACGCCGCGTGGCGTCTGCGCGTGGAAGGCGCGGTCGACCATCCGCTCACTCTGTCGCTGGACGAGCTCAAGTCGCTGCCCGCGGTCACCTACACCGCGCTGCTTGAGTGCGCCGGTAACAGCCGCATCTATCTCTCGCCCACCGCTACCGGCGTGCAGTGGGAACAGGGTGCCGTGGGCTGCGCCCGCTGGACGGGTGTACGCCTGGCCGACGTTCTGGCCCGCGCCGGCTTGCGTGACACCGCCGTGGAGATCATCCTGGAAGGGGCCGACAGCGGCGTTCCCAGCAAGTCTCCCAAGCCACGCACTCCCATTCGCTTCGCGCGCAGCTTGCCTCTCGCTCAGGCGCGCGTCAGCCATGTGCTGCTGGCTTACACCATGAATGACGAGGCGCTCCCGCCCGTCCACGGAGCGCCACTCCGCGCCATCGTTCCCGGCTGGTACGCCATGGCGTCAACCAAATGGCTCTCCCGTATTGTGGTCGCGGACAAGCCCTTCCAGGGCTACTTCCAGACCGTCGATTATGCCCGCTGGACGCACGACGAACACCTGCCGGAGCGCGTGCCGCTTACCGAGCTCGCGGTCAAGTCGCAGATCGCCCGGCCGGCCCTGCGCGAGCAACTCCCCGCAGGGAAGCCCTACTGCATCGTTGGCGCAGCCTGGAGCGCGGCCGAGATCACGCAGGTGGAGATCAGCACGGACGCCGGACAGACCTGGCAGCCAGCCACCCTGCTCGATCCGCCCCTGGACCACGCCTGGCAGCGCTGGGAGTTCCAGTGGACACCGCCCGCGCCGGGTGAATACACACTGATGTCGCGCGCCACAGACGCTCGCGGACGTACGCAACCCAGCAAGAGTGACGTCGCCCATACCGAAGGTTACGTCATCCACCACACCGTTCCGATTTGCGTAACGGCGGTCTAAGAGCGCTGACTGTCTCCGTGACGCGGCGAGCGTAGTCTTACTTGCCCTGCGCCGAGTCCAGGCGCGCCTGCGCATCGTGCATGTGCTCGTTGGCGCGCTCGTAGCGTTCGGGGTTGTCGCCGGCCTCGTTCCACATCTTCTGGCCTTCTTCAAGCTCCCGCTGCGCATCGCCGGTGTCGATCTCTTCCGGCTTTTGTGCACTCTCGGCCAGAATGGTCACGCGGTTGGGCAGCACCTCGGCGAACCCCCAGGCTACGAAGTAGCGCTCGTCGCCGGCCTCGCCGCCGTGGATCTTCACATCGCCAGCGCCCAGCTCCGCCAGCAACGGCGCCGCGCCAAACAATACTTCGAGGTACCCGTTCTTCCCCGGCAGCTCGACCGCGTCGGCTGTCTTGTCGATGAGCATCCGGTCCGGCGTCACCAGCCGGACCTGTAACTGAGTCTCTGCCATGACCGCGGACTAAACCGCCGCTCCCTGCAGCTTCTCCGCCGCTTCCAGCACGTCCTCGATTGCGCCCTTCATGTAGAAGGCCTGCTCCGGCACGTTGTCGTGCTTGCCCTCGATGATCTCCTTGAACGAGCGGACGGTGTCTTCTGTCTTGACGTACTTGCCCGGCGCGCCGGTGAACACCTCGGCCACATGGAAGGGCTGAGACAGGAACCGCTGCACCTTGCGCGCGCGCTGCACCGTCAGCTTGTCTTCGTCGGAAAGTTCATCGATGCCGAGGATGGCGATGATGTCCTGCAGGTCCTTGTAGCGCTGCAGCAGCCGCTTCACGCCCTGCGCCACATCGTAGTGTTCCTGCCCAACAACACGCGGCGTAAGAATGCGCGAGGTGGAAGCTAGCGGATCGACCGCCGGATAGATGCCCAGCTCCGACAACGAGCGCGAGAGCACCGTGGTAGCGTCCAGGTGCGCGAAGGTGGTCGCCGGCGCCGGATCGGTCAAGTCGTCCGCCGGCACATAGATGGCCTGTACTGAGGTGACGGAGCCGCGCTTGGTCGAGGTAATGCGCTCCTGCAGTTCGCCCATCTCGGTGGCCAGGTTCGGCTGGTAGCCGACGGCCGAGGGCATGCGGCCCAGCAGCGTCGATACCTCGGAGCCCGCCTGGGTAAACCGGAAGATGTTGTCGATGAACAGCAGCGTGTCGGCGCCCTGCTCGTCGCGGAAGTATTCGGCAATGGTCAGCCCGGTCAGCGCCACGCGCAGACGCGCGCCTGGCGGCTCGGTCATCTGCCCATAGACCAGCGCGGCCTTGGACTTGGCGGGATGATTCAGGTCGATGACGCCCGACTCCTGAAACTCCAGCCACAGGTCGGTGCCTTCGCGCGTACGCTCACCCACACCCGCGAACACCGAGACGCCGCCGTGCTTGGAGGCGACGTTGTTGATCAGCTCCTGGATGATGACCGTCTTGCCCACGCCCGCGCCGCCGAACAGCCCGATCTTGCCGCCCTTCAGAAACGGCTGAATCAGATCGATGACCTTTACGCCTGTCTCGAACATCTCCTCGGAGGTCGACTGTTCGTCGAACAGCGGCGCCGCGCGGTGAATCGGCCGCATCTCCTTGGAGTTCACCGGCCCCAGCTCGTCCACCGGCAGGCCGATGACGTTCAGAATGCGTCCCAGCGTCGCCTCGCCCACCGGCACCATAATGGGCGCGCCGGTGTCGATCACCTTCATGCCGCGCACCATGCCCTCGGTCGATTCCATGGCCACGCAGCGCACCCGGCCTTCGCCGATGTGCTGCTGCACCTCGATGATGACGTTGATCGGGCTAGGCACGTCGAAGCCATCGCTCACCACGCGCAGCGCCTGATAGATCGATGGCATGGTCGCTTCATCGAACTGCACATCAACCGCCGGCCCGGAGATCTGGATCACCCGGCCGATATTCTCTCTGGCGTCGCTCTTGCCACCGCGGTCTTCCGCAGCGCGATACTGCGCGCCCTCGTCCTGCCCCTCGCCCATCCCGACGACCGGGTCGCCCTGCCGCTTCTGCTTTGTATCGTTATCCATAAATCCTATCCTTCATGCATTTCACAACTGGCAACAGCAGGCGTACGTGACCTTCCGCTGTCATCCGGGTGCCCCGCCCTGAGCGACCCGTCTTTGGGAGCGAAGGGTGGGAGACCGCACCACTTCACATTCAGAACAACTAATGTTCTTCCCTGAACTGCCCTAAAGCGCCGCGGCCCCGCTCACAATCTCGATAATCTCTTTGGTGATGGCCGCCTGTCGCACCCGGTTCATCGTCAGCGTCAGGTCGTCGATCATCTCCGACGCGTTGTTGGTGGCGGAATCCATGGCCGTCATGCGCGCCGCGTGCTCGGACGCGACCGACTCCAGCATGGCCCGATACAACTGCGTGCTCACGAAGCGCGGCAGCAGGTCGCGCAGCATCTCCCCCGGATCCTGCTCGTAGATGTAGTCGACCTCGGCCGTCCCGAACCGCCGGGCTTCCTCATCGGCCTCCGTCGTATCCGCCTCCGCCAGGCTGACTCCGGCGGTCTGCGCCGCGTGGCCTGCGCGTTCGCGCTCTTCCCGTGTCAGGTCTTCGGCCTGCGCCACGTCCCGCTTGCCCGGCTCCGCCAGCGGAATCATCCGCTCCACCACCACCCGCTGCGCGATCACCGACTTGAATTCGTTGAACACCACGTAGGCCGCGTCAATCTCGCCATGAACAAAGCGATCGACGATCTCCCGGCCCAACTCACTCACGCTATCGAAGTTCAGCTTCTCCAGCATGCCCGGATGGTCGCCCGTTACCTCCACCGGCGCGCTCCGCCCGCCACGCCGCCGCAACTGCTGTATGTGGCCTTCATCGCCCAGGCGATGATGTTCTTCGACGACTTCTTCGCTGGCCGCCCGGTCCTCTTCCATCTGCGCCGCAGGGTAGCGGCGGCGGAAGATGTCCCGCGCCTTCCGCCCAATGGCTTCAATGTCCACGCCCTTGCCTTCCTGCTCGCCCAGAAAGCGGAACGCGGCCTTGGTGATGTTGGAGTTGAAGGCGCCGGCGAATCCCTTATCGCCCGAAACCACCACCAGCAACACATTCTTCTCTTCCCGCGGAACCAGCAGCGGATGCCGCGGTTCCCCGCTCTTCGGATCGTAGATCTCGATGCGGCGCATCAGCGACTGGATCACGCTGGCCATCATCTGCGTGTAGGGGCGCGATTGCACGGCGCGCTCCTGCGCGCGCCGCAGCTTGGCCGCGGACACCATCTTCATCGCCTTCGTGATCTGGCGCGTGTTCCGCACGCTGCGGATGCGTCGCTTGAGATCCAGTACGTTTGCCATCGGCCTTCTTCGCTCTTCCTACTGCTCTCTCAACACCATGCCGTCATCCCGACCGGAGGGATCTGCTTCTCCGCCGCTACAACCGGCCGGCTCGCTATGCGTTCGCCGCGACCTGCTTCTGCTGCTGATCGCCCTGTTGCTGCGCTGCCTTCTTCCTGTCTTCCTCGCCCAACGGCTTGACGGAGGATTCCTTCAGCCTGGCATCCTGGTGCTCGGAGAGGAAGTTCTCCTTGTACTCCTTGAGCGCCTCCCGGATGCGGTTCTTCAGATCGTCGTCGAGCGTCTTCTTTTGGACGATGTCCTTCAACAACGCCGACTGCGCGGAATCCAGATAGGGATACAGTCCCTCTTCAAAAGCGCGGATATCTTCTATCTTCAGATCATCCAGAAAACCGTTGGTGCCGGCGAAGATGATCACCACCTGCTTCTCGGTGGGCAGTGGCGAAAACTGCGGCTGCTTTAGCAGTTCGGTCAGGCGGGCGCCCCGGTTCAACTGGTTCTGCGTCACCTTGTCCAGATCGCTGCCGAACTGCGCGAAGGCCGCCAGTTCCCGGTACTGCGCCAGATCGAGCTTGAGCGTGCCGGCTACCTGCCGCATCGCCTTGATCTGCGCCGCGCCGCCAACACGGCTGACCGAGAGGCCGACGTTGACCGCCGGACGTACACCGGAGTTGAACAGGTCGGTCTCCAGATAGATCTGACCATCCGTAATCGAAATCACGTTGGTGGGAATGTACGCGGAAACATCGCCCGCCTGGGTCTCGATGATGGGCAGTGCGGTGAGTGAACCGCTGCCCTTCTTCTCGCTCAGCTTGGCCGAGCGCTCGAGCAGGCGCGAGTGCAGGTAGAACACATCTCCCGGGTACGCCTCGCGGCCCGGCGGACGCCGCAGCAGCAGCGAGATCTCGCGATAGGCCGTCGCGTGTTTGGACAGATCGTCATAGATCAGCAGCGCATGCTTGCCGTTGTCGCGGAAGTATTCGCCGATGGCGGTCGCCGCGTAGGGCGCGATGTACTGCATCGGCGCCGGCTCGGAAGCGGTGGCGGCCACCACGATGGTGTACTCCATGGCGCCGTACTCGGTGAGCGTGTTCACCACCTGCGCCACGGAGGAGCGCTTCTGGCCGATGGCGCAATACACGCAGATCAGGTTGTTCTTCGCGTTGTTGATGATGGTGTCGAGCGCCACCGCAGTCTTGCCCGTCTGCCGGTCGCCGATGATCAGCTCGCGCTGGCCGCGCCCGATCGGAATCATGCTGTCGATGGCCTTGAGGCCCGTGGACATAGGCTCGCGCACCGGGGAACGGTCCACCACGCCCGGCGCTAGACGCTCGACCGGATACAGCTCAGTAGTGTCAATCGGGCCGCGATCGTCGATTGGCTGACCGAGCGCGTTGACCACGCGGCCGATCATGCCGTCGCCCACCGGCACGCTCATGATCTTGCCGGAACGCTTTACCTGCTCGCCTTCGCGGATCTCGGTGTAGTCGCCCAGCAGCACCGCGCCCACCTGGTCCTCTTCCAGATTCATCGCCAGCCCGGCCACCCCATGCGGGAACTCGATGAGCTCGCCGGCCATCACCTTCTCCAGGCCGCGGATGCGGGCGATGCCATCGCCCAGCGAGATGATGGTGCCCACTTCATCCACGTGGGTCTCGGAGTCATAGTTCTGTATCTGCTCCCGCAGGAGCTGTGTGATTTCGTCTGCTTTGATCTGGGCCATACTCTCGTTTTCTCTCTCCGGATCTTTTCTGTCCGGGAACCTTCACCCGCACATCGTCTGCTTGCGCAGACCCTCTATCAGCGGGAGATCAGCTCTTCCCGTAATCTTCCCAGCCGGCCACGGATGCTGCCGTCGTACACCGTGCTGCCGATACGCACCAGCACGCCTCCCAGCAGCTCACCGTCTTCGCGAAAGGTAGCGCGCGCCCGGGTCCCGGCCAGCACAGCGATCTGGCGCTCCATGTCCGCGCGCTCGCTGGCATCCAGCCGCCGCGCGCTTACCACCTCAGCCTCCGCCATACCCAGACGGCGGTCGATCTCACTGTGGTACTCCTCCACAATCTCATCCCAGGAACCCATGCGATCGTGGCGCAGCAACACCGCAAGGAAGTTGCGCACCTCGCGCCCAAGCCGTAGCTTCGGCGCCAGGGCGTCGATCACGCGCACGCGCTCTTCCACCGGGATCGACTCATTCACCAGCGCCACGCGCAGCTCGCCGCTCTCCTTCAACGTGCGGGAGAAATCCTCCAGCTGCCGGTTGATCTCGTCGTTGGCCAGGTGGTTGGCCTCAACTACATCGGCAAACGCCCGTGCATACCGGGCGGCAAAGAGGGCCATCAGTTGCGCTCCCCGCTGCGGCCCTTGCTGCTCCATCCGCTGTCTTGCCTTCCGTTCCGATCGCCCGCCAGGCCGCGGGAAAACTCGCGCACCAGCGCGCGGTCGTCCTCTTCCGTGATCGCCAGCCGCGCCGTCGCGCGCTCCACCGCCAGTTCCGCGGCAAAGCGCCGCAGGCGCCGCTCGGCCGCTGCCCCCGCCGCTATGATCTCCTGTTCGGCCGAGTGCACGATCTTCTTCCGCTCTTCTTCAATCGTGGCCTTGATCCGCGCCTCATCGCCGAGGCTATCTGCCTCCGCGTGCTCGCGAACGGAAGCAATCTCAGCGTCGAGTCTGCTCAGCCGGTCTTCCACTACGCGCAAACGCTCCTGCGCCCGCTCGGTCGCGACCCGCGCCTCCACCAGTTGCTTCTCAATGGTCTGCCGCCGCTCCCGGAACATCTTGGGCAATGCCTTGACGATAAAGAAGCCGACGAAGAGCACCAGGATGAGGAAGTTCAGCGCCCAGAAGATGGTCGACGCCGTCTCCGGCGACAGGTGAAAGAAATGGCCGAAGGCGCGGACAGACCCCGAGTGCTTGAAGACGTATTCCTCGTCTTCCTGCTCCGCCCTGGCCAGGTTCTGCGAGCTCGCCGTCTTCGGCGACATAAAGTTGCCATTCTTGCTGGACGGCACGGTCCCGGAATCCTGCAAAGGCGTCTGCGGCTGCGCCTGTGCCTGCGCGACGGCGCGCACAGGAGCCACCCCGGCGAACGTGCCCAGGCAGGTAGCAAACAGGATGGCCAGCACACCCGGCCGCAAGCGAACGATCAACGGGCACTCCCTGCCATCTCCGTCTCCGCCGGAAGAATGGCCCTTAAGATATCTGCCGCCAGCGTATCGGCGGCCCGGTCGATGGTGTTGCGCGCTTCCTCTGCCTCTGCCTCAATCCCCGCTCGGGCCTGTTTCACCCGCTCCCCGGCCGCATGCCGCGCATCCTCCAGGATGGCGTCGCGTTCGCGATTCCACTCCTGCACCCGGTGCTCCCGTGCGCGGAAGATCTCGTTGCGGGCCGCGCGCAGCTTGGCCTCATACTCCTGCGCCTTGGCATCGGCAGCCTGGATCGCGGCGTGGGCCTTCTCGACGGCTCCCGTCGTCCGTGCGCGCCGCTCCTCCAGTACCGCCAGCAACGGGCCATGCACCAGCACTCGATAGAGCACCAGCAGCAGCAGAAACAGCACCACGGTGGGCACGGAGCGCAGAAAGAGTTCGCCAAGTTGCTGCAGTATTACGTCCATGCGGTCCCCGAGGGTGCCATCGATACGATGGAAGGTTGGCGAGAAAGGTCTTGGAACTACTTCTTTTAACAGAGGCGAATTTGGGGTGTCAAACCACCGGGTCGAACCCCGCTGCCCATCTCCACGCGCGTCCGGCCTGTCCTGACTATATATGGGCGGATGCGACCCGTGCATCCGATCGGCCCTCGCGAACACATTGTGTCTCGATCTCACCTCAAACAATTGGTTAGCCCGTCCCAGGCGCAGAACGGTCTATGCTGGTCGTCTGAAAATGATGGACCAGCTTCAAGAGCCGAGGACCCGCCGCGTGCGGCAGCGCACCCCCATCAACGTTCGAAGCTGGCCATCCGAGCTTTGTCCCCTGATGCTTCCTATGCTGCTGCTGCTCGTTCCGGTTGGCGTGGCCGCCGAGTCCCGCCTCCAGGCTCCGGCAGGGCATCCGGACGCCGCTTCCGCGATGGCTGCCCTCTCAGGCACTGTCCTGGACCAACTTGGCCAGCCCGTCTCTGGGGCGACTGTCTCCCTCCGTCCCTCCGGCGCCACCACCCGCACCGACGATCAGGGCCGATTCTCCTTTCCCTCCGCCGACTCAGTCTCGGGTCCTGTCACCCTGCACGTAGAGGCGGCCACCTTCGCGCCGGCCGATATACCGGTGGCCACCTCCGGACCGACCCGCATTGAGCTTCTGCCCGTTGCCAACCGGGAATCGGTGCTGGTAACGGCCTATCGCACGCCGCTCGCTGCCGACGACAGCCCGGCCAGCACGCGCATCCTGTCTCAGGCCGAACTGCGGCAGTCGGCCGGTACGGCTCTGGACGACAAGCTGCGGCAGGTTCCCGGCTTCGAGCTCTTTCGCCGCTCCAGCTCTCTGGTCGCCAATCCCACCTCGCAGGGCGTCTCTCTTCGCGGGCTGGGCTCCACCGCCGCCAGCCGCACCCTGGTCGTGTCCGACGAGGTGCCGCTGAACGATCCCTTCGGCGGCTGGATCCATTGGGATGAGCTGCCCGAACTCAGCATTCAGAGCGTCGGCATCGTGCGCGGCGGCGCATCGGATCTCTACGGGTCGAGCGCCATCGGCGGCGTCCTCGAGGTGGTGCCCGTTTCACCGCGGAGCACCAGCGTTCAGCTCCTCAGCAGCTACGGCTCCTTCAACACCCTCGACGATGCGCTGCTCGGTTCCATCACGAAGAACCGCTGGTCCGCGCTGGCCACCGGCGGCATCCTGCGCACCGACGGATACACGCTGGTCGCTCCCCAGTACCGCGGACCGGTCGATGTCCCCTCCACTTCCTCGGCGCAGAATGGGCGCCTGGAGATCGATCGCGATCTCCAGAATCGCGCCGGCGAAAACCGCGGACGTATTTTCCTCCTGGGGAATGTGCTGAACGAAGCGCGCGGCAACGGCACGCCGTTGACCTCTAACGGCACGCGATTCTGGCGCTATGAGGCCGGCACGGACCTGAACGATATTCACGGTGGCGCGTTCCTGCTCCGTCTCTACGGCGCTGATGAGCACTTCCGTCAGACATTTTCGTCCATTGCGCCTGACCGCACCAGCGAGACCCTGACCCGCTATGCGGAGACGCCGGCAGCCGTGCTCGGCGGCGTCATTCGCTGGACCCAGACCATCACCCCGGCGCTGGTGGTGCTCGGAGGCGCTGACACCAATGACGTGCGCGGCAGTGATACCGAACAGGCCTTCCTCGCCAGTCCCGCCAATCGCCTCACCGACCTGACCGCCCGGCAGCGGCAGACCGGGGTGTACGCCGAGGCGCTCTGGATGCCGAAGAACTGGACCATCAGCGGCTCCGGGCGTGTGGATCATTTCGTCAACTTCGATGCGCAGCAATTCCTCCCCACGCCCAAACCCTTTCCCAATCTGAACGAGACGGTCTTCGATCCGCGCTTAGGCATTCTGCGTCACGTCAACTCCGTACTCGCGCTCACCGCGACCGGCTTTCGCGCCTACCGCGCGCCTACGGAGAACGAACTCTACCGCACCGGCCAGGTAGGTCAGCAGATCACGCTGCCCAACCCCGCCCTGCGCAGCGAGCGCGCCACCGGGTGGGAGACCGGCTTCATCCTGCAGACACTCCGCCCTCAGGCTGTACTGCGCACCAGCTACTTCTGGACCCGCGTCGACCGGCCGATCACCGCGCTGACCCTTATCGTCACTCCCACCAGCATCACCAAAGAGCGCGAGAACCTGGGCCGCATCGAGAGCCGCGGCCTCGCTCTCGATGGTGAAATGCACCCCTGGAACTGGTTGACGGCAAGCGGCGGCTATCAATTCGCCATCGCTACGGTGACACAATTCACCCCTGACCCGACCCTCGTCGGCAAATGGATTCCTCAGGTAGCCCGCAACGCCGGCACGCTCCAGCTACGCGCGGAAACGCCCAGGCTCGGCGTCTTCAGCGTGGAAGGCCGCGTCAGCGGGCGGCAGTTCGACGATGACGCGAACGCCTTTCTGCTGCGCAGCTTCTTTGCGTTAAACCTCTACGCGGCGCACACCTTCCACCATCGCTACCAGGTCTTCGCCTCCGGCGAAAACATTCTCGACCGCAGTATCCAGGTCGGCAGAACGCCCGTGCTTACCCTGGGCACTCCCCGCTCCGGCAGAATCGGTATCGACATTCGCCTCCCCGAACTCCGCTGATGCCGCGCGATGGGAACCATCGCAGCTCTCATGGGGCGCCTCCCGGGCGCTGCTAGGATGCCGGAAAGTTCGGTACGTTCTCCTCGCGAACCTGTTGTTCGGTCGCCAGCGCCCGTTCGGCATGCGCTGTGGTCAGCAACGGAGCCCGCTGCCGCATAAGCCCATACACAATCGCGGCAATCGCCGCCCCGATCAGCGGCGCCACGATGAACAGCCATAGCTGCTCAAGCGCCCATCCGCCCACGAACAGAGCCGGCCCCAGGCTGCGGGCGGGATTTACCGACGTGTTGGTGATGGGAATGCCCACCAGGTGAATCAGCGTCAGCACCAGGCCGATGGCCAGACCGGCAAAGCCCACCGGCGCCTTGATGTCGGTCGCGCCCAGGACGGTCAGCACCAGAAACATGGTGAGCACGATCTCCGCGCACAAGGCTGCCAGCAACGAGTAGCCTCCCGGCGAGTGCGCGCCATATCCGTTGGCGCCGAGCCCGGCGACCGACGCGTCATATCCGCCCGGCGCACCGTGCGCCACCAGCAGGATCACCGCCGCGGCGATGATCGCTCCGATGCACTGCGCCACGACGTACGCCGCCGCATCGCGGCCGTTGATCTTGCGCGCCAACAGTACGCCAAAGGTGACGGCTGGGTTGATATGGCAGCCCGAGACGGGCCCGATGGTATACACCATCGCCAGCAGCGCCAGCCCGAAGGCGAACGCGACCCCGGTAAATCCGATGTGACTCCCGGCCAGCACCGCGCTCCCTACGCCACCAAAGACCAGCACGAATGTCCCAACTAGCTCCGCGAAGTATTTGTTCATAGGTCACCTTTCTGACACCGCGCGAAGTATAACGCCTGGCCTGTGAAAGGAAAGCTGCAAATCAGTGAGAGATATCCGATGAATTTGTGCGCGATCAAGCGGTCAGCCGGTTCGATGAGATGGGCCGCAGCGCCCATCCCTCTGCCTGGACGGCGCTGCGAGGCCCGCCAAGCTGCACTCGCGTCACCGCTGCCCCTTGCTCGTGGCCGTAAAAGCGCTTGGTGAAGACATAGCGTCGATCGACGAATATCTCCATGACCGAGTTATCGATGTAGGCATGAACACGGACGCTGGGCGCCAGCCCGCCATCCACCAGGTCGCCATCCAGGTGTACGGAAATATCATCGAAGCGCACGATTCTCGGGTCCTGGTCCGGGTCCGCGCTGATCTCCAGCAGCACTCCGTCGCCGCTGCCGATCGCAACCGAGTGCGGTCCCGTTCCGCTGCGGTCGAACGTGCAGTTTACCTCTCCGCAGGGCTGGATTAGATGCAGGCGGCCGTCTGCATTCTTAAGGGCTGCGCCACGCAATTGTCGGAGCGCCGCCGCAGGTTGCATGCGCAGTTCACCCTGCTCCAGTGTCAGCACACGCGGCAGCGACATCATGCCCGCCCATCCTGCGCGGCTGTACTCCGCCTCCGGGCGTGTCTCTGGAATCCAGCCCCACAGAATGCGGTTTCCGTGAGCGTCCAATTGCGTCTTCGGCGCATAGAAAGAGCCGTAATCCAACTGCCCGCTGTGTTCCGGATGGAAGCGCATCTCCTTACGATCGAGCTCGCCGGATTGCCAGAAGACCTTTCCCTCTGTTGAATGGATGAAGACGTGTTTCGCGCCGAGCGGGAAGAAGTCAGGGCACTCCCACATCTCGCCGGTATCTACCGGGTTCGCTCCTGTATGGCCGGACCAATGACCGCTCAGCAGCGGGTGAAGGTATTGCCATTGGCGCAGATCCCCGGAGCTATAGAGCAACGCGACGCCGCCTTCGCGCGGCTGTCCGGAGCCCACCACCATGTACCAGGTGTCGCCTTCGCGCCATACCGTTGGATCGCGAAAGCCGGTCACCGCCATCCCCGCTGGTGGCCCCTTCAACACGGGAGCAGCAAGCTTCTGCCATCCGCGCAAGTCATCATCCACAGCCGTCGCGAGACACTGCGTCTCGCGGAAGGTATGCTTCCCGTCGCGGAGGGTCGCCTCGCCCGCGGCAACCGTCTGCACACCGGTATAGATCGCAGTCGGCGCATTGTTCGCGATCACGATGCTGCCGGTAAAGCAACCATCCTGGTCGGGCCCTCCCGGCGTGGGCGAGAGCGCAACCGGCATGTGCCGCCAATGCACCATGTCCGGGCTGACGGCGTGGGCCCAATGCATGTCACCCCACACCGCCGCCTCCGGATTGTATTGGTCGAACATGTGATAGCGACCCTTCCAGTAAATGGGGCCGCACGGATCGTTCATCCAGCCACGTGCCGGCAGCAGGTGAAACTCCGGCCGCAGCGGGTCCTGCGCCAGCACCTGTCTCCGCACCTCTCCATCTAGCCAGGCGGAGTTCGAGAGGATGGCTGCGCTTCCCGCAGCCCCGATGCCCAGCAGAACCTTGCGTCGATTCATCACGCTCCGTCGTAGCCTTCAGGCTTGAGATATCCAAACACCGCCCATTGCCGAAGGGCAATGTTCGCTTTGTGTAAGGAGCCGAACGAACAGAAGACTATTCCGGACGAATGCGGATACTCCGCTTGACGCGCCCTGCACCCGGCGTACACTGGGTGAATCGCCACGGTCCGCTTCAGGACCAGAAGGCCGCGCGGCGAGGAACGTACCTCCACTTCCTCGCCGGGCGGTTTTTCCATTTGCGCCCGAGCGGTTTATGTTCCTGGCCCCGGCTCCCCCACCCAGTACTTCCGGTAGCGGTTCAGCAGCGAGGCCGGTCCCTGCGCGCTGAACAGCACCGCTTCCCCCACAAAACGACGCTTCCCCATCCGCGCGCCCCGCTCGAGCGCCGCCAGCGTCGCGCCCTCGCTCTGCGGAATGCGGAAGCTCTTGCGCACCAGCGGATCGGCCTCCAGCGCTTTGTCTATATGCGTCAGCAGCCGCTCCAGCCCTGCGCCCTCGATCGCCGATACCAGCACGCGGTCCGCTCGTCCATCGGGCCCCGCCGAAAGCGCCGCCCGCTCTGCCGCGCTCAGCAGGTCGATCTTGTTCCAGACCTCAATGTGCGGCTTGTCCGTGCATCCCAGCTCCGCCAGCACCTTCTCCACCTCGGCCTTCTGCTCTTCGTGGCGGCCGCTGGCGCAGTCCTGCACATGCAGCAGCACCTCCGCCTTCTGCACCTCTTCGAGCGTGGCGCGGAAGGAGGTCACCAGCGTGTGCGGCAGGTCGCGGATGAATCCCACCGTGTCCGACAGCAGCACCTTGCGGCGCGACGGCAGCGTGATCGCGCGCAGCTTGGGATCGAGCGTGGCGAACATGCGGGAAGATGACAGCACATCCGCCTGCGTCAGGGCATTGAACAACGTACTCTTGCCGGCGTTGGTATAGCCGACCAGTGCCACCGTGGGAACCGGAACTGCTTCCCGGCGCTGGCGCTGCTGCGTGCGCACCCGCCGCACCGATTCCAGCTCCCGCCGCAGTTGCACCAGCCTGCGCCCGATGCGCCGCCGGTCGGTTTCGAGCTTGGTCTCACCGGGGCCGCGGGTGCCGATACCTCCGCCCAGTTGCGACATCTCCGCGCCTCGCCCGGTTAGCCGCGGCAGCATGTATTCAAGCTGCGCCAGCTCCACCTGCAACTGACCCTCCCGGGTGCGTGCGTGGCGGGCGAAAATATCCAGGATCAGTTGCGTTCGATCCACCACCCGGCACGGTAGCGCGCGTTCCAGATTTCGTAACTGCGTTGGTGACAGATTCTGGTCGAACAGGATGACGTCCGCCTCGACCGAAGCGGCCGCCCCGGCGATCTCGACGATCTTGCCCTTGCCCACCAGGGTTGCCGGATCTGGATGCAGCCGCCGCTGCAGCACCTCGCCCGCGATCAGGCCGCCGGCGCTCTCCACCAGTTCACGGAACTCTACCAGTCCCGCCTCGAAATCGAGATGCGCCTGGCCCTTTGCCCCGGCAGCACGTGGGGGCTGTTGGAACTCAGCAGCAACGGTGTCGTGCCCGTCGCTTGCCGCCTGTTCGTCCAAAGGGTGTCCCGGTTCGGCCGCGCGTCTGGCCGCTACCGCGGAGCGCGAGAGGGCACGGCGGGGCACCGGCAGCTCGACTGCGACCAGCAGAGCGCGGTTCGCGGTTCCGCCTTGAGCCTGTGTCGTCGGTAACGTACGCGGCTGGCCTTTACGCTTCTGGCTCCGGCCGCGGCGCTACACTGCCGGTCGCGGGTGGCGCGACTGCGGAGACGTGTCCCGGCCGATGTTCGGTGTGCATCACCGAACGATTGCTCACCACCGTAGAGATGGCGTGCTTAAAGATGAGCTGCTCCTGGCTATTGTTTTCGAGCAGAACGGAATACTTGTCGAACGACCGGATCTTGCCGGTCAGCTTCACTCCGCTCACCAGATAAATGGTGATCGGTGTCTTGTCCTTCCGAACCGTGTTCAGAAAGGTGTCCTGAATGTTTTGTGCCGGCTTACTGTCCATGGTGCCGATCTCCTGTGCCCTCTAGGCGTGCAATCCTGCCCCCTCGCTGGCAGCTTGCAGAATGACTGCGCATACCCATACAGCAACAAAGTGGAGCGATCGAGTTCGCTCCGGCCTACCCGCAATTGTCCACCCAGCTTACAAGCTGCCGCGTCCTCCGCAAAGGAAACCTTCGGCCCAAGCGACACTACTACCGCAACTTGGATGCAGGAAGAAGCTGCCGTGGCTACGGTGATAGCATCGGCACCATGCGCCAGACGGAGGCGGAAGCCTGAGATGACTGCAGAAGTGCCCGCGAACTCCCCTCTCCCGCCTGCGCCTCTCGCGGTGCCCCTGCTCGATTTTTCCCGGGAGTACGCCGAAATCGGCCCTGAGATCCTCTCCGCCATCAAAGGCGTCCTCAAGTCCCAGCACTTCATCCTGGGCGAGCAGGTGACCGCCTTTGAAGAGGCTGCGGCGGCATCTTGCCATGTCCCCCATGCCATCGGCTGCGCCTCCGGCACGGACGCACTCTGGTTGTCGATGGCCGGCCTCGGCATCGGGCCGGGCGACCGCGTCGTCACCACCCCGTTCAGTTTCTTCGCCACCGCCAGCTCCATCCTCCGGCTGGGCGCCACGCCGGTCTTCGCCGATATCGATCCACGCACCTTCAACCTTTCGCCCGCGGCCGTTCGCGACGCCTGGGGTCGCCAGCCTACCCCCGTCCGCGCGATACTGCCGGTCCATCTCTACGGCCAATGTGCCGACATTGACGCCCTGCAGGGGATCGCTGGGAACGGTTCTACCCTGCTGATCGAGGACGCCGCCCAGGCCTTCGCCGCGGAGTGGAACGGCCGGAGCGCCGGTTCGCTCGGCCACGCGGCTGCCTTCAGCTTCTATCCCACCAAGAACCTGGCGGCCGCCGGAGACGCCGGCATGGTCACCACGGCCGATCCGCAGGCGGCCGAGCGCATGCGGGCTCTGCGCGCGCACGGCATGCGCAGACGCTACTATCACGATGAGATCGGCTGGAACAGCCGGCTGGATACCCTTCAGGCCGCCGTTCTGCTGGTCAAACTGCGCTTTGTGGAGACTTGGACCGAGCGCCGCCGCGCACTGGCCGCCGGCTACGATCAACTCTTCCGCCAGGCCGGCCTGGTCGCCGCAGGCGCCACCTATCCCGAAGACCGGCGCGAGGGCGGCGTCGTCCTGCCCTTCACCGATCCCCGAGCCCGCCACGTCTTCCATCAGTACGTCATCCGTGTGCCCCGCCGCGGCGCGCTGCGCGCTTATCTCAGCGAGCAGCGCATCGGGAGCGAAATCTACTACCCGCTCCCGCTTCATCTCCAGCAGTCGCTGCACTTCCTTGGCTATCGCGAGGGCGACTTTCCGGAGAGCGAGCGCGCCGCGCAGGAGGTACTGGCGCTGCCTGTCTTCCCCCAGCTCCGAGCCGGCGAGCAGGAACGCGTCGTCGACGCCATCTCCCGTTTTTTCCGGTGATACCCAGAGTCAGGGGTCAGGAGTCAGGTGTCAGGGTTCAGGTGTTCCTTGCGTCGCGCGAGGTCCGGGTGCCCCATTCCAGCGAAGCTGGGGTGGGGTTTCCTGATCCCTGACCCCTGACCCCTGATCCCTGACCCCTGACCCCTGATCCCTGACCCCTGATCCCTGACCCCTGACCCCTGATCCCTGACCCCTGACCCCTGATCCCTGACCCCTGACCCCTGATCCCTGACCCCTGATCCCTGACCCCTGACCCCTGATCCCTGACCCCTGACCCCTGATCCCTGACCCCTGACACCTGACCCCTGACACCTGACCCCTGACCCCCGACCCTGGTCCCTGACCCCTGACCCCACCTACCGGCGCCTCTTCCCATGCGCCGCCACCCGATTCGGGTGCTCCGCATGCCACTTCGCCTTCGCTTCCCTGCGCTCCCGGCGGCGTTTCTGCTCTTCCGGTGAAGCGGAACTGGCCGTCTCCGGCGGGGTCTCACCCGGCGCCAGCACCCGCTTCACCATCTCGCCATCCAGCCGGTAGGTCTCCGTGACGGTGGGCACCTGGCGAATGCGCCCGGTCGCCGGATCCAGACCGGGCTCCGCTCCCTCCGCGCCCAGCTTCACCGTAAATGTCGGTACGGCCGGCCCTCCGGGATCCAATTGCTGATGCTTAACCGCCACCGGCAGGTAGCCGACCAGGTCCTTCTCCCGCAGCCCACCCTCGTAGCGATGCTTCTTCACGTTCCATACGAAGACCCGAAGCTGGCTGAAGTCATAGGGCAGCCCATCCACGTAGGGATTCAGCACCGCCACATACTCCGGCGCCTGCTTGTCCGGGAATGGCGATGCCGGATCCGGCACCTTGTCCAGCAGGTAGGCGCCCACGATCTTTTGCCCCTCCGCATAGCGGATGACCTCCTCCGGCACGTCCACATCCAGCCGCCGCGCCAGCAGCCAGCCCACTTGCCCGCTCGCGTCCCGCACCAGCCACCAGTCCTCCATCGGCTGCGGCGGCGCACCCGGCGCCGGAGCCGCCGCCGGGGACAACACGAAGGCCCCAGGCGGCGCTGCGGGCGGCGCGGGCGGTTTCGCAAAATCCGGCTTCTTCTTCGCCGCCGCCGTCTTCTCCGCCTCCGCGTCAGCCGCCCGTGCCGCCGCCGCTTCCATCCGCGCGGCCAGCTGCTTGCGTGCCGTCGCCTGCGCGGACTGCTCCGGCGTCAGCTTGGGCACGCTGGCGCGCTCCAGCAACTGCAGCTTGTCGCCTTCCGGAAGCAGCATGAACCGCTCGGTATCGCGCCCCGGCTGCAGGTGCGCATAGAGTTCATCCCGCAGAATCGCCGTGGCCACCACCGGATCGTGGGCGTGCTGCTGTTCGAGCGCCTTGAAAGCGTCCACCGTCGGCTGGTCGACCACCGCATGCTCTTCCAGCCAGCCCACCTGGCCGCCGTCCGTCTTTACCTTGAGGAAGCGCCGTGCGCGCTCCAGCACCACCAGCCGTTGCCCATTTACGACCGGGGCGACCTTGTTCGAGACCGCAGCCACCCGGTCCCGCAGATACGTCTGCTTCGCGATCACATAGACCGTGTCTTCCGGATTGGAGGTGCGGAGGCGCTTGCAGCCGGCCGGCAGCAACAGGCAAAGAGCGACGGGCAGTGCACACAAAACCGGAGGATATCGAATCATGGTCGTGATGAATGAGATCGGTTACTTCAGATATACAGGCACTCACGGAATCTGTAGAGTGCCTGCGGCATCACCCTGCACAACGGTAACCACTCGCAGACTTATTTTGCCCATCTTCACGCTTCCACCAATCCGCCACAAGCGCGGTAACGTTCCCCTCCAGGAGGCGCATCCCGCGGGCCATGCGGACTGCTACTCCGGCGACTTGCCAGGAGTCCTCCGCCGCCCGTATCCCGCCTTGGGTGAGAGCTCGGATGACTCCCGTTCAGGCGTCAGTGCGCGGTGCGCAGTCTCTCGCATGCGCATACAACGAGCGTTTGCAACAATCCAACCCCGGGAAAGGCCTCATCGTGGATAAGCTGAACGAATTAATGAAACGCGGAGTCTCGCGCCGCAAATTTCTGGCTGGCGCCGGCGCCAGCGTCGGAGCGGCAGCAGCAATCGGAGCAGTCGGCTGCAGTGGGCCGTCAACCCCAGCGCCACCTCCCCCGGTGCCGACGCCTGCGGGATTGACCGACAACGATGTGCTGAACTTCGCCCTCAACCTGGAGTATCTCGAAGCCGAGTTCTACCTCCGCGCCGCCACCGGCACGGGCTTGACGGCCGCCAACATAGGCGCCAATCCCGGCACTGTCACCGGCGGCACGCAGGTGCCGTTCGCCACCCCGGCCCTCAAGGCGTATGCGCTTGAAATTGCCGCGAACGAGCTGGCCCATGTTCGCCTTCTCCGCGGCGCGCTCGGCTCGGCGGCTGTCGATCGCCCGGCCATCGACCTGACCAATTCCTTCAATGCAGCGGCGATGGCGGCAGGGATCGGTCCCGCGTTCAATCCCTTCGCGGACGAGAACAGCTTCATCGTCGGCGCGTTCACCTTTGAGGACGTAGGCGTCACCGCATACCACGGGGCCAGTGCCCTGTTGCAAAGCAAGACCATTCTCGGCACGGCGGCCGGCATCCTTGCGGTCGAGGCATACCACGCCGCTGAGATTCGCACCATCCTCAACTACCTGGGCGCCCCCTACCTCACCTACGCCAACCAGATCTCCACTCTGCGCGCCACGGCAGGCGGCGGGGCCGAGACGCCGGTCTCTCCCACTACCATCGTGGCGGCCGATCCGAAGACTTCCATCGCCTATGGCCGCACCACCGACCAGGTCCTGCACATCGTGTATCTCAGTGCGGCTGCCGGCGTCGTAAGCAGTGGCGGCTTCTTCCCCAATGGACTCAACGGCACCATCAAAACGACGGCTAGCTAAGGACAGGCAGACATGGAAATGACCGAGACCCTTCTGAAGAACGCAGAACAGAGAAAATCCAGCCGCCGATCCGCCATTATGTTGGGCGGCGCTGCCCTGGCTGGTTTGGCAATCGCCCGCAGCGCGCAGGCGCAGTCTGCTCCCAGCGATAGCGACATTCTCAATTTCGCCCTCAATCTCGAGTACCTTGAGGCCCAGTACTACACCCTCGCGACCACCGGCATGACCATCGACAAGCTGACCTCGAACCCCGTCCCCATCGCGGGCGGGGACGGCACCGCCGGCGGCACAGTGACCGTGAAGGCCAACCCCATGGTCCCGTTCACCACCACGCTGTTGCAGCAATACGCCAACGAAACCGCGCAGGAAGAACGCAACCACGTCCTGTTCCTTCAGGGTGCTCTGGGCAGCAGCTACGTAGCGCAGCCAAATATCGATCTGCTGAACAGCTTCAACGCCCTCGCCATGGTTGCCGGACTCGGCGCATCCTTTGACCCATTTGCCAGCGAGGCGAACTTCCTGCTGGGCTCGTTCATCTTCGAGGATGTGGGTGTTACCGCCTACAACGGCGCGGCGGGGCTGCTCTCCAACCCCACCTACCTGTTCGCGGCTGCCGGCATCCTGGCGGTGGAGGCCTACCACGCCGGTAGCATCCGCAATCGGATCTATGCGGCTGGTCCTGCAGCGCAGGCAGCTTCCACGCAGATCGCGAACGCGCGTGCCACCCTCAGCGCCGCCGCCCTCGCCACCCCTCCGGCGACTCCCGACGACATCGGGGTCGGCACTCTCCCCAGCGGCGCATCCACGGTGGTCGACGCGGACGCGAACGCCCTCGCCTTCAGCCGCACCACAGCTCAGGTTCTGAGCATCGTATACGGCGGTTCCAAACCCGGTGTCTTCTTCCCGCAAGGGTTGAACGGCAACATCAAGTAGCTCTCCCACCCAAAAAAGAGAAGGCCTCGGCGGCTGCCGAGGCTTTTCTCTGCCTTCTATCTTCTCCCTCGCGCGGTCACCGCACCGGGTGCCCCATTCTACGCGCTCGACTACATCCGGCGTCCCCCACATTTCTCCTGCGCGTAGGGTGGGTCATGCGCCAAAAGGCGCAACCCGCCTTTCGCCCGTAAAGAGAACCCTGATCCCCGACCCCTGCTCCACGTGACCATCGTCATGAGCGTCATGGCGTACCTTTACCCTCAACCCGCTACACTTGAAATAGAGAGCGCCCTTTCATCGGCGCCGGAGAGCCGTCCATTCTGAGCGCGTGGCTCTCTTAGCTCTGGTTCGTCGCGAGAAATCCACGCTGACCCTGCCGTGAGCCCGGGTTCTTCGCCCTGGAGGACGTTTGCCTGATGTGTGAGACTGGCTAACCCCTTTGCTCGCAGGAATTTGGCCGTAAGTTCAATAGAATGAGGAACTTAGCGGGATGGCCTTTGCCTAACTCATGTGGATGGAGGAATTTAGCGCACTCATAGGGGGAGGGGTAGGGGGTCCGATCCACGAATCAGCCGTCCATCGATTCGCAACCATGATCAATGCGTGCTGGTGACCACGAACGCCGTGCCCGGCGAACTTGACGAGGTGGAGGCCGTGGCTCCGGGATTCAGCTTCCCCGCCGTGGTCGTATCGAAGCTATAGACCTGCAGGTCGGGCGTGCCGCCCACATTGGTCGCCGCGAGAAACTTCTTCGATTGATCCAGGCTCAAGGACGTGGGGCTGGTGCCGGCCGCAAACGGCGATCCCGCTGCAGTCAGCTCCGTGAGTGCACCCGAGGCCAGCACCGAGAACGCCGTGATGTTGTTCGTCGATTGATTGGCCACGTAGAGATAGCCGCCGCTGCCGTCGAACGAGAAAGAGCTCGGCTGGCCGGCCGTCTTGAATGGCGATCCGCTGATCGCCGTCAGCGTGCTGTCGGCGCCGATGGTGTTCACGCGCACGCCTACATTCGTCTCGCCGACAAACAGCAGCGTTCCGCCCGAGTTGATAGCCAGCGCCAGGTCCTGGTTCGCAACCGGCCCCGTCGGCCCCGTAACCGTTCCCGGCGCCGTCGTCTTGCCCGTCTGGCTAAGCTGTCCGCTGGTGTTGAAGGTCATGCTCACCACGCCCACCGTTCCCATGGACACGAACACGAAGCTGTCATTGGGCATGATCGCCATCTGCACCGGAGAGGTGCTTGCCGAAGCTCCTGTGGGCAGCGGGATGGCAACCGGCGTGCCCACGATGGTCAACGTCCCATCGCTGTTGATCGTATACACCGCGATCGCCACATTCCCGGTTGACCCATCAAACCCCGCCGACAGCAGAAACTTCCCGGTCGGATCCACCTGCAGAGCGACCGGCGACACGTCGGTCGCGATCGCCGATCCATTGTTGCCGACGGTCAGTGCTCCGTTGCTGCTGTTGATGGTGAGCAGGTAGACACCGCCGCCGGCGCTCGCGTACATGAACTGGTCGCTGGGCGTCACCACCATAGACGTGACCGCCGTGCCGGATTGGGCGAAGTTGAAAGGAGTACCCGCCACCGCGGACAGCGCGCCAGCGGTAGAGACCGCATATCCGGCGATGACACCGCTCTGCGTGCCTACATAAAAGTAATTGCCCACGCCCGTGGTGTTGCCGCCGCCACCCGTATCCACGAAGAAATGCCCATGTCCACACCCGCTCGCGAGACACAATCCGGCGCCGGTCAGCAGCAGTGCAAGGGACTTTCCAAAACGTCTGGCCGAAGGCGTGTCATGGGGCATGGGTTCCATCCTAAGGGCAAAGACGTTCCAGCGCTATCGGGCGCTCTGGATCTTTCATCGGGCTAACGATTCGGAGTTCCGTGCCGTTCTCAGGCCTGCCGGGCGGCCACCGATCGCTTACTCCTCAGATTGGCCGGCGGCGGATTGGCGTCCGGCGGATGGGCCGGCGGCGGTTTGGCAGGCCGCACAGCGGCCAAGAACATCCACCGAGAAGCGGTCCGCCTGGAAGCCGTGCGGGAGCTGCCGCTGCCAGCGGCCATCCAGCCCCAGCTCTTCTTCCGCTACGTCGAAGATGCCCTTGCAGCGCGTGCACACCATGTGGTGGTGGGGACGATCGTTCATCTCCACGCGCAGCGATCCGTGATGCAGACTCACCTCGCGAAACAGCCCGCTATCGATGAACAGATGGATGTTCTTGTAGACCGTGGCCAGCGAGATGGAAGGCACGCGGGTCTGCACCCGTGCGTACACCTCTTCCGGACTGGGATGTCCGGGGATGCTCTGCATCACCTCGAACAGCACCTGCCTCTGATGGGTGACAGTAATGCCATGCGCCGCGCAAAGCTCGCGAAAGGTGCTGGTCGGGGTTTGTTCCATCTTCTTCATTGGATACATACACATAACCCGGTGTCAACCGCGCGTCCGGGCCGGGCCGGCGTCAGTTCGGCCGTGCCGTTCAACCGCGCGCGCGCCGCGCCGGAGGTCAGTTCGGCCGTGCCGTTCCGCCGCGCCCGCGAAACCGGTCGTCCAACGGACGCCGTCCGCGAAAGCCGGCCTCGGTCGTGTGCCAGTAGTCGATGCGCTCTTCCCCGCGCTTCCAGCACAGCAGCACCAGTTCATCCTCTACCCGGCAGGGAAAGTCGAGCAGCCCGGTCTCCAGGTCCTTTACCTGCACGCCGATGGAGTCGATCTCCGTCAAAGCCTCGTTGGCCTTCTTCAGATTGGTCTCCGTGCCCTCCCGGTTCAGTGCCACGGCGCGCAGATCCACCGTCATGCCGCCGGCCAGGAAGATGCGCTGCTTTAGCTGCTGCATCTCCATCTGGAGCTGCTCGGCAGTCTCCTTCGCCTCCATCGCGCGGGTGAGCAGCGAATCAAGCAGGGGCAACAGGGACTGAGCTTCATCGAGGGAAAAGGTCTTCATAAATGCGCGGCGTCTCTCCCCCTTTAGTGTACGACTTCGAGCATGCGGTCGAGCGCCACCCGCGCCCAATGCTTGACGTCGTCGCGCACCTTGATCCGGTTCACCACCCGGCCCTCCACCAGGTTCTCGAGCGCCCACGCCAGATGCTGCGGTGAGATGCGGTACATCGTGGTGCACAGGCATCCGGTGTCGTCCAGCGTGATGATCGTCTTGCCCTTGGCCGCGAACTGCCGCGCCAGGCGATTCACCAGATGGATCTCTGTACCGACGGCAAACATGCTACCCGGCGGCGCCGTCTCAACCAGGTGAATGAGCCGCTCGGTCGAGCCCAGCGCGTCCGCCTTCTGGCAGACCTCCCAACGGCACTCCGGGTGCACGATCACCTGAATCCCCGGATATTTCGCGCGCACCGCATCCACATGGCTGGGCAGAAAGCGCTGGTGCACCGCGCAATGTCCCTTCCACAGGATGACTCTGGCTGCGCGCAGACGATCCGGCGTCACTCCTCCGCCGATCTGATAGGGATCCCACACCACCATCTCGGACAGCGGAATGCCCATGGCGAACGCGGTGTTGCGGCCCAGGTGCTGGTCCGGCAGGAACAGGATCTTCTCCCGCCGTGCGAACGCCCACTCGAAAGCCGCGCGCGCATTTGACGAGGTGCAGACCAGGCCGCCCCGCTCGCCGCAGAACGCCTTGATAGCCGCCGTCGAGTTCATGTACGTGAGCGGCAGAACGCGCTCTTCGCCGATACCGGCCCCCCGCAGACCATCCCAGCAGTCCTCTACCTGGCCAATCTCCGCCATATCCGCCATGGAGCAGCCGGCGTGCAGGTCTGGCAGGATCACCTGCTGACCTTCGCGGCCCAGCACGTCCGCGCTCTCCGCCATGAAGTGCACGCCGCAAAAGATCAGGTACCGGGCATCTGTCTGCGCCGCGATCTTCGACAGCTTGTAGGAGTCGCCGGTGAAATCGGCAAAGCGGATCACCTCGTCGCGCTGGTAGTGGTGGCCGAGCAGCACCGTGCTGGCGCCCAAACGCTCGCGAGCCGCGCGAATGCGGTCGTCCATGCTGTGGTCCGGGAGCGCCAGATAGTTATCCAGCGAGCAGGCTGCCGGTGTTTCCGTATAGCTTTCCGGCTGCGTTTCCACGCGCGGAGGCGCAACTACGTCTTCGATCAAGACTTCCATATACGTCCGCCTTCAGTCCGGCCGCTTGCGCGCCGAACGGGGATGTTGAAAGCAAATATGGTTGCAGCGAACTCACTGCAGCGGCTCACGCCTGTCTGCCCAGCCCGCGGGGATGTTGCAACCTCTACAACAATGATGCGCGAGAACCCCGGACGACTCGAGAAAGCGAGCCGGCCGCTTGCGCAACCTGGTGTGAGTGTAATACATCCGTCCGGGTGTTTCGGCCCGTACCCGGTATAAGCCTGACCGTCTGAGCCTCTTTTGGCTCATGCAGAAGCCGCTTGCGTCCGGCAGTTTCGGAGCAGCCGGTGAGCTTCGAGCCGCGGGCCCAGACGCCGCCCGGCGCGTTGTTGAGCGCCCCGAGCCGCAGGTATATTGGAGATCGATGCATCTGCCCGAAATTCCTGGTACGCTCGGCGTCTTCCTGCCGTCGGTCGCGCTCGATCACCTTCCACAGATCCAGCGAGCCTCCTTCGGTGTGGGCGACAGCCTGTTTCTGATCGTCTTCGCGCTGATCGTCTTCGGGCCCAAGAAGCTTCCCGAGATCAGCCGCCAGCTGGGCAAGCTGCTGTATGAGTTCCGCAAGGCCTCCAACGACTTCAAGTTGCAGATCGAAGAGGAGTTGCGCGCGTCCGAGCAAGCCGAACGGCAGGCACAGCTCAATGCCCAGGCAGCAACGCCCCAGCCGGCGACACCGATTGCACTCTCGGCGGACGAGACCGTTGGCACCGATGGCGGTCCAACCATCATGCCGCCTTCCGAGGGGGAACCGGTGAGCAGCCTGCCGCCGAACTACACCACCCAGGAACCCGAAGCTATGGCCGACGCTTCCTCTGCAGCCGTCGCCAATGGCGCCCCCGCGACTGCCAACCAGGGCGCGTTTGTCTTGCCGCAGATCGGGTCCACGCAGATCGGGTCCTCGGAGCTGGCCTCGTTTGATCAGGGCCGCAACGAGGCCGCCATGCGCGAGGACACCATCGAGGATCTGCAGCAGGCAGCCCGCGCCGCGGAAGAGGACAGCATGCAACACGCCGCCATGGCGAATGCTCGGGAAGACGCGGCCACTCACCATGGCTGACCTGGTCGACCGCGCGCGCAACGCTGTTACCGAACGCGTGGAGCTGCCCGGCATGAGCCTCATCCAGCACCTGGAGGAGCTGCGCCGGAGGCTCATCCATTCGGCCATCTATCTGGTCGTCGCTTTCTTCGTCGCCTATGCCTTTCACGAGCGGATCTACGGTTTCATGCAGAAGCCGATCACCATCGCGCTCATGCGCCACCACCTCGATCCGCAGCTCGTCTACCTCAATCCCATCGACCCCTTCAACCTGTATCTGAAGATCAGCTTCCTGGGCGGGGCTATCCTCGCGTCGCCCTTCGTGCTCTACCAGATATGGCTCTTCATCTCGCCCGGCCTCTATCAGAACGAGAAGCGTTACGTGGTGCCGTTCATGTCCGCCACCATCGGGCTCTTCCTCGCCGGCGCATGGTTCGGCTTTCACTACGTCTACCCCGGCGCGCTGGACTTCCTGCTGGGCTACGGCAAACAGTTCAGGCCCATGGTCACCATTACCGAGTACACCGATCTGTTCATGACGGTCATCCTCGGCCTGGGCGCCACCTTTGAACTGCCGATTCTGATTATGTTTCTCGCGCTCTTCGGCATCGTCAGCGCCGGCTGGCTGTGGAAGAACGTGCGCTACGCTGTCCTGGTGATCTTCGTCATCGCGGCCATCATCACGCCCACCCCGGATATCCTGACCATGTGCGTCTTTGCCACCCCCATGCTGGTGCTCTATCTGGTAGGCATCGCTGTGGCCTACATGGTCCATCCGAAGCGGCGGCGCGCGAAGAAGGAGGCCGCATAATGCGCATCTTTGCTCCCTTGCTACTGCTCCTGCTTGGTTCGCTTGCGGGCCCGTCGGCCTCGCTCGCCCAGACCGCACACTTCAACGGAGCCAAAGCGCTGGACTACGCGCGCCAGATTGTCGCCTGCGGTCCGCGGTTCAACGGCAGTCCGGGCCTCACCTGCGCGCAGAACCTTCTCAAGAAGCAGTTCGCGCATGACAACCTGCAGGACGACAGCCTCACTGCCTCCACGCCTGCGGGCCTGCAGTCGATGCACAACTTCATCGTGCGCTTCCCGGGCAAGAAGGACGGCATCATCGTCCTGGTCAGCCACTATGAGACCAACTACAACCTGCGCACGACCTCGTTCGTCGGCGCCAACGATGGCGCCGCCACTACCGGCCTGCTGTTGGAGATTGCGAATCACCTGCGCGGCCACACCCTTGACGGCTACAGCGTGTGGCTGGTCTTCGCCGATGGAGAAGAATCCGTGAGCGGCCAGTGGTCGCGGCCCGACTCTCTCTACGGCAGCCGGCATCTCGCCGCCAAGTGGCAGAATGACGGTACGCTCAAGCGCATCAAAGCGCTGCTGATTGCGGACATGATCGGCGACCGGGATCTCGATGTTCTGCGCGACAACAACTCCACCCCGTGGCTTGAGGATCTCGTTGCCGAGGCCGCCAGGAAGACCGGCAACAGCAGTCACTTCTTCCAGTCGGAGAACACCATCGAAGACGACCATCTGCCGTTCATGCAGCGGGGTGTGCCCTGCGCCGACGTGATCGACGAAGACTACGGACCACACGACGCCGCGCATCCCGATGGCTGGCACCACACGCCCGAAGACACCTTGGACAAGATCAGTGCGAAAAGCCTGACCATCTCCGGCGAAGTCTTCCTCGAAGCCATCCGCCTCATCAACGCCCGCTGACGCAGCAATCATCCACGCTGCACTAGCATGAGAGCATGATCGCCGGCGCGCCCTTCGCCTACTGGATAGGCTTCCATCTTCTCGTCGGCATCCTGCTCTTCATCGACATGGTTGTCCTGGGCCGGCGGCGCGCTTCGCTGGGCTTTCGCGGAGCACTGCTCTGGACTCTCTTCCTCGCTATGCTGGCGCTGGCGTTCGCGGGCTTCGTCTTCGCTACGCAGGGACCGCAACCGTCGCTCGCCTTCCTCTCCGGCTACGTCATCGAGGCGTCGCTCTCCATCGATAACCTGTTCGTCTTCATCCTGCTCTTCCGCAACTTCGCGCTGGGCGCCGCCGCGCAGCACCGTGCTTTGCGCTGGGGCATCCTCGGCGCCATCCTGTTGCGAGCTTTCTTCATCGTGGTGGGCATCGCTCTGCTCGAGCGTTTCGCGGCCGTGGAATACATCTTCGGAGCGCTGTTGCTCTTTGCGGCCTACCGGCTGTTCCGCCAAACTGAAGGCCAGGCGGCGCCGCGCATCGTGCGATGGCTGGGCGGCACGCGTTCCACTCTCTTCGTTGCGATCGTCGCCGTCGAGATCACCGATCTGATCTTCGCCATCGACTCCATCCCGGCCGTGTTGGCAGTCACGCACGACACCTTTCTCGTCTATACCTCGAACATCTTCGCCATCCTGGGCCTGCGCTCGCTCTACTTCGTGCTCGCCGGGCTGCTCGATCGGCTCCATCTGCTGCACTACGGGCTGGCGCTGGTGCTCGCCTTCGTCGGCGGAAAAATGCTGCTGACGAACTGGATCGAGATCCCGGTCGGCATCTCGCTCGCGGTGATCGTTGGCATCGTCGGCATCTTCGCCGCTCTGTCATTACTGCGCCCCGCCCCGCGATTCCTTAGCAGGCTGTAAAGCAATGCCCCCCTCCAGAACAGCACCCGGTACACTGGATGGCGATGACTCGCGACCGCTCTTCCCGCGCCGCTCTACTCGATCTTCTCGCTCGTCTATCCTTCCGGCTGGGAGATTTCCAACTCTCCTCCGGCGCGCGCAGCGACTACTACATTGACTGCCGCACCACCACGCTGCACGCCGAGGGCGGCCGCCTCACCGGCCTCGCGGTTCTCGAACTGCTGCAGCACCATCACCTGGAACCGCACGCCGTGGGCGGCCTGACGCTTGGCGCCGATCCCGTCGTATCCAACGTTGCCACCGCCTCCGCGTACCGCGCGCAACAGGCGCCAGGCAGCCGCCTCATGCACGGATTTCTGGTGCGCAAGGCCGAAAAGACGCATGGCACGGGACGCCGCATCGAGGGTTTCTGCCAGCGCGATGCTCCGGTGCTCATCGTCGATGACGTGTGCACCACCGGCGGTTCCACCATCATGGCGATCGAAGCGGCGCACCAGGCGAATATGCGGGTGATCGGCGTAGTGTGCCTGGTGGAGCGGCTGGAGGCCAATGGCCGGCCCGCGGTTGAATCCGCGGCAAACGGCGCTCCCTTCCTCAGCCTCTTCACTTCCGACGACATCCGCGCCGAACACGCCCGCCATCTGCCGATGTGAGCAGAAACAAAAACGGCCACAACCAACTCGCCGTTTAGGCTGTGTAGATGTTCTCTCTGCAATCACCCATGCACCTTCCAGCTACTAACCTGAGTCTTGCCCGCTGCGGGTCAACGCGGAAGCTACAGTACGCGCGACAAATTACTTGGCTCGGTCCTGCGGAATTCTCCTGAAGCACGAGTGATGCGGTTGATCGTGACCTCTAGTGGCTGAGGTGTGCCCAGATGCGACCGAACATTGCGGTAAGCTTTCCCCAGTTGGTCGCCGTTACTGAAACCAGGCCAGTCAGTGTTCCGACGAAGCCGATACCGAGTGTCAACCATCTGGTCTGCCGGTTGTGCCTTCGGTCCTCCTTCTTCCAGATGGCATCGTCCAGATAGTCCCTGCCGCGTCGCGTCAGACTAAAATTTTGATCTAGGGGATTGCGATACCAGTGTTCGTTCTGCTCCCAATCGGAGTCATGTTTACTGTAAACGGGAAGGTCGGGTAAGGCCGCATCGAATTTGTCAGCATCACGCCTCATCTTCCTGGTGAGCAGTCTATCCATGTTGTATTCTTCAATTTCATGCTCACCGCTCCAAGCCGCGTAGGTTTGGTCGATTTTGTCAGCGCTCGCCTTCTCCCCTTTCAGTTTTTCCACCTCTGCAGAGTAGACTTTGTCTATGCGGTCCCGAGCACGGCGAGACTTCTTGATCTCCTCCTCCAGAGTGAGCCGGATCGGATTCTTCAAGCGGATTAATCGGCGCCAGCCATGTTTCATAACCGAAGTTTATGCCGCCGGAGTTGATGTCGGAATTAAAGGTCGATTGATGCTCAAAGAGGCGTGACGAGGCCGAAAGAGCACCTTTTCTGTCCCGTTCTGAAGTTTCGGTCTAGACGGCAGTGCTCAGGGGCTTAGATGGTTCCCGGTAAGTTCCTGTCCTGTGCTGGTCACGAGCAGAAACAAAAACGGCCAGGGCGTGCGCCCTGACCATTTTTGCTCCGACCACAACCAACTCCCTGTCAGTGTGGCTGAACCTGGGATGTCGTCGTTGTTCCAGCCGCCGCGGCCTGCGCGTTTGAAAGCACCTGCACCTCCACGCGCCGATTCTTTGCGCGGCCGGCTGCAGTCTTGTTGGAGGCAACCTCCTGATCCTTGCCTATGCCGATCAGGTAGAACTTGTGCGCCGGAACATTGTACTTGGATGCGAGGTACTGGACCACCGCTTCAGCGCGGCGCTGGCTTAATTCATAATTGTACTGCGCGCTCCCGACTGAATCCGTGCCGCCCGTCACTTCCAGAATGTAGCTCTTGGTGGAGGCAAGCTGGCCGCCGAGTTGATCCAGTTGCGCCTTGCCGTCGCGGGTCAGGTTGCTCTTATCGAAGCCGAAGTTCACGGAGGCCGAGCCCACCTGCTTGTAGTTGTCCAGATTCGATATCACGCTGCTCAATGAGTCCGCGCGGTTCACCGCTTCCTGCGCATTCTGCTGCGCCTGGGTGGCGACGTGGCCCGCTCCCTGCGCGCTCTGCGTAGCGGCGTCCGCCGACTGTTGAGCCTTGGAGATGCCCTGCTGCGTGCGGTCTCCCAACTCCTGCAGGTTCCGGTTGTTGGTTGCGGTCTGATCATCCAGTTCATTGGTCTTCTGGATCAGCGGCGCGGTCTGGCTCTTTACATATTTCTTGGACGAGCAGCCACTTGCCAGCAAGAGCGCCAGCGCCCCCGCGGCGCAACCAAGGACTCGGCAATTGCGCTTCATCTGTTTCATCAAAGGACACTCCTGTGGGGTCTGGTTCTCTTGCAACCGGTCGAATCACGGCCATTGACGCTGCCGGGGGAGCACACGTCCGCTTCGGCTTCTGCCAGCAGGTCCTGCACGAGTCGTGCCAAATCCAAGCTGCTCCTAACCCGTACGGTTTCAGATGCTTCCGGCCTGACAGAAGTTTACCGGAAATCGCATCGTGTATCTTTTACCCCTTTCCGGGCCTGAGCGCCGCAGGCGCTCGGGCGGTAGACTAAAGGCAGCCTGCACTGCAATGGATCTAGAACAAAAGATACGGACCTTACCGCAACGGCCCGGCGTGTATCTGTACAAGAACGCCGAGGGCGCGGTCATCTACGTCGGGAAGGCAAAAAATCTCCGCTCCCGCGTGCGTTCCTATCTGCTGGAGTCGTCCCAGGCCAACGCCAAAACCGGCTCGCTCATGCGCGAGGCTGTCGATCTGGAGTACATCCTGGTCGATAACGAGCACGAGGCGCTGGCGCTCGAAAATAACCTCATCAAGCAGCGCAAGCCGCGCTTCAACATCCTGCTGCGGGACGATAAGACCTATCCTTACGTGAAGCTGACCCTGGGCGACCGCTATCCCAAGGTCTTCGTCACCCGGCGTCTGCGCAAGGATGGCAGTGCTTACTACGGCCCCTATTTTCCGGGCAACCTGGCCCATCGCGTAGTGGACCTGCTCCACCGCAGCTTTCTGCTGCCCAGTTGCAAGGTGGACCTCTCCCGCTACTATCCGCGTCCCTGCCTGCAGTACTACATCAAGCGTTGCCTCGGCCCCTGCGTGGAGGGCCTGACCATGCCGGAGGAGTACCGCGAAGCCGTGCGGGATGCCCAGCTCTTTCTCGAAGGACGCCAGCAGGAACTGGGCCGCTCGCTGGAGCAGCGCATGGCCGAGGCCGCGCGTTCCGAGCAATACGAGCTCGCGGCCAAGTACCGTGATCTGCTGATCACCGTCGATCAGGTGCAGGAGAAGCAGCGTATCGCCACCGCCGACAACGACGATGCCGACGTCTTCGGCTACCACTATGAGAATGGCATGCTGGCGGTGAATCTCTTCCACGTGCGCGGCGGCAAGATCGTCGACCGGCGCGACATGTTCTGGGAAGACCTCCCGGATTTTTCCGTGGATGCCACCAGCGAAGAGGTTTCCGACGAACCCCGGGTGCCCCATGCTGGCGAACCGCAGCCGAACCGCGTGCCCCACTCTAGCGAAGCCAGGGTGGGTCTTACAGAACCCGTACCCTTCGCGCCACCCGCCTTCTTCTCCGCCCTGCTCAAGCAGCTCTACATCGACCAGCCGTACATTCCCCGCTCCATCCTGGTGCCGGTGGACTTCCCCGATCGCGACGCGCTCTGCCGTCTGCTGGCGGAGCGCACGTCACACCGGGTGGAGATCGTCTGTCCGCAGCGGGGAGAGAAACGCTCGCTGGTAGACCTGGTGGCACAGAACGCCAAGCAGAGCTACGACCAGCGCTTCCGCGTGCTGCAGCCTTCGCAGAAGGCGATCCAGGAGACGCTGCAGGACCTGCTCCTGCTGCCGGAGCTGCCCCGCCGCATCGAGTGTTTCGACATCTCGCACATCCAGGGCGCGGAGACAGTCGCCTCCATGGTGGTGTGGGAGGACGGCGCGATGAAGAAGTCCGACTATCGCAAGTTCCAGGTCAAGACGGTTGAAGGCGTCGATGATTTCGCCTCCATGCGGGAGGTGGTGGGGCGGCGCTACAGGCGCGTGCTCAGTGATGGATCGGCCGACAGCAGCCGCGAACGGCCGGGCATGCCCAGCCTGATCCTGATCGATGGGGGCCTGGGTCAGTTGCACGCCGCCGCGGGGGCATTGGAAGAGCTCGGCATCACCACCCAGCCGCTGGCCTCCATCGCCAAACGCGAGGAGCTCATCTACCTCTACGGGCAGGAAGACGATCCCATCGTGCTCGACCGCCGCTCGCCGGTGCTCCACCTCATCCAGCGGATCCGCGACGAATCGCACCGCTTCGCCGTGACCTACCATCGCAAGCGGCGTGAGATCCGCGACCGCCAATCCGAGTTGCTGGAGATACCCGGCGTCGGCGCGCGCACTCGTACCCGGCTGGTGGAGCACTTCGGCAGCCTGCGCGCGGTGCAGCAGGCGGGACTCGACGCCCTCACCGCGGTGGTTCCGCGCAAGCTGGCCGAGAGCATCCATGCGCACTTTCATCCGCAGGATGCGGGTCTCGCCTCGCCCGCCCGCGACGCAGTGATGCTGGAACCCGCGCAAAACGGCGAGGTCGCGGACGCAACGTTCGTACCGGCCTCCTCCCTTACAAATCGGCCCGGGTAAGTCTCTCTGGCGCCAGCCGCGGCGATCGAGCAGACCAATGGATCGCAACGGTCGACGGAACCAGCATGGGGTAGCCTGCGTAGATTGTGACCATAGCGGTGATACAGGTCGGCTCCAGCACGAGGAGGCACTATCTCGCAGACTTTGACGCCGGTTTCTTCCGCTTCCCTCGCAGACGATTCACTCGCGCGCGCTGTGCGGCTCGCCTTGCTGTTCGCGGCTATCAAGCTCGCGGTCCACATTGCCACAAATCTCTGGCAGGCACATCTCGGCTGGGGGTATTTTCGCGACGAGCTGTACTACATCGTCTGCGGACAGCACCTCGCATGGGGTTACGTCGATCAGGGACCGGTGGTGTCGCTGCAGGCGCGGTTTGGCATTGCGCTGTTCGGCAAGTCCCTGGCCGGCATCCGCATGCTCTCTGCCCTGGCGGGAGCCGCCATGGTCTTCCTGACTGGCCTGCTCGCCTGGTCGCTCGGCGGCAGTCGCGGCGCGCAGGCGCTGGGGATGCTGGGTGTTCTGCTGGCCCCTCAGTTTCTGGGGCTGGACAGCTTTCTGTCGATGAACTCCTTCGAGCCGGTCTTCTGGATGGCCTGCCTGCTTGCTGTCGTGCTCATCGAGCGCGGGGGCTCGCATCGCTGGTGGCTGCTCTTCGGCGCCGCCGCCGGCCTGGGGCTGGAGAACAAGCCCTCCATGACCTTCTTCCTGCTGGCCCTGCTTCTCGGCCTGCTCCTCACGCCGCAGCGCCGCATCCTCTTCAGCCGCTGGTGTGCCGCCGCTATCGTGCTCCTGGTTCTGCTCGCCTTGCCCAACCTGCTCTGGCAGATCGCACATCACTGGGCCACGCTGGAGTTCCTGCACAATGGCCGGGTAGAGAATAAGAACGTCGTTCTCCCGCCGCTCCCGTTCCTTGGGCAACAGGTCAACATGCTCCATCCGCTCAACGTCTTTCTCTGGGGCGCCGGTTTGGTATGGCTGCTGGTCAATCGCCGCGCCCGCGACTTCCGCTTCCTGGGCTGGACCTATCTGCTCTTCCTGGGCGCCATGATGGCCATGGGCGCCAAGGACTACTATGTCTCACCCATCTACCCCGTGCTCTTCGCCGCCGGCGGTGTTGCGTGGCAATCGCTCCTGCGCCGCCCACGCACACGCTGGATGGTGCCTGCCTATGCGCTGCTGCTGCTGATCACGGGTGTGCTGATCCTGCCGATGGCCATCCCCGTCTTCACGCCGCAGGGGTGGGTCGCCTACGCCACGCGTCTCCGTCTGCGCGGCAAGGCGTCGCGTACGGAGAACGAGGCGCAAGGCATTCTTCCCCAGTTCTACGCCGATCGCTTCGGCTGGCAGGAGCTGGCCGACAAGGTCACGCGTATCTATCAAGGGCTGTCGCCGGCCGACCAGGCCAGGGCCGGCATTCTTTGCTCCAATTACGGTGAGGCCAGCGCGATCAACTGGCTGGCGTCTCCCGGCGCGCACCTGCCCTTCGCCATCAGCGGCCACAACAACTACTATCTTTGGGGCCCGCACCAGGCCACCGGCGAGGTCATGATCGTGGTCAACGGCGCGCCTCTGGATGAGATGAAAAAGTTCTATAACTCGGTCGAAATCGCAGGAGAGATGGACCACCCCTACTCCATGCCCTACGAGCGCAGGCACATCTACCTGTGCCGCGGCCGCAAGGGCAATCTGACCGCCGACTGGCCACAGTTCAAGCACTACATCTGACCCCGGGGCTTGTTGGCGACAGCGACCGGCAAGCTCATCGCACCCCGTCCTGCGGATGCCGGCGTGATCCGTGCTAACGTGGATTTGTCCGCCTCATGACTACGTCCGCAGCTCCGGCTTCTTCCCTGCGACAGGCAGCCGCGGCTTCTTCCCTTGAGCGCGCACTCCGACTGGCATTGCTCTTTGGGGCCATCAAGCTCGCGCTGCAGATCGCCATCAATCTGATTGCTCCGCACTTCGGCTACAACCTGTTCCGCGACGAACTCTATTACATCGACTGCGGGCGGCACCTGGCCTGGGGATACGTCGATCATGCACCCATGGTCGCGCTGCAGGCGCGGGTCGCGGATACGCTCTTCGGCCACACGCATCTGTGGGCCTTTCGTTTGATCTCGGCGCTGGCCGGCGCGGGCATGGTGTTCCTCACCGGCCTGCTCGCCTGGTCCATGGGAGGCGGCAAGGAGGCGCAGGCACTGGCGATGCTGGGCTCTCTCGCCGCGGTCGTCAACCTGCCGCTCGACGGCTATCTTTCGATGAACTCCTTCGAGCCGGTCTTCTGGATGACGGGCATGTTGTCCCTGATCTTGGTAGCGCGTGGCGGCCATCCGCGATGGTGGCTGCTCTTCGGGCTCGCTTCGGGTCTGGGGCTTGAAAACAAGCACACCGAGGCCTTTTTCCTGGCCGCGCTGCTGATTGCGTTGCTGCTCAGTCCCCAACGCAGATTGCTGCGCAGCCGGTACGCGGCGGCCGGCATCACGTTGATCTTCGCGCTGGCGCTGCCCAACCTGCTCTGGGAGTGGAGCCACCACTTCCCCACGTGGGAGTGGCTGCAACGTATCAGTCACCTGCACAAGAATGTCGTGCTGGGGCCGGGCGCGTTCCTCTGGCAGCAGGTCTTCATACTCAACCCGCTGTGCTTCCTGTTGTGGTTCGGAGGGGTGCTGTGGCTGCTGTTCAGCCAACGGGCGCGCGCCTTCCGCTTCGTCGGGTTCACCTACGTCGTCTTTCTGCCGCTGATGTTCGCGCTGCACGCGAAAGACTACTATCTGGCGCCCATCTATCCCGCCTACTTCGCCGCCGGGGGCGTGGCCTGCCTCGCACTGCTGACGAAGCCGTGGCAAAGGCGCGTCCTGCTCCCCATCTATGTCTTTCTGTTTTGCGCTCTGGCGGTCATAGGCGCGCCCGCGATCGCGCCGCTGCTTCCCTGGGACCGCTACGACGCCTACACCGCGGCCACCCATCTACGCCCCCGGGAGAGCGAACGCTTTGCCCGGATCAGGCTGCCGCAGTTCCTGGCGGACATGACCAGTTGGCCGCAGTTCACCGCGCAGATGGCCGCCGCGTACAACGCGCTTCCGCCGGAGGTGCGCGCACGCACCTTCATCTACTGCGGAGATTACGGCCAGGCTGGCGCGATCGATGTGCTGGGTCCACAGTATGGACTGCCCCCGGCCATCTCCGGCCACATGAACTACTGGTTCTGGGGTCCGCGCAATGAGCTCACCGACAGCCTTCTGGTGATCGGGCAGACCCGCGCAGACGTGGAGAAGAGCTACCGGCACGTGCGCCAGGTGGGCCGGATCGATACACCATGGTCGATGCCCGATGAAGACGGTCTGCCCATCTGGTATGCGACAGATCGCTATCTGCCGGTCGCCGAGATCTGGCCCTCCACCCGGAACTGGTATTAGCGCAGTATCGGGAGTCCGCAGGGCGCCCCCAATGCCGCCTGCATGCTCCGCCCCGCTCAGACGACGGCAGATCGCGATAGTGCTTGCACTTCGCGAATCGCCCGGTAGGCTGGTGGTACTTCGACCGAGGAGCGCTCCGAGCCATCGCCTTCCCGAGCACTGACGCTACCGGCAGACACACGGAGGATGAGCCGCTCCCGCGCGTTCTGGGCCTCTCTCATGCCACCGCCATCGTGGTCGGCACCATTATCGGCAGCGGCATCTTTCTCGTTCCGCAGGAGATGATGCGCGCCGTCGGCGCCTCCGGGCTGGTCTATCTCGCGTGGACGGTGGCCGGCCTGCTTTCGCTCTTCGGCGCCATGACTTACGCAGAGCTTGCCGCGCGCATGCCGCGCGCGGGCGGCGAGTACGTCTACCTGCGTGGCGCTTACGGCGATCTGGTGAGCTTCCTCTACATGTGGACGTGGTTCGCCGTGGCCAAGCCCGCCTCCATCGCCAGCGTGACCACCGGACTGGCGCGCACGCTCGCGCTGTTTCCGGCGTTCGCGTGGCTGGACCATGTGGTCATCGGCGGATCGTTCGCCGTGTACTGGTCGCAGCTCTTCGCCATCGCGGTCACCTGGCTGATCACCGGACTCAACTATCTGGGCATGCGCCGCGCGGGAGAGTTCCAGCTTGTGTTCACCTGGCTCAAGGTGCTGCTGGTGCTGGGCATCGCGGGCGCGTGCCTCGTCAGTCCCCTGGGGACCGTTCGCCACTTTGAAACGATCTTCACCGGCGCGCAGGGCGGCTTTGCCGGCTTCATGGTCGCGCTGATCGCGGCGCTGTGGGCCTACGATGGATGGAACGATCTGAATATGGTGGCGGGCGAGGTCACCCGGCCCGAGCGCAACCTGCCGCTGGCGCTGATCGGGGGCGTGGTCATCGTCGGTGGCCTGTACATGACGGTGAACGCCGCGATTCAATACATGCTGCCGGCGGCACAGGTCGCGGCCTCTCCGCGGCCGGCGGTCGCCGCCATGCAACTGGCCACCGGACACATCGGCGCGGCGATCGTGACCGCCGGCATGGCGCTCAGCATTGTGGTCACGCTCAACGGCACCATCATGTCGGGTGCGCGCGTGCCCTTCGCGGCCGCGCGGGATGGCCTCTTCTTCGCCAGGCTCGCGGAGGTGCATCCGCGCTTCGAAAGCCCGGCGCCGTCACTCATCACCCAGGCGCTGCTTAGCACGTTCCTGCTGCTGGTCGTCGGCCGGTTCCAGCAACTGTTCGAGCTGGCGATCTTCGCCGAGTGGCTCTTCTACATGCTGGCTACCAGCACCATCTTCGTCTACCGGCGGCGCGCGCTGGCGAACGATCAGGCCGCGACATTCCGCATGTGGGGATATCCGCTGCTGCCGGCGCTCTTCATCGTCGCTGCGGCCACGCTGCTGTATTACTCCTTCACGAATAATCTGCGAAACTCTCTCATCGGCCTGGCGATCATCCTGTGCGGGCTGCCGTTGTCGCTCCTCTTCAAGCGCGGCACTGGCGCAGCCATGCGCCGCTAGGAATCAGGCTAGGCCATGTCGGCATGCAGATATCGTGCGGCCAAGCCAGCGAAAAAAAGGGCTGCGCGTATGCCATAAGTAATGCTGCTTCCGGGGCATCAAGTCCGACCGACGGGTGAGGGACAGCCGCGTTGTTTCGCGATTGAATAGACCTCGTCATGATCTCCCTCGACCTCACGCACGAAGTCATCCTGGATCAAACCAAACTTTTTCTCGTCAAGGGCCGCACCATCACCACCTGCCATACCTGCAAGAAGAGCGTCTACCGCATGACCGCGTTCCGCTGCGATGAGTGCCGGCATGATTTCTGCGGCGGCTGCGTGGCCTCCTGCCGCTGCCAGGGCCGCGGCTTTCGCGTGAACCTGTCCTTCTGGAAGCGGCAGACGGGCACGAATACTCAACAGCGTCTGGCGATCGTCCGCTAGCAACCTCAAGCTGAGTACCAGCTACCTGATCTCCCCCACCGAACAAAGACCCCATTCCAGCGCCGCTGGGATGGGGGTCTTCATTTTGCCCTTTCCCCTGACCTCTGATCCTTGATCCCTGATCCCTGCTCCCTTTTCCCTGACCCCTGTTCCCTGCCCCCTGACCCCTGCTCTACGAACGCCGCCGCACGCACTCCTCATACTGCTTCACATACTCGGCCGCCGGTACCGGCCAGGAAAAATCCCGCAGCATGCCGTTGTGCATCAGCACTCGCCACTTCTCCCGGTCTTTGTAGGCCTCGAGCGCCCGTCGCACAGCGTCAAGAAATGCACCGACATCGTAGCTGCCGAACTTGAAGCCCGTACCCGTGCCTTGTTCCGGATTCCACTCCTCGATGGTGTCCTCCAGCCCACCGGTGGCATGCACCACCGGCACCGTCCCGTACTTCAGGCTGTACATCTGGCTCAGTCCGCAGGGCTCATAGCGCGAAGGCATGAGGAAGATATCCGCGCCGGCCTCGATCTTATGCGCCAGCGTGTCGTCGTACGCCACTTTAACGGCGATCCGCTCGGGATATTTCTCCGCCAGCGACCGCAGCAGTCCTTCGTAATACGCTTCGCCGGTGCCCAGCACCACCAGCAGCACATCGCGCTCCATCAGTTCGGGCATGCCCTCGGCCAGCAGATCGAAACCCTTCTGCGTCGCCAGCCAGGAGACCATGCCCACCACCGGGCGGTCGCCCTTCGCGCGCTGCAGTCCGAACGCGTGCAGCAGATCGCGGCGGCAGTCGGCTTTTGCCTCGGGCCGCTCGGCAGTGTAGTGGGCGGCGATCTTGCGATCGGTCGCAGGATTCCACTCGTTGTAATCGATGCCGTTCAGGATGCCGGTCAGCTCGATGGCGCGCGCGCGCAGCACGCCATCCAGGCCATTGCCCAGCTCCGGAGTCTGGATCTCTTCCGCATACCTGCGGCTCACCGTGGTCATGGCGTCGCAGTACACGATCCCGCCCTTGAGGAAGTTGACCTGGTTATAGAACTCCAGCCGTTCCGGAGTGTAGAGGTCCCAGGGCAACAGCAGCTTGTCGATAACCGACGATGGAAACCGGCCCTGGAAGCTCTCGCCTGCGTTGTGAATCGTCAATAGGCATGGCACCTTGCGCAGCACGGGATCGGAGTAGTAGAGCGTCCGCAGCATCACCGGCACCATGGATGCCTGCCAGTCATGCACGTGAAACAGGTCGGGAACGCCCAACTGCTTCGCGCTTTCAATCACCGCGCGGCAGAACAGGCCGTAACGCTCGCCGTTATCCGGGTATTCGCGCCCCTTTACGCCGTAGAGGCCTTCGCGGTCGAAGAACTCCGGAATATCTATGAAATAGAACTGCACTCCATCCTGCATGCCGCCATCGACCACACCGGCGAAGCGGCTGAACGACTGGCCGGGAATGGTGATGCTGGGTATCGCCACCTTCCCATGCTTGGCCTGCTTCTGTACCTGGCGATAGAAAGGAAGATAGACCGTCACCTGATGTCCTTGCCGCACGATCTCCCGCGGCAAGGCACCGATGACATCGGCCAGGCCACCCGTCTTGGCAAACGGCACACACTCCGAGGCCACAAACACGATATGCATCGCACACTCCCCAACCCAGTTGAGATTCTAGAGCAGTTCCCGGGTAGGCATCACGATCCATACAAACGCCGCGACGTTTCCGCAGCGAGAGGCTGCATGGAGCAGGGTCCGGCGCGCGGAAGGAGCGGGCGCGGGTACAGTAGGAGAAGATCGGTTTCAATCCGCACGCGCATCCGTTTCGATCGCAAGCCAAACCCATGCCTAAGAAACCGAAACTCGGCCAGAACTTCCTCATCAGCCCGACCGCTCCCCGCGCCATCGTGGATGCGCTGGGATACATAGGCGACACGTGCGTGCTGGAGATCGGGCCGGGGCGCGGCGCTATCACCCACCTGCTCGCCAATCGTGCGCGTCGCCTGGTCGCCATTGAATACGACCCCGTGCTGGCGGCGACGCTGCGCGGGACTTACGCCAGCCGGCACGCGATTGAGATCCGCAGCGCCAACATCCTTGACGTAGACCTCGAAGAGTTCGCACGGCAGGATGGCGGCAAACTGTGCGTCGTCGGCAATCTTCCCTACTACCTGACCTCGGATATCCTGCTCCACCTCTTCCGCCATGCAGCGGCCATCGATCGCGCCGTGCTGATGGTGCAGCGGGAGGTGGCGGACCGGATCACCGCATCGCCGGGCAGCCGCGACTATGGCCTGCTCACCGCGACCGCGCAACTCTACGGAACCGTGGAGCCGCTGCTGACCTTGCCGCCGGAGGCCTTTGCGCCCCCACCGGATGTCTTCTCCACCGTCTTCCGTATGTTCATGCACCCGCGCTTTGAGCAATTCGGCGTCTCACCGGAAGGCTTTCTTCCCTTCCTGCGCCAGTGCTTCGCGCAGAAGCGAAAGACGCTCGCCAACAATCTGCGCAGCGCCGGATTCCCCGCCGGCGCACTCGTATCCGCGATGAAAGACTGTGGCCTGCGCCCGCAGGTCCGCGCGGAAGCTGTTCCGCTCGAAGAGACCGCATGCCTCTTCCGCGCACTCGAGCAGCGCATGGGAACGCCCGCGGCTGTTACGGCGGAAGATAGTCGTTGAGATGACCGCAGGCGGCTTCGACGCTAACGGCCCGGCGGTCCCGCGGGTGCGGGAGCATGCGGAGCCGGCGGCGGAGCGGAGATGTGCGGGGCGGCGGGCGGCGGGGCCATCGGCCGTGTTTCCATCGGCCGCGGCGTAACCATCGGGGGCGGCGCAATCGGCCGCGGCATGTACGTGGGGTGCGGCTCCATCCCCATCGGTTGAACGCTGGGCGGTGCAGCGGGGCGTCCCGGTACAAAAACGCCCGACCGCACAGCATTGCCCGTCGAGGGCGGCCGGGGGACGCCTACGTGGTCCGGCCGCGATGCCAGTCTCCCCGGAGCTTCCCCGTGCTGCGGGAGCCACGGACTCCGCACCAGCGGCAGCGGCGGAATTGTCTGGCCGTCCAGACGAATCGGTCTGGTGTGCTCCGGGCGAACGTTCTGACCGTTCCGGCCAGCTCCCGAGCCGCGATTCACCGCTACCAGCCGGGCAGGACCCATGTGTCCATCCAGGATCGGTTTGGGCGGCAGCCTGAACCCTGGCGGCGTGTTCCAGATGGCGCCCACCGGTATCCAGCCGAGACCGCACTCGCCCGGAATCCAACCCCATCCCACAGCGTCGAAGTAGTTCCATGCGCCGCAATGGTAGGGCAGCCAACCCCAGGGATAGGCGGAGATCCACGTAAAGCCCCAGCCCGGATAGCTGGCCCAATAGCCATTGCCGTAGGGATCGAAGGTACCGTCGGTGTAGCCGGGCACCCACACGTTGCCGTAGCCTTCCACCGGATACCAGTTGCCGTAGTAGTCAAGGTCATTCCAACCCGGCCCGTTGGCATCGTCGCTCAGGTTGCGTGCCTCGGTCTGGTTCTCGGCCATCCGTGCGATCTGTCCGTCCCGGTCCGCGTTCCAGCGGTCCCAGCTCTCACGCCGCACGCCGGCAGAGAGGGTGTATCCCGAGGAAGTCTCGGCGTTGAGATGCAGGGTCTGATTCGCCGGCACGTCTTCCTCGAACACACCGCCTCCGCTGACGTGCACCGCCCCTTCGAGCACCGCCAGCTCCGGCGTGTTGTCCAGGTCGATGCGGAAGATGGAGTTGTCAGTCGGGCGCGCCGTGCCGCTCGCGAACCGGACGGTGTAGCGCTGCCCTTCCGAGACATTGAGTTCGAAGTAGACCAGCCCGGTGAGTTGCTGCACTTCGGTGCTGTTATGGCCGATGCTGGCGCCGGGAAGCCGGAGGATCTGCAGGGAGGAATTGGGCGTCAGACGGGCCACGCTTCCGTCTGTAAACTCTATCTCCGCCCGGCCATCCGCACCCGTTTGAAGACGGTTCCCGGCAGTGATCGGCATGTTGGCCTGCGCCTGATCGAACAGCACGGTCCCATCCTCGAGGATCTGTACCTTGCCCTGCACGGAGCTCAAGCGCGCAATGGCTGCAACCTGCTGCGCCAGCAGCCGCCCGCAGCCAGGCACTCCGCACCAAAGCACCAGCAGAACGAGGATCAGATTCCGTTTCACAGCCGCACCTATGCGAACAGCCGCAGGTGAATGACCTGCTCATTAGACACTGCGCCGGGGGCAAAGGTCACGTTGCCACGGCCTGCATGCCTTAGGGCTTCAGCTTGTCTTCGGCATCGGCTTTATCGGCGGCGAAGAGCAACTGACGAGCCCGTTTCTGCGCCCGCTGCATCACCTGGTCGTCGCCGGCGATCTCGCGCAGAGTGGGTGCAATGTTGGTCAGCTCGACCGCCTGGCCGTTGTGCACCAGCGTCTCCAGCGTCTCCAGCTCAGCGTCCAGGCTTAACCGGCCGTGCTCATGCTGAAGGGTCAGCTTACGGCCCTCATCCAGAGTTGAAGCAGTACCTTCAAATTCCTTGGTAAGCCACTCGATCTGAGGATCTTTGCTGTAGTTGTAGCTGCAGGAGCCTGTACCGTCCGTGCCCGCATATTTCAGCGTCTTCTTTCCCTGGAACGCGATGTTTGCCCCGCCCGAATCGCAATCCATCGCAAAGAACCTCTTCTGCCGCGCTATAGCGAAGATGCGGGCGGTCGAGGCTTTGGACATTTCGATATCGCGGTCCTGCGCCGATTGCGGGAGAGCCGCGATATCGTCCGGACTCACCACGCCGGCATCGGCATGGAAGTGACCGGTGCCGTCTTCGCGCACCAGGATCACGTACTTCGCCAGTTGTTGCTTGGCGTTCTCGTAGCGGAACTCGACCGCGGCCGGAGATGCCGAACTCTGCGCACTGACGGGCAGCCCGGCCGCGGACAACGCAATCAGGGCCACGCAGCGCATTCGCCACCGCGTCAATGCGAGCTCCGCTTGCTTTGCGGCATCGTCATCTGACTCGTAGTCTGCGTCGTATGGATGTGGCAGATGGCCACCGCCAGCGCATCGGCCGCGTCGGCGGGTTCCGGCGGCTTTTGCAGGCACAGCAAGCGCGCCACCATGAACTGCACCTGCTCCTTTTTCGCCAGGCCGTAGCCGACCACGGCGGACTTGATGCTGAGCGGCGCATACTCCGCTACCGGCAATCCCTGGTTCGCCGCGGCCAGCAGCGCAACCCCGCGCACCTGACCCAGCTTCAGCGCCGACTTGGCGTTCACCGAGTAGAAGACCTCCTCCACCGCGACGACCTCCGGCTGGTGGAGTTCCATGAGCGCACCCAGTTCGGCATAGACACGCAGCAGGCGCGCGGGCAGGCTGTCACGCCTGGAGAGCACGATACCGCCGGCGGCGACGGCCCGCAAACGCACTTCGCGCGCTGTCGTTTCGACCTCGATCACACCGTAGCCGGTGCACTCCGTCCCGCAATCGATGCCAAAGACGCGCATGACCAGAGTGTAGCGCGCAGCCGTTGCTGTTGACAGTACCCAGACGTGAACGAGCCAGACGTGAACGAGCCAGACGTGAACGAGCCAGACGTGAACGAGCCAGACGTCAACGACCCAGACGTGAACGGCTCAGGCAATCATCAGCTTCGCGAGGAGACGCCCTCGAGAGGCGAGCTGGCCGTGGCGTAGAGCTTGCGCGGCATGCGTCCGGCGATATAGGCCTGCCGTCCCGCCAGCACGCCATGCTGCATCGCCTCGGCCATCAGCACCGGGTTGTCGGCCAGCGCAATCGCCGAGTTCAGCAGCACGGCGTCGGCCCCCAGTTCCATTGCCAGCGCGACATCCGACGCGGTACCCACGCCGGCGTCCACGATCAACGGCACCTCGGTGATCAGTTCCCGAAGAATGCGCAGGTTGGCGACGTTCTGCAGCCCCAACCCGCTGCCGATGGGCGCTCCAAGCGGCATCACCGCCGCGGCTCCGGCATCGATCAGCCGGCGCGCAAACACGATGTCGTCCGAAGTGTAAGGCAGCACCGTGAAGCCTTCCTTCACCAGGACACGTGTGGCCTCGAGCGTCGCCTGAACATCCGGATAGAGGGTCTTCTGATCGCCGATCACTTCCACCTTCACCCAGTCCGAAAGGCCCACCTCGCGCCCCAGACGCGCGGCGCGGATGGCCTCCTCCGCGGTGTAGCAGCCAGCGGTATTCGGCAGCAGGAAGTAGCGCTCCGGGTCGATAAAATCCAGCAGCGACTCCTTGGAGCGATCCAGGTTGATGCGGCGCACCGCGACCGTGACCATCTCGGCGCCCGAGGCTTCGATCGCACGCCGCGTCTCCGCCCCATCTTTGTATTTGCCGGTGCCGACGATGAGCCGCGACTGGAAGGCTTTGCCTGCAATCACCAAGGGTTCCATGGCAGTATTGTAAGGTGGCGTCGGGCCTCTACGCCAAACGTCCAGATAGTACGTCCAGGTCTGGACGCCCGTGCGCCTCACGCTCACGTCCCACACGCCGGCTTGCCATGACCGGTCCGTGCCGCTAGCCCACTGCAGTCGCTGTCGCGTTCTTACACATCGCCCCAAAATTTACCGGACGGCTTGTCGAATCCTGGTTCTCCCGTTCGTCGTCATAGTGAGGCCGAGGAAACTGGCCAGGCTGAAGGCCATTTCAGGAGAAGACATGCCGCACTATCTGATTGCTGTTCAACACCCCGAAAACTACGACCCGTCGCTGGAAGGTGAAGCGATGATTCGCGACATCAGCGCACTCAACGTAGAGATGGACGCCGCAGGCGCCCGGTTTTTCGCCGGCGGTCTGGAGTCGGTAAGCCATGCTAAATCGCTGCGCAAGCAGCCCGGCGGCAACGTCTCCATCACCGACGGCCCCTACCTCGAAGCCAAGGAACACATCGGCGGCTTCTGGATCCTCGAGTGTGCCGACATGGACGAAGCGCTGGCCTGGGGACGCAAAGCCGTTGTCGCCTGCCGGGTTCCGGTCGAAGTGCGGGCGTTCCTCAAAATGCGGCCGAATAGAACATCGGTCAGCCACGGAGACTCGCAATGAGAAAGCTCAGAGTGTTTCAACACATTTCGCTGGACGGCGTGATCCAGCACTCCCCCGATGGCGGCGATTTCCCTTACAACGACTGGACAGCACCCTATCGGACTCCGGCGGGCAGAGATGCAATCCTCGCAGCGTATGGCGGGCGCTTCGATCTGCTGCTTGGCCGGCGCACCTACGATCTTTGGTCCGGCTTCTGGCCGAAGGCGCCGAGCAGTCCTATGTCTGACGGCCTCAACGCGGCGACGAAATACATCGCGACCCACCGGCCGGATAGCCTTGCGTGGGGTCCCTTCGAGGCCCTCGGCCCGGACCTCGCCGAAGACGTTCGCCGCATCAAGTCGCAGGACGGCCCGGACCTTATCCTCTGTGGCAGTTCAACGCTGACATCGACGCTGCTCGAACACGGCCTTGCGGATGAGGTCGTGCTGATCGTCTATCCGGTCCTGTTGGGCACGGGGAAGCGCCTCTTTGCAGAGGGGACGCCGCCCCGCGCATTCGAGCTCGCCAGCACCAAAGCTTTGCCTCGGGCATTCTTATCAATGCCTACAAGGCCGCTGGGCCTTTGAAGAACCAGCCATAGAAGCAACCCGCGGCGTCCATGATGATGGCGACCTCCCGCAGCGTACGACCTTGGACCGGTGGTGGGATGACGCGGTCTGCATGTCGGGGTGGGAGAACGGCTTCAACGTGAAAGGCCCGCTGCAAAATCGGCAGCGGGCCTGGATCACCGGTGAACTGTTGAGTTTGACCTGAGGCGTCCACGCTTCGAGGGAATCTCGAAGTGGCCTCGGCGAATCGATTGCGGTGTCGCCAGGTCTAGAGCGTGGATGCCCTAAGCCTCAGTCACCTCACGTGCTGTGATGCAACAACTACCATCAGATATATTCATTCGCTGGATCATCCTCCTTTCCCGTGTACCTTCAGGATATTCGCGGGCGAAAGCGGAGTCAAGATTGCGGCGGTGGCGGCACGCCCCAGTAGGTTCGAGATGAGCGGTGTGACTTGAGCCTCCTGTGCGATCAGCGTGCCGGAAGTGACACACACCAGGCACAAGACAAGGCTTGTGAGCATCCTGGAGTTGGCCTCCTTTGGCCAGTGTTTTATTCGGGGGTTGCGGTTGAGTCCAACCAGCTCGCCCTGTGTAGCAACGGGAGGGGCTACCGCCCTGACTCGGTCTGGGGAGTCGCACGCGTGATCGGCTTTGTAGAGCTGGTCAGCCACATCTCGAAACGGGTTTTGCCGAGTGCCGCGTTGTTGCCAGGCAGCAGCGACCTCTCAGTCACCTCAATACCGTAGTACCGGCCATGCGGGTCGGTGATCACCTCGCGAGAATCCCGGAGCGCGGCCAGGTCCAACCGGGCAAGCTCATCCAGCCGAAACTGTTGCGGCCCCGCGATTTCAACGGTGCCGTTTACCGCCGGCTTTGTTGCGATTCCGGCCACGGCACTCGCTACATCGACGGCCGCCATCGGCTGGATGAGCGCCGTCGGCAGGCGCACCTTGTTGCCTTCGCTTGAGAAGTCGACGATCTGTCTTACGAATTCGAAGAACTGCGTCGCGCGCACGATTGTGTACGGGATCTGGGAGGCTTTGATCAGATTCTCCTGAGCGAACTTTGCGCGAAAGAAGCCGCTTTCGAGCAAGCGGTCCGTCCCTACGACCGACAACGCCACGTGATGTCGAACGCCTGCGTCCGCTTCGCCGTCAAGGAGGTTGCGGGTTGATGTCTGGAAGAACTTCAGCACTGCCGCATCCTCCCATGAAGGCGAGTTCGTCACATCGACAACTACTGAGGCATCTTTCAATGCATCTGTGAGTCCCTCACCCGTAATGCTGTTGACGCCGGTCTTGGGCGCTGCGGCAACGGTTTCATGCCCACGCTCGAGAAGGCTTGTGACCAACTTCGACCCGATCAGTCCAGTACCGCCGACTACTACGATTTTCACGATCCCCTCCTTCACTCTTGTAGGGTATCTCCAGGTCCTTCTCTTGCATCGCCTGGGACAGAACTGCTGGCCGATGTGCGACACGATCCATGGATCGATGAATCAGAACAACTCATAAAGAGACGGAACGAACAACTGTGACGGGTGACGGAGTGTTTGTCTTGCTTTGAGTGGCCGATCCGCTCGGCCCTCGGTGCGCCACTGCCATGGACGAGATGACGACAATCTCCATCGATGAGAACAGCGACCAGAACATTCCAGGGAACACTCGGCCTGCTGCGAAGCCGTCGCTGGTTTCCCAGCATTCGGTAGGTGATGTTTGAAGAGACGAGGCCACACACCGAAGAAACTCCGAGCGAGTATACTGCGGGCGCGTGCGTCCAAGTCGCATTCAGCATCTGACTCGCAAAAACATCTCCCAGCCGCGAGGGATCCATGACCCAACCTCACGTTGTTATCGTCGGCGGAGGCTTCGCCGGACTGCAGTGCGCCATTGAACTGGCCCATTTCAAAGATTTCCGCGTCACTCTGCTTGACCGCAACAATTACCAACAGTTTCAGCCGCTGCTCTATCAGGTCGCGACCTCGATTCTGTCGCCTTCCAATGCCGCCTTCGCCCTGCGCGACATCCTCCGCGGCGAATCCAACGTTGACGTGCACATGGACGAAGCCACCTCGATCGACCTCGCCACGTGTAGCGTTACCACAGCTTCCGGGCAGACTCATTCTGGAGACTTCCTTGTTCTCGCCACCGGCTCGCGCGTGAATTTCTACAACACTCCAGGCGCCGAAGATCACTCCTGCCCGCTCTATACGCTCCGGGACGCGGAATCCCTACGGTCCATTATCCTCAAGGAACTTGAACAAGCCGATCTGAATGCATCCACCGACGTGCGCGGCGGGGTCAACTTCGTGATCGTTGGAGGCGGCCCGACCGGAGTGGAGCTGGCAGGCACCCTCAGCGACGTGCTGCAGCAACTATTGCAAAATGAATTCCATCACGCGGGGCAGTCCCACCCTCAAATTCATCTCGTGGAAACGGGCCCGGCAGTGTTGGCCATGTTCTCGTCTTCCTCGCAAAAGTACGCCGCCTCCGCGCTTGAGAAGCGCGGCGTGCACCTGCACCTCGGCACATCCGTCACCGCAGTCACGCCAGACGGAGTTACACTCTCGGACGGATCCCAAATCGCTGCCAGAACAGTCATCTGGGCAGCCGGCCTCAAGCCGGCGAAGCCGACAATTCGACCCGCGCCTCAACAGGCGCATAGCGGCCGCATGGCAGTCGAGAAGGACTTAACGGTTCCTGGCTTCCCGAACGTCTATGCACTCGGCGATGTCGCAAATGCTCTTGACTCCGCCGGAAATCCCCTGCCCCAACTAGCCGCGGTCGCGAAGCAGGCCGGAAAACACTGCGCTGCCAACATCCGGGCCGCCTTAGGCGGAAAGCCGACAACTCCGTTCGTCTACTCCGACCGCGGCATTGTCGCGATGATCGGCCGTAACGCCGCGGTCACCGAGCTCGGCAGTGAACACCACGAGCTCCTTGGCGCCTTCGCCTTCGCGGCATGGCTCGCAATCCACGCACTGCTCCTCACCATCGCGCGCGCCCGAATGGAAGCCATTATCGAGTGGGCATGGCAATACTTCACCGGTGAACACGCGGCCCAGCTCATTGATCGCTGAAGTTACGAACCATCGTGACATCAGCGTGAGAAAGCCTAGCTGGTTTCAACGGCTGCCGGCCGCGATGCCTGCGGTCTTGCTCGTGGAGGCTGGCACGGCCTGCGCTAGGAGGCGGTTCTCGCGAAGCTGGATCTGCATCTCGTCGTGAAGCTGGTTGAGGATGGCCCAGTCCTGCTCGAACTCGGGAAGCGTCTCGCGTTGATCGGCCTTGCTATGTAGCACGTAGCCGATGCGTGCGAGCATCAGCCGGTAGGCCAGCCGCCGGTCCGATTCCGGCGCCAGTATGTTGCTGCGATCCACGCCGACGCGACGCTCCGTGGCGCCCCTGTGAAACACCATCCATGCGCCCGCATGCGGATCGATCGCCGGTAGACCCTCCACGTCAAAGCTCCGGAAGATGTGCCGTGCCTCCTCATGGCCGCCGATAACCCCGTCACGCGCCGCATCCTCGAGGATCACCTTGAAACGCTCGCGGTAGGCGTCCCACTGCCGCGGCGATCCGGCAATCGCCGCACGGGCCTGGTGCAGTTCGTCTTGAAGCCCGCCTGCCTCTGACGGCGACGCGGTGTGCTCCTGCTCGAGCAGGCCTGCGACCGCCGGCGATGGGTGGTCCCGGAATGTGTGCGCCAGGCTGAAACGTCCGGTGAGGTAGTAGCTGACCAGGAAGGAGCCGGCAACCTCATGATCGCCGATGAGCGCAGCGGGTAGCAGATACTTCTTCTGATGAAAGCCGGCCTCGGTGCCGCTGCGCGCCACGCCGGAGCGTGGCAGCGTGCTCGGCTGCTGCACGAAGTGTCGTACGTAAAAGCCCAGGTCAGGGTGGTGCATGGCGTACCGGGAGAACGAGCGCGCCGCGGCCTTCGGTCCCATCATGCCCAGATCATTGAGAAGATCCCGATGGGTCGAATGCGGATAGAGGTGGTTCACCACTTCCTCCGTGAAGTTGGCGCAGTTGTACGTGAGCGAACGGTAGCGGTTGATGTTCGGTTGCGCATTCCACCAATCGACGAACTCCTGGTCCTGTGCGCGCGTGGAGCGGGCGGCGAATATGTACAGATCGCGCACCATCGTGGCCGCGGTCAGGTCGCGCCAATAGGCATGCCCAACCGTGGGACACGCCTTCTCTCCGCCGCATACGGGCGCCAGATATCTGCCGCGCGCAAAGCTCTCCATCGCATTCTTCAGCGGGTGCGAAGCGTAGAGCAGCGCGTCGTCGCGCGTGGTGGTGCCGTATAGGTATTGACTCAGGGGAACGATGTTCCACTCATACCGGCGAGCCTCGATGAAATCCGGATAGGCGGTGACGATGGATCCCTGCTCACCCGGCGCACACATGCGCAAGCGGATGGGCGAGGCAGGGCAAACATCCGAAAAGTAGACCCCGCTATGACCGGAGCTGGTATACACCGAAGCTCCAATGCCCGTAGGGCTTGCCAGGAGCACGCCGATATCGCCACGCGCGGCGACGCCAAAGACCAGCGAGCCGGCGGCAAAAAGAAGAGAGAAGCCGAGCGCACGCGCGCGGGTGCGAAGAAAGCGCGCATTAGTTGCATTGGGCAATGCCCTGGCCGGCGATGTACACCACGACTTGAACCACGTCTCGAACCTGCTGCGAGAGATCTCCGGCATGCATCCTCGAGGAATCGAAATATGCGGCGCTGCCGCCTCACTGCTTGGATGTCAATCGGAGCAGCTTCGCTTGCTGGGTGCGCTTCCATTCATGTGAAAGTGCGGCGCAGCTTGCTAGAGTAAGAATCTTATGGAACTTCCTGCAGCCCTTCCGCGCGGCTTTCGTTGGAGCGCCGTTCGCGCCGGTATCAAGGCGAGCGGCAATCCCGACCTCGTCCTGGTTCTGGCGGATGCCCCGGCCTCTGCCGCTGCGATGTTCACGAACAACCAGGTGGTGGCGGCTCCAATAATCATCGGGCGTCGCCACCTGGCGCGCTCGTCCAACCGGGTGCGGGCGCTCGTGATTAATGCGGGCAACGCGAACTGCGCCACGGGCGAGCAGGGACTCGCGGCCGCCGTCGATGTGTGTGCCGCGGCGGGCGGCATCATTGGCTGCGATCCCCACGCTATCGTGCCCTCATCTACCGGCGTCATCGGCGTGCCGCTGCCGGCGGGAAAGCTGATCGCCGCGCTGCCGTCGGCGTACCATGCGCTGGGAGATACACCCGACCACCTGCTCGCAGCCGCCCAGGCCATCATGACCACGGACACGCAACCTAAGACCGCGCACGGCGAGTTCGCGGCCGCAGGCACGCACGTGCGCATCGCCGGAATCGCCAAAGGCGCGGGCATGATCCATCCACAGCTCGTCCCCGCGGCACCGCATGCGACGATGCTCAGCTATCTTTTCACCGATGTACAAGGCGCGCCGGCGGAGCTCGCCCGCTTGTTGGCGAACGCGGTCGAGAGTAGTTTCAATCGCATCTCGATCGACGGGGACACCTCCACCAACGACACCGTGCTACTGCTGGCCAGCGGGGCCAGCGGTGCTTCGCTCTCGTCGCCCCAGGTGGCAGAGCAGTTTGCCGCGGCGCTGCACACGGTCTGCGCTTCACTCTCCCGGCAGATTGTTGAAGATGGCGAAGGCGTGACGCACGTCATCGAGCTCGACATCCAGGGCGCCGCACATGACGACGATGCGCTGCGGGTCGCGAAAGCGCTCGCACACTCCCCGCTCGTGAAGACCGCGTGGGCCGGAAGCGATCCCAACTGGGGCCGGCTGCTGGCGGCCATCGGATACTCCGGCGCTGTAGTGGATGCGACGAAGATCGCCATTCGCTTCGGTGAGCTTCCCATTTGTACCGCCGGCTCGCGTGCTCCCGATTACGACGAACAGGCCGCGCACCGGTATCTTCAGCAGCGAAATCTGACGCTTCACATCCACATGGGCGTCGGGTTCGGGCGCTGCCGCTTCTGGACCACCGACCTGACGGCGGAGTATGTGCGCATTAACGCGGAGTACTCCACCTGAGGGCCGCCATCTTTTCTACTCCGGCGCACCAAAAACAATGCATAGCGTGCAACCCCGCGTCGCTGTGGCGTTTCACGCGCTTCGGGCGCGCTCATGCACAGGCTTTTTCACACTTCTGTTGAAAAGTCCGGATTGCGCTCCGGCGCATCCTGTGTTGCTCTTGCTGTTTCCGTCATTCGGCCTCCCCACTCTCCTGATGGCGAAGAGGAGATACAAAATCTCTGCGTTACAATCGTCTGCAACCCCATATGGCATTCAACGGCAAGCGAGGGGCTGGCGCCGTGCAGCCTCCCGGTCGCGGCGCCCCGCTCATCAGCAATGACACACTGAGACAGCTCTACGTCGCGATGCTGCGATGCCGCGCGCTCGAAGAGCGCACGCGCGCGCTGGCCAGTCGCAAGAAGCTGGTCCAGTCCCCAATCATGGGCCAGCAGGAGGCGACGATCGCGGCCGTTGCTGCGGACCTGCTGCCGGACGACACCATTGCGCCCTCGGAGGGCAGCTTCATTGCGGACTTCCTCAGAGGAGCGCCGCTCCATGAGACGGTACATGCGATCGAGCGCCTGATTGCCGCGAACAGCCCGGCTAAGCCGCGTCGTTCCTCGCGACATGCGGGACTCAATGATGACAGCTCGAACATCGTCATCCCTCCGCCGAGCGTGGCCGCGCAGCTCAGCATCGCCACCGGCGCAGCTCTCGCGAACAGCCTGCGGCAAACCGCGGACATCGTGGTTGTATTCGTGCGCGGCGGCTGGACCTCTGGCGGAGTAGAAGAGGAGATCCTGCACTTTGCCGGAACGCATGCACTGCCCATCCTCTACGTTGTGCAGGACAGGTCTGACCGGGCTCCTGCGAACGCGGCTCGCGGCGACTACGGACTTCCCAGCATCCCGGTCGATGACAATGACCTGGTGGCCCTGTACCGGGTGGCTCATGAAGGCATCAAGCGCGCGCGTCAGGGCGGTGGCCCCACGCTGATGGATTGCAAGCTATGCGGGCGCGAGCAGCAGCTCGAACGGGACAGGAGCGAGACCGATCCCGTCGCCAGGATGGAGCGCTACTTGGCGACGCGGAAGATCTTCAGTCAGGATTGGAAACGACAGACGGTGCGCGCGTTCAAGGCGGAACTCGATGCGGCGATGGCGCGTGCGCGAAGAGCGTAGGTAGTGATCGGCTCAACCAACCGCCGGGCTACTCCGTCATCAGCATCACTTCCGTGGACTTGATCAGCGCGGTCACCGTCCTTTCACAGTGTGTGCTGCGAACGCTCGCTTACCGTGTGATGCGCAGGTCGCTGCCGCTCATCTCTTTGGGCAGCGGCAGACCGAGCATGGACAGGATGGTCGGTGAGATGTCGCGCAGCGATCCGCCCTCGCGCAGCCGGTACTTCGCCGCGTCCTCGCTCACCAGAATGAACGGCACGGGATTGGTAGTATGCGCGGTGTGCGGGCCGCCGCTCTTCGGATCGGCCAGCATCTCGGCGTTCCCGTGATCGGCCGTGATCAGCATTGCGCCGCCACGCTGGCGCAGCGTCGTGTAGAGCTGCCCCAGGCACGCGTCGACCGTTTCCACCCCGCGGATCGTCGGCTCCATCTTCCCCGAATGCCCCACCATGTCCGCATTTGCAAAGTTCACGACCACCAGATCGAACGCGGAATCCGAGATCGCCTTGCCTACCACGTCCGCAATGCCGCGGGCGCTCATCTCCGGAGCCAGGTCATAAGTGGCCACCTTCTGCGACTGCACCATCTGCCGCTCTTCCCCGGGAAACTCCTTCTCGATGCCGCCGTTGAAGAAATAGGTCACGTGTGCATACTTTTCCGTTTCGGCAACCCGCAGATTGCGTAACTGCGCATCGCCCATCACGGTGGCCAGCAGGTTCTCCATCGACTCGGGCAGGATCACCATGGGCAGTGTGAACTGCTTGTCATACTGCGTCATCGTGACGTAGTGCAGCCCCGTCGGAGCTTCGCTGCGCGGAATGGCGCTGTCGAGATCTTCCGAGCCCGGCAGGCCCCGGCCACCGTCTTTGGCCAGGCCGCTCTCACGTGCCAGCACCCGGGTGATCTGGCGCACGCGGTCGGCGCGGAAATTGAAGCAGATCAGCGCATCTTCGTCGCGGACCCGCGCCACTGGCGAGCCATCTGCCTGCGTTACCACGAAGGGCACAACGAACTCATCCGTCACGCCGTTGTTGTAGGACTCCTTCACGCGCGCGATGGCATCGCTGTAGGCGCCACCCTCGGCGTGGCCCTTCACCATTGCATCGAAGGTCTTCTTCTCCCGCTCCCAGCGCCGGTCACGATCCATGGCATAGTAGCGGCCGCTGACCGTCGCCAGCTTGCCCACACCAATCTCGCGCATGGCCGCGGCCAGCGCTTCCAGATAGCCCACGCCGCTGGTAGGCAGTGTGTCGCGGCCATCGAGAAATGCATGCACAAGGACGCGCTCCACACCATGATGCCGGGCAGCCTTGAGCAGCGCATGCAGATGCGCCTGTTGCGAGTGCACGCCGCCGTCCGAGACCAGCCCCAGCAGGTGCAGCTGCCGTCCACCTTCGCGCGCGTGCCGCATGGCGGCGGCAATCACCGGATGGTCGGCGAATCCACCGCTGGCGATCAGGGCATCGATGCGCGTGATGTCCATGGAGACGACGCGTCCCGCGCCGATATTCAAATGCCCCACCTCGCTGTTGCCCATCTGTCCATCGGGCAAGCCGACGAAGTGATCGGAAGCATGCAGCAGCGTGTTGGGATACTCCGCCAGCAGCCGGTCGTAGGTGGGCTTGCGCGCCTGAGCGATGGCGTTCGACGCCCGCTCCGCGCGGTAGCCCCACCCATCCAGAATGGTCAACACCAAGGGTTTTTTCATCATTCTTCTGTCGCGAATTCCTGATGGCAGCCAACGGCTGCCGCACGGATTCGATAGTACAGTAAGGAGAACGCCACCGCCCTGATGCCCCGCTTCCCTCGCCTGCACCTGCAACGCATCACCAGCGGCTCAAGCTGGATACCCGAGATCGATGGGCTGCGATTCGTCGCCATTCTTTCCGTGGTGCTGTTCCACCTGGCGGCGCAGGTCGTCACCAAGTCCACCGTGCACTTGACCGAACAGGCCTGGTATCAGCCCTTCTTCAGGATCATGGCGCGCGGCCATATCGGCGTCCCGCTCTTCTTTGTCATCAGCGGCTTCATCCTCGGCCGGCCCTTCGCCCGCCAGCATCTTCTCGGCCAAAACCGGGTTCGTCTGCGCAGCTACTACCTGCGACGCATCACGCGATTGGAACCGCCGTACGTGCTCAACCTGATTCTCTCAGCGCTGGCCATCTATGTGTATGAGAGGACACCCATCGGCACGCTGCTTCTGCATCTTGTGGCCAGCGCCACCTATCTGCATGGATGGATCTTTCACGCCGCCAGCTCGATCAACACCGTCGCCTGGACGCTTGAGGTGGAGGCGCAGTTCTACATCCTGGTGCCGCTACTCGCGCTCGTCTTCCGCGTGCGCCATGTCCCGCTGCGCCGTGCCCTGCTGCTGGCAGCGGTCCTCGTCCTGCCCGCGATTCAGGCGCGCTATTTCTTCGGCCATCTTCCCGGAGACTCCTGGCTCTGGTATTCCATCTTCTTCTACCTGCAATACTTTCTCGCAGGACTGCTGCTGAGCGATCTCTACGTCACCACCATGCCGAGCTGGCGTAGCTCATGGCTGTGGGATGTGGCGAGCCTCGCGATGTGGGCGCTCATCTTCCCCTATGCTTACGAGTGGGTCTACTACGCCGAACCCCTCATCATCCTGGTGGCCTATATCGGCGCGTTTCGCGGCAGGCTCTTCCCGCGCATCTTCCGCACTCCCTGGATCGCACTCGTCGGCGGCATGTGCTACTCCATGTATCTTTGGCACTTCTTCATCATCGCCCTGGTATTCAAGGCGACGCGCCATCTTGCGCTCACCAGCGACGAGCTGGTCAACTTTCTGCTGCAGGCCGCGCTGATCCTTCCCTGCATTCTGGCCGGCACGCTGGTGTACTTCGTCCTGGTCGAGCGGCCCTGCATGGATCCCGCATGGCCACGCAAACTAAAAGCCGCCCTGAGCAGAGAGCCAGGGCGGCCGGTAGTGTAACCAGAAGCGTGCGTTACGGCTTGGGAGCAGGCGGCGGGGTCGTGCTGCTGCTTGGCGGCGTTGTGGGTGCATTCGCTGCGGGAGGCGTTGCCTGCGGCGAAGGCGCGGTGCCCGCCCCGCTGGCGGGAGCAGCCGATTGCGGTTCGTGCTCCTGCTGATACTTCTTCTGCGCCGCCTCGATCTCCGGACGGTGCCGGGTGATCACCTCGCGGCCAACCTGCTGGCCCTTCTGCTGCGAAGCCACCATGATGTCATGCATCAACTGCGGCGTGACCTCCAGCATGTGACGCCCGGCCGGCGTGCGATAGAATTCCAGCGCCTTCGCCGCATCCTCCTGCGACAGGTACCTGGCATAGATGGGCTGAAAGATCGTGACATAGTCCACATTGCCGAAGCTCGTCTGCAGGTCCGTCCATACATCCTGCGGGACAAAGGGGGCCTGCTGCTTCTGCATCGCGATGGTCTGCATCAGCATGCTGTCCATCGTGTTCTTGAAGCCCATCAGGTTGTAGATCTCGCGCGTCTGCTCGATGGTGATCGGGTGTGCGGGCGGCGTTGGCTGTCCGGGAGCTGCGGACACCGAGGCGGCCGGGCCGGAAGCAGATGATCTGCTCGCGGGAGTATGTGAGGCCTCCGGCGTGGCCGATTTCGGCGTCGCCGTCTGCCCTTGCATCCCGCTCGCGGCCATCAACGGCAGCGCCAGCAGCGCGCCGTACCATGCGTATTTCCTTCCAAAGTTACTGCTCTTCATCCTTCGTCTCCTAAAGCTGCGCGCCGTTTATATCGCTGCGCCGCGGGCTACCCTACTCGCCAAAATTGACCGCTTCAATTCCCAGATACTCGGCCGCTTGTCCCAGCTCTTCCTCAATGCGCAGGAGCTGGTTGTACTTGGCAATGCGGTCCGTGCGCGATGCCGAACCCGTCTTGATCTGTCCAGCCCCGGTGCCCACGGCCAGGTCGGCGATGAACGTGTCCTCCGTCTCGCCGCTGCGGTGGGAAACAACCGAGGTGTAGCCATAGCGCCGCGCCAGTTCCATGGTCTCGAGCGTCTCACTGATCGTCCCGATCTGGTTCACCTTCACCAGGATGGAGTTGGCGATGCCCTCTTCAATGCCGCGCTGCAGACGCTCGGTATTGGTGACGAACAGATCGTCGCCCACCAACTGCACACGCTCTCCCAGCAACTCCGTCATGGCACGCCAGCCATCCCAGTCATCTTCCGCCAGGCCGTCTTCGAGCGAGACGATGGGATACTGGCGCACCCAGCTCTCCCAAAAGCGCGCCATTTCCTCGCTGGTCTTCTCGCTCTTGTCCGACTTCTTGAAGACGTACTTACTCTTCGCCTTGTCGTAGAACTCGCTGGCCGCCGGATCGAGTGCAATCGCGATCTCATCGCCGGCCTTGTAACCGGCCTTCTCAATGGCTTCGAGTATCACTTCGATGGCTTCGACGTTCGACTTGAGCGACGGCGCAAAGCCGCCCTCATCGCCCACCGCGGTGCTGTATCCCTTCTTCTTCAGCACGCCCTTCAGCGTGTGGAAGACCTCCGCGCCCCAGCGCAGCGCATCGGAGAAACGCTCCGCACCCACCGGCATCACCATGAACTCCTGAAAATCCACGTTGTTGTCGGCATGCGCACCGCCGTTGATGATGTTCATCATTGGCGTCGGTAGAACGGATGCGTTCACGCCCCCCAGGTAGCGGTAGAGCGGCATCTTGAGCGCAATGGCCGAAGCACGCGCGCAGGCCATGGACACGGCAAGGATGGCGTTCGCTCCCAGGCGGCTCTTGTTCTCTGTGCCGTCGATCGAAATCATGGTCGCGTCCACCAGCCGCTGGTTGGTGGCGTCGATGCCGGTCAACTCCGGCGCCAGAATGCTTTCGACGTTCTCAACCGCCTGCAGCACGCCCTTGCCCAGGTAGTGCGTCTCGTCGCCATCGCGCAGTTCAACTGCCTCGTGCTCGCCGGTGGAAGCGCCGCTGGGAACGGCGGCCCGGCCGATAGCGCCGCCAACCAGCACCACGTCCGCCTCCACCGTCGGGTTTCCGCGCGAGTCCAGAATCTCGCGCGCATGGATCTGCGCAATTTCCGTCATATCACTCCCTGAGATTTGCTGCCGTAAAGCGATTTGGTGCCGTAAACGATCCTGCAATTGCGGCCGGCGATCGACCGCGACCGGCTGCCCGGTCGTTCCCCCGATGGTGCTGACCCAGTTGCCCATCTCAGTACAAATCCTCTTTCGGAATTCTTTTCGGAGCTCTTTTTCGCCGGGATGCCGGGCAGCGGCGGAGGCTCAGCGGACTCGAGGTCCATATCGCGCAGAGCCGAGACTCAACGTTCTTCAGGTCCTGCAAGCAGTCTAACAAAGCGGGCAGACCTCTCCCGAATCGGCCAGCCGCGTCCATGACAAAGCCGTCCACAGCGTCGTAGGCACCGTGAGAAGCGGCAGACGTTAACCGAGCAGATACTGCCTCGCATCTTGCGCGCATGGCAGGAGCCGCCTGCGATCCTTCTTTCGTCTAAGCTCACATTGACCCCTCGGAACGCTTTGCTAATACGGCCATATCGAGACCGGAGCTGCTCCATGAAAACGATCCATCTGCTTGCCGTCGCGACCCTGGCGCTCAGCACCGCCGGGGCTACCGCTCAATCCGCCGCAGCACCCGCCGCCAAGCCCAGCCCCTATGAAGGTGTCTCCCAGCCGCCGGTGAGCGATGTCATCGTATCCAGCGACGATGCGGCGCCCCCGGCGGCAGTCTCCAGACAGCCGGTGGTGAGCGCGCCGGCTACACCCGCTTTGCCCGCGGCGCATGCAGCGGCCACGCACGCCAGTGCCCCGGCGAATGCCGTAAATCAGACCAACCCGGACTACGGCATCGTGGAGACGCCGGTCCCCGATGCGTCTACAGACCCGAGCGCTGCAGACCAGAGCGCGACCGCGCCGGCATCCACGTCGCTGCAGACCCGGCCCGTCTTCAATCCCGACGATGCGATTGTCACGCACGTGGATACGCCGGCCAATGAGCTGGCGGAGGGAACGCCGATCCACGCCTGCCTCGATCAGGAGATCTCCTCGCGCGAGAGTGGCGTGGGTACGCCGTTTACCGCGCAGGTGGCGCAGGATGTCGTGCAGAACGGCCGCGTGGTCATTCCCGTCGGCTCTGTCCTGCACGGCCGCGTCACGCATGCCGACTACGGCCGGCGCATCACGGGTCCCGCGAGCCTGCGGCTCAGTCCGGATGAGGTTGTCCTGCCCGATGGAACCCACTACACCTTGCGCGCGCTGGTCAGCCAGACCTCCCGCGGATCCAACACCAAGGTCAGCGGCGAGGGCACAGTCGAGAGCAAGGATCATGCGAAGCGTATCGCCGCGGAGTACGTCATCGGTAGCGGCACCGGCGCGGTGGCAGGCGCTGCTGCGGCCGGGCCTGTCGGAGCAATCGTCGGATCGGCGATCGGCTTTGGCGTCATCACCGCGCACTGGCTTCTCGAAAATCATGCCGCCGTTCTACCGGCTGCGTCGGACATCACCTTCGGTCTGACCCAGCCGATGATCCTGACACCGATCACTACCTCGGCACGCAACTAGCCGGCATTGCGGGACTGGAAGTTCGCTCAGACCATGAGCGCGGGGGGCGCGGATCATCGCGTCCCCTTCTTTCTTCTCTCGCAGGACCGTGGCTCGGGCACAACCCGCCGTGGTGCGTGACATCATCCCTGGCCGCTACTGCTCCACGCGGGGAACCTGCTCCAGCAGCCGTCGCCAGGTCTTCTGGTTTCTGCGGTGCGTCTTGCGCAGATCTTCCAGGATGCGCTCGAAATCGGTGTGGCTGTGCAAGCGGTTCCATGCCGGGTTCTTTGAGAACCAGGGATAGTTCTCATTCCCCAGATAGATCGCGCGGCGTAGCCAGTGCAGCGCTTCGCTCTCATCCCCCTCCACCGCGAAGTAGGTTGCCAGCCGGTACGCCATCTCGCTGTCCGCCTCGGCCGCGGCCAGTGAGTCCTCTTCGATCAGCGATGTCGCGCGCTCCCGCTCCCCCACCTGCACATAGCACAGCGCCAGCGTGGGAAACGCCATGCGCATGCTTTCATCTTCGCGGATCACCTGCTCCAGGATCTCGATTGCCGTCTGCAACTCGCCCTGCCGCATGCGCTGGTAGGCGAGCGAGGTCCGCAACAGAGCATGTTTCGGTTCAAGCGTCAGACCCTTCTGCAGCTCTTCTTCCGCCAGCTCCAACTGGTTCTGATACTGGTAGACGCGCGCGCGGTGGTTGTAGAGGACGGGCGCGTTCGATGGATTCAACTGCAGCGAGCGATTGAACTGGTCCAGCGCATCTTCGTACATCCCATCCAGGCGTAGCGTGATCCCCGCCACCAGATGCACATTCCAGTCATTGCCGGAGGTGCGCAGCAACTGCTCGATTCCGTGGCGCGCGCTCTCTTTCTCCCCACGGGAGAGCAGCATGTACACGCGATACAGATTCGCCTCGTTCGAATCCGGATCGATGGCCAGGGCCTTGTCGAATGCGCGCCGGGCGCTCATCACGTGCAACTGACCGCCGAAGCCATGCCGCACATACTGAAGGTGCGTGATGCCCAGGCCCGTCCATCCCGGCGCGAACTGGGGGTCCTGCGCCACCACGCCCTCGAACTTCGCCCGCGCGCGATCGAGATCTCCGCGCGAACCGGCCCGGGCCATGAAGGACGAAAGCACCGCGCGCGCCTGCAGGTAGTCTTCTGAGAGCTGCTCGTCCAGGTGTGACTTGCGATTCGGGCGCTCCAGCGCACCGGCCGCTCCGCCCAGCGTCTGCCCCATGCCCTGCAGTGTGCTGAAGACTTCGTTGCAGATCTCCGTCTGCACCGCGATCAGATCGAAGGTCGGCACGCTGATGGCGCCCCCCGTGCGCACACTCTGCCCGGAGACGTCGAGCATCTGCCAGTTGAGATCGAAGCCCTGCTCCGAGCGCAGGAAGTTGCCCGTGACCACATACTGCACCAACAGCTTCTGACCGATGGCGAGTGGGTCCATCTGCTGTACCGCCAGCGGAAGTTGCATCAACGAGCTGGAAGGCCGCACAACCAGCGACGGCACCCGCGCCAGACGAGCGGCGACGGCATCGGCCAGGGCAAAGCCGTACATCGGCGACACCTCGCTCCGGCCGAAGTTGGCAAACGGCAGCACCATGATGCTGTTCTGCTTGGCCTGGTTCTCGGCGGAATCGCGAAAGCGCTCCGCCAGCATGGAAAGCAGGCCGGTTGTGCGCTTCTCCTGTTCCGGCGGCGACACGTTCTCCGGCGCCGCCCCGGGCAGGATGCTTGTCTCGATCTGCAGCGTGCGCATGGTTGTCTTCAGCGCCTCGCGCACATCCGCTGCCGAGGAGAAGCGGTCCGCCGGATTCTTCTTCAGGCAGGTATCGATCAGGCTCGCCAGTTCCTTTGGCGCCTCCGGACAGCAGCCGGAGAGCGGCGGCGGATCGGCGAACTGGATGGCTCGCACGATCTGCAACTCCTCCGCCTCCGGACGGGCGAATGGATGCCGGCCGCTCACCATCTCATACAGGATCACGCCCAGCGCGAACAGGTCGCTCTGCACGCTGCTCTGCCCGGTGACGAACTGCTCCGGCGCCATATACGCGATGGTGCCGCCCCGGGCCGTGTAGGTCGTGCGCACCGCCCCCTGCTTGCGCCGCGCCGGCTTGGCGGGGTCAAAGTCCGCCTCTTCCGGGCTCAACCGCCGCGCCAGGCCGAAGTCCAGGATCTTCGCCAGACCGCCATCCGTCAGCATCACGTTGGCCGGCTTCAGGTCGCGGTGAAAGATGCCCAGGCTGTGCGCCGCGCTGAGTCCATCAGCAATCTGAATGCCCACCGAGAGCACCAGTTGCACACTCGCGGGGCCCTGCCCGATGACGTGGTCAAGCGAGCGGCCGGGCACATATTGCATCGCGATGTACGCCTCGTCGCTGGACTCGCCTACCTCGTAGATCGCGCAGACATTCTGGTGCTCGATCGCCGAGGCGAGCCGCGCCTCCCGCAGCACTGTGGTACGCATCTGCTCCAGTGACAAGGCTCCGCGTTTCAGGATCTTGAGCACCACCGGACGCATCAGCAGGGTGTCATTGGCGAGATACGCAATGCCGCTCCCGCCCGCCCCCAGCTTGCGAAGAATCTCGTAGTGCTCGATTGTCCGACGCTTCATCGTTCCCACAGTTTAATGTGCCAGGGCGAATCCATCGTGAATGTCAAGCAACCCCGGGGGCGCCCCAAAAGAAAGCCGTGAAGCGTCCAACGCATCGCGTCGACCGCGCATTCCAATAGGAAGAACGCAATTCCACTGGTTCAGTCAGGAGTATGAATATGGGTTTGTTATCAAAGGATGCGGAGAGCTTGAAGGGCCTGTATACGACACAGCTTCGCTACATGTATTCGATGGAGAAGCAGATTGTCGAGGGGCTTCCCAAGATGGTTGAAGCGGCCACCGAGCCGCAACTGAAGGAAGCATTCCAGACACACCTGCAGGAAACCAAGACGCACGTCCGGCGCATTGAGCAGGTGCTATCGGAAACGACGGGCGAGGCCAGCGATAAGAAATGCGCGGTCACCGCGGCCCTGATCGCGGCGGGCGAAGGCGTCGTGAAGGAAACACCGGCGGGGCCGATCCGCGATGCGGGTTTGATCGCGTCCGCGCAAAAGATCGAACATTTTGAAATGGCCTCCTACGGATCGGCGATCGCCTGGGCCAAGAACCTTGGCTATGACAGCCAGGCGCAACTGCTGCACCAGTCACTCGAAGAGGAGAAGCACGCCGATCAGGTGCTCACCGCGGTCTCCGAGCGCGCGAATCCGCAAGCCAGCCGCGCGGCTTAAACCAGCGCAGCCGATTCGCCGGATTCGAAAGGCGGCCCGCAAACGGGCCGCCTTTCCCGTTTTGGTTAGCGAGATCTCATATTTCCGCTAATTTAACGATGATTTCAGTAGAACCCTGTTCTACTGTGGAGTTATACTGCTCCATAAATGGAGCACCATCTCCCTGCTGCCGGAATCCGCCATGAGCAATAGCCAGGCCGGCGCCCAAACGGCGCATACCTATCCGCAGACTCTCTACGCGCCCACGGCGCTGCCCGATCTCTCGCGCCCGGAGGAACGCCGCAGGCTGTCTCCCGCCGCGCTGCGCACCTTCTTCAACATCATGGATCGGTGGCAGGTGCGCGATGAAGATGCGCGCGGCCTGCTCGGCGGCATCTCCAACGGCTCCTTCTATCAATGGAAGGCCAAGCCGGCGCGCGCTCTCGATCAGGACCGGCTCACCCGCATCTCCTACCTCATCGGCATCTTCAAGGCGCTGAATATTCTCTACAGCGAGAAGCTGGCGGATCGCTGGATGCAGTTGCCCAACAGCAACCCGCTCTTCGCCGGACGCGCACCGCTCGCCTTTGTTCTCCAGGGTGGCACACCGGCTCTGGCCACGCTGCGCCAACTACTGGATGCGCGGCGCGGAGGCTGAAAGCGCAAGCACTCTCGCTGTTCCGTCACCCGCGTCCTTGCTCAAAGCAAATCCTTATGCAGCTTCCCCCTGTCACTTCCCTGCGCCGCTTCGATACGCACCGTCTGTTGCCGGCCAAGTACAGCCCCAACTACGACTCGGTGCTCACGCGTGTGGCTGCCGACGACGCCGACCTGCAGGCGATCTTCGAGCTCGACAATGCGACCAATCAGCGCCTGCAGGCGGAGGAGAACCAGCGCCCGGACATCACTGCCCGCGAACTGGTCTTCCACGTTCCCAACTACCGCATCATCAACGCCGCCTTTGCCCATCCGAATCCGCTCGGCGGCCGCTTCTCTGACGCAAGCCGCGGCGCATGGTACGCGGCGTTTGAGATCCGCACGTCCCAGGCCGAGGTGCTGTTTCACAAGGAGATCGAATACGCGGAGATCGGCTGGACGGAGCGGGAAGAGGTGCAGTACGACGACTACCTCGCCGACTTTTCCGCGCCGTTTCATGATCTTCGCCGCGACTCACGGACCGGTCCCGAGCTTCCGCCGGCCGCGCCCATCAGCCCCACGGGCGGCGAAGCCATGCAACGGTTCGCCGCCTGCCTGGACCCGGCGAGCTACGTCGCCTCCCAGGAGCTTGCGCGGGAACTGCTCGCTGCCGGATCGCTCGGGGTGCTCTATCCCAGCGTTCGCCGCGCCGGCGGCACATGCCTCGCCTGCTTTCGTCCGTCGGTCGTTGCGAACGTGCGCAAGGGCACGCGTTATACCCTGGTCTGGACCTCGAAACGCGCTCAATTCCACAAAGAGGGTCTGTAGCCACTGCAAACCGCCCCGCTTCAAAACCGGCCCGCTCCACTGGTGTCTATCCTGAGCGCAAGGAATTGGCACGTAACATCTCCCATTTCCCGGCCTCGGTGCTCTGCGGCAGGCCTTCTGCGCTACACTTCCTCCCATGTCCGAACCAGCAGCCACGCCGGAGGCCGGTCGCTCCGGCGCCATCCTATGCATCAGCACGTATGAGAAGGGTCAGGCGTTTCTTCGCGAGTGCGCCCGCGAGGGGTGCAAGGTCTATCTTCTGACCGAAGAGCGCCTGACCAAGGCCGACTGGCCGTTCGACATTCTCACCGGGTTTCACACCATGCCCGGCGGCATGCGCATCGAGCAGATCATCCATACCGTCACACATCTCTCGCGGGCGCGACACTTCGATCGTATCGTCGCCCTGGACGAGTTCGACATGGAGACCGTGGCCACGCTGCGCGAGCACATGCAGCTTCCCGGCATGGGCACCAGCGCCACCAACCTGTTCCGTGACAAGCTGGCCATGCGCGTCGGCGCCGCCCGCGCCGGCGTCCGCGTTCCCGAATTCACCGGCGTCTTCAACTACGACGACCTGCGTGCATGGATGGCGGCCGTGCCCACTCCCTGGGTGCTGAAGCCGCGGGCGCAGGCCTCCGCCGTCGGCATCCGCAAGCTGCACGACGCGGAAGGGCTATGGCGAGCGCTGGATGAGTTGGGCGATCAACAGAGCTACTATGTGCTCGAACGCTTCGTTCCCGGCAAGGTCTTCCACGTGGATGGCATCGTCAGCCGGGGCGAGGTGCTGCTGGCCGCGGCGCATGCCTATGGACAACCGCCCATGCAGCTCACTCATGAGGGCGGCGTCTTCACCACGCGCCAACTCGAGCGGGAGACGCCGCTCGCCAAAAGCCTGGTGGCCATGCACAGCGACGTGGTGGACGCGCTGGGGCTTGAAAACGGCATCACGCATACAGAGTTCATTCAGGCGCACAGCGACGGCGCATTGTATTTTCTGGAAGCCGCGGCCCGGGTGGGCGGCGCGTATATCGCCGAAGTCATTCAGCACAGCCTGGGGGTCAATCTCTGGGCCGAATGGGCGCGCCTGGAGATCGCCGGCATGCGCGGCCAGCCTTACACCCTGCCACCGCTCAAGAGCGATTATGCCGGCAGCGTGCTCTGCCTGGCGCAACAGGCTGACCCGGACACCTCAAACTACACGGCGCCCGAGATCGTCTACCGCATGCGCAAGCGCCATCACGCGGGCCTGATCGTGCGCTCCGCGGATCCGGCGCGCGTCCAGTCGCTGCTCGATGAATACAGCCAGCGCTTCCTTGCCGACTATCTCGCGGTCCTGCCGGCCCCGGACCGGCCCACCGCCTAGTTCGTTTGATCGACAGCCTAGTCCGCTTGACCCACAGCCTAGTTGCTTCGATGGACACAAGGGGAGGCCCCGTTCCGGGCGCCCCATTCCTAGCGCTTTCAGATGTGACCATCGTCACGTCCCGCGTGGCGTACCTTTACCCGTCACCGGATACACTCGAAATAAGGACACCCTCCGCGTCCGGCACGTAAAGGAGTGGGAGCGGCTTAACTCCTTTGTTTCGAGGAATTTGCCTGTAACCTCAATGGATGGAGGAATTTACAGCGGCCACTCCGGATAACCTCATTGTTAAGAGGAATTTAGCGAATTCATACCGGGGGGGTATAGGGGTGGCAGACGCCGGGGCGTCCCGGCTGATTCCCTACGGCACGGCACCCGACGGCACAGCAGCCGCCGTCTCGTGCGCGCGGGCTCTGGCCGTCCTGCTCGCAACCGCGGCTTCACGCAGCCCGCACGCCGCCGGCGGGTTGGTCATCTGTTTGGCGAAGATCCGGTAGCTTATCGTCCCCGGCTGCAGCGTGGACCAGTAGGAGTTCCGTGCGAACAATGGCTCGCGGTGCGCGATGATCTGCGTGTTCAGGATCCGGATACCGCACGCGAGATTGTTTTCCGGCTGCAGAATGGTCTTGTGCTCATCCTTCTCCGGTAGCCTGCGATCGGCCTTCCAGTTGAAGTTGCAACCATAGCGCTTCTGGTCCTGATAGGTGAGCTGCAGCAGTCCTTCGCTGCGGGTCATGCGCTCCGTCACCGGATCGATCACGGCAACCTGGGGCTCGGTGTGACGCACATTGGTCTTGGGATCCAGCCCGGCCTCGGCGGCGGCCAGCGCCTGAAAGAAGTACGCCCAGTAGGCCCGCTTGTCGGTGGTGCTCATCTCAAAGAACCGCGGGCAGAAGCGGCGCACATCCCGCGGCACCCGGGAAGACAGCATCGCCGGCGGCAGCGACCGCTCGATGAAGGTATCCCAGCCTGGGTTCCAGCCGGGACCATTGCCGAGCTCTACCCGCTTGGTCTCCACCGGAGTTGGCGGCGCCTGCTTCACCGGTATCGGCTGCGGCTTTGGCGGCGACTCCGGCTGGCGAGCGGTTTCATGCCGCGTACACCCGCTGAGCGCCAGAGCGATGCTCAAACCCAAACTGATGCTGAATTGATTTACGTGCCTGATCACGATTGCCCCTCGAAGATAGCGTCTGTTACACGCTGCACAGGTCCGTCTTGCTCCGCAGAGAAGATTCCCGCGCGTGGGGGCTTCGCGCAGCGGTGTGAATGGGTTCCGCACTGTTGCGCAGCGAGCCGCCGCTCCGCACCGAAAGGCAGGCGCGTATCTCCGCCATGATCGACAGCGCGATCTCCTCTGGAGTCTCTGCGCCGATATCTAAACCGGCCGGCGCAAAGATCCCGCTCTCTTCGATGCTGGTTTCCAGCTCCTCGAAAAGGGCGCGCGTGCGATCCCGCGAACCCATCAGGCCCACGTAGGGCAGAGCCAACGGGAGTATCTGCCGCAGAAAGGCGTGGTCCTGCTCAAAGCTGTGCGTCATCACCACGCAGGCCGTCAAGGCGTCGAAGCGGCTCAGCGGCAGGTCTTCCGGGGTGCGCACGCATACCACCTCATGGGCCTCCGGAAACCGCTGTGGACGCGCGAAATCGGCCCTCTGATCGCAAACCACCACGCGCCAGCCGAGTTGCGCGGCGAAGTGCGCCAGCGGCTGCGCGTCGAAGCCGGCGCCGCAGATGATCAACTGCGTGGGCGGTCGCATCACGTCCATGAAGATGTCGCACGGTGCATCCGCTTCACCCGCCCGGCTGACTACACGCGACGGTTGATCTCCGAGCCGGTGCGCGCCTGCAAGATGCAGCGCGGCGGGCAACCAGCTCTCAGGCGAATCGTGCGCGTCCAGCGCAAACCGCTTTCCCAGGATCGTCTCGTCCTCTGAGCGCAGGACCGTTGCCGTCACCCGATCGGTACGCGTGGCCCTCACCGCATCCGCCAGCAGCAGCGGATTGAGCGGATCTTCCGGCGAGAGCCGCTCGAGCCAGACGTCGATCGAGCCGCCGCAGCCCAGACCGTAACCCGGCCCTTCATCTTCCTGCTGCAGCGCTGTGTCGTAGGTGCGGAGATAGGGCCTGCCCCCTTCCGTCCACCAGAAGGCGCGGCGGCACAGCTCGCCTTCGATGCAGCCGCCGCTGAGCGAACCGATGCGCGTGCCGTCTTCGAGGATCAGCATGCGCGCTCCCATAGAGCGATAGGACGCGCCCCGCGCGCCGACCAGCGTGGCCAGCACCACCGGGGACCCGCTGGCCAGTGCGGCGTCCCACGCCTTCATCATGCGGCCATGCTCATCCATGCCGAATATCCATGTAGATCATCACCACCAGTATTTGCCTCATACCAGCAGCTTGTCGAGCGTTATGGGGAGGTCGCGCACGCGCGTGCCGGTGGCGTGAAACACCGCATTCGCTACGGCGGCGCCAGCGCCGGTGATGCCGATCTCCCCAATGCCCCGAGCCCCCAGCGGATTGAACCTGGTGTCGGGGATGTTCAATACCGAGACGTCGATATCGCCGATGTCGGCATTGACCGGCACATGATATTCGGCGAGATTATTGTTCACCGTCCGCCCGTAGCGCGCATCGATATGCGACTCCTCCAGGAGCGCCAGCGAGATGCCCCATACGATACCGCCGGCAAGCTGATTGAGCCCGGTCTTGTCGTTCATCAGCGTGCCGATATCGTACACAGCGGTAACGCGGCGTACCTGCATCATGCGCACATACGGATCCACCGCGACCTCGGCGAAGACCGCGCCCCAGGAGTGGGCTGAGAAGCCGGTATGGTCCTGGCTCGGCTCCGCTTCGCCGGTCGCCTCCACGGGCTTGCCGCCATTGCGCGTAAGGATTGCGGCATAGCTCTCCGCTCTCGAAGGTTCGGACTTCAGCGACAACCTGCCGCCCTTGGCCGTGATGTCGTCCGGCAGCGCACCATGCAGCGGCGAGCGAGCGTCGGCGATGGCCAACTGCACCGCCTTCAGCTTGGCCTGCGATGCCGCCTCGCTGATGGCCGGACAGACGCTGGCCGCGCTCTGGGACCCGCCGGAGACCGGGGCCTTTGGCAGCCGGGAGTCGCCGAGTTGCGCCTCGATCTTCATCACGTCGATGCCGAGCGTGGCGGCCGCCGTCTGCGCCATGATGCTGTAGGTGCCGGTGCCCAGGTCCTGTGAGCCGGAGCCAACATACGCGCTCCCGTCCGGATTGATGCGCACGATGGCCATGGCCGCGGAACGATTCGCGGGATAGGTTGCGGTCGCCATGCCGTAGCCGATCAGCAGGTCTGCATCGCGCATCGAGGCCGGGTTGGGATTGCGCTTCGCCCATCCAAAGCGCTGCGCACCCCGCTGATAGCACTCGCGCAGATGCTTGCTGCTCCAGGGCTTGTCCGCGCCGGGATCTTTCTCCGCGTAGTTCTTCATGCGCAACGCGACAGGATCCATCGCCAGCTTGTACGCGAGCTCATCCATTGCCGATTCGAGCGCGTAGGTGCCGGTCGCCTCGCCCGGCGCGCGCTGAAAGGTGGCCACGCCGAGATTCAGCGAGACGATTGCCTCGGAGGTGAGATTGGCGTCGCTGTCATAGAGCATGCGGCTCTGGTTGGCCGAGGGCTCGAGGAAGTCCTCCATCACCGAACCATGGCACAGGACCTCGTGCCGTTGTGCCGTCAGGTGACCGTCTTTAGTCGCAGCCAACGTTACCTTTTGGATGGTATGAGGCCGCGACCCCACCGGACCGAACATCTGTTCGCGCTCCACTACCAGTTGCACCGGCCGGTTAACCATTTTGGCGGCCATCGCTGCCAGCGCCACGTGCGACCACATGGAGCCCTTGGACCCGAAGCCGCCGCCCGTGAACGGGCACTGGACGCGCACGTCGTCTAGTGGAATACCGTAGGTTCTCGCGATCGTCTGCTTTACGCCGGATATATATTGCGTGGCATCGTAGAGCGAGAGCTTGTTGCCCGACCACTCCGCGATGGTGGCGTGCGGCTCCATGGGATTATGGTTCTGAATGGGCGTCGTGTACGTCTCTTCGACCTTCACCTCGCCGCGCGCAAGGGCCCCATCGATGTCGCCGCGCTCCTGCCTCGCCGGTTCCCTGCCGCCCTTCGGCGGATGGCTCTCGGATACATACTTCTCCATCTCGAGGCGCGCCGGCTCTTCCTTGTAGTGCACCTCGAGCAGCCGCGAGCCTTCCTTCGCCTCCTCGAGAGTCCGCGCCACCACCACGGCGATGGGCTGGCAGTTGTAGTGCACGAGGTTGTCCTGCAGCAGCGAGAGCGTGCGTCCTCCCGGTGGATTGACCGCCGCCTTCCCGCCGGCCGGCAGCTTCAGCGCGTTGGCCGGCGTAATCACCTTCAGCACGCCGGAGGCCTGCTCCGCCCGCGTCGTATCGATGCTCGCAATCTGCCCGTTCGGGATGCTGCTGACCACCATCACGGCATAGGCGAGATTCTCCGCCGGAAACTCCGCCGCATACTTTGCCGCGCCCGTCACCTTCTGCTTGCCCACGACGCGGTACGGCGGCTGCGGCAACTGAGTGGGTTGCGTTGGCTGCGTGCTCATGCTGCACCCCGTGCGCTCATCAGCGCGCGCATCATGCTCTGCTTCACCAGTTTCACCTTGAACGCGTTGTATTTGTAAGGATGGGCGCCCTGTTGTGCGGCGGTGGCGGCTTGCGCGAACGTCGCTTCATTAGTCTTTGCGCCGATCAGCGCCTTCTCCGCCGCCATGGAACGCCAGGGCTTATGCGCCACCCCACCCAGCGCAATGCGCGCATCGCGAATCGTGTCTCCCTCCAGCTCCAGCGCCGCGGCCACTGACACCAGCGCGAAGGCGTAGCTGTTGCGGTCGCGCACCTTGAGATAGTGCGAGTGTCCCGCGAACTTCGAGGGTGGCAGGTCGATGGCGATGATCATCTCATCGCGCCGCAGGTTGGTATCGTCCTCGGGCGTATCACCCGGCAGCCGATGGAAATCGTTCATGGCAATCGTCCGCTCGCCCTTCGCGCTCTGCACACGCACCGTGGCGTCCAGCGCATTCAGGGCCACGCACATGTCCGATGGGTGGGTGGCGATGCACGCCGCGCTCGCGCCGAAGATAGCGTGCAGCCGGTTGAAGCCCTCGATGGCGGCACAGCCCGTGCCCGGCGCGCGTTTATTGCACGCCGGATAGGACGTGTCATAGAAGTAGTAGCAGCGCGTACGCTGCATCAGGTTGCCGCCATTGGTCGCCATGTTGCGCAGTTGCGGCGAAGCGCCGGAGAGGATGGCCTGTGCCAGCAGCGGATACTGCTGGCGGACCAGCGGATGATTGGCGGTGTCGCTGTTCCGCGCCAGCGCTCCGATGCGTAGACCGCCGCCGGGCAGGCTCTCGATGCGCGTCAATGCAAGCCGCTGGATGTCGATCAGCCGCGTCGGCTGCTCCACATTGTTCTTCATCAGATCGACGAGGTTGGTGCCACCGCCCAACAGTTTGGTATCGCGGGCGGCAGCCAGCGCAGTCACAGCAGCTCGGGCGGTGTCCGCGCGTTCGTAGGCAAAGGGCTTCATGCTTAAGCCTCCCGCGCGTGCGCCGCGGTGTGGGCTGCGCGCACCGCCGCGACAATGTTGGGGTACGCGCCACAGCGGCAGATATTGCCGCTCATGCGCTCACGAATCTCATCGTTGGTCAGGTCGATCGGCCCGCCCTTGGCCAGGTCCGCAGTGCGAATGCTCGGGTCGCCGTGTTGCGCCTCGCCCAGCAGCGCCACCGCCGAACAGATCTGCCCCGGCGTGCAGTAGCCACACTGGTACGCGTCGTGTTCCAGGAAGGCCTGCTGTACCGGGTGCAGTGCATCGCCTTTGGCCAGGCCTTCGATGGTCGTGATCTCGTCACCCTGCACGGTCAGTGCGAGCGTCAGGCAACTGTTCACGCGGCGCCCGTTTACCAGCACCGTGCAGGCGCCGCATTGGCCGTGGTCGCAGCCCTTTTTCGTGCCCGTCATGGCGAGCTTGTCACGCAGCGCATCCAGCAGCGTGGTGCGGGTATCCAGATCGAGCGCGTGCTCGGTTCCGTTGATCTTCAGCTTGGCCGCCATGGTCTGCCGTTCGCTGCCCGCAACCACGTGCTGATCCTCTGCCCGCGCCAGCCCCGGCAGCCCCACGCCAACTCCGATCGAGAGTGCGGTCGCCGATTTCACAAAATCACGCCGCGTCACGTCCCACTTCGCAGCAACGGAGTGTGCTTCGTCGGCGGCTTGAGCAACGCTGGTACGCAGCAGATCGTCATGCGAGCTGGGCGGCTGCGACGGCTCGTCTTCAACACTCATAGCAAACCCTTCTGGAACCACTGTGTTGGTGAAGAAATCCCGATCCCGCGATTCAATCGAACATATTGCGGATTTATAGGTACGATTCCGGGTAGAGCGGGAGAGATGCATGATCGGTGGGGTGCTGCTTGCGGCAGGCATGTCAAGTCGTTTTGGCGGGGACAAACAGCTCGCCGTATTCAAGAGCAAGACGCTCCTGCGCCGCGCGGCGGAGGCGCTTGCGAATGCCGACGCCGGCCTCTCCGTCGTGGTGCTCGGGCCCCGTGCGGATCGGCATCGGCAGCAGGTAGCAGGACTGCCACTCAACGTGGTGGTGAATGACGAGGCGACCACGGGGATGTCCGGCAGCCTGATCGCCGGACTGACGTATCTGCAGACGCATGCCTCCGGGCGACTCTACGCTGTGCTGGTCATGGTGTGCGACCAGCCGTACTGCACGGCCGAGCATCTTCGCGCGCTGATCGATTCGTGGCGGCGCAGCGGCAAAGCCATCGCGGCCTCACGCTATGACGGGGTGTTAGGTGTGCCGGCGCTCTTTGATCGAAGCATGTTCGAACGGCTGCGTTCTCTCGACGGTCAGCGCGGCGCGGCCCACCTCATCCGGGAGCGCGAGAGCCAGATCGCGGTGGTCGATTTTCCCGGTGGGGCCGCCGATATCGACACCCAGGCGGATCTGCAACGGCTCGAGCGGATCGGCAACTCGGACCGCTCCGGTAAACTGGAAAGACCATGATCCCTACTCTTGAGTGGACCGAGGACGGCGTGCGCTTCCTCGATCAGACGCGCCTCCCGTTGGAGGAGACCTACGTCCTCGCGAAAACCTATCAGGATGTCGCCGACGTGATCACCACCATGGTGGTGCGCGGAGCGCCCGCTATCGGGGTCAGCGCCGCCATGGGCATCGCGTTGGGCCTGAAGTCGAGCGCCGCCTCCGATGTGGCCTCGCTCTCTGCCGACCTCGAAACCATCGCGAAGACTTTGGGCGCCACGCGGCCGACCGCCGTCAACCTCTTCTGGGCCATCGAGCGCATGCGCCGCCGGTACCACGCACTCGCCGCACAGCCACGCGCTACGCCAGATGCTCTCCGGACCGCCATGATCGCAGAGGCGCGTGCCATGTATGACGAAGACATCGCCGCCTGCCGGGCATTGGGAGGATTCGGCGCTTCCCTGCTGCCGCGGCAGGGTGGTGTGCTGACCCACTGCAACGCGGGCGCGCTAGCCACCTGCGGCTACGGAACCGCGCTGGGCGTGATCCGCGCCGCGGTCGAGAACGGACAGAAGCTGGAGGTCTATGCCGATGAGACTCGCCCCTTCCTGCAGGGCGCGCGGCTGACCGCCTGGGAGTTGATGCACGACGGCATCCCCACCACCGTCATCTGCGACAACATGGCCGCGAGCCTGATGCGCGCCGGCAAACTGCAGGCCATCGTCGTCGGCGCCGACCGCATCGCCGCCAACGGAGACGTCGCCAACAAAATCGGCACCTATGGAGTAGCTGTGCTGGCAAAGGAGCACGGCATTCCCTTTTACGTAGCCGCGCCGTGGTCCACCATCGATCTGGCAACGCCCAATGGCGATGCCATCCCGATTGAACAGCGTTCCGCGCTCGAGGTTACGCACCACGCAGGCAAGCAGCTTACGCCTCACCACGTGCGCATCTGGAATCCCGCCTTCGACGTGACGCCCGCCAAGTACGTCACCGCGATCATTACAGAGCGCGGCGTCCTCCGCGCGCCTTACGCAGAATCGCTAGCGATGCACGACGGGAGCGCGGCCAGGGCGGTCTCCTCGTAACGTCGAGGCGCCTTGGCGAAAAAAGCAGTTCCCTCGGCCTCGCTCGGGATGACAACGACGGTCGCGTGGCAAAACGCGGCAGCAGTCTAATCCGCTTGCATCGTCTTCAACGCCGGGCTGACAATCAGCGGCGCCTCCGTGGCGGCCTGCACTTCTTCCACCGTCAAACCGGGAGCGATCTCCTCCAGCACCAGCCCTGCCTGGGTCACGCGAATCCACGCCATCTCGGTCGCAATCGTATCCACCACGCCCACCCCGGTGAGCGGCAAGGTGCATTGCTTCAGGATCTTGGGCTTCCCCTCCTTGGTCGTATGCTCCATGGCGACAATCACCCGGCGCGCGCTCGCCACCAGGTCCATCGCGCCGCCCATCCCCTTCACCATCTTGCCGGGAATCATCCAGTTCGCCAGGTTGCCGCGTTCATCCACCTCCATCGCGCCCAGGATGCTGAGGTCGACGTGGCCGCCGCGGATCATGGCAAAGGACTCGGCGCTCGAAAAATAGGAGGTGCCGGGAATCTCGGACACGGTCTCCTTGCCCGCGTTGATCAGGTCCGCATCCTCCGTTCCTGCCAGCGGATAGGGCCCGACGCCCAGCATCCCGTTCTCGGACTGCAGCACCACCTCGATGCCCGGCGGCACATGGTTGGCCACCAGCGTCGGCATGCCGATGCCCAGATTTACGTAGAAGCCATCGCGCAGCTCATCGGCGGCTCGCCGGACGATGCGCTCCCGTTTTTCCATCTCACGGAGGCTCTTTTGCTCACGCATCTTTTTTTCGCTGGCGCCCTCGCCGGCGTTTGCCTGGCTCGGTCCCGGATTCGGTACAGTAGTCATAGACCCTTTCTCCTGTAGGTAAGATCGGCAAGGTACGGGAACGTGCTCCGCGCGCACCAGGCAAGCGGAGAATCGGTCTGGGCTCGTCCGTCATGCTGCATGCGGTCTTCCATATTCGTGAGCGATCACTGTTCCGGGCCACCGCCCTGGTCGTCGGCAGCCTGATCGCGGCATTGGTCATGGCCAAGTGGCCCGATGATCAGCCCTCGCTCAAATTGCTGGTCCCTACCCTGCTGTGCCTCATCGGCACCTGGGATACGCTGCGCTGCCTGCGGCTGCAGTGGAGCTTTTATCATGGCGCTGTCATGGTCCTGATCTACATGGACATCATGGCGCTCTCGATGATCCTTTTCCTGTTTCTGTACCCCTACGGCGAATGGTTGATGTGACGGCGGTCACGCCTTGCGCACCGTACGCCGCTCGATCCGCTTCTCCGGGCTCCTGCACTCCAGGACGCGCTGCACATAGATACCCGGCGTCACGATGCAGTCCGGATCGAGCGTGCCGGGTTCCACCAGCTCCTCCACCTCGGCAATCGTAATTTTTCCCGCGGTCGCCATCATGGGATTGAAGTTGCGCGCGGTCTTGCGATAGATCAGGTTGCCCGCGCGGTCGCCCTTCCACGCCTTGATCAGCGCGAAGTCGGCGGTAAGGCCATGCTCCATCACGTACATCTTGCCGCCGAACTCGCGCGTCTCCTTGCCCTCCGCCACCAGCGTGCCCAGCCCGGCCGGCGTGAAGAAGGCGGGGATGCCCGCACCCCCGGCGCGAATGCGCTCCGCCAGCGTTCCCTGCGGCACGAGCGTCAGGTTCAGCTCGCCCTTGATCACCTTCTCCTCCAGCAGCTTGTTCTCACCCACATAGCTGCCCATGTGCGAATCGATCATCCCTGCTTCCAGCATCAACCCCATCCCGAAGCCGTCGACCCCCATGTTGTTGCTGATGGTGTGCAGCCCGCGCACGCGCTTGCGTACCAGCGCGGCGATCAGCGTCTCGGGAATGCCGCACAGGCCGAAGCCGCCCAGCATCACCGTGGCGCCCGGTTGCATATCGCTGACCGCCTCATCCGCCGAAGCCACTACTTTATTCAAGCGTCCACTCCTCTTCCTGACCTCGTACTATATGCCGGCGCATCCACCTCTCCACCAGTCGCCATCCATCCGGCCAGGGACCAAAGCCCGCTTCCGCGTTGATGTGCCCCGCTTCGGCAAGGATATGCAGGTCTGCCTGCCAATCATCCGCGAAGGTCTGCGCCCGCTCCAATGCGCAGTACGGATCGTTGCTGCTGGCGATCACCAGTGCTGGAACGCCCAGCGCGCGGTTCGGTATCGGCGCAAAACCGGCCAGGGCCGGCTCCTCGTCGGCACGTTCCGTGTCCGCCGGCGCGACGAGTACAACCGCAGCAAGCCTGCTCCGCGCAGCGCCGTCATCGGCGAGTAACAGCGCGGTCGCGATGCAGCCCATGCTGTGAGCGATAATAACCGCCGGCGTCTCCGCGGCCAGTACGTAGGATCGCAGCGTCGCCACCCATTCGGTCTTGTCCGGTTGCAACCAGTCGCGCTGCTCCACGCGGCTCGCGGCTGCGCCCAGCCTGCGCTCCCACAGCGTCTGCCAGTGTTGCGGACCGGAGTTCTGCCAGCCCGGCTGCATCAGAATGCGGAGGCGCTGCCGGACGCGGGGATCATTCTTGCCTTGGGTAATCACTATGCAGAATACTGCACAGCGTCGCACGGCCTCCAGCAAGATGTAATCCCGGGTAGTCATTCAAACTGCGCCAGTGCCCCATCCCGTGAAGCACGCAACACCACCCCGGAGATTTCCCTTGCGTAATCCATCGTCTCGGCTAGTCTGGCTAGGTTCCAGTGACTCCGAAGCACGCTTGGGGGAAGAATGCTCAAGGGATTTCGCGATTTCATTCTGCGCGGCAACGTCGTGGACCTCGCGGTCGCCGTGGTCATCGGCGTCGCATTTACCGCCATCATCAACGCGCTGGTTGCGGATATCATCAACCCGCTGATAGCCGCGACCGTCAAGAAGCCGGACTTCTCCTATCTGGTGCTCCATCTGAACGGCGGCGTCATCAAGTATGGCGATTTCCTCAATGCGGTGATCTCCTTTCTGCTGATCGCTGCCGCCGTCTATTTCCTGGTCGTACTCCCCATCAACACCTTCCTGGCCCGGACGAAGCGGCGCGGCCAGACGGAGACGCCCTCGACACTCAAGACCTGCCCGGAATGTCTGAGCGAGATCCCGATCGCGGCGCGGCGCTGCTCGCACTGCACACAGGCCGTCGCCTAGACTGTTTTCGGTGTTGTGAGTAGGAGACCCTGAGAGTTGGCGGCTGCAGGGATAAGGGCTCAGCCCCGCACATACACACGAGGCCTGCGCTGGACGTACGAGCTGAAGCCGTAGTGGGCAGCGCCGCGTTCCTGCGCTGGTGTAAGCTGAAGGCCTCTCTGCGTAGTCCATCCCTGCTTCAGGAGAACCCATTGGCGTTACCGCTCCGCTTGACTCTGGCTGCCACCGTACTTGCATCTGTCACAGTTCCGGTTTCCGCACAGGCCCCCGCGATTCCACAGACTCTCTTCGGCTTCCACGACTTCTCGCAGCAGGCTCAACTCGACCGCACCTTCCTTACCGTGCCGGACGCCACACTCGCCGGAGAGGAGTTGAAAACGCTCACTGCTGCCCCGCACGTCGCCGCTTCCAAGGAAGACCATGATACTGCCCTCTATGTGGCGGAGAAATTCAAGGCCGCCGGACTCGACACGACGATCGTGCCCTACAAGGCGTGGCTGAATCTGCCGCAGGCGGTGCATGTCGAAGCTACCGATGCACAGGGCAAGGTTCTGATGACCGGCCCCTCCAGGGAACATGTGGACGGCGATCCCTTTCAGGACGACCCGCGCGTTCTGCCCGCGTTCAATGGCTCGTCTCCGTCCGGCGACGTGACGGGCGACGTGGTGTACGCCAACTATGGACGCCCGGAAGATTTCAAGGCTCTGGAAGACGCGCACATCGATCTTCACGGCAAGATCATTCTGGTGCGCTATGGCGGGAACTTCCGTGGCGTAAAGGTCTATATCGCGCAGCAGAAGGGCGCGGCCGGCGTGCTTATCTATTCCGATCCCGCGGATGATGGCTACTTCCGCGGCGATATCTATCCCAAGGGCCCATACCGCCCGCCCACCGGCGTGCAGCGCGGCTCAGTGCAGTACATGTTCAAGTATCCCGGCGATGCGACCACCCCCGGCGTCGCCTCCACCCTCACGTTGCCGGATAGCCAGCGTGTGCCGGTTGAAAAGATCACCGCTCTGCCCAGGATTCCATCGATGCCGCTCTCCTACGCGGACGCGCAGCCAATTCTCGAGCACCTGGGCGGAGCGGCGGTTCCCCACGCGTGGCAGGGAGCGCTGCCCTTCGCGTATCACTTCGGCGGCGCGGGCGATGTGCGTGTGCATCTCGCGCTCAAGATGGACTACGCCGAACGCACCATCTGGGACGTGATCGGCAAGATTCCCGGCACGGAAGATACCGACAACTGGGTGGTGGCGGGGAACCATCGCGATGCCTGGGTATACGGCGCCGTGGACCCGAACAGCGGCACGGCGGCGATGCTCGAAGCCGTGCACGGCGTGGGCACGCTGCTGAAGCAGGGATGGAAGCCGAAGCGCACCATCTACTTCTGCAGTTGGGATGCGGAAGAGGAAGGGCTGATCGGGTCGACCGAGTGGGCAGAAGACAATGCTCAACAACTGGCGCATGCGGTCGCCTACTTCAATACCGACGTCGGCGTGGCAGGGCCGAACTTCGACGCCTCGGCCGTACCGTCCCTCAAACAGTTTGTGCGCGAAGTCACCATGGAAGTGCCTAGCCCCAGCGGCGGCTCCGTCTTCCAGGCATGGAAGGCTGAGGACGAGAAACGAGACGCCGATGGTGACAGCAGCCCTGGACACCGGGCCGCCCCGAATGCAGACATAGCGAACACCCCGCATGTGGGCGATCTTGGCTCGGGGTCCGATTACACGCCGTTCATCCAGCATCTCGGCGTGCCCTCGACCGATATCGGATCAGCAGGGCACTACGGCGTCTATCACTCGGTGTTCGACAACTACGCCTGGTTCACCAAGTTCGCCGACCCCACCTTCGTCTACGAGCAGCAGCAGGCCAGGGTCTTCGGCCTGGAGGTGCTGCACATGGCCGACGCCGACGTGCTTCCCTACGACTACACCACCTACGGAGAGGAGATCCACAGCTACCTGGAGTCGGCGCAGAAGAAAGCCTCCAAGGACAACGTGGAACTCAACTTCGCTCCTGCGCTGGCGGCCGCTCAGCGCTTCACCGATGCAGGCAAGAGCGCCTATGCCCGGCAGCAGGCCGCAGCCGGTGATCTGCAGCAACTCAATCGCGGGCTGCGCCAGACCGAGGAGGACCTGCTGCTGCCAAATGGGCTGCCCGACCGGCCATGGTTCAGGCACTCCATCTACGCGCCGGGTGAATACACCGGCTACGCGGCCGTAGTGGTTCCCGGGGTCGACGAGGCGCTTGATGCCAAGGACCGCCAGCGGGCGGAAGACCAGCTCAATGCCGTGACCGGCGCGCTCTCCAAGGCGGCTGCGACGCTGGAAGCCGCGGCCGGCACGCCGGACAAATCCGCGGGCGCATCCAAGTGATCGCTTTCTTGGCTGGCCACTGATCTGGCCACGGATCTGGGGGCCCATCCTGAGTGGCCAGCGATCCCGGCAGGGGCTCTTTGCGTGCCGGGATCGCGAAGGATGGGAGGCCGCCATACCTGGCTCCGGATCGGCCAGGTGAACACCGCCTTCACATTACCCGCGTACCTATTTCTCTTGTAGATGCATACGCTTAGGTGCGCATCCGGGTGCTACTGTATCCGAAGTTGTTGCTTTTACGCGCCACGATGTATACAGTGCGCGATGAGCATGTACCCGACGGAGGCGTCTTTCGATGCACAGTGTCATACTTGCCCTGGTTTTCGTTTTGCTCTTGGTTATGCCCATTGCGATCGGTGTCTTGCACAGGCACGGAAGGCGCATCTTTCCCTTTTAGTCCGGCGACGAGATTTCGGGTACCCCGTTCCGAGCGAGAGCGAGATGGCTGTTGCGTATTTCCCTGCGACGTTGTGCGGGGTACGATCTGTCCGCTGCATCAAAGATGAAAGCGCCGTGCGCTCCCACTATCAAGGTCAGCGTGCCGCCGCCAAGGCCGCCGCGGACGGAAACGGCAGCCCGAAGCCGAGCATGTGGCGCAGAGCCAGCGCACCCGCCAGAATCAAGATGAAGGCCAGCGTCATCAGCAGATCCTGGCCCGCAGGATTGATACCCTCCCGCACCGCACTGAACAGAAAGCAAAGGTACATCGGTATGTCGCTCACGGCGACGGCGATGACCGCGCCCAGCATGCCATAGGAGTGATATCCCAGCGGCAGCGCGACAAACAGCGTGACGCAGTACGCGAATTGCGCGATGGCGTTATAGTGCGACTTCTGCAACGCGAAGATCGCGGGGCTGATGGTGCTGTAAAGCAGGGTGTGCCACAGTCCCAGCCCCAGGATGCCGATCATCCACCCCGCGCCGTGATACCGCCGGTCATAGACATGCGCGATGAAGAGGTCTCCGGTGCAGATGGTCAACGACAGCAGAACCGCGCCGATCAAAAGCACTGGCGCGCGGTATTTGAGCAGCAGCCTGCGAAATTCCGGACGCGGGCTATCCATGAACTTGGCAATGAACGGAAAGCCTACCTTGGAACAGAACTGCAGAATGATCTGACGGGGCAGGTCGGAGAGTGCGTACGCGATCCCGTAGAGCGCCAGCACCTTGAGCGTGACCAGCTTGCCCAGAATGAGGCGGTCCGATTGCGAGGCGAGAAAGGTCAACGCCGTTCCTACCAGGATCCACTTTCCGAACTTGACGATCTCGCGGACGGCGCTCTTGTCCCACATAAACCGCGGGCGCAGCTCACGCATCATGCGGTAGCTGACCAGGCAGCGGGCGATGTCGGAAATGATGCGGCCGCCCATCAGCGCCCATAGTGTGGGACTGATGAGCGCCCAGGTGACAGTGGCAACAAACGCGACGAACTGAGCGAATAGCTCCAGCAGCGTGAGCTCGCGCACCTGGATATGCCGCGCCATCGTGAGAAGACTGGAAGACGAACACGCCGCGATGACGCAGGTGAAGCCGAGCACGATCAGCAGAGGCGCCAGGCGCGAGTCATGATAGAAGCGGGCAGCCGGCCATGCGATCGCGACCGCGGTCAGCAGCATGCCGAACGAGCGCACCAGTTGCAACGTCCATGCGGTGTTGAGAAATGCCGGCTCATCGCCGCGCGGGTTTTGGATCACACTCTCCTGCAAGCCGATGTGCGAGAAGAGATTGATGCCGATCATGATGGTGGTGACCAGCGCAAGCAGGCCGAAGAGCTCCGGCATGAACAGATGGCTGAAGACGATGCTGTTGACCAGCCGAAGGACCACCCCTGCCGCCGTCGTCAGGACGATGAAGATAGCGCCATTGAGCGCCTTCGATTCCAGCTTCTTGACATGCGTTTCATGGCCGGCGAGCTCCGCCGCGGCCCCGCTGTCGATCGAAATGGCTGCCGCGTAGCCCGGAACCCCGGCCAGCTCCAGAAGCGGTTCGGGATCAAGCGATCCGGGCGGCTGCAGGAGTTCCTGCTGGAGAAAGACGTCGCCGGCCACTGCCTCTTCGGTCGGCATCACGCTGTCCCCTGGCCCGGCGGCAAACAGGCGCAAAGCAGCCGGACACACCTCGAGCACGGAGCCGGGAATCTGGAAAAACGGGAGGGCACGCGCCGATTATAGGAGCGCCGCAAGAAGATGCCCGCAAGGAACTGCTCGTGCGCGGTTACTAGAGTGTCAGTTCGACTGCCCGCGAGCCGCACGCGCACCTGTCAGATGCGCGAGCGGCTTTATGTGGTGGAACGGCTAGGCCTTGCCGGCTAACTGCTGCGCCTGCAGCGTCACCAAAGAGGAAAGGTCCCTCTTCTCCAGGCCATGCACTTCCTTGTTAAAGGTATCCACCTTGCTCGACCAATTCATGGAGCAGAACTTCGGGCCGCACATGGAGCAGAACGCCGCCTCCTTGTAGTAGTCATCGGGAAGCGTCTCGTCGTGCATGGAGCGGGCGGTCTCCGGGTCCAGCGAGAGCTCGAACTGCTTCTCCCAGTCGAAGGTGTACCGCGCGTAGCTAATGGCGTCGTCACGATCCTGCGCGCCGGGCCGATGCCGGGCCACATCCGCTGCGTGCGCTGCGATCTTGTACGCGATAATGCCGTCCTTCACGTCCCTTTCGTTCGGCAGGCCAAGGTGCTCCTTGGGCGTGACGTAGCAGAGCATCGAAGCGCCGTGCCAGCCGATCATCGCTGCGCCAATGGCGCTGGTGATGTGGTCGTAGCCCGGCGCGATATCAGTCACCAGCGGCCCCAGCGTGTAGAAGGGCGCCGCGAAGCAGTACTCCACTTCCTTGTCCACCTGCTCCTTGATCTTGTCCAGCGGCACGTGCCCCGGCCCCTCGATCATCACTTGGACATCTTCTTCCCAGGCCTTCTTCGTCAACTCGCCCAGCGTCTTCAGTTCGGAGAACTGCGCTTCGTCGCTGGCGTCTGCAATGCAACCCGGACGCAGTCCGTCGCCCAGCGAGAAGCTCACGTCATGCTTGGCCATCACCTTCACAATGCGATCGTAGTGCTCGTAAAGGAAGTTCTGCTTGTGATGATGGGTCATCCATTGCGCCAGGATGGCGCCGCCGCGGCTGACGATGCCTGTGATGCGCCTGGCCACCATGGGCACGTATTGGATCAGCACGCCCGCGTGCACCGTGAAGTAGTCGACGCCCTGCTCCGCCTGCTCTTCGATGACTTCCAGGTACACGTCGATGTTCAGGTCTTCAAGCTTCTTCACGCGGTTGAGTGCTTCGTAGATGGGCACCGTGCCGATAGGCACCGGCGAATGCCGCAGGATGGCCTCGCGGATCTCCGGGATGTTGCCGCCGGTCGAGAGGTCCATCACCGTGTCCGCGCCGTAGTTGATCGCCGTGTGCAGCTTGGCAAGCTCTTCCTGGATGTTCGAGGAGACGGCGGAATTTCCGATGTTCGCGTTGATCTTGCAACGTGAGGCGATGCCGATGGCCATCGGCTCCAACTCCGGATGGTTCACGTTCGCGGGAATGATCAGCCGGCCGGCAGCAATCTCGCTGCAGATCAGTGCGGGCGCTACCTTCTCCCGCGCGGCGACGAACTCCATCTCCTCAGTAATACGACCCTGACGGGCGAAGTGCATCTGCGACAGATTCCGGTCGCCGGTCCGCTCCGCTTCCCGCAGACGCCTGGCAATCCACTCTGCGCGGGGCTTCAGGATCTCCGCTGTGGCGTAGCTCTCCGCATGTCCGTTGCTGCTCATCCGCGTCCCTCTTCTCTCTAGCAGAACTTGGGCTGATGGTGCGCGCCGCAGTCTCGATTATAGATGCCGCGATAGGAGCAGGAGCTCACGCCGGCGTGCGCGGAAAGCCTGGCTGATGAGGAAAATCCGCCTGCCCTGGTTTCTGCATCGAAGCGGCAGACCACGATCCTTGACGCTGACCGGAAGCGCGCCTACCCTTAAGCCTGACCTTCAAGAATTGGCTTTTATGAACAGTCGCTCGCAAACTCTCCGCATCAGTGCCGCCGTGGCGGTCGTCCTTGGCACCATCCTCTATCTTGCGGTCAGCGGGGTGCAGGCGAACAAGAGCTACTACGTCACCATCTCCGAGCTCCAGGGGATGGGCTCGCAGGCCTACACGCGGCATCTCCGCGTTGCCGGAAACGTGCAGCCCGGCTCTATCGAACGCACTGGCACCCACGCACAGTTCGTGCTCCTGGAGCAGGGCCGCAAACTGCCGGTCGTATACCAGGGCACGGAGCCGCCGCCGGATACTTTCAAGGACAACGCCCAGGCGCTCGCCATCGGGACCTTCGGCCATGACGGCGTCTTCCACGCGACCGAGCTTCAAGCCAAGTGCGCGTCCAAGTACGCGCCCGCGCAGAAACCAGCAGGCGCGGCACCGGGCAATGCGATGCCCAATGCTGCACCCACAGCCGCCGCACCGGCACACGCCTCTCCCGTCAAGACTGCCTCCCTCCGCCCGGAATAGATCGCGCCGTGTAGCTGCATACCCAGGTTTCGCCTGGGGCGATGCGGCCCACGCCTGTCGCTATACTGCGGGGAGCGCCATGCCCTCCCGCCTCTTCGCCGAAGTCCGCGACGTCTCCAAGCTCTTCGGCCGTTTCGCCGCCTTGCGTCACGTCAGCGTGCGCCTCGAGCGCGGCCGCTGTTATGTGCTGCTGGGCGAGAACGGCGCCGGCAAGTCGACGCTGCTGCGGGTGCTCGCCGGACTGCTCCGGCCCACCCTGGGCGCGGTAAGCATTGGCGGAACGACCCCGGAACAGGCGCGGGGGCGCATCGGCTACATGAGCCACGCACCCATGCTTTACGACGAGTTGACCGCGACGGAAAACCTTGGCTACTTCGGCAGCCTCTACCGCACCCAGCCATGCCTCTCGGCAGACGATGCGCTCCGCACCGTAGGGCTCGACCCGGCGCTGACACGGCCAGTCGGACAGTACTCGCAGGGCATGAGGCAGCGAACGTCCCTGGCCCGGGTGCTGCTGCCGCAGCCGGATCTGCTGCTGCTGGACGAGCCCTTCTCGAACATGGACATCGCCAGTGCGCACCAGATGCTCGACCTGTTGCGGCGGCTGCGAGCGGCAGACCGCTGTGTGGTGCTGACCACGCATCAGCGCGAGCTGGCCGAGCCCATCGCCGACTACCTGCTGACCATGCAGGCGGGGGCGCTGGTTGCGACGGTAGAAGGACTTGCGCTGCGGCCTATCGTAGGGGAGGCGCGATGAAGACCAACGCCGCGCGCATGCTGGACGCACTCAACATCGCATACGAACTGCGCGAGTACATCGTCGATCCCAACGATATGAAGGCGACGACGGTAGCCGAGAAGATCGGCATGCCGGCCGAACAGGTCTTCAAGACGCTGCTATGCGCTGTGATCGGAGGCGCGGCCGCCGGCGGCCAATATGTCTTCGCCATCGTCCCGGGAAACGCGGAGCTGGATTTCAAGAAGCTGGCAAGAGCGGCTGGCGCGAGAAAGGCGGAGATGGCGCCGCTCAGCGAAGTGCAGCCACTCACCGGGTACATCCGCGGCGGCGTGACCGTCTTCGGCGCAAAGAAGGCGTTTCCCGCCTTTGCGGACGAGACCATCGAGCTTTTTGACGCGATCTCGGTGTCGGCAGGGCAGCGCGGTGTGCAGATTGTGCTGGCGCCGGGAGACTACCTGCGCGCCACGGGTGCAACGGTTGCCCCGCTGAGCAAGGATGCCCTTTGACTCGAAGCTATCTGCTGAACCATCTGGCGAAGGACCTGCGCATCGAATGGCGATCGAAGGACGCCATCAACTCCATGCTCTTCTTCGCGCTGCTGGTGGTGGTGCTCTTTTCGCTGGCCTTCGATCCCACGCGCGACACCTCGCGGCAGATCGCCGGCGGAGTCCTGTGCGTCGCCATCCTCTTCGCGTCGGTCACGGCTCTCAACCAGGCGTGGGCTCGCGAGCTGCGCCACCAGGTGCTGGACGCCCAGCGGATGTCGCCCGCGCCCGCCGGCGCGCTCTTGCTGTCCAAGGTGATTGCGAACTTCCTCTTCGTGCTGATCGTCGAAGCAGTGCTGGCGCCGGTGTTTGCGATCTTCTATAACCTGCACCCGCTCGGCAATGCGTGGCTCTTCGCGGCCATTCTGCCGCTTGGCACCTGGGCGCTGGTGTCGAACGGCACCTTCTTTGCCGCGCTCTCCATCCGCACGCGTAACCGCGAGCTGCTGCTGCCGCTGATTCTCTTCCCTATCTTCATCCCCGCCCTGCTGGCCATGGTGCTCTCGTCGACCGCGGTGCTGACCGGCGACAGCGATCCGGGACTATGGATCAAGATGCTGGCGGGCTACGACATCATCTTCACCACACTTTCGCTGCTGCTGTTTGAGATCGTGCTGCAGGCAGAGTAGGACACCGTCCTTCCCGCGGCGCACCCGGCGAGCTTCTTCCTCAGGTACTGCTGAGTCTCGAGGCTGGGTCCGCTCGCCACTTTCCTATTGCAAACCCATAGGTATCGGAGTAAAGATACGTATGGCTTGGCAATAGGAGCGCGCATGGGCGAAAAGACGGATATCCGGCAAGGCACACTGACCCTGATGGTGCTTAAGACTCTGGAGGCGATGGGGCCGCTGCACGGCTATGGCATCGCCCGGCGCATTGAACGAACCAGCGACAATCTCTTGTCGCTCAATTACGGAACTCTCTATCCGGCGTTGCTCAAACTGGAGCAGGAGGGGCTCATCGTCTCCGAGTGGGGCTTGTCGGAAAACAACCGCAAGGCCAAGTTCTACAAGCTGAGCCGCGCGGGAAGGAAGCAACTGCATACGGAAACGCAGGAATGGGAACAGACGACGGTCATCCTTGCTCGCTTCCTCTCCCCTGCCGAGGAGGCATGATGCGGAAATTGCGGGCGCTGTTCGTACGATTGCGCGGAGTCTTCGCGCACGGCGAAGCCGATAGAGAGTTGGCTGATGAACTCGAGAGCCACCTCCAGATGCATATTGACGACAATCTCCATTCAGGCATGACCGAGGAGGAGGCGCGGAGGCAGGCATTGATTCGCTTCGGCGGTTTGGAACAGGCCAAGCAGGCCTGCCGCGAGCGGCAAGGGCTCCCCGGAGTGGAGACGCTATGGCAGGACCTCCGCTTCGGCCTGCGGGTGTTGCGCAAGAGCCCCGCGTTCACGATCGTCGCCGTACTCACGCTGGCATTCGGAATCGGCGCCAACACGGCCCTCTTCTCGGTAGTGAACGCCGTGCTGCTGAATCCGCTGCCGTATCCACATCCGGAAGAGCTGGTGACGGTGCACGCCGCCAAGCAGAACTTCACCGAAGGTTCTATCTCCTACCCCAACTTTCGCGATTGGCAGAAGGACAACAAGACGCTCGCCGCGCTGGCGGTCTCGCGCGGCACGGGATTCATTCTCACGGGCACGGGCGCTTCCGAGGAGGTGCGCGGAGAACTGGTCTCTTCAGACTTCTTTCCCATCCTAGGGGTGAAACCTGTGGCCGGCCGGTTGTTTGCTCCTCATGAAGACGAGATTGGCCGCGGGCCGGTGGCGCTGATCAGCGCCGGCTTCCGAGCACGAAAGTTTGGAGCGCAAACCAACGTCCTGGGCAAGGCGCTCACACTGGATGGGCGCAACTACACGATTGTTGGCGTTTTACCTGCAGGCTTCAATCTTGCGATCAACAATTTCCGGGCTAGCGATATCTATGTGCCCATCGGACAGTTCCGGAATCCAGCGCTGAAGGACCGCGCCGCCGGGCTTGGCATTCATGGCATCGCGCGGCTGAAGCCGGGTATCACGCTGAGACACGCGCAGGCCGACCTGGAAGAGGTTTCCCGGCGACTCGCGGTGGCGTTTCCGATTGACGACCAGGGCATCCGCGCCCGGCTCGTGCCGTTCAAGGAGTCACTGGTACGCGATGTGCGTCCGTTGCTTGTGGTTCTGATGGGTGCTGTCGGCTTCGTTCTGCTGATCGCCTGCGTCAATGTAGCCAACCTGTTGCTGGCCAGGTCCAATGTGCGGGCGCCGGAGTTTGCCGTGCGCGCGGCGCTGGGAGCGAGCCGTGCGCGTATCGTGCGGCAGTTGCTCACAGAAAGCGTGATGCTTTCCCTCATGGGCGGCGCTTTGGGCCTGCTGCTCGCAGAGTTGGGTACTCAGGCTATGGTCAGGCTGCTGCCGCAGGATCTGCCGCGCGCGATGGAGATTCATCTCAGCCTGCCGGTACTGTGCTTCACCGCCCTGATCTCCGTGGCCTCGGGAATTCTGTTCGGCCTTTCGCCTGCCCGCAAGATGTTCCGGCAGAACGTTCAGCACACGTTGAAGGAGGGTGGCCGCGGAGCGAGCGGCGCCCGGCATCGGACGCAGGATTCGCTGGTGATCTTTCAAATGGCTTCGGCGCTCGTTCTGCTGGTCGGCGCGGGGCTGATGATTCGCAGTCTGATGAAGCTGTCGAACGTCGATCCGGGCTTTCGTCCGCAAGGGGTGCTCACGTTTGGCCTTGAACCTCCTCCCACGATGATCGGCTCCAGCCCGGACGCAAGTCGCGCCTATCTGCGCGAAGCGCAGCGGAGGCTCTCGAGCACCCCGGACATCGAAGCTGCATCCTTCTCCTGGGCGGCGTTGCCCATGATGTCGGACGACGAGCAGCCCTTCTGGCTGGCGGGCGAGCCGAAGCCGGCGAACGAAAATGCCATGTCCTCCGCGATCCGGTACCTGGTGGGACCCGATTACGGCAGAGTCATGGGTATCCCGCTGCTACGAGGGCGGTTCCTGTCACCGGCCGATGACGAGCATGCCCCGCGCGTGATTGTCGTGGACGATGTGTTTGCGCGGAAGTTCTTCGGGAATAGCGACCCGATCGGCAAGCGGATCCATCTGGAGCAGTTTGACGACATGGCGACGGTCGTCGGAGTTGTGGGACATGTGAACCAATGGGGTCTCGATAACGATGCGGCGTATCCACTCCGTGCCGAGACGTATCAGGCTCTGATGCAACTGCCGGATGTACAACTCGGCCTGATGATGTTGGGAATGGATGTGGTCGTGCGATCCCGGTCCGGCGCTGTTCCGAGCTTCAAGAGCATGGAAAACGCCATGACGCAGATGAACCACGAGCAGGTGGTTTACAACCCGGAATCGATGGAGACTGTCATCTCGGACACGCTGGCCGCCCGGCGCTTCTCGATGAGACTGCTGGCGGTATTTGCAGCAACGGCGCTGGCGCTCGCCAGCATAGGAATGTACGGCGTCATCTCCTACCTTGTCGGGGGGCGGGCACGGGAAATCGGCATACGCATGGCGCTCGGCGCGACCCGTGGCGACGTCCTTCAATGGGTACTGGAACGCGGTGGCAGGCTCGCAGTGGGCGGCGCCGGCGCGGGGTTACTCGCGGCGTTGATCCTGGCCCGGTGGATGGCTCGTTCGTCGATGCTCTACGGCGTCGAGCCCTATGATCCGTGGACGCTCGCAGGCGTGACCGCCTTACTGATCGGCGTGGCTCTGGCTGCGTGCTATGTCCCAGCGAGACGCGCGGCGCGCATCGACCCGATGGAGGCATTGCGTGGCGAATAGGTAACGCTGATCGGTTGAATTTCCGCTACTCTAGAACTTCACCGTGGGCGCGGTGCGCGAGGCAGGCGTTGCCTCAAAGTAAGCATTGTTCGGGTGGAACCCGGCCATATTCGCCCAGATGCTGTTGGGGAATTGCCGGATGAACGTGTTGTAGTCGCGCAGGGTTTCGTTATATCGGCGGCGCTGCACCGCGATGCGGTTTTCGCTGCCCTCCAACTGGTCCTGCAGGCTCAGGAAGTTTTGGTTTGCCTTCAGGTCCGGATAGTTCTCCGACAAGGCCAGCAGCCGTCCCAGGGCCGAGTCCAACTGCCCGTTGGCCTGGATCTTCGCCTGCGGATCGCGCGCATTCAGCAGGCCGGCACGCGCATTCGCGATATCGCCAAAGACCGTCTCCTCGTGCTTGGCGTACCCCTTGACGGTCTCCACCAGATTGGGGATCAGGTCGGCGCGCCGTTGCAGCACCACGTCCACCTCCGACCACGCCGCCTTCACGCCCTCATCCTTGGACACCATCTGGTTCTTCGCGCTTACATAGCTTCCAAAGATCAGCGCCACCGCAATGCCGATGACCACCACGACCCCAATGAGAACTCCCAAACCTCGCTTCATGCCGTCTTCCTTTCGTATCTCGTATCGCCTGCCAATTCCGTACGCAATCGGGCGGTGTCATCTCCGTGCCATCATTCCGAACGAAGCCGAAGGATCTACTTCTTCTCCTCGGCAACTCCCAGGAGAACGCCTCGCACTACCAGCCTCCCGAAGCACCGCCGCCCCCGGAGTCTCCGCCGCCGCCTCCGTTGAAGCCGCCGCCGCCCCCACCGCCCCATCCACCGCCGCCACCCCATCCGCCTCCGCCGTAGAAGCCCCCGCCGCCCCACGGGCCGCGCGGTCCCCGTCCTCCCCGCACCGCACGCCGCAGGAGCAACAGGAAGAACAGCGCCGGAATGCCCAGGGTCACCAGCAGAGAGAGCAGATTGCCCACACTTTGGTCTGGTTGCGCCTGCCGTCGTCTGGGCGCTGCTGGCGTATCCAGCTCCACCTTCGCATCCTTCGCCACCACGTCGGCGATCTGCGCGCTGGCATCCGCCACCGCCGCGTCATAGTCCTGCTGCCGCAGGTCCGGCACCATCGCCCGGCCGATCCGGCCGGTCACGCTGTCCGTCAGCACGCCTTCGAGCCCATAGCCCACCTCGACCCGCCACTGATGCTCGGCGATCGCCAGCAGCAACAGCACGCCTCGATTGCTACCCTTCGCGCCAATCTTCCAGCGATGGAACAGGTCGTTCGCGTACTCATCGACCGGCTCGTCGTCGAGCGTCTTCACCGTTACCACGAACAACTGCGCGTGCGCACGCTGCTCCAGTTGCGCGCACATGGCGTTCACACGGCTTTCGGTATCGCTTGAGAGCACATGCGCGAAGTCGCTGACGTAGTTCGACGGCTGGGGAAGATCGGCCACCTTCTGCGCGCAGAGCGGCATGCAGAGGACCACCGAGATCATCAGGGCCAGCATCGGCAACCGGCGGAAGTGGAGTCTTTTCAGGATCATCGCAGTCATTCTAGAGCGGAGTTCCTGTAGGTATACACGGGACCGCGTCATCCGCGCGGCTTTTCCGTCGAGAAACGCCGCACGCCCCGGACTCTGGAACCGCCCGACGACAGGAATCCGCTTCGATCGTTCGCCTCATGCAAAAACGGGGCACCCTTTGCGAGCACCCCGCTTCGCTACCTCGTCGCCGGCCGGCTTTGCCCGACCGGCATCGCTTGCGCTTTGCTTACATCTTCATCTTGCTGCTGGTCGAAACGCCCTTATCCTTGGCGATCTGCTCAATCATCTGCAAATGTTGCTCGATCACTTGGTCGCCCTGCTGCGCGGCCTGCTTCACGTCCGGGCTTTGCCCGCTCGCAATCTCCTGTTTGAACTCCTTATCGTCCATCTTGTGGTCCTTGACCATGTCCTTGATGTACGCGTCATCGAAGTCCTTGCCGGACAGCGCCTGCATCTTGGTCGCCGTCGCTATGTCTTTCTTGGAAGGCTCGGTCGGCACGGTCACGCCAAGCTTCTCGGCCACGGGCTTCATCTGGTCGATCATCTTGCCGTGGTCGTCCACCATCTTCTGGCCGAACTGCTTTACCTGCGGATCGCTGCTCTTATCCGCCGCCATCTGGCCCATCTTCACCTCGGCCATGCTCCCCTGCAGCGCCTTTTTCACGAACATCTTGTCCATGGCGGACGGTCCGTTCATGTTGTTGGTGGCGCCCTGCGTGTCGTTCATCTGCTGCTGGTTCATCCCGGAACCGTTCCGCATAGGGCTGTTCTGCCCCCCGGACGATTGACCGGGCGCGCCCATCTGCGCGAAGGCCGGGGTACAACAGAGCAGAATTGCCGTTGCGAAGGTACACATTCGATTTGCGTTCATTGCTTATCTCTCCTTAACCGCACTTAGAAGATTTCTGCGAGTACCCGCGGCGAGATAACCTGTCACACCAGCCGTGGCAAACTCGTCCCACCTGATAAGTAGCCTTCTATGCCCCTTCAAGTTGCTTGCCAGGATATATCTCCTCCAGACCACATTCACCACACACGCATATCCGCGTTTCATGCACCGCCAAGGTTTGATCGCTGCCAGGCAACCCGGCTCCAGCAATCCCCTGCCCGGCAAGCTATCCTGAACGTATGAGTCATGACACCCCGGCGCCGCCAAGCGCGCGCAAAGAAGCCCGCTCCACTACTCTGCACGGCCATACGCTTAAAGACGACTATGCCTGGCTGCGCGAGAAGAACAGTCCCGAGGTCATCGCCTATCTGGAAGCGGAGAATGCCTACACCGCGGCTTGGATGACACCCACGGTCCGGCTGCAGGAGCGGCTCTACGGCGAAATGCTGAGCCACATCAAGGAGACGGACGAATCGCTGCCCTATCGCGACGGCAGCTTCTTCTACTACTCGCGCACGGTTGAGGGCTCGCAGTATCCCATCTACTGCCGCAAGGCCACCTCACCCGCACATCCGGATCAGGCCGGCCCCGACGCGAGCACGCCCGAGGAGATCATTCTGGACGTGAACGAGCTTGCCCAGGGCGAGCAGTTCATGGCAATTGGCGCGCTGGCGGTCTCCGACGACGGCGCCCTGCTCGCCTATTCCGTGGACAACACCGGCTTCCGCCAGTACACCCTGCACGTGAAGGATCTCGGCGGCAGCCTGAGCGCCAGGGGCGCGGTGCTGCCCGACACCGCCGAGCGCGTCGGCTCCGTTACCTGGGCGAACGATAACCGTACGCTCTTCTATTCCGTAGAAGACGAAGCCACCAAGCGCCACTACCAGCTCTTCCGCCACACCCTCGGCGATCCGCGCGAGCGCGATACCCTGGTCTTCGAGGAGCCCGACGAGCGCTTCAACCTCAGCGCCGGCAAAACCCGCGATAAGCAGTTCATCATGCTCGGCATCGCCAGCCACACGGCCAGCGAAGAGCACTTCCTCTCCGCCGATCAGCCCGGCGGGGCATGGCGTCTCATCGAACCCCGCCGCGACGAGATTGAGTACTACACCGACCATCGCGACGGCCTCTTCTATCTCCGCGTAAACGATCGCGGCCGCAACTTCCGTCTGGTCACCGCGCCCGTTGCCTCCCCCGGTCACGACCACTGGCGCGAAGTGCTGCCCCATCGAGCCGACGCCATGCTCGAGGATGTCGACCTGTTTGCGGACTTCGCTGCCATCGAGACGCGCGAGAACGGCCTGCCGAAGATCCGTATCGCCCGCTTCGCATCCGATGGCGCGCTCACCGCCGGCCGGGAGATCGAGTTTCCTGAGCCCGTCTACAGCGCCCACGGGGGCGCCAACCATGAATTCCATAGCAAACGCTACCGTTACGGTTACCAATCGCTGGTCACACCCAGGTCCGTATATGAGCTGGACCTCGCGACCCACACGTCCACGCTGCGCAAGCAACTGGAGGTGCCGGGGGGCTTCGACCGGACCCTGTACGCCTCAGAGCGCCTCTTCGCGAATGCCGCCGACGGCACGCCGATCCCCATCTCGCTCGTCTATCGCCGCGACCGCAAGACCGAGGGCCGGAACCCGCTGCACGTCTACGCCTACGGCTCCTACGGATATTCGCTGCCGGTCGGCTTCAACAGCAATCGGCTCAGCCTGCTCGACCGCGGCCTCGTCCTCGCCTATGCGCACATCCGCGGTGGCGGCGACATGGGCAAGCCTTGGCACGATGCCGGCCGGCTGATGGAAAAGCGCAACACCTTCACCGACTTCATCACCGCCGTCGAGTACCTACTGGCCCACGGCTTCGGCGACCCCGGACGCGTCGCCATTGAAGGCGGCAGCGCCGGCGGACTGCTCATGGGTGCGGTCAGCAACCTGCGCCCGAACCTCTTCACCGCGGTGCTCTCCCATGTTCCCTTTGTCGATGTGATGAACACCATGCTGGACGCCACGCTTCCGCTCACGGTGCCGGAGTACGAAGAGTGGGGCAATCCGAATGAGCCCGAAGCTTTCCGCTACATGCTGGGCTACTCGCCGTACGACAATCTCAAACCCGGCCGCTACCCCGCCATGCTGGTCAAGACCTCGCTCAATGACAGCCAGGTGATGTACTGGGAGCCCGCGAAATATGTTGCCAAGCTGCGCACCCTGAAGCAGGATGGCACCCCGCTCTTGCTCCACACCAACATGGCCGCCGGCCACGGCGGCGCATCCGGCCGCTACGACTACCTGCGCGAGATCGCCTTCGACTACGCCTTCCTCCTCCGCGCCCTCGGCGTCGAAGAAGGTGAAGCGACGGCTCCGGCTCCTCTGTCATCCTGAGCGCGGCGCGCACCGCGCAGTCGAAGGATCTCCTTTTGAGCGATCCCTGCAGATTCGCTGACCGTCAGGTCATCGCACGAACGGGATCATTCCGCAATACTTCTTCCGTTGGGGACGGGTGCGAACAATGGTTTCCACGGCGTATCATCAATCCTTCCCCCTGCATCCCTCCGCGACCTATAACGTCTAAAAGAAACCGGGCAGGCTCCGCAACTCCTGCCTCTCGTCCTCGTCTCAACAAGGGAAGGGTTGGCGACGTTGACCACGCTCAAGGATTCATCCATCAACCTGCTGCACAGCATTCAGCTCCCGCGCAAACCGGAGCTCGATGCACTGCGCGGGCTGTTTCTGGTCTGGATGACTCTCACCCACCTGCCCACCCGCATGAGCGACATGGTCAACCAGCCCTTCGGCTTTCTCTCCTCGGCCGAAGGCTTCGTCTTCCTCTCCGCGCTGCTAGTCGCCCGCATCTACCTGCGCCAGGCCGCCGAGGACATCCACGGTTTGCGCAACCGACTATGGCGAAGAGCCCTGCGCGTTTACGGCTACCACGTGCTGCTGCTCGGCCTGGCCTTCACCCTGGCCGCCGCCTTCGCCGTGCTCACCCATCGCGCCGCGCTGCTGCACCTGCTGGACTTCTATATCGCGCATCCGGTCGTGGCGATCGTCGGCTCGCTGCTGCTCATCTACTGTCCGCCGCTGCTGGACATTCTGCCGATGTACGTGCTCTTCCTGCTGCTCTCCCCGATCGCTCTCTACATCGCGACGCGGCGGGGCTGGCGGCCGGTGCTCATCGGCAGTTGGACCATCTGGCTGCTGGCGCAATTCGGCCTGCGCGCCGTCGCTCACAATTTCGTCGTACACGTCACCCATCTGCCCATCCCGCTACAGCAGACCGGCGCGTTTGACCTCTTCGCCTGGCAGTGGGTCTGGATCATGGGTATGTGGCTGGGCGCGCGCTCCGCCGAGGGCGAACTGCCGCTGGCCCGCATCCCCGGCTGGGTCACGTTTCTGCTCGGCATCGTCTGCATCTTCTTCATCGGCATTCGCCATGAGTGGTGGGGTCCCTCGCTGGTGCCGCCCGCCTTTGGCCTGCTGCTGGATAAATGGCAGATCGGTCCGCTGCGCGTCGTCAATCTCATCGCCTTCGTCTGCGTCTTCTACTGGCTGCGGGGCTACGTCAAAAAGTTTGTCGCGCGCGAGCCCTTCATCACCCTGGGCAAGGCATCGCTTGAGGTCTTCTGCGCCCACCTGGTCTTCGTATTCGTCGGCCTGGCCCTGCTCTACGGGGAGATTCCGCAACTCCACGGCGCCTACGCGCTCGCGCTGCTCTCCGTCACCTTCGCCGGCCTGCTGCTCGTCGCCTCCATTGAGGTGCGCAAGAAGCACGGTCGTAAGCAGCCTCCCAGTGTTCCGCCGCCGGCTCCGCCGACGCCCGCCATTCAGGACCCCCTCGCGCCCGTCCAGGCGGAATCGCTATCGGTCACATCCTTCCGCTGAGGGCACTAGCGGTAGCCGAGTTCACCGCCAACGCGGGTGCCCCATTCAAGCGCAGCTTGGGTGGGGCTGTTTCCGGCTTTTCTCCCAACCGCCCAGCGCATCAGGCTAGACTGTCGCAACACCTCGCCGGCTCGTCCGATACCAATGCCTGACCCGAACAACCCGGTCGCCCCACCCGTCGCTCCCAATCCCCTGCCCACTGAGCCGGAGTTCCTCGCCTCGCCCGATGGCGCTGCGCCTTCGGCGCCGGTTCCCAAAGGCCGCCGCGCCGCCGCCGCCTTCATCTTCCTCACCGTCACGCTGGATATGCTCGCGCTGGGGATGATCGCTCCCGTGCTGCCGCGACTCATCGCCAGTTTTCTGCATGGAAACGAGGTCAGCGCGGCGCAGATGCTTGGCATCTTCGGCACCGTCTTCGCCGGCATGCAGTTCGTCTTCTCCCCCGTGCTCGGCTCATTGTCCGACCGCTTCGGGCGCCGTCCCGTCGTTTTGCTCTCGAACTTCGGCCTCGGTCTCGACTACCTGCTCATGGCCTGGGCGCCCCAGTTGGGTTGGCTCTTCGTCGGGCGTGTCATCTCCGGCCTCACCGCCTCCAGCATTCCCACGGCCATGGCCTACATGGCCGACGTGACGCCACGCGAAAAGCGCGCCACCGCCTTTGGCCTGTTGAACGCCGCCTTCGGCATGGGCTTCGTGCTCGGGCCCGCCCTGGGAGGCCTGCTCGGCAACGTCAATCCGCGCCTGCCCTTCTGGGTCGCCGGCGCTCTCAGCATGGTCAACGGGCTCTATGGACTGCTGGTTCTGCCCGAGTCCCTCTCCCGCAACCACCGCAGCCCGTTCTCGTGGAGACGCGCCAACCCCGTCGGCTCACTCGCGCTGCTCAGCCGCCGCGGTTCGCTCCTGGCTCTGGCGGCGCTGCTGCTCCTCGGCTACACCGCGCAGCAGTCGCTCATGAACGTCTACGTCATCTACGCCGACTTCCGCTATCACTGGACCGACCGCACCGTCGGCCTCTCGCTCGCCACCGTCGGCATCTTCTCCGGACTCTACGGGGCGCTGTTGGTCAAGCGCGCCGTGGCGAGATTAGGCGAGCGCGGGTCCATCTCCGTTGGCCTCGTCTTCGGCGCATGCGGCTACGCCATGTTCGGACTCTCGAAGACCGGACTTCTCTTCTGGCTGGCCATCCCCGTGCTCAATCTCATGGCGCTGGTATGGCCGGCCACGCAAAGCATCATGTCGCATGAGGTCGGCCCGTCGGAGCAAGGCCAGCTCCAGGGGGCCATCAACAGCCTGCGCGGTATCGCCGGTCTCATCGGTCCGGGCCTCTTCACCTACGTCTTCAGCAAGTCTATCGGCACCGCGGCCGTCATCCACCTGCCGGGCATGCCCTTTTTCCTCGCCTCCGGAATGCTCCTGGCCTCACTGCTCGTCGCGGAATTCGCCCGCCGCCCCAGCTATGCCCCTACACCCGTTTAACGTCACCTCCAGGCGGCCTAGAATTGACAGGCAGATGACAAGCAGGTCCGTCTCGGGACGCCTACCATTCCCAGGCGGTTCGTACATCAAGAATCGTTCCCCCACGATTTCTCCCCGGACAACGGAGGAAGCCGTGCAAGCGCAAGCTGTCACTCAATTCAGAAATCAGCTCCGGGGTACTTTGATCGACCCCACTGACACGAGCTACGAAGAGGCACGCAAGGTCTTTAACGCAATGATCAGCCGCAAACCGGGTTTGATCGTCCGGTGCGCGGATGTAGCCGACGTGATCACAGCCGTTGATTTCGGCCGGAACAATGATCTTCCCATTTCGATTCGGTGCGGAGGTCACAACGCCGGAGGTTTGGGAATCTGTGACGATGGTCTGGTCATCGGCCTCTCGCTCATCCGCTACGTTCATGTCGATCCGGCGGCGAGAACGGTACGTGTGGGTGGCGGGTCTACCTGGGGGGAAGTCGATCACGCAACGCATGCCTTTGGGCTCGCTGTCCCTTCCGGAATCGTATCGACGACCGGCGTAGGGGGGCTGACCCTCGGTGGCGGGATGGGGTATCTGACGCGGCAGTTCGGCTTAACCATCGATAACCTGTTGGCGGCCGACGTCGTCCTGGCTGATGGGAGCTTTGTAGTGGCGAGCGCCGACCAGAATAGCGACCTCTTCTGGGCTCTTCGCGGAGGCGGCGGAAACTTCGGTGTGGTGACGTCGTTTCTGTTTCGGTCGCACCTCGTCCATACAGTGTGTGCCGGCCCCATGCTATGGGAGATGGAGCAAGCCCCGGATATCATGCGGTGGTATCGCGAGTTCATAACGCAAGCGCCCGAAGAGCTCAATGGTTTCTTTGCGTTGCTTGCCGTCCCGCCCGCTCCGCCCTTCCCGGAAAATCTGTACTTCAAGAGGATGTGTGGCGTGGTCTGGTGCTACAACGGAGCCCTGGAGCAGGCGAATAAACTTCTAGAGCCGCTGCGGAGCTTTCGCAGCCCAGCGTTCGAGTTCTTCGCTCCCATGCCTTTTCCCATGCTGCAAAGCATGTTCGATGGCCTGTACGTGCCCGGTTTGCAGTGGTATTGGAAAGCGGATTTCGTGAAAGAGCTCAGCGATGAAGCGATTGCTCTGCACGTCAAGCACGCTGCGGAGGCGCCCACACTGCACTCCACGATGCATCTCTATCCCATCGATGGAGCGGCTCACAAGCCGAGCAACCGCGAGACTCCCTGGAGCAATCGCGATGCCCTCTGGAGCGAGGTGATCGTCGGCGTGGATCCGGATCCGGCCAACAGGGACCGGATTACCGCCTGGGCCAAAGACTACTGGGAGGCGCTGCATCCATACGCAACTGGCGGCGCATACGTGAACTTCATGATGGACGGCGAAAGCGAAGACCGCATTCGTGCAACCTACGGAAATAACTATCCAAGACTGGCCAGAATCAAGGCCAAATACGATCCCAATAATTTCTTCCGCATAAATCAGAACATCCGTCCGGATGCAGGCGCGGAGGTCCCCGGCTGACCAGATCTGGGCACGCCCGCAACAACATACAGGGATTCTGTCGAGAGGTCTATCCGGTCATACGTGCACCGTTCAGCCCCGCCTCCGGTGCAGCCCGAAGCCTCGCGTTCTCGGCCTCTAACGCGTCGAGACGAAGCCGTATCGGTTCTAGCAGCGTCGCCAACTCTTCCTGCGTGTAACGCGGGGTGATGTGCTGTGGACAATTCCAGTCGAAGGCTTCGATCTTGATCAGCACGGCACGTTCCGCAGGCGTCTTCTCCTCCGGCACCCGTAGCTGCTCGATCCATTGCAAGGCCGGCGCGTCACCTTCGTGGATCGTAGCCCGGCCGAGAATCTTTAGCCTTCTCTGTCCCGAATAGTCCATCAGGAACAACGCCACGCGCGCATCATGCTGAAGATTGCCGGTGCTGACGTACTGCTTATTGCCGCGCAGGTCCACGAAGCCGAGCGTCTGCTCGTCGATGACGCGAAGGAAGCCCTTAGCCCCACCTCGATATTGAACATAGGGCCAGCCGGTCTCGCTGACCGAGGCCATATAAAACCCGTCCCGGTTCTCAATGAACTCCCGCTCATACGGACCGAGCCGATCACCGCGTTCCCCCGCCTGCTCCATGCGTTCATACTGCCGCCGGCTTCCATGCAGATCCTGCTGGTGTTTCACTAGCGGAGTAAAGGCGAGTTCGGCAAAACGGCGTCCCATAGGCAATCTCTCCCGTGATCCCGGCCGGTTTTGAATTGCACGGTTTTCGCTTTGGATTGCGGGATGCGCCACTCCGATTCAGCAATCGCCACTCAGCATCGGCAGACGGCGAAATCTGAGACTACAATGAGATATGGCTTCGCTCCGTTCCAACCTCATGCAGCAACAAGACCCGTCTTTACCGGCGGCCTTGGCGCACGTGAGCGTAGGAACCTGGAAGCAGAACAAGCCTTGATTTCCAGTTGAACTGAAGCACGAATCGACCAGCCCGCCCTCACCCGGCGGGCTTTTTCCATGCGCCTTGCCGGGCAGACCCAAACCCTGAAAACACGAGGACGGAGCCTGCTATGCGCACCTTCATCGCATTCACCTCAGACGAGGAGATCAGCACCATTGGTCTTGGTCTGCTTGACCGCACGCTGCCCAAACCCGCCTGGACCCACGCTGCCCACTTCGCCGCCGTCCTCTGGCTGCTTGCCTGCTGCCCTGATCTGGACGTCGGCCGCCAGATGCCAGCCATCATCCGCGCCTACAACCAGGCCACCGGCGTTGCCAATACCGATAGCAGCGGCTATCACGAGACCATCACCCAGGCCTCCATTCGCGCTGCCCGCGCTTTCCTGGCGGCAAGCCCGGCGTGTCCTCTGTTCGTGACCTGTAACGCCCTGTTGGCCTCGCCCCTCGGGCAGCCCGGCTGGCTCCTGGCCTATTGGTCGCGCGATCGATTACTCTCCGTCGAAGCCCGGCGCGCATGGCTCGAACCCGACATCCAGAGATTGCCCTTCTGAGGATTGGAGCGCCTTGCTAAGAAGAGCAGAACAGGAAGAGAGCGTTGAGCAGTTGAACAATGGACAACGGCTCGCTTACTCCATTGGCGGATACCTTTAGAGTGGCTCGCTCCCAACAGCCTGCGCCGCCCCGCCTATGCGGCCACCTGGACGGGCGAGCCGATGGCCGCGTGCGCAAGCACCCGGTATTATAATCCCGCTGCAAACTGAGATCCAAGGAGTGAGGGCCAACGGATGAGTGGCGGAGCCACGGCGCACGAACTCGAGACGCTCCTGCTGCTCCTGGTATTTGTAGCTGCCTTCGCCGGCCTGGCTCGCCGCTGGAGCGTGCCCTATCCCATCGTGCTGGTGGTGGCCGGCCTGGTCCTCAGCTTTGTGCCGGGCATTCCGCGCATTCCGCTCAGTCCCGATGTCGTCTTTTTCATCTTCCTGCCCCCGCTGTTGTACGGGGCGGCCTATCTCACGAGCTGGCGCGACTTCCGCTATAACCTGGTGAGCATCGCCATGCTCGCCTTCGGGCTGGTGGCGTTTACGGTGTGGGGCGTGGCGTATACGGCCGACCACTTCATCACCGCGCTCGACTGGAAGTCAGGCTTTCTGCTGGGAGCGGTCATCTCGGCCACCGACGCCATCTCCGCTACCTCCATTGCCAAGACGCTAGGGCTGCCGGGCCGCATCGTCGACGTGCTGGAAGGCGAGAGCCTGCTCAACGATGCCACGGCTCTGCTTGCGCTCGAATTCGGGCTGATGCTCCTGTTACGGGGCAAGGCGCCCTCGATGGGCGAGGGGCTGCTGCGGCTGGCATGGCTGACGGCGGGTGGTCTGGGGATTGGTCTCGCGCTCGGAATCGCCATGGCATGGTTCGAACGCTTCGTGGACGATGGACCCATCGAGATCGTCATCAGCCTGGTTGTGCCGTATGCCGCCTACCTGGCGGGAGAAGCCGCCCACGCGTCCGGGGTGCTGGCGGCGGTGGCCTGCGGGCTCTACGTGGGACGCCGCAGCCCAACCATCTACTCCCCCACCGTGCGGATCCAACTCAGTGCAGTGTGGCAGGCCATGAGCTTTGTGATGAACGGGCTGGTATTCGTGCTCATCGGGCTGCAACTTCCCTACGTACTGGCCGGCATCCATGGCTATAGCCATTGGACCCTGCTCCTTTATGCCATCGTCTTCAGCGCGGTGCTGATCGGCCTGCGCTTAGTGTGGACCTTTCCCGGTGCTTGGGTGGGCTACTGGCTCAGGACGCACGTGCTCCACCAGCATGAGGCGCCCCCGACGGCCCGGGGTCTGTTCGTGGTGGGGTGGACTGGGATGCGTGGCGTAGTGGCCCTGGCGGCTGCGTTCTCGCTCCCGTACACGCTCGACAGCGGCCAGCCGTTCGCGCAGCGAAACCTCATCGTCTTTCTTACTTTCTCGGTCATCCTGGTAACCCTGGTGGTGCAAGGCTCAACCCTGCCTGCCTTGATCCGTGCGCTTGGGCTGGTCGGCAAGAGCGGCTTCGCCACCGAAGAACAGGAGGCCCGGAGGATTGCCATTCAAGAAGGACTGGCGCACCTGCGCGCCGGGCGTGAACGGGCAAGCGGCGATGAGGCCCATACCTATGACGACCTGATCCACCAGTACCAGCACCGGCTGGCTGCGCTCAGCGGCAGCGGAAACTCGGCCGCGGCCGCCGCCTATCGGCGTCTGCGGGGCGTCGGCCGCAGCGCCGCCCAGACCGAGAGAAATACGCTGATACGGCTGCGCGATGAAGGACAGATCAGCGATGAGGTGCTGCGCGCGGTCGAGCGGGATCTCGATCTCACGGAAAGCCGCTACGGCAAGGCGTGACCCCCGGGAGCGTCTGCTGAAAGTCTGCGACCGTCAACCCAGTTACATACTTTCAATAACTTTTCTCCGCTTTGTAATCGGAGCAAAGCAGTCGTATATTTAAAAGGCGACCTGATCAGTCGGGCATTCGGTGACCAGTAGCGTTCGTGACGGGTTGCGGCTGGAATTCGTGATTTAGGAAGTTCTGTGACTCAGGAGCAGACGATGGCGTTGAGCGAGCTCGCACCCGGCACATCTGCGACCGTGGTCGCGCTCGATCTGCCGCACGCCATTCAGGACCACCTGATGCATCTCGGTTTTTCACCCCGGGCGACCGTCGAAGCCCTGCGGCGCGCCCCCGCCGGCGACCCGACCGTCTATCGCGTTGAGGGCATGGAGATTGCCCTGCGCCGCGAGACGGCCCGGCACATCTCCGTCCACGTCGAGGCGCCACGAGCGGACGGCGATCCGGCCCCCGGAGAGCGTCCGTGAGCAGCTGTTGCGATACCTCCACCGGCGTTCTGGACCCGCTCTCGCCCCGGAATCCCCAGGATCAGGCGACACCGAAGCCGCCGGGTAAACTGCGCACCATCGCCCTGATCGGTCCGCCGAACTCCGGAAAATCCACCCTCTTCAACCGGCTGACCGGCCTGCGCACCAAGGTCGCCAACTATCCCGGCGTCACCGTCGAGCAGCATTCCGGGCGCATGAGCGGCATCGGTCGTGGCGACCTCACCCTCATCGACCTGCCCGGGATCTACAGCCTCACCGCTTACTCCGAGGACGCACAGGTCGCCATCGACGTACTCAAGGGCGAGATGCCGGGTATGCCCGCACCTGATGCCGTCCTGTTGGTGCTCGATTCCCAACACCTGAGCCGCCAACTGATGCTCGCCGGGCCCGTTCTGGCGCTCGGTCTGCCCACCCTGGTGCTGCTGAACATGGCCGACCTGATGACCGCGCGCGGTGGCGCCGTGGATACCCTTGCGCTGGCGCAGGAACTCGGGCGGCCGGTAGCCCTGATCAGCGCGGCGCGCGGTACCGGCATGGAGTCCATCACCCGTTTTCTGGACAGCAGAAGCGACAAGCGCCGCATGCCGCTGACCCTGCCGCAGATGCCTGTCCTGCAGACACCCGCCTCCTGCCACACCTGGGCCGCCGGCGTCAGCACACGCACCAGGTACAAGGCCCCGGCCTCGCCGGAATCGACCCGGCGGCTGGACTCCGTACTGTTGCATCGGGTCTGGGGACCGCTGATCTTCGTCGCCGTCGTCGTCACCGTCTTCCAGGTAGTGTTCAGCGTCGGTCAGCCGCTGAGCGACGGTCTGGGCGACCTGCTGGACCGCTTCGGGGCGCTGCTCGCGCATATCCTGCCCGCGGGCTGGCCGCAATCTCTGGTCATCGACGGCATGTGGAAGGGCGTCGGATCGGTGCTGGTCTTCCTGCCGCAGATCCTGCTGCTCTTCCTGTTTATCGGCATCCTTGAAGACTCCGGCTACCTGGCGCGCGCGGCCTTCATTGCCGACCGCGTCATGCGCTCCATCGGCCTCAACGGCAAGTCCTTTATTCCGCTGCTCTCCGCCTATGCCTGCGCGGTGCCGGCGATCATGGCCACGCGCACGATTGAGAACAAGCGTGAGCGGCTTGCGACCATCTTCATCGCGCCCTTCATGACCTGCTCCGCGCGCCTGCCCATCTACACCCTGGTCATTGCGGCTTTTGTGCCCAACAAGCACCTGCTGGGCAGCTTCTTTGGCCTGCGCGCCGCCGTCATGCTGGGTCTGTACCTCCTGGGATTTATCGCCGCCCTCGTCACCGCCCGCGTCATGAAGTCCTCCGCCATGAAGGCCTCTTCGGCACCCTTCTTCCTCGAACTGCCCCAGTACCGCGTGCCCACGCTGCGGCAAATCAGCCTGCGTCTCTACGACCGCGCCAAGATCTTCCTCACCACCGCGGGCAAGATCATTCTGAGCGTTACCGTCGCCATGTGGGTGCTGAGCCACGTTCCCTGGCACCACGGCTTCACCGACCTGCCCAACAGTGTCATCGGCCGCCTGGGACGCTTGATCGAGCCGCTCATCCATCCGCTCGGCTTCAACTGGAAGACCGGCATCGGGCTGCTCAGTTCCGTCATTGCGCGCGAGGTCATGGTCGGCACGCTGGGCACGCTCTACGGATCGGACCCGGCCACCCAATCCCTCAGCCTGCAGGCGGCCCTCAGAAACGACATGACGGTTGCCGGCGCCATCGCCCTGGTGGTCTTCTTCGCCTTCGCCATGCAGTGCACCTCGACCCTGGCGATCGTCCGCCGCGAGACCAACAGCCTGAAGTGGCCGCTGCTTCAGTTCTGCTACATGAGCGGCCTTGCGTACATTGCCGCCCTGATCACCAATCAGTTGCTGCTGCGCATCCTCTGATACATCGCGAGCGGCCAGCGCGCTAGCACTGTCAGCCCGACGGGAGCCTCACGACGCCCGCAATGTCTGTGCTGTGATGACTGATCAATGGGTGCGCAGTGCAGGGCATTTCTCCCCTCTGACCGTGCTATCGTTCCCCAAGCGGAGTCTTCCATGGCCACAGCATCCATCCCGTCGATCGGAGTGACAGTCGCGGAGTACCTCCACACCGACTACAGCCCTGACCGCGATTACGTGGACGGCGCGATCGAGGAACGCAATATGGGCGAGTACGATCACGCATCGATCCAGGGAGCATTGCTCGCGTTCTTCCAGAGCCATCGGGATACCTGGAATATCAAAGCGCTGCCCGAGCTGCGCCTCCAGGTAGCCGAGACCCGCTTCCGCGTTCCGGACGTCATGATCCTGCGGCGCGATGCGCCGAAAGAACAGATCATCACCCATCCGCCGCTGCTGTGCGTCGAGGTGCTCTCTCCCGACGACCGCTTCGGCCGCATGGAGGCCAAGATCGATGACTACCTGAAGATGGGCGTCACGGCTGTCTGGGTGATCGATTCCGAGTACCAAGAGGGCTACCGCTGCGAAGCAGGTCACTTCAGCCGCTGGATCGCCGCTCCGGAACTCACCGTGCCCGGGACACCCATCGTGATGAGTCTCGCCGGCCTGCTAGCCGGCCTCGATTAATCGTCTGTCCTCCTGAGCTCAATGCGAAGTCGAAGGGCCTGCATCTGTGTTCTCGTTACAAAGCATCTGCGATTTCTAGCAACGTGAAGATTCCACGCGAGATTGGCCTCTGCGGACCAGTGTCTCGATAGCCAGCCGGCCCGCTCCGCCTGCCCGGAGCCCTCAAATCTGCGACAATGGAGTATCCCGAGAATCTAAAGAAGAGACATGATTTCCGTAAGCAATGTAAGCATGCGCTACGGCGCGAAAGTTCTGTTCGACGAGGTCACCACCAACTTCATCGCCGGACGCCGCTACGGTCTGACCGGCCCCAACGGCGCCGGCAAAACCACCTTCATGAAGATCCTTGCCGCCGACCTGGAGCCCCAGAAGGGCACCGTCGTTCGCCCCAAGAAGGTCTCTGTTCTGCGCCAGGACCAGTATGCCTTTGACGCCTACCGTGTCATCGACACCGTCATCATGGGCAACAAGGGGCTATGGGCGGCTCTCGAGGAGCGCGAGACCATCTATTCCAAGGCCGAGATGACCGATGCCGACGGGATGCGGCTGGGCGAGCTCGAAGGGATTGTGGGCGAGGAGGACGGCTACACCGCGGAGAGTGACGCCGCCATTTTGCTGCAGGGGTTGGACATCCCCAACGATCTGCACGAGCGCAAGATGAGCGAGCTACAGGGCGGCCAGAAGGTCCGCGTGCTGCTGGCTCAGGCGCTCTTCGGCAAGCCGCAGGCGCTGCTGCTGGACGAGCCCACCAACTACCTCGATCTCGATTCGATCCACTGGCTGCAGGACTTTCTCCACCAGTTCGAAGGAACGCTGATCACCATCTCGCACGACCGCCACTTTCTCAACAGCGTCTGCACCCACATCGCCGACATCGACTACGAGACCATCATCACCTACACCGGTGGCTACGACGAGATGGTGATGGCCAAGACGCAGATCCGCGCACGGCTGGAATCGGAAAACGCGCAACGCGAGAAGAAGATCGCGCAGTTGAACGAGTTCATCGCCCGCTTCTCCGCCGGCACGCGATCAAGCCAGGTCACCTCGCGCAAGAAAGAAGTCGAGCGGCTGCAGACCAGCGACCTCGCCCGTTCCAACATTGCGCGCCCCTACCTGCGCTTCGATATGCTGCGTCCCTCGGGTAAGCACATACTGGAATTCGAAAACGTGACCAAGGGCTACGACGGCCAGCAGGTTATCCGGAACTTCACCGGCTCCGTCATGCGTGGCGAGAAGATCGGGCTGATGGGCCGCAACAGCCTGGGCAAGACCACGCTGCTCAAGTCACTGCTCTCCGCTGCGCCGGATAGCCCTGAAGGCGACTTCAAGCTCGACGCCGGCACGGTCAAGTGGGGCCACGAGGCGCAGATCGGCTACTTCCCGCAGGATGTCAGCGGCATTATCGCGAAGGGCACCACCGTCGCCGACTGGCTGCACAGCTTCGACCCCCAAGCGACCAAGGAAGACATTCGCGGCCTGCTGGGCCAGATGCTCTTCCGCGGCGAAGAAGGCACCAAGGCGACGGACGCTCTCTCCGGTGGCGAGGCCGCCCGGCTGCTATTCTGCCGGCTCATGCTGCAAAAGCCCAACATCCTGGCCTTCGACGAGCCCACCAACCACCTCGATCTGGAATCGATCAACGCCCTGAACATCGCGCTGCAGCGATTCGAAGGCACCGTGTTGCTGGTCACGCACGACCATGACCTCATCGATGAGGTGGCCACGCGTATCTGGCACTTCGAAGATGGCGCCATCGAGGACTTCAAGGGTCCATACGAGGAATTCCTGGCCGCCACTACCGCCTCCGCCGCACGATGACCTCGCGTCGGCGGCCCTCATGCCGGGTGCCCCATCCTAACGAAGTTAGGGTGGGGTAGTTTACTCCCTTCCACAGCCCGCCATCCCGAAACGTAAACCGCAGGTTGAGTCGAAGGACCTGCTTCACCTTGTTCTGAAAAACCGGCGCGCAGCGCCGCTCAACCCACCGCATGTAAAGCTCCATGCCTCCTATTCTGAACGCACAGGGCCTCACCAAGGCCTTCGGACCCAAGCCGCTCTTCCGCGACATCTCCTTCACCGTGGACGAGGGCGCGCGCATCGGCCTCATCGGTCCCAACGGCGCCGGCAAGTCGACGTTGCTCGGTATGCTGGCCGGTGAAATCGATCCGGACGCGGGCGAGATCGCGACCCGCAAACGCACCCGCATCAGTTACGTTTCTCAGATCTCGGACTTCACCGCCCGGCAGACCGTCTGGTCAGTCCTTGAAGCCTCGCTCGCTCGCGCCCAGGTTGGCGAGAGCGAGTGGGAGGGCCTCATCCGCGGAACCCTCGGTCGCGCCGGATTCGAAGACTTCGCCGCCGTCGCCGTCACCCTCTCCGGCGGCTGGCGCAAGCGGCTGGCTATCGCCGAGGCCATCGTGACCGAGCCCGATGTGCTGCTGCTCGATGAGCCCACTAACCACCTCGACCTTGAGGGTATCGAGTGGCTGGAAGGCGTGCTCGCCTCCGCCTCCTTCGCGTCCGTCACCATCAGCCACGATCGCTATTTCCTGGAGAACGCCGCCTCCGAGATCGTCGAGATCAACCAGGCCTATCCCGGCGGAGCCTTCCGCGTGCGTGGAACGTATGCGCGCTTTCTCGAAGAGAAGGAGGCCTTTCTCGAAGCGCAGGTGCGCCGGCAGGAGTCGCTCGAGAACCGCGTCCGTACCGAGATCGAGTGGCTGCGCCGCGGCCCCAAGGCGCGCAGCACCAAGGCCAAGGCGCGCATCGACAAGGCGCACTCCATGATCGGCGAGCTGGCCGAGGTCACGGCGCGCAACCGCACCGCCTCCACCTCCATCGAGTTCACTGAAAGCGGCCGCGAGAGCAAACGCCTGGCGACGCTTGAAGACGTAAGCTGCGAACTTGGTGGGCGCACCCTCTTCCGCGACCTCACCTTCCATCTCACCGCCGGCACCCGCGTCGGCCTGGTCGGCCCTAACGGGAGCGGCAAGACGACGCTTCTCCGGCTGCTGCGCGGCGAAATCGAGCCTGCGCGCGGCGAGATCCGCAAAGCGCCCGCGCTGCGCATCGTCTACTTCGACCAGAACCGCCGCCTCGACGAGAGCCTGACCCTGCGGCGCGCGCTCGCCCCCGACAGCGACTCGGTCATCTATCAGGACCGCATCGTCCACGTCGCTTCCTGGGCCTCGCGCTTTCTCTTCACCGGCGAGCAGCTTAACCAGCCGGTCGCCAATCTCTCCGGCGGCGAGCGCGCGCGCGTGCTCATCGCCAAGCTGATGCTGGAACCTGCCGATCTGCTGCTGCTGGACGAGCCCACCAACGATCTGGACATTCCCACGCTCGAGATCCTGGAAGAGAGTCTGCTTGAGTTCCGCGGCTCGCTGGTGCTCGTCACCCACGACCGCTACCTGCTGGACCGTGTCTCGACCACCGTGCTCGGGCTCGATGGCGACGGCAACGTCGGCCAGTTCGCCGACTATCGGCAGTGGGAAGACTGGCGCGACGAGCTGCGCAATTCGCCGGCCACGACGACACCCTCATCCGCAGCCCCACCGTCATCTGTTACTACGACAGTGACGAATAAGCCGGCATCTTCCCGGAAGCTTTCGTACCTGGAATCCCGCGAGTACGCCATCATCGAGCAGCGCATCTCGGAAGCCGAAGCCGCGGCGGAGCAAGCCCGCGCCGCGCTGCACGACCCCGCCATCGCTTCCGATGCAGCCGGCCTCCAGGCGGCGATGGAACGCGACGCCGCGGCCCAGCACGCTCTCGACGCCCTCTACAGCCGCTGGTCCGAGCTCGAAGCCAAACTCACCTGATCTTCGCTCGTTGACCACAGAACCCGGGTGCCCCATCCTAGCGAAGCTAGGGTGGGTAGTTGGGTCTTCAAGTCCCCTTGCTGACCATCTGGGTTCCGTCCCCCGTGCCCGCGCCCCGCCTAACGATCCATTCGTTCCAGAATCGGCCCCAGAAGATACGCTACAAAGAACCCGCACGACCAGATGACCGCCGATCCCCACAGCACGACGCGGCTTACCCTGCTGACTTCTTGACACCTGTTGGGATCACCCGCGTCGCAGGTCACGCCCTGACGCAGACGCGGCGCAATGACATAGGTCACGATGAAGGTCAGCGCGATCAAGGCGCCGGCAGACCGATTACAACTTTGGATGTTTGTCCTGCTTCGACTCTCCGGTCTGCGCTGCGCGCAGACGGATCGCTCAGGATGACAGCGAGAAATAAAAAACGACGGACCAGCCTGTCGCGAGCCGGCCCGTCAGCACCAAGGGGGAGTGCTGTTCTATTCATCGACGCGATCCGCGGAAGCTTGAGGCTGGCTTGCTGCTCCTTCAGTGCGCCGTAGCCGCGAGCAGACGCGAACGCCAGGCAGCGCTCTCCGCGTGGCCGGGTGGTGGAGACACCTCGAACACCAGCCGGTCCACCTCCTGGTTGGTCCCATCGCCCTCGCCGACCAGTGCTGGCGGGTCGTTCGGATTGTGCGGATTCGCGGACGAGTTGTCGTAGGTGTACTGCCAGTGCAGCACCGCACCCTTGGGCAGCGCGACTGGCCGGCTATAGCGGTAGACCGCCTGCCAGTCCACGTCCCACTTGGGTATGGAGAGGAGCCAGACCTTCTTACCGCCCGGCAGAGTCGCCCAGGCGTCCAGTTGGCGCCCCAGAAAATGCGCCTGCGGATAGATGGCCGTCACGTTCACCGGCTCGGGCAGCGTCGCGGTATCGTCCAGCGTAAACTTCGCCTGGCCGGCGGGAATCTGGATATCGCCCGCATGCGTCAGCCGCAGCACCAGCGGATTCGCGCGTGGCGCTCCCTCCCTGGCAAAGTAGAGGCCCACCTGCAGCTTCACCTGCTCACTGCGCCCGGTGGTCTTCAGGTGCGTGGTCAACACCAGGTCGCTGCCATGCTCCAGCGGCCACGGGGTTCGCTGGGTATCCAGCACCGGCGCATCCGGTGTCCAGAAGAGCAGGTTGCCGCCCGTATCGAGCTCCCTTTCGGTCGCCACCGGCAACTCCATGCCCGGTATGCCGGGCTGCCAATCATCCGGATGCTGCCGCCGCAGCATGCCGGCGCGATCCACCTGCAGGCGAATGCTGCGGACCGCCTGCGGATCGCTCGCATGCAGCTCCACCGCGCGCACCGTGCGCTTGTCACCGGTATACGGAACCAGGAGGTTCAGGAAGCGGTCGGAGCCGGAACCCGCAAGCTCGATCGGCTGCTCGAGATCGAGCACCAGGTCCGGTTTGCCGTGCGCCCACTCCGGCTTGGCCGCAGCCGGCACTGGCGCCGCGGGCGCGCCCGCAGCCGCCGGCGGCATGCCGGAGGAAACCCAGTTGCGGATCGTTGCCAGCTCCGCATCGCTGAGGCGCCGCTCTCCCGCAAAGCTGCCAAAGCCCGGCGCGGGTAGCCACGGGGGCATGTAGCGGCTCTGCGTGGCCTCGAGCATCTGCTCGCCCCACTGCTTCGCATCCTCATACGTCAGCAGGTTGAAGGGAGCGCCCCCCTGCGGGTTGTGACAACCCGCACAGCGCCGAGCCAGCAGCGGCGCCATGGCCGCGTAGGTCTCCGCGTAGGTGACGGGCTGGTGTGGCGCGGCGGCGTGCGTATCCTGAACCTGCGCGAGCCCGGCCTGAACCCCACCCTGAAACCCAACACAGGCGATGACCGTAGCAACTGCCAGACCAGAGATCGTTCGAGCCAGCGTGGCTCCTGCTAAGACGTGCTCCCGTGCAATCCGTTTCCCCATTAACAATGAGAATACAAGCGCCGCGCATCGGACATCGGCGCTCAACGCTACTTCGGCGGTTGCTGCCCGGAGGTATCCGGAACCGGCTCCTGCTGCTGTTGCGCCGGCTGCTGCTGGGCGTTGTCCCCCATGCCGGTAGTGGAACCCGGCACCGGTCCGCCCTTCTTGTTGCTGTCCTGCCCGACGTTCTGTCCCCCCGCACCTGTGGTCGAGACATTTTGCCGCTGGCTTCCCGTCTCACAGCCCACGCTCGCCAGGGCAAGCGCGCACAGCAATGCAATTCCGAGTCTTTGCATCCGCATCCTCTCTTCACTCTCTCGCAGGAGGGGATGCACCGCGTCCCTCCGCTGTTGTTCATGGTATACGGAGTCGCCCATGGTGATGAACACCATCGGTCTCCGCGTGCTGCCTTGATTGCGTTGCGCCGTATGCCTGCCGGTCAGTTGGGGTATGAATGGCTCCCAAGAAAGTTGCAGGATTCGTTACTTCGTTGCACGTCCCGCTGCTGAGGGTTGGGTATATGTTTGCCTCAATCAACCTCCAGGCCGCCACTCTGCGCAGCGCATGAGAGCGAGGTGCGGACTGGGTGAGTGCAGACAACTATGAAGAGAGACGCCAAGATTCTCAGCACGTTAATGATTTCCGCAGGGGCCGCTTCCCTGTTTTCTGTCGCGTTGCACCCGCAATGGGCGCAGATGCTGCAGTTTTCCGTCTATCTCGCCTTCATCCTCCTCGCCTCGGGGATGAAGGTAGTCATACCCAGGACAGACGGCAAAGGCACCATGTCGGTCAACTTTGTCTTTATTCTGTTGGCGGTCATGCAGTTGTCGCTCACCGAAGCGATGATCGCCGGCTGCCTGTCGGCGATTGCCCAATGCCTGTTCCGCGTGAGCAAGGGCTTCCGGCCCGTGCAGATCGCCTTTAATGTGGCGAATATCGCTACCGCAACGCTGCTGGCCTCGCTTCTGTATCACCAGCTATTACATATCAATGCGCCTCTGGGCGCTGCCATCGCCGGCGCGAGCGCGCTGTATTTCCTCGCCAATACCATCCCGGTGGCCGCCATCCTGGCCCTGGAAAGCGGCCAGCCGATTCCCCGGCACTGGTTCCGCACCTTCCACTGGTACTTCCCCTTTTTCCTCTTCGGAGCCATTATCGCGGCTTCGATCCAGTTGACCGCGCTGCACTACGGCTGGCCCACCTCGCTGCTCATCTTTCCCGTAGCGTGGGCGCTCTATGCCTCGTTCCGTAACTATCTGGACCGCCTGCAGGACCACAAACAACACGTAGAGCAGATCTCGGAGGTTCATCTTCGCACCATCGAGACGCTCGCGCTCGCGATCGAGGCGAAAGATCAAAGCACGCACGATCACCTTTGCCGGGTTCGCGTGTATGCCTGCGAGGTAGGCAAGGACCTCGGGCTCGATGAGCAGCAGATGGAGGCGCTTCGCGCCGCCTCGCTTTTGCATGACATCGGCAAGCTGGCGGTTCCCGAACACATCATCAACAAGCCCGGAAAGCTGACGCCGGACGAGTTCGAGCGGATGAAGATCCATCCCGTGGTCGGAGCGGAGATTCTGGAGCGCGTCAACTTTCCCTACCCGGTGGTGCCGATCGTGCGCTCCCATCACGAACGCTGGGACGGGCGAGGATACCCCGACGGTCTGGCGGGAGAGCAGATTCCGATCGGTGCGCGCATCCTCACGGCCGTCGATTGCCTCGACGCCCTGGCTACGGACCGTCCCTATCGGCGCGCACTCTCGCTCGATGAGGCCATGCGTCATCTGCGCGAGCTCTCCGGCACGCAGTTCGATCCCGCCGTGGTCGGGATACTGGAACGGCGCTGCACGGAACTGGAGGCGCTGGCGCGGAAAGAGAGAGCCGGCGCAACCGCACTTCACCTGGACATTCACATCGCCCGCGGGGAATCTCCCGGAGCCGGCTTTGAACGCCTCGCAGGCGCCGATTTCGATCCCGAGGATCTCACCTCCCCATCGCTGACGGACAGAATGGCGGAACGGGTGCGCTGGATGGCAGAGGACCTGAACGGTACAACACCGCTGCAGGCCGCGCTTGCCGGCCTCGCCGAAAAGCTGAAAACCGAGATTTCTTTTGAGACCATCGCCCTCTACCAGCGCCGCGGCGACACTCTGCGCCCCAGCTTCGTCTCCGGCGAGGACAGCGCGCTCTTTTCCTCGCTCGCTATCCCCATTGGCGAAGGCCTCTCGGGCTGGGTCGCACAGAATCAGCGCCCCATCGTGAACGGCAATCCGTCGGTCGAGCCCGGCTACCTGAACGACGTCTCGAAGTTCAGCAAACTTCGTTCTGCTCTTGCCGTGCCCTGGGGTGAGCTGGAATCGGAGACAAGCGGCGTATTGGTTCTCTACGCCAAAGCTGCGGACGCCTTCACCCGCGACGACCTGCGGTTGCTGGCCGGTCTTGCGGTCGCCATCGTCCCCGGTATCCAAGCCGCAGCCGCCGCCGAACTCGCCGCGCGGCAGCCGGATTACGACTCGCTCACGCAGGCGCTCACCTCGCGCGCGTTCTTCAGCCGCTTCGATGAAGAACTGCGCCACTGTGCCGCCATGGATCAGCCGTTGAGCATCGTCACCTTTGATCTGGACGACTTCAAGCAGGTGAATGAGACCTTCGGGCACGTGCAGGGCAACCGGCTGCTGATCGAACTTGCCGACCGTTTTCGTAACGCAACCCGGGAGGGCGACATCCTCGCGCGTCTCGGTGGCGACGAGTTTGTGCTGCTGCTGCCGGGCCTGGACTCGCACACCGCGGAGGCCCGCATCCGCGATCTGCGCGCCGCCGTGCGCATCGCCTCGGATCGCATCTTCCACGACCGGCATTCCGTTAGCGCCAGTTTCGGCAAGGCCTTCTATCCGGAGGACGGTACGCGTGCCGAGGATCTGCTCGCCGTTGCCGATAAGGGCATGTACCGGGCGAAGCGCACCCGCTACCTCCGTGCCGATCGTGAGATGCCGCGCATGATCGCACTGGCTGGAGGATAGGGGTCTCATGGCGAGGAGCATCCGGCGACTTCTTGCCGCCACGCTTTCCGTGCTGCTGCTCGCCGTAACCGCGGCCTTGGCCACCGCGGTACTGATGCAACTGGCCCCCGGCTTCTTCACGGATGAGGCGGAACTGAACCCGGCATACGGACGGGCGGTCGAAACTCAGCTTCGCGAGCAACAACGCAGCGGACCGGGCGCACTGGCGAGAACCTCCGCGATCCTCGTGGACTGGTTACACCTCGACTTCGGCAGATCCCGTACCTGGGATGTTCCTGTCTCCGAGATCATTCGCAGCCGGGCGCCTCGGAGCCTGGGCCTGCTGCTGCGCGCACTCCCCTTGAGCTGGCTGTTGGCGACGGCGGCCGCTCTCGTGTGGAGCAGCCGTCCGCGGCCGCTCTACGAACTGTCCGCTACGCTCATTGTGGCTGCGGCTCTCGCCACCCCCGCCGGTGTCCTCGCCACCCTCTGCATCCTCACCGGACGAGGCGGCCCGGTGCTGGTCATCACGGCCCTGCTCTCCGCCCGCCTCTTCCGCTTTCTTCGCGGACTGCTGCAACAGGCCTGGAGCGCGCCGTATATCACTGCCGCACGCGCATTCGGCATGCCTTCTGCCCGCATACTGCTGCGTGGCGTATGGCCGCAGCTACTGCCGCCGTTGCTTCCGCTTGCGGGCATGTCGCTGATGACGGCGCTCGCCGCCATCGTGCCGGTAGAAGTGCTCTTCGACCAGCCAGGGCTGGGAAAACTGGCGTGGCAGGCCACCTCCAATCGTGATCTGCCGGTCCTTCTGGCGGTCACGCTGCTGTTCGCCGGAACCATTCTCGCCGCCGGATCGCTCGTCAACGCCCGCATGCAGGTGGATCAAGCATGACCATGCCTCGACGCCTGTCGCTCGCCCTGTTGATGCTGCTCATGGCGCTCTCACTCGCCATCTCCGCGCACGCCTGGCATACCGGTGCGGCGTCGACGCGTGATGTCGCCTTCGCAAACGCATCTCTGCGCCACCCCATCGGTACGGACGCACTTGGCCGTGACCGGTTGCTGCGATTGGCGAACGCGACTCTGCTGTCACTTTCCATGGCGGCCGGCGCGGCCGCGCTTGCCACTACGTTCGCAGCCGTCTCCGGCGTGATTGCCGGCACCGCCGGCTCTCGCTCGCAGCGATTCCTCCTGCGCAGCTTCGATCTGCTCATGGCGCTCCCCTGGGTATTCCTGGCCATGATTCTGCGCGGCGGCCTGCCACTCGACACCCCAGCCCTGCTTGCGACCATCAGCACCTATCTGCTTATGGCATGTTTTGGATGGCCCCCATGCGCGCGCGTAGTCTCGAGCAATGTCCTCTCACTGCGCCGCTCCGCCTGGATGTCGCAGCAGCGGGCCTTCGGAATTCGCAAATTCCGGCTTCTGGGCTGGCACCTGCTCCCCAACCTCCGCCCCATTCTGCTAGCTCAGTTCCTGGTTACGCTTCCCGCGTTTCTGGTGGCGGAGATCAACCTCGGACTGCTCGGCTTGGGTACCGCCGAGCCGCTTCCCTCCTGGGGTGGCATGCTGCGCGATCTGGAGAGCTACGGCGCCTGGAGCGGCTCGCGCGCCCAGCTTGTGCCCCTGTTCACACTCGTCGCTGTCACTGCGAGCCTGCAACTGTTTCTAGCCTCGGGGGAACGCTGCTGATGCGTATCCATCTTCACATTCTGCTTGTATTGCTGACACCATTCGCGCAGCCCGCCTTCGCATCGCAGGTGACCTGGGCGCTACACTCCGAGCCCCGCACCCTCGACCCGGTCTTGGTCGAAGACGGCTCCTCTGAGGCGGTACGCTATCTCACGCAGGGTGCTCTGCTTCGCATGAATCGCAAAACCCAGGCCCTTGAACCGGAGTTGGCGACCTCCTGGAAGGTCTCGCCCGATGGGCGTTCCATCCGCTTCAAGCTGAGGAAGGACGTCCACTTCTCCGACGGTGCGCCGTTCTCAGCGTCGGACGTGGTGTGGAGCATGGAACGGCTCATGGATCCTGCCGTCCATGCGCCAGTCGCCGCTACCTTCGAGACTGCGCCCGGCAGCGTGTCCCACGTCCAGCCCGACCCGTACACCGTGAGCTTCACCTTCCCGGGCCGCGTTACCGGGCTGGCCGAGGCGTTTGACAGCGTGCCCATCCAGAAAGCGGGCAGTCATCCCGCTCCCGGTGGACCCACGCTGGGGCCCTATGAATTGGTACAGTACGAGCGCGGCAGCTTCCTGCTCTTTCGCCGCAATCCCAGGTACTGGAAGCGGGACAGTGCCGGGAGGCACTTGCCCTATATCGACGAGGTGCGCCTCGTCATTCAGCAGAACCGCGCACTCGAGTTATCGCAGTACCTGCGCGGCGACCTTCAGTTGATCAACGACGTCTCGCCCGAGCAACTCCGTGTCCTCTCCGCGCATCCGCAATCCGGCGTGCTCGACTTGGGGCCCTCGCTCGATTCCGAGCAGATGTGGTTCAACCAGGTATCCACGTCGCCCCTTCCGGAATACAAACGCGCCTGGTTCCAGTCCACTCAATTCCGGAAGGCGATCTCCAATGCGATCAATCGCAAGGACCTTGTACGGCTCGCACTCGAAGGACACGGCACACCGGCAAGCGGCCCCATCTCCCCTGCAAACCAGACCTGGTTCGACGCGCGCCTGCAACCCCTTCCTTTCAGCGACGCCGACGCCTTGCAACTGCTCGCAACGGCAGGCTTCCGAAAGAAAGGCGACACGCTGTTTGACAGCCAGGGCCATGCGGTCGAGTTCTCCCTCATCACCAACGCCGGGAACCCGGTGCGTGAGACCATGGCCACGCTCATCCAGCAGGATCTCGGCAGAATCGGCATCACCGTTCGTCTCGTGACGCTCGACTTCCCGGCGCTGATCCAGCGCATCACGCAGAGCTTCGATTACGACGCGTGCCTGCTGGGCCTCGTCAACGTCGATCCCGACCCCAACGCGCAGATGAATGTCTGGCTCAGTTCCTCCCCCAACCACCAGTGGAATCCGGAGGAGCGCACGCCGGCCACGCCCTGGGAGGCGGAGATCGACGCACTGATGAAGCAACAGGCCGGGACCTCCGATCTGCATCAGCGGAAGCTGGCCATCGATAAGTTCCAGCAGATTGTGCGCGAACAGGAACCCTTCATCTATCTGGTAAACCGCGATGCGGTCGTGGCCGTGAGTCCGCGATTGGCGAATGCGCAGCCGGGAATCCTGTTCCCGCAGACCTTCTGGAGAGCCGAATGGATGCAAGTGCAGCCACGCTAGATAGCCCCGCGCACGTCGTCTCGACACGGGGCGCATGCCTGCCTGCCCTTGCGCCGGGCAACCTGCAAGCTCCACCGGAGAGCATTGTTCAGCCCAGCAGGCCGCTGCTGGAGCTTCATGTAACCGCCGGCTACGGGAAGCGAAAAGTCCTCAATGGCCTTCGTTGCCACATCCGTCCCGGAGAGGTCCTCGGCGTGGTGGGAAGCAGCGGCGCCGGCAAGAGCACTCTGGTGAATACACTTCTCGGCCTGCATCGATGGAATGGCGGCTTCGCGGAGGGCGAGGTCTGCTTCAAGGGCGCCAACCTGCTTGGTCTGCGCGAATCGGAGATGCGGAAATTGCGCGGCCGCGAGGTGGCACTGGTTCCGCAAAGCCCGCTGTCTGCATTGAACCCGGCGCTCACCCTGGCCCGGCACTTCGAGGAGGTCTGGCGCGCCCACCGCGGCAGCCGCACACCGTTGTCGCAGAGCCGCCTGCGGGCGCTGCTCGCCGAAGTGCACCTGCCGCAGGAGCAGGAGTTTCTTTCGCGAAAGCCGGCGGCGATCAGCGTCGGACAGGCCCAGCGCGTCCTCATCGTGACGGCGCTACTGCACCAGCCCAGCCTGCTGATCGCGGATGAGCCGACCAGCGCGCTCGATCCAATTACGCAGGCGGAGATCCTGCGGCTGCTCGCGCGCGTATCTGCGTCGAACTGCACGGCCATGCTGTATGTCTCGCACGACATCCTTTCCGTGCTCCAACTCTGTCAACGCATCGCCATCCTGCACGACGGCCGCTTTGTGGAGTGTCAGGAACCCGCGGACCTGCTCATGTCGCCCCAACACTCGTACACCCGGGAATTGCTCGCGGCGCTGCCCGTCCCCGCGAATGCCCTGCTCGAACACATGAGCGGTCTCCGCTTATAGATTCCTATCGCAAGCCGGCCCGTTCTTCACGTCATAGAACCGGATGGTACAATCGAGATCTGCCGCAAATCACTGATTCCAAACACGGAGAGATGGCAGAGCTCGGTTGAATGCACCTGACTCGAAATCAGGCATACCTTTACGGGTATCGGGGGTTCGAATCCCTCTCTCTCCGCCATACTTCCCTTTCCCAAGTCGCGAACAAGCCGGGCATCGATACCCATTCGCATGCAGAGCCGGATCGTGGGCGAGATCGATGCCGACAGCGATCGACCTCTGCCTTGGGACCATGTGCCTCACTGCGTGCCGCTGGTGAAGATGGCCTTCGGACATAGGGCGTGGACGCCGACCTTGCCGTCTACCAGTTGCGTGATGTCGAGGTCGACCGCGATGCTTGCGAGCTGGTAGGCCTGGTCGCGTGATAGGTGTTTCTCCGTCACCAGGAAGTCGATCATGTTGCGAATCGCCATCCGGGTCGCCTCCGTTAGATCTTCGTGGAAGCCCATGCTGATGTATTCCGTGGGTGTTTCCGCGCGCGGCCATAGCAGGTGCACGTCCTTGTGCACGATGAACTGGAAGGTGCCGGTCAGCATCGTCTCCATGGCGGTGATGTCAACTTCGCCGTTTCCCTGCCCCGCGTGCCCGTCGCCCACCTCAAAGAGAGCGCCCGCGGCATGCACCGGCAGGTAGAGAACGGATCCTGCGGTCAGCTCTTTGTTATCCATATTGCCGCCGTGCATCCACGGGGCTGTGCTGTTATAGCGTCCCGCGGACTCCGGCGGCGCCACGCCCATGGAGCCGAAGAACGGGTGCAGCGGAATGCGGATGCCGGGCGCGAAGTCGGCCACCATGTGCTCGCGGTCCAGCGGTATCTTCGTCATCCTGCCGTAGGGGAAATCGTCGGGAAGAAAGCCGCGGCCCACACCAAAGCCGTTGCAGGCCCAGGGCACGTCGATGTCGATCTTCCGGATGCGCACCTCCAGCACATCTCCCGGCTCTGCTCCCTCAATGGCGATGGGCCCGGTGAGGATGTGACCGCCCGGGCCCTTATCGATGTTCTTTGCCGCGTAGATATCCGTGACCGATGCGGGAACATCCGCGGCAGCGACGCCCATCTCCTGCAGCCGCGTCGGTGAGCCGCAGGTGGAGAGGGTGTGGACAGTGAGCGTGTCGCCGCTCTTGACCGTGAGCACGGGCTTGGCATGCGCGGAGTAGTTGCCCCACGCGATGGTCTCCGGCGTAGCGGAAAGCGTCTGCTGAGCGGGTGCGGAGAGCCCCAAGAGAGCGCAGGCGAGGACTGGCGACAGCGGATAAAGGCGCATCCTGCCACTGTAGCAGCGGAGCCCGGAATAGCAGCGCGAGGGCCACGCGCCGCTATTTGCGATTCGTCCTTCGCTGTTTGCGTCTCGGGCCCTTCACCATTGCCCCGCAATCAGCGTCGCGGCGTTGGCAAGCGCGCTGAGGTCCCGCGTGTCGATCAACTCCGCCGGGGAATGCGAGTAACGCAACGGCCAGCCGAGAGGAACGTCAGTGGCTCCAAAGCGCAGGAAAGCCGCGCCATCATTGCCGCCTCCGGTCACACCATACTGCACGGGAATGGCATGCGCGGCCAGGAGCTTTCGCAGACGCGCGACCTGGGCCTCGGGGACGGTGTTGGAGTTATCGATGGCGCGGATGACGAAGCCGTCGCCCAGCAGCGCATCCGCGAAGCGATGCGACTCCAGCGGGGAGTCAGAGGAGACAAATGTATCAATGGCAAATACGAAATCCGGTAAGTTCTTCTGCGCCGCCGCATGCTCGGCGTAGGCAACCGCGCCGAACAGGCCCAGCTCTTCACGCGTCGACCATACCAGCGTGACATTTCTCCCATGGAGATCCGGACCGAGCAGCCATGCGGCGCGCACCAGCGCAGCGCAGCCGACGCGGTCATCCAGGCTGCGCGCGGAGACGCGTGTGCCCAGCAGTCGGCGATATTTCTTGTAAATCGTGACGGTATCGCCTACTTGGATCCCGAGCGCGGCCACCTCGTCCGGGGAACGGGCGCCCACATACATGGTCGCGGGCGCACGGATGTCCGCCGGCCAGGTGAACTCCGGATTCGTGTAGTTCTGGGGAAGAGCGAGTACACCGGCGCGGGTCCCCTGCGTGGTATGCAGGATCGCCGGATGCCCCCAATAGTAGTACGCCGAGCCACCGCCCTTGTTTTCAAGATCGAGTGATCCATCCGGCAGCACGGCGCGGACACGATAGCCGATCTCATCCATGTGGGCCATCAGCACCAGGCTGGGATGGGCGGAAGGGTCGCCCAGATGCAGCACCAGATTGCCGCCTGCATCGGTCGTGGGCTTGGCCCACGGCGGCAGCAGAGCGCGCACCGTCTCGCGGGTCAGGTCTTCATGCTCGCTGACGCCATAGGAGAGAACGAGTGACCGCAGCAGCGATTCCACCGTGGGCGCCGACGTTGGGCGTGCCGGCACGGGAGGCAGCGAGATCGCTCGCGACTCCGGCCGGGGCTGTAACTCCGGGGTCGCGCTCCCCTGCAAATAGGCCTGCAGCAGCGACGCGGTGTTCTCTAAGTCCGCTTCGCTCAGCACCTCGCCCGCCGTCGCCGGCCATGCGACCGGCACCGTGAGCTGCACGGTGCGTGCCGGCAGATCCGGAGCGTGTCCATAGGCGCGAGACATCAACGCCGGACCATCGCCATGCTGCAGCGGGATGTGTTGCTTCTCCGCGGCTGCAAGCAGTTCCTGCGCCAGCCTGGTATCGGCTGGCTTCGTAGCCTCGTCGTTCTCCTGCGGCGCGGAGGCGGGCTGCAACAGCCACGGTCCGCTGCCGGGCATTGCCTGCATGGGACCGCTTTCGGTTGCAGGGTCAGCTTGCCGCCCCGACACCCGCAACGGGACTCGTCCGACGGGGACTCGTCCGACATAGATTAGTTCGTCAGGATGCACCTGTTCGAGGACGCTCGAAAGGCCGCGCGCGCCGGTCCACTGCTGCGCGAGGAAGGCAAACGTCACCGTGCCGGAGGTCTTATTGGCTCCACTCCTGGTATTCAGGTTCCGCAGCAGATCGACCAGCACCGCGTCTCCGAATCGATCGCCGATGGCGCGCGCTGTCCACTGCGATACTCCTACCGGCAGAAGCTCGCGGTCTTCTGCAATCGGGTCCAGCAGCTCGACTCCAGCCTTCACCACCTCCGCCCGGTTCTGCGCGCCGATATCCACGTAGAAGTTGTCGAGATCATCCAGATCCGGAGGGTTCTTGCGCCCGGGCGCAAGATGAATGGAGGTGCCGGCAACCACGCCGTCGATGAGCTGTTCGGAAGAGGTGCGTACCCGCACGGGTTGAGCCGTATGCAATTGGTTGAAGTGCAGAGGAAGCCCCGACTGCGGCAGCCGCTGCACGCGCAGATAGCCATCGTCTGTAATGTGGCTGACGACGAAGCCCGGTTCATCCATGGGTGCCACCACCAGCCGGTGTGGCGCTCCGGAACCCACTTCGACCAGCACATCGCCCATCGCGTCTCTGCGCGGATGGAACGCCGCGAGTTCGGTTGCGATCTGCGACGCGAGCGCGTCTTCGTAACCGGACACCGCCGGAGTCTCGACATACTGTTTCAGATCTGAGGACAGAGTGCCCGAAATCGCTTGACCGAAGAACGCCGAAGGCGACGAAAGCAGGCTGCCGGAGAGGAGGACGATACTTAGATGCTTAAAGTGAGAGCGCGCATTCTAGACAGCAGCATACTCATCCTTCGGCGACGTGAGCGCTGCCCGTCACTTTTTTCGGAATAATCTCTCCCTGGCCCGCACCTCCTGAAATTTTGCTCTAGCCTGTAGACATCAACATCATCGGCTGCCATCCGCCGGGATGGCGTATCCCCCAACGCAAGACTGAAAACTTAGCAGTTCTTGTACTGTTTTGGAGGCCATTATGAGGTATTCGTTACGAGCGCTGCACCTGCGGCTGCTATTAGTGCTGGTGTTTGCAAGCTCCCTCTCCGCGTATTCCCAGTCAACATCAACTCTTCAGGGTTCGGTCACAGATCCAACCGGCGCTGCCGTCGCGGGCGCGCAGATCACCGTGCATAACACGGCTACCAACATCGGCCGGCACGTCGTGAGCGATGCGGCCGGCAACTATGCGGTGCCTTCCCTGCAGCCCGGTACGTATTCCATCCAGGCCACCGCGCCCGGCTTCAGCAACTACCTACTGCAAAGCCTCACGCTGCTGGTGAATCAGACCAGCACCGTCAATCTGAAGCTGAACGTCGCCAGCCAGGGCGAGGTGGTAGAGGTCACCAGCGCGGCTCCACTCATTGAAGCGCAGACCATTACCATGGGCCAGGCCATCGACCAGCGCACGGTACAGAACATTCCGCTGAACGGGCGTCACTTCCTCGACCTCACGCAGCTCGTTCCAGGCTCGGTGACCGCCCCGGCCTCCGGAAACCTGACCTCGCCCAGCCGTGGACTCGGCGCCAACTCATTCATTACCGCGGGCAATCGCGAAGACTCCGCGAACTTCATGATCAACGGCATCAACCTCAACGATCTGTCACAGAACCAGATCACATTTCAGCCGTCCATCAACACCACGTCCGAGTTCCGCATCCTGAACTCGACTCCCAGCGCCGAATATGGACGGAGCTCCGGCGCCATCGTGAACGTCGCTACCCGTTCGGGCACCAACGAGTTTCACGGCGAGGTCTTCGACTACATCCGCAACAACGACCTGGATGCGCGCAACTACTTCAATCGCAGCGGCAGCGCCATGAACACGCTGCAGCGCAACAATTTCGGCGGAGCCCTGGGTGGCCCCATCATCAAGGACCGCACGTTCTTCTTTCTCAGCTTCGAAGGACTGCGGCAGGCCCAGCAGTTGATCCTGAAGAGCGGCGTGCTGAGCCAGGCGCAGAGGAACGCGCTGGCGGCAAGCCCGGCCGGCCCGCAATATGCGCAATTGCTGAACCTGATTCCCGTAGCCAACGACGCCACCGGCACCCAGTTCACCGGATCGTCGTCCGGTCCCGTCAACGTAAGCCAATACACCGCCGACGTCTTCCACAAACTGAGTGAAGCCGACCAGTTGCACCTCTACTATGCGTTCCAGCAGGACAACCGCACCGAACCCAACCTGCAGGGCAACACCATTCCCGGCTTCGGCGATCACCGCGATTCCCATCGCCAGATCGGCACCATCAACGAGGTGCACACCTTCAACTCCAACACCGTTAATGAGGCCCGGCTCGGCTTCAGCCGGATCGCCATCGCGTTCACGGAAAGCACGCCGCTCAACTCGGCCAACTATGGCATCAGCAATGGCGTGACGGGCAACGCGGGACTTCCGCAGATCAGCGTACCCACCATCGGGCTGAACTTCGGCGGACCGTCGGGCTTTCCGCAGGAACGCTACGATACCACCGGCGTCTTCTCCGACACGCTGAGTTATCTGCGCGGCAACCACTCCATCAAAGTCGGCGGCGAGTTCCGCCGCGTCGTGGGTGACAGCACCAGCGCAACGCCAGGCACACTTAGCTTCAGTTCCGTCAACAGCTTCATCATCGGACAGGTCAACAGCTTCACCGTCACGCCCGCTCCCGTCACCAGCCGCCTCTTCACCAACTCGGCCGCGGGATTCATCACCGACAACTACAAAGTCTCGAAGCGGCTGACGCTCGATGTGGGTTTCCGCTTCGAATGGAACGGGACGCCGACGGAAGGGGCGAATCGTCTCATCAACTTCCTGCCGTCATCAGCGTCACTGGTGCAGATCAACACCAACGGATACGACCAGGCGTACAACCAGAACTACAACTATGAGCCGCGCGTCGGCCTGAGCTGGGACGCATACGGCAACGGCAGAACCATCCTGCGCGGGGGATACGGCATTATGGCGGACCAGCCAACGCTCAACGCAGTCACCGGGCTTGCGGGCAATCCGCCGCTGGCCATCCCGGTGAGTTACACGGCGGCTGCCACCCTGCCGCCGGCGTTTGTGGGCAACGTATTTCAAAGCGCAGGCGCTACCGGCCTCGCGCCCAGCGCCGTGAACACCCGGCTGACCAATGCCTACACCGAGTCCTACAACCTGAACCTGCAGCAACAGTTTGGCCCGGACACGGTCATGCAGATCGGCTACATCGGCTCGGTGGGCCGGCATCTCCGCCTGCGCCGCAATATCAACCAGCCGACGTTCAACGGAACCAACCGCCCGTTCGCAACCATTGCCTCCGACAGCCCCATCGATCCCAACAGCAAGGTCGGCAACATCGCCTACGTGGACTCGCAATCCTACTCGGACTACAACGCGCTCTGGTTCACCATCCGGCGCAACCTGCGGCACGGCGTCGAGTTGAACTCCACCTATACCTGGTCCAAATCCATGGACCTGAACTCGCTCGGCTCCCAGGGCGGCTATACGCTGCAGGATAACTTCAACCCGCGCGGCGACTACGGGCTGTCCGACTTCGACGCGCGCAATCGCTTCGTCTTCAGCGGTATATGGAATCTGCCGTTTGCCGGCAACCGGTTAAAAGACGGCTGGCAGATCGCGAACATCACCCAACTGCAGAGCGGCAATCCCTTCAGCGTGACCACCACCTCTACCTACAACGGCACCGGCGGCGGTACCATGCGGCCGGATCTGGTGGGCGGCTACAGTATCCAGCGGTCGCAACTGGCCAACGGGAGCGTTCTCTACCTGAACGCTCTCGGCTGCGGCGGGAACGCGCTGACACCCGGCTGCAGCTTCCTTGCGCCCAGCACTGGGTTCGGCAACTTCCGCCGCAACGCGCTGGTTGGGCCGGGGTTCGCCGACTCCGATGTCTCGGTGCAGAAGAGCACGCGATTGGCCGAGAGCGTAAACCTGGTAGTGCGCGCCGACGCCTTTGACTTCCTCAACCACCCGAGCTTCAACCAACCCACCTCGTCCATCTCCACCACCGGCACCACGGCAGGGACGACCTTCGGCCAGATCAGCTCCACGCGGCTGCCCGTCGGCGATCTTGGATCGTCACGGCAGTTGCAATTTGCGCTCAAACTGCTGTTCTAGCGTCGCACCAGGAGCAGCGCCGATTGGCAACCGGCGCTGCTGCTTTTTCCGTGTTGGTTACCGCCGCGCCGCCGCGACGCCGCTGGAGTAAATCCTTCGTCACCTGTCCAGCTCTGATTTTGATTGGAAACAGCGCTCCATCCCTGTATAGGCAGAAACATCCCCTCGTTCGTCTGTTCAAATCTGCATTCCTGTGGGATGGAGTAGCGCCTTGGCCCCGAATACCGTCACCCGTTTTTTCCTGCTCGCCGCATTCCTGTTTGCCTCCTGTGTCGCGCCGCTCGCCGCGCACGCTTCCTCCGACTGGCAACAGCCCACGCCGGAGGAGCTAAGCATGACCGCGGAGCCGGCGGCTCCCAACGCCTCCGCAACCTACCTGTACCGCGAAGAGACGACCGACGACACGCTGCACATGCACAGCGTCTACGTCCGGCTCAAGATTTTGACCGAGGCGGGCAAGCAGTATGCCGACGTCGAGATTCCCTACGAGCACCGCCGCTTCAGCATCACCGATGTATCCGGACGCACCATTCACAAGGATGGCAGCGTGGTCCCCTTCACCGGCAAGCCGTACGACAAGATGTTGCTCAAGACGGCGACCGACACCTACCAGCAAAAGGTGTTCAGCATGCCGGACGTGCAGGTGGGCAGCATCCTGGAATACCGGTACAAGCTCCGCTATGACGACAACTGGGCGGTGCCGCCCACCTGGTACATCCAGGGCCCGCTTTATCTGCGCAAGGCCCACTACCGCTTTGTGCCCTCCCAGCATCAGCTCCTGGGAACCCGGGGCGATATGGTGAGCACCATTATCTGGATTCCCATGTTGCCCAAGGGCGACGTGGTGAAGTCCGTTCACGACAACTATGAACTGGACGTTGAGAATATCTCACCCCAACCGCACGAGGAGTACCTGCCGCCGATCCACAGCCTCACCTATCGCGTGTACTTCCTCTACTCCCAATACCGGACGCAGGCGGATTTCTGGAAGAGCGAGGGCAAGTACTGGTCCAGGGAGGCGGACAAGTTCATAGGCCCGGGCCCGGCGGTGCGCGCCGCGGTAGCCCAGCTCACCACTCCGGCGGACAGTCAGGACCAGAAGCTCAGAAAGCTCTATGCGGCGGTGATGAGCTACGAGAACACCGACTTTACACGCGAGCGCAGCCAGAAAGAGGACAAGGCCGAGGGACTCCATGAGATCAAGACCGCGGACGATGTGCTGGCGCGCAAGCGCGGCTCCGGCGACGAGATGGCGATGCTGTTCGTGGCCATGGCCCGCGCGGCGGGGATGAAGGCGTATGTGATGGCCGTGACCAGCCGCGACAAGGAGATCTTCAATCCCAATGTGCTGTCCCTCAGCCAGCTCAACGATGACATCGCGATCGTGAACGTCGATGGAAAGGAGCAGTTCTTCGATCCGGGCGAGCGCTTCTGCACTTACGGGCAACTGCACTGGAAGCACACCCTGGCCGGCGGCCTGCGGCAGACCGACGGCGGTACCGACTTCGGTCGGTCTCCCGCGGGTATGTATACGGATTCGAAGACCATCCGTGTCGCCAATCTGACCATGGACGAGCAGGGTCAGGTTACCGGCGTTATCAGACTCGGCTATACGGGCGTGGAGGCCCTGAAATGGCGCCAGGCCGCACTGGAGGCCGACCAGACTGAAGTAGAGAAGGAGATGGAGGACGATCTCCGCGGCAAGCTGCCCGGTGGCCTCACGGTCAAACTCGACAAGACCTTTTATCTGGACGATCCCTCGAAGCAACTGGTAGCAAACTTCCACGTGGAGGGGCCGCTGGCCAATGTCACCTCCAAACGCCTCTTCGTGCCGGCCGAGATCTTCGAAGCCAACACCCGGCCGAAGTTCACCCAGGCCAAACGCGAGATGCCGGTCTACTTCCACTATCCCTACCAGGACGTCGACCAGGTGAGCATTACGTATCCCTCCTCCGTCACCGTGGAGAGCCTGCCGAAGCAGGATGAGCTAACGATGATGAAGCTGGCGGCGATGCGCTCCGACAGCCAGAACAAGGGCAATACGCTGATGATCACGCGGTCGTTTGCAATGGCGGAGATCATCTTCAAGCCGGACGAGTACGACCAGTTGCGAGCCTTCTACAGCAAGGTGGATAGCAAGGACCAGGAGCCCGCCATTCTGAAGGTGAGCGCCCATGCGCAAGGCAATTAGGTGCCTGGGGCTGGCGGCGGTCTGCGCCTGGTCTGGAATGTGGTCCCTGGCGGCGTACGCCGGCTCCGTATCGGTGCCGGATTGGGTCAAGCAGGCCGCCGCCGAGACGCTGCCGGCGTATCCGGCCGATACGCGCGCCGTGGTGTTGCTGGATGAAACCACGCTGACCGTCGAGCCGGATGGCAAAGCGGTCGAGCACGTCCGGCGCGTGATCAAGATCCTGCGGCCGCAGGGGCGCAGCTACGGCGAGATCGGAGTGCCCTTCAACGCCGACAGCCGGGTGAATTATCTGCACGTGTGGAGCATTGGGCCGGACGGCCACGAGTACGCGCTCAAGGACAAGGACATCGCCGAGACGGGCACCGCCGCATGGGGCATCCTGTACCAGGACCAGCGCGTCAAAGTGGCCGAAGCCCCGGGCCGCGATCCCAACGCCGTGATCGCCTACGAGTACGAGCAGAAGATGCGGCCGTACATGTTCGAGGACACCTGGGAGATTCAGGAGTCGATCCCCAAGCTTCACGAGCGCTACATTCTCCAACTGCCGCCGTCCTGGGAGTTCAAGACCTCCTGGCATCGCCATGCGCCGGTCGAGCCGTCAAGCTCGGGGAATCGCTCGCAGTGGGAGTTGCGCGATGTACCCGCGGTGGATCTGACCGATGTTCCGGCCGCCCCGGCGGCCGAGGCCATGGAAGCGCGCGCGGTCATCAGCTACTTCGGCGGAGGCAGGCCGCGCGTCAGTGGGGACTGGCGCGCCATCGGCGAGTGGTATCAACAGCTCGCGCAGCAGCGGGCCCAGGCTTCGCCGGAGCTCGCAGCCAAAGCCGCCGAGCTGGTCGCAGGCAAAACGGATTTCACCGACAAGGCCCAGGCCATCGGCGAATACGTGCAGCAGAACATCCGCTATGTTGCCATCGAGATCGGCATAGGCGGCTGGCAGCCGCATGCCGCGGCGGATATCTTTCACAGCCGCTCCGGCGACTGCAAGGACAAGGCCACCCTGCTCGCGGCCATGCTGTCATCCGTCGGCATCCATTCCACCTGGGTGCTGGTCGATACGGAGCGCGGCTTCATGACCCCGGATGCGCCTTCGGTGGACGGCAACCATGCCATCGCAGCCATCGAACTGCCCGCCGGATACCACTCCGACCGGCTGCACAGCGTGGTGACGGCGAAGAGCGGCAAGCGCTTCCTGATCTTCGATCCCACCTGGGAGTACACGCCCTTCGGCTCGCTCGAATGGAACCTGCAGGGCAGCTACGGCATTCTCGTCGACGGCCAGGACAGCCAATTGATCGCGCTGCCCAAGTTGAGCCCGGACCTGAATACGGTCGAGCGCACCGGGCGCTTCGCCTTGAGCAGCGATGGCAGCCTGAGCGGCGATGTGACCGAGCGGCGGTCGGGAGATATCGCGACCTACCGGCGCAGCCTCTATCAACTGGGCAGCGAGAAGGACCAGCGGGAGGAGATGCAGCGGATGCTCGGGCGAGACCTGGGCAGCTTCACGCTGGGCAGTATCAAAGCCGAGAATGTCACCGCGTTGACCAAGGACTTCGTGCAGCAGTACGCCGTGACCGTGCCCCTCTATGCGCGGCAGAGCGGTTCCCTGCTGCTGCTGCGTCCGCGCGTGCTCGGCATCGATTCCATGTTCCTGGACCACAAGGAACGTCACTATCCCATCGAGCTCGGCGAAATCAAGACGGTAAAGGATGAGTTCGACGTCACACTGCCGGCAGGATACGCAGTCGACGAGCTGCCCGATCCGGTGAAGCTCGATGCAGGCTTTGCCGCCTACCAGAGCAAGACCGAGCTGCACGGCGATACGCTCCATTACTCGCGGGAGTACGTCGTCCGCGAACTCGAGCTTGCGCCGGACAAGTATCCGGCGCTGCAGCAGTTCGTTGGACAGATCGAGCAGGACGAGCGTGCGCAGGCGGTGCTGAAGAAGCAGGAGTAGGCGTCCGCCGCCAGACACTCACAGCAGGTTGATAAGATCAGCTTTACCGGCAAGCTCCGTCGCGGCTCCCCGGTGGAGAATGGTTTTCACTGCTATGAAGGTCCCTGATCTCCTGACAGACAGCCGCCTTAAGTACTTGGGAATCTCAACTTTTCTCTTCGCGCTCCTGCAGACGCTTTGCCCGGCGGTGATCGCGTTCAGCGCCATCCGGGTGGCGATCGGACTGGGCTCGCTGGCCATTGCAGCCGGCACCGACGCCGCGCCGCGCGGCTTCCACCAGGACGCGATCCGCATACCCATGATGGCGCTGGCTCTGGTCGGAACCGCCGTCAATCTCTTCGTGATCTGGCAACTGCGGCGGCTACGATCCCGCCCGGCGGCGCAGTGGCGCCTTCAGCCCGTGCCGAAGGAGAAGATACGTTCGGAGCGCATCCAGATCGGGCTCGCCGTGCTGACCGTGCTGTGCCTGGCTGCCGAGTGGATCACGCACCCCATGATCCATCACCCTCATCCTTAGCCTGGCTCGCCGGAAATCTCGCTCCCCGGAAGCATCTCAGCCGCCCTTTTCAATTCCTCGCGGATGCGGGAATGCAAACGGTTGCTGTAGCCCAGCGGCAGGCTGAAAACGCGATCGTCGGCCGTCAACACCAGGATGTTGTGCATCGAATCCAGGATCGCCGAGCAGATCTCACAGTGCTCTAGGTGCAACTCGATGGCCCGGCGTTCCTCCGGCGTGACGGAGCCGTCGATATAGTCCGAGATGTAGGGCCAGACGTGTTTGCAACTCAGTCTCAAAGCTGGCCTCCCATCACACGCCGCCAGCCCTTGCTGCTCGAGAGCGCCTGCTTTAGAAATGGTGCGAGCCGCTTCTGCAGCATCATGCGGGCCCGGTGCAACCGCACCTTCGCGAGTCCGGTGCTCACCCCCAGCACCCGCGCGATCTCGCTAATGCTAAGCTGCTCCTGATCCCGAAGCACGAATACCTCGCGATACATCACCGGCAGATCCCGCACTGCCCTCTCGATGGCCTCAGCCAGTTCTTTCCTCTCCAAAGCTTCACTGGGAATCTCGCGCCAGTCCGCCAGGAGCGCCGGCGTGAAGTCCCCATTCTCTTCGTTGCTCTCCTCCAGCGGCTCCAGCAGCACCCTTCCCGTCTTCCGCAGCCGGCCGCGCGCTTCGTTCAGAACAATCGACACCAGCCAGCTACTGAACCTGGCCTCACCGCGAAAGCTGGCAAGCGCTCTGAATGCTTTGATGACCGCTTCCTGGGAGACATCTTCCGCTTCCGCATCATTCTTCACGACGGACACCGCGGTTAGATACGCGAGACGCTCGTATGGCCGTATCAGGTCATGGAAAAGCTCCTGCTCGCCGGTCAGAATGCGGGCGATCAGGGTCAGTTCTTCCGCAGCCGTCGTCATCTTCCCGCTATGCCGTGCCTTCTGGTTACTCGCGTCGCTATCGCAACGCCTGTTCGAAGAGCTTGCTCAGATCGTCTTCGCTGATCTCGCCCGCCTGATCGTAGAGCGGTCTTCCCTGCCGATCCACCACGATGACATCGGGGATCGAGCCCCCATAGTACTTCTGCACGAGTTGCTGCTGGGCCGCAGACTGGGGCCGATCGAGATCGATAACCACGAAGTGAACACCATCGCGGTAGCGGTAGTAGAGATGTACCGTGCGGCGGGCCTGTCTCTTGGAGTTGAAGCAGCCTTCGCCGTAGATGATGATGTAGTTCGGCTTGCCCGGCGTGATGCCGGCCTGCATGTCCTCTCCGGTGATAAGCGGGCCGTCGATGCTGTCGCTGTTGTAGTCAAGATGCGCGTTCAGCTTGAGATTGTCCGCGCCTGAGGCTGGTAACGCGCTCAGAACTCCCAACGCGAGCGCAAGCGACAGTCCTGATGATCGTAGATTGCATGCCATGCCCTCTCTCCTGGCCCATAGGACGTCAGAGGAGACCATAGGTTACAGAGCGGCGCAAGCGCCGGCCGCATTCCATCCGCTTCAGCCCCGCGGTACGAAAGGACGTCCGCGGGACCGTAGCGGCCCAAGTGCTACTTCTCGGCCTTTCCTTCCACGTGGCCGCCGAACTGGAAGCGCATCGCGGAGAGCAGCTTGTCGGAGAAATCCGCCAGGCCACGTGAGGAGAAGCGCTGGTAGAGCGCGGAGCTGAGCACCTCCACCGGAACGCCCTCATCGATGGCTGCCAGAATGGTCCAGCGGCCCTCGCCCGAATCGGAGACACGCCCGCTGAAGCTGGCCAGATCCGGCTGTTCGAGCAGCGCCTTTGCGGTCAGGTCGAGCAGCCAGGACGAGACCACGCTCCCGCGGCGCCACACCTCGGCCACCTCCGGCAACGGGATATCGTACTGGTAGTGCTCGGGGTTCCGCAGCGGCGTGTTCTCGGCATCGGACTTCTGCTTCTGCCGCTTGCCGATGTTCGCCTGCTTCAGCACATTCATGCCTTCGGCATAGGCCGCCATCAGGCCGTACTCGATGCCGTTGTGCACCATCTTCACAAAGTGGCCCGCGCCCGAGGGTCCGCAGTGCAGATACCCCTCTTCGGCGGTGCTGGCCGCAGCTTTCTCGCGGCCCGGTGTGCGGTCGATCGTACCGCGGCCCGGAGCAAGCGTCTTGAAGATGGGATCGAGGTACTTCACCGCCTCATCCGGGCCGCCGATCATCAGGCAGTAGCCGCGTTCCTTGCCCCACACGCCCCCGCTCACGCCGCAATCGATGAAACGAATACCCTTGTCCGCCAGCCGTTTGGAGTGACGGATGTCGTCGATGTAATAGGAGTTCCCGCCATCGACCACGATGTCGTTCGCCTGTAGATACGGTTCGATCTTGTCCAGCGTCTCGTCCACCACGCCCGCCGGCACCATGAGCCATACCACCCGCGGCTGTTGCAGCTTGCCGACGAAATCCTGAAAGGAAGACGATGCTGTCGCGCCTTCGCCGCCCAGCTTCTGTACAGCCTCCTGGCTCAGGTCAAAGACAACACACTTGTGTCCGGCCTCCATCAGCCGCAAGGTCATATTCGCGCCCATGCGCCCCAATCCAACCATTCCAATTTGCATGCTGGTTCCCCTTCCCCACTCTTATACCGCACGGCCCGCTAGTTCCGGATCAATTCCACAGGCCCGTAGTGGTGCAGTTTGTCATCCTGAGCGAAGCAGGCCTGCTTTTGGCCTGCGTAGTCGAAGGACCTGCGTCTTTCCTTTGATCCAAACTGCACCACCGCCGTGCACATCCAAGCCCAAGCACCTCCGAGTTCAAGATGTGCAGGATCCCACCGGAGGAGCGAAACCCTTGCCGGCGCCCGTGGCCTGCTCCCTCACCGGACCGGTTGCTGGATCGCCTCCCTGAAATAATCGAGCGACATCTCCAGACCCTGCCGAAGCTCAATCACAGGCTCCCAGCCCAGCAGCGTTCGGGCGCGCGTGATGTCCGGCCGGCGGCGGGTGGGGTCGTCCACCGGCAACGGCCGCCTGACCACTCTACTCGAAGAGCCGGTGACCGCGAGCACCTGCCGCGCACATTCGGTGATGGTCCACTCGATCGGATTGCCGATATTGACCGGCAGATGCTCCTCACTGCGGCTCAGGCGCAGGATGCCTTCAATAAGATCGGAGACATAGCAGAAGGAGCGGGTCTGCGTTCCGTCTCCGTAGATCGTGAGGTCCTCGCCGCGAAGCGCCTGCATCATGAAATTCGAGATGACGCGGCCGTCGCTCGGTTGCAGGCGCGGGCCGTAGGTGTTAAAGATCCGGACCAGCCGGGTGTTCACCCCGTAGTAACGGTGCCAGGCCATCACCGTCGCCTCAGAAAAGCGCTTGGCCTCGTCATACACTGAGCGCGGCCCAACCGGATTCACGTTGCCCCAGTAGCTCTCGTCCTGCGGATGGACTTCAGGATCGCCGTAGCATTCCGAGGTGGAGGCATGCAGGTAGCCGGCGGCATGGGTCCGGGCGATCTGCAGCGTATTGCACGTACCGTACGAGCCCACGCGCAGCGTCTCCGGCCCCAGTCGTGCGTAGTCCGCCGGACTGGCCGGTGAGGCCAGATTGAAGACATAGGCGACCGCGCCGGGGTCAAAGGGCTCGCAGATATCCCGTTCGAGCAACGAGAAGCGCGGCTCGTTGCGGAGGTGATCGATATTCGAGGAACGGCCGGTCGCGAAGTTGTCGACGCCCAGGACCGTGTGGCCTTCGCCAAGCAGCCGGTCCACCAGATGCGAGCCCAGGAATCCGGCCGCTCCGGTCACGAGAACGCGTTTCACAGAAGGCACAATGAGCGGCCCTTCAGCGGCGAAAGCCGCATTCACTCTGCACATCTACTCGGGACATCTACTCGGGACATCTAAAGACGGCTGGTAGCCCGTCCCTTCACACCTGAGCCTGAATCCAGTTTCTGCCGGCGGCTATCGTCTTCACGGAAGGCGATGCGCCGCCGTTGAGTCGCGGGCCGGGTACATGGCGGGACGGCCGACGCTCAGATAGGTAAACCCCTTGTCCAGCATCTCCTGCGGATCGTAAAGATTGCGGCCATCGATCACGATGGGATAACGCAGCGTGTAGTGCAGCCGGTCCAGATCCAGTTCGGCAAAGTCCTGCCAATCGCTAAGAATCAGCAGCGCATCGGCATCCTCGGCCGCAGCGTAGGGATCGGCGGCGTAGCGCATACGCGCGCCGGCCGGCAACTCCGCCTGGGCCCTCGCCGATGCCGCCGGATCGTATGCGGAGATAGAGCAGCCCTCAGCCAGCAGCATGTTGATGATGTCGAAGGCCGGGGACTCGCGCACGTCGTCGGTTCCCCCCTTGAACGAGAGGCCCAGCACCGCGAGCCGCTTTCCCCGGAAGGTCCACAGCGCCGAGCGGACCTTGTTGAAGAAGCGCCGCTTCTGCTGTTCGTTGATCTTTTCCACTTCGCCCAGAATGCCAAAATCCACATTGAGCTGTTCCGCCACATAGCGGAACGCGGCAACATCCTTGGGGAAGCAGGACCCGCCATAGCCGATGCCGGCGCGCAGAAACTGCGACCCGATGCGCGAATCCAGCCCCATCCCGCGGGAGACCTCCTCGACATTCGCATCCACCGCCTCACACACGTTGGCCACCGCATTGATGAAGGAGATCTTCATCGCCAGGAAGGCATTCGACGCGTGCTTGATGAGTTCGGCCGCCTTGGTCGAAGTGAGCAGGAGCGGCGGCGGATCGGAGATGGTGCGGCGCCCGATGACAGCGTTGTCGCTCTTGTAGTACTCGCCCGAGGTCAGCGGCTGATAGATGGCGCGCAGAACGGAGGCGGCGCGCGCATTATCCGCTCCCACCACAATGCGGTCGGGGTGCAGAAAATCGACGACAGCGGTGCCCTCGCGCAGAAATTCCGGATTCGAGACAACGTCGAAGTGGCCGCGCGGCGTGCCGTTGCGCTCCACCACCCGGCGGATCCACTCATTCGTGTAGACCGGAACGGTACTCTTCTCGACGATCACCTTGTAGCCGTCGATGGATTGGGCAATCTGCGTGGCCACAGCGTCCACATAGGAGAGATCGGCGTTGCCGGATTCGCCCTGTGGCGTTCCGACAGCCACAAAGATGGCTTGGGCGTTCTGGGCCGCGGAGCGAAGGTCGGAGGCAAAGTGGAGCCGCACATTGCGGTGCCGTTCAAGCAATTCAGGAAGCAGATTCTCGTGGATCGGCACACCGCCGTCCCGCAGCATCGCTACCTTCTGCTCGTCATTATCGATGCACACCACCGTGTGGCCGATCTCCGCGAAGCACGCCGCAGCCACCAGGCCGACGTACCCGGAACCAACCACGGCAATGGACACAGGCTCGCTTGTCACGTTCAACTTCCTCTTCAGCTCTGATGTAAATTGCTGCACGGAGTATACGTCAGGCGCCCCGGACGCGGAAGCGGACTGAGCGTTCGCGCCGGTTCAGAGCACGTTGGAACGAGGGCTTCGGCCACCCTCGTCTGCGCTCCGTCTGTCGATCTCTTCGCGGTAGAGATGAAGATACCCGGCGATCATGCGTTCCGGGGTAAAGCGCTCAAGATTGCGCAGGCCCGCCTGCTGGAGTTCGGATCGGTCGGCGAGACCGCGGGCGATCGCGGCCGCCGCGGCGGCGGGGTCGTCAGCGTCGATCAGGATCGCCGAAGGGCCGGCGGTGGCGTTCATCGGAGGGCGGTTCGGAACGGCCACGGGACAGCCGCATGCCTGCGCCTCCAGGATCGGCCAGCCAAAGCCTTCTTCGAGCGACGGAAAGATGAGCGCCTGGGCACCGGTGTAGAGCGCCTGCAGCCGCTCGTTGCTCGCATGCTTCACCAGGTGCGCATCCGCATAGATGCCGTGTTCCTCAAGAAACTCACGATAAGCCGGCGGCCACCCGTCGCCGGTCATCACCAGCGATGAGTTGGCGAACTCCGGTTGCCGGCGAAGCGCGGCGAATATGCGCAGCACGCCGAATCTGTTCTTGTACCAGTGACCCACGCCCACGTGTAAGAAATAAGGCGCGCCCGCGCCGATCCCGGTCTCCGCACAAACCTCGGCAACGCGCTCAGCAGGAGCCGGAGCGTAGGGCCAGTGCAGCGCCGTGAGCACCACGTGCAGCCGCTCCGGGGGTACATCGAGATATCGTTCGAGATCGTCGCGGGTCTTGTCGGACACGCAAACAATCGAGGTGGCGCTGCGAAGACCGCGCACGATCAGCCGCTGAAAGACGTTTCCGGATGGAGAGATCGGGTTCTGAGGAAAATGCCCGAGAGCACTGCGGATGGCGAGAATATCGTGGCAGGTGACCACATGCGGCTTGTGCCGGATGGCCCTCACGTACATGGCGTTCGAGTGATCGCAGATGTGCACGATATCGGCCGCGCGTGCCGCACGCTTCAGGCGCAACTTGAAGAGAAGGAACTTGTCGACGTAGGCGAGCCACTTGTGCAGGGACGATCGACGTCGGGCGAAACGCCCGAACAGCGCCGCCGGGGAAAGCAGCGTGACCGCATGACCGCGCGCGCGAAGCTGCTGCAGGAGCAGATCGGCGTAGCGTTGCATGCTCTCCTGGCGGTCCGCCGGATAGTTCCCAATCAGCAGAATCTTCATACCGGAATGGGGCGCCACTTTGATCTTCGTGCGGGCATGGCAGGGGTGCGGATAGCCTAGCGGTCGTCGTCGCCCGGCTGCGCGTCAACCCGGCGCAGCACACGTGGCTTCAGGAGCCGGCAGGGATTGCCGGCCGCGACCATCCACTCGGGAATGTCTTTGATGACTACGGAATTTGCGCCAACCACGCTTCCCTCGCCAATCGTGATACCCGGCGCAACAAAAGCCCCGGAGGCAACCCACGCCTGGGCGCCGATGGTGATGGGAAGCGAGTACAGGGGAAAATCCGTGCGGGTGTAATCGTGGCTGGACGCGCAGAGATACGCCCGCTGCGAGACCACGGCATGCGCCCCGATACGCACCGGCGCGAGATTATAGATTTCGACCTTGTCCCCGATCGCGGCATAATCGCCGAGCTCAAGGTTCCACGGCACATGCACCCGGACTCCACCGCAGATCAGCACATGCTCACCGATCCTGGCTCCGAAGGCGCGCAGCAGGGCGATGCGCAGACCGCTGAGTGCACGCGGACGCAGAGGCACGAAGACGATCTGCACGCATTCCCACAGGGCCCGCTTCAGCAGTACGGAACGCCGGTGATTTTTGCGATAGGTCCCCAGATCGAGACGCGGACGCTCCTGGGGCTGCAGGACCAGCTCCTCACCGAGCACACCCGCGCCCTCCCACTGGTGCAACTGCCGAAACTCTTCGAGACGGTCACTCATAGTATCGATTCTTGGATGCGCAACGGCGCTTGCCACCGGTCGCGCGAAAGGTTGCTTAGTCGAGCGTCTCTTTCGCCGGATAGCTCTTCGATTCCGCCAGGATTTGCTGAAGATACAACCCGTAACCACTCTTGACCAGTGGCTCCGCCAACCCCTCCAACTGCCGGGCTGAGATGTACCCCATCCGGTACGCGATCTCTTCCGGACAGGCGATCTTCAGCCCCTGCCGCTTTTCCAGGGTGGCGATGAACATAGAGGCGTCCAGCATGGAATCATGGGTACCGGTATCGAGCCAGGCCATGCCCCGGCCCATGGACACTACCCTGAGCTTCCGCTGTTCCAGGTAGAGGCGGTTCAGGTCGGTAATCTCCAGCTCTCCACGACGCGAGGGCGCCAACCCTTTGGCGTATTCCACCACTCGGCCGTCGTAGAAGTAAAGCCCGGTGACGGCGTAGCGGGACTTCGGCCGCTCGGGCTTCTCTTCCAGGCTGATGGCGTCGCCGTTCCCGTCGAACTCCACCACACCGTATGCCTCCGGGTTCTGCACCGGATACGCGAAGACTACGGCGCCGTCGCGAATGGAAGCCGCCTCCTGCACCATGGAGGCCATCTCGTGCCCATAAAAGATATTGTCCCCCAGCACCAGCGCGCAGGGCTCGTTCCCGGCGAATGCCTCCCCGATCAGGAAGGCTTGTGCCAGTCCCTCCGGCTTGGGCTGCTCGGCATAGGAGAGTTCCAGACCCCAGCGCCGCCCATCGCCCAGCAGATCGCGGAAGCGCGGCAGGTCCACGGGCGTAGAGATGATGAGGATCTCGCGGATGCCCGCCAGCATCAGCGTGGTGAGGGGAAAGTAGATCATGGGCTTGTCATAGATGGGAACAAGCTGCTTGGAGACCGCGAGCGTGACCGGATAGAGACGCGAACCCGTGCCCCCGGCCAGAACGATCCCTCTCACATAGCCTCCCGCGCGGCGTAGTTGAGGTCCATCCACTGCCGGTATGCGCCGCTGGTGATCGCCTCCGTCCAATCCAGATGTCCGAGATACCACTCGACCGTCTTGCGGATGCCGGTAGCGAAGCTCTCCCGCGGCTGCCATCCCAGCTCGCGCTGGAGCTTGCTGCAGTTGATGGCGTAGCGGCGGTCGTGGCCCGGGCGATCTTTGACGTAGGTGATCAGGCGGCCATGCGGGCGTCCGGCGGGACGGAGCTCGTCCATGATCTCGCAGATGGCGGACACCACGTCGATGTTCGACATCTCGTTCAATCCGCCCACGTTGTAGGTCTCCCCCACGCGACCGCCCGCCAGCACCGTTTGGATAGCCTCGCAGTGATCGCCAACGTAGAGCCAGTCACGAACGTTCAGGCCATCGCCGTACACCGGCAGCGGTTTGCCCGCGAGCGCGTTCAGGATCATCAGCGGGATCAGCTTCTCCGGAAACTGCAGCGGGCCGTAGTTGTTGGAGCAGTTGGTGGTGAGCGTGGGCAGCCCGTAGGTGTGGTGGTAGGCGCGTACCAGGTGATCGCTCGCTGCCTTCGAGGCGGAGTACGGACTGTTGGGGCTGTACCCGGTCGTCTCCTCGAAGGCGGGATCGGTCTTGCTCAGTGACCCGTAGACCTCGTCGGTAGAGACATGCAGGAAGCGGAAGCTCTCGCGGCGCGGGCCATCGAGCGACCGCCAGTAGCCGAGCGCCGCCTCCAGCAGGCGAAAGGTTCCCACCACATTGGTCATCACGAAGTCTTCAGGGCCGAGGATCGATCGATCGACGTGGCTCTCCGCCGCGAAGTGCACCACCGCAGTAGGCTGATGCCTGGCCAGCAACTGCGATACCAGGGCGCCATCCTCAATGCCGCCGTGTACGAACTGGTGACGCTCCTCGTCCTCGAGCGACAGCAGGCTCTGCAGGTTTCCCGCGTAGGTCAGCTTGTCCAGGTTGATCACGCGATCGCCCGCGGCCACGCGCTGCAATACGAAATTCGCGCCGATGAACCCCGCGCCGCCAGTGACCAGGATCTCCCGGCCTAAGATACTGCCTGCCATGCCCACTCTCTTTCTGCTCTCGTTCCAGTTGCGAATACTGCCGCGAAATCGCGCCCGCGGTCCGGCAATTTTATCTCAGTCAAAGGTCTCGGCCTCGGCCAGCCGCTTGCCTGCCAGGTCCTTCGCGGAGAGCGACGGCCCATTTTCGAACGTTTCCAGATCGGGCCATTCGATGCCGATCTCCGGATCGTTCCACAGCACACTGCGCTCGCTCTGCGGCGCATAGAAATTCGTCGCCTTGTAGAGCACCTCAGCAACCTCCGAGAGCACCAGGAAGCCGTGGCCAAACCCCGCCGGTATCCAGAGCATGCGATGGTTCTCTTCGCTCAGACGAACACCCGTCCAGCGGCCGAACTGCGGCGAAGAACGGCGAAGATCGACGGCCACATCGAATATCTCTCCCCGCACCGCACGCACCAGTTTGCCCTGCGGCTGCACCAGTTGGTAGTGAATGCCGCGCAGTACGCCCCGCTCCGACCGCGAGTGGTTGTCCTGCACAAACCCGGTCGGCAGTCCGAGTCCGGCGAAGGTGCGCTGGTTATAGCTCTCGAGAAAGAAGCCCCGGCTGTCGCGGAAGACACGCGGTTCAAGAATCGCCACACCTTCGAGTGTCGTGCTGGTCATCTCCACGCTAGTCAGTTCCCTCCCGTCATCGCGGCCTGGCCCGGCCGGTCTTCAGTGGCCGTCACGTGTGCGGCTGCGCCCGTGCCCGCTCGTTCGGCCAGCACCTCGTCCAGTTGCTGCTGCCACTCGGGCAGACGGAAGCGAAAGGTGTGCTCAAATTTGTCGTTCGATAACACCGAGTTCGCCGGACGCCGCGCCGGAGTCGGATACTCGCTCGACGCGATCGCCGTGACTCTGGGCTGCGCTGTCATTCCCGCTCCAGCAAAGATCGCGCGCGCGAAGCCGCACCAGGTGGTCGCGCCCCCGGCGGTCATGTGGTAGATGCCCGTGGGCAGCGCAGCACCGCCGCCGAGAATGCGTACGGTGGCCTCAGCGATCGCCTTTGCCGAGGTGGGCGCTCCCCGCTGGTCGTCCACAATGCGCAGCTCGGGCCGCTCCGCTCCCAGCCGCAGCATGGACTTCAAAAAGTTACTGCCGTGGTTGCTATATACCCAACTGGTGCGGAAGATGGCATAGCGGGCGCCGGAGGCCGCGATGCGCTGCTCCCCCGCCAGCTTGGAGGCGCCGTACACGTTCAGCGGCCCGGTTGGATCGTCTTCCTGCCACGGCGAGGCCTTGGATCCGTCGAAGACATAATCCGTGGAGTAGTGCACCAGTGTCGCTTCGCTGGTTGCGGCCTCTTCCGCCATCGTGGACGGCGCGTCGGCATTAATGGCGAAGCACAGGTCTCGATCGCTCTCCGCGCGGTCCACCGCGGTGTAGGCGGCCGCGTTCACAATGACCTCCGGCGCTGCCTCGCGAATCGTCCGGCGAATGGCCGCGGCGTCGGCGAGATCGCACTGCTCTCGTCCTACGGCGACCAATTGATCGCCCGTGCGCAGGCGGAGCCCGCGAAATGCGGCGCCAACCTGGCCGTTACTGCCGAAGAGAAGAATTCGCATAGCTGTCGTTCGGTCCTGTGTATGGAATACGGTGTGCCCGGCCGGCAGCGGTCGCGAAGCCCCGGGCGACACTGCCGGTCGCCTCGACTTGGCCTAAGGGCTGGTGCTCAACCGGTAGAGCGCGAAGGCGGATGCGGCGTTGATGGCGGCATCGATGCCGCGTTGCGTAAAGACCTTGCGCTGGCTGATGGGAACGTACAGGATGTCGCCATCGGCCAGCAGCATATCCGGGCCGCCGCCGTACAGAATCTTCTTCAGGTCTACCTTCAACTCTTCCCGCCCGGTGTCGGAACGGCGGATCAGGCGCGCATCCGAGAGCTTCGAGGTTTGCGTCGGTCCGCCGGCCAGGGCGACGGCTTCGAGCAATGTCAGCCGGTTGTTGTGCTCCACCTGGTATCCGCCGGGACGGTTCAGGTCGCCAACCACATACACCACGCCCGAGCGCGCCACGTAAATGGTGTCCCCGGGCAGAATCGCAATGTTCGCGGCGGCGATGGAGGCCGGCGTCTGCGGCCCCACGTTGAGCTTCACGGTGATGATGTGTGCGGGGTCATTGCGATGCACAATGCTCACCGTCTTTGAAGCCGCCTCGCCCAGACCACCCGCCTGAGCCAGAATATCGGTCAGGTTGCGCGGGCCATTGAGGGGAAAGATGCCGGAGCTGCGCACCTCGCCGGTGATGGTGACCCCGCGCACCGCATACTCGCTCACGAAGACCGACACCTGCGGCTGCAACAGGACCTGTGTCTGCTTGAACTTTGCCGCGATCGCCTGGCTGGCTTCGAAAGCCGTAAGCCCGGAGACGTGCAGCGAGCCCGCAAGCGGCAGCGTGATGTTGCCCAGATTGTTGACGCGAAACCGGCCGGAAAGCTCCGGCGTATCGAAGACCACCACGTCCAGCAGGTCGCCCTCCGCGATCTGCGGATTTGCGCTCGCCTGCGGAATATCCATGCCGGTGGCGAACTGCTGGCTGATCGGATTGCCCATGGGATACCCGGCTCCGGGCTGGCCCAGGTTGGGATTGGCGTTCTGCTGCACGCCCTGCGATTGCCCCACACTCTGTCCGACACCCTGCCCCACGCTCTGGCCTAACGAGGAATCGCCGTTCTGCCCCGGATTTGGCGGGAGGGTCTGCCCATAGCCGCCCAGAGGCTGACCCATGGACTGCGCCGCAAGCGGGCTGGTCCCGATCGCCAGAAGCAGAGAAGCCGCGAGAATCGCAGGAACGCAGAACTTGATCCTCACCTTAGTGCTTCGCCTCTTCCGGCTGCGCTTCGCCCGTGTAGCCATAGCCGTAGGTATAGGGCCCGCTGTAGTTGTAGTAGCTGTCTTTGCGCAGGTTGATGTCGTTGACCACCGCGCCGAGCAGGTGTGCATTCACGCGGCGCAGCAATTCGCGGGTGCGCAGCAGCGCCTTCTTGCGCGTAACCCCCGCCCGCACCACCAGCAGTACGGAATCGGCCCGCGCAGCAAGCGCCAGCGAATCGGAGACAGCCAGCACCGGCGCCGTGTCGATGATGACGCGGTCGTACTCCTCCGCCCAGTTGCGCATCATCTCGGCCATGCGCTGCGACGCAAGCAGCTCCGCCGGATTGGGCGGCACCACGCCGGAGGGCAGATAGGTGAGCGTCGGCAGCTCCTCGACCGGTTGCAGATACACGGAGTCATCGCTCTGCCGGCTTAACAGATTGGTCAGGCCCTGGGTGGGGCGCTTGATACCGAAGAGCAGATGCAGCGTGCTGCGGCGCAGGTCCGCATCCACGATGAGGACGCGTTCGCCGCGCTGCGCCAGCATCACGGCGATATTGGCGGAGAGCGTGGATTTGCCCTCGGACATGAAGGCGCTGGTCATCACCAGGGTCTTCAGCGGATTGTCGATGGCGCTCAAAAGAATCGAGGAGCGCAGCGCGCGATACGCCTCGGCGGTCGGCGATGCCGGCGCGGAGAGCGAAATCAGGCGGCCGCGCTCCTGCAGCTCTTCCCCGCCCGCCATACCGGCAGCGGTCTTCCTGGCGGCCGACTGGAAATGTGGAATGGCCCCGATCGAGAGCATGCCGGAGAAGGCTTCGACATCGTCGGTGGTCCGCAGGGTATCGTCCAGCGAGTCCAGAACGAAGGCCAGCAACAGTCCCAGCATCAGCCCCATGCCCCCGGCCACGCCCAGGTTCATGCGGGTGTTCGGTGTGACCGGCGCGAGCGGCAGCATGGCTTCGTCGATCACGTTCACGGACGCAGTGTTGAGACCGGAGGCCAGGTTGGACTCCTTCAGCTTCAATTGCAACTGGTCGTAAAGCGTGCGGCTGGAGGCGGCGTCCTGGCGAAGAAGAGCGTACTGCGCCGCGCTCTCGTTCAGCTTGTAGGCGCCCTGCATCTCGCTCTCCAACTGGTCTTGCAGCAACTGCAGCGTATGCGTGGAGGTCTGATACTCATTGCGGATGCGCTGCTGTACGTTCCCCATCTCCGTGTTGATCTGCGCCTGCAGAGCCGTCAGTTGCTCCTTCAGTTGACGAACACGTGGGTAGCCGACGCCGTATTTCGTGGTGAGCTGGTCATACTGCGCCTGTAGAGCCATCTGCTGGGCATGCAGGGACATCAACGTGCCGCTGGGCGCGACCGAAGCGACCATGTCCGGGTCGGAGGATTGCGCAAGTCGTAGCTTGGCTTCGCGCACGATCCGTTCCGCCTGGGCGGCGGCGATCTGGCTGTTCTCCGTCCTCAGCCGGTCCACGACAAGGCTGTCCGTCTGCGTGCCGCCGATGATGCTGTGCGCCTTCTGATAATCGGCCAGTCGCGCCTGCGCCTTGTCCGCATCCCGGCGCAACTCCTCCATTTCATCGGAGAGCCAGCGGGTGACCCGTCCCGTGCCCTGCATGTGGTCATCCAGACTGCGCTCCAGATAGACCTCGACGATCGTGTTGACGACGTCCCGCGCCACTTCAGGCGATGTATCGCGGTAGGTGAGATCGATGATGTCGGTCCCGGTCTCGACACCGATCCTGAGCGAACCCCGTACCTGGCCGATCATGCCCTCCAGCACCGGGGCCGGGAACGAGTCCATGCCCGCATTGGCCGGCAGATTGTCGAAGGCGTGGGGAAACGGACCTTTGTGCTCGAGCGCAAGCCGCCGGATGGTCCCGAAGACCACCAGATTGCTCTGCATTCTGACGACCTCGGTCGGCAGACGAACATCCTCCGAGGACAGGCTCTGCTCGATCAGATCACTCAGACCCATGTTGGTCTGGGAAGGATTGAGATCGACGGTGGCGGTAGCTTCATAGAGCCGCACCCGGCTGCGGGAGTAGAGATATCCCAGAAAAACGGAAACCACCACCAGCCCCAGGATCAGCCATTTCCACTTAAGAACGACCCGGCTCACATCGGACAGCGAGAGTCCATCCTGCGCCGAGCGAATCGGCAGCGGCGAGTCTGTCTCAATACTCAGAGGCGGCGAATACTGCGAACCGTCAGCCATGTCCGGCATCCCACATCGATTCCGGGGTGCGGACCGTCCCGTCGGCACACTCCCGGCTACTTCTGTCCCTTAGTGCTACGTTCGCCGCACTTCCACCATTCCAATGGAAATGAAGCGCCGCCTGCTGCCCATACCACGCACGTGTCATGCCCGGATGTACCTTCGATAACGATGGGCCCTGTGCGCGAAAGCGACCCGGTACCCCGGTGGAATGGATTGCTGTTGCTTCCGATACTACCCTACGCAGGAGCGGCCTCCAAGCGGGTGGTGCCGTCCTTGCCATGCCCCGCGGCGGGCGTCAAAAGCCGGCTCGGCAGCGCCTGCTACGAAGGTTGCCGCAACCGCAGCTCTCGGGTCTTGAGCACGATCATGTACTCGTAGAAGGATTGCAGCGTCGCATAGGTCATCCCCGCACGCCCGTCCAGAAAAGCCCCGCGCGCCACGACCATATAGAGCCATTTCAGCAGCGGCCGGCCCGGTAAACGGTAGAAGAGCGCCTTCTGGTGCAGCCGGCGCTCATGAAAGTCCCGGCTGCGCAGAGCCAGCTTGAGTGACGGCTGTCGCAGGCCGCCACCGCCCGCAATCAACTCCGCTTCCATGGTGGAGTACCGATTGTGCTTGCGCAGCCAGTGCGCGATGCCCTTCGAGAAGGGATAGTGGTCCAGCGTGCCCTCCAACTCGCCCACCTCACCGGCGATCTCCAGCACCTCATTGATTTCGCGGGTATAGCGCGCCAGTTCCGGCCGCACCAGCCGGATGTAAAAGGGGGAGATCTGCGCATGGCGCAGCCAGGTGCCCCACAGGAAATCCCGGCGGCGCACGCGATACGCGGCCACCGCCGGATCATCTTCCACGGCGGCCCGCTCAATAGCCGCGGCCAGCGCCGGAGTCACCCGCTCGTCCGCATCCAGCAGCAGCACCCAGGGATGGCGGAAGCGCAGCCTGGCGAAGGCGGCATTGCGGTGGCTGGAGTAGCTGTCGAAGGCGCGCTGCACCACCTTCGCCCCCCACGCTGTCGCAATCTCTACGGTGCGGTCGTTGCTATAGGAGTCGAAGACGTGCACGTCGTCCGACCAGGAGACCGTGTCGAGGCATCCGGGAAGGTCCTGTTCTTCGTTCCGCGTCAGGATAAGGACTGAGACCATAGGCAGGCTCATGCAGCGAATCCCGGCACGCAGGCGGCCAGTGCCTGGCGAAGGCCGACGATGTCTCGTTCGAAGCTGTACGCGGCCACCAGGCGCCGGCCCTCCTCGCCCATCCGCGCCGCCGTTTCCGGCGACGCCAGCACGCGTTCGATAGCGTCGGCCAGGGCCGGCACATCCCCCGCCGGGAAGACCGCGCCATTGACGCCGTCGCGCACCAGGTCCTCCTGGCAGCCCACGTCCGTGCTCGCGATCACCGCCCGGCCCGCGTTCATCGCCTCGTTCACCACCAGTCCCCAGGGCTCGTGCACGGAGGGCAGCACGAACACGTCGCACAGATCGAAGAAGCGCGGCAGTTCCGTCTGATTGCGAAATCCCAGGAAGCGGACCAGCGAATGCACCTCCGGATCGGCCGCTACCGCCTGCTCCAGCCGCTGCCGCTCCTCCCCATCGCCCACCACGAGCAGATACGGGCGGCAGGCCGATCCCCTCTCGACCACCATGCGGTGGGCCGCCACAAGGTCCGCGCAGCGTTTGCGCCCCTGCAGTTTCGAGGCGAAGAGGACCACCGGCCTTCCCGGCTCCATCCCCAGTTCACCCCGTAAGGTCTCGCGTTCACCCGCTGCCTCCAGCGCCTTTCGTTGGAAGAAGGCGTTGTCAACGGCATACGGCATCTGAAAGATGGGGACCGTCTCGCCCATGTAACGGCGCCAGTAGCGGGCATTTGCCTGCCCAATCGCCAGCACGGCCGCCACATGGCGCCGCAACCCGCGAAAGAAAGCCTCCTTCAGCAGCAGCCGGGAGCGGCTGCGCGGACGATCGTGCAGCGTCGATTCGGCGCGCAGCAGGACCGGGATGCGGTTCAGGCTTGCGGCAAAAATAGCCTGCAGGGTGTTGGCGGTGCTGTAGCCGTGGGTCCACACAGCATCAAAGCCGCCCTGCTCCAGCCGGCGCGCAATGCCCCGGTTGAGCGGCCGGGCAAATCCGGGCTCGTCCCCCGCCTCCCGCAGCCGCGGCAGGAATTCCGAGCGATATCCCTCCAGCAGCGGAACATCCCATGCGACCTTTACCCCGAAGCCCTCGTCTACGTAGCCGTGCACCGTGTGGTCGCTCGAAAAGAAGACCTGAAGATCGATATCCGGTTCCTGCGCGATCCGGCGTAGCAGCGGGGACTGGTACTGGATGGGATGGCTGACGAAGTAGGCCAGCCGCAGAGAACGCTGGCGCACTCCGCCGTTCCCTCCACGCTGCACACTCGGACTGTCGTCAGGCACACCTCGCATCCTAGCATTGGCGCCTTGGGAACCATCGGCCCCGGAGAATGCATCGAGAGTTAACGACGCTCTCGTACCCTGCTGGAGAGAGCAGTTCACCATAATCCGAGCAATGTAGATAATGCCAGAGCCCAACGCAGGTAGAATGCCAGATAACGTGACGACTTCGTCCAATCTTCCGCAGGTCGATAACACCGGGGATGACGCTGGGCCAAGGCTGGCGCAGATCGATCCGCCGCGGAGCCTGGGCCGGCTCGCCGTTCGCGTTGTACTGGCAGCGCTGGTGGTATGCGCAGCCATCGCTGCCTATGTCCTGCTGGGACAAAAGCCGCCCGCGGCCGCCGGCGATGTGGCCCGCATCTCGGTCTTTCCCGTCCATACCACCATCCACGGCAAAGTGGACGGCGCTCCCGGCATGGCCGGCGAGGATGAAGTCTACGATCAGTTACTGGTGCTCGCCCATGTGCGCGTCCACAACCAGAGCAAGGAGCCGATCACCGTCGACGATGCCTGGGCGACCCTGACGCTGCCCAACGGCGAGATGCGGCGAAGTCTGGCCGCCAGCGATACCGACTTCGAGCGGGTCTTCGCTGCCTACCCGCAGCTTGCGCCCATCCGCATGGATCCCTTCCGCCGTGATGTGACCATCCAGCCCGGCGACTCGATTGACGGCCTGCTGGTGTTCAACTATCCGCTTGATCCCGCGCAATGGAGCAACCGCAAGTCCATGACGGTCACCGTCTCCTTCGCCAACGCGCGGGAGCTCACCATGCGCGCGCCGCCCAGCTAACGCTGCACGCGGGGCGGGGCTAATCTCCCCTGCACTGAGCAACCACCAGCGTGATGTCATCGTGCTGTTCGTGAGGACTGAACTGGCGGAGATCCTCCACAACCGACGTGAGCAGCGCCCTTGCAGGCAGCTCCCGCCGGCGCCGCAGCGCGTCGATCAGGCGTTCTTCGCCGAATTCCTCGCCCTCGGCATTGAAGGACTCCGTTACCCCATCGGTATAGAGCGCCAGGGTGTCACCTGGGAACAGCTCCCGTTCTTCAACCACGCACTCCCACGGTTCGAAGAGGCCGAGGACCATCGACGTGGAGGCGAGCCGTTCCAGCTCGTTATTGCGCCGCAGAATGAGCGCGGGAGGATGGCCGCAATTCGCATAGCGCAACCGCCGGCTCGCGTCATCGTACTCGGCGAAGAAGAGCGTGGCGTATGCGTCGTTGGTAGTGTTCTCGCGGAAGAGCCTATTCACTGAGATCAGGAAACGCTGCGGCTGCTCCAGCGCGAACGGTGTGAAGGGGCGGCTCCAGTAGGTAGCGCACTGGTTGTGCAGGTGAGCCTGCAGATTGGCCATCAACAGAGCCGCGGCTGTCCCCTTTCCGGCAACGTCGCCCGTCACCAGGCCCAGCCGCTCGCGGCCGAGATCGATGAAGTCGTAGTAATCGCCGCCCACCGCGCGGGTAGGGATGCACACGCCCGTGTAGTCCAGGCTCACGAGCTTCGGCTGCGTCTGTGGGAAGAGCCTTGCCTGTGTCTCTCTCGCGGATTGCAGTTCATGAGCGGCGCGATGTTCAGATTCCGCCCGCGCGATATGCGCTTGGCGCTGCTCCTCCAGTTCTCGCGTGAGTTCGTGAAAGCTCAGAAGCGTAAACGAGTTGCCATCCACGTCCTCGAAGGTGGACGACAGCGCGCCCGACGGCTCGGCCTGCGGTGGATGGAGAAAGCGCACCCCACGCCTGCGCCATTCCTCGAACGTGGCGTCCAGATCTTCCGTGAGGAAGACCACCTGCGTGCACTGGCCGATGAGCCTGCATTCTTCTGAGGCTGGATCGGGAGCGACCAGTGCGAGACTTGCCGTGCCATCCGGAGGAGTCACCGTCAGCCAGCGTTCGCCGGACGCGAGACGGGTATCAAAGGCCAGATGGAATCCAAGCTGGTCGACGTAAAAGCGAAGGCTTCGGTCCTGATCGCGGACGAAGACCGAGACCGTGCTGAGACGCAGATATGGACCCTCCCGGCCCGGATGAAAACTGCACCGGTGCGCCCGATACGCTGGAGGCGAGCTGCTCATCGACGGGATTATATGCCTGAGGAGCGATCCCATCGGTCGGTCCGCGCTTACGATCTGCGCCGATCGGAGGCGCAAAAAGGAATGGACGGCCGAGGCCGCCCATTCCGTTTTATCGCGCGTGAATGAAGTTATGGAACGTAGGAAACGAATGTTCCCCAATTCGTGTAGGCGGTGCGCGGATACAGAATGTCGTTGGGAATGTATTCCGCCGCGAACCAGAAGTGCCCGCTGGGTGAGATCAACGCTGCCGAGTAATCGCCCCAGCGCGCTGTGCCGGTAGCGCCAAACTGCTTATAGCCGCTGAAGCCATCCTCGGGACTCTGTCCGGCTCCGGCGGTGTGTATCCTGGTCTCCAGCGTTCCGTTGTTGTAGTGAACGTACCCGGCGCTGGGGAAGTAGTTGGTTCCGCTGAAGCTCAGGCCGATGATGCCCTCGCCCCAGTTGTTGGCCGCGAATGCGGGATACAGTACGGATCCATTCGCAATCCCGATGTAGCCCTGGTGAAGAATGTGACCGGATACCGTCGTGGCGGTGCTGTATGGCTCAATGACGAACCACGCCGCGCCGGAGCGGAGAATGGTGTCATCCGGGTCGTTCAATCGGGTCTCCAGAGTGGTAAAGAGTTTGCCGTTTGCAAAGTAAAGCTGCAGCATGCGGTCATCGTCGGTGTTGAGCGTCTCTAAAGGATCGCCCAGCCCTTGTCCCAAGGGATGCGGTCCGGCCTTCTGGTTTGCGGGGAGAGGTTGTGAGTACGACTCGGTTGGAAAATTACTCGCGCTCAGGTGTGTAGCCACGACCGCGTGCTCAAGGGTCTCGGTATTGGTCATGGCAAAGATGCGCAGCGCCTTGCCGTTCGCCGGGGGGCCGTTGTCCAGCGATTCAGTAAAGTACTCCGTGCCATTGTTCGGGGTGGTGACTGCGCCCGGCGCGGGCAATGCGGGCTCTACCGTGAAGTCATGCGGCAGCAGGTAGGCAATACCGTTCACCGTGGCGTCGTTGTTGATGAGAGCTTCTTTGTTGAGCGCGACCACCCGGGCTCCAAAAAAGCCTGCACCCGTGCCGGTGAAGTCGTTATTGGAGAAGAAAAAGCCGTCGTCGTTCACGCCGATGAGCGGCTGGTCTCCCAGGCAGGCCGCGTTGGTGGGGCACGCGTCGATCGAATAGACGTAGTAGTTGCCCGTCGCGTCGCTGGTCTGACTTACCGCCAGCAGGTCCTCCGAGCTCAGGAAGTCGCCCGTGGTGTTGCTGGTTTGGTACTCGAGAATGTCAAAAAAGAACCGCCTGGATTGCGGATCGAAGAAGACGCGAGGGTCGGAGAGATTGTTGGTGGAGGTGGCGTTGTTGGAGGGAAGAACGCCAAAGAATGCCGCGATACCGAGGGCCTCCGTTTGTGGCTTGCCACTGGTCGAGAAGATGCGAAATGTAAGATTGATAATCTCAAAAACCTGACTGCTATTTGCCGCCAGACCCTGGTCCGGTGGTTCGAGAATGCCGTTGAGGCCGCCGCCATTGGCCACATTGGAATCGTTGGAGGTGAGCCCGGTAAAGCCGCGCTCCCACTTGTCTGGGCCGACTACTGGAAACTCCACCGCTTGCCCGGTGTCGACTTCGCTCGGAGATGCCTGAGTTGCCGCGGGGAAATGCGGCTTCGGCGTCGGCCGTAATGCCTCATGGGGCCGTCCGGCAGTTGAAAACTGCGAGGTCGCCGCCCGTTGACGCGCCTGGCTGAGGCTGGTTACGCCCAGCGACTTCACAACCACCTTTTGTTGCGATGCATAGAGCGCCGGCGAAAAGACCAGCGCTGCGGACACGGCAAAAAGCGTGAAGCGTGCGATTTTCACATCGAGCTCCTTTTGACATGCTGGCTAGGGGAAGGATTCTGCGGCGGGCAAGGTGGGGGGCGCTGCTCGGGGCAAGTGAGGCCCGACTTCGGAGTGAGGCGAAGTCTAATACCGTAGGTCTACAGCACGCAACCGGTTAGCGCGCTTCGCTCAGATAGCCATAGAGCTGATTGTTCTGGATGTTCGTGATGGTCAGGCGGTAATGCCTGCCCGTGCTCTGGTCCACCACCGGCATCGGCTCGAATACCGTGCCCTTCTGTTCCGAGCGGCTGTCGCTGCCGACCACCAGTAGCCGGAAGGTTCCGTGCTTAGGGTCCAGCTTTCTCGCCTCGATACCGGTATCCGGAAAGGGCCTGGTCAAGCTGCCCGCGGCTACGTGAAATTCAGTCAACGGGACCGAGGTATGCCGTTGCAGTGCGGCCACCCGCTGAATATTCTCCGCCAGAGGATTACTGCTGGGCGCCGGATGCGCGATGTTGATGGCGTAATCCCGCGGTCCGGAGGTGGGCGCCGAACCCGTGGCTCCAGCCGCTGTACTCCGCACATCCCTGGCAGCTACCGGTGCCGGGTTCCCGAACAATCCGGTCCTGACCCCGTTCGCGGCCATTTGGCTGCCGGCAGGCTGCGTCGACCCGGCAGGACCGGCGGAGTGCGCCTGCGCATTGGCCCCCGGCTGCGGCGGGGCGGCAGCCGGCTGGGTGCGCGGCGGTGCTAAAGGGGCCACGGAAGTTCCGCTATGCACCGGAGACGTCCGACCCGCCGACGCTTGACCCGAAGGCGGCGCTTGCATCGGAGGCGCTTGGGCCCGAGAGGTTTGAGCCGGAGGTGTTTGGGCCCGAGCAGGCGCCTGCGAATAGATGTGCACCACGGGCTCATAGGCGCTGGACGGCTCGACGGCCTCCGGTTCCGCTCTCTTCCCCGGATGGCCTGCCCGCAGCGAGGAGGTCCCGGCGTCCGATGTTGGCGGCCGGCCGGTGCTGCTCTCCGGTTTGAGCGCATCTTTGAGCGCATCGGGCGAGCCGGCGCCCTGCTGTGCAGTCGTGGAAGCGGGCTGCCCGGGCTGCTTCAGGCTTTGCTGCTCTAACAATGCCTCGTTGGCCGCGCGGGCATCCGTGGCCGTCTCCTCCGCCTGGGCAGCAAGCTTCTGGTTCTCCTGCTCCAGGCTCAGAATGGAATCCCTTTGCCGGCCGAGATCGTTCTGCATGGACGAGATCCAGTAGAGCCCGGCCAGCGCCAGCAGCAGCGCTGCGATCGAAACCATCACCGTTACCGGATTCGCCCGGGAACGCTCTTTCTTGTATGGGCCGGGCCAGATCGGCTGCGGGTGCGGACGCTTCTCCGCTTGCGACGCCGGCGTGCCCCCATTCGCGCCGGGCGTGGCCGCAGACGGTTTGGCGCCTGCGCCCGCATTGGCGCCGGCTGCGCCCGCGGACGGTTTAGCGCCCGCCCCCGCCTTGGGAGCTGGGTCGGGAGAGGGAACCCGGTTTGCGCCACTCGATTGCATAGCCAGGGATTACCGTATCAGCACCGGACTGCTGAGTGCCCGTTCACTCTAAGGCTAGCCCCAGATCTGCGCGGCGGCAAAGGATTTGCGCGTTTTCCCGGCACATCGTTAGTTTCGCGGCTGGCATTACCATGCCCGGCCCTCGCTACAATCGTGCTGTGGGGACTACGGACGTCGTCATCGCGGGTGCGGGGATCATCGGGCTGGCATGCGCGCTCGAGCTGCGGCGGCGCGGCGCAAAGGTAACCGTCCTCGAGCGTGGCGAGCCCATGCAGGAGGCATCCTGGGCCGCGGCGGGCATGCTGGCCGCGGATGATCCGGAGAACCCCGCGGCCCTGCTGGCGCTCGCCCGGCACAGTCACGCGCTCTATGACGGCTTCCTGGAGCGCATCGCGGCGCTGTCCGGAACCTCCGTCGCATATCGCACTCACCAGACATTGCAGCAGATCGACACGCCGCAGCGCTCTGGCGCTCATCTTCCGGACGCGACGCGCCACCGGCAGCTCTCGCCCGCCCAGGCCGAGAATCATCTCCCCGGACTCGCGAGCGGCGGCCATTCCTTCCTCCTGCTCCCGGAACGCAGTCTGGACCCGCGGGACCTGTGCCTCGCCATGCCCCTTGCCGTCCGGACGGCGGGAATCGACATACGGACCCGGACCGCCGTCCATGCGGTCTCGGCCACCAGCGACGGCGTGCGGGTTGCGACCGCGATTGGCCCAATCGACGCTGGCTTCTACCTGAACGCGATGGGCGCATGGGCCGGCGCGCTCGACCATAACCCCCGCAACCCCGACCCCCATCACGCCGGGACAGCGATTGCCCCGCGCAAAGGCCAGATGGCAGTAGTGCGCATGCCGCCGCAGGCTCCAGGCCTCACGTCCGTCATCCGCTCGAAGGACGTCTACCTGGTTCCACGTGGCGATGGACGCGTGGTCGTCGGCGCCACCGTGGAAGAGGCCGGCTTCGACAAGCAGGTCTTCCCTGAAGTGCTGGATGCCCTGCTCGCCAGGGCCGCCGTGTTGTGGCCGGCGCTCCGCGGCGCGCCCATTGTGGAGCGATGGGCGGGCCTGCGCCCCGGGACGGGCGACGGCCTGCCCTTGCTCGGGGCCTCGCCTCCCGCGTCGGCGAGCTGCGGCGCCGACGGTCCTGACCGCATCGCAGACCACACGGCCAGGACGCCGGCGCGGTGCTTCATCGCCGCCGGGCACTTCCGCAACGGCATCCTGCTGGCGCCCGCGACAGCCGATGTGGTCGCCGCCCTGATTGCGGGCGAACCGCCCCAGGTGGCGCTCGACGCCTTTGCCCCGGATCGCGGACACGTGCCGCAGCCATGTGACAAGCTCTTCTCCGCTGCGCTATAACTGCATGTTCGGGCATCCGCGAAACAGTGTGCCAGGCATACCTTCGTTAAAGTCCATCTGGCGCCAGGCGGCATCCCATAAGGTTCTAACCCGAGCGAGGAGAGTACACGTATGGCAACCGCGGTTGCGACCAAGGGTCTGGAAGGCATCGTTGCGGCAAACTCCGGTATTTGCTACATCGACGGAGATGCCGGGGTGCTGGCGTATCGCGGAATCGACATCCACGAACTGGCCGAGCGTTCTAACTTCGAGGAGACCACCTTCCTGCTCTGGAATGGCCGGCTGCCCAATCGCGCCGAACTCGACGCCTTCCGCCAGGAACTGGCGGCGGCGCGTACCCTCGATCCGAAGATCGTCGAGATGCTCCGTTCGTTCCCCCGGACCGCCACCCCCATGGAGGTGTTGCGTACCGCGGTCTCGGCGCTCAGCTTCTATGATCCGGACGAGAAGGACAACACCCACGACGCCAACGTGCGCAAGAGCTACCGGCTGACCTCGCAGATTGCCATGCTGGTCGCGCTCTACGATCGCATTCGCAAGGGCCGGGAGCTCGTCGAAGCCGATACATCCCTGTCCCATGCCGGCAACTTCCTGTGGATGCTGACCGGTGAGAAGCCCTCCGACACGGCGACGCGCACCCTGGACGTCGCGCTCATTCTGCACGCGGACCACGAGCTCAATGCCTCGACCTTCGCCGCGCGCGTGATCGCGGCCACGCTCTCTGACATCCACTCCGCCATCACCGGTGCAATCGGCGCGCTCAAGGGACCGCTGCACGGCGGCGCGAATGAGGCCGTGATGCGCATGCTCTTCGCCATTGACAAGGCGGGAGAAGATCCGGTCGCGCATGTAAAGAAGCTGTTGGCGGATAAGAAGAAGATCTCCGGCTTCGGGCATCGCGTCTACCGCACCGAAGATCCGCGTGCCACCCACCTGCGCAAGATGAGCGAAGCGTTGGGCCGCTCCTCGAAGAATCCCAAGTGGTTTGACATGTCCCGCCAGATTGAGCAGTACATCCTGGCGGAGAAGAAGCTGAACGCGAACGTCGATTTCTATTCGGCGTCCACCTACACCACGCTGGGTATCGATCTCGATCTGTTCACGCCGATCTTTGCCCTCAGCCGCATCGCCGGCTGGGCTGCGCACGTCATCGAGCAACACGACGACAATCGCCTCATCCGCCCGCGCGCCGATTACATCGGCCCGGAGTATCCGGCGACGTACACGCCGATCCAGAGCCGGTAATTCCCTCGGGACACTGCATGGCGCCCGGCAGGGCCGGCGTCCTCCGCTGCCTACGCAGCGCAAGGAGCCTGCCCCGTGGGCCTGCCGCTGATTGCGTCACGCGCCTTCGCGCGCATCCGTCAATCTGTACGAGCAATCTGCTACGTGGTCTTCCTGCTCGCCGGTGGAACAATGTTGTTCATGCGCAGATACTCCACCATCTGCCCGTAATGATCCATCGCGTGCGCCAGGCAGAAGCTCGCCATCCCTACCCGCGTTCCCTTCATCGAACCGGCGGTCACCGGCCCAAATGCATTCTGAGCCGTTATGGTGTCGATGCTCTTCTGCGCATACGCGACGGAATCCTTCCACGCCGCCACAATCTCCGACTTGCTCTTGAGTCCTTTGAGCTTGGCATCATCCATCCCGCCCTGCACGCCGAACCCGGAGAAGAACAGGTAGTTCGCGCCGGTGAGGTGTTTGACCTGATCGGCAAAGCTGCGCACCCCGGAGAAGCCGCTGCCCGGAGGCGCGTAGTTGAACTTGTCTTCCGGCATCGCCTCAATTGCACCGGTCACCTCTTCGAAGAGCCGGCTCGAAAGTTTGCCGTAGACCTGCGCCGGCGGGGTCTGATCGCCCATTCCGGCCATCGCACCGGTCTTCTGCTGAGCGCCCGTCATGCCGGGCATCGATTGTGCAACCACCGCTGGCACACACATGGCCGCGCAGAGCGCCACACCTGCCATCCATTGCATCTTCATCACGTACCCCCCATGCGCTTTCGCGCCGGAGCAAGCCTAGCCTATTTCGTTGGGAAATGTAAGGTATGCGAATGTAAGTTGTGCGATGGGGGTAGTAGTGCAGTGTGTCATCCTGAGCGGAGCAGGCCGGCTTTTGGCCTGCGCAGTCGAAGGACCTGCTTTTTTTTTCATCCAATCTGCACCACACTACGGTGATCGTCATCCACTTTCCCGATTGCCCTCCGCGGAGGCGCTTTCGTAGACTGCCCTGTACACCCTCTGTACACCCCCCGTACCCCCAAGGAGAGGAACGATGCCCGCTACGGTGAAGCTGAACGAGATTGGATCCATCAACAGGGACCTGGTTCTGGCCCTCAAGAACGGCGAGAAGGACGCCGCTGGATATCCCGTCTCCGAATATCTGCATGAAGCCCTCTTCAACTACGACCTGAGCTATGGCGTGCATGGAATTACCAACAAGAAGGCGCTGCAGGGCGGCTATATCGGAACGAAGTACTACTGCTACAACAAAATGGGCCGGGACATGGCCAAACGGATCGTCCATATTCACAATCCCCGGGACCGCAACGCGCCGCAGAAGTTCTACCGGCTGACGCACACCGCCGGCGCCCCGGGCCTGCGCGATAACTCCTACGGCAGTTGCGAAGAGATCGTCGACATCCCGTAGTCGTGGGTTCCGTAGCGCTTCCCTGCTCTCGATCCTGAGACCCGGTTGCTTCCCTCACTGAACGATCAGCGCGCCCATCGGGGCGTACCATGGAGAGTCATGCGTCGGGTCTACATGGACGCGAATGCCACCACGCCTCTTGCTCCGGAAGTGTTTGCGGCCATGCGTCCCTATTTCACGGAGCAGTTTGGCAACGCTTCCTCCATCCACTTCTATGGACAGCGCGCGCGGGCGGCGGTAGAACATGCACGCGAGCAGGTAGCGCAGCTATTCAATTGCCGCGAGGCCGAGGTGGTCTTTACCAGCGGCGGCACGGAGGGCGACAACTTCGCCCTGTTCGGGCTGATGCGGCCGGGCGATCATCTCATCACCACGTCCATCGAGCACCACGCGGTGCTGCTCGCCGCCGAGCGGCTGCGCGACCGCGGCATGGCCGTGACCTTTCTGCCGGTCTCCGGCTCGGCCGTCGTCGATCCGGAAGAGGTGCGCCGGGCGCTGCGGCCGGAGACGCGGCTGATCAGCGTGATGATGGCCAACAATGAAATCGGCGCCGTTCAGCCTGTGGAAGAGATTGGGCGCATTGCAGCCGAAGCCGACGTCTACTTCCACACGGATGCGGTGCAGGCGGCCGGCAAACTGCCCATCGACGTGCAGCGGATCGGCTGCGATCTGCTGACCATCTCCGGGCACAAGATGCACGCGCCGCAGGGCACGGGCGCGCTCTTCGTGCGGCGCGGGACGCAGATGGAACCGCTGATGTTCGGCGGCCCGCATGAGCGCAAGCGTCGCGCGGGTACGGAAAACCTGGCCGGCATCGTGGGATTGGGTAAGGCTGCCGAGATGGCGATCGCCGAGCTCCGCGGTGACAAGGCGGCACGGCTGACCGGTCTGCGCGACCGCCTGGAACGCGGCCTGCTGGAACGCGTGCGGGAGGCCGGCGTATACGGCGGCGATACCCTGCGCGTGCCGAATACCACCAACATCTGGTTCGACCACCTGGAAGGCGAGGCGCTGGTGATCGCGCTCGACCTGAAGGGCTTGGCTGTCTCGGGCGGATCGGCATGCATGTCCGGCGCGACGGAGCCCTCGCACGTGCTGACTGCCATGGGCGTGGTGCCGAACCGGGCGCGCGCCAGCCTGCGCTTCAGCCTCGATGGCTCGGCCACGGAAGACGACGTCGACTTTGCCATTGGCCTGGTGCCGGACGCGGTCGCACGTCTGCGCGAGTTGTCGCCTCGCTGCGGCACCTTCGCGACGCAAATGGCGCGACCGGTCACCGGCTAGGAAGCTCGAGTGGAGTCGAGGGATCTGCTTTTCCCGTAATGGGCCCCGCACCGCGCCCGCTTTGGCGTACTCTTTCCCGCCATCCGATACACTGGAATAGAGGCGGCATCCCAGCGAGCAGTCAATTTCGCGGAAGCCGCCGTTAAGCCCTTTCCTTTGAGGAGTTTGGCTCTAAGTTCAATGTTTAGAGGAATTTAGCGCGAACCCCCTCGGCTAAGTTCATTGCTGAGAGGAATTTAGCGGATTCATACCGGGGGGTATAGGGGTCCCCGTCAGGGACACCGGGGCCGACCGAAGCACGTTAAAGGCGACCATGCCAGAGACCAAAACAATTGCCGTCGCCATGTCCGGCGGGGTGGACTCGTCCACCGTCGCCGCGATGCTGAAGGCCGAAGGCCACACGCTCGTGGGGCTGACCATGCAGCTATGGGACCAGCGGCGGCTGGCCGGCCATGAGGGCATGCCGGAGCAGGTGCAGGGACGCTGCTGTTCGATCGACGACGTGTATGACGCGCGGCGCGTGGCGGAGAAGCTCGACATTCCCTACTACCTGGTCAATCATCAGGAGCGTTTCGAACGCGAGGTCATTCGGCCCTTCGTCAGCGAGTATCTTGCGGGGCGCACGCCCATTCCCTGTAGCCTGTGCAATAACCATCTGAAGTTCGATCAATTGCTGCTGACCGCGCGGCAGATCGGGGCTGACCTGATCGCCACCGGCCATTACGCGCGCAACGAATACGATCCCGGGCGCGGCCGCTGGCTGCTCAAGCGTCCCGCGGATGCGAGCAAAGACCAGACCTACTTCCTCTTCGGGCTGACGCAGGAGCAGTTGGCGCGCACCCTGTTTCCGCTGGGTGGCTTCACCAAGCCGCAGGTGCGGGAGCAGGCGCGCGCGCATGGCCTGGCGTTGGCAGCCAAGCCCGACTCGCAGGAGATCTGCTTCATTCCCGGCGGCGATTACAAGCAGTTCATCGACGCCTATTTAGACGAGCAGGGCGAGCCGATGCCGGACAGCTCCGGCGATCTGGTGATGGCCAACGGCGAGGTTGCAGGGCGCCACGGCGGCATCCACAACTTCACCGTGGGGCAGCGCAAGGGACTGGGGCTGGCTTCGGCTACGCCGCTCTACGTGCTCGAGATCGACCCGGCTTCGCGCCAGGTGACGGTGGGTGGGGAGCGGGAGTTGCAACGGACCGAGATGCGCGTCCGGCAACTGAACTGGATTGCGTTCGATTCTCTGCGCGGCCCGATGCGGGTCCGCGCCAAAATCCGCCACCGGCACGACGCCGCCTGGGCGGTGATCGAGCCCGGCGGCGAGGGCGAGGTGCGGGTGATCTTCGAAGAGCCCGCGCGGGCCGTTACGCCAGGGCAAGCCGCCGTGTTCTATGACGGCGATCTAGTGGTGGGCGGCGGCTGGATCGTTTGATGAAACCGGCCGCTTGATTTAAATCGACGGCCCCTCGTCCCGATACGGAGCGGCGTAACGCGTGTTCTCCGCTCCATTCCGCTCCCTGCGCAGCAGGGTGTTCAGGCCGACCCGCACTCCCTCCAGAACACCGTTGATCCGGCGCAGCGGGATGGAAATCCCATGCTGCACGGCAGAGGTCGCGTGATCGATTCCATCGAGCGTGCCTGAAACCATGTCGTCCACGCGGTTGGCCTTCTGGTGCGTGCGATCGACGACATCGTTCACGGTCTGGATGACGTGCTCCGCCGCGTCCTTCGCCTTTGCGGTCACCTCCACCACGCTGTCGCTGACCGTCTTGACCTTGGGCGTAAGCTCATCCACCATGAAGCGCACATCGGTGGTGACTGCCTTGACCTTCGGCGTGAGGTCGTCCACCATCACGCGCACATTGCCGCTGATGGCCTTGATCTTGGGCGTCAGGTCATCGGACAACGTGTGCACGTTGGCGACGATGGGCGCGATGTGCGGCGCAATCGACAGTTCGTAGCGTTCGATCAGCGCATGCACCTTCTTACGCGTCTTGAGCGCGGCAACGGCCAGGCCGGCGAGCACCACGATCTGAATGAGCACGCCGATGCCAACCACAATTGTGAGTGCCAGTAGGACTCCGGTAAGACCGTCGTTCATGCTCACCACTTCCTTCAGGGGACGTAACTGCAACTTGGGCAAAAGCGCCGCCGGAGCGGCGCTCGCTGAGAGTTCTACTCGATAGATCTAGGAGGTGCCGTAGGCCTTGTTGCCCGCCTGGGCCGCATCGTTGATCTTGTCCGTCACATCGCCGGACGTGGACGAGCGGTACGCCTGCTTGCCGGCATCGACCGCCGCCGAGACCTTCCCGGTCTGATCATTCACCACCTTGCTGGCGCGATCCACGTATTGGCCAACCTGCGAGCGTCCCCGGTCCACGACTTCCTTGCCGCGGTCGACGTACTCACTAAGTTGGTCCCGGCTACGATCAACCAGATCGCCCACCTGGTCCGCGGCGTCGCTATAGCGCTGCCGCACGTATTCGGAACCTTCCCGCGCGGTCGATGCCAGATCGTCCCGCGTTTCGCGTCCAGCCTTGGGGGCGTAAAGCACGCCCAGCACCGCACCCGCACCCAAACCGACCAGGAACCAGCTAAAACCGCTACTTTCAGAGGCCATGTATCTATCTCCTTGCAGCCGGATTGCGGCGCCGCTCCCTCCGCAACGGGTGGCGATCGTCAGGTTCCGGCTTGCGTCTTAACTCCCTAGATGCCCGTTCCGCCCGGAACGCTGCCATCGCATGATGGGAGAACGCATTATGGCAAGAGACAGGTGGCAAGGGCGAAGCCAAACCTACTACGCTGCAGTCTAAGTACCGTGAGAGGACAGGACCGTCATGACAATGCACTATCGTCGTACGCCGTCGCTGCAAGCCGCGCTTCTGAGTGGAGTTGTGCTGCTGGCAGCGGGCTGCACCCGGCACGCCGCCACCAACCCGCCCGCGGCGGAGACCCCAGCCCAAACCTCAGCCAGCCAGACCCAACCGGCACCCCCCAACGATGCCGCCATCTCCACCGACGTGCAGGCACGTCTGTCGGCGGAGAGCGCCCTGGCGGGGCAGAACATCCAGGCAAGCGTGCAGAACGGGGTGGTCACGCTCAGCGGTTCCGCGAATAACGATGCCTCGCGCGCGCTGGCCGGCAACGATGCCGGCGCCGCCGCCGGGGTGAAAACGGTGGTGAACAATCTCACGGTGGCGCCTGCCGTGGCGGAGCAGTCGCCCGCTTCCAAGCCGGCGCCCGCCGCCGTCCGCCGCAGAGAGAGGCGCCAGCACGCGGCCGAGACTCGCACCGCGCAGATGGAGACAAATCCAGCTCCTCCGGCGGATGCGGCTCCCCCGGCCCAGCCCGCTCAGGAAGCGGTGCGCACCGTGGCGCCCCCGCCGCCACCCCCTCCGCCCGTGGTCAAGCGCGTCACCATACCCAGCGGAGCAACGCTGCCTATCCGCATGACCGATGCGCTGGAAACAGGGCAGGCGCAGCAGGGCCAACTCTTCCATGGCAGCATCGCCAATGATGTTCTCTCCGGCGACACCGTCGCGCTGCCACGCGGAACGCCGGTCACCGGCCGGGTGATCGATGCCAAGGATGCAGCCCACTTCGCGGGCAGCGCGATGCTCTCGATCGAGCTGACGAACGTGAACGTCAACGGACGCGACGTATCCGTGGTGACTGCTCCCTACGTGCAGCAGGGCAAGAGCCGCGGCAAGAACACGGCGGCGAAGACCGGCGGCGGCGCCGCCATCGGCGCCATCATCGGGGCGCTGGCAGGGGGCGGCAAAGGGGCGGCGATCGGCGCGGCCTCGGGCGGTGGCCTGGGTGCCGGGGTGAATGGAGTGACGCGCGGCGAGCAGGTGAAGATCCCGGCGGAAACCCTGATTAACTTCCAACTGCAATCCCCGGTCAGCGTGACCGCCGGAGGCTCGACGCAGCCGCCACAGAGCTTCAACGAGAGCGACAATCCGCAACTGCAGCAACGCTAGTGAATGGTGAATAGAAGAAGAGGCGGCCTTGGGGCCGCCTCTCTTCTTGCATCCGGCTAGTCGGGGATTACTGCACCAGTACCGTGAAGCTGACGTTGTGCGTGGCGTAGCCGCTGCCGCCGCTCCCGGTGACTACGACCGTCGGGGGTGCGGGCAGAGCGGTGCTGCCGCCACCGGTTCCGCCTCCGCCGCCTGTACCACCGCCACCCCCGGTACCACCGCCACCACCAGTGCCACCACCACCGCCGGTGCCGCCTCCGCCCCCGGTGCCGCCGCCGCTGCCTCCACTGCCGCCCGTGCTCGCGCTGGAAGAGCCTCCGCCGCAACCGATACTGAAGGCCAGCGTGGCGAAGAGCAGCAGCGACAGCATGGTGCGCCAGTGCTTGCGCCGCGCGGGGATGCCCAGCAGGAAGACACAGGCCATGGCCGCGCCGCCGCTCATCGTCCACCAGCGCGCGCGGTTAAGCGGCGCCGCGGCCGAGGTCGCCGCCGCTGCGTTTATTGTAACTGTCGCGGTTGCGGAACCATTGACCGTCACCGAGGAGGGGGTCATCGAGCAGGTGACCCCGGTGCTGGCGGCGCAACTCAGCGCGACGGAACCGTTATAGCCGTTAAACGAGGCGAGATTGATGGTGGCGGTAGCGCTCGATCCGGCCTTCACCGCTACCAGTTGCTGCGCGGCGGTCATCAGGAAGTCGCCGAGCGCCGGGTTCAAGGACAAAGCACCGCTCGATCCGGCATAGACACCGTCTCCCACATAGACGGCAAGCAATTGATTGGGGCCATTGAGCAACTGTGAGCCAAAGATGGTCAGGGTTGCCGTGGCGCTCGATCCTGTTCCCTGGAGCAGAACGGGAGCGCTCGGATCGTCCAATTGGACGCCGGAACTATAGAAGTGAACCGTGCCGGTGGGCGTAACGGTCTTTCCTTGCACGGTCGCCACCAGGCTCACGGTCGAACCCGGCGTGATCGTCCCGGAGCCGCCTTGCACGGTAAGGCTGGTGGTCGACGTCTGCAGTCCAGCGCCGCCGGCGATGGTCACCGGCGTCGCGGCGCCGCCGTTCCAGTTAGCGTCCCCGGCGTAGGTGGCGCTCAGCATTTGCGCGGTCGCCGGCACGTTGGTGAAGGTTACGGTGGCCGCGCTGACCAGCGTGCCGCCGATGGAAGACGCCGTCAAGCTGGCCGTCTGCTGCTGGCTGCCAAGCGTCACGGTCACGCTCCCGGTCGGCGATGCACCGAATCCGGAGGGCGAGTAGAGCCGCACCTGAGCCAGCAAAGAGCCGCCGGTGGAGGGGCTCGCAGCCGTCGGGTTCACCTCGAACGTCGGCGTTCCCTTGGTGACGGTGAAATTGACCGGTCCGGCGTTCGACGCATTGAAACTCGCGTCGCCGGAGTAGCTGACGGAGAAGCTATGCGCGCCCACGCTTGCCGTGCCGGGAGACCATTCCGCGAGCCCTCCGGCATTGAGCGGCTGGACCACCTGCGTTCCGCCATCGGAAAAGGTGGCGGTACCGGTCGCCGCTCCATCCGAGGAGTTGGCGCCGGAGTTCACGCCGACGGGTTCAGCGTCCGCGACAATGTAAGACCCATAGGGCAGAGTGGTGTTGTTGTTGGCGGCGCTGATGGGCACAAGCTGGTTCTGGGCGTTGGCGGTGTAGACGGAGAGGGTGGTGTTTGTGCCTTCCGGAGACACGGTAACGCTGACCGGGGTGGAAGCACTGGTGGCGAACTTCCCGTCCCCGCCATAGCGTGCGGTTACCTGATAGGTGCCGCCGGGGAGCGCGTTGGTGGTGAAGGTGGCGGCTCCATTCGCCAGCGTAGCCGTGCCCTGCCCCACATTCGCCGGCAGCGCAGCGGTGGTGAGCAGGGCCACGTCGCCGGTGGGCGTGCCACCCGTGCCGGTAACGCTGACCGTGGCCGTGGTGTTCGATCCATGGGTAAAGCTGGTGGGCGAGAGTGCAAGTGTGGTCGACGTCGAGGTGAAGGCGACGCTGCCCCAGTTGGTGTAGAGCGCGTTCGCGTCCACGCTGCCCCAGCCGCTGGCGAGGTCATAGCCCGCAGCCGCGGAGTACTTGCCGAGCGAGTAGACGTTGGCTGCGAGAGCGCAATTGGCCGTTCCCGCCGTGCACGGAACATTGTTGCTGCCGACCGTCACGTCGTGGAAGACCGCCGGATGCTGCGCGGCCAGCGCGTAGAACACGTTGTTGGCCTGGCCTTGCGGACCATACTTCTGCTCGACCAGCGCCAGAATGCCGGCCATCGCCGGCGAGGAGACCGAAGTTCCGCCGACGATCTCGATGAAGGGATTCCCATTGGCATCGGTCACGCTCGTGCTGCACTCATTGGAGGTGACGCAGATGGGATACGCGGTGTAATTGGTCGAGCCGTCGGCCGCGAAGAGCGAGACATCCGGCAGATCACGGACGTTATCCGCCGGCACCCCGGTGCCCACCTGCCACACGGGCTTGGGATAGCCGGCGGTACACACGATCGGGCTGCCTGTGGCGCCGGTACCGGTCGAAGTGGAGCAACTGCTGGCGCCTCCGGATGCGGCCGAGATGGTAGGCGTGGACGCGACCCCAGAGGCGTTCAATCCAAACTGGCTGTCGTTCCACGGCTGTTCCGGCAGGTTGGCTTTGAGTGAGGTAAAGCCGGAGCTGTTGGTCGCGTTCCACGCCGCGTTGATCTGCGTGCCGACGGCGGATGGATTGGCGTAGCTGCTGTAGTAGAGATCTGTGCCGCCCACGGCTACGTTATACGGCGTGGAGGCGAATCCGCTTACGGAGAGCCCAAGCGTTGCCGTGTTGGTGGTGGCGGGATTGTCGCAACCCGCCGATCCACTGTCGCCGGAGGCGACGAAGACAGTCTGCCCCTGCGCGGCCGCCTGCTCCCAGAGCGAAGACAGGAAGGCGTTCTCGGCGTTGCCGATATCCTGCTCGCAGGCGCCGAAGCTGACGCTGAGAATGGACGCCTGATCGTCCTCGATGGCCCGGATGGCCGCCAGCAGGAGCGGGTCCTGCAGGGAACTTCCGGCCGAGATGTAGAACTTGATGGTGGCGTTCGGCGCAACGGCGCCGGACCATTCGGCGTCCAGATAGGCCTCGGCCTGCAGGTCCGGATCGCTCGATATTCCCGGATCGGCGCCGTCAATCACTACCTGCGGCGGGTTGACCGGCAGCCCGAAGAGCGAGCGGAAATTGTTGACGATGTTGATGTCGATGTTGGACTCGTTGATGATGCCGATGGTCTCGCCTTGTCCGTTGGTGCCGGCGGTCAACAGCGGCTGTGTGTCGTACTGCACGGCGAAGTCGCCCGGGCCGAGCGGGAAGAAGTTGCCGCCACCGGCCACCGGATAGGTCCACTCCGGCACCGCCTGGTGGGTCTTGGGCGAGTAGCTCGCCTTTCCCTGGAGATGCAACAACGGCTTGGCGTGGAAGTCATTCAACGGCGACAGACCGGCGATCACCGGCGCGAGCGCGGCCGGAATGCGCGGATCACTGGCGTTCGCGATATGCATCACGCCGTTCGCCATGTACTGGTGGATCTCGGTATGAAAGGCGGTCTGGACCTGGCCGGTGGTCCCGGAAAACTCGACCGCCAGCCTGCCGGGAGAGATCTTAGAGACGCTGAGTCCCTGCGATTGCAGCCAGGCGACCACGGCCTGCACATCGGAGTCCGCGGGGCCGTACTGCTCGCCGAACTCTGCCGGGGTCAGCCACTTGTGGAAGCTGGGCGAGCCGGGGGTGTGCACATCCGCGAGAAACTGCTGCAGCGCCGCTTCCTGCGCCGCGGGTCGCTTAAGCAGCAGCATCATCCGCTCGGCCGGCGTGCTGACCGGCACCATGCCGCGGTCGTTCGCGGCGGTGGCCAGCGGATACGTGTTGCCGCGCAGCGGAACACTGGCTGCATTGTCTACCGGCTGACTGATCTGCGGCAGACCCTGGACGGCGGCAAAACCGGCAGGGGAAGCGCCCAGCAAGCAGGCGACGGCGACGAGCGTACGCGGGGATCCTACGGATCTGGGAAACATGGCCTCTACACAACCTCTTCAACAACGGCTGAACCAACTCGACTCAGGGCACAGTATTGCGATCGCCGCGCCGTCGGGCGCCCTGTGCCCACCGGCAGCGCGTGCCAGACTTTTTGCAGGAGATGCGCGGCTATTATGCCAAACTGCAACCCTGAATGCGCCAGTAAAGTTGCGCGAGCGCGATGCCACCTTGGTGGAAGGTTTGACTTCACCACACCCGCCGCGTAGTTTTTGAGGCAAGCTGCTGGGCCTGGAGGTCTTTCGTTTCCGCTATGCCACCCTTGTCGATGGTTCCCTGCCCGGCGCCAGGGCGGGCGCACCGTACGCCCGGTCTCTGCTCAATTGGCGTGGGCACAGGCGCCGCGCTGCTGGCGGCTTCGCTTCTGATGCCTGCGGCCCAGTCTCAGATCGCGGCCAGCCCTGCTCCTCCCGCCGCGTCTCAGACCGCACAGCAGGAGTCCGCGGCCCAGATGGCGGCTGACGAGCTGGCCTTCTTTGAAAAACACATCACCGTCAAGGTGCTCCCGAACGGGCTGACGCTGCTGCTGTGCGAGCGTCCCGAGGCGCCCGTCTTCTCCTATTACACGCTGGTGAATGCGGGAGATGCGAACGATCCGGGTGGGCAGTCCGGCCTGGCGCACATGTTTGAGCACCTGGCCTTCAAGGGAACTGAAGACATCGGCACCACCGACTGGCCGGCGGAGAAGATTGCGCTGGCCAAGGTGGAGCAGACCTACGCGGCCTACGACTTCTACACACGCAAGCGTATCCAGAAAGACCCGGCCAAACTCAAGCAGTTAAGAGCCGACTTCGAGGCCGCCCAGGCTGAAGCGCAGAAGTATGTAATCCCCAACCAATTCACGCAGCTTGCGGAGGAGAATGGGGCCGTCGGCATCAACGCCTCCACCGGTCTCGACTCCACCGAGTATTTCTGGAGCATGCCGGCGAACCGCCTGCAGTTGTGGGCGTACATGGAGAGCGACCGCATCGCTCGCCCGGTCCCGCGCGAGTTCTATAAGGAGCGCGATGTCGTGCTCGAGGAACGGCGAATGCGGGTCGATTCCAACCCCATCGGCCGCATGATCGAGCAATTCACCGCGGCGGCTTACGTGGCCCATCCCTACCACCGGCCCAACATCGGGTTTGAGTCCGAGATCATCCATCTGTCGGCGACTGAAGCGGACGCCTTTCACAAGATCTACTACACGCCCTCCAACATCGTGATCGCAGTGGTGGGCGACCTGAAGTCGCAGGACGTGCTGCCCACCTTCGAGAAGTACTTCGGCGCCATTCCAGCCGGCCCTCCGCCAGAGGGCATGGCGACGGTAGAGCCGCCGCAGACGGCGGAAAAATCGGTGATCCTGCGCGAGGCCACGCAACCCTTCTATATCGAGGGCTACCATCGTCCGGACTATCTCGATCCGGACAACGAAGTCTACGACGCCATTGCGGACATCCTGTCGAACGGCCGCGTGTCGCGGCTCTATCGCTCGCTGGTGCGCGATCAGCGCATTGCGGCGGAGTCGCAGGGCTTTACCGGCTTTCCCGGAGACAAGTATCCCGGCCTCTTCGCCTTCTATGCTGTGCCCCTGCCCGGCCACACGCCCGAGCAGATGCGCACCGCCATTCATAAGGAGATCGATCTGCTGAAGACGACCGACGTGACCGATGAAGAGCTGGCCATGTTCAAGACCCGCGCGCGCGCCGACCTGCTGCGTTCCCTCGGCGGCAACCAGGGTCTGGCAACCGAGCTGGCCACCTACCAGACGCGCTATGGCGACTGGCGCGAGCTCTTCCGGCAGATGGAGAAGATCGACAAAGTATCCAAGGCCGATATCCGGCGGGTCTCGAACAAGGTATTTGTCACCAGCAATCGCACCTACGCCATCATCGAGAATGCTTCCGCAGAGCAGCAACCCGCTCCCGGCCAGACGCCCGCCCAGCAGCCCGCTCAGAGTCCGGGAGGCGCGCAATGACCGCTTACCACCCGTGGACGCTGGCAGTCATCGCGGGATTGTTGGGCGGCGTGCTCAGCGGCAGCGCCTCGCCCGCGCAAACGGCCGTGGCTCCCCATCCAACACAGACCGCCGCTCCGCCCGGTGCACAGTCTCCGACCCAGGCGCAGCCATGGAAGAAGATCCCGATTCCGCCCTTGCCGGAATTTCATCCGCAGCAGCCGAAGCGCATTCAGCTGGCCAACGGCGCGATCATCTTCCTGCAGGAAGACCATGAGCTGCCCTTCATCAACGGCTTTGTCGAGATGCATGGAGGCAGCCGCGACGTGCCGGACAGCAAGGCAGGTCTGATCGATCTGTATGGAGAGGCCTGGCGTACCAGCGGCACCGCCGCCCATACCGGCGACCAGCTCGACGACATCCTGGAGGCCAAGGCGGCGAAGGTTGAGACGGGCGGGGACATCGATTCCACTGAGGTGAGCTGGTCCTCCTTCCGGGGAGACTTCGACCAGGTCTTCGGTATTGCGACCGATCTGCTGGAGCATCCGAAGTTCAACGACGGCAAGCTGATGCTGGCCAAGCAGCAGGAGGCCACGAGCATCGTGCGGCGCAACGACGATCCAGGCGGCATTGCCGCGCGGGAGGCAGCAAAGCTGGTCTACGGCGCCAAGAGCCCCTATGGGCGCGTCCCGGAGATCGCCACCGTCATGTCCGTGACTACGGCGGATCTGCAACAGTTCCATGACCGCACGGTGATGCCCAACAACATGATCATCGGCATCGAGGGAGACTTCGATGCGAAGGCGATGGAGGCCAAGTTACGCCAAGCCTTCGGTTCCCTGCCCAAGGGCTCTCCCCTCGCGCCGTGGCATGGGACCTTCCCCGGGCCACAGCCGGGCGTGTACTCAGTCGATAAAGCGGATGTGAACCAGAGCAACATCTGGCTCGTGGGCCTGGGCACGGAGCGGAGCAACCCGGACTTCTACGCGCTCAGCGTCATGAACGAAGTCTTCAGCGGCGGCTTCGGCTCGCGGCTCTTCCAGAACGTGCGCACCAAGCTGGGCCTCGCCTACTCGGTCGATGGCGGGTACGGCGCTTCTTACGATCACCCGGGCATGTTCTACGTAGTGGCGGCCACCAAGAGCCAATCCACGGTCGAGGCCACCAACGCCATGCTGGCGCAAATCCGCGACCTGAAGACGCAGCCCTTTACCGAGGAAGAGCTGCGCAGTGCAAAGGACCAGGTGCTGAACTCCTTCGTCTTTCACTACGACTCAAAAGATAAGATCCTCGCCGAGCAAGCCAAGCTCGAGTTTTATGGCTATCCCGCCGACTTCGTCGAGAAGTATCGCGATGCGGTGGAGAAGGTGAGCACAGCGGATCTGGAGCGAGTGGCGAAGAAGTATATCGATCCGTCCAAGCTGGCCATCCTGGTAGTCGGCAACCAGGCGCAATTCCTTACCCCCCTGTCTACGGTGGGTCCGGTGCATTCCGTCGACATCACCATCCCCATGCCGCATGGTATGCAGGCGGGCGCGCCGGGCGACAATTAAGGGCGGGAGTAATGAAGTTTTGCTGCACGTTCGATTTTGTTGATGAGCGGCATCGGCCGAGGGGCGCTACGCGCCGGCATCTCCATACACGGTGAAAGCAGACCCCTTCGACTGCGCTCGCGGCCAAGCTCTGCGGCCCCACCTTTGATAACGGTCGGGAGGACGGGCTCCGAACGGCAACGCGCGGCAGCAACAACAGACAGTGAGCTGAATGGAGTGAACGGACGACATGGAACTTGCAATCGTGATCATGGCTGCCGGCAAAGGGACGCGGCTCAAATCCAGGCGAGCGAAGGTGCTGCATGAGATAGGCGGGCAATCCCTGCTACGGCACGTGATCGGGGCGGCCAGCCAACTTGTCCTGCCACAGGATATCTTCGTTATCGTCGGCCACCAGGCCGAGCAGGTAGAGAGTGCGGTGGCGGACACTGGAGTGCGCTTCATCGTGCAGAAGGAACAGCGCGGCACCGGCCACGCTATCCTCACCGCGCGCCCCGATGTGGAGGGCTATGAGAACATCATCGTGCTCTCCGGCGATGCGCCCCTCATCACGCCCGAAACCCTGCTGCGCCTGCGCGATCTCCACCTGGCCGAGATAGCCGCCATGACCATTCTGACGGCGCGCCCGGAGGACGCCACCGGGTACGGCCGAGTGGTGCGCAAGACCGCCGGCTTCCCCGAGGTCATCGCCATCGTGGAGCAGAAGGCGCTCTCGGCCAGCCAGCAGGAAGTCCGCGAGATCAACTCCGGCATCTATGCCTTCCGCACCGGGCCGTTGTTCAAGCACATCGGTGAGATCGCCACCGACAATGCACATGCCGAGTACTACCTGACGGACATGGCGGCCATTCTGGTAGAGGCGAACGAGCGCGTGCTGGCGCTCGAAGTGCCCGACCCAAACGAGGTGCTGGGCGCGAATACCATTGCCGAGATGATGCAGTTGGACGCCGCCATGCGCATGCGCAAGGCCCAGGCATTAATGGCCGCGGGCGTCACCATCTTCCGGCCCGAGACCTCCGTCATCGATGCCGCGGTTCGCGTCGAAGCCGATACCGTGCTTGAGCCTTTCGTACAACTGCTGGGGCACACGAGCGTCGGGACGGAGTGCCGCATCCGTTCGTATTCCATACTTGAGGACGCAACGCTGGGCGACAAGGTGCTGGTGCGGCCCGGCTCCATCATCACGCAGTCGTCCATTGCTACCCGCGCCGTCATTGGCCCGTATGCGCATATCCGTCCGGAGTCGGAGATCGGCGACGGGGCGCATGTGGGCAACTTTGTCGAGACCAAGAATGCAAAGCTGGGCGCAGGGACAAAGGCCAATCATCTCAGCTATCTCGGCGATACCGAGATCGGCAGCGGCACGAATATCGGTGCGGGCACCATCACCTGCAACTACGATGGCCGGAATAAGCACCGCACCGTGATCGGCAGCAACAGCTTCATCGGCAGCGACGCCACGCTGGTTGCCCCTTTGGCCATCGCCGACGACGCCTACATCGCCGCCGGCTCTACCATTACCGAAGATGTGCCGTCCGATGCACTGGCCTTCGGGCGCGCCCGCCAGACGACGAAAGAAGGTTGGGGGCGCCGTCTACGCGAAGGGCGCCAGCCGAAGGAATAGGGCGGCGAGCTTCGTCGCGGGTGAGTCTCATTGAACCGGCTGCATCGTCTTTCTGAGCGCAGCGAGCCGAAGGATCTGGTTCCGAGGTTCGCCTGCACCGGGACTCTGCTCCCGTACTATGAACATGTCAGGTTCACTCGAGTGGACCGAAAAGCAACCGCAGATCCTTCGACTTCGCACTGCGTGCTGCGCTCAGGATGACACCACTGTCAGTCGAGGTTCAGAACAATGCTTATCTCTGTAACGCGTCTGCGAGTCCGGTCATTTCTCCACATGCCGGAATTCTTATGGCATACCTTCCAATCCGCGCGCCAGGCGGAACACGCCGAAGGCTTTTTGGGCGGCAGGATGCTGATCAACGCGAGAAACGTTTACTGGACATTAACCGCGTGGGAGAGCGAGGCTGCGATGCATGCGTTCCGAGTGGCGACCGCACATCGTGCCGCGATGCCTCGACTGCGGAACTTCTGCGATGAGGCATCGGTGGTGCACTGGCAACACGAACCTGCAGAACTTCCCTCCTGGCTGGAATCGCATCGCCGTTTGCTGGCGGAAGGGCGACCCTCCAAGGTGGATCATCCTTCGCCGGACCAGCCTGCGCTGCGCTTTCCACCACCTCAGCCGAGCCGGATGGAGAAAATATTAAAACCCCGGCAATCGACAGCGAAGACGGCTCCCGGCATCGAGCCTTAGCCCGTCGCGACTACGCGAGCTACGCAGCCTGGGGCTTGCACAGCATGCCGGCCAGGGACTGGCGCATGCGGATGCGGGCTGATAGCAGAGTTCTCTCCACCTGCTGCTTCGGAATCTCCAGCAGTGCGGCGACCCGCTCCGAATCGTAGCCTTCAACATCGCGCAACAGGAAGACGATGCGCTCATTCGGTGGCAGATCTTTAAGCGCCTCCTCAAGTTCGGTGCGCTTTACGTTACGTCCGTCGAGACTTTCGCCGGGCACAGCCTGCGCTGGGGCAGCGACGGCGTCGAGTGGCAGGCGATCGCGCAGCTCATCCACCATCGCGATATCCACCCCGCAGCCGTCAGGCTCGGGGGCGACATCGAAGGCGCGCACGAAGGTGTTTTCCAGCACCTCCTCGGCCTCCACCTCATTGCCCGTCATATAAAACGCGACCGCAAAGGTGCGATGCCTGTGGGTTTCATAGACGTCACGCTGCCGTTGTTGCAGCGACGACTCCGACATCTGCCGCTGCACAATGCGCGGCGTCCCACTCCCACAAAAGTCACGTTCAAAATTGAACAATGGTGCCCTCGCTGTACGGAATCTGCCGTTCCACTGAACACTATCGCTTAGATTCGCGGGCAGAAGACCACTATCCAGCATGGAGGTCGAAAGAGGTAAGCGTCAAGTATCCCGCTGCAAATCTTCCGCTGACCCTTTGGTAATGCACTGAGGATTGTTTTAGTAACCCTTGTTTCCGGATGTGGGAACCGGCAAGAGAACGGAACAGGCTATGATCTCTCCAGCGACAAATCTGCCTAAACGAACCGGTTGTTGACGCGCAAAATGCCGCAAGAGCGAATTCTGATCGTTGACGACGAAGCCTACATCCGCACTGTGGTTTCGGCCATGCTCGAGCAGGCCGGATACAAGACCACTCTGGTGGCGGATGGCCGCGAAGCGCTGTTGAAGCTGGAGGATGAACCGGGCTTCGACCTCATTCTGTCGGACATCATGATGCAGGGGATGGACGGCATGGCGCTGCTGGAACGCGCGCGCATCCATCATTCGGAGACGCCGGTGGTGATGGTCACGGCCATCCACGACGTCTCCATCGCCATCCAGGCGATCCGTAAAGGAGCGTACGATTACCTGCTGAAGCCATTTGAACGGGAGCAGCTGCTCACTACAGTGCGGCGGGCGATCGAGTATCGTCAATTGGTGGAGCAAAATGCGATGTATCGCTCACGCCTGGAATCGCTGGTAACTGCGCGCACGGAGATGCTGAACAAGGCCATTGCCGACCTCGAACGTTCCTACGACATCACGCTCGAGGCGCTGGGCGATGCACTCGACCTCAAAGACACCGAGACGGAGGGCCACTCCCGGCGAGTGACCGCCTACACCATCGCCCTGGCCCGCGCCATGGGCCTCTCTACCCAGGAGATCCGCACCGTCGCGCGCGGGGCCTTTCTGCATGATGTAGGCAAAATGGCTATCCCAGACGCGATCCTGCTGAAACCGGGACGCCTGAACATGGAAGAGCAGGCCACCATGCGGGAGCACTGCACCCGCGGGTACCACATGCTGCGCAAAATACCCTTCCTGCAGGATGCCGCGGAAATCGTCTACAGCCATCAGGAGCACTACGACGGAAGCGGTTACCCCCGCGGACTGAAGGGCAAGGAGATACCGCTGGGAGCGCGCATCTTTGCCGCGGCCGACGCCCTGGACGCCATTACCTCCGACCGGCCGTACCGCCGGGCGAACTCCTTTGCGGCCGCGCGCCGGGAGATCAAGAATTGCTCCGGCACCCAATTTGATCCCGCAGTGATCCAGGTCTTCCTGGACATGCCGGACCGTCTGTGGGAGGACCTTCGTGCGGAGATCGTAGGCGAGGCTCGGGTGGACGGCCCCTCGTTTTCGCCTTTCTCGCTCCCAGCGCTGCGCGGCTCCCTGCTCTAGCGTCTCTCCCGGACCCGACCGGACCCGACCGGACCCGACCGGGCCTGCGGCGGAAGACTGGGGGGCAGCATCCAAGCGGAACAGCATCGAAACCGGATCCGTTCAGTCACCACACGGAGGCGCATCATGGTGGTCCTGGAGAAAGCCGAGCTCGCGCAGGCTTTGAAGCAATTGCCCGAATGGCGGGTGGAGGACGGCGCACTGCTGCGCGAGGTGACCTTTCCTTCCTTCCCGGATGCCATTCAATTCGTAGATCAAGTCGCAGCGCTGGCCGAGCGACACCAGCATCATCCGGATATCGATATCCGCTACACCCGCGTGCGCCTCAGCCTGGTTACACACGACGCGGGCGGCCTTACGGCGAAGGACGTCGATATGGCCTCGAAGATCGATGCGCTCGCGCAGACGTCTCCTGGCCGGCCTGGCTGATCGGCGTCTCGCCGTCAGTCTTCATCAGTTGGTGGCTCGGCCGACGGCTCACCGCCAGACGCGCTCTCGAGGGAGATGCGCAGGTCCCGCAGCACCCGGCGATTCCATACCGCCACCGCGATGCCGCCGAGAGCCGCGGAAGAGAGCAGCAGAAGTCCAGCGCGGAAGCGGCCCATCGACAGACGACTCCCGGAATGAAGAGGCGCGAGGCGCTCATTTTGGGATTCCTGCCGGCGGGATGCGCCCGCACCGGATGCCGGACCGGGCTCCGGACTGGCCTCAGGACTAGGCGCCGGACTGGGCGCCGGGTAGCGGTTAGGGGATGAGTCATGCATATGAGACAATCGCTTTAACATCAGTAGCTTGCACTGCTTTCAGGGTCTGCGCGGAGCTAAAAAGGTTGCGGGTTCGATTCCTTTTGCAACATTTTCCCATTGCGTGCGTCTATTGTAGGTAGAGCGATCAGTATTCGCCGGTCGCTGGCGGTGGAGCGCTACCGGCTCCCGCACCGTTCGCACCACTACAAGTTGCGTCACTGGCCTCCCGGCACGGGCATACCAATGTTCGTGCCGCCTTTTTTTTGCCTGCGTTCCTGGTCCGGGCAGACGGGCTATTCGATACACTCGAACCATGACTGCCCGTCCTCACTCCATCAAGCGAATCTCGCTCGGTCTCTGCATTGCGCTCCTGTCTGCAGGCGCCTATGCCCAGTGGACGAACCCGAGTGACGACGTGCCTGCATACCACGCGGAAGCTCCGGCTCAAGGATCGTCCTTGCCTCCCATTTTGACCGCCGCGCAGCTAAAGCAGGATAACTTCAATCTGCCCTGGCAGAGCAAAGTATACGAAGAGGCCGCGCACATCCCGCGCGTGCTCTATCAGCTTCCCTGCAACTGCCGCTGCGACCGGGCTTTGGGCCACACCAGTCTGCATAGCTGCTTCTCGGGACCTCACGGAGCGGTCTGCTCCACCTGCGCGCAGGAGGAGGTCTATGCCTATCGCATGACGAAGGCTGGCAAGACACTGGCAGAGATCCGGGCCGGGATTGCCCATCGCGAGTACGAGTCGATCGATCTCAACACATTGAGCTGAAGCGGCACGCTAACTGCTCGACAGAATGGTGCGCGAGTTTGACTGCGTCTCCGGCTTGTCTTCGGGTGAGGGTGCATCGTCCCCGAGATCCAGTTCCATGGTGACATCGGCTCGCGCATACTGATGGCCGGCGATCTGTGGAACGCGGTGAAAGCCCGCTTCCACGTAGAGATGGATAGCGTTCTCCAGGCGGCTGCTGGTTTGCAGAACCAGGGTGCGGGCTCCCAGCGCGCGTGCCTCTTTGAGCACATGGTAGAGCAACTCCCTGCCAAAACCGCGCCCTCGGAACCTGGGATCGACCGCCATCTTTGCCAGTTCGTAGACGCCGGGCTGCAGGAAGATGAGGGCGCAACACCCAACCGTATCTGCGCCCAGCGACGCCAAGAATATGTGCCCTCCGGGCGCGAGGATCTCGCTCTCCGGATGAAAGAGACCGTTCGCGTCCTCGGCTTCCATGACAAAGAATGCGGTAATCCACTCTTCATTCAGCCGAGCGAAGACCTCGGCGTCCCCACTCTGAAACTCTCGATAGACAAGTGCTTCTGGCATAGTCATCCAGCCGCACCCGTGCGGCCGTTGCGTGTGTAGCTGCATACATATTCGGGCGTACGCACGTCCGGGAGATTGCGTTCGTCCGGCTGAACGACGCCCGGCCGCAGAACCAGCGGCAGCACTCCCGCCCAGATGGGAAGAGCGTAATCTTCCTCATCGTCCGACGGCGGTCCTACGCGGACCTTTGCCGATGCCTCATCCAGCGGAAACGCCAGCACCGCCGTAGCCTTCATCTCCAGGGGGGTGGGTGGGCGCACATCCGCCCAGCGCCCGGGCACGAGATGCTCGGTGATCTTTTGCAAAACGCTCAGCTTCTCCTCCATCTGATCGACGACGCGCGCTCTACCGAATACCACCACCGACCGGTAGTTCATAGAATGATGAAAGGCCGATCGCGCCAGCACCAGACCATCCTGCAGCGTGACCGTGATGCAGGCTTCGGCGCCTGCGGAGAGGGCGCGGAGCATTCGACTTGCGGAGGAGCCGTGGATGTAAAGGAAGTCTCCGTCGCTGCCGTATCCGGTGGGGATGACGAAGGGCGACCCCTCCCATATGAAGCCAACGTGGCACACCAGGCCTTCGTTCAAAATCGCCGCCGCCACTTCCCTCTCGTAATTGCCACGCGCGGGCAGCCGGTTTACGGTGGTGCGCCTGGTGATGGTCGAAGCTCTCATGTGAGCAGCGTACGGTAGATGGTGGTCTAGTACCAAGTCCACTCTGCGATTTCTTCAGCAGTCCACTTATGCAGCGCAATCTGTGTGCTAAAGATGGGAAGTGGACGTCTCGATCATTCTCGACGCGTGTAGTCCGATTCCCTTGCGGCAGCAGGTTTACACCGAAATCCGCGCCGCAATCCTGGGCGGACGCTTCGCGCCGGCCCTGCGGCTGCCTTCGTCACGATCACTCGCGGATTCGCTGAGCGTGTCCCGGATGACGATTACCGAGGCGTACGAACAACTGATCGCCGAGGGGTATCTGGAGCCTCGCCGCGGATCCGGCACCTATGTCTGCGCCGTGCTGCCGGAGAGCTCGATGTATCCAACGGCGCCGCCCCGGCATCGGCCTGCCCAGGAGCCTGTACGAGAGTCTCCCGTGCGCTTCTCCCGGTATGGAAGAGAACTCGAAGGCCACCTGGCGAACGACCGGCTTCCGACGCGCGGTGTGATCCGCATGGATAAGCTGGGGCCGGACCTGACGCATTTCCCGGTCTCGCTGTGGTCGAAGCTGCTGGCGCGGCACTCTCGGGCGGCAAAGCACGAGCTGTTCGAGTATGCGTCCGACGCACGCGGCCACAAACCATTGCGCGCAGCCATTGCGGACTACCTGCGGAAGGCGCGAGCGGTGCAATGCGAGTGGCAGCAGATCATTCTGGTCAACGGATCGCAGCAGGCAGTGGACCTGTGCGCACGGATCCTGGTCGATGATGGAGATGTAGTCGCGATGGAAAGCCCGGGCTACCTGGCAGCCGCCCGTGTCTTCACCGGCCAAGGTGCGCGAATTCTGCACATTCCCGTGGACGAGGCCGGCATGAACGTTGCGCACTTGCCGGCTCTCGACGCCGGCGAGGACATACCCAGGCTCGTATACGTAACACCATCGCATCAATTCCCGACCGGCGCATCGCTCTCGCTACCGCGTAGACTCGCCCTGCTGAACTGGGCCACGCAGAACAATGCTCTGATCCTTGAAGACGACTACGACAGCGAATACCGTTACGGCGGGCGGCCGCTGCCATCGCTGCAGGGCATGGTTCCGGACGCGCCCGTGCTGTACATCGGAACCTTCTCAAAGACCTTGTTTCCGGGCCTCCGCATCGGGTATGCGGTGCTGCCGGAGCGGCTTGCGCGGGTTTTCGCCAGCGCTAAATTCATGGCTGACCGGCAGGGGTCCTCAATCGAGCAATGCGCGCTGGCAGATTTCCTTGCCGAGGGTCACTTCGAGCGGCACATCCGCCGCATGCGCAAACTGTACGGGCGGCGAAGAACCATTCTGCGGGAGGCTCTGCGGCGGCACTTCGCCGCCCGGGTAGCCATCTCCGGTGACGACTCCGGCATGCATCTCTATGCCACGTTCAAGTTCGGGATGGGTGAGCATGAAGCCTACCGCCGCGCACTGGAGGCAGGTGTACGCGTGGAACGGGTGCCGCACGCGCTGGGCATCACGCGCAACCACGACCGGGCCGTTCCGTTCATACTTGGCTTCGCCGGGCTGACGGACCGCACCATTCGCGAGGGCATCACGCGCCTGGCGACGGCGTGGCTGTCGTGATATGTACTCCGCGTGGCGTCGCCGACATATCGAAATCGAGGGACGCATGGCACGGACGGCTTTTCAGGAGGCAGCATGCTGCAATTTCCGCCTAATACAACACTCATCGTCATCGATGTTCAGCAGGCATTCAACAACGCGCGCTGGGGACAGCGCAACAATCCTGATGCAGAAAAGAACATCGCCGCCCTGCTCCAAGCATGGAGGTCCAAGGAACGGCCGGTGATCCATATCCAGCACCGTAACCCAGCGGCAGGCATCTCTTTCATCCTGGGGGTCCAGGTGTAGCGGTGAAACCGGAGGCCGCTCCGCGCGACGGCGAGCCAGTGCTGTTCAAGAGCGTGAATAGTGCGTTCATCGGCACGGACCTGCAAGATCGCTTGCGGCAGGCTGACGTCACCACCGTGGTCCTGGCGGGCATAACCACCGACCACTGTGTCTCTACGACAGCACGCATGGCCGGTAATTTCGGCTTCGCGGCCTATGTGGTTTCGGATGCTACGGCGACGTTCGAGCGGGTAGGGCCGGATGGCCGGCACTATACCGCGCAAACCATGCATGAGACCGCCCTGGCCAGCCTGAATGAAGAGTTTGCGAAGATTGTGGATACGGCAGAAGTATTGAATGCACTGAGAACTGTGCAGCACGAATTGACGTAACGAAGCACGGCCTGAGGCAGGAACAGACACATCTACCCTGTGGATGACTTTCGCCTTCTGTTCGCCTATGCTGTAGGCATGATTTCCACCGCCGAGCTGCGGGTTGCGATCGAAACGAAACTCGCACAGCGCATTCCAGGTGCGCTTTCTCCTGCCGCGCAGCACATTCGAGACAGCCAGACGACCGGGATTCCCACGATCGACGCGCTGATTGGCGGCCTGCCGGTTGGCGCGGTCAGTGAGATCGTGGGGAACCACTGTTCCGGGCGAACCACGCTGGCCCTATCCCTGCTGGCGCAGGTGACCCAGAGCGAGCAGGTATGCGCCTGGGTGGATACCTCGGACGCGCTCGATCCTGAATCGGCCGCCGCGAATGGGGTGGACCTCGCACGCCTGCTCTGGGTGCGTTGCGGCGAACAGCAGAAGTCCTCCCGCTCGAAAATCTATGCGCCTGCGGAAGGTCCCGTACTAAGCCACTCCCAGCGCGTGCAGCATGGCAGCGGCGGCAGTCCTCATCCGCGCACCGAGGCCCGTGGCCTGGACACGGCGGTTGGAGAACTCCTGCAACGCAAAAGCAACTTCATCCGCGACAAGTCAATCGGCACGCCGGGCGTACGCAATCTGCCGCTGGTGTTTGCAGAAACGAAACACGAGGCGCAAGGAAAGGTGGGCCGCGCGGAGCAAGTCCCTTACGATCGCATGCCGTCCCGTCGCGGTGACTCCGTGCTGAGGCAAGGCAAGGGGTATGCGGCGCGATGCGCAGAGCCAGAGCGAAAGCCGCGAGTAACAAAACCCATCTATGAGCCACTTCCCACAAGCCCGCCGGCGCGCTTGCAACAGCCAAAGACCGGTCAGGCTTTGTGGACGCGGCTCGACCAGGCGCTGCGCGTGGCGGACCTGCTATTACAGGCGGGCGGATTTCGCACCATCGTGCTCGATCTTGCCAGCATTTCGCCGGAGTTTGCCTCGCGTATTCCGCTAGCCACATGGTTTCGCTACCGCGCGGCCGCGGAACAGGCGCGGTGCTGTTTTGTTCTGCTCACGCAATACCCCTGCGCGAAGAGCAGCGCCGCCATGATTCTGCGCCTCAATTCGCTTGCTGCCCTCCCATCGAACGAGGATCGAGACCACCATGAAGCCGCCACGTTGTTTCGCGGATTGACGCTGCAGGTGGAGCTGGTGCGGCATCGCTTCGCCACAGTGGAGAGCAACCTGCGCACCATGCGTAAGCCCGTCGAAGGCGTGCGACAGCTGCCGGCACAGCAGGCCCACTGGAGCAGCCGCACATCATGGAGCGGGACACGATGACCACGCATCCGGTGACGACACATCCGGAGCTCTACGCCTGTTTGTATGTGGCGGAGTTTCCCGCGCAGGCATCGCTGCGGCTGCGGCCGGAGCTGCGAAACAGCGCTGTCGCTGTTCTCGAAGACAGCGCACCCTTCGAACGGGTATGTTCGCTGAACCGGCGCGCCGTTGCACTCGGAGTGGAGCATGGGATGACCTGCGCGCAACTGGAGATGTTTCCCCAGGTGCAGGTGCGGCCGCGCTCGCTGGCAGAGGAAGCGGCGGCCAGAAAGGCGCTGCTGGAATGCGCTGGCCTGTTTTCGCCGCGCGTAGAAGACCAAAGCAGCGATCGGACATGCGCGCTGATCGCGGATATCTCCGGCACAGAGCGGCTGCTCGGCTCACCGGAGGCACTTGCGCTCAAGATGAGAGCGCATGCGGCGCAACTTGGCATCTTCGCCTCCATTGCGATCAGCGGCAATGCGCAGGCTGCAGTCTGTGCCGCGCGCGGCTTAATGTTTCAACGGAAGTGCGTCCGGAAGTCAGTCCTGGCCATTCCCGTAGGAGAAGAGGCGGCGGCGCTCGGCAGCCTGCCTCTCGCGGTGCTTGATCTATCCGCCGAGCAGGCGGAGGTCTTCACACTTTGGGGCATTCACACGCTGGGTGACCTGGCCGCGCTGCCGGAAGAAGGGCTGATCAGCCGTCTAGGGCAGGAGGGCAAGCGGCTGAGGCAGCGGGCGCGCGGCGAATACCCTCATCTGCTGCGGCCAACGGAGCAGGACTTCTCGCTCCGGGAGCGGATGGAGCTCGATGCGCCTGTCGAAAACCTGGATTCGCTGCTCTTCGTGCTTGGCCCCATGCTGGACCAGCTCATTGGGCGGGCGCATGCGCGAGCGCTGGCGCTCGCCACCGTTACGGTTACGTTTATGCTTGAGGGGGGCGTCCTGCATTACACCGCGGTGCGGCCCGCGACGCCCAGCAGCGACAAGGCTTCGCTGCTCAAACTGCTGCATCTTGAACTCAGCGCCCATCCTACGAACGCTGCCGTGGTGGGCATGGAGCTTTCAGCCGACGCAGGTGGCGCGACCAAGCTGCAGCTCGGCCTGTTCTCCCCGCAACTGCCGGATACCTCTCGGCTGGACGTTACCCTGGCACGCATTCGCGCCATCGTGGGGGAAGACCGCGTGGGAGCTGCGGTGCTCGAGGATACGCACCGCCCGGATGCGTTTCATATGAAAGCGTTTGTTGTTCCACGCACAGTTCCGAAGACGCGAAGCAGCACCGATGGCCTGTATACGGCTGCGCTCCGGTTGCGTCCACCTGAACCGGTGCACATGGCGCTCGGCAAGGCCGGTCCCAGCAGTTTTGTCTTTCGGCAGCAGCCATACGCCGTGGAACGCGCGTACGGGCCGTGGTACGCCAGCGGTGCATGGTGGAGCCACACCGCCTGGTCCACGGAACAGTGGGACATTGCAGCGCGCTGCCCCACGGGCTCGTCACTGCTGTGCTGTGTGACCCGTGACCTTGCGCGCGGCGCCTGGCAGATCGAGGCGATCTATGACTGAACCAGGACTAAACCGCGGACTAAGCCGGGGGCAAAATGCGGGCGACTGAACGCTACGTGGAGCTGCATGCCGCGAGCGCCTTCAGTTTTCTGGAAGGGGCCTCCCTGCCCGAAGCCCTGATCGATCGCGCGGCGGAACTCGATATGCCGGCGATGGCTTTGCTCGACCGGAACGGCGTCTATGGAGCAGCGCGCTTTCATACCATGGCCAGGAAGCGCAAGATTCGCGCGCACATAGGCGCGGACATTGCTGTGTCCGACTTGGGGCCGCGATTGGGTCCTCCGCAGTGGCTGCCACACCGGCAGCCGGCAGAGCCAGCGCGCGTGCCGCTGCTCTGCCAGTCACGCGAGGGCTACCAGAATCTGTGCCAGCTCATTACACGATTCAAGCTGCGGGAGCGGACAAAGGGCGAGGGAGCTGCAACACTCGACGACCTGGCTGAGTTCTCCTCCGGGCTGGTCTGCCTGACCGGCGGCAGCGAAGGGCCGCTCGCCTCCGCACTGACGCATGGAGGCGAAGCGGCAGGCCGCAGTGTTGTCGAAAGACTGATCGGGATATTCGGGCGGGACAACGTCTACATCGAGCTGCAGCGTCACCGCGAACGCCCGGAGGAATGGCGCAACCAGGCGGCGCTGGGCATTGCCGCTTCCCTGCGCCTCCCGGTGCTGGCGACCAATGGGGTTCGCTATGCGACAGCCTACGAGCGCGAACTGCTGGATGTGTTCACCACCATTCGCTATCGCACCGATCTTGAACATGCGGGCCGGCTGCTGAGCGTGAATGCGCAGCGTCACCTGCGCACGGCAGCGGAGATGGCGGCGCTCTTCCGCGATGTTCCCCATGCCATCGCGAATACCGTCGAGCTCTCCAACCGGCTGGAGTTTGAACTCGACAAGCTCGGGTATGAGTTCCCGCGCTATCCGGTTCCTGATGGCGAGAGCATGGACAGCTTTCTGCGTAAGCGTGTTGCCGAGGGCGTGGTAAGGCGTTATGGAGCCAAACACAACGACGATCTGCTCAAACGCGCCGAGAAGCAGGTTGCACGCGAGCTGGCGTTGATTGAGCAGTTGGGCTTCGCAGGCTATTTTCTCATCGTGTGGGACATCGTCCAATACTGCAAAGCCAACGACATCCTCATTCAGGGCCGCGGATCGGCGGCGAACTCGGCTGTCTGCTATGCGCTGGAGATTACGGCAATCGATCCCGTCGGCATGGATCTGCTGTTCGAGCGGTTCCTGAGCGAGAGCCGTGGCGAGTGGCCGGATATCGACCTCGATCTGCCCTCGGGCGACAAGCGTGAACAGGCGATCCAGTATGTCTATCAGCGATACGGCGAGTTAGGCGCGGCCATAGCGGCCAATGTGATCACCTATCGCGGCCGTTCCGCGGCGCGGGAGATCGGCAAGGCTCTCGGCTTCAACGAGGACACGCTGGGCAAGCTCGCCGGACTGGTCGGTCATTGGGAGTGGAAAGGGCCGACCGATACCATGCAGCACCACTTCCAGCACGCAGGCTTCGACCTCAAGCACCCGCGCATCGCCAAGTATCTGGAGCTGTGTCTGCGCATTCAGGACCTGCCGCGTCACCTGGGCCAGCACTCCGGCGGCATGGTCATCTGCCAGGGGCAGCTCAATCGCGTGGTGCCGCTGGAGCGTGCATCCATGCCCGGCCGGACGGTGGTGCAGTGGGACAAAGAAGACTGTGCCGAGCTGGGCATCATCAAAGTAGATCTTCTCGGGTTGGGCATGATGGCGGTGCTCAAGGATTGTCTGGAATTGATCCCACTACATTATGGGGAACGCGTGGACCTGGCGCAGCTTCCTGATAACGACAAGCCGGTATATGAGACGCTGCAACGCGCCGACACAGTGGGCATGTTTCAGGTGGAGAGCCGCGCGCAGATGGCCTCCCTTCCGCGCAATCATCCCGACCGGTTCTACGACCTGGTCGTCCAGGTAGCGATCATCCGTCCCGGTCCTATCGTGGGCAAGATGATGCATCCGTACATGCGGCGGCGGCAGAAGAAAGAGCCGGTCACCTATCCGCACCCGTCCTTAGAGCCGGTACTCGCGCGCACGCTGGGGGTGCCGCTCTTCCAGGAACAACTGCTGCGTATAGCGATGACGGTGGCAAACTTCACCGGGGCGGAGGCGGAAGAGTTGCGCCGCGCCGTGGGCATGCGCCGTTCGATGGCGCGCATGCGCGAGCTGGAGGGTAAGCTGCGCAGCGGAATGAGTGCGAACGATATCGACACGAAGACGCAGGAAGGCATCATCCAGAGCATCACGTCGTTTGCGCTGTATGGCTTTCCAGAATCGCATGCGGCCAGCTTCGCGCTGATCGCCTACGCATCGGCTTACTTCAAGGTGCATTATCTGGCGGCGTTTACCTGCGCCATGCTGAACAATCAACCGATGGGCTTCTATATGCCGGCCGTGCTGGTCTCAGACGCCAAGCGCCATGGTCTGCGCGTGCGTCCCATTGACATAGCATGCTCGGAGTGGGCGTGCATGGTCGAATCCGAGCCGGACGGCTCGCTCTCCCTGCGGCTCGGCTTGATGTATGTCAAGGGTCTGCGCCGGGAGGCGGCAGAGGCTATGGTGCGTGCGCGGGCGCGCGATGGTGCCCTTCGCTCCGCGGAAGATCTGGCGTTGCGCGTGCCGGAGCTGAATCGCAAAGAGCTGACCCAACTGGCACGTATCGGCGCATTGAACAGCATGCAGACCATCGACCACCGGCGCGATGCACTGTGGCAGGTGGAGCAGGCAGCGCGCCCCGTTGGGTCCCTGCTCAGACCTGCGCTTTTGCAGGATGCCAACCAACATTCGCCGTTAGCGCAGATGAGTACAGAGGAACGCCTGGTCTCCGACTACGCGGGCACGGGCCTGACGGTGGGCAAACACCCGATGTGGTATCGCCGTGCCGAACTGCGCGAACAGCGCATCCTCTCCGCGCTTGAGCTGCAGCGGCGCCAGGATGGCGAGCATGTGCGCATGGCCGGATGCGTGATTGCGCGGCAGCGGCCCGGCACGGCCAGCGGTTTCATCTTTTTATCGATGGAAGACGAGACCGGCATCTCGAATGTGATCATTCCTCCTGACCTGTACGAGCGGGAACGGTTGCTGGTGACGCACGGCAAATTTCTTCTGGTGGAAGGCAAGCTGCAGAACCAGGACACCGTCGTGCATGTCAAAGCGCAGTCGATTACGCCCCTGGCGGTGAGTGCGGCGAGCGTCCAATCGCATGACTTTCATTGATCGACGCCGCGCTTGTTCAAGGCGGCGCCGCTGGCGCATAATCCGATGCAGTCCCTATGGCCTTTTCGCTCGACTACCTCGATCACTTCGTTCTTACGGTAAACAACATCGACGCCACGACCGATTTCTATACCGAAGTGCTCGGCATGGATCTCGTAACCGTGCAGGGTCGCAAAGCCCTGACCTTCGGCGAGCAGCAGATCGACCTCAACCAGCGCGGCCATGAGGTCAATCCCAAGGCGGCTCATCCCACCCCGGGCTCCTGCGAGCTGTGCTTCATCACCACAACGCCGCTGGACCAGGTTGTGAATTATCTGACTGAGCTGAGGGTCCACGTGGAGGAGGGCCCGGTGGAGCGCACCGGGGCCGCAGGCAGGCTTCGCTCGATCTACCTGCGCGATCCGGACAAGAACCTTATCGAAATTTCCAACTACATCTGATCCCCGGCGGACTTTGCATCGGGTAGAAGTGCAGTTTGAATCGAAAGAAGGAAGCAGGTCCTTCGACTACGCAGGCCAAAACCAGGCTCGCTTCGCTCAGGATGACAAACCGCATTACTAGCCGGTATTGGGTAGAGTAGACAGCCGGTGTTTGCGCCGCGTAGGATGTCCCGGCAATCAAGCCGGAGTCACGTGCAAGACCGAAGCGGACTGCAGGCGACGTTATCTCAATCCCCCGGAGAGCCAATCCCATGATGTCCAGATACTTACGTGCGCAGCGCCGCATCCGGCATACGCTTCCCTTGTTGTTCCTGTTGCTGAGCGTCTTCGCGCCCCTGGCCGCGCACGCGCAGGCCGCAACCGTTCGCATCCACTACTACCGGCCGGATGGCAACTACTCCGGGTGGGCCCTCTACACCTGGAACGCCTCGACAGAGAACAACTCCTGGTGCCAGAGCGAAGTCCAGCCGGGAGGAACTGATAGCTTCGGCATTTACTTCGATGTGGCGGTGAATGAGTCCCAAGGTTCGCCCACCGGCGATCTCGGCTTCATCATCAACAATTGCGCCGCCGGACAGATCAAAGATCCCGGGCCCGACCAGCATCTCCAGACCACGCAATTCCAGCAGGCTTGGGTCATCCATGGCAACGCGACCGTCTACACCAGCCAACCCACGCAGCAGCAGATCTCGAACAGCATCCTCGGCGTGCTACAGGCCTATTGGCTTGACCAGACGCGCGTCGCCATTCAGCCGCAGTACATCCAGAGCGGCGCCACCTATGCCATCTCCACCAGCCTGACCGGCGGACTGAACGTGACAAATGCCGGCGTGACCGGCGGCACCCAGATTCCGCTTACACCCGGGGGCACCCTCACGGCGGACGAACTGGCCCGCTATCCGCAACTCTCCAGCTATGCCGTCCTGGAGGTGCCCTCCACAGTCAAGCTCAACACCATTGAGCAGGCTCTCAAGGGTGAGCTCGCCTTCTCCGTCGTCGCAAACGGTCAGCTCTCGTACGCCGCAGGCATTCAGGACGCTCCGTTGCTCGACACTCTCTACTACTACTCCGGCCGGCTCGGCGTCGTCTTCCACAATAGCCGCTTTGGCGGCTGGTACGACTGGCCGAACGAAGACGACTACGCGGTCAAGCTCAAGCTATGGGCGCCCACCGCACAACAGGTCTCCGTGCAGATCTACGAGCACGCAGCGGACACCACGCCGATTGCTGTGCTTCCCATGCACAACCACAATGGCGTCTGGGTAGCCGGCGGTGGCGAGAACTGGAAAGACAAGTACTACCTCTACAGCGTGAAGGTCTGGGTGCCGGTCGACGCAGCCGTGGATACGAACGTCACCACGGACCCCTATTCGATCGACATCGCCGTGAATGGGACCAAGAGCCGCATCACCGATCTGGATTCGGAAGAGACCAAGCCGCAGGGTTGGGACCGCTCTTCGTCTCCCTCCCTTCGCAGCTTCAGCGACCTCAGCCTCTATGAGCTACACATCCGCGACTTCAGCGTGAACGACTCCACCGTACCCACGGGGGACCGCGGCATGTACGAGGCCTTCGCCGACCAGAATTCCAACGGCATGCGCCACCTTCACAAACTGGCAGAGACGGGACTGAAGGCGGTTCATATCCTGCCCTCCTTCCACTTCGCCAGCGTGAATGAGGACAAGTCAACCTGGCAGAGTCCAGGAAATCTGTCAGGATATCCGCCGGACGGGACGCAGCAGCAGGCGGCGGTCACCGCTGTTCAGGGCAGCGACGCCTACAACTGGGGCTACGATCCGGTGCATTTCATGACGCCGGAAGGCAGCTACGCGATCAATCCCGACAACCGCGTTCGCGAGTACCGCACCATGGTCGAGGGGCTGCATACCGCAGGCCTGCGCGTCGTGCAGGATGTGGTCTTCAACCACACCAACGCCGCCTACGAGGGTCCAAACTCCAACCTGGATGAGGTGGTGCCGAACTACTACCACCGGCTTGATGCCAACGGCAATCTCGAGACCGGCTCCTGCTGCGCGGATACCGCCAGCGAACATCGCATGATGGAAAAGCTGATGATCGATACTCTCGTGCTCAATGCGCGCGAATACAAGATCGACGGCTTCCGTTTCGACATCATGAGCTTCCACTTCCTCTACAACATGCAGCACATTCAGCAGGCGCTGCGTGCGCTCACGCCGGAGCGTGACGGCGTAGATGGATCGAAGATCTATCTCTACGGGGAGGGCTTCAACTTCGGCGATACGCAGAATAACCAGATCGGGCCCAATGCCGATCAGGTGAATCTCTACGGCTATGGAATCGGCAGCTTCAACGACCGCATTCGCGATGGCATCCGGGGCGGAAGTCCATTCACAGACGAGCGGGTGCAGGGCTTCGCCACCGGGCTGTTCACCGATCCCAGCGACTACACCAACTCCAACCCGCCCACCGTTGGTCAGCAGAATCAGCTCCTGCAGTACTCGGACTGGATACTTGTTGGCCTCGCCGGCAACCTGCGCGACTACACCTTCCAGGACAGCGCAGGCCAGACCGTCACCGGATCACAGGTGAACTATAACGGCCAGCCGACCGGCTACACCGCAACCCCCATCGAGGCAATCAACTATTGCTCCGTCCATGACAATCAGGACATCTTCGACGCAGTGCAGTTGAAGGCCAGCTACAACGACTCCATCGCCACCCGGGCGCGCCGCCAGATCATGGCCATGAGCCTGGTGACTCTAGGCCAGGGAATCCCGTTCTACCAGGGCGGCGATGACCTGTTGCGGTCCAAGGACATGGACCAGAACAGCTACGACTCCGGTGACTGGTTCAACAAGATCGACTGGAGCGGCCAGGGCGCAAACTGGGGCATCGGTCTGCCGCTGGCCAGCCAGAACCAGGGCCAGTGGAGCATCATGCAGCCGCTGCTGGCGAACGCCAGCTACAGCCCGCAGCCCGCGAACATCGCCTACAGCGGTCAGGCCTTCCAAGACCTGCTGGCGATCCGCTACAGCAGCGATCTCTTCCGCATGCACACGTTCGATGAGGTGCAGCAGAACCTGTCCTTCCTCAACACCGGGCAGACCCAGACGCCCGGGCTAATCGTGATGAAGCTGGATGCGAACAGCCGCAACTACGGCGCTTACAAGCACGTGGTGGTGCTGTTCAACGCGACCAACGCCGCGGTCACCTTCACGGATGTGCGGTTGCAGGGACTCAAGCTCCACCTGCATCCGGTGCAGCGGAGTTCCAGTGATCCGGCGACACGTCAATCAACCTTCGATACGAAAGCCGGCACGGCTACTGTTCCTGCGCTGACGACGGCTGTATTCGTAAGCGAAGCCAATTAGAGGCCGATCATTCAGGGCCACCGGTGGACAGCGAATCCGCCGGTGGCCCTGCGCTTTTACATGGCGAAGATCCAGCCTTTCTGACCAGGATTCTGGCGCTCGACATACCGCTCCATCCTTCGATGGAGAGACATAGCTGTGGGCATCGACTATCCTCGGCGACGTGGATTCCGTGCGCAGACAGCTAGGACTTGGCGCCGCGATCGCCGTCGTCACCGGCGAGTCGATCGCCCTCGGCATCTTCCTGACACCGGCATCCATGGCGAAGTCGCTCGGCTCTCCGCTGCTGCTCGCGGCGGTTTGGTGCGGGATGGCTCTGATGGCGCTGTCCGGCGCGCTCTGCTACTCCGAGCTGGCGATACGCTACCCGCAATCGGGTGGCGAGTACATCTATCTACGGCAGGGGTTCGGCGAGACCGCGGCCTTCCTCTACGGCTGGATGGCATCGGTCGTGATGTATCCCGGCGTCGCTGCTGCGCTCGCCGTCGGTGCGGCCGCATATGTGGCAGCCCTGGTGCCGATGGGCAGGCTGCTCTCTGCATGCGTTCCCGCTTTGCTGCTACTGGCGTTTGGGGCGATCAATCTGCTCGGCACGCGCCTGAGCGGACGCGTGATGACCGCGGTGAATGCGTTCAAGCTGCTGGTGCTCTTCGCGCTGGTGGCCTGGGCCTTTCTCTCCGGTCACCTGCATACTGCGAACCTGCTCCCGCTGGCCGAACGACGTCCCGGCTCCGAAGCGCTCTTTCCTGCTGTCGCGGGCGCGGTGGTCAGCGCCTTCTTCAGCTTCGGCGGATGGTGGGAGGCGGGCAAGATCGCGGGGGAGATTCGCAATCCGGAAAAGAACCTGCCGCGCGCGTTCCTCGGAGGCGTGCTGCTGGTGACGGTGGTGTATCTGCTGATCAGCTTCGTGTTCCTGGCCATCACGCCGCTGGAGACAGCCAGCTCGAGCCTCGCGTTTGTGGCGCAGTTCGGGCAGGCGCTCTTCGGCTCCGTGGGCGCCAGGGTGCTCTCGGCCTGTGTCCTCATCTGCGTGTGCGGCGGCCTGGCGGCGCTCACCATGGCGGCGCCGCGCGTGTCTTATGCGATGGCGAACGCCGGAGCGTTCTTCTCGCCCCTGGCGCGGCTGCACCCACGCTACGGCACACCCGCCAACGCCATCCTGCTGCAAACCTGCCTCTCGCTGGCAGCGCTTCTACTCGGCACGTTCGACCGCATTCTGGCCTACATCATCTTTTCTGCAGTGTTCTTTCTCGCGTTGACGGCCGCTACCCTCTTTCGCCTGCCACGGCGCGTGCGCCGCTGGTGGTACCCTGCCGCGCCTGCTATCTTCCTGCTCTGCTCCGCGACCATCGCGGTGCTCATCCTTCTGCACAGCCCCATTCCGGCGCTGCTCGGGGTAGGCATCGTGCTATGCGGCGTGCTGTTGCGGCGCGTCTTCCTGCGCCGGGGTGGCGCCACGGCTTCCCTCTTGACCGACAATGCTTAACTTCGAGTCAGCCAGCCACTCCGCCTTCCAAAACTAACTTGCATATTGCAATTTAGCTTTGATAGCTTGGCCCGTGCCCGGCACGCCCAAATGCAAGCGACGCTCCGGTTGTCCGGTGAGTATCTCGCTCGACCGGTTCGGCGATCGCTGGTCGTTGCTGATCATCCGTGATCTGATGGTGCGCGGGTACCAGACCTTTAAGGAGTTTCGCGGCTCGGGTGAAGGGATTGCCACGAATATCCTTGCCGACCGTCTGCGCCGGCTTGAGGCTGCGGGAATCATCAGCACGGAAGTGGATGAGGCCGATGGACGCAGAATGTACTACCGGCTGACGGAGAAAGGCATCGACCTGGCGCCCGTCCTGCTGGAGTTGTTGATCTGGGGAACTCGGCACGAGGACACCGGGGCGCCCTGCGCGGTGATCGCAGAGATGGACCGAAATCGCGAGCAGATTTTAGCGGAGGTCCGGCGGCGCTGGCGGGAGCGGGATCCGGTTCCATTGTTGCCGAGCTTTTGAGGATGTGAGCTTTTGGGAATGAACGAGATGCAATTTCAGGACGCAACTTCGGGAAGGGGTAAAGCATGAGCAAGGTACGGGTGTTGGTGGGAACCCATAAGGGCGCGTTCGTCCTGACGGCGGACGGAAAACGCGAGAAGTGGGATGTCAGCGGCCCTCATTTTGCCGGATGGGAGATCTACCACGTCAAGGGATCGCCGGTCGATCCGAACCGCGTGTATGCGTCGCAGTCGAGCGGCTGGTCCGGGCAGGTGATCCAGCGCTCGAACGATGGCGGCAAGACCTGGGACCCGGTGGACAACAAGTTTGCCTACGAGGGCGTTCCGGGCACGCACCAGTGGTACGACGGCACACCACATCCCTGGGAGTTCAAGCGCGTCTGGCATCTGGAGCCATCGATGACCGATGTGGATACCGTATACGCGGGCGTGGAGGACGCGGCGCTGTTCCGCTCAACCGACGGCGGTAAGAGCTGGCTGGAACTCTCGGGCCTGCGTGGCCACGGCTCCGGGCCGCATTGGCAGCCGGGCGCCGGAGGAATGTGCCTGCACACGATCATTGAAGACCCTACCAATCCCGATAGGATCTACATCGCCATCTCGGCGGCGGGCGCCTTCCGCACCGACGACGGCGGCCAGACATGGCGTCCCATCAACCAGGGACTGCGGTCGCAATACATACCGGATCCGGCCGCCGAGGTCGGACATTGCGTTCACCATGTCGCGATGCACCGTTCGCGTCCGGATGTACTCTTCATGCAGAAGCACTGGGACGTCATGCGGAGCGATAACGGTGGCGAGTTGTGGCAGGAGGTCAGCGGGAATCTGCCGACCGATTTCGGATTCGCAATTGACGTGCACGCGCACGAGCCGGAAACAGTCTACGTGGTACCGATTAAGAGCGACGCGGAGCACTATCCGCCCGAAGGCAAGCTGCGCGTCTATCGCAGCCGCACCGGTGGAAACGAGTGGGAGCCTCTAAGCAAAGGTCTGCCGCAGAGCGACTGCTACGTAAATGTATTGCGCGACGCAATGGCCATCGACTCGCTTGACACATGCGGCGTCTATTTCGGTACGACGGGCGGACAGGTGTACGCGTCGGCAGACGCGGGCGATAGCTGGGCGCCGATCGTTCGCGATCTTCCCGCCGTGCTTTCCGTAGAGGTCCAGACACTGCCATGAACGGAAGCGGAAGAGTGATCCGCGTCGAACTGCCGCCGCACCTGCGGACCCTGGCGCACGTGCATGGCGAAGTGCAGCTCGACGTTGCAGGCGAGGCCACGCAACGCTCGGTGCTGGACGCGCTCGAGGGCCGCTACCCCATGCTGCGCGGCACCATCCGCGACCACACCACGCAACGACGCCGCCCGTTCCTGCGCTTCTTCGCCTGCGAGCGGGATCTCTCCCATGAGCAGCCGGACGCTCCGCTGCCCGACGCCGTCGCCTCGGGAGCGGAGCCCTTGCTGATCATTGGAGCGATCGCGGGTGGCTGAGCTTGATCGCGCTGCTAGGAAGTTGCGCTATCGCAGCAAACTGAATGCAATATGAAACAAACCAGCGAAAACGGAGCCAGCGATGAAGGAGTTCACACCGTACCTGACCTTTGATGGAAACTGCCGCGAAGCCATGACCTTCTACGCGAAGTGTCTTGGTGCGGCTCTGCACGTCGTGCCGTTCTCGGACGCGCCCGCGGGGCAGTTCAACTTCCCGCAGGAAGCCGGGGACAAGGTCATGCATGCATCCCTCTCCAGGGGTCCCGCGGTCCTGATGGCATCCGACTGCCCTCCTGGTATGCCCTTCAAACAAGGCAACAACTTCACGGTCTGCATCAACTGCGACAGCCTTGAAGAGATCCAGAGCCTGTTCAGGGCATTCGAATCAAGCGGTACGGTCCTCATGCCCTTGCAGGATACGTTCTGGGGTGCTCATTTTGGCATGCTCACCGACCAGTTCGGTGTTAGCTGGATGTTTAGCTTCCACCGCCCGAACGAGCGATAGGTAATGCCGCCGCGACGATGCTGTCAGAGATCAGGGCCAACGGACGCAAGGTCGTCCCGAGGAAAGGTCGAAGGTCTGCCGGCGCGATCATGCGATCATCTCTGTGGGATTCTTATCCGCAGATCGCGCCCGGATTATCTGATCTCCGGCAACTGCTGCTTGCGCCATGCGGTCATGCCGCCGTCTACATTGATCAGCTGCGCCCGGCCTGACCGTGCCAGCAGGCTGGCGGCGACGCTCGAGCGGTAACCGCTGCCGCAGACTACGTACAGGGGAGAACCCGCGGGCAGTTCCTCCAGCCGCTGCTGCAGCTCTCCGCCAGGAATATGGATCGCTCGATCAATGTGACCGCTGGTCCACTCGCCCGGACTGCGCACATCCAGCACCAGCGGCTTTGCGCCCGCGGCCAGCGCGCGATTTAACTCCAGCACCGACACCTGGGGAATATGCGCCTGCTCATTCCCTGCTTCAATCCATGCACCGATCCCGCCGCCCAGCGCCCCGGCAACGCAGTCCAGGCCCACGCGGATCAATGAACGGCGCGCTTCCTCCATGTCCGTCATGGCATCGCCGACCAGAAGAAGCGGCACATCATAGGGCAAGACCCATGCCGACCAGGTGGACTGGTTCGGCCCCGCGCCAATGTTGATCGCTCCGGGAATGTGCGCGCCACCGAAAGCCTCCGGCCGGCGCAGATCGACAACGATTGCGTTTATCGCCCGCTGTTTGCGAGCAAATTGCTCAATAGAGAAAAACGTGAGGCCCGCGGTCTGGTCCAGCATCTCCGGCCCTCGCGCGTTGAGCTCCTTCATGCGCCGGTAGTATTCGGGAAACTCCGGAACGCTGCCCAGCACGGCGTCGACGAAGCTCTGCTCCGGCTGATCCTTCAGGAACGGATTCGAGGTACGCTCATAGCCCAGCGTGGACTGCGGGCGAGCGGACATGCCCGAACCGCACAAGGAGCCCGCGCCGTGGGCGGGAAAGATCTCGGTGCCATCCGGAAGCTGATCCAGCCTCTGCACGCTGCGGTAGAGAGCCCGCGCCAGCTTCTGCTTTTCACCCTCGCCCAGCAGATCGGGTCTGCCCACCGAACCTATGAACAGGAAATCACCGCTGAAGAGTGCGATAGGGTCCGGACTCCTGGTGGGCTCCAGCAGCAGGAAGCTGATGTGCTCCGGCGTATGGCCGGGCGTATGCAATGCCTTCAGGCTTAGCTGGCCAAGCTGCACTTCATCCCCGTCGTACAACTCACGATGAGGAAAGCCATACGCGAAGGTCTCGCCCTCATCGTGCCCGCTCAGGCATAGTTCGGCGTCGGTGGCCGCGGCGAGCGCTGTGGCTCCCGACGCATAATCGGCATGGATGTGGGTCTCGAGCACGTAACCGATCCGCAGACCCTTCTTCTCCGCGTAAGCAATGTAGGTGTCCACATCCCGCTTGGGATCGATCACGGCAACGACATCGCACGAACCCACCATGTAGGAGTAATGGGAGAGGCCCGGGACCTCGAAACGTTCAAAGTGCATGTCCATCCCCTCTAAGCGAGAAGCCGCTCCCTGCGGATACAGACAAACCGAAGGAGGCGACCGAAAGGTACAACCCAAAACAAGTACAGGCGTAGCCGGGCATCGGTCAAATCTGAAGTCTACTTACGTTCGGAACGCATGCTTCGATCCGGCTCAAGCCTGCTGCTGCTCAGCCGCCTGCATCGCCTTGATAGTCCGGCGTATGACCGCTGCCGATGGCATCCCGCTGCGCCGGTCTCCCTCGGCATATATGCGGCACCCCAGGCCGAAGGTCTGCACCGTGCGCGCGTCCGGTTCCACATCCACGCCGTTGATGCGGACACTGGGTGACCCCAGGAAGCCAATTGCCTGGGCATCGTCAACCGTGCGCACTTCCGTCTCCAGCAACTCCCCCAGAACGCCTTCCAGCGCCAACATCTCATGCACAAGCCGCACGGTCGGCTCATGGTTCGGACAGCCTGCGACGTACAGTATCTCCACCTTCACGATGTCACGCCTGTTCCCGGCGGCTACCAGATGCGCACGCGTGCCCGCGGCGCGAGGTAGAGCGTCTGTCCCGGCTTCACGGCAAAGGCTTCATACCATGCATCGATGTTGCGCACTGTATCCGCCCGGTACTGCGCCGGCGCGTGCGGGTCCGTCATCACCTGCTGCCGCAGCGCAGCTTCCCGCGTCTTCGATCCCCAGTTTTGGCCAAAGGCGATAAAGAACTGCTGGTCGCTGGAGAAGCCATCCTGCACCGGCCCGGCCTTCCCTTGCAGGGACGCCCGATAGCCATCGTAGGCGGCCGAGATCCCAGCCACGTCGGCGATGTTCTCCGCCAGCGTCTGCTTGCCGTTCACGGAAAGATCCGGGAATGGCTTGTACGTGTCGTACTGTGCAGCCAGCTTTGCCGTCGCCGCATCGAAGTGCGCCAGATCGGCCGCGGTCCACCAGTCGCGTACCCGTCCCTCGGAGTCGAAGGCGCTGCCCTCCGTATCGAAGGTGTGGCTGATCTCGTGTCCGATCACCGAGCCGATGGCCCCATAGTTGGCCGCGGCGGGAGCCTTGGGGTCGAAGAATGGAGGCTGGAGGATGGCGGCGGGGAAATTCAGCGCATTCTGCAGCGGCAGGTTCACGGCGTTGACTGTCTGCGGCGTCATCGACCATTCCTTGCGATCCACTTCCGCGCCCAGGCGGCCGACGTTCCAGTGATACTGAAACAGACTGCCGCGCCACACATTGCCGAAGAGATCGTCGGCCTTCACTTCATACCCGGAGTAGTCGTGCCAGGTCTCGGGATAACCGATGCCCACATAGAGCGTGGAAAGCTTCGCCTCCGCCTCGGCCTTCGTTGCCGGGGCCATCCAGGAGAGCGCCTTGATCCGCTGCTGAAACGCAGTGATGATGTTCGCCACCATCGCCTGCGCCTCGGCCTTATCTGCCGGGGGAAAGTAGCGCTGCGCGTAGAGCTTGCCCACGTCATCGCCCAACAGGCCATTGACCAGCACCACACCGCGCTGCCACCGCGGACGCTGCTGGGGCGTGCCGGAGAGGGTCTGGCCGAAGAAGTTGAAGTGCTCGTCCGCCAGCGCCTTCGGCAATACGCCGGCATAGGCCTCGATGAGATGGAAGGTGAGCCAGTCTTTCCACGTGTCCAGCGGCGTGGAAGCGACCAGCGCCGCCTCGCCAGTGAACGCGCTGGGTTGCCACACGATGAAGCTGGCTTGCTGCGAAAGACCGGCGCCGGCAAAGTAGTCTGCCCAATTCAGCCCCGGCGCTTTGACGGCAAAGTCCGCCTGTTTCCAGGGATTGTTGGCCCGTTGAATATTCTGGTCTTCGGCCAGTGTGAGGTGGGTCTGCGCGATGGCGTGCTCCAGCGCGATAATCCGCGTGGTGCGGGCGTCGCTGTCCGTAACTCCGGCCAGCTTGAGCGTGGTGGCGACGTGCGCCTGATATTTGCTGCGGATGGCCTGCATGTCTGCATTGTTCGAGAGATAGTACTCGCGATCGGGCAATTCCAGACCGCCCTGCAGCAGATAGGCCGCATAATGCTTCGAGTCGTTGAAGCCCGGCGCGACCCACAGCCCGAAGAGGTTGGGCGTGTGGAAGTTCGTGTTGTTCAACGCGTCCACATCGGCACGCAGGCTCTCGCCCAGGGCGCGGGCCAATTCGCGCTTATCGCGGATAGCGGCGATGGCTGCAAGGTGGGGACGCAGTGGAGCAAGGCCTTTCGACTCAAGGGCAGACTCGTTCATATAGGAGCCATAGAGATCCGCGATTTTGCGAGTGCTGGACCCGGCTGGCGCATTGGCCTTCTGCGCGTCTTCGAGAAGCGCCTGGGTGCGCTTGTTACTCAGGTCAGCCAGGCTGGTAAAGACGCCAATACCCCCGCGATCGGGCGGAATGACCGTGCGTTTGATCCAGGCGCCGTTCGCATAATCATAGAAATTGTCGCCCGGAACGACCGAGCGATCCATGTTGGCGACCACGATGCCGTGCGTCGTCGCAGGCGGCGGCGTGCTCTGCGCGTACAGGGCCGCGGTCGCGAGGGTAAGGACGGTGCAGGCCGCGGCAGACGCGAGCGCCCGGTTCAGGAAGGTGCGGGTCGATCTCATAGGGAGCACTCCAATGGCCGCGCAGCTTCCGAACGCTGGCGGCTGTCTATCGGGGAGAACAACCGAAGAGAGTAGCACGCCCCTGCGGCTCCCTGTGGCTTCCGGCGTCCGCGACTTGCCGGTCTTGCCTGCCGTGGGGCCCTGCAATGTGTCATCCTGAGCGGAACGAAGTGAAGCAGCAGGATCTGCTTCTGTTCTTAGCTCCTCGCCACGCAGCACCGTCTCGCACTCCTCACGAAGGACGCGCCCACACATGAGAGCAACCATCTCCGTTGCCATGATCGCCACAAACGAAGAGAAGAACCTGCCCCGCACCCTCGCCAGCCTGGGCTGGGTGGACGAGATCGTCATCGTCGATTCAGGCTCGATCGATCGCAGCCCGGAGATCGCCCGCTCGTTCGGCGCGAACCACTCCTTCAACCGGGACTTCCGCGGGCACGCCGAACAGAAAAACGTCGCCATCGATAAGTGCACCAAGGATTGGATCCTGCTGCTCGACTCCGATGAAGTGCCGACACCCGCGCTCGTCGCCGAGATCCAGGCGATGCTCGAGAACCCGCAGTACGAGGCCTACTGGATCCCGCGTGTCAATCTATTTCTCAACACCTGGATGCGCCACGGCGGCCAGTACCCCGATCACAAACTGCGGCTCTTCAAGCGCGGCAGCGCGCGGGTGGAAGAAGGCGCCGGCCCGCACGGCACGCCGCAGTACGCCGGACCCAAAGGCACGCTGAAGGGCGACCTTCAGCACTACGCCTACCCCAATCTCGACCTGTATCTCGGGCACATGAACAGCTACAGCACGGAATCGGTCCCGTATATGACAGCGCGGCGGAAGTTCAGCCGCTCGCCAGTAGTCTTCGTGTGGAACCTGATCCTGAATCCCATCGCCACCTTCATCAAGAACTACATCTTCCGCCTTGGCTTCCTCGACGGCGCGGACGGCCTGCTGCTGCACCTGAACCACTCTGCTTACATCCATTGGAAATACGCAAAGGCGTGGGAAGCGGGACGCAGGCGCCCGGAGTAAGTAGTTGACCAGAGAGGCGCTAGTCTCCGCGGTGCCGTTTGAGGGCCAGCAGCCTTTCCCGCTGCACAGATGGCAATTGGGAGAATGCAACGAACCGCGAAAATCCCGCGTGATGAGCTCGCGGACCTCTCCCTCATCACTCGTTAATGGTAAGCGGCTTGCCATATCTCTTGCCTTTCTCGCATTGTGCGACGGCCGGAGGTCGCGAGCTATGGAGATTTGTGCGCCGTCGCGATGCGTTCCAGTATTTCTGACACCTTTGCGGATTCAATATCGGAGACGTCCACACCATAGACCGCCTTGATTTTGCCTACATTGGCTTCATTGGTCGCATCGCAATGAAAATCCCATAGCGATGATTCGTCTGAAATCCAAGCCCATTCGAATTCCAAGACACGGCTAACAAAATCTTGAACCAGCTCAGGGTGGGCGCTAATCTGTTCTTGAGACGCGAATTCGATTGGAACCTGTCTACCGGGTCGGGGTAGCGCCTTCCCTTCTTTCCCCCTGCTCACCTTGGCGGCAGTCAACTGTTCTTCTAGTTTCGCCACTGCTTCGGATTCCGAATCACCGCAACCTGTTAAATGCCAATTCAAGATTGAAGCCACGAAGGGGGGCAGCTTACATCGAGTGCCCTCGTACTTGGGATTGCTTTCCTGCTTCCGTACGGAGATGGGGTAGTCACTTAGTTCCCAGTCGCGTTTGCGGAAAGACAAGAAAAACTTCCAGACTGCTCGAACCTGATTCGCTAAACGGATACCCAGTCGCCGAGTCATAGCTTCCTTCCGTACGGGTCCAATATACAAGCGAGAGCACGCCGCTTGCCGCTCCACCACCCCGCAGCCTATCCTGATGAGTTTGCCTGAGGTGCATGGATGCCGGACCCGACCAAGACTGCCGACTCACGCTCCACCGACTCACTGCTCGAAGACCCGCTGATGGCCGACCTCACCAACGGGCGGCATCCCAGCGCCGCCGAGCGGCAGTGGGCGGAGAAGACCCTGGCGCCCGCGCTGGCCAAGGCGCCCGAGCGGCCCTTCGGAGCGAAGAGCGGCATCAACACCGACGAGGCCGGCAACGCCCGCTTCACCTCCATCTCCGGCGTCCCCGTGCGCCGCCTCTATACCGAGGCCGACCTGCCGGAGGACTGGGACGCGGAACTCGACACCTACCTGGCAGCGCCGGGAAAGCCGCCGTATACCCGCGGCATTCATCCCACCGGCTATCGCGGCAAACTGTGGACCATGCGCCAGTTCTCCGGCTTCGCCACGCCGGAGGAGACCAACCTCCGCTACAAATACCTGCTGGCGCAGGGCGGCGGCGGCCTCTCCGTCGCCTTCGATCTGCCCACGCTGATGGGTTACGACTCCGACGACGCGGAGAGCGAAGGCGAGGTGGGCAAGTGCGGCGTGGCCATCGATTCCCTCGAAGACATGGAGATACTCTTCTCCGGCATCGACCTCGAACACACCACCGTCTCGATGACCATCAACTCGCCCGCCTCCGTGCTGTGGGCCATGTATCTGGTGGTCGCGGAGAAGCAGGGCGCGGACTGGACCAAGGTCTCGGGCACGCTCCAGAACGACATCCTCAAGGAGTACATCGCGCAAAAGGAGTACATCTATCCGCCGGCGCCTTCCATGCGGCTGGTCATCGATACCTTCGAGTTCGCCACGCTCTACACGCCGCGTTTCAATCCCATCTCCATCTCCGGCTACCACATCCGCGAGGCCGGCTCGACTGCGCTCCAGGAGCTCGCCTTCACCATTTACGACGGCGTCGAATACGTCGAGTGGGCGCTGCGCCGTGGGCTGAACATCGACGAGTTCGCGCCGCGGCTCAGCTTCTTCTTCAACTCGCACAACGACTTCTTCGAGGAGATCGCCAAGTTCCGCGCCTCGCGCAAGATCTGGTACCGGCTGATGACCGAGCGCTTCGGCGCGAAGAACCCGCGCTCGACGTGGATGCGTTTCCATACCCAGACCGCCGGCGTCTCGCTCACCGCACAGCAGCCCAAGAACAATATTGCGCGGGTGGCTATTCAGGCGCTCGCCGCCGTGCTCGGCGGCACGCAGTCGCTGCACACGGACGGCTTCGACGAAGCGCTCGCCCTGCCGACAGAAGATGCGGCACGGATCGCGCTGCGCACGCAGCAGATCCTGGCGTACGAATCCGGCGTCGCCAACACCGTCGATCCGCTCGGCGGTTCCTATTTTCTAGAACGCCTTACGCTCGACATGGAAAAGGGCGCATTCGACTACTTCGCCAAGCTGGACGCGATGGGCGGCATGGTGCGCGCCATCGAACACGGCTTCCCGCAGAAGGAGATCGCCGAAGCCAGCTACGTCTATCAACGCGCGGTCGAGAACAAGGAGAAGATCATCGTCGGCATCAACGACTATGTCGTCGAAGAGCAGCCGCAGGAGATCCTCTACATCGGCGACGAGGCGCGCATCGCGCAGACCGAGAAGCTCAAATCGCTGCGCTCCCGCCGCTCGCAGCAGGACGTGGACCGCACACTCGAAGCGCTGCGCGAAGCGGTCCGGCAGGAGCCGCGCGCCACTCCGGGAAAGATCTCGAGCGCGAACACCATGCCCTTCATCATCGAGTGCGTGCGCGCCTACGCTACGGTAGGCGAGATCTGCCGTGCTCTGCGCGACGTGCTCGGCTCCTATGAGGAGACTCACTTCGCATAGGTGCAGGTCTCGGGAGTCCACATCCTTGTCATCCTTCGCTCGGGATGAGGGCTTCGACGGCGCCTGGATCCGCCGATTCGCAATTCCCGACGCGTTTCCCTCTCCGCGCACATCCCATGGGAGAAGGAGCATTTCTTCTCATGGACTACGTCAATCTAGGCGCCACCGGACTCAAGGTCTCCCGCATTTGTCTCGGCACTATGACCTACGGCTCCAAACAATGGCGCGAATGGGTGCTTGAGGAAGAGCAGGCCCGGCCGTTCTTCAAGAGCGCCATCGAACACGGCATCAATTTCTTCGATACCGCGGACATGTATTCCCTGGGCGCCAGTGAAGAGGTGACCGGCCGCGCCCTCAAGGAGTATGGCTCCTCGCGCGATAACCTGGTCATCGCGACCAAGGTCTTCAACAAGATGAGCGACGACCCCAACGATCGGGGTCTCTCCCGCAAACACATTCTGCGCTCCATCGACAACAGCCTGCGCCGCCTGGGCACCGACTACGTGGACCTTTACCAGATCCATCGCTTCGACCCGCACACACCTATCGAGGAAACGCTCGAAGCGCTTGACCAGGTCGTGCGCTCCGGCAAGGCGCTCTACATCGGGGCGTCCTCCATGGACGCCTGGCAGTTTCTGAAGATGCTCGAATACTCGCGGCAGAACCATCTGGCGCGCTTCGTCTCGATGCAGAACCACTACAACCTGGTGTATCGCGAAGAAGAGCGCGAGATGATTCCGCTCTGCCTCTCGGAGAAGATCGGTCTTATTCCCTGGAGCCCGCTCGCGCGCGGGTTCATCACCGGCAACCGCAAACGTGGCGAACCGCAAGGCAACACGGTCCGCGCCCGCACCGATGAGTTCGCCCACGGCCTGTACTACGCCGAATCGGACTTTACCGTCGTCGATCGCGTTACGGAGATTGCCCGAAAACGCGGCGTGAACAATGCGCAGATCGCGCTCGCCTGGATACTGGCGAAGCCCGGCGTCAGTGCACCGATCGTCGGCGCCAGCAAACTCCCGCATCTGGACGACGCCATCCAGGCGCTGACGATCAAGCTCACTCCGGAGGAGATAGAAGCGCTGGAGAAGCCCTACGAACCGCATCCCGTACTCGGCCATAACTGATGCAGCCGAGTGGGCTACAGGGGGGGGTACCCCCCCGGTATGAATGCGCTAAATTCCTCTGAACAATAGGGTTAGCAACACGGGGCTGCTCTAAATTCCTCTAATCATTGGACTTAGAGGCAAATTCCTGCAAACAAACAACTTACGTGGTGGAAGGTGCTGCCACACGAGGACGATCAGCAGCCCTACTTTCAAGACTAGCAAGATAAGGGAATCAATCGGCAATTTCGGTAGTGGTGCAGTTTCCCTTAAAGGAAGGAAGCAGATCCTTCGACGACGCAGGCCAAAGGCAGGCCTGCTTCGCTCAGGATGACAAACTGCACCACTACCGCAATTTCTTTCGATTATCCCGGGCGCCGCTGTTCTGGCATACTCTTCTGGCCCTTCCGGAGGAGCATGGTGCGCATTCGAGCCGCGGCATTTCTGATTCTGATCTTCTGTTTCGCTACAGGGCTGCGTTCAGCAGCGCAGGGGCCACAAGCGGAAGACCGCCAGCCAGGGGTGCGCGTGCAGGATGGTGGCATGCGCCAGGTGCTGGAGAGCATCTTTGTGCCACCGGCGCCCAAGGCTCCATTCAGTTGCGTGTTGCAGACGGAGTGGATCCGGCCGCTGGCGGGCGGGGGAACGATCACCCTGCAGAACCAGCGGAAGATCGCCCGCGACAGCAGCGGACGCATCTATCAGGAGCGTTGGTTTCTGGTACCTAAGAACGGCAAGGTGAAGTCGGAGATGAACTTTATTCAGATCAGCGATCCGGTGCGCCACACGCTGGCCACCTGCTCCACGGAGCGGCATGTGTGCGAGCTGACCGAGTACTCTGCATCGGAGGTCAGCGGGTACATCAGCCGGGGAGCACCCGGCCCCCTTCCCGGCGGTGCGGGGTTCACCACGCGGGAGTCGCTGGGGGTCGACGAGATCGAAGGTCTGGACGCAACGGGTACTCTGGAGACCACCACAGTCAACACCTGGATCGCCGGCAATGATCGCCCGATGAAATCCGAGTGGGAGTACTGGTCCTCCTCCAGGCTGGGGTTCAACCTGCGCTCACGTCGGGCCGATCCGGTCGTGGGCACGCAGGATTTCAAAGTCACGAACCTGAGCCTGTCGGAACCAGAGGCGCAACTGTTCGTGACCCCAGAGGGGTACAAGGTAGTCGATCAGCGAACGGCTGCGATACCGCCGCAAGAGTAGAGACCATGCAGGACTTGTGTCTCCGAAAGGAGAAGCAGATCCTTCGACTTCGCAGCCGAACAGCGCGGCTGCTGCGCTCAGGATGACAAGCGTGTTGGGGCCACCTAACCCGGAGCTGCGGCGCTCAGGATGACAAGCATGTTGGGGCCACCTGACCCGGAGCTGCTGCGCTCAGGATGACAAGCATGTTGGGGACACCTGACCCGGAGCCGCATTCGTAGAACCTCGGATGGCCGCGCGCGGAGTACCGCGCTCACGGCACCAGCAGCAGCTTGCCTTCCGCGCCCTTCGCCGCTTTTTCCTGCGCCTCGCCCGCGCGGGAGAGCGGCAGACGCGCGCTGATGGGAATCTTCAGCTCGCCCTTCGCCACGGCCTCGGCCAGCGAGCGCAATCGCTTCGCGTCGGGCTTGGCAAACACCTCATTCACCTGAATCTCTTTGCCCTCGGCCGCCTTGGGCTTTCCCAGCACCGTCCCCAGCACGCCGCCCTTCCGCAGATGCGGAATCAGCTTGCCGATCACATCGTGATCCACAGTATCGGCGATGGCATCCAGTTCGCCCAGCGACTCGATGCCGCGGTCATCGTCGATGGCCATGACCCGGTCCGCGCCGAGCGCCGCCGCCTGCTGCTCCTGCCGCCGGCGCACGCCGGCGATCACCTCCGCGCCATGCTGCCTGGCGACGAACACAGCCGTCCGCCCCACGCTGCCCACCGCGCCGGTGACCAGAACCGTCATACCGGGCTTCGGCTTCACCCCCAGCTCGATCAACTGCGAGCCGGTCTGCAGAACGAGCGGCAGCGCGCCGGCGTCTTCCGTATTCAGCCCGTCGGGTATACGCGCCAGATCCTCCGCCCTGGCCACCAGGAACTCCGCATAGGAGTGGTTCACCAGGCCCATCACACGGTCGCCCTGCCGCAGTCCGTTTACGCCGGGCCCGACTTCCACCACTTCGCCCGCGACATCGCGTCCCAGGATCTCGGGCAGTTTGAACTGCCCTTTCATGAAAGCGCCCTCGCGTATCTTCCAATCCACCGGATTCACGCTCGTCGCCTCGACCCGCACCAGAACTTCTCCCGCTCCCGGCGACGGCTGCTCCACATCCGTGTACTCCAGTTGGTCGATCGTCCCGTATCCCTTCATCAGAACTGCCTTCATACCCGATCCTCCTTTTCTGCCTCATGTATGCCCGGCTATACCCGCGTCTCCGGCGTACGGATGCCGAGGAAAGAAGCAGGCGCAATGGCCTGCCCTCTGCAAAGCAGGGCCCCGGCTCAGAAGTGCCTGAGCGCCTCTTCCTGCGGCATCTCCGGCGGCGAGGTCACCCGCGTGGTCTCCCGCTCCACCGAGCGGCGCACCATATCGCGCGATCCCAGCCCAACGGACAGTGCGAGCGCCAGCACGATGCCGCCGAAGAGTATGCCGAAGGCCATGTCTACGATCTCTGCGCCGATCTGCAGATGATCGAGCACCATGGCCGCCGTGATCACCAGCACCAGCCACTTGATGCCCAGGCTCAGAAGGCGCGCGTACTGCAGGTTCATGTTCACCGCGCCGATCAGCACGCCGCGGGAGAGAAACCGTGCGACGATGTTGCCGATCAGCAGGATGACCGCGGCGCCGACCACCTTGGGCAGATAGGCCAGAATACCGGCGGCGATCAGCGGGCTGGAAGAGGTCCCGAACGCCTCAATGCCGACCGCGACGCCCAGCACGAAGAAGAACCAGAAGACCAGTCCCGCGATCAGGCGGGTGGGAGTCGACCGGGGCGACCATTCGGCGATAGCTTCGGACCCGCGGCCGAACCGCTCGTCCACCCGCAGGCCGGTCAGCACCTTCTGCACGATCCAGTAAAACAGCCATCCCAAGAGGGTGAAGAACACCACGGCCACCAGGAAGGCAAAGATGCCGGGCAACAGGGCAGCCAGCCGGCTGAGCACCCGTGCCATCGAATCTGTAAGCGTGCTCGTTACTTGATTCCACATAGCTTTCTCCTCGCCTACTTCGCCAGCCCTAAGGATTGAAGCGGTCTGGCCAACGCCAGCGCTGCAGCAGATACGGCTTGGTCTCTTCAAAGGCTCGCGCCAGCTTCTCCGCCCGGATCTCGCCATCGCCGTCGCCGTCGCTCGCCGCGGCGGCGGAGATCTGGGTGACATAGGAGCCGACCCATCCCAGATAGAGCGGGGTCAACGCGCCCAGAAGATGGTTCCGGCTGAGAGTCCGCAGCCGATGCGCCAGCGCAAAGTCATACACCACCCGTGCCCACAACTGGTCCCCCATGGAGAAGCTCTCCATGGGCTGCCGGCTCAGGTGCTTCAGTTCGAGCAGCGTGATGGGGGGCAGCACCAGCGACCACACCTCCTGCAAGCTGCGGTGACCAAGCTGAAAGGCTTCGATCATGGGCCGCGGGTCCACCGCCGGACCACCGGGTATGTCCTCGCCGGCGGCTCCGCGCACCAGCGTTGCCTGCGATCCCCTGGCGCGTTGCCACCCGCTCGCGTGCCACTCCATGTCGAAGAACAGCGGCCCTACGACCTGGTTCAGGATGGCCGCCAGATCCACCCCCTCGGCGGAGAACTCATGGTGAACCTCGAGGTAAACCTGGCAGATCTTCGTCTCGCGCACCGCCGCTTCCGTCGCCGGCCACAGCAGCGTCTGGCCCTGCGCCTTGCTCTTGGCGATCTGCTGCAGCATTGCGGGCAGCAGCGCCGCCGAGACGGCGAAGTCCTGGGCCAGCGGAAAGCGCACCCGCTTCCCATAGAGCGCCCGCGTCAGGGGCGCCAGCAGAGCGCGATTGAGAAGGCCTTCAAAGCGCCCGAGCCGGTAGAGCGGCATGGCCAGGTCGCATTCGCCGGCCAGCACCGGTGCAATCAACGCCGCGATGTCGTGCGGCCGCAGCGCGAGCAGATCGGGATTCAACACCACGCAGGCCCGGGCCTGCATCTGCTGCGCCAGGCTGAACAGCCCCTCGTACACGCCGGTCTGGCCTAACCAGGGCAACTGCGAGTTCGCGCCGCCATGGAGGTCGTAGGAGAGAAACCGCACACCCTCCGCTTCGCTCTCAGTCAGGCTTGGCAGCCCCGGCGGACAGGGATACAAGACCGCCATCCTGGTTTCTTCCGCCGCATCCGCGCCGCCTGTAATCCCCAAGCCAGGGCCCAGCGCCGGCGGCAGGCCCGCAGCCAGCGATTGCAGACGCTGCATATCCACCGGACCCGCCACGCCGATCACCACGTCCGCTTGTCTCACGCCCGCGGATGGAGACCGGATCTCTTCAGGAACTTCTACCTTCGCCATAGCCCTTCTGACTCACTCTTCCGCGCATCGCGCTTGTCCCGCGTCGCCTGACCGCCGTCGATCAGAACAGTATCTCCAGTATGCCGCTCAGCGGTATGCGCACCCAGCCCGGCCGGTTGTTTAACTCATACACCAGTTCATAGAGCGCCTTGTCCAGCATGTAGGCCTCCAGCAATTGCCGGAAGCTCTCGCTCTCCGCCGGCACCACCTCCGAACCGCTGGCTGCGTCGCGGTAGGCGTGGAGAAACGCCCCGGCCACCGAGTGCTCCCACAGGCGCGCCCAGGGCTCCAGCCGGGCTCGATCTCCGGGCCGGCGGGTGGTCGCCTTCGAAAGACCGGAGTAGGCGGCGTAGCTGAAGGAGCGGAGCATCCCCGCGGCGTCCTTCATGGGCGATTGCTTCATACGACGCTCGGGGAGCGTACGCGCCGGCTCACCCTCGAAGTCCAGGATGACGAAGTCGCCTTTGGTACGGAGCACCTGCCCCAGATGGTAATCCCCGTGGATGCGCGTGCGCAGCGACGCGCCTTCGTTCATGGCGAAGCGCGCCAGCCGCTCGACCACCGCGCGGCGCCGGCTAAGCACCAGGCCCGCCATCTCATCCACTTCCTCCGGGAGCTTGGAGACACTGGCCTTGAGAGCGTCGAACGCCAGGCCGGCCTGCCGCAGCAGATCCTCGCGCAGCGCCGCCAGATCGCGCGCGGTCAAGGGCTCGGGGGCAAAGTCGGGGTTGGCGGTGGGCGACCCCAGCGCGACATGCATCTCCGCGGTGCGCCGCCCCAGCAGCGCCGCCGCCTCCAGGTAGGCTCCCACATGCTCGCGCGTCAACTGGCGCCGTATCTCGCCGCCGCCGTCGTCATCCCCTGGCCGTTCGCCGCTCAGGCCATGGGGAACGCCCGGCGCGAACGCCGCCTTCTCGGGCAGCGGCACGCTGGCGACATCTTCAAAGAAGCGGTCGAGTTCCTCCAGTGTCCATTCCCAGCCGTCGCCCTCATTCGGCACCAGCCCCTGCAGCATGGCCAGCGTGGAAGTAAACATGGCGTCGCCCTCGTGCCCGGCCGGCGCGTATTCGATGGAGCCGCCGAAGGGAGCGATATGGCGGAAGCTGGTTGACTCGGTGAGGAACCTGCCGATCTCCGTATCCGGATTGGGGCCCATCTGCTGCCGCCGGAAGAGCTTCATGATCAGCCGCTCTCCAAACAGCACCGAGGTGTTGCTCTGTTCCGCCGAGCCACGCCGCAATTCCAGTTCGCCGTCGCCCCGCAGCTCAGCGAACTGGGTGCTTGGCAGCCCCAGCACCGCGCCGTTGGCCGTGCGCACCTGGCCGGCGCTCGCGATGAGGCCCAGCAGCGCGCGCGCCGCCTGGTCGTTGAACATCGCATCGTGGAGACAGCCGTCGCCCTCCGGCAGCCGCACGCGTGCCAGTACGGCTTGCCCGTGCTCCCTGCAGAGGGCATCGCTGGTGCGTCCGGCGCTGATGCCCAGCGGCACCAGGTACAGGTCCGGATCGCCGGCGGTGTACTGCACTTCAACGAAGACCAGCGCGGTTGCGCCGTCACCAAAGCTCGCCCAGTCGGTGATGCGGGTAGCGGCGATGTGCCTCGACTTGCCTCCAAACCATCGCTGCCGGATCAGGAAGCGTGGCAGCAGGTCATTCTCGATCTGCTGCCGCGCTTCTCCGCTGAATGCGCTCTTCCAGCCTCGTGTTCCCGTGAGTACAAGTGGCTCCTCTTCCTGCGTCTCGATACCCGCATCGCGCCCCGATGGAGTACCTTGCAGTTCCAGCCATAGAAACCCGTACTGCCCCACGGTGAGCGCGTACGGCGTCTGATCGATCTTCGGGAACTCCACGTAGCCCAGCATCTCCACCGGCGTCATGCCTGCGTAGGCACGCAGATCCAGTTGCACCGGCTGCGCGAAGCGCGACAGATTGGCCACGCATAGCACCGTCTCGTGCTCCGATTCGCGAATGTAGACCAGCACCTTGCGGTTGGAGGGGCTGAGGAACTTCAGCGTGCCGCGGCCGAAGACCTGGAAGAGCTTGCGCAGCGCGATCATGTTCCGCATCCAGCTCAGCAGCGAGGATGCGTCGCTCTGCTGCGCCTCCACGTTGATCGCCTCATACCCCCACACCGGGTCCATGACGACGGGACTGTAGAGCTTGGCCGGGACGGCGCGGGAGAAGCCGGCGTTGCGGTCACCCGTCCACTGCATGGGCGTGCGCACGCCGTTGCGGTCGCCGAGATAGATGTTGTCGCCCATGCCGATCTCGTCGCCGTAATACAGGATGGGCGTGCCGGGAAAGGAGAACAGCAGGCTGTTCAGCAGCTCGATGCGCCGGCGGTTGTTATCCACCAGCGGCGCGAGGCGGCGGCGGATGCCGATGTTGATGCGCATGCGCGGGTCCGCGCTGTAGGCCAGGTACATGTAATCGCGCTCGTCATCGGAGACCATCTCGAGCGTCAGCTCGTCGTGGTTGCGCAGAAACAATCCCCACTGGCAGTTGGCCGGGATATCCGGCGTCTGCGCCATGATGTCGGTAATCGGAAGCCGGTCCTCCTGCCGCAGCGCCATGTACATGCGCGGCATCAGCGGGAAGTGAAAGGCCATGTGGCACTCATCGCCTTCGCCGAAGTAAGGCCGTACATCCGTCGGCCACTGGTTGGCTTCGGCCAGGATCAACCGGCCTTCGTAATCCGCGTCGATGGCGGCACGGATCTTCTTCATGACCGCGTGCGTCTCCGGCAGGTTCTCGCAGTTCGTGCCGTCGCGTTCCACCAGGTACGGAATGGCGTCTACCCGCAGGCCGTCCACGCCCATGTCCAGCCAGTGGCGCATCACGTTCAGCACCTCTTCCAGCACCAGCGGGTTATCGTAGTTCAGGTCCGGCTGGTGCGAAAAGAAGCGATGCCAGTAGTACTGCCCCGCCACCGGGTCCCACGTCCAGTTGGATTTCTCGGTGTCCGTAAAGATGATGCGCGCCTGCTTGTAAAGCTGTTCGTCATCGCCCCATACGTAGTACTCGCGCTCCGGCGAGCCCTTAGGGGACGTCCGCGCCCGCTGGAACCACGGATGCTGGTCCGAGGTGTGGTTCACCACCAGCTCCACCATCACCTGGATGTCGCGCGCATGCGCCGCCGCGAGAAACGCCTTGAAGTCATCGAGCGTTCCGTAGCTTGGGTTCACCCCCATGTAGTCGGAGATATCGTAGCCGTCATCGCGCAGCGGCGAGGGAAAGAAGGGCAGCAGCCACAGGCAGGTCACGCCCAGATCCTGCACGTAATCGAGCTTGTCCATCAGGCCGCGAAAGTCGCCGATGCCGTCGTTGTTGCTGTCCATGAACGCCCGCACGTGCAGCTCATAGATCACGGCATCCTTAAACCACAACGGATCCGAGGCGCTTCCTGTCTTCTTCAAGCCCTGTTCCCTTTCTCTGTGCCGTCATTCTGAGCGTAGCGAAGAATCCACGCGGCATCGGCCTGTGTAGCGGAATGTTTTTGTCTGCGCCTTCCAAACAATCCAATCATCCCCTAAACACGCCTCCGCACCTCAAACACATGGGCCGGCGCTTCCGATGGACGCAACTCCACATAATTGCGCGCGCCCGTCCAGGTGTACCCCCGGTCCGCGAGCAGGTCATATACCTCATACGCATCGCCGGCGCTCAGCCCCAACGCGTCCTGATCCAGTGTCACCCATCCCGACTGCACGTTGAACGGATCGAGGTTCACGATGGTGAGCACCGCATCGGAACCATCGGCGCTGGTCTTGCTGTATGCCATCAGGTTGGGATTCTCGGCAGCGTGAAAGACCAGCCGCTCATTCCCCTGCAGCGCCGGATGCGCACGGCGCGCCGCATTCAAGCGCGTGACCAGCGGGCGCAAACTATTCGGCGCGTCCAGATCCCAGGGCTTGATCTCATACTTCTCCGAGTTCAGATACTCTTCGCTGCCCGGCTTGAACGCCACGTTGATCCCCAGCTCGAACGCCGGTCCATACATGCCGAAGTTCGAACACAGCGTGGTCGCCAGCACCAGCCGGCTCCGGAACGCCGGCAGGCCACCGGTCTGCAATTCCAGCGGCAGAATGTCCGGCGTATTCGGCCAGAAGTTCGGCCGCATGTACTCGCGCACCGGCGTCTGCGTCAGCTCCGTCAAATAGGTCTGCAACTCCGCCTTGTTCGTCCGCCAGGTGAAGTAGGTATAGGACTGGGTGTATCCCGACTTGGCCAGCCGCTCCATCACTCTGGGCCGGGTAAACGCCTCCGCCAGAAAGATCGCGTCAGGATAGGTACGCTGCACCTCCGCGATAACCCACTCCCAGAACGGAAAGGCCTTGGTGTGCGGATTGTCCACGCGGAAGATGCGCACGTCCTTCTCCGCCCAGAACATGAAGACGTGTTTCAGCTCGTCCCACAGCCCCTGCCAATCGCTCGATTCGAAATCCAGCGGATAGATGTCCTGATACTTCTTAGGAGGGTTTTCCGCATACTGGATCGACCCATCCGCGCGCTTCTTGAACCACTCCGGATGCTCCGTCACCCAGGGATGGTCCGGCGCGCACTGGAAGGCGATGTCCATCGCCAGCTCCATGTCGCGCGCCTTGAGCTCTGCGATGAGATAGGCGAGGTCGTCGAAGGTACCCAGCTCCGGCAGGATCGCCGTGTGGCCGCCCTCCGCGGAGCCGATCGCCCAGGGACTCCCAGTGTCGCCGGGCGCGGCCTCTGTCGTATTGTTCTTGCCTTTGCGGAAACTGCGGCCGATGGGATGAATGGGCGGCAGGTACAGCACATTGAAGCCCATCGCGGCGACATACTCGAGCCGGTCGGCCACATCGCGCAGGGTCCCATGCTGCTCCGCTTCTCCCCAGGACCTCGGGAACAGCTCGTACCAGCTCGAAAAGCGCGCCCGTTCCCGATCCACCCAGATCCTGAGTTCGCGTTCGTAGCGGGTCTCGAAGCTGGTATCCGGATGGCGCTGCATCAGCTCGAGCAGCGTCGCGTCGAAGCCGGTCGAGGCCGCGCCATCGCTCACACCCACCAGGTCGCGGGCGAAGGTCTGCAGTTGCTGCGCATCGTGTCCCGCAGCGGCTCTATCGTTTGCGATGCCCGCGTTTGCGATGCGCGCCGCGGCGTCTCGAAGGATGGCCGCGCCGGTCCTCAGCGGCAGTTCCAGGTCCTGTCCTGCATCCAGCCGCTTCTTCAAATCGGAACGCCAGGTGCCGAAGTGGTCGACTTCGCCCACCACCGTAAAGCGATAGAAGCCCAGCCGCATCACCGGGAACTTTGCCTGCCAATGATCGTTGCCGAGCGCCGTCATCTCGACCGCGGTCCACGCGTCTTCACTTTCGTGGCGGTAGAGCACCCGCGCCCGTACCAGGTCATGGCCGTCGCCGAAGACATCCGCTTCGACCACCACGTCGTCGCCCACCACGCGCTTGGCGGCGAAACGTCCGCAGTCCACCTGCGGCGTCACGCTTTCGATCACCACGCGGCTGCGCCCGTTCGGCGGCTTTGCTGACGACACGGTCGCCGCTACCCTGCTCTTCGCGCTGTCACTCGCTTCCCCACTCGCCCGCTTGGCCGGTTTGCTCTTCGCCGGCGCAACGGCGGTCACTGCCTTGCTCTTTGCCATCTCTCTCCTGTAAGCCATGTCACCACGTGCTTCTCACCCACCATGCATGTCATCCTGAGCGCAGTCGAAGGATCTGCTTCTCAGTCTCAGTTCTCGAAATTCGAAAAGACGTTGTTCAACGCCTCGGCATAGCTGGGATGCGCCAGCACCGCATCCTGCAGCACGGTGTACTTCAGCTTGCCCAGCATCGCGATCTCCAGCATGGCCATGATCTCGCCACCCTGGTCTCCCAGAACTGCCGCACCCAGGATCTCCTCAGTCGCGGCATCCACGATCACCTTCATCAGCCCGCGCGTCTCGTTGATCTCGATGGCGCGTGCGACCGAGGTCATCGGCATGCGCGCGACCTTCACCTTTCTGCCGCTCGTCTTCGCTTGCTCCAGGGCCTCCGCCTCCGTCATGCCCACCCGCCCTAATTGCGGCTCCATGTACACCACATACACCAACGGACGATCGGACGTCCTCCGCTTCCCGTTCCTCAGCAGGTTATCGCGCAGGATACGGTAGTCGTCATAGGAGACGTGCGTGAAAGCCGGTCCACCGTGCACGTCGCCGGTCGCGTATATGCCATCGACATTCGTCCGCAGGTCCTCGGTGACGCGAATATACCCATGCTCATCCAGGGCCACGCCCGCCGCCTGCAGGTTCAGCTGCGCGGTATTCGGGCCACGTCCCACAGCGACCAGAAGATGTGACCCTTCGACCGTCCGTCCATCCGCCAGTTCGACCCGCACCCGCCCCTTCGCCACTTCCGACGTTCGCACAGCGTGGGCGCCCGTCAGCACTACCAGCCCATCCTGCTCCAGGATCTCCGTCGCGGCCCTGGCGATGTCCGCATCTTCCCGGCCGAGAATCTGGCTGCTTCTCTCGATCAGCGTGACCTTGCTTCCGAAGCGCCGGAACATGTGCCCAAACTCGACCGCGATGTATCCCCCGCCCAGAATCAACAAGTGCTCGGGTACCTCGATCAGCTCCGTGATGCTGACGTTGTCCAGAAATGGAGTCTGATTCAGTCCGGGCAGATCGGGCACGCGCGGCGAGGTCCCGGTATCGATCACGATCATCGGGGCACGCAGCCGCCGCTCGCCGCCACCCTTCAGCGCCACCATCAGCTCTTTCGGCCCGGTGAACGACGCCTCGCCGCGAATCAGCTCGGGATTGCCCTTCTCAAACCGCTTCTCGCCCCGGGCGCGAAAGTCTTCGACGACCCGCCGCTTGCGTGCGCGCACCTCCGTCATCTCCACGCGCACCTCGCCGGTGTGCACCCCCAGCGCCGGCGCCGTGCGTGCCTGGTAGGCGCGCTGCGCGCTCGCCACCATGGTCTTGGTGGGCGTGCATCCGTAGTTGATGCAGGTTCCGGAGACGAATGCCCGCTCCACCAGCGCCACCCGCCTGCCCGCCGTCGCAAAATCCGTGGCAAGCGGATTGCCGGCCTGCCCTGAACCCAGAATCACCAGGTCATAGTCATCCTGCTGCATCTGGTGCACGTCTTCCTCTCGCGCCATGGTCATCGCTCCTTAGCAGCCCTGCAAGACGTCCTTAGCATGACAAACCGGAAAATCTAAAACCGAGACACGGCGAAGAGGCCGAGCAGGATGGCCACCAGGTCTTCCACCGGCGCCACCAGCAGGTCCTTCAGCCCGGCCCGGCCTACGAGCACCCGGCGCAGACTGTAGCCCAGGAAAGCGCCGCACACCGCGGCGACGCCACCCACCAGCGCGGGAACCACAAACGATGCACCCGCGGCCACGGCCAGGGTGCTCGCCGCCCAGGCGCCGAACACTATCCGGACCGCCAGCGGCCCCGCCTTCACTCGCGACGGAGTCTTCGGCAACTTGTCCCCGACCAGTTCACCCAGCGCCAGCAGCGAAAACACAACCAGGGCAATGGTCGATGCCAGGAACGCCAGCTTCGTCGCGCCCAGGCTGAGCCAGCCCAGATGTGCGCCCCAGCACACCAGGGCCATGCCCATCATGGAACGCAACCCGCTCACGCCGCCGATGAGCACGCACAACAGCAGCAGGATAGTCATGGTCATGGCCGTTCAGACCCTCTCTTGATTGGGAGCCGCGTGAATACGTCTGTGCCCGAATACGTTTGCTGCCTGGATGCCCGCCGCTGATTCGCCTGATTGCCGCCCTGAAGCCAGCCGCGGAACTGCGTGTGCTCGTCTGCTGCAACTCGCAACAGTTTGCTCTCTGGCTGCCGAAAGAGCAAAAGGCGCCGACCGGCGCCTTTTCTGTCTCAAGGAATCTCGTTAACCTTCATGCAACATGCTCGGCTCTTCCGGAGAGCGCAGCCGCACCAGCCGATCCACCGCATACGGCGCACGCTGCGCCGAGGTGTGGTAGTGCCGCACCTGCAACTCGCCCAGCAGGCCGATGGCCAGCATCTGGATGCCGGCAAGAATCAGCACGCCCGCCACCACGAACAGCGGCCCATGCTGGTCCATCACGTGCTGCTGCGTGAACAGCTTGAGCATGGCCAGGAACATGGAGATCCCACTGCCCAGAACGATGCTGAGCGCGCCCACGGTTCCGAAGAAGTGCATGGGGCGGGACATGTACTTCAAGAGAAAGCGAATGGTCATCAGATCGAAGAACACCCGGAAGGTGCGCGAGATGCCGTAGTGGCTCTTGCCCCGTTCGCGGTTCACGTTCTTGATCGGAATCTCGCAGATGCTCGCCCCGTACCAGGAGGCCAGCGCCGGGATAAACCGGTGCATCTCGCCATAGAGCGGGATGTTCTGGATCACCTCGCGCCGGTACGCCTTGAAGGTCGTTCCGAAGTCGTGGATATCGACGCCGGACAGCTTGGCCATCAGCCAGTTGGCGCAGCGCGAGGGAAACCGCCGCATCACGAAGTTGTCTATCCGTTCCTTGCGCCAGCCGCTTACGACGTCGTAGCCCTCTTCGAGCTTGGCCAGAAACTCCGGCACTTCGGCCGGATCGTGCTGCAGATCGCCGTCCATCGCCAGGATGAAATCGCCCTGCGCGTGGTCAAAGCCCGCCGCCAACGCCGACGTCTGCCCGAAGTTGCGGCGCAGTTTCACGACGAGGACCCGGCTATCCACCGCAGCGATCTCTTCGAGCAGCTTGTAGGAGCGGTCGGTCGACCCGTCATCCACCAGCACCAGCTCAAAGCTGTCGCCCACGCCTTCCATCACCGCCTTCAGTCGGTCGTAGAGGGTCGTGACATTCTCTTCTTCGTTGTGGAAAGGAACCACGATCGAGTACTTGGGCATAGTGTCTAGATTATAAAGCTTGGGGCCGGTGGGGCTGGTTCAGTCAATTGCTTATGTCTCTCCGCGTGCCCGGCAACGCACCAGCAGGCAAGTGATGTTGTCCTTGCCGCCGGCCTCGTTTGCCGCGTCGATCAGGCGCCGACAGATTGTATGCAGATCGCCGCCGCCCGCCGTCTGGTGCAGCATGCCGCCGATGGCCGCATCGCCCACCTCGCGTGTCAAGCCATCGGAGGCCAGAAGGAACAGGTCTCCGGAAGCCAGCGCTAGCTCCCGCACCTCCGGCACAACCTCCGCACGCGTTCCGATCGCCCGGGTGATGACGTTCTGCATGGGCGAGCGCCGTGCCTGCTCCGGTGTCATGCGCCCCGCGCGGATCTGCTCCTCGATCAATGAATGGTCGCGGGTCAGCCGCTCCAGCCTTCCCTCGCGGTAAAGGTAACAGCGGCTGTCCCCGACATGCGCCACCCACGCGCTGGCCGCGCGCAGCCGTAGTCCTACCAGCGTGGTGCCCATGCCCTCCAGGCGCCTGTCGCGCTGGGCGGCGGCAAACACCGCCGCGTTGGCCTGCCGCACTGCGGCCTCCAACTGCGCGACGCCCGGCGTGCCCACGCACATGGAGGCAAGCGCCTGCTCGACCGCCATCCGGCTGGCCGTCTCCCCCGCCGCCGCGCCGCCCATGCCATCGCACACCACGAATGCGCCCTCGCGCGCTTCATCCGCACAGGAGGCGCCCCAGGCATCCTCATTCGCACGCCGCACGCGCCCGCGATCGGTCGCCCCGGCATGCTCAAACACCCACGCGCCCGGATCCTCGACTGTCCCGTCGTGCTCCGGACCAGTGCGGACAGGACCAGTGTGGACGGGGGCAGTGCCGGGGGCACCCTCCTCGGTTATCGACTGCACTTCAAGCTTGATAATGGCTGCGCTCCAGACCCGCCTTCGCTCTCCAACACCCTATGCTAGGCCGTTTCGGAGCCGGCACACTCAAAATACGCCCTGCGCGTCACCGGTTGCCGCACTTGCTCCGATTCGTAACCGGCGCCGCCTGGGCAGCCTGCGCCCACCTCGGTAGGGGATGCGTCCAGAATGCCATCGCCGGGGTCCGGTTGCCGATTGGCTCTCCTCTCCTAGAGAATGTAGCTATGAGACTGCGGCCATGAAAGATACCAGGCCAAGCGACAGGACGGATAAGTCCTCGTTCACTGACGTTCCCGGAGCCATCGAAGAGATTCAGGCGGGCCGCATGATCGTCGTGGTCGATGACGAGGACCGCGAGAACGAAGGCGACCTGACGCTGGCGGCCGAGTTCGTTACGCCGGAGGCGATCAATTTCATGGCCCGGTTCGGCCGCGGGCTCATCTGCCTCACCCTGACTGAGGAACGCGCCGATCACCTGCGCTTGCCGCCCATGTCGCAGGAGAATACCTCGCGTTTCGGCACGGCGTTTACGGAAAGTATCGAGGCCCGCGAAGGCGTCACCACCGGCATCTCCGCCGCCGACCGGGCGCATACCATCCGGGTGGCGATCGATGCCCGCAGCACCGCCGCCGATCTGGCGCGCCCCGGCCATGTGTTTCCGCTGCGCGCCCGCAAGGGCGGCGTACTGGTGCGTGCCGGTCAGACCGAGGCCTCGGTGGACCTCGCACGCATGGCCGGCCTCATCCCCGCGGGGGTCATCTGCGAGATCATGAACGACGACGGCACCATGGCGCGGGTGCCCGACCTTAAGCGCTTCTGCGCCGAACACGGATTGAAGATGCTGACCGTGGCCGAGATGATCCGCTACCGCCTGCGCCACGAGCGGTACATCCACCGCGTGGCGGAGAGCATCCTGCCTACCCGCTTCGGCGACTTCACCATGATTGCCTACGAGAGCGAGGTGGACGGCGGCCAGAGCCACCTGGCGCTGGTGCGGGGAGACGTTGGGCAGGGAGATGAGCCCACGCTAGTGCGCGTGCACTCGCACTGCCTCACCGGGGACGTCTTTGGCGCGACCACATGCGATTGCCAACAGATCCTCGAGCGCTCAATGGAACTGATCGCGCTGGAGGGCCGGGGCGCGATCGTCTACCTGCATAACGCCACCAAGGGCTTCGATATCGACCGCCGGAAGACACCGCCACAGATCGTGCTGCATCGGGAGGCGCGCGCGCGGGAGATGCACCCGGACGAGCACGACGACCGCCACCAGCGCGTACTCCGCCAGGTCGGCCTCGGCGGCCAGATCCTGGCCGACCTGAACATCCACAAGATACGCCTGCTCTCGAACACACCCACACACGTGCCGGCGCTCGAGGGTTTCAACCTGGAGATCGTGGAGCAGGTCCCGGTGCTGCTCGATCTGGAAGCGGACAGAACCGCCGCCGGACATCCTTGAGAGAGACTGGTCCGGAATATCGCGCCAGAAAGGGTGACCAAAACAGAAACGCCGCCCCATGGGCGGCGTCCAATTTCGTGCAGGCCTGCTTTTAGAGGGTCGATTCGATCTCGAAACCCCAGGCTTCCAGCAGCGCCTCCGGAATGTACTTGGAGTTCTTGTTGCGCCGCGCCCATTCGCGCAGGCGGGTGGACCGGACGTACTGGTCCGGCGTAAGCTTAAATTCCTTAACAACTTGCTCGAACGATGTCACTGTCGGCACCACCGGCCCAATCGGCTCCGGTTTGCCCCAGTTCGGGTTCCCACGACGCTTTGCCATGAATCTTCTGCACCTCAAAGCAAATAGATAACGGATCAGCCATGCGGTAGAACGTCCACCGCGCTGCTCTCACAACTTCTTATTTTAAGGATTTTTGCTTCAAAAATCAATAGCTTAGAGAAGGAAAACGCACCCTTTCCTGTGCAATCTTTTGCTGGCGCAAACCGTCCTGCGCTGCGCCGGATACCGCGAGTCTCCGCCCGTGCGCAAGCGTCCGATCACTTGCCGCCGCGCCCATACCGAAATGAAACTGCATCGTCTCCGTAACCGGTTCCAATTTGGGCTACAACGGATTTGATCGCAGATACCACATCCGCGCCATTCCACATCTGATACTCCTGAATCAAGCTCTTATTACACGCGGGAACCTAACAAGAAACCCCCATCCCGCGGATCCAGGCACCCGAAAGGCGCACAGCCGCCGGAGTGCCGTCTCGAGGTGTACTGTGGAACTCGGCCGCCGCCTTCGCGCTCTCTTCTTCTTCGCTGCCTTCATCCTCTGCATGTCCTTGTGCTTCGTATATGCGGAAGAAGCGCCCGCGAGCCGGATCACCGTCGGTCACGCAGCAGAAGGCGCGGCGCTATCCACTGCTCCGGAAAGCCATCTCCTGCTCTGGACCGGTCCGCAAGGCGCCAGCTTTCTTCAGCCGAGTGAAGCTCGCGTCATCGAGCCGCAGCATGCCATGGCTGCTCCGGTGGCGACGCCTTCCGTCCTGATTCAACTCGAAAGCGCGACGCATAGCCGCCGGCATCTCTTCCTGCATGGCCGCAGCAAGGCCGGAATCACCTCACCCTCCTCCGCGACCAGCGAATCTTCGATCCTCGACCTGCTCCTGCATCAGCAGCTTTCGAGCGAGGCGCAAATCATTCAGGCGCAGTAACCGGCGCACCCGCGAGCAGCGCCTTTACCGGCGAATCCACTGGATGCGGCACTCAACGCCTGTCGGACACGACCGGCAGCGCCTCCCTCCGGGCGCGGCACGACGATCAAAGTACGGAGATGCAGTCTGCCGCCGCACGAACCCCCGACCGCAACGCGCCATGTACAGTGCCCCAGTGCCCGGTTGTGTCAGTGTGTTCTCCCGCAAAGAAGAGTGTGCCTCCCATCGGTTGCGCGAGCGCATCCGAGGCTGCGTTTCCACCCACCCGCGGATAGCTGTAGGCGCCACCCGCACATGCATCCGCCTGCCAGCCATGCCGATGCCAGCGCACAAGCTGCTCCTGCACATACGCGACCGGCAGGGACAAATATCGTGCGAGCCGCGTAAGCGTAGCATCCACTTCCGCCTGACCAGCGCGAACGGAGAGGGCGCGGGGGCCGCCGATCCAACTGGTCATCATCGCGGCATTGCGTGGGTGGGGGGTCCAGAACACCGGCGATGCCGGTTCACGAGAGAACAGGAAGCTGAGGTCCGGGGCCTTCGCCGTGGATGCCCAGAAGCGCTCCCGGAAGACCAGAACTGTGCGCTCGACCGCACCCATCGCCAATCCGTTCAGCGCCTGGCGATGCGCATGGTGGAACGGCTGCACGCGAAGACCGCCCTGCTGCAGCACGGCGAGGGGCACGGCGACCACCGCGCATTTCGCGTGCTGCGTCGCTCCTCCGCCCACGACCTCGACCTGTCCGCCGCTCCACCGTATCTCTTCGACCCGGGTTCGAGCACGGAAGAGACCGCCAGCCTCGAGGAAGCACTGGTGCAGATACTTCGCGAGCGCACCGTACCCCTGCTCGACGCGAAACAGCCGGTCCCCTTCGATGGCATCTTCCGCCCGCTGCTGGCGCCCCAGGCCTAGCACGCTGATGTCCGCCGCATCTGCTGCGTTGAAGCCTTCGACGTAGCCGATCGCGCGTTCGCGGACGGCGGCAGTCAATCCGATCTCCGCTACGAAGCTGGCAAAGGAGCGATCCGGACCGTCGTAGGATTTCAATCTCCCGAGCACTTCGAACGCTTCGTCATTGCCGCAACGCTCGAGTTTGTCGGCCTCCCAGCACAGATCGCTCCCATCCAGTTCGAACACCGACAGGCCGGCCTCCTCGATCAGATCGAGTAGGTCCCGAGGACGGCCGTGAACGAACTCCGCGCCCAGCTCCACTGGTAACGGGCAGGCTGGATCACTGACGGTATACAGCCGGCCGCCCACGCGCTCGCCGGCCTCGAGCAACATCACCCGCTTCCCTGCTTCGGCAAGGCCGCGCGCGGCGGTCAGCCCGGCGATCCCCGCACCTATCACGATCACGTCAAGGGAATTTGCTGTCCTCATGGCTAAGACTTGGGATGCGGCATCCAGCGCCTGTTGTGCGCTCCGCAGGCTTGAGTTGGCGTAATGATTCGGGAAAACGGCTAGCATGGAAATATGGCATTGAGTACCGAGCTTCGGGCGCGAGATCGTGAGCTCGTCCAGATCCTGCAGCATGCGCTGGACGACGCGACTGCGCGGAGCGGGGACTGGCTCAAATGCCGTGCCGGCTGCACGCAATGCTGTCATGGAGTCTTTGCCATCAATCAACTGGACGCGGCTCGTCTTCGCCATGGGCTGGCAGAGCTTGAGCACTCCGATCCGGACCGCGCGCGTCGTATCCGCAGCCGCGCTGAGGAGGCTGTTCGTCGTCTTTCGGCTGAATTTCCGGGCGATGCGGCGAGTGGCCGTCTGGCCGAAGACCATGCTTCGATGGACGCATTCGAGCTGTTCGCCAACGACGAGCCCTGTCCCGCACTCGACCCCGTGCATGGCCTCTGTGATCTCTACGCGTGGCGTCCGGTCACCTGCCGGATCTTCGGACCTCCCGTTCGCTCCGCGGAAGGGCTGGGCGTCTGCGAACTCTGCTTCGTTGGCGCAGACGTTCCCACCATAGAGGACAGTGAGCTCAGGTTGCCGTCCCCCGAGATCGAGGAGCGGTTGAATGCAGCGGTGGAGTGCGAGTCTGGCACACAGGGCTCGACGATCATCGCGTTTGCGCTGGCGGGGCATCCGTCCTGACGCGTCCGCCTTGTCATTCGCGCGACGGGGTCTACCGCAGAGGATGATGCAAGGGCACGAGTGGAAAGCTCAGCAGCGTCTCGTACTTCGGACCATCGGACTGCGAAGTCGTCCGGTAGAGATGGAAGCGATCGGCGGAGAAGCGAAGCGTCGAAGCATCGCGCTCCTGAGACCGGCTGGTCATCGATAACTTCTTCTGCATTACGACCGCGGCCGCGCGCGCCATGCGTGCGACCGTGACATGCGGATGATACGGACGTGCTTCACGCCGGAAACCGCACGATTCCATGCATCGCACCACGGCTTCGGCCAGAGCGAGCAGGGGCTCGGAGCGGGTCACCTCGAGATACACCGCGCCGGCGCGCGCAAATACGCGCAGCGCTCCCGCTTCGACTAAGAATGGCGGGCACTCGATGCGCCGCAGCTCGGCTTCGATCGTGGGCACGCGTTGCTCAGGAGTTTCGCCCAGGAAGTACAGCGTGATGTGGAAGTCTGCCGGATGCGTGAGACGCAGACGCGCGGAGTCAGCGAGCGCAGCCAGCCCATGCCGCGCCAAGGCGGCCATGGCGAGTGCCGGGGCGTTGGGGACTGGAACGCCAACGAAGAGCCGCATGGTTTCAAAGTACATCCGGCAGGCAGTATTTTGCAGCGAGTTCAGGCGGGCTGGTACCTCGGGCATGACCGGCGGTTCCGCGGTAAGTACCGGGAACAAGACAATGGTCACGGGTTTCTGGCGGCGAGAGCGGCAAAGTGAGTACCTTTCTATCCTTCGGTGATCGGTTCGTAATACACCGCAGTGCGGAAGATTACCTGTGCTCTTCCCATGTGACTCCGCGATTACCAAAGCAGCGTGGCAAGACATTGTTGCCTCTTGTAACTTTGGCTCATCACACAGCGACTTCAAGCCGGACACGGCAAAGAGAGAACACATTGAAAGCTGACGAGCGTTCCATTTACCCCAATCTGAAGTTGACGATCTATAAGTCAGGGATGCGGCAGAACCGGCTCGCCAAGCTGGTCGGCATCCACGAAGCGTATCTCAGCCGCATCATCAATGGGACACGCGAACCTGGCGAGGCTGTACGGAATGCCATCGCGGCGGCGCTGCACTCGGAAGTGGAGTGGCTATTTGAGCGCGAGAAGATGGTGACGTTCCCTGACGCCGGAGACAAGAACCGCCGGGCTTCCTAGTCAGGCTTTGTAGTCAGGCTTTGTAGTCAGGCGGGTTCCGACCACGTGGATCCCGGCTTCGCCGAGCCCGCAGGCGCATAACACAACGAACCGGTTTCAAAAAGCGCTCACTGCAGCGATGGCGGAGCTCTGTCTCCAAGCCTGCGATGTAGGTCGAGCGATAGAGAGCAGCACTGTTGTCCTGATGTCGCTTCTGTATCTGCCCTGGTCCTCAAATCTGCCGCGCCGCATGGCCGGCACTTTGAAGCACCGATCGATCACTCTCAACCAACGTGAATGGTGCTGGTAAACGAAGATGCCAAACGAGCAGGAAAATCCGGTCGCAGTTCTGGGCGTACCCATCGACAACGTGAACGTGGAGCAGGTTCTGACGCGTTTCAATCTGTGGATTGAGCAGGGTGGCTTCCATCAGGTGGCCACCGCGAATACAGACTTCCTGATCCACGCGCAGACCGACGGTGAGCTGGAAGAGATCCTGCGCCGCTGCGACCTGGTGATGGCCGACGGCATGCCGCTGGTATGGACGTCCAAACTTCTGGGTACGCCCCTCAAGGGCCGCGTCACAGGCGTCGATCTGGTCCCCCACATCGCCGCGCTTTCCGCGGAGCGCGGCTACAAGATCTTCATGCTGGGCGCGTCCGAAGGGAGCCTGAACGGCGCCGCCAGCAGGCTCGAGGCGGATTACCCCGGGGTGCAGATCGTCGATCGCTTCTCCCCCTCCTATGCGCCGCTAGACGAAATGGACCACGAGGCCATTCTGGCGCGTATTGAAGCCGCCGCACCTCACTTCCTGCTGGTGGCCTTCGGCAATCCCAAGCAGGAGAAATGGCTTTCCATGCACCGCCATCGGCTGCGCGTTCCCGTGTGCATCGGCATCGGCGGCTCTTTCGACTTCCTCGCCGGAACCGTCTCGCGCGCCCCTGTATGGATGCAGCGCAATGGACTCGAATGGCTCTATCGCACCATTCAGGAGCCGAAACGGCTGGCGCGCCGCTATGCCGCGAACGCAATGGGACTGGCGCGGCACCTGCCGGCGCAGATGACCACGCATACGCTGCAGGCAAAGCAGGGACTGCTCCCCAGACTGACCAGCGAGCTAGCCGGCGAGTCGCAGATTCTGCGCGTTACCGGAGACTTCACCGGACCGGTCATGCAGCGCTTCGAAGAGGAAGCTGTGCTGGCCCTGCTGCAAGGCGCACACATCGTGCTGGACCTGAGCCGCTCCTCCTTTATCGGGCCGGATGCCATGGGGCTGCTGATCCGGATGGTGAGCAAAGCCAGGCAGTTCCGCCGCGAACTGTGGCTCACGGGGATGCGGCCGCTGATGCAGCGCGCGGTGCGCACAGCGCGGCTGGGCCCCTCGCTCCAGATCGCTTCCGGGGTGGCCGAAGCGCTTCGTCGCATCGAGCCGGCCAACGCGCGGCTGTCGATCGAAACCGGCCGGGACTGGGCGGTGGCTCGTTTTGGGGCCAGGCTGGTGTCGTTTCCGGGCGAGGAAGCGTACACAGTGAAGGGTGCGCGCGGCATCCTGCAGGGTCACGGTACCTTTCGCCACGTGATACACGGTACTTCCGCTATGTCACAACAGCAGATTCCTGCGCTCAGCAATTCTTTGCCCGGATAGACTCAGGCTTCAGTAACACACAAACCGATACGTCAGATAAGCAGAACTCCCCCGACTATGCTGATCGTTCTTATTGTTGTACTTGCCCTGGTAACTCTCTTCGCGATTCTCCGCACTACTCCGGAGAAGACCGTGACGAGCGTGTATCTGCCGGTGCTCCTGCTGTGGCCCTTCGGCTACGGCTGGAAGTTCAAGGGCGTCGAGATCGATCTGCTGATGACGGTGGCGCTGCCACTGACCCTGGCGCTGGTATGGCGAGCGGCACCGCAGTGGAAGTTTTCTCCCCTGGATCTGCTGCTGTTGCTCTATATCTTCAGCGCCGTTCTCTCTGAATGGAACGCCGATGGCCAATCAAGCGGATTGGTGCAGTTGGTCTCTTCTATCTGGGATGTGGTCCCACCCTATGTCATCGGAAGATTTGTGATCGAGCGCCGTGGCGCTCGGGTGCCCGTGGTGCGACGCATCGTCTTCCTGATGTTTGTCGTCTCGCTGCTCTCTCTTTACGAGTACCGCATGGAGGCGAATCCATTTCGTAGCATCGCCGGCTCGCTGACGCACCTGCCCTCGGAATGGGGAATACAGATCCGCTGGGGCTTCGGCCGTATTTCCGGCCCCTACGCGCATGCTATCCTCGCCGGCACCCTCCTGGTTGCAGGACTCCTGTTCTCCATGTGGCTGGCCTCGCGCGGCCACTGGGAGACGAAGTTTGAGTGGTTCCGCTGGTTGCCGGGGCGGAAGTCTACCTACATCACACTCGGCCTGCTGGGCGGGGTGTGGATGACCCAGTCACGCGGTCCCTGGATGGGCGGGGTCTTCGGCCTGCTTCTGCTCCTGGCCGGCCGGGCCCATAACGTACGCCGAGCGCTCCGTAACAGCGTTCTGCTCGCGCTTGCGGTCTTCGCCGTATTCAGCTTCTACACCTCGCGCTACACCGATACTCACCAGGTTGCGGCGACCCAGGACCAGGAGAACGCAATGTATCGGCGCGAGCTGATCGATAACTACACGCCGGTGGTGGCGAGCGGGGGGCTGCTCGGCCATGGGCTCTTGTTCCCCAGCATTGAGGGCCAGCGCTCGATTGATAACGAATATCTGAACATCGCGCTGCAGCAGGGCTACTTAGGGCTGGGCGCATTTCTGCTCATCATCGGCTTGACGGGATGGCGGCTGTTGCGCGCCTGCCTGCTTGCGTCGAACCAGGAAGACGTCACCTTCTGCTTCTGCCTGCTGGGTGTCTTCGCCAGCATCTGCATGACTATCTCGACTGTCTATCTCGGGGCGCAGCTCAATACCTTTTTCTTCCTGCTCGCCGGCTGGGCACAGGGTATCCGCCTGCAGCCTGCGGAAGTGGCGGTATATCAGCCCTCGGCTCTGCCTTCCCCTTTCGCCTTTCGAAGGGTCTTCAACTAGGAACCCATGATGCCATTTCATTCAATCCTGGACATCGTGGCTGACGCAGCAGGTGTGTTGCTCATCCTGCTGACGCTGCCCCTGGTCTGCGAGTTGCTGCTGCTGACCGTTGCAGGCTGGTTGCCGCGGCAGTCACGCCGGATGGGCAAAGCGGCCGGCAAGACGAAGCCTCGGCTCATGGCCGTGGTTCCGGCCCATAACGAGGAGCTGCTGATCGGCAGGTGTGTCCGCAGCCTGTTGAAGAATCCGGCCTCGGGCGCGAACGTTCTGGTAGTCGCTCATAACTGCACGGACGCGACCGCAGGGGTGGCGAGAGCGGCTGGAGCGCGGGTGATCGAAGTGCGCGACGACGGGCGCGGCGGAAAAGGGAGCGCCTTACGCGCCGGGCTGGCGAAGGCCGTCGCTCTCGGCTCTGAGGCCCTGATGGTGGTGGACGCCGATTCGGTAGTGTCGCCATGCTTCCTGGAGACGGTGCAGGACGCCCTCTCACGCCACGACGCAGTCCAGGTTCGCTATCAGCTTGCGTGCCACGGAGACGAACGGCGGACGCGTCTCAGTTGCCTGGGGTTCCTGGGCGTCAACGTCATCCGCCCACGGGGGCGTGAGCGGCTTGCTCTCTCGGCCGGCATCTTCGGCAACGGCTTTGGCTTTCGCAGCGAGCTCTTCGCCCGGGTGCCCTACACGACCACATCCCTGGTCGAAGACCTTGAGTATCACCTTCGCCTGGTCCGCGCCGGCGCCCGCGTCCGCTTCCTCGAACAGGCGACGGTCACCAGCGAAGCGGCGCCGCAACAGGAAAACGGAAGCGACCGGCAGCAGGCGCGCTGGGAAGGCGGAAGATTTCTCGCCATGCAAATGTGGGCTCCGGGGTTGGTGTGGGACGTGCTCCGTGGCCGCTGGCGCTCCGCCGAACCTCTCCTCGATCTCTTGTCTCTGCCGCTGGCGTTCGCCGTGGTCTTGCTGCTGTTCGCGCTTGCCTTACCGCTGGTCTGGTCGGAGATCTATGCGCTCCTGGGGTTCGGTGTGCTCCTCGCACATGTGTTCTCCGCGGCGGTTGAGGCAGAAGGCCTGCGTGAAGCAATCAAGACCATGGTGTCGTTGCCGCGGTACATCGGGTGGAAGCTATCGCTGGTGCCGAGAACGCTGCAGGCAGCGCGCCGGGATGCAGTATGGACGCCGACGGCGCGCGACCAGCGTCTGGCGTTCAGCGGCGGGGAGCCGGTATCGGAGAAACAGGCAGTCCCTGTGGCATGAGAGTGGCTGCGCATCGGTTTGGACGGCATAAGGGAGTGAAAGTCATGATGATGAATGAATGCTCGATGCATCAACGGATACCGGGAAGGATAGCTGGATGGACTATCGCTGCCATGTTGGCGACGGCAGTGGCGCTCTCCGCAACGCCTGTGCATGCGCAGCAGAAGCCGGCTTCGATGACCCATACGACGGTTCCGGCGCTGCAGCCCAGCCCCACTGCCCAACTGCGCAGCATGGAACCGGCTGCGGACGAGGAGTATCAGCTCGGCGGAGGCGATGAGCTCACGCTGGAGTGTGCCGGGCGTCCCGAGCTCTCCGGCAAGCACATTCTCGGTCCTGACGGCAGGGTGACGCTGCCGCTGGCCGGTCCTGTAACCCTGGCCGGCTTGACCCGCGAGCAGGCCGCCGCCGCCATCGTCACCGCGCTGAGCCCCTATTACAACAATCTCGCCGTGACCGTGCGGATCGATAAGTACGGATCCAACCGCGTCCTTCTGCTCGGCTATGTGCAGCATCCCGGCATCATGTACTTCGACCAGACGCCGACCCTGCTCGAAGCCATCACCCGCGCAGGGCTGATCACGCCTGCCGACAAGAAGGACGGCGACTCAGTTCCCGACCGGTGTGCGATCTACCGCGGCAATCAGCAGGTGGTGTGGGTAGACGTCAAGGGATTGCTCGAGAGCGGCAATCCGCTGGCTGACATGCGTCTCCGCCGTAACGATGTCGTGTTCGTGCCCAACGATAGCGATCGCTTCGTATCGGTGCTGGGCGAAGTGCAACATCCGGGCGCGATGCAGCTCAGACGCACGTCCACCTTGCCGTCCATCATCGCCGATGCTGGCGGACTGACGGAGCGCGCCAACAACCCCAACATCGAAATCGTCGATCCCGCCACCGGCAAGACCCGCTATATCCACTTCAAGGACCTGCTCAGCCCCAGTGGTGCACTCGAGGTCACGCTCCATCCGGGCGAGGTCATCTACGTGCCGCGCAGCGGCCTTTCGCGCGTGGGCTACGCGCTCCAGCAATTGACCCCGCTTACTACGGCGATGAGCTTCGCTGCAATCGCGTACTAACCGAATTTTTGAAGCTCTGAAGGGACTGACCATGCGACCCGAACAGCAAATGAACGAATTGGCGCCGGCTTCGGCATTTACACAGCGGATGGCTGCTCGCCGCTCCGATGAGGAGCCGAAACGCAAGCTCGATGTTCTGACCAGCCTTCGGCGTCATCGGCGGCTTGTCCTGGGCACGCTTACAGTGTGCCTGCTGGTGAGCGCCATCGTCTTCGCACTCCATCGCAAGCCGCTGTATGAGGCGAAGAGCTATGTCTACGTCTCCCCTACCTTTCCTACCACGCTGGCGGAGGAAAAGGAGCAGGATCGCCCTTACGATGCCTACATCCAGGACCAGGCACAGACGGTTACGCGCTATGACATCCTGGCCACGGCCGTTCAGTCCATGCACAATCCAGCCTGGCAGCGCCCGGGAGAGAGCCTGCAGGCTTCCATATCCCGGCTGACCAAGCGGTTGGTGGTGGAACGCGTGGGCAGCACCTTCCAGCTCTCGATCGCGCTTTCGTCCAGCGATCCGCACCTCGCGGCCGCTACCGTGAACGCGGTCACGAACGCCTTCGTGGACAAGGCCCACCACGAAGAGTTCTATGGTCGGGATGAACGCATCCGTAACCTGCGCGACGAGCGTGTGCGGCTGCAGACGGAGCTGAATGAGAAGATGGGCGAACAGGCGCGCCTGATGCAGAGCCTCGGCGTCGCCAGCATCGCCACGCAGGACAACGGCACATCGTACGATGCCCGGCTGTTGAAGCTGCACGAAGATCTGACCGCCGCGCGGGAAGCAAGGATGCAGGCCGAGGCCCAACTTGCGGCCCTCAGGACAGGCGCCAATGGAACGCCCGCTATCCACGCGGCTGCCCAGGATGCCATGGCTACGGATGCCGGTTTAAGCAGCTTGAAATCCAGCCTTAACCAGCGTCGCGCCGTACTGGTGGAGCAGATGAACGGCTTGACGGCCGGCAATCCTCTCTATAAGCAGGATGCGCAGGAGCTTGCCGGGATCGATCGCGAGCTCGAGCGCTTCAGCGCCGATCTCGAAGGGAAGGCGGCCGGACGCATCGAGCAGAGGCTGGATGCCGAGGTGTTCCGCACCCGGATGGTTGAAGCCCGGCTGAACCAGGTTCTGCTGGCGCAAACCCACGCCGCCACGGATGCTGCTCCCAAATTTCAGCAGGCACGGGAACTTGGCCATACCATCGACCAGCTTCAGCTCAGCTATGCCGCAGTGGATGAGCGTATTCGCAATCTCGACCTGGAGAGCAACTCCCCGGGCTCCATTCATCTTTCGTCACCCGCGCTCGCGCCCTTGACTCCAAAGCAGAGCCGGACGTGGATGCTGGCGCTGCTCCTACTCGGCATCAGCTTCGTGGTGAGTGCAGGCGCCGGCATCCTCGCGGACCTGCTCGATCCCCATGTCTACACTTCAGCCGATGTGGAGCAGGTAGTGGGCTTTGCTCCCATCGGAGCGCTGCTGGACTACGACGACTACAGCCAGGAGGCTTCGGCGCAGTATCTGCTACGGATGGCAAGCGGCATCCGCCATGCCCATGCTGCTGCCGGGGCCCGTACCTTCCTCTTCACCGGCACAGCGCCGGAGAGTGGCGCGACCACGATTGTCGAGAAGTTGGGACGGCAGTTGCGCAATCTCAATCTCACGACGCTTACGCTGGCGGCCACAAGCGTTGACGGTAAAGTCACCTACGTCACCAGCAGCAGCAGCTCGACGCGAACGCAGCCCGGTTCGTCTCCTTCCCCTGGCACTCCCTCTTCGCACACTCTGTCCAGCGGGAATTCCGGGAGCGGGGCGGCAGGCACGCTGGCCGTCAAGGTCGCCGCAAACGGCACCGCCCCGGGCACCTCGATCCACGGAGCCGCCCTCGTCAGCCAGATCCTCGACGAGGTCAGAGACGAATACGATGTAGTGCTGATCGACGGGAGCCCGCTGCTGATCTCCGCCGATACGGAATATCTCGCGAGGATCTCGGACGCGACCGTCCTGGTCGCGCAGTCCGGACGTACCACCCGTAAGCAGTTGCGTCGTGCCGCACAGGTGCTCGAACGGCTGAACGTCCCCGGTGTTTCGATCGCACTGAATCGCATCGAGCGCAAGCACGTCGATGCTGCGCTGGCGAGCGACATCGAGGATTTCCAGCGGCAACTGAGCAGGCAGCGCGCCTTTCCGATGGCTGGAACTGCCAAAGAATCACCCACAGATACCGCCATGGAAAGCGTCGGCTTGCACTTCGCTCAACCCGGGCGCGCAGCCGGACGTACCGCGGTCTCAATCGAAACTTAAACGGCGCATGCTGAATCGGCGGCTATGAGGTGCAGGGCATCCGCCGCCGCGATCGGGCAGAAACGCGCATAGCAGCATCGAGCGCGCTGCGCATTACCGTCGGAGAGCGCTGCCGCTTTCGGGGTAGAGCAATCCGCCGGCTCTGCGATCTAGAATTCCGCATACTTCCGCACTGCAACAGGTGGTTCCGCTCGATACACGAGGGTCTTACGGAATATGTCGCAAGAGGTTGCTGAATTCGAAAAGCAAGTCGCCGGAGTGTGGCAGGAGGTTCTGGGCCTTAGCTCGATGCCCAGCGATATGACCTTCTTCGAAGCAGGCGGCACGTCGCTGCTGGCGGCTCGGCTGGCCTGCCGTCTGGAGACGGCGCTGCAGAGGCGGGTCTCGGCGGCTGACCTCTTTGTCTATCCCACGCCGCGCGACCTGGCCCGCGCATTGCACAACGCGGACGAACCTCAAAGTGTCACTCCCGGCACTCGCTTGAGCGGAAATAGCTGCAGCGCGGCGACGCACGAGCACGCGCAGGACCGCGCGTCCCTGCAGCGCGGCGCCTTCGCATCGTTTCGGCCCACGCGGCCGGGAGCGGGGCGCGCATGACAGAGCACGCCACTGGCGCGGCCGCACCCGGCATCGCCATCATCGGAATGGCCGGCCGGATTCCCGGGGCCAGGACGCTCGAGCACTTCTGGCAGAACCTGATCGAGGGCGTCGATTCGATCTCTCGCTTCTCAACGGAGCAACTGGAGGTGAGCCCGGCGTCGCGGCAACGCCCCGGCTACGTGGCGGCGCGATCGATTCTGGAGGATGTGGACCAGTTTGACGCGGCGTTCTTCGGTATCTATCCGAAGGAGGCCGAGCAGATGGATCCGCAGCATCGCATTTTCCTCGAGTGCTGTTGGGAGGCGCTCGAGAGCGGTGGCTACGATCCCGCTCGTTATCCCGGCATGATCGGGCTCTACGCCGGATCGAGCATGAACACGTATTTCATGCGGCACCTGGCTCGTGACCGAAGTTATCTCGAACGGTTCACAGAGGATTACCAGTCTGCCTCCTACAGCACCATGCTCGGCAATGACAAGGACTTCATGCCGACGCGGGTGTCCTTCAAGCTGAACCTTCGCGGCCCGAGCGTGGCCGTGCAGACTGCTTGCTCCACGTCATTGGTTGCCATCTGCCAGGCCTGCCAAAGCCTGCTCACGTACGGATGCGATATGGCGCTCGCCGGAGCCATCTCGATCACCTTTCCGCAGCGGCGCGGCTACATTCCGGAGGAGGGCGGCATCGTCTCTACCGACGGTGTGGTGCGGCCCTTTGATCATCGCGCTCAGGGCACCGTCTTTGGCAGCGGCGCGGGCGTGGTGCTACTCAAGCGGGTCGAAGATGCAATGGCTGACGGCGACCGGATCCTCGCTGTCATTCGCGGCTTCGCGATGAACAACGACGGAGCAGCCAAGGCCGGCTACACTGCTCCCAGCGCGCAGGGGCAGTTTGACGTGATCGCGGCCGCACAGGCCATGGCCGGCTTCACGCCGGAGAGCATCAGTTATATCGAGACGCACGGAACAGGAACGCCGCTGGGCGATCCCATTGAAGTAGCCGCCCTGGCCCGCGTCTTCGGCGGCAGCAAACGGCCGCCGGGCTCGTGCCTGCTCGGGACGGCAAAGGCAAACGTCGGACACCTCGACGTGGCCGCCGGCGTCACCGGCCTGATCAAGACCGTCCTGCAGATGCAGCACCGCACCATTCCCGGCCTGCTGCACTTCGAGCGCCTGAACCCGCAGATACAGCTTGCGCATACTCCGCTCGGCATCACCGGCAAGACCACCCCCTGGCACGCGGACGGCTATCCGCTGCGCGCCGGCGTCAGCGCCTTCGGCGTTGGCGGCACCAACGCGCACCTGGTGCTGGAGGAGCCACCTGCGACAAAGCCGCTTAGGACATCGGGTTCAAGCGATCGGCCGGTTCTCATGGTGCTCTCTGCGCGCAGCGAAGCCGCACTGCGGTCCATGCGCCTGGGCCTCGCGGATCATCTCGCGCAGCACCCGGAGATTGCTCTGCCTGATGCTGCCTTCACCCTGGCGGCTGGCCGTGCCCGGCACCCCATCCGCATCGCCCTGGCGGGCAACGATCACGATGTCACCGTGGAACAACTGCGCAGCGTCGACACTCTGCTTCCCCAGGAAAGTCACACCAAACCCAAGGTCGTTTTCGTCTTCCCGGGACAGGGCGCCCAAGCGATCGACATGGCGCGTACCCTCTATCGGACGGAGCCGGTCTTCCGCGAGTCAATGGAACGCTGCGATGCCCTACTGCGGCCCCTCATCGGCGAAAGCATTCTGGCCTCGATCTATCCACAGCAGCCATCCGAAGCCGCGGCCGCGCGCCTCACCGAGACCCGGCTGGCGCAGCCGGCTATCTTTGCCGTCGAGTATGCGTTGGCCGAGCTCTGGATCTCACTCGGGATCGAGCCTGCATTGTTGATCGGCCATAGCATCGGCGAATATGCCGCCGCGTGTCTGAGCGATTCCCTCTCGCTCGAGCAGGCTCTCCAGTTGGTGGCCGTGCGCGGCGCCCTGATGCAGCATCTCCCCACGGGATCGATGCTTGCCGTGCGCGCTAACCGCGAGCGCCTTCTGCCGTACCTCTCTGCGGATCTCAGTGTCGCCGCAATCAATGCGCCGTCGTCGCTGGTCGTCTCCGGCCCCCACGACGCCATCGATGCACTCTTCACTGCCCTCGCTGCTGCAGGGATCGCCGCCAAAAGGCTTCAGACCTCGCACGCCTTTCATAGCAGCATGGTTGACGCGGCGTTGCCGCCCTTCCGGCAGCATCTCGAACAAGTACAGTTCCGGCCGCATTCGGTTCCCTGGATCTCAACCCTCACGGCAGCCCTGCTGTCACCGGACGAGGTGGCCGACCCCGGCTATTGGTTGCGCCAACTTCGCGAACCGGTCGCGTTCGCGGCAGCGCTCGAAGCAGCCAGGGATCACCTCGGCAAGGATGCGGTTTTCCTCGAGATTGGTCCATCCGCGAACGTATTGGGGCTTATGCGGCAGACCCTCGCTTCCTCCCTCGGCGCTCCTCGTATACTGACGAGCCTTCCCCACGCCGCGGCGACGGAGCAGACGTCGAACCATGCCGCAGATCTCACGCCGACGTTAGCGCAGCTCTGGATGCTCGGCGCAGAGCCGGACTGGCACAGGGTCTTCCCCAGCGAAGGCGAAGACCGGCCGCAACGTGTGTCGCTGCCCACCTATCCCTTTGAGCGCAAGCGCTACTGGGTGGAGGTTCCGCCTGCGAGCGAAGAGCCCTCGCTCACCGCTTCACCGGTCACATCCGCGGACGGTCATGCAGACCCGGCGTTCGCCAGCCATTCTCAAATCCCCCAGGAAATACTTATGCCTGTCTCCGACGTTCTTATTGCAGAGCTGAAAATTTTGGTCGCCGAGCTTTCCGATCTCGATCTTGCCGCGGTTCCCGCCACAACCTCCTTCGTCGAGCTTGGACTGGACTCTCTCTTTCTCACGCAACTTACCCAGTCCATCCGCGCCAAATACGGCGTCAAGCTGACCTTCCGGCAGATTATGGGCGAGCTCGGCACCTTTCAGACACTTGCCGACCATCTCCGGCCCCACATCAAGAGCACGCCGGCGCAGGGCGCTGCCATACCTGCGCCCCCGAACCTTTCGATCAAGCCGGAGGATTCAGCAGCTACGAATCTCGCCGCCTGCGCCCCAGCCGCTGCGCCCCTTGCGCCGCCGGGCTCGGGGGCAACCACCCATACCGCCAACGTCACACCGGGACTGGCTGCGGACTTCGCTGCGTTCTTCTCCCAGCAGGTGCAGGCGGTAACCGAGCTCATGCATCGGCAATTGAGCCTCATCGAAGGGAGCAAGGCATCGCTCGCCGCACCGCAAATCGGCGGCGCCGCACCTACTGCGATCGCGCTGCCTCTTCCGGCAAGCAGCGCCCAGACCGTGCATGCAGGAATCGCCAGCGCGCCTCTTCCCATTCCGGCCGCCACGCCGCAGGACAAGAACGAACCAACGCTCGGCACGCTGGTGCCCCTGAAGCCGCTCGAGCTGCGGGCGGAAGATCCCCTCAGCCACCGTCAGCGTGAACACATCGACTTGCTGGAACGCACCTACACTGCCCGTACTGCCGGCTCGAAGCAGCACGTTGAGCGCTTCCGTGACGTTCTGGCCGACCCCCGCGTCGCCTCCGGCTTTCACCCGCAGTGGAAGGAGATGGTCTATCCGCTGGTGATCGAGCGCTCCGCCGGAGCCTGCCTGTGGGACAAGGACGGACATCGTTACATCGATATTCTCAACGGCTACGGTTCCATCCTCTTTGGACACTCTCCGCAATTCGTCACCGACGCGGTGCGACGGCAACTCGATCACGGCTTCCCGATCGGGCCGCAGACGGAGCTGGCCGGTGAATGCGCAGAGCTGCTGGCGGGCATGACGGGCATGGAGCGGGTCACCTTCTGCAACACCGGCTCGGAGGCGGTGATGGCGGCGCTGCGCCTGGCCCGCACGGTCACCGGCCGCTCGCTGGTCGTGCTCTTCTCCGGCGCTTACCACGGCATGATAGATGAGGTGCTGGTCAAATCGACGCGGGCCGAGCGCAGCATCCCGGCCGCTCCCGGCATTCCGCGCGAGAGCGTCGCCAACATGCTGGTGCTCGAGTATGGATCGCCGCAGGCTCTCGACGTCATCCGCCGGCGCAAGGACGAGATCGCAGCCGTACTCGTCGAGCCGGTACAGAGCCGCCACCCGGCGCTGCAGCCGGTCGCGTTCCTGAAGGAGATCCGCGAGATCACCGCCGACGCGGGCGCAGCGCTCATCTTCGATGAGGTCGTCACCGGCTTCCGTACCCATCCCGGAGGCGCGCAGGCGCTGTTTGGCATCCGCGCCGACATGGCGACGTACGGAAAGGTGGTGGCCGGCGGCATGCCTGTCGGCGTGGTCGCCGGAAGCCGAACGTTCATGGACGCACTCGATGGCGGCGCCTGGCGCTTTGGCGACGACTCTATTCCGCAGGTGGGGGTCACCTTCTTTGCCGGCACCTTCGTCCGCCATCCGCTGACCATGGCTGCCGTGCGCGCAGTCCTGCGGCACCTGAAAGCATGCGGGCCGGAGCTGCAGGAATCTGTCAGCCGCAAGAGCGCCGCTCTCGCGCACGATGTCCGTCAGCTCTTCTCGGAATTCGGGTTCTCCTCCAGCCTGGAAAATTTCTCTTCCTGGCTCTTCTTCCCGCCTCCGGCGGACCTGCGGCTGGGGCGGCTGCTCTACTATCATCTGCGCGCACGCGGCGTTCATCTGCAGGAGGGTTTCCCCTGCTTCCTTACCACCGCGCACACCGACGAAGACCTGGCCGAGGTGCGCCGTGGATTTCGCAGCGCTCTTGAAAGCATGGCCGAGGGAGAGGCCCTGCCATCGCGGGCCAACGCAATTGCCGGAGCGGCAGATGCGTCACCCTCCTCCGCCAGTGCAACAACGCCTGCCATAGAGAACCCGTTCCGTCGCGTGGCTGTTCCTGATGAAGCGCGCCCCTGTTCCGGAAGCGCGCCGATTACCGAGTCCCAGCGCGAGATCCTGCTTGCATCGCAACTGGATGACGAGGCCAGTTGCGCCTTCAATGAATCCGTATCGCTCACCTTACGCGGCGCTCTCAACCGGGGCGCGCTCGAATCCGCCCTGCGGACGATCACGTTGCGGCATGAGGTGATGCGGCTTCGCGTGAGTCCCGACGGCGAGCAAGTGCAAGTCGAGGCGCACGCGGAGATCCCACTCACGACGCTCGACCTACGCACGTCCGATGCCGGCGAGCAGGATCGGCGTCTCGCCGCGTTCCTCAGATCGGCGGCGACCACACCCTTCCCGCTCGGGACTGCACCCCTGGCGCGCGCCACCCTCATCCAGCGCAGCCAGGATTGCCACATCCTCGCCCTCACCGCTCACCACATCATCCTGGATGGATGGTCGATGAACGTACTGTTCACCGAACTCGGCGAACTCTACTCTGCCGCGGTAGAGGGGCGGACTCCACAACTTCCCCCGGCGCGTTCGTTCCTGGACCACGCACGTCAGGAGCACGCCCATCGGGCCTCTTCGGACCACAAGGAGACTGAAGCCTTCTGGCTCCAGCGGTTCAAGCAGCCGGTCTCGCCGACCGAGTTGCCCACCGACCGTCCGCGTCCGGCTCTGCGCAGCAATCAGGGCGCGACCTATAAGCATGTCTTCTCCGCGAGTTTCACGACTCTGCTGCGCGAGAGCGCCCAGAAGAGCGGAAGCACGCTGTTCGTCACGCTGCTCAGCGGGTTTGTCGCACTCCTCAGCCGCCTGGGACAGACTGAGGACCTGGTCATCAGCGTGCCCATGGCCGGCCAGCGCGAGGTGGAGGGTGAAAGCCTGGTCGGACATTGCGTGAACTTCCTCCCCCTGCGTTTCGGCGTTGCCGGGGAAAAGGCGTTTGGCGATCTGCTGCGCGAGACCAGAACGGCCGTTTTCGATGCCATGGATCATCAAGGGTTTACGCTGGGAACTCTGCTGCAACGCTTGAAGTTGCCGCGCAACCCGGCCCGTCTGGACATGGCGGAGATCCAGTTCAATCTTGAGCAGGTCGGAGTCGGGCTCCGCTTCAAGAACCTGGAAACCTACCTGGAGGCAAACCCCAAGGCCGCCGTCAATGCTGATCTGTTCTTCAACTTCATCGATCGCGGAACCGACCTCGCGCTGGACTGCGACTACAACAACAGCCTGTTCCTGCCCGAAAGCATCGAACGCTGGATCGGATCGTTTGAATCGCTCATTCTCGATGCTGGACAGGATCCGGCGAAGCGCCTCTGCGATCTAACCGTTTTGACTCCGGAGCAGCAGCAACAGATGCTAGTCGAGTGGAACCGGACGGCGACCAGCTATCCTCGCGACGCGTCCATTCCCGAGGTCTTTCGCCGCCAAGCAGCCGCAACTCCAGACGCAGTCGCGCTCACCTTTGAAACGACTTCCCTCAGCTACCGGGAGCTCGATGAACAGTCAGATCGCTTCGCCGCGGCGCTCCGGTCTATAAGCCGGCATGCTCCGGAGCAGGGTCTTACCCCTGACGAGGATCTGCGCATCGCGCTCAGCATGGAGCGCGCGCCCGAGCTCATCATCTCGATTCTCGGCATCCTCAAGGCGGGCGGGACGTATATCCCGGTCGACCCCACCTACCCGGATGCCCGTCTCGCTCTGCTGCTTGAGGACGCCTCGCCACAACTGCTGCTTACGCAGGAGCGCTTCGCGGAGCGGCTCCGTGGTCTAGCCCGGACCGGATGCGAAGTCGTGGCCATCGAGCGCATGCCATGGCAGGCCGTTGACGGCCTGCAACCGCTCGCCAGTCAGTGCGGCCCGGAGAGCCCGGCCTACATGATGTACACGTCGGGCTCTACCGGCAAGCCCAAAGGAGTCATCGTTCCGCACCGGGCCGTTCTGCGGCTCGTCCAGAACACCAATTTCGCGAGCTTCAGTCCCGAAGAGGTCTTCCTTCAACTGGCGCCGATTTCCTTCGACGCTTCGACACTCGAGATCTGGGGCGCCCTGCTCAATGGTGGCCGTCTGGTCCTGATGCCCGGCAGCAAACCCTCGCCGGAGGAGATCGGCGCGGCCATTCAGCACTACGGCATCACTACTCTGTGGCTCACCGCCGCGCTGTTTCACCTCATGGTGATGGACCACCTCGATCAGCTCAAACCGCTGCGTCAATTGCTGGCCGGCGGGGACGTGCTCTCGGTGGCGCACGTGCGTAAGCTCCTCACCGCGGCTCCCCATCTCCGCCTCATCAATGGATACGGGCCCACGGAGAACACCACCTTTACTTGCTGCCACACCATCGGGCTCGCAGACCTGGAGCGCGGCACCGTGCCCATTGGCAGGCCCATCGCCAACACCCGCGTCTACATTCTGGATCCGATGGGACGCCCTACTCCGATCGGCGTTCCCGGTGAACTGCATGCGGCCGGCGATGGACTCGCGCTCGGCTACCTTCACGCTCCCGAACTCACCTCCACCAAGTTCGTCACCCTGGATCTCGGCGTTGCTGCCAGCGGGCGAGTTCATGAGCGCCTCTACAAAACCGGCGATCTCGCCCGCTACGCCAGCGACGGCGTCATCGAATTTCTAGGACGACGCGACAACCAGATCAAGATACGCGGCTACCGTGTCGAACTGGGAGAGATCGAAGCGGCGGCCGAGCAATATCCGGATGTCCGTGCAGCCATCGTGTGCGCGCGTCCGGATTGGATGAGTTCGGAAGACATCCCCGGCGACAAGCGTCTCGCGCTCTACGCCATATCCCGTGATGGCGTCGATCCGTCGGAGGTCAAACGCGGCTTGCGGGAGTACCTGCGCGCCCAGCTTCCCGACCACATGCAGCCGCAAGCGATCATGCTGCTGCCCTTCTTCCCCCACACGGCAAATGGCAAGGTGGATTACCGTGCCCTGCCCGCGCCGGAGGCGGAACGGGCCTTAAAGACACAACCGGAAGACAACCCTCGCACCGAGGTGGAAGACAAGCTCGCGGCCATCTGGTCCAAGGTGCTGCGCCTGCCCGCGATCGGCATCCACGACAGCATCTTCGAGCTGGGTGGCGATTCCCTGTCCATCTTTCGCATCACCACGCAGGCCAATCAGCAGGGGATTCGTCTTACCGCAAAGCACGTCTTTCAATACAAGACCATCGCTGCCCTCTCGCCGCAGATAGAAGCGGACAGCGTCCGCGAAGATGCGCGAGGCAACACGGTCTCAACCATCCAGGCCGTCAATCGCGATCGCTTCCGAAAGGCGCAAAAACTCTAGCCAGAAGAGTCTAGCCAGAACTGTGCGACTTCCTCATGACATCGACTGATTTGTGCGAAGTATCGATCCCGGCCTCGTCTTCCCTCGTCCCCAGCGGCGCAAGCCAGGACACGTTCGTAATCCCGGCCAGCCTGGAGCAAAGCCGCTATTGGATGCTGGCGCAGATCGATCCCGGATCGACGGCCTCCAACATGGCCATCTCCTTCGAGCTCGAGGGACCGCTCGATCCCTCCATACTCGAAGCGAGCCTGTCTGCGCTGATTGAGCGGCATGAGGCCTTGCGCACGCTCTTCCGGATGGTGGACGGCGAGCTATCGCAAGTCATCGTCCCGGAAGCCCGCTATGAGCTTACGTCTTGCGACCTGCGTGAAAGCCCGCCGGAGATGCTCGAAGCTGCAATCGCGCGACGGCTGTCCGAACACAGCCACTCGCGCATCGATCTCCAGAACGGGCCGGTGCTCAAGGCTCTGTTGATGCGCGCTGGTGAGCAGCGGCATGTCCTGGCGCTGACCATGAACCACATCGTCTGCGATGGATGGTCCAACGGCGTCTTGCTGCGCGACCTGGGGATTCTCTACGAGGCCTTGCGTACTGAGTGCCGGCCCGATCTGCCGGAACTGCCGTTTCAGTTTGCGGATTTCTCTCTCTGGCAAACCGAGTACCTCAACAGCCCGCGGGCCGAGCAGGCCCTCGAGTTCTGGCGTGAGCACATGAAGGGCGACCTTTCCGCCCTGGACCTGCCGGCGGATCATTCCCGGAAGCCCGGGCGCAGCTTTCCCGGCCATATCGAATCGCAGTTGATGCCGCCGGCGCTCGATCGCCTCCTGCAGTCCTACTGCAAGACACATGGATCCACCAAGCACATCGTCCTGCTGGCAGCCTTTGAAGCCTTATGTGCGCGTTACAGTGGCCAGTGGAAGTTCCTGCTCGGCTCCACCATCGCCAACCGCACGCAACCCGGCATGGAGCACGTCGTCGGCCGGTTCGCGAACCCGCAGATCATCGTGGCGGATGTCACCGGCAATCCCAGCTTTGCCGCTCTTGAAGCGCGCATCCGTGACTGGGAGACCAGCGCTTACACGCATCAGGACCTTCCCTTTTCCCGCATTCTTGAAGAGTGCCAGACGCAGAAGGCAGGGGCTGGCGCGCGCTTCCTGCAGGCGTGGTTCATCTATCAGAAGGCCTTCATGCAGCCGCAGCATAGCGGCGCTCTGCGCATGACGCCGCGGCGCTCGGTCAGTGGCGGCGTGGATTTCGACCTCTTCCTGAGCGTGGTGGAACGCGCTGAAGGCCCCCGCGTCCAGGTGGAATACAACACCGATCTCTTTGCGCCCCAGCGTATCCAGGCGTTCGTCGCGGCCTTCCTGCGGCTGCTGGATCACGCCCTTCGGCAGCCGGAGACGCGCATCTCCGAACTGCCGCTCGAACTCGCTGAGGCCGCTGCCGGGCTGCAACGCGCCGGCGGCCCGTCAGCGCAGGACTGCGTGCGGTTGCCTTCGGCTGAAGAGTTGGATCTGCTTGGGCATTTGGCGAGGCAGGCCCGCTTGTACCCGGACCGGATCGTGGTAGAGTCGAGCTCCGGCGCATCGAGCCTCACCTGGGCGGCCATGGAGGAGCGCAGCAATGCTGTGGCTCACAGGCTGGCGGAGCTGGGGGTGGCGTCCGGCGCGCACGTCGTGCTTCAACTCGCCCCGGTCCCCGAAAGCGTCATCGGAGCTCTGGGAATTCTCAAGGCGGGTGCGGTGCCCGCGCCCATCGCGGTGCGCGATCTTCCGGACGAACTCGAGCAGGCGAGGCAATCGGCTGGCGCAGCCCTGGTGCTGGCACAGCGATCGCTTCTGTCGTCAGAGCCGGACCCCTTCTGCTTTGAAGATTTCGCGAAGCTCCCATCTCCATCGAGCACTCCGCCCGCCCCCTCCGTGAGCGCCACCTGGCTTTCGTTGATCCGGGGCGCGGATGGCGCAGCTCACATGCAGGCCATCCCGCTCGAGCGCACTCTGCTGCGTGCTCGACAGGCAGCCGAGCGTTTGGGCATCGTCGCGGCCGATGCTCTGCTGTCCACCTTCCCCGGCAGCTCCACCGATCTCTGGCTGGAGACACTCATTTGCCTGATGAGCGGCGCATCGCTCTGCTTTGCTCAGGATGAGTCCGGTGAAGCCATGCAACCGCTTCTGGACCATAAGCAGATCACCTGGATAGCCGGGGAGCCGGCGCTGTGGAGGAATCTGCACCGGGGCGGCTGGCGCGGCGACCGCCGTGTGCATGGCATCGTACGCGGGCGGGTGCGCCCTTCGCGCACTGATCGCGAGCTTTCCGCCAAGCTCCGCTCCACCTGGACCCTGTTCCACTCGGCGGCCATAGGGGGTCCGGTCGCGGCCATGCGGCTTGACGCCGCAGCGGGCGCCCAAGCCTGCTTCCCGCTCGCCCAGGGCAAGCTGCAGGTGCAGGATGCTCACGGTGCGCGCGTGCCCAGCGGGGCAGTCGGCACTCTGGTGTCTGAAGACCCCGATGGAGCCACGGAATTCCTGGCCCAGACAGAGCACGAGGGCTCGTTTCGCATCCTCGGCAGCTCCAGAGATTTTGTACATCACCAGGGCACCCGCATCCATCTGGGCGAAATTCGCGACACTTTACTGGAGGACGCATCGCTCGCGGACGCCGAGGTGGTTCTCTCCGCGGCGGAGCACCCCGGCCGCCCCGACCAGGGCGCCACGCTGGTGGCCTACGTGGCCGCGGCGAGCGACCTGCCGTTGGCTGTCCCCAACCTCCGCAAGCTTCTCTCGGCGAATCTTCCCTCCTATATGGTTCCTTCGGAGATCGTCGAGGTAGCGCACATCGCCCGGCTAAGTGACGGAACCCTGGCGCACGACCGGATGCAGCCACGTTGCGCTGTGCTGGCCGCTCCGGAGAGCGACGACACGGCGATCGATGACGTGGAACGGCAGGTAGCGGAGCTGTGGAAGCAGGTTCTGGGCCGGGAGACGCTCGCCCCCCACGCCACCTTCTTTGAAGCCGGCGGCAATTCCCTGCTTCTGGTGCGCCTCTTCGCGCGCATCAACAAGGCCTTCGGTACCCGGCTGCCCATCACGACCATCTTCGATTCCGGCACCGTGCAGCAGCTAGCCGCCAGCCTGCGTCACAGCACCCAAATCAGCCCCGTCGTGGCGGTGCAAACCCGCGGAAACCGGCGGCCGCTGTTCATGATCCATTCCTACCTGCTCTATCAGGGCCTTTCGAACGCGCTCGGGGAGGACCAGCCGTTCTACGGACTGCGGGAGTTAGAACAGGACGGCGATCTGACCATCCAGGAACGCGTGACCAACTATGTGCGTGAGATACGGCGCATTCAGCCCCACGGGCCCTATGCCGTCGCCGGGTGGTGCGCCGCGGGGCCACTCACGGTGGAGGTCGCGCGCCAGTTGACCGACGCCGGGGAGACGATGCAGTCGGTAATCCTGTTCGATTCCTGGCTTCCCGGTTATGTTGAAAGCGTGGAGGGCGCCAAAACCGGTTCAGGCCGTCACCTGAAGGCGGCCAACCTTCGCAGCAGGTTCGAGCATTTCCGCGGCAAGACCGCGGGACTTTCCGCGTGGCGCACCATGCAGTACACGCAACGCTCACTTCGCCGCATGGTGCGCGAAGGCCGGGATCGTCTGTTCATCCGCCACTGGAGCCGGTTGCATCAGCTCTCCACACGCTTTCACCTGGCGCTGCCGCAGTTCATGTACAACACCAGCCTGAAGACATTCGCCGCGCTCCAGCAATATCGCGAACAGCCGCTCCCCATTCATCTGACACTGGTGCGGGCCAGCGATGCGCGTGAGATCGCGGGAGCAGGTCTTGCGTGCGGCTGGGACCGGGTGGCGCAGAATGGCGTAAGCGTTCTCTGGGCGCCCGGCAGCCACGAGACCATGTTCGTCGGAAAGAATCTTGCTGTAACCGCTGCCCTGGTGCGCTCGTCTCTCGCTGCTGCCGATGAAATGCCCGTTCCGCGGCCGGGAGCGGAGCTATCGCCAACCGCCGGCTTTGCCGGTGACTCGATCATGACTCTGGCTGGCGCGGAGAGCTAAGATCTCTGCGGAGATGAATACCGGCACGAAGACCGACGAGGAAGCGCTTGCCTGGCGACCATCCTCCACCTGGAAACCGCTCCAGGCAAACGAGGTCCACCTGTGGCGTCTGCCGCATGCGTCCGATGCAGGCGAGCTTGCGCGATACCAGCAGATCCTGTCAGCCGGCGAGCAGGAGCAGGCAGCGCGGTTCCGCGCGCAGCGCAGCCGGGATGAGTTCATCCAGACGCGTGCCTGCGTGCGCCTTCTGCTGGCGCGCTACTCCGCTATACCACCGGCGTCGTTGCGCTTCTCTGCCGGGCCATTCGGCAAGCCTGCGCTGATGGATGTGCCGCTGTCCTTCAACGTCTCGCACACGGACGGCGTCTCCATGATCGCGGTCGCTCTACACATGGCCGTTGGTGTAGACGTGGAGCGCGTGCAGCCCTCGCTCGACCTGCTGGCGATCGCCGCCGACCATTTTTCGCACAATGAGCTCGCGAAGCTGCGCTCCGTAAGCGGAGCAGATCTCACCGAGAGCTTCTTCCGCTGCTGGACACGGAAGGAAGCCTTCCTCAAGGCGCAGGGTCTCGGGCTGCCCCATGGTCTGGACGCCTTTGAGGTCACTCTGCTTCCGCAGGAGGCGCCGGCGGTCCTCGCCTGCACCTGGCTGCCCGACGCGCCGCACCGCTGGACCATCACGCACTTCGAACCGCTGCCCGGCATCTGCGGAGCGCTTGCCGTCGAAGCACCAATCGCGAAAGCGGCTGGGTCCGTCGTGACGGCGAACTCCCGCGTCACTGCGCGGCGCGTCGCGGCGCAGCCCGGCGAAGAGCCGACCCCGCGCATCGTGCCTCTGGATTGGTCAATCGATCTGCTGACCTAACACTGTGCTGCTGGAGTTTCGCGCTCCCGCAAAGATCTTCCGGCCTGTGGACGCAAGCCGGGTTCTCCGAGCCGTCCTGCTTTTGGGATCGCCTTCTAGAATGTCCCTATGCGCACGCCCATCTTTCAGATTGACGCCTTTGCCACCCGTCGATTCACAGGCAATCCCGCCGCCGTGATGCCGATGAAGACTTTTCCGGCGGATGCGGTAATGCAGGCGATTGCCGCTGAAAACAACCTCGCCGAGACGGCTTTTCTGGTGCCTGAAGGCAGCGACTATCGACTGCGCTGGTTCACGCCCGCGACCGAAGTGCCGCTTTGCGGCCACGCTACCCTCGCCAGCGCCGCCACGGTCATGGAGCGGCTGGAGCCGGGACGCACCCGGGTGATCTTTCATTCGGCGAGCGGCCCCCTGACGGTGAGCCGGGCGGATGCCGGTTATGTCATGGACTTCCCGGCCCGTCCGTCTGAGCTGGTCCCGTCACCGCGCGGGTTAGCCGAAGCGCTGGGGGTCGTGCCAACCGAGGTCTTCGTCAACGCCTTCAACTACATGGCCGTGCTCGATAGCGCGCAGGTCTTGCGTGAGCTTGCTCCGGACATGTCCGCGCTCGCGCGGGTTGATCGCGGAGGCGTGATCGTGACCGCACACGGCGATGGAATCTACGACTTCGTCAGCCGCTATTTCGCTCCGGCCAAGGGCATCCCGGAAGATCCCGTGACCGGCTCTTCACACTGCATGCTGGCGCCGTACTGGGCCAAACGGCTGGGCAAGACAGCGTTTCGCGCATTCCAGGCTTCGCATCGCGGGGGTGAGGTGCTCTGCCGGCTGGCGGGTGATCGCATCGAGCTCGAAGGTACGTGCGTCTTCTATCTCGAAGGCGAGGTGCAGATGGACGATTGACCGTGCGCGATCTCGCGCGCCGGTTTATCTCACACTCACACGGTCCACACTCACACACGCTGGGGATCTGACCCCGGGACTGGGAATCCCATCTCAGCCAGGCGCGCCGAAAAACGCGAGACCAGCGCGCCTGGTTGAGCAGGGGAGGACCGTCGCCGGATCGATCTCACTGCTCCCCGGAGACCTCCAACGGCGTAGCGGTGGACGTCCAGGTGAACACCGTCATCGAGAATGGCGGCAGGTAGGTTGCGACGCCCGGATTCAGGTTCGCCACGACCGTATTCGTAACCGCCACGGTATTCTTTACTTCGTTCCCGTCGGTGAGGTGCGCAGATGTGAGCCGGCTCATCTCGACCTTGCCCCGCGGAGCATTCGCGCCCGAGAATGTCACCGGCAGCGACTGCGTTCGATGCAGATTGAAGACGATCAGGCCGTTGCTGCTTCCCTGCCGAAAGGAAAACGACTGCAGATAGTGCGCCTTGGACAGCGCAATGTTGTCATTGGTGCTCTGCGCCTGGTTCCAGGTGGGGTTCGCCCCCGTCTGGGTGGTGGTCATCAGATTGCCGGCAATCGCGGTATTGGCCAGTTGCTCGGCCAGAAACTGCGGCCGGGAGGCATTCGTCTCGCCGCCCATGTCCACCACCGCGCCCCACAGCTTCACATTTTCATTTCCGCCGCCGGCTGTGTTGGTGAAGCCGTTCTCGTACTCCGGCAGCGCAAACAGGTTCTGCAGCACGATACCGTCGTCACGCATCATGGTGAGCATGTGATCGACCACTGCGATGCCCGCCCCAACCGAGGGCACCGTGGCATCCAGGACGCTCTGCGGCGCCGTCCCCTGCACCGTGCTCAGGTTCACCTCATAGACCGCCAGCTTGACCGGTTTCGTCGCCGACGCCGCGACCTTGGCCTGCTGCGCCATGGTGCCGGCCGCCGTGCTGTCTACCTCTTCCGGCTGTGCGAACATCGGGCCGAAGATCGCTTCGTTCGAGCGATAGTCGTTCAACGTGTTGAAGAGATAGGGCGCGGCGTCGATCGTATCCACGTCCGTAGCGGCGCTCAGCTCCTGCTGGCTCCACCACGGAACCGCCGCCCAGCCGTCCATAATCAGGTCAAACTTCGACGCGTTGTACTCGCGCGCCGTCTTTGCCGCCGTAAACAGAACACCCGTACGCGTCCCATAGGCCACCGGATCGCTGATCTTCTCTCCCGGAAACGAGACCACGTTCCAGGTCTCGTTGCCGAACTCCAGGTGGATGGTAGGAAACACCGTGGTCCAGGGCGCAGCCTGTCCCAGCGCCGTCCGCACGCCTCCATACTTCGTCGAGGAATCGCCCGCCAGATACTGGATCAGGTTCTGCATCTCGGCCGGCGCGGTGACGGCGGGCACGGTGAACCAGGGCTCCGCGCCAACCGCATGGCACAGCACTAGAAACTCATGCAGCCCCATGGGCACGTCATCCTGCTCGTTGATTCGCTCGCTGTTGCCTGCGCGCACCCGGGCAAAGGGCACCGCCAGCATGTTATCGATGGTGCTGCCGAAGTCGGTGCCGTTGTCCATGTAGCGCAACACGCCCGGTTGCAGCGCGCGCAGGCGGTCCACCACCGCGTTGCGATATGCCGTCTGGTTATCCGCCGCCGCATCTTCTACCAGCGAAGCATCGTCCAGCAACGCGGAAGAGCCGTTCACGCTGAACGAAACCGCCGCGGTTCCGATGACGCCGTGCTCGGCGGCGCTGAAGCGGAAGCTGTAGTCCTTCCACGCATTGCTCAGCGTCACGTTCTGCGACAGATAAGTCAGGTTGCCCTGGTTCGATCCAATGCGCCCCACCGAGACGCTGAGCTGGTTGGCCCCGCCCACGCCCTTGGCGCGGAAGCTTAGGGTGTAGCTGCCATTCATCTGTACGAAGGAGCGGCCGGCCATGCTATCGAAGTAGGAAGCTACCGACGCGGACTGCCCCTGCTTGGCGGCCGTCATGCGCAGCGCCTGTTTGCCCGGACTATCCGACGCCAGGTCTGAGGATTCTACCGTCAGCGTCCCGCCCCCGTAGGTTCCCGGCCACCATCCCGCCAGCGGATTGCCCGGCATCTGCGTGCGCACGATGTAGTAGTCGCCCACCGCCGGTTTTACGCTCAGATTGGCGAACGTCACCGTGATGCCCCGGCTGGACTGGTCGGAGGCCTGCATCCCGGTCACAGTGCCGGTCTGTCCCCGGGCCGTGCCATAGATGAACTCGTATTGCGCTCCCTTGATGAAGTCCTTGGGCCACTGGTTCCACGGATCATCGTCCGTGCAACTGATGGCCGTGACTGTATGGCATACCAGAATGGATTGCCAGATCTGCCCCTCAAAGCCGGGATTGCGGAAGATGAGGTTGCGCAGCATCTGTCCGGAATCGTAGTAGGACTGACCGCTGATGTTGATCCCCAGGCGCTTCACCGCAGGGGTCCGTACCTGCGTACCGATGGCTATGTTGGTAATCCCGTTGGACTGCGCGGATGCCGCGGCGCCATCTCCGCCCAGTCCGAGCAGAAACGCCAACCCTAGAAGAAGCGAGCAGGAGGAGAAAGAAAACCAACGCCATGCAAACGGTGTGCTCGTAGCCTTCACTGTATGTCTCACCTTGAACCCTGTGTCTAGCCTGCGTGAACGAGAACACCGCGTCCTGCGACAGAGCGCGGCATCAGAGAACACAACAAGCGAACCGGGCAAACCGGAATGGCGCTCCGGAAGTAGCGACCTACAGCACGGAGCCGTATGCCAGCAAAGTGGGATGCTGCGTACCGCTTTCATGCAGTCCGATACGCGCGACTGCGGCGTGCATGCAGCGTCTGCGGAGTTCCGATCCACAGTCTAGTAGAAGTGTGGGAATTCTAAACTACTTCTTATGTGCTATGTCGCTAATCTTTAAAGCACTTACCCTATAGATATAAATTGCCCGAGAAGGCAATTTATAGCCGCCATTTCAGGCAATGAATTTACCGCTTTTCAAATAGTTTCCTCGACTCGAACTAAGCAGACGTTGCCTCGGAATCCGTTCGCCAGAAAACGCGTTGCGCGCGGCTCGAGCGTGAGCAACACGAACCCCCATCACCCGGAATTGATCTGCGTGCCCATGTCGTTGCCCAACCCGCCGCCCTCGCCAGCTTCTGGACCGCCACGCCCGAGGCTCGCCTATCTGATGAGCCACTATCCGGCAATCTCCCATACCTTCTTCCTGCATGAGGTGCTGGGACTGCGGGAGCTCGGGCTGGAGATCGAAACGGCCTCGATCAATCCGCCCGACCGCGCGACCGACGCCCTGCCTGCCAAGGAAGCCGCGGAGGCAGCCTCCACCTTCGTCATCAAGCGAACGCCGCCGCTGCGCGCTCTTCTGATCGCCGCCGCTACCTTGTTCCGTTATCCCCGTGCGTTTCTCCGCGGCCTGGTCTTCGCCCTGGGTCTGCAATCACCCTCTCCGCTGCAGCTTCTTTACGGCGTCTTCTACTTCGTCGAGGCGCTGGTGCTCGCCCACTGGATGCGGCGTCGCGACCTGCGTCATCTCCACATCCACTTCAGCGGCGCCGTCGCCACGGTGGGCATGGTGGCGGCCTACGCCTTTCGCTTTCCCTACTCGCTCACCGTGCACGGGCCGGACGACTTCTTCAACGAACGCCAGTTCTCGCTCAAGGACAAGATCGAGCGCGCCGCTTTCGTCATCTGCATCAGCCATTACTGCCGCAGTCAGTTGATGCGCATCGCCTCCCCGACTCACTGGGACACCATGAGCGTCGTGCGGCTGGGCATCCGTCCCGAGCTCTTCCCTCAGCGCCCAGTCGCGCGCGCAGGTGGCCCGATGCGCATCGTCACGGTGGGCCGGCTGGTGCCCGCCAAAGGGCAGCTACTGCTGTTACGCGCGCTGCTGCTCTTGCGCAGCCGCGGCTTGATCGTCCACCTGCAACTGGTCGGCGATGGGCCCGATCGCGGCCATCTGGAAGCCTTCGTGCGCACCCATGCGCTCGGCCAACAGGTCACCTTTGCCGGCGCCAGGAACCACGACCAGACGCTGCAACTGCTCTCCACCGCGGACATCTGCGTGCTGGCCAGCTTTGCGGAGGGCATTCCCGTCGCGCTCATGGAAGCGATGGCCATGGGCATTCCATGCATCAGCACTTTCACCGCGGGTATCCCGGAGCTTCTGCACCATGAGGAAGAGGGGCTGCTGGTGCCCGCCGGCTCAGTCGACGATCTGGCCGCTGCCATCGAGACCCTGGCGTCCAGCGAACAGTTGCGGCGACGTTTCTCCGTCCTCGGCCGCGCGCGCGTGCTCGAGGACTACAATCTGGCCGTCAATCTGCAACTGCTCGCCGGCACCTTCGCCGCGCGGCTGTCCGCTCCGACGGCTTCCCAGCCTGAGATGGAAACAGAGGTCGGCCCGGCGCTCCAGGAAAACTATGTCTGATATGCACAACGCGAGCTCGCCGCTGGACGTCTCCGTGGTGATCGTCTCCTTCAACACGCGCGAGGTTCTGCGCGAATGCCTGGAGGCGCTGCGCCGCGAGAGCCAGGGGCTGACGGTCGAAACCATCATTGTGGATAACGGCTCGACGGATGGCTCGGTCGCCATGATCCGCGATGAGTATCCCGAGGTCCGCCTGCTGGTCAGCCCCGTCAATCTCGGCTTCGGCGGAGCCAATAATCTGGCCTTCGAGCAGGCCCAGGGACGCTATCTGGTGTTGTTGAACTCCGATGCCTTCCTCACTCCGGGATCGCTCCGCCGGTCGGTGGCGCACATGGATCTCAACCGCCACATCGGTCTCGGAGGGGGGCGCCTGATTGGCCGCGACGGTGCGCCGCAGCCATCGGCCCGCATGTTCCCGGCACTGCTCACGGACCTCTTCGTGCACACCGGGCTCTCCGCGCGTTTTCCGCACTCGCGCCTCTTCGGCCGCTTCGATCGCACCTGGGCCGATCCCATGGAGCACGCCTGTGTGGACTGGGTCCCGGGCGCATACTCCATCGTCCGCGCACAGGCATTGGCCGCCGCCGGTCCGTTCGACCGGCGCTTCTTTCTCTACTACGAAGAGGTGGACCTGTGCCGCCGCATCAAGGCCGCTGGATACAGCATCGGGTACTGGCCGGACGTGCCGGTGGTGCACATCGGCGGCGAGTCCTCCCGCCAGGTGACAACGCTTGAAATGTCGCGCTCGGGCGCGCAGCTTACGCTGTGGCGCATGCGCAGCACGCTGCTTTACTACCGCAAACATCATGGGTTCGCCGCGATCGCGGCGCGTTTGCTCGAAACCGGCTGGTACACCCTGCGCGCGCTGCGCCGGCGCTTCAGCCGGAACACGGAGCGCCGGCGCGAGGCTGGCTACTTCCGCTCCCAGGCTTCGCTTATGCGGCAAGCCTGGCGGGAGACAGCCGGCGGCCGCGTCTCTCCGGAGCAGCCATGGTAGCGTTCTCCGCGGCAGCCGGACCGGACAAAAGGCGCCCATGAGCGCGCTCAAGCAGTGGATCGCGCCTCCCCTTGCCGCCATCTTCCGTGCGACAGCGGAGCTGCGCCGCCGCTGGACTAACATCGCGGCGCACGCGCGGCTCTCCGCCGCCCTGGGAACGTCGGTCGATCGCTCGGTCAATATCCTGGGCGAGGCTCAGGTACACGGGACCGGCCGCATCACCCTCGGCCGCGACCTCATGCTGTATCCCGGTCTCTATCTGGAGACACAGGCGGAAGGCGCGATCACCATCGGCGACGGCTGCGTGCTCTCAACCGGCGTGCACATCGTCTCCATGAGCCGTGTGGAAATTGGCCAGGGCGCCATGATCGGCGAGTACACCAGCATCCGCGACGCCAATCATCGGCGACAGTCCGGCAGGCCCATGCGTTACGCCGGACATGACGCCAGGCCGATTGTGATCGGTAAAGAGGTGTGGATCGGGCGCGGCGCTACAGTGCTGGGCGGTGTCACCATCGGCGACTACGCCACCGTCGGGGCCAACGCGGTCGTCACCCGCGATGTGCCCGGCGGCGCTACGGTCGTGGGTGTTCCAGCGCGACCGCTTGAGCGGGCATCCCATGCTCCGGGGACTTCCGCGCGGCCACTTTCGCAGCACGTGCACTCCGCCAGTACCGCCACTGTCCCAGCAGGATAGGTATCTGCTGAAAGTGGGCGTGCACGCCGAAGAGCAGCAGTGTCACGGGGGAGCGCGAGCGATCTCGCGACTTCCAGGCTGTCCGCAACACCATGGCCGCGAAGAGAAGCACAAGCAACGCTCCGGGCCACGCCGAACTGAAGAGCATCGCGGAGGCGAGCATCACCAGCGGTGATACCAGCCAGAAGCTTCCCCGCTTGAGGTTCTCGCGGGAGATCCCGGTCCACATCGGATCCGTGGTCCCAGCATACATCTGCGCCACCTGGGCGTAGGCGACTCCACTGCGCACCAGGCGTGTCCAGTATTGGCTCCAGCGCGTCATGGCGAGATCGTGCAGCGCCATCGGCTCATCCGTATGGAGAATCTTCCAGCCCTTTCCTCGCAGACGGCGGCTCAATTCCGGCTCCTCGCCCGCGCGCAGTTGTTCGTTGAACCCGTCCACCTCCAGCAATCCCGCGCGGCGCACCAGCGCGATGCCGCCAAAGAACTCGACCTCCCCGGCCGGAAAGATCCAGTCGAGATCGCAGATGCGGTTGTAGATCGAAGCCTTTGGATACATCTCCCGCAACGCTCCCCACACCGACACCGTCTTCGGATCTTCAAAGTGCGGCAGGCTGCGGGCAACGAAGTCCGGCTCGACTACTACGTCGCCGTCGAGGAACAAGAGAAACGGCGTGTTCAGCGCCCGCCAGCCGGCATTGCGTCCCCGCGCCGCCGTCATCGGCGAACCGGTCAAGCGAAGGACGCGGACGCCCTCCGCCTCTGCCAATTCCGCTGACCCGTCGGTCGAATCCGAATCGACATACAGCATCTCCACCGCATCCGGAGGGAGCTGCATCGCCCGCACGCCGGCGATACAGTCGCGAAGATGCGCCGCCTCGTTTCGTCCGATAATGACGACGCCGATGCGCGGCGTCTCGCCGGCAATCGCAGAGTGCATGGTGTCTGTCACTGTTTCATTTACCTGATGGCTACGTTCTGCGCGCATGTTCTGCACTTACGCCGGCATCGGCTCCGCATGCACCAGCCCCGCGCGCTGCGTACGCCTCGCCAGGTGGCGCTCCATGCGCTTTGCCGTCCACGTCGCTCCGAAGGCGAAGCGCATCACCGGACCAAAACTGGTCGCCGCTGAAATCCCAGTGAAGTAAAGGCCCGGGACCGAAGCTTCGAAATGCGAGGAAAGCAAGGGAGCGCCCCCAGCCGAGCGGATCTTCGCACGCAATGTATCGTCCATGAATTTCAGCCGCTCCAGATTGACCCGGTATCCGGTTGCCGCCACCACCTCGTCGACCTCTACCTCGACCGTACCGCCGTCGGCCTTGCGCATATGCAACCGCACACCGCCCTCGGACACCTCCGCCCGCTCCGTCGTAACTCCGGTCATGATCGACACCTTGCCCACTACTCGCGCTTTAACCGACCATCCGGCGGAGGGGCCCAGATGCCTGCGCACGATCTCGAGCCTCATTCCCAGTGGCAGCAGACGAAACAGTTGCGGAAGGTCCGTGCACAGACGCGACTTCCAGCCCGGACCGACCCCAGACCCGGGGCTGCGCAGCCGGGCCAGCAGTGAGCGCTTCCCTTCCGCAGGCGGTTCGTGAAACTTGACCGACCGGCGTCGCGCCAGCACCTGCACCTTTGCCCCGGCTTCGTGCAGCAGCGCCGCCAAATCCAGCGCGGAGGCCCCGCCGCCCACGATGGCCACCGATTTTCCAGCGAACCGCGAAAGATCGCGCAGCGTCGAACTGTGCGAAAACACAGTGGACGGCAGACCCGCCAATACCTTCGGCGTGTAGGCGAAGTGGCTGATGCCTACCGCCAGCACCACCTTGCGCGCGGTGAATACCTCGCCGTCGTCCAGTCGCAGGCGATAGCCGTCGCCCAGGTGTTCCAGGGCTGCGACCTGCTTATTCTCGAGTTCCGGCAGCAGCCGCCGCTGAAACTCCAGTCCATAGGCACAGAAGGTGTCAAGCGCCACCGGAATCCGTGTGGCATCGTACGCAATCCCGCGCTCCGCGCAGAAGTGATGCAATTCAAAAGCGCCCGCGGGCTCGGAGAGGTTTGAGGCGAAGCCATCGCTCTTGAGCAGCATCCCCTGCGGCATATGCTTCTGCCACGACTCCATCGGGCGGCCGACGATGCGAAAAGGCACGCCCGCTGCCTTCAGATGCGCCGCCACCGAGAGTCCATAGGGTCCTGCCCCGACGATCGCAACTTCCGTGTTCCGCATACCTTCCTCCGCTTGCGCTCTTCTTCGTGTGCAGCGTGCCATGCGCTTGGATACACACTGCTGCGTTGCTGCTTCAAAGTAATGCCTGTGCTTCGCATTTTCGAGCACCTTCCGCGTAGATTGCAGCACTGAAGATGTGGGCATACGTTACCGTCGGCACTACAAATCGGCAAACTGCACGCCGTTCCCTCGAAAGATCGAGCAGAATAGGAATCCAGACTGGAATCTTCCGAGAAGGCGCCCCGGCAAGGTAACGAGCTTTTCCCATGATGGAACAGGTAACCGCCACTGCACCGCCCAGGATTCTGCTCGCCACCGTGCGCTCGTGGCCGCTTGCGGCACGGCTGGCCATGGCGCTGCACGAGGCAGGTGCTTCGGTGACGGCCTGGTGCCCCAGCGGACACCCCATGCTCAGGACGCGTGCCGTCGCCGGCAGTCACCCGGTCAACGCGCTGACGCCGGCCGCCTCCCTCGCCTGCGCCATCGAGCGTGCGGTCCCCGACCTCATCGTGCCGGCCGATGATCAGACCACGGCGCATCTTCACACGCTCTACCACCGCTCTGCCGGCGGCCGTGCCTCCGCGGTGATTGAAAGCTCACTTGGATCGGCGTCCAGCTTTGCCGTGACCTCTTCCCGCGCCGCGCTCCTCGCGCTCGCGCAACGCTGCTCCGTTCCAGTACCCGCAACGCGTGTCATCGCCTCCACGGACGACCTGCGCTGCTGGTTTGCTGACTACGGCTTCCCCGCATTCCTGAAGGCTGACGGCACCTCCGGCGGTACCGGCGTCAAGCGGGTTCGATCCTTCGGCGATGCCGAGGCTGCCTTTCACGCGCTGAACGCCCCTCCGTCACCCCTGCGAGCGGCCAAGCGCATCCTTCTGGACGGGGACCGATCCCTGCTCCTTCCTGCGCTTCATCGCGAGCGCCCCGTCATCACCGTGCAGCGGCACGTTCAGGGCTGCGATGCCAACAGTGCTGTGTTCTGCTGGCGCGGCAAGGTCCTGGCCGGCATCGCCGCGCAGGTGCTGCACACCCGCAACACCCACGGCCCGTCGACGGTCGTGCGCCTGATCGAAGACCAGCGCATCGACCACGCCGCGCGGCAGATTGCCGCCGCCCTCAACCTCTCGGGCTTCTACGGCTTCGACTTCGTCATCGAGGAGCGCACCGGCCAACCGCTTCTGATTGAAATGAACGCCCGCGCCACGCAGATTGCGCACCTGCCGCGGAACGAAGGCGGCGATCTGGCGGCCGCAGCCTTGTCGGCGCTCACCGGCCGACCTATTGCGCCTCGGCCCTCCGCGATCGCCGAAGATGTGGTTGCGCTGTTTCCGCAGGAGTGGTACCGCGACCCCGCCAGCAGCTATCTCCGCACAGGTTTTCACGACGTGCCGTGGTCCGAGCCGGAGCTGGTGAGCTATTGCATTCGCAACAAGCCGGGCTGGCGACGTTGGCTGACGCACGAACATTGGCGCACCCTGCGCACAAAACCAGCTCCGGGCCGGGAAGCAGCTCCCAGCCTGCTGCCGGAAGTTCAGCTTGCGGGTCCGGGCTTTCATGCAGAGCTGGAAGCCGGCAGCTAGAAGCTGCTCTTCACCAGAAGCTGCTCTATCGCAACCGTCCAGCGCTCCAGCTCGTTGTGCGGCACGCACTCGCGCTCGCTGTGCGCCGTCCGCATATCGCCCGGCCCCAAAACCACTACTTCGTCCGCGATGGCCGCGACCCGTGCCGCCTCGGAGCTAAACGAGATCCCGGTAGGCGGCATGTCGAGCAACCGCTCCAGTGCACGCGCAAGACCCCACCGCGGCGGTTCACCATCCGCCCCGCAAAATCCCGGCTCGGCCCGCGTCACCTGCACAGCGATCCGGCAGCCATCCCACTCTCGCTCGCACTCAGCGGCCAGTCGCTCTAACTCGCGGCCGATCCGCGCCGGGTCATCTTCCGGAACCGGCCGCCACTCCACTGTGAACGTACACGCACCCGCCACGATGTTCTTCGCGGTTCCGCCTTCGATTATCCCCACGTTCACCGTGGTCTGCGGCGGAGCAAACAGCACGTTCCGCGCCGACCCTGCTCCCGGCAGTTCGCCGTAAATTCTGTCCACCATCCTCGCCGCGATGCGGATCGCCGAGATTCCCTGCTCCGGGAACGCGCTATGCGCCTCCCGCGCCCGGATCGAAACATAGGCCAACCCATATCCCTTTCCCGCTACTCCGGGAGCGAGCGAGGTGGGCTCGCTGATGATCGCCCGGCGCACCCGCAGCTTGCTCGCCTTGAGCAGATGCTGCGCGCCTACGCAGCCCACCTCCTCATCGGCTGTGAGCACCAGCGCGACACGGGACGATATCTCCTTCGAGCCTGCCCGCGCGATCGCCGCCAGGAAGCATGCGAGCGATCCCTTCACATCGCACGCGCCCGAGCCGTGCAACATGCCCCTCTCTTCGCGCAACACCGTAGCCTCGGTCCATGTCTCCGCGAAGGGCACGGTATCGGTATGGCAGAACCACGCCAGATCGATACCGTCGCTCATCGTTGACTCTGCCTGCGCAGCCTCTGCATGCGACGGCCGGGCGATGAGATTCACCTTCTCCACGCCCGCCGCGTCCCGGTACGGATACTCCTCGCTCCGCCAGCGCGCCTGTTCGAGGTATTGCTTCACGCGCTCGACCAGTGGACGATTGGACATGCGCGAAACCGATGGGATCGCCACCAACTCTCGCAGAACGGCTACCGGATCCCGCGCGTCTCGACCTGCATCTCCGCCCCCGCGATCGTTCATACCGCCACTTCCTCGCCGCGGATAAACACCCGCAACGGTTGCGGCACCCCCACTAAATAGGCAATCTCCCGGTAGTCGCGGAAGGCGTGCACCAGGAAATCCGCATCCTTACCCTCTTCGAGTGACCCAACGCGGTCACCAAGTTCCAGGCTATATGCCGCGTTGATGGTCGAAGCCGTCAACGCCTCGCTGGGCAGCATCCGCATCTGCAAACAGGCCAGCGACATGACCAGCGGCATCGAAGTGGTGGGCGACGAGCCGGGATTGAAGTCCGTTGCCAGCACCAGGGCCAAGCCGGCGTCGATCATGGCGCGCGCATCCGGATATTGCGTGCGGCTGAGAGCGAATACCGATGCCGGAAGCAGCACCGGCGGCACCCCGGCCCGCTTGAGCAGGGCGATACCGTCCGCGTCCATGCACTCCAGATGGTCCGCCGTCGCCGCGCCCAGTTCCGCCGCCACCTGCACGCCCGCGCCGGCACGAAATTGATCCGCATGCAGGCGCAATCCCAGCCCGTGCTGCTGCGCCGCCCGGAGAACCGTCCGCGTCTCCTCGACCGTAAAGGCATGATCGTCGCAGAAGGCGTCGCAGTATCGCGCGAGTCCCCGCTGCTGCACCGCCGGAAGTATTTCCTCCACGATGAGCAGCACGTATCCGGCGCGGTCGTCCTTGAACTCCGGCGGCACCGTGTGCGCGGCCAGCAGCGTGGACACGATCCGCGCGGGACCCTCGTCTGCCAGCATGCGCACGATCTCAAGAATGCGCAGTTCGTCCTCCAGCGTCAATCCGTAACCGGACTTCGCCTCGAGCGTGGTCGTGCCGCCACGCAGGCACCACTGCAGATGCTCGCGCGTGACGGCCAGCAGCTCCGCATCAGAGGCGGCGCGTGTCCTGGCGACGGTGCTCAGAATGCCGCCACCCGCCGCCGCGATCTCGCCGTATGTCTTGCCCGCGATGCGCTGTTCGAACTCGTGTTCGCGCGTGCCGGCAAACGGAAGGTGCGTATGCGCGTCCACGAAACCCGGTGTCACGAGGCGACCCGCCGCGTCGATGACCGGCGTATCCGGCAGCATCAGCGTGCGGATCTCCGCGTAGCTGCCGATCCTGGCGACGCGCCCATCGCGCACGAACATGGCGCAGTCGCGCTCGACGCCGGGCTCGCGCAACTCCGCGCCACGCCGCGCACGCTTCGGCCCGCGCAGCGTCACCAGTTGACCGCAGTTCACAACCGCTGCTGTCACGCCTTCACGCATCCGAGCGGTACTCCTGTGAGTGTCATCGATTGTCATTCCGGGCATCGCGAACGAGATAGCGGAACGTGTGTGTCCGCCAGGTGCCGCATTCCGGCGAAGCCAGAGTGGGTCTTTGAGGACAGGCACGGCATGCGCACTCAGCCGCGCTCCGTCTTTCTCATGGGAATGTGGACACCTCGGTCGTCCGCCGTGCGCTCGGCGATCTCATACCCGGCATCGACATGGCGCGCGACGCCAATCCCCGGGTCGTTGGTCAGCACCCGCCGGATGCGCTGCGCCGCCTTCTCCGTTCCGTCGGCAACGGACACCTGGCCCGCGTGCAGCGAGTAGCCCATACCCACGCCGCCGCCGTGATGAAACGAAACCCACGTCGCGCCGCTCGCCGTATTCAGCAGCGCATTCAGGATCGGCCAATCGGCGATCGCGTCGGATCCATCCTTCATCCGCTCCGTCTCGCGATACGGTGAGGCCACCGAGCCGGTATCCAGATGATCGCGCCCGATCGCTACCGGCGCCTTCAGCTCGCCGCGCTTCACCAGGTCATTCATGGCCTCGCCCATCCGCGCCCGCTCGCCGTAGCCCAGCCAGCAGATCCGCGCCGGCAATCCCTGAAAGGCGAAGCGGTCCTTCGACAAGCGCATCCACCGCGTCAGCACCTCATTGTCGGGAAACAATTCGAGCGCAAGCTTGTCCGTGCGGTAGATATCCGCGGGATCCCCTGACAGCGCGACCCAACGAAACGGCCCCGATCCCTCACAGAACAGCGGACGGATAAACTCCGGCACAAAGCCGGGAATGTCGAAGGCATCCTTCGCGCCCGCATCGGCCGCAAAGCGGCGGAGATTGTTGCCGTAGTCGAAGGCAATGGCGCCGGCGCGCTGCAGCGCCAGCATCGCCTCCACGTGGACGGCCATCGACGCGGTGGACCGGCGCACATACTCCTTCGCGTCGGCGCTGCGCAGCTCGGCTGCCTGCTCCAGGCTCATCCCGGCCGGTATGTACCCGTTCAGCGGATCGTGCGCGCTGGTCTGGTCGGTGACTACGTCGATGGGGTGCCCGCGCCGCACCAGCTCCGGCAGCACTTCAGCGCAGTTGCCCACCAGCCCTACGGAGAACGCCCGTCCTTCGCGCTGCGCCTGCTCGCACCATCCCAGCGCCTCGTCCAGATCGTCCGACACCGCATCGCAGTAGCGGGTGGTGACCCGCCGCTCGATGCGCGAGCGATCGCAGTCGATACCGAGGAAGACTCCATCGTTCAGCGTGACCGCGAGCGGCTGTGCGCCGCCCATGCCGCCCATGCCGCCGCTCACCACCAGCCGCCCCTTCAGACTGCCGCCAAAATCCCGCTCCGCCAGCGCGGCAAAGGTCTGGTAGGTACCCTGCAGAATGCCCTGCGTGCCGATGTAGATCCAGCTTCCGGCCGTCATCTGCCCGTACATCATCAGGCCCGCGCGGTCCAGGCGATGGAACTCGTCCCAGTTGGCCCACGCGCCCACCAGGTTGGAGTTCGCGATCAACACCCGTGGCGCCATATCGTGCGTCTCGAAGACCGCGACCGGCTTGCCCGATTGCACCAGCAGCGTCTGGTCGTCACCCAGCGCGTCGAGTTCGCGCACGATCGCGTGATAGCACTCCCAGTTACGTGCCGCCTTGCCGATTCCGCCGTACACCACCAGATCCTGCGGCCGCTCCGCCACCTCCGGATCGAGATTGTTCATCAGGCAGCGCAGCGCGGCTTCCTGCTGCCATCCCTTGCAACGCAGCGTCGTTCCGCGCGGCGCGCGGATCGTGTGTGCTCCTGAACTCACGACTGTACTCATCGCTTCCACCTTCCGAAATCTTTCAATTCGGCGACCTGCCGGGTGCCCCATCCTGAGCGCAGCGAAGGGTGGGTAGTTGCGTAAGCATCCTCGTCTGCGGGTGCCTCATTTTAGTGAAGCCAGGATGGGATCGATCTTTCGCTTCATCTGACTAAGAGCCGCTCGAGTCCACGCGATGCCATCCTGAGCGAAGCACGAAGTGCGTAGTGGAAGGATCTGCTTTTACCCTCGCAGATCGGCTAGCCTCATCCACCCCACACCCGGTCCCGCGTCCTGCGATATGCACTCACAATCGACTCCTGCTCCACGTGCCATCCATCCCGCACCACCATCCGCCCGCCGACAGCCACATCCGCGATGGCGCCCCTGGCCATGCCGAAGACGATCAGCGCCAGCAGGTCTGCGGCATCCGACCCCGCAATCGACAGGTCATTCAGGTCGACCGTGAAGAAGTCCGCCGGCTTGCCCGGCTCGAGCGTCCCGCCTTCCAGACCCACCGCCGCCGCTCCACCTTGCGTTGTATAACGAAACAGCCGCTGCGACATATCCCGCGCGGGGCCGCCGAGAGAGGCAATCCCATCCAGTACCGCCCGCTCCCCGGTCACCAGCCGCAGGTGATAGTCGAGCGCCCGCGCGTCCTCCAGCAGATCGATCTGCGCCTGGCTGTCCGTGCCGAAGGCGAAGCGCACTCCCTGCTCCGCTGCCTGGCGTGCATCCACAATCCCGTCTCCCAGGTTCCGTTCCGTTGTCGGACAGGCGCAGATCATCGCCCCGGCCGAGCCCATCGCCCGCACCTCATCCCCAGTGATGTGGATGCTATGCACCCCCACGAAGCGGGAGGAAAGCAGTCCCTGGTCGACCAGCAGCGCCACCGGCGTCCGGCCGTACTCCGCTTCGCACGCGCGCAACTCCGCCGGCTGTTCCGCCACATGCATGTGCAGCGGCAGGTTCTCCCGCTCGGCCCACGCCGCGATCTCGCGCAGTTCCCGCAGCGGCACCGCGCGGATGCTATGCGGCGCCACCCCCAGCCAGGCGTCCGGAACCCCGGCCACGTGCAGATGTTTCAGCCAGCCCTGCAGCGCTTCAGCGTTGCGCAGGTACTCCTCCGCCGTCTCGTAGAACCGCCGCTGGCCGGGGTGCGGCGGCAGCCCATAGCCGGCCCGCAGGTACGCCGACCGCAGTAGCCCGATCCGCATCCCCACGGAGAGCGCGGCGTCCACCACCTGCTTCGCCAGCAGATTCGGATCGTCATACGCCGCACCCGCCGGCGTGCGATGCACATAGTGGAACTCGCCCACGGTCGTGATCCCGGCGCGCAGCATCTCGAGGAAGGTCATCCGCGCTACGACGTAGATCTCCTCCGGCGACAAGGTGGCGGCTGCCCGGTACATCGCCTCCCGCCACGTCCAGAAGGTATCCCCGTTGCCGGCCCGGCTCTCGCTGCGCCCGCGGATCAGCCGCTGGAAGGTGTGGGAGTGCGCATTCACCATGCCCGGCAGCAGCGCCTTCCCCGGCAACGGCACCCGTTCCGCCTGCACCGCCGTATTCACTGGCAGGACACCCGCGATCCCACCCCGTTCGTCCGTCAGCAAGCCGACACCACTCGCAAAACGGCCGTCGGTCTCGCCCGCCACATACAGCAGATCTGGTTGATAAAAGATAGCCATAGCAGAAGACTGACGACCCACTACCATACCAAAGCCGTCTTTGGCCGCGCTCGTCCGCACACCCCCAGCGGCCGGATGCCACTGCGGAATTCTCCGCCTCAGTGCATCGCCGCATATCCGGGACGCGCATCTTAATTGCCGAAAGGGAGAACCACCATGGCCGAAGCTCATAAATGCAAGCACGACCTCTGCTCCTGCACCGTCGCTGCGGGCGAGAAGTTCTGCAGCCCGGTCTGTGAAGGCGCCAGCAAGCGCACGAACATCGCCTGCGACTGCCCTCATCCAGAGTGCAAAGGGCACATGGCCAAGCTCTAAACCGCAAGGCCGGGTAACCATCCGCACCGGACGAGCGCGGAAGTATGTCCCGGTTCGGGCCGGATCCGGATGGCTCCCGGCCGCTTCATCCTGACGAAGTGAAGAAGCGGCAGTAAGTGTCCGTGCGAACATGGAGTGACGCTCCATGCACTCCACCGGCCAGCTTCCCCTCTCCCGCACGCCTCCGCTCTCCGCCATCCTCCAGAGCGCCTTCGGCTTTCCCGCCTTTCGCGCAAACCAGGAAGAGGTGTGCAGTGCGGTCGTGGGCGGGCGCGACGTTTTGCTGGTGATGCCTACCGGCGCCGGCAAGAGCCTCTGCTACCAGCTCCCCGCCATCGCCCTCGGCGGCACCGCTCTGGTCATCAGCCCGCTCATCGCGCTGATGGAAGACCAGTCGAGCAAGCTGGCAGCGCTGGGCTTCCGCACGGCGCGTATCCACTCCGGGCTCGACCGCGAGACGTCCCGCCAGGCCTGCGTGCACTACCTGCAGGGTCAACTCCAGTTCCTGTTCATCGCGCCCGAACGCCTGCGCGTTCCCGGCTTCGCCGAGATGCTCGCCAAGCGCAAGCCCTCGCTCCTCGCCATCGACGAAGCGCATTGCATCTCGCAATGGGGTCATGATTTTCGCCCCGACTACCGCACCCTCGGCCAGCACCTCCACCTGCTGCGCCCCGCGCCTGTCGTCGCCTTGACCGCCACCGCCACCCCCATCGTGCAGGACGACATCGTTCAGCAACTGCGACTCGGCGATACCGCGCGCTTCATTCACGGATTCCGACGCGACAACCTCGCCATTGAAGTGGTGGAGGTGGCCCGTCCCGGCCGCACCGCGCTTGCCCTCCAGCTCCTTGCCCCGCCCGAACGCCGCCCCGCCATCGTCTACGCACCTACGCGCAAGGACGCCGAGCAGACTGCCGCCGAGCTCGCCGAACACTTTCCCGCTGCCGCCTACCATGCGGGCCTTGACGCCGAACATCGGCAGCAGGTCCAGCACCGCTTTCTCACCGGCCAACTGGAAGTCGTGGTCGCCACGGTCGCCTTCGGCATGGGCATTGACAAGCCCGACGTCCGCACCGTTCTGCACACCGGCCTGCCCGCCAGTCTCGAGGCCTACTACCAGGAGATCGGTCGCGCCGGACGAGATGGCCTGCCCAGCCGCACCATCCTCATGCACTCCTTCGCCGACCGCCGCACACACGAGTTCTTCCTGGAGCGCGACTACCCGCCCATCGCCGAGCTCGATCGCATCCAGCGCCGCCTCACCGCCACGCCGCAGCATCGCGACGATCTCCGCTTTGCCCTCGACATGGACGCCGAGGTCTTTGACAAGGCGCTGGACAAGCTGCTCATCCACGGCGCCGCGCAGATTGATTACCAGGACGGCATCGTCCGCGCGCCGGCCGGCCACGCCGGAAGCAAGGCCGACGGCTGGCAGCGCGGCTATCGCAGTCAGGCCGGCCACCGGCGCGCGCAGCTTGACCGGGTGATTCGCTTTACCGAGGAGCACGCCTGCCGCATGGCGGCGCTCATCCTCCACTTCGGCGACAGCGCCGACGGACGCCGCCTCTGCGGCCAATGCGATTTCTGCGCGCCCGAGCTGTGCGTTGCGCAGCAGTTCCGCGCGCTTACGCCGCAGGAGGACCAAGGTGCGCGCGGCATCTTCAAACGTCTGCGGGGCGCTGCCGGCCTGTCTACCGGTAAGCTGCACAAGGAGATCTATCCGCGCGAAGAGCTCTCCCGCGACGATTTTGAAGCGCTACTCGGCGCACTCGCCGCCGCCGGCTACCTCCGCCTTGAAGATGCTTCCTTTGAGAAGGACGGACGCGCCATCCCCTACCGCAAAGCCAGCCTCAGTCGCGAAGGCGAAGAAGTCCCCGAAGGCAGCCGCCTTGACCTGCACATCCGCGCCGGCAGCAAGCCGGTGAAAAAGCGCACCAACCGCAATGCACAGCCGGCCTCGCCTCAGAAGCGGGTGCCCCATTCCAGCGAAGCTGGGGTGGGGTTGTTCCCCGCCCGGACGCCCCATCCTGAGCGCTCCACCGAATCCGGCGCCACGCGTGACACTCGTGCGCGAAGGGTGGGTGCGCCGCCAGCCCCACCCGATCCTGAACTCTCGCCACAAGACGCCGCCCTGGAATCCCGTCTGCGCGCGTGGCGTCTCGAAACCGCCCGTCAGCAGCGCATCCCGCCCTTCTTCGTCTTCGCCGACTCCGTGCTGCGGTCCATCGCCCGCGCCCGTCCCACCACGCTTCCCGGCCTGCAGGCCATCGACGGAATCGGCCAGGCCAAGCTCGACCGCTTCGGCGCCGATATCTGCCGCCTCTGCTCAGAAGCCTGAACCCGGATGTCACCGCGAACCGGGTGGCCCATTCTTTGCGCCCCACCGAACCCGGCGTCATCCCTGAGATCCGCGCAAAGGGTGGGTCATGCGCCGCAAGGCGCACCGTATTTCGTGCGACGGTAGTACACTTCCGCAGGCTTCGCAGCGAGGCACGCCGTGACCGAATGGAACGCCCCAGAGTACGCCCGGCTCTCCGCGCTGCAAGCGGCCATGGCGGACGAGGTACTGTCGCTGCTCAACCTGAAGGGCGCCGAGAGGGTTCTGGATATCGGCTGCGGGAGTGGCAAGATCACCGCCGGCATTGCCGCGCGTGTTCCCGGCGGCTCCGTCCTCGGCGTCGATGCCTCTGCCCGGATGATCGACTTCGCCCGGAGTCAATTCGGTCCCGCGCTACATCGGAACCTTCAATTTGCCGTCGCCGATGCGCGGCGTCTGCCGTTCCAACGCGAATTCGACCTCGTGGTTTCCTTCAATGCCCTTCACTGGATACCCGAGCAGGGGCAAGCGCTCGCGTCCATCCGCTCCGCGCTCAAGCCGGACGGCACTGCCCAACTGCGCCTGGTTCCCAAAGGCGAACGCAGGAGTATTGAAGACGTGCTCGAAGAGACCCGCCTTTCACCTCGTTGGATGGGCTACTTCGAGTCCTTCCACGATCCTTATCTCCACCTCATGCCCGAGCAATACTCCGCGCTCGCCGAGCGGCAGGGGTTGCAAGTTCGCCGCCTGCACACGGAAGCGAAATCCTGGGACTTCAAATCGCGCGCGGCCTTTCTCGCCTTTGGCTCGGTCACCATGATCGAGTGGACCCAGCGCCTGCCCGAGGCCGAACGCCTCGCCTTTATCACCGATGTCCTCGACCGTTACCGGTCTGTCGCCGCCGACGCCCCGGGAGAAGAGAACATCTTCCGCTTCTACCAGATGGATATCACGCTTTCGCCCGCTTAGCACTTGGCGTATTGATTCAGCCATTTCGCCATACTTGGAAACAGAAGCGAAAGTCAAATTTCAACAGCTAACTTGCTGCCTCGTTACCCGCTGCTCTTCAGCTAAGTCTTTCCCACTTAGTAATTGCACGTAAGTCACTTAGAATGAGATATGGAGCGCCAGTAGTTAACGTAAATCATTGATGCCGCGGGGCCTCCATAGCATATGGAGGGGATGGATTAGTATGCAGTCATCCCTGAGGAAAACCTACTGCTACTTCTGCCCCAGGCCCCAATGGAACCGCAGCCCCGTACGGAAGGTGAACGGCAGCGACGGATAACCGATAGGGCCGATGTGCTGGTCGCTCAGTAGATTGTCGAGCTGCGCATACACTGCCAACGACGGCCGGAACTGATAGCTGCCGCCCAGGTCGATTTTGGCATAGGCGGAATCCAGGTTTCGGTTCGGCAGCAGCAGCGAGTTATCGCCGGCGAGGCTGTCGAACGAGGACAGAAAGGTCGAATCGTCACTGCGGCTGACGAACGACCCGTTGACCTGCGCGAACCACTGCTTGTCGCTGTAGGTCACGCCCGCGAAGCCGACATGCGGCGCCCGCCGGAAGGGTCGCGCCCCCACCAGCGGCGAACTTGCCCCGATCAGGATCCCGGGAATGAGCGGATTGGTTACCGGCCCGGTGGCACTGGACGAGAACGAACGCTGCACCACGCCATCGGTATACGTGTAGCCGCCCCGCGCGAAGATGTGCGCCGTGATCTGCGACTGCAACTCCACCTCGGCGCCCTGCGCCCGGTAGGCCAGGGAGTTCACATCCGCCCCGCCAAAGGTGTTCAGCACAATATCCGCAACCGCGGGCGCCACGCCCAGCGATGGCAGCAGCGACGCGTCCACGAATTCGATCTGGTTCCCGAACTCATTGTGGAAGTAGGTGGCGCTGAGCAGCAGCCGCTGGCCGAGCAAAGTCTGCTCTACGCCACCGTCGTAGGTCCGCGAAGTCTGACCGCCGATCGGCGAGACGCCGTACTGCGTAATCAGCGAGTTGTAGCCAAACATCTCGAGCACGCCGCGCAGCGAATCGAACTGCGAGAAGAGATCGGGTTCCTGGATGCCCTTGGCAAAGTTGAACTTCAGCTTGGTGCCCTGCACGAACCCGTCGCCTGGCCGCACCGCGTAGTAGGAAAGCCCGATGCGCGGCTGCCCTACTGTTCCATAGAGCTGGTTCTTCTCGATATCGCCGCCAAGCGAATAGAAGAGCCGGTTCCTGAAGTCGCCCTGCACCTGGCCGATGTAGTCGTAGTTCGAACGCTCCAGCCCGAAGTCTTCAAAAAACTGGGCATTGTGGTAGCCGCCCCGCTCGTTGGTAAAGCGGAAGCCGAGCAGCCCCGTCACGTGGGGCGTGAAGTTGTAGTCGGTCTGGAAGTAGAGCTGGTCGCGGTTGTTCGCGGAGTCGCTGGCGTTCGGATACGCTGCTCCGGCGAAGTTCAGAATGGCCTGGCCGGTCGCGCTGTATCCGTTTGCGCCGCGGATCGTCACCACGTTGCCGTAGTAGTTGGTGCTAGGCCCGTCGAATCCCGGCGTGGTGATGGGAATACCGGCCGGATACCACTGCGCCGTCTGCTCGCGTTTGCGCGTCAGCCCATACCGCACCAGGTTGTGCCATTTATAGCTGGTCTGGTTGTCGATCGTCCCGGACATATAGGTGTCCTGGTCCGACTGCTTCGCATCGTTTGTCAGGCCATAGAAGTTATAGGCGCCCGGCAAACCGACCGCGGCATCGCTGTTCCGTCCGGTCAGGCGGACCGTCGTGGTGGCGTTCAGCGCGTATCCCAGATTGGCCGCTTCGGTGTTCAGGTGATATTCGTCGTTCGCCAGCGCATTTGACGAGCGGAAGGCCGAGAAGCCACCGTAGTAATCCAGCTTGGACCACGTGCCCCCCGCCTGCACCTCATTGCGGTAGGTATGGAAGTTTCCCGCATCGCCCTCATACAGAAACGACGGAAACGACGTCGATCCCTGCGGCGTCTCCAGGCTGACTACACCTGCGGCTGCATCCGACCCGTAGAGCACGCTGTTCGGCCCGCGATAGATCTCGAAACTCTTGATGCCGGTCGTCGCCAGGTTGGTGTAGTCGTAGGTACCGCCGATGTCTTCGATGGGCACTCCGTCCAGCACCACGCGATTGGCGGTGGATGAACCGCCACGCACGAACAAGGACGTGATTCCACCGTACATGCCTTGCTGGACGACGTTCACGCCGGCAGACTGCCGCAGCGCATCGGTCAGAATGGCGCGGTTGCGGAAGTCCGGCTGCTCGACTGCGGTGATCGAGGCGCTGACCTGTGCCTGCGGCGTCGGTGTTCCCGTCGCCGTCACCACCACTTGCTGATGGACGTCCGCCGGCTCCAGCACCACGTTCTGCTCGTGGGCCTCCAGACCACCGGCGTAGAAGCTTTGCGTCGTAATCTCCTTGAACGAGTTGCTGGCAACCACCACGTAAAAGCGCCCGGCCTGACTGGTGCGCACCACATATCGCCCATCCGGGCCGCTTACGGTGTTGGCGACGATCCTGCCGTTTTCCAGGAGCGCCAGGCGCGCGCCGGCGACTGCCGCGCCCAGCGGGTCGGTGACCCGGCCATGGACCTCGGCGGCGTGGAGCGAGATGGTGGAGACGGCAAGGAGCAGTAGAGATACTGCGGCAAGGCGATCAGGCTGCCAGAGTTTGGAGCGCCAAAGATGGATGAACATTCGGATCCTCCGTTCCCCTCGGAACGCGGCTGGGCCATACACACGCGGGGACCGGTCTCCTGACTTGCGCGCCGGCTCGAGAGCGATCGCAGTCGCCTTCCCAGGAGCGATATACCCCCGGTGGCCTTCGACTGCAGATCTCCGCAGATCATGTCTGCGTACAACGCGCTTACAGTTGCGGGGCAGTGGCGGACTTTCACCGCCTTCCCAAATATCCCTGGTGTCTCTCGTGAAGTGTTGACGCCGCGCTGCCTGCTTTCGCGCGGCGAAGAATCCAGCAAACAAGGATGGAGGCTGGAACTGCGTTTATAGCTGAACGGCAACAAAGGAGTCAAAAAGGCGGGATGTAGCGGCAGGGGCGGAGGTGTCATCCCGAGCGAAGGAGGCTTGCTCCCGGCCTGCGTAGCTATCCAATGACGAACGACAACGCGGATGCCAAGGCAAGTGCAGTGACCGAGATAATCGTCTCGCAGACGGACCAGGTCTTCAGGGTCTGCGCCACGGTCATATTGAAGTACTGTTTGACCAGCCAGAAGCCGCCATCGTTCACGTGCGAAAAGATCAGAGAGCCGGCGCCGGTGGCGATTGGCAATAGCTCCGGATGAACGCCGGCGGTGTGCATGGCGATGGGAGCCACGATGCCGGCGGCCGTGGTCATCGCCACCGTAGCCGAGCCAGTGGCCAACCGGATCAGCGCAGCAACCGTCCAGGCGAGCAGCAACAGCGGCACATGGGTGTGGAGCGCGAGAACGATGATCGCCTGGGACACGCCGCTGTCCTGCAGAATGCGGCCGAAGCCGCCACCGGCACCGACCAGCAGCGTGATCGTCGCCGTCGGCGCGAGGCATTCGTTGGAGAACTTGAGGATCGTCTCGCGCGAGAAACCCCTCAGTTTGCCGAGTGTGACGAAGCTGACGAGCACGCCGACCAGCAGAGCCATGTCGTCATTGCCCAGCAGATGCAAACCACCGTTGAGCGCCGTGTGCGGCCGCGACCATGCATCTGCCCAGCTTCCGATCAGCATCAGCACGACCGGCAGCAGGATGGTGGCTAGCGTGAGCCCGAAGCTCGGCAGGCTTTCTTCCGCGCCGTGATCGACAAATTCGGCAGCCATCGGGTTATCCGTGTCGAGTTGCACGTGGGGCGCGATGAACCTGGCATATACGGGCCCGGCAATCATGGCCGTGGGAAGGCCGATGATCAGTGCGTACAAGATGGTCCGCCCCACGTCCGCCTTGTAGATGGTAACGGCGATCAGTGCCGCCGGATGCGGAGGTACAAGCCCATGCACGACGGATAGCCCGGCCACCATAGGCAAGCCGACCAGAATCAGCGAAGTGCCGGTGCGGCGGGCGACCGTGAACACGATTGGAATGAGCAGCACGAAGCCTACTTCAAAGAACGCCGGCAGGCCGACCACAAAGCCGATGACGACCATCGCCCAGTCAACACGCTTCTCACCAAAGAAACGGATGAGCGTGTGCGCGATGCGGTCCGCTCCGCCGGACTCAGCCATCATCTTGCCCAGCATGGTGCCAAGCGCCACCACGATGGCGATGTGCCCCAGCGTGTCGCCGAGTCCGGCTTCGAACGACTTCACCACCGTGTGCAATGGCATCCGCGTCACAAGCGCGAGCGCCAGCGAGGAGACAAAGATGGCGATGAAGGGATTCAACTTGCCGACGGCGATCAAAAGGATCAGCGCGACCACTGTGCTGAACGCCGCAGTCAGCAGGAAGATACTGTGATGATCGATCATAGAGACACAGTCACTGCTCTCGCTGGATCAAAGTAGGCTAACGTGCTCATCTCTGGAATTGAGCGCAGCTCCAGCCGCGCGGGTGCAGCAGCATTCATCTTCACACGGGAATTCCCTGCTGGACAGATCGATCACATCGTTGCCGCTTCAGGCGGAGGCGGGAGGATACGCGCGCCCCGCTGCAGGATGAGTTTCTGTCCCCCGACGCAGGAAGCGCCCGGCACGCAGGCCGGTCGGAGCACCATTGACATACGACAGTACGCCGTTCACCCAGACACCGTGGATGCCCTCTGCCGCGGAAATTGGGTTTTCAAAGGTAGCTACGTCGCGTATTTCCTGTGGGTCGAAGAGCACCAGATCGGCCGAGTATCCTTCCCGTACCAAGCCGCGATCGGTCAGCCCGAACCTCTGCGCGGGAAGTCCAGTCATCTTGTGAACCGCTTGCGGCAGTGAAAACAGGCTCTGCTCGCGACAGTATCGCCCCAGCACGCGCGGGAACGTACCCCACAGCCGCGGGTGTGGACGAGGATCGTTTGGCAATCCGTCGGAGCCGATCATCGTGCCGGGATGTTGCAGGATCCTCCGCATATCTTCTTCCGAGATGCTGTGGTAGATAGCGCCGGCGGGTTGCAGGCGCCGCGCCGCTTCAATCTGCGGGACCGCCCATTCCGCGGCGATCTGCGCGAGAGGGCGGCCGGCGACCTCCGGATGGGGCGTGCTCCACGTGATGGCGATCCGGACGCGCTCGTCCACCTGCCGGAGATCGAGCGTGCTCGAGCCCGCGGCATAGGGATAGCAATCGCAGGCTACCGCTTGCGCTGCCCGTGCCCTGTCGAATGTCTGCAACACTTCCCCGCTCCGCCCCCAGTTGGCAATGCCGGCACACTTCAAATGCGATACGATCACCGGCGCGTGGCTGCACCTGCCGATCTCGAAAGCCTCTTCGAGGGCTTCTAGAATGGCGTCTCCCTCGCTGCGCAGGTGCGTGGTATAGACCGCACCCGCGGCGGCCAGTGGTTGCGCCAGCGCGGTAACTTCTTCCGTCGAGGCAGCGTTTGCGGACAAGTACGCCAGTCCCGAGCTCAGCCCGAGAGCCCCGCAGTCCAGCGCTTCCTGCAGTTGCCCGACCATCGCCTGGACCTCCGCGTCCGTTGCACTACGGTCCAGGCGATCCATGTGATTGTTCCGCAGCGCCGTATGTCCCACCAGCGCCGCGACGTTCACGGATGGCCTGGCTGCATCCAGAGCAGAAACATACGCAGCAAAGGTTGAGTAATGGAAGTCTGCCGCGCTTCCCAGGAGATTCATAGGATCCGGCAAATCGCCGGTCAGGCACACCGGCGCCGCGCTGATTCCACAATTCCCAGTGATGACGGTGGTCACGCCCTGCGAGAGCTTCGGCAACATGCCCGGTGCGTGGATCACGGCAAGGTCATCGTGCGTATGGACGTCGATGAATCCCGGAGCCAGTGTCTGTCCACTCGCGTCTATGATGTTTTCCGCGGCGAGGTCGAGCGACCGTCCGATCTCGACGATCCGGCTGCCTCGAATCGCGACATCCGCGTTTTGCGATGCGCTCCCGCTGCCGTCTATCAGGTTTGCATTGCGTATCAAAGTGTCGCAGCCTGGCATAGCCCCCTCTGTGAGCTCGTACTCCCGGTGTACCACAGTGGAGCAGATTCTAGCCGACATCCTCATGATGGATCCTCTCGATGCACCTCCTGATGAAAGGCTGGTGCGAAGAGGCAGCTCCACGGATGGCGATGAACAGAGACTGTCTTACGGTCAACCGCAGGATGACTTGTCACAATGCACGATCACTCAGGACAGGTGCACGCACACATCAACCATAGACGCAAAGCGCGAGTCCGCTGACAAGAGAGTTCACTCAAAGTGGCAGAGTCGGAGGTGCGCAACGTGTTGTCGTGCGCCTTCTCAGGCCAACGGGCGAAATACCCGCCAATCCATCCGCTCGCTCCTCGATGAGGAGACCCTGCCGGTTGCTTCGGAGGCGCGTTGGATCACCGTCAAACTGAGGTCATCACACAGCGGATGCCCGTTGCTGAAGTCCTGTACGGCGGCAAGCAGCATCATCAGCGTGGCTTGCGCGGATTGCTGCTCCGCCTGCCGCAATGCCGCCATGAGCCGTTCCATCCCGAACTCTTCCCCCGCAGGGTTGCGGCATTCGAGTACGCCATCGGAGTAGGCAACCAGCGTGTCGCCGGGTTCGAGAATCAGCTCGCCCGATTGAAACTCCGCGCCTTCGATAGCGCCCAGCAGTGGACCGCCTTTATCCAGGAGAGCCGTTCGTCCATCCGCATGCAGCAGAACGGGCAGGAAGTGGCCTGCATTGCAGTAGGTCAGCTTCCCCATCTCGCAATCGAACAGCGCGAGAAATGCCGTGACAAAGGGCGCTACCGGTCGCAGGTAACAGAGGTGACGGTTGATCTCCGCAGCAATGCGGGACGGATTGAAATTGGGACGACCATAGCTTTGCAGAAGTCCTGCAAGGTGCGTGAACCACATTCCCGCGGCAATGCCCTTGCCGGCGATATCTCCAAGCACGGTAAGCACCCGGGAGCCATCCTGCGCCAGGGTCGTGAAGTCTCCAGAGAGAAAGCGCGCCGCGAAGACCTCGCTGGCGAACTGCAGGTTGCCGCAGCGCAACACACGCGGGCCGCTCAGCTTACGCTGGATCTGTGTCGCGTCGAACAATTGCGCGTGCAGGTCCGCTCTTTCCCGCAATAGCGAATAGACGTCTTCCTGCACGGGCAAGCTGGATGGCGGTACCTCCGCCGGTGACATCGCCGCCATGGTCGGGGGTGGAATCGGGCTCCAGCCGCGACGCCTGGCGGTGATTCCATACTTGCGGTCTCGTGGCACTGCTCTCTCCGCGTTCAAACTCCACCTCGTTTCAATCTGGATCGTTGTTCTATCCGACGAACCGGTAGCCGGTTCCATGCACCGTGAGGAAGTATTGCGGTTGTTCAGGGTTGGGTTCGAGCTTCTGGCGCAAGCGCACCAGATGCGTATCGACCGTCCGGGTGGTGGGGTAGTGCTCGTATCCCCACAGGTCTTCGAGAAGGCTCTGGCGGCTCAGCGTTTCACCGGCATGGCAGATGAAGTACTTCAGCAGCTCGAATTCCTTGGAGGAGATATCGAGCGCCCTGCCTGAGCGGAGCACGCGGCAGCGGCGTAGATCCACCTCCACGTCACCGAAAGAGTGCTGGTCCTGATCCTTGGGAACGACTGCGGTCCGCCGCAAAACCGCCTTAACGCGCGCCAGCAACTCGCGGATGGAGAATGGTTTGGTCACGTAGTCGTCCGCTCCGAGCTCCAGGCCCACCACCTTGTCCACTTCCTGCCCGCGGGCGGTCAGCATGATGATCGGAATGGATGCGCGCTTGGCACGTAGCTGCTTACATACTTCCAGTCCGCTCATGCGCGGCATCATCACATCCAACACCACCAGGTCCGGTGACTCGTCCAGCGCGAGTTGCAGTCCTTCCACTCCGTCGCGAGCCGTGATCACTTCATAGCCCTCGAACTCGAAGTTATCGCGCAGCCCGACCACCATGTTGGGCTCGTCCTCCACGACGAGGATCTTCGCCCGGCTCTGTTCGTCTGCCAATTTCACTTGCTCCTGCTGTCTCATGCCGGCAACGCCTCCCCATGCTGGACCTGCGAAGCCTGTATCGGCAGAGTGATGATGAACTTGCTGCCGCGCCCGGGCGCGCTCTCAACCCTTACTTCGCCCCCGTGGGCGCGCACGATGTGACGTACCAGGGACAGCCCTAGCCCGCTGCCCTTGGTGTTATGCACCAGCGGATCGCCCACTCGATAGAACTTCTCGAAGATCTTCGGCTGCTCCTTCGCAGGAATTCCGATTCCGTGATCGACCACCTCAATGTTGACGTGTCCAAAACGGTGATAGAGGTGAACACCCAGATATTTCTCTGAACCTGAATACTTCACCGCATTGTTCACCAGATTCAGCAGAGAACGGGCGATGGCTTCGCGGTCCACCTGGAGCGGCGGCAGGTTGCTATCGATCGTCTGTTCGAAGCGGAATCCGTTCTGTTCGATCTCGAAGCGATAGGCGTCCAGCGTGCTTCGCACCAGGTCAGCCACGTCGGTTTCGCGGAAGCTGTACTCCTTCTTTCCCGCCTCGATGCGGGAGAAGTCGAGGATGTTGTTGATCAACGCGGTCAAACGCTCGCTCTCCTTGCGGATGATCTCGTAGTACTCCTGGTGCTTGCCAGGATTGGAGATGCGCCCTAACTCCAGCGTCTCTGCGTACAAGCGGATCAGCGCGAGCGGCGTCCGCAGTTCGTGCGAGACGTTGGAGACGAAGTCGGATTTCAATTTCGCCAGCGCCAGCTCGCGGGAGACGTTGCGATAGGTGAGTATCATGCCGGCGCCCATCAGCAGCGAGAGCGCTCCGAGGATGAGAAAATTCGTGCGCAGAATCCGATCGCTTATATCGGCGATCGTGGTGCCGCGCAGCCGTATGCCCAGCACCAGCCCAGGGAACACATCGTCAAAGGGGCGCTCGAGTTCGGGCAAGCCCCCATCCCAATACGCCGAAGCAGCCAGCGGATATCGATCTTTCTCCGTCCGAACCATGATCGACGTTTGAGGATGAGATGGATCGCTTTGGTGCTTGCCGGGCACCACGTCGTTCAGAACCTGCGGGAAGAAGCGGTTCTTCAAGTAGTCGGTGTCATAGATGAACCCTGCCAGAGCGGGATGCTCCGGCGTTGAGCCGCGGGGAACGAACAGCACCAGGGACTGATACTGCATCTTCTCGCCACGGGTCAGCCAATGATCCGTCATCATGACGTGCCGGCCTTCTGTCTTCTCGAGCCTCCTCAACTTGGAGTTGTAGGCTTTGCCCTCCAGGTCCCACCAGCTCCCGAAGTCCGATGCCAGCGACTTGGTTTCCGCACAGAACTGGGGATCCTGCATCCGGCTGGCTTGGGACTGGAACTCGAGGTTCCCTTTTCCGGTCCACAGAAATGCATGCGTAATATCCGGGTGCCGGGTGAGGAACGCTTCAACGTCGCCGGGACTGTCTACGTCCGGGAATTCCCCACTGGCGTCTTCCGCGATCTCATATGCGCGCTCGTCAATCCGCTTTTCAGCAATGGCAAGGACGTGTTGATAGTCCCTCTGGATGTAGGCTTCGATCGCCTTATCGCGGCGTATGTTCCTGAGGTGATACCACCCGAATACGATGAGCGCCGCGGCGGGCAGCATCACTGCCAGCATGAGCACCAGAATCCGCGGCCGCTCGGACCAACGTCGCATTTGCAGCTTCAACATAGATACGTATCCGGAGAACAGGCCCACTTCCATCAAGCTGGAGAATAGGCCGGGAGCGCCGGAAGTGTGTCACGATGACGCAACAAATTGCAACAAATTGTGAACGGCCTGCTGGCCGCAGCTAATTCACCAGGACCTTGCCCTTCCGAGCCGTAGCGCTGCGCAGATCGGGAGTCTCCTGCCCGCGTGCAATCCAGACCCGCAGAACGGAGAAGAGTTGCTCCAGGTCGACCGGTTTGGTGATGTAGTCTGACGCGCCGGCCTCCAAACATTTGTCTCGGTCGCCTTTCATGGCTTTGGCGGTCAAGGCGATAATCGGTAGATTTCGGAAGCGGGGGATAGCCCGGATCGCGCGCGTTGTTTCGTAGCCGTCCATCTCGGGCATCATGATATCCATCAGAATCGCGTCGATATCCGGTCGTCTCTTCAGCAACTCAATGCCCGCCCGCCCATTCTCGGCCGAGACCACATGGATATCGTGGTGCTCCAGAAGGCTGGTGAGCGCAAAGATGTTTCTCAGGTCGTCATCGACCACCAGAACCTTGCTGCCGGCCAGCACGGCATTGCTCCGCTGCACCTTCTGCAACACACGGCGCTGCGCCTCAGAGAGCACGGACTGTTCCCGATACAACAGCAGCACGGTCTGATTGAGCAGCCGCTCGAGCGTTGGGGCATACCGCACGGCGCCAGAAAGCAGCAGGGCGGCGAGTTGGCCTTCCTCTCCTTCAGTTTCCTGCGAACCCAGCAGAATGATGGGCGCGGATGCGGACTCCGGATCGGTGTGCACCTCTTCAATGAACTCCACCGCTGAGTCTTTCAGGTGCATATCGACAACGATTCCGTCGATCTGCATCTCCTTGGAAACGGCGAGGGCCTCGGCCGCGGTGGAGGCTGCAGTAATTTCGAGATCAGGGCCGGCGATCATCTCAGCGATCTTCGCCTGCTCTTCCCTGCTCTCGACTACCACCAGCAGCTTCTTGACCGTCTTGCGCATGGAGCGGCTGATGGCTTCAAAGGCGCGCTGCAGGCGTTCTCCGGTGACCGCCTTCTGCAGGTAGCTGCTGGCTCCGAGCCCCAGGGCGCGACGCCGGTTATCGTCGCCAGTGATCATATGCACCGGGATGTGACGAAGGAGTTGATCCTGCTTCAGGCGATCGAGAACCGTCCAGCCCGCCGTATCCGGGAGAGAGACGTCGAGTGTGATGGCGCCTGGTTTGAACTGGCGGGCAAGCGCAAGGCCGTCGTTTCCGCGCGTTGCCAACAACGTTTTCAAGTTGTTTTCACGGGCCATTTCAACCAGGATGCGCGCAAAGGTCACATCGTCCTCGATGATGAGCAGCACCGCATCGCCAGGCTCGATGGAAGCGCGGTCATCTTCGACCAAAGACTCTTCCCCGAGCGCGCCGGCCACGCTGGTGCGCGCCGGGAGCTTGAGCGACGGCTGGGGCTGCGCCATCTGTAATTCAGGCCGGGGCTGCGCACCCCCGACATACACCTGGGGAAGATAGAGGGTAAAGCTGCTGCCCACTCCCGGCTTGCTCTCCAGCCTGATTTCGCCGCCCAGCAAACGGGCGAGCTCACGGCTGATGGAAAGGCCCAGGCCGGTACCGCCATACTTACGGCTGGTGGTCCCGTCCGCCTGCTGGAAGGCCTCAAAGATGATCCGCTGCTTATCCGACGGGATACCCACACCCGTATCGACCACGGCGAATGCGACAACGTCCTTGGCGCGCCCGAGAGTGGGAAGGCCCGGGACCCATCCTGGGCGCGGCCTTCCGATCTGCAGTTTGACCGATCCCCGCTCTGTAAATCTCAGCGCATTCGACAACAGATTCTTGAGCACCTGCTGCAGCCGGTGAATGTCGGTGTGCATCGTTTCGCCGAGCACGGGATCGATCTCGATCGAAAAATTCAGTCCTTTGCCCTCCGCCACATGGCGGAACGTCTGCGCACAGTAGTCTCGGACGCCGGTATAGCGAACCTGCCCAAGCTCGACGTCCATCTTGCCCGATTCAATCTTCGCCAGATCCAGAATGTCGTTGATGAGCGCCAGCAGATCGGTGCCGGAGGAGTGGATCGTCTCAGCGAACCTGACCTGCTTCGGCGAGAGATTCTTCTCGGAATTTTCCGCCAGCATCTTGGCCAGGATGAGCAGGTTGTTCAAGGGCGTGCGGAGTTCGTGGCTCATGTTGGCCAGGAACTCGCTCTTGTACTTGGAAGTAAGCGCCAACTGCTCGGCCTTCTCCTCCAACTGCCCCTTGGCCTGCTCCACTTCCCGGTTCTTCGTCTCCACCTGCGTCTTCTGCTCCGCAAGCAGTTGAGCCTTCTCCTGGAGCTCCGCGTTGGTTTGCTGCAAACGAAGCTGCTGGCTCTGCAGCGCCTCGGCCAGCGCTTGCGATTGCTTCAACAGCTCTTCCGTGCGCATGGTGGAAGCAATGGTGTTCAGCACAATGCCGATCGACTCGGTCAGCAGGTCGAGAAAGGCGAGATGCACTTCGCTGAACTGGTTGAACGAGGCCAGCTCAATGACGGCGCGAGACTCGCCTTCGAACAGGACGGGCAACACGACGATGCTGGCGGGAGCGGCCTTTCCCAGGCTGGACTCGATGCGGATGTAATTCTCCGGAACTCGCGAAACCAGAATGCGCTGTTTTTCGAGTGCGCACTGCCCCAGCAAACCTTCACCCATGCGCAACTGCCGTGGCAGCCCATCTTCGTCGCTGAACGCGTATCCGGAGAGGAAGGTCAGCGACGGCTGATCGGTATCCGTGCTCTCGGCGATGTAAAAGGCGCCGTGATGCGCGCCGACCAGCGGCGTCAATTCTGAAAGGAGCAGCTTCGCCACTGTCAAAAGATCGCGCTGGCCCTGCATCATGCCCGTGAACTTCGCGATGTTGGTCTTGAGCCAGTCCTGGTCGGTGTTCTTGCGCGTGGTCTCGCCCAGATTCGCGATCATCTGGTTGATCGTGTCTTTAAGCCGCTCAACCTCCCCTTGCGCTTCAACCGCGATGGACCGCGTCAGGTCGCCCTTGGTTACAGCGGTCGCCACGTCCGCGATCGCTCGCACCTGGGTAGTCAGGTTCGCCGCAAGCTGGTTCACGTTGTCGGTAAGAGCGCGCCAGATTCCGCCGGCGCCCGGTACCTCCGCCTGGCCGCCCAGCTTGCCTTCCGTGCCCACCTCACGCGCCACGCGCGTTACCTCGCTGGCAAAGGAGGAGAGCTGATCCACCATGGTGTTGATGGTGTTCTTCAGCTCCAGGATCTCACCCCAGACAGCGACTGTGATCTTCCGGCTGAGGTCGCCGTTGGCCACCGCCGTGGTCACTTCCGCGATGTTGCGCACCTGCGCCGTCAGGTTGCCGGCCATGGAGTTCACCGAGTCCGTGAGATCCTTCCAGGTGCCGCCTACCCCGCGGACTTCCGCCTGGCCGCCCAGCTTACCCTCGGTGCCTACCTCGCGGGCCACGCGCGTCACCTCCCCGGCAAACGCGTTCAACTGGTCCACCATGATGTTGATGGTGTTCTTGAGCTCCAGAATCTCGCCGCGCACGTCCACCGTGATCTTGCGGCTCAGGTTCCCGTTGGCCACCGCCGTCGTCACCTCGGCAATGTTGCGCACCTGCGCCGTCAGGTTGCCGGCCATGGAGTTCACGGAGTCGGTCAGGTCCTTCCAGACGCCGGCCACACCCTTCACGTCCGCCTGGCCCCCCAGCTCTCCCTCCGTGCCCACCTCGCGCGCCACGCGCGTTACCTCGCTGGCAAAGGAGGAGAGCTGATCCACCATGGTGTTGATGGTGTTCTTCAGCTCCAGAATCTCCCCACGCACATCCACCGTGATCTTGCGGCCCAGATCGCCGCGGGCTACCGCCGTCGTCACCTCGGCGATGTTGCGCACCTGCGCCGTCAGGTTGCCGGCCATGGAGTTCACCGAATCGGTCAGGTCCTTCCACGTGCCGCCTACCCCGCGCACCTCCGCCTGCCCGCCCAGCTTGCCTTCCGTGCCCACCTCGCGGGCTACGCGCGTCACCTCGCCGGCAAACGCGTTCAACTGGTCCACCATGGTGTTGATGGTGTTCTTCAGCTCCAGAATCTCGCCGCGAGCGTTTACCGTGATCTTGGTGGAGAGGTCGCCGTTCGCCACGGCCGTCGCCACATCTGCGATGTTGCGCACCTGCGCGGTCAGGTTGCCGGCCATGGAGTTCACCGAATCGGTCAGATCCTTCCACGTGCCGCCTACCCCGCGGACTTCCGCCTGGCCGCCCAGCATTCCTTCCGTGCCCACTTCGCGCGCCACACGCGTCACCTCGCCGGCAAACGCGTTCAATTGGTCCACCATGGTGTTGATGGTGTTCTTGAGCTCCAGAATCTCGCCGCGCACGTCCACCGTGATCTTGCGGCTCAGGTTCCCGTTGGCCACCGCCGTCGTCACCTCGGCAATGTTGCGTACCTGCGCCGTCAGGTTGCCGGTCATGGAGTTCACAGATTCCGTGAGATCCTTCCAGACGCCGGCCACACCCTTCACGTCCGCCTGACCGCCCAGCTCTCCCTCCGTGCCCACCTCGCGCGCCACGCGCGTTACCTCGCTGGCAAAGGAGGAGAGCTGATCCACCATGGTGTTGATGGTGTTCTTCAGCTCCAGAATCTCCCCACGCACATCCACCGTGATCTTGCGGCCCAGATCGCCGCGGGCTACCGCCGTCGTCACCTCGGCGATGTTGCGCACCTGCGCCGTCAGGTTGCCGGCCATGGAGTTCACCGAATCGGTCAGGTCCTTCCACGTGCCGCCTACCCCGCGCACCTCCGCCTGCCCGCCCAGCTTGCCTTCCGTGCCCACCTCGCGGGCTACGCGCGTCACCTCGCCGGCAAACGCGTTCAACTGGTCCACCATGGTGTTGACCACCAGGGCGGTATGTAGGAATTCACCCCGCAGCGGGCGGGCGTCCACTTCCAGGGCCATCTTCTGCGTCAGATCGCCTTTGGCGACCGCGCCGATGACGCGCGCTACCTCGGTTGAGGGCTGCACGAGATCGCTGATCAGGCCATTCACCGACTCCACGCACTCGGCGTACGACCCACCCACCTGAAGAACGGCCCGTTGGCTGATGCGACCTTCCTTACCCACGGCATTGCTTACGCGCGCAAACTCGCGCGCCATGGCCTCGTTCTGTTCGAAGATATCGTTCAGAACGTCAAAGACCTTACCAGCCAGGCCCGTACCGTCCGCCGGAAGCCGGACGGAAAAATCACCCTTCTTGAATCGAATCAGGACGCTCAGCAGTTCGCCCGTATCGAGCACACTTGAAACTACGTCAGCAGGCATTTCGGCTCCATCCGTTATGACTCAGAACTACCGTCCCGAGGGTCCCGGACGGGTGCACAGCGACCAGCAGATATGGTCGCCCAATTCCTCTAGATTCTAACCTCTTCAAAGATGGTCTGGCTTAAGCGAAGCTGCAGGCGGATGGGGCACGAACTTCAATGTCGGGCGGCTACCGGAAAACTTTTCACGAACCTTCAGGATCGTGAGATCGTACCATTGCGCGGCCGCTCTTCCTCAACACGATGCGACGACCGGTGGACGAGAGAAGCTGATGACCGGCAACGAGATGCCCGCGTTTCTCCGCAACATCGAAGCGTCGATTTTCGGGGGGAATTTTGCGAAAACTACCCTGCAGAAACCTCATTGCCCATCAACGCGTGGGTGACTTCCCGCTTCCCGCGCTCGCTTACGCGGCTCTCGTTGCCGTGTGCGTGGCTGTTGCATTGATTGGCGGCACTGCCTCGGCTGCGGAACAGCATACTTTCTACGCAGCAGGCGGGCATTTTTTGCTGGACGGCAAACCCTTCCAGGTCATCTCCGGGGAGATGCACTATCCACGCATTCCGCGAGCCTACTGGCGCACGCGGCTCCGGATGGCGAAGGCGATGGGCCTGAACACCATCACCACCTATGTCTTCTGGAACGAGCATGAGCCCCAGCCAGGCGTCTATGACTTCTCCGGGAATAACGACGTAGCGGAGTTCATTCGGGAGGCGCAAGAGGAGGGACTCTACGTAATTCTCCGGCCCGGCCCGTACGTCTGCGCCGAATGGGACTTCGGCGGATTTCCTGCATGGCTGCTCCGGGATGCCAAGGGGGATCACAGCATGGTAGTGCGGTCTAGCGATCCTAGCTTCATCGCCGCCGCCACGCGATGGATGGAGCGGCTCGGTAAGGAACTGGCGCCGCTCCAGGTCGGCAACGGCGGCCCCATCATCCTGGTGCAGGTGGAAAACGAGTACGGCACGTTTGGCAGCGATCACAGTTACATGGAGCAGATTCGCAAGATGATCGTGGGCGCAGGCTTCACCAGTGCGCAACTCTACACCGCCGATGGCCCGGAACAACTGCCCAATGGCGCATTGCCGGGTATTCCCGCATTCGTGAATTTCGGTCCCGGCGACGCGCGCAAAGCCTTCGCGGCGCTGGCGACGTTTCGCCCGGGACAGGTGTGGATGAGCACCGAATATTGGGCTGGATGGTTCGACCACTGGGGCGGGGAGCACGCGCACACTGACGCGCAACAGCAGGCCGCGGAACTCGGTTGGATGCTGCGGCAGGGCGCTTCCGTCAGCATCTATATGTTCCACGGCGGCACTAGCTTCGGCTGGATGAATGGGGCCAATTCGAACGGCAAAGACTATGAGCCGGACGTGACCAGCTACGATTACGACGCGCCGCTCGATGAGAGCGGCCGGCCGACGCCGAAGTATTTCCTCTTTCGCAACGCCATCAGCCAGGCGACCGGGGCAGCGCCGCCTCCGGTGCCGCCCATATCGTCGCCGATAACCATTCCCGCCTTTTCGCTGAAGCAGTCCCTCTCGTTGTGGGCTGCGCTGCCCGTGCCCATCCACGGCGCCGTGCCGGTGTCGATGGAAGATGCCGGCCAGGCATACGGGTACATTCTCTACCGCACCACACTGCGCGGACCGGCCAGGGGCAACCTGGTCCTCGATCAACTGCACGATTATGCGAAGGTGTATCTGGATGGCACGCCGGTGGGCACGCTGGATCGCCGTCTGGGACAAAACACCTTGCCGCTGCGGGTGAGTGCGCAGCGTGCGCGGCTCGACCTGCTGGTGGAGAACACGGGCCGCGTCAACTTCGGTCCTGCGTTGCGGGACGCGCGCGCCGGCATCACGCACACTGTGACCTTCGGAGACAGGCCCGTTACGGAGTGGGACATCTTTCCGCTGCCCATGCGCTCGCCGGGAAAGCTGAGCTACAGCGATAGCCCGTGTACCGGACCGTGCTTCTACCGCGCCACCTTTCAGCTTGGAAGGCAGGCCGATACGTTTCTCGACACCAGCGCCTTTACAAAAGGCGAAGTGTGGCTGAACGGACATGCGCTTGGGCGGATGTGGACGATTGGGCCGCAGAAGGCTCTCTATGCGCCGGGGCCGTGGCTGAACGCCGGCACGAATGAGGTGATTGTCTTCGACCTGGACGGAGCTCCCGGCCGCAGTCTGCAAGGTCTCGATCACCCGGAGCTAAACGGCCGTTAGCGAAGCGATAGACTGCCCCACAGAAACAACCCGCCTGAAGGAGTATCCGCGATGCATCGTATCGTTTGTAAGGCTCTCATCACAGCCTGCCTGTTCTCCTCCGCGATGGCAGCACTCGGACAGAGGGCTACGGTGCTGCTGTCGGAGCCGGGCTTTCCAGTGGCTGATTCGACGCTCGTGTCGGACGAAGCGCTCGAGCGGGGTCTGACGGATGCGCGCAGAGTCTCTGCCGCGGAGCTGGCTGCGGCCCTCGCCGATGAAAGAACCAATTTGCTGGTTCTACCCTATGGGTCGGCCTATCCTGAGGCGGCTTGGCCGGCCATCCTGCGCTACCTTGACCGCGGCGGCGATCTCATCGTGCTGGGCGGCAAGCCGTTCACCCGCGCCGCCTTTCAGACAGGCTCCGGCTGGCAGTTGCGCGCTCCCAGTGTTGCCGCGTCGCTGGAGCTGTTCATCCACGACTATCAGCAAACTCCGGGTTCCGACGCACTGCAATTCGACCCCAATCAGGATGTGCAACCGGAACTTCCCGCTTTCCGGTGGAAGGAGGCCTTCAGCCCGGTCATCCGTTTGTCGGTCCTTCCCATGTTCCCGCAGGAGATGGGCTCGACCGGGAACGAGGACGCAGACCTTACCACTCTGGCCTGGGGTTCGCGCGACGGACACCATCGCGCAGCGCCTGCGTTCCTGATCGATCACCGCCGGCTTCGCTTTGTCGGCGGCCGCTGGATCTTTCTGGCGTGCAACCCGGTTGCGCACGGCTTCGATGATCCGCGCCTGCTCTCCAACCTGCAGACGATCGCGTTGCGCAAGCACGATCGCTTCGCCTTCCGCCCCCGGTTGCCTCTCTTCTTGCCGGGAGAGGCGCTGGAGTTCCGCTATGAGCCTGCCGATTTTTCCGAGCACCCCGAAACAGGCGACACCCTGCGCATCGCAGCGCGGGCGGAAGACGGCACAGCGATGCGACCCATGACCGTACCCGCAGACGCCGCACACACCATCACCCTGCCGGCGGCAGCCGCAGCGGGCAAGGGGCTGCACACCGTAGCGGCCACACTGGTGCGCCATGGCTCGCCGCTCTGGACTTACCATTCTGCGTTCTGGATGCGGGACTGGGCGTATCTCCAGTCCGGGCCCAGGTTGGGAGTCGGCAGCGACTACTTCGAGTTGGACGGGAAGCCGCTGCCGGTGGTCGGCACCACGCACATGGCCAGCGACGTGGATCGGCTCTATCTCGCCAAGCCCAACGCGTATGTGTGGGACCAGGATATGGCGCAGATCCGGGCTGCCGGTTTAAACATGATTCGCAGCGGAATCTGGTCGGGTTGGGACCTGGTGGTGACTCCGGACAAGACCGTGAGTGAAGATGCGCTGCGCACCATCGAAGCATTCCTGATGACTGCGCGCCACAACCATCTGCCCGTACAATTCAACCTTTTTGCGTTTATTCCGGACAGTCTCGGCGGCGAGAACGCCTACTTGGATCCGGCCGCCTTACGTGCGCAGGACCGTTACGTGTACTCGCTGGTCCAGCGCTTTCACGACGTCCCCTTCCTCGCCTGGGATCTCATCAATGAGCCGAGCGCGAACACGAAGAATGCCTGGAAGACCGCGCCGCAAGGCGATCCGTTTGAAGAGGCTGCCTGGCGTGGATGGCTGAAGCAGCGGTATCCCGACCAGGCGGCGCTGCTTGCGGCCTGGGCCGAGTCCTCGCTCGGGATGGGGCGCTCGCTGCAGTCCGCGCCTTCGGACGTGCCGCCGGAGCTTGCCGGCGCCGATCCGCTTGCGTTGCCGGCGACGGCTGCCTTCGAGCCCGATCAGGTCAGGAGCGGCGTTAATCCACTGAAGGTCTATGACTATTTCCTGTTCACGCAATCGGTCTTCATCGACTGGATTCGCCGGCAGCGCGCTACCATCCATGCCGCAGGCTCCGACCAGCTTGTGACGGTCGGGCAGGACGAAGGCGGCATCTCGGGGCGTCTATCACCGGCCTTCTTTTCACCGGAGATCAGCTTTACCGCGGACCATACGTGGTGGGATTTCGATGGCATTCTGTGGGCATCGCTGGCCGCGAAGTTTCCGGGAAAGCCGATGCTCATTCAGGAGACGGGAGAACAGCGGCGCCTGACACAGGATGACCACCTGCGCCTTTCCCCCCAGGAGGAGGGCTGGCAATTGGAGCGCAAGCTGGCGATCGCCTTCGCGCAGGGAGCGGGCGCGCTGGAGTGGGTGTGGAACGTCAATCCCATGATGGCGAACGATAACGAGATCACCATCGGCGCGATCCGCCCCGATGGCACAGAGAAGCCGGAGGCGGATGTACTCGGAGGCTTCGCGCGCTTCGCAAACACCAGCCCGGCGAACTTCACCACGGTTCAGCCGCCGGACGTCACCCTGGTGACCTCGCAATCCCTGCTGTATACGGGCATGAACGCGCTGGCGTTGGCCACGCAGAAGAAGGCGATACGAGCGCTCGCGTATTACGACCATACCCCGGCGCGCATGCTGCCGGAGAACCGGCTGGCTGACCTTGGACAGCCGAAGCTGGTGATCCTGCCGTCGCCGCAGGCGTTGACAGAGTCGGCGTGGCAACAACTGCTCGCGTACGTCGAGCGCGGCGGCTGTCTTCTCATCTCCGGCCCGGTCTCGCGGGATGAACATTGGCAATTCATCGATCGGCTCGGACCCTTGCATCTGCATGCCGAGATTCTGCCCCTGGATGTCCGTCAATCCACGCTGCAGTTGCCGGCGGAGCCGCGCCCGATCGAGATCAGCTATCCCGCATCCGTCCAGCAATCTCCTATCGAGATGCTGCGCTTTGCCGGCGGCGCATCGGTCGAAACCATTGCGCACGGTGCCGGCAAGATCGTATGGGCAGCCGATCCGGTAGAGTTGGCCGAAGATTATCAGCCATCTGCGACGCTCTACGCCTACGCGCAGACCGTCGCCGGAGTCCATCCCGCATTTCGTGAGTTGCAGCCGCTCTCTCCCGGAGTCCTTGTCTTTCCTACAGTGCTGACGGACGCCGTGCTGTACAGCTTTTCCTCCGAATCGCTGGATGATCAGACGATCGATATCGAGGATGCTTCTACCCACGCGCGGCTGCACTTTCGCATGCCGGCGCAACATGGAGCTCTCGTTCTGCTGCGACGGTCCGACGGAGCGGTTCTGGCTTCCTATGGAGTAGACCGGCAGTAATTGTCTGTTACGCCAACAATAAGTTCCGCAAGAATCGGACCGTCACGCCGAAACAAGCGACAAAACCGGGACAATCGAGCAGATGCTATACCTGCGCCGCTCATTGCGGGCTGTAGTCCGGCTACTTGGGCAAAAGAAGTCCGCGCGGCCGGGCGAAGCGGAGGAGAAATCGCGCTACCATTTCATACACCTTTCGGAAGGAAGAACAGGGCCATACTATTCCGGGATCCCAAGATGCTTACGGGATCCACGGGCGGAGCGCCATGCTGCGTTCTGAAGACAGTACGACGCGGAAGCAGGCGGAAGACGCACTGCGCGATAGCGAGCAGCGAAGCCACCTGATCCTGGAGTGCGCCGCGGAAGCGATCTTCGGCTGTGATTCAGCGGGCACGTGTCTTTTCTCAAATCCTTCGGCGGCGCGCATGCTCGGATATGACGACCCCGCGGAATTGCTCGACAGGAACATGCACACGCTGGAGCACCATAGCCGAAGGGACGGCACCCCCTATCCGCTCGAAGAATGCCCGATTTATGTCGGCTTTCTGAAAGGCGAGAGCGTTCACCGGGACGATGAGGTCTTCTGGAGAAAAGATGGCACGTGCTTTCCGGTGGAGTACTGGTCTCACCCTATCGTTCAGTTTGGCCGGACTTTGGGCGCGGTCATTACCTTCATCGATATCACGGAGCGGAAAGAGGCGGAGGCGGCGCTCCGCAAGAGCGAAGAGCAGAACCGCAGTCTGCTTCAAATCAACAATGCCATCATTACGAATTTGACCCAGCAGGCGCTCCTGCACTCTATCTCCGAGGCGTTAGGTCGTGTCATCTCCTTCGAGCGGTGTGCCATCACGCTGTATCAGCCGGAGACAGATACGTTCCGTTTCCTGGCAGTGGAGGGAGCGCTGCACTCGGACTACTTCCATACGGGACTGGAGTTCAAGCGGTACGAGACCTGCGGCGCGTGGGTGTTCGATCATCGGCAGCCTCTGCTGCGCCGCGACCTGCAGAAAGAGGCGCAGTATGCCAATGAGCATCGCCTCGCCGCGGAGGGTGTCCGGTCATTGTGCGTCTCGCCGCTGATCTTTCAAAGCAAGTGCATCGGTACGCTCAGCGTGATAAGCCGGGAACCGGACCGGTATTCGGATGAGGACGCCATCTTCCTGCAGGAAGTGGCGAACCAGGTCGCGTTAGCGATTCAGAACATGCAGTCCTACCAGGAAATCGCCAGCCTGAAGGCGAGGCTGGAGAATGAGAACGTGTATCTCCGGGAGGAGCTCAGCACGGAGCACAATTTTGAGGAGATCGTGGGCAACAGTCCGGCACTGCTCACGGCACTTCACGCGGTAGAGCAGGTGGCTCCTACGGATGCGACCGTGCTCATCTACGGGGAAACGGGGACGGGGAAGGAACTTGTGGCCCGTGCGATCCATAGCCGCAGCGCCCGCAATGGGCGCGCCCTGGTGAACGTGAACTGCAGCGCCATCTCGGCTGGTCTGGTGGAGAGCGAACTCTTCGGGCACATGAAGGGGGCTTTCACCGGCGCTCTGGAGCGGCGCGTCGGCCGCTTCGAGCTTGCCGACGGCGGCACCATCTTCCTGGATGAGATCGGAGAGTTGTCCCTGGAGACGCAGGTGAAGCTGCTCCGCGTTCTGCAGGAACATGAGTTTGAGCCGGTGGGCAGCAGCCGCTCCGTGCGCGTGGATGTGCGCGTGATCGCCGCCACGAACCGCAATCTTCGCGAAGCAGTGCAGTCGGGACGGTTCCGCTCAGACCTCTTCTACCGCCTGAACGTCTTTCCGCTTGAACTTCCCCCGTTGCGAGAACGCCGCCCCGATATCCCCAAGCTGGTGGCCTTCTATGTATCCCGATTTTCCAAGCGCTTTAGAAAGACGATCGAAGGAGTCTCAAGGAAATCGATGGAGAACCTGGTGAATTATCCGTGGCCCGGCAACATTCGCGAACTGCAGAATGTGATTGAGCGCGCAGTCGTCTTATCGGTGGATCCCACCCTCCGGCTGGACCGCGACCTTGTGCCGATTACCTCAGCCGTCGGAAAGATGGAAAATGCTGAGCCGGAGGCGTCAGAGCATCGGCAGGCTGATCTGGAGACCTCAAACCCTCTCACGATGGAGGAGGTAGAGCGAAACCACATCCTTATCACTCTTGAACGTGCCGGCGGAATCGTTGACGGCCCCAACGGTGCGGCGAGAGTCCTGAACCTTCATCCAAACACGCTTCGCCATCGAATGGATAAGCTCGGCATCCAGCGGCCCCGTCACCGCCCGTCGTAGTTCCCCCGCGGGCGCTCCGCGTGCGCTACCGCATGTGGTGACGCCGTCTCTCAGGCCAGCGTTCTCAATGAACCGACATCCGCGTGTTCCGGCGCCCACATGCCCGGAAGTGGTCGCATGCCTTTGCAACTCATTCATTCAGTAGGTGTTGGTCCGGGCGCTTTAAGCAGATTCGGAAGAACGCTGCCCAGGCTGGCCTGCACCTGGAAGTGGCATATCAATTGCATTCGAAAGCTGCAGAGGAGATCCGGTTAACCGCGATGCTGAGAATCACGGTCGTCGAATCGTCGAAGCGCGTTGTAGTCCTTCGGGTAGAAGGCCGGATCACGGGTTGCTGGGTCGAAGAGCTGCGCGGTGCATGCGATGCCCGTACACTCCCCCGTGGCGCTCAGTTGTCCCTCGAACTGGCAGACGTTTCATTCGCCGATACCGCGGGGATACTGCTCCTCAAAGAACTGCGGAGCCGTGGTGTTGACTTCATGCGCACCACCCCGTTTATAACCGAACAGCTCAAGGACGGAGCATCCTTTGATGGTCAGGGCTAGCTGATCCAGATTCGCGCTTCGCGGACCATGAGACGCCCATTGACGCTCCAGATGCTCAGAACGGGCCGATATCATCCGCTGCCTAGTCTTCCGGGCGGCAGATAGAGTCTGCTTCCTGAGGGGTAGAACCATGAATGCCAGGCCGTTTGTGCAACTCGCGATGCCATTGTGCGACCCGCTCTACAGCTTTGCGTATTGGTTGGCCGGCAATCGCGCAGAAGCTGAGGACCTGGTCCAGAAAACGTATCTCAGAGCGCTAGCGGACTTCGGCACCTCGCAACAGGGCAGTGACTTCCGAGCCTGGATCTATCGCGGGTTGCACCATGCTTTCCTGATCTCGCGCACGGCCCTCACCTCCCGCTCGCCTTCCCTGTCGGACGGCGAAGAGATCGTGCAGGATGAGGCGCCGGTGCGCAGCGTACCTTCCGCGGCCGCACTGCCGCAGAAGCAGAACGCGCAATGCCTGATGAGCATCGTGGCGGCTCTGCCCTTGGCGCACCGGGAGATCATCGTGCTTTGCGACATCGAAGGATTCTCGTGCCGCGAGGCCGCGGAGATTCTCTCCATGCCCCTCCGCGCCGCTGTATCTCGGCTTTCTCAGGCTCGAAGCAGCACCTGGCGATGCATGAGCAGATGTCATCCAGGGGATCTCGGAACGCATTGTGATTGGAAGCCAGAGGCGCTCAGCCCGTGCCTGCCGAGCGTCCGCGCCCACATCGCCGCGTGCCCGCAATGCTCGCTCGATATAGCCCAATTCGTGGGCCTCCGTCGGAAACTACGGGCTTTTCGCGGGCACTTTGCGCCACGCGCACAATTCCGGCAAGGCTTGCGGGGGCAAATCCTAACGCAACCACCCGCGTGGCGGCTCCGGTATCATGCGCCAATCCTTACCATGCTAGGGGCGATGGCGGCTCTCCTGCTCGTGCTCACCCTCTGGATGGTCCGCTCTCGCGCATCCTGTCCGCCGTCCCAAACGGCCAATCTCCATCCTGGCGCCTCCGCCGGTTCTCATCTCCTGGGCGTAGCAGCGTCCGAACGCTGTCCGGTGAAGTCCCGGCGCCGGGGGCAGATTCCTTTCACCTTTAGGCCCTCAGACTACTCTGGCTTCGATTGCCGGTTCTACGTTGTCGAGAAGCTGGCGCAGCCGTGGATAGCTCAAGGTTTGTATGAAACGCAGGCACCTGGCTCTTGTGTCTAGACAGCGATTATTCTCCGCCGGATCGTCGCCGCACCTACAATGGGATCTTCCTGTTCTGGAGCCGCTTTCCGCGGTAAGCAGAATGGTCGCTGTCGTTTCCCACGATCTTCGCCACCCGTTGACAGCCATTCTTGCGAATGCGGAGTTTCTTGCGCGCCCCGACATTAGCGAGATGCAAAGAAACGATTTCTATCAGGAAATCCGTTGCGCTATCGACTGGATGAATGATCTGGTCTCCTCGTTGTCGGAGTTCTCCAGGGGACGCGACACTCTTCGACCGGCGGCACGAAACATCGCCGACACAGTCGAGCGCGCAGTCCGCATGACAAGCGTGAGACAGGAGTTCCGTGGCATCACCATCCGGCATCACCATAAGGGCCTGGCGGTGGGATGGTTTGACTCCAACCGTCTCGAACGAGTGCTCACGAATCTCATCGTGAACGCTTGTGAGGCCGTCTCTCCGGACAACGGTCAGATCGTCATCACCACCGCCGGAAGCCGAGCCCACCTGCAAATTGGCATTTGGGATAATGGTCCCGGCATCCCTACGGCGATTCAGGATTCGGTTTTTGAACCCTTTGTGAGCTATGGAAAGGCCGAAGGCAGCGGACTTGGCCTCGCGATCGCGAAGAAGATTGTCGAGGATCACGGTGGGGAGATCTACCTCGACGGAAAACGTGAGGCCGGAACTCTATTCCGGATCACTATTCCCTTTGCGATTCCCAAGGGAGCAATCAGTCGCGCTTCTACAGAGTCCGGGATGGTCAGTGCGTAGAAATCAGTATTAAAAAGAAGGGGCCGGCAGACCATTCAGTCTGCCGGCCGGCGGTTCAAAAGATAACCTTTCCGCCAATCAGTACGAACCGGTTGCCCGAGTTCGATCCCGTTCCGTTCGGCACGGTGGTCGATAGGTTGAAATTAGTCGAGGTAAATGAGCTGGAACCCGCGTTCGCGTTGCCGGTTCCCAGGTAGTCCTGGTTCAGAACGTTGTAGGCGGCGAGCGAAAGCTGCAGATTGACATGCTCGGTCAAGCGGGTCGTCTTCATGATGGTCGTATCGAAATCGCTGTACGTCTGCCCGCGCAACAGGCTTCTGCTCGATCCTGGATACGGATTGCCGACCGCCTCGGCATACGCCTGATTGTTGATGATCCAATGTGCCGTGCTGGGGTTGATCGGTGTCCCCGGGTTGTAGACCCCGGTGCTGGGATCGAGGAAGTCGCTGTTATAGACGACATATTGGGGCGTTCCGGGCGTGGGCGTCCCCGTGTTCGGCCCGGTGAACGGATTGAGGTAAGCGATGGTATTGGCGGGCGCCTTCGGGTTCGAGAGCGCAAGCCTGCAGGTATCGAGGCCCACGGTCTGGCCGTTGAAACCGCCGTCGCAGAAGCTGGTATCGCCGGTAATGTTGTCGAGCGTAAGGTTCTGGTACGGCGTGTAGACCTGTCCGGAATTGAAGCGGTACACGCCGCTTAGCTCGAAGCCGTTGGTTAGCCGCGACACCCAATTCCCCGCCGACGTGAACTTCGGCAGTTGATAGTCGAAGGACACGCCAACAACATTCGGAAAGTCGTTCCCGCTCAGGCCGCGCTCGCCCGCGCTCGGGTTAAGCGGGTTCTGCGGATAGGCGATCGAACTGCCCGCTCCGGCTGTGCTCCGGAAGCCATCGGTCGCGTTGTTTAGGTCTTTGCTGAAGGTGTACGAGGCGGTCATGGTGAGGCCGCGGTACTGCCGGGTAGTCAGGTTGAGCAAAAGTCCGTTGTAGTTAGACCAGCCGCCGTTGCCGATGATCGCTACGTCGGAGAAGTTGCAGTCAGGGCGTCCGAAACCGGTTGCGTTTGGGGTCTGGCAGAGTGAGGACGGGGACACCACGTTCGGGAACGCCGCCGCTACGTTCGCCAGCAAGGGGTTGGCATTATTGGACTGGAAGTCGTGCGTCGTCTTGGTGCCGACGTAGCGGATTTCCCCAACCGCCCCCTTGCCGATCTGGTGCTCGATGCCGAGCGTGTAGGTTTGCACGTAGGGCGGCCGGAAGTTGGTGGGAAACACTTGCTCGAAGCGCGTCCGGGGATCGACCCCGACGCCCCTGGGCAGCAACGGCAGGTTGGTGGCGCGGACAGCGGCGCCAAGAAGAGAGCCACTTCCGGGCAGGCAAGTCTGGCCGGGAACGCAGCCGACCTGGCCGAAGTTCACGACCGGCGCCGCGCCCGCCGCGAGCAGGAATAGGTTGTAGAAGGCTGGGTTCTCGTTGATCGAGTATCCGCCCCGGAGCACCAGTTTCTTATCGAAATTCGGATTCCAGGCGAAGCCAAGACGCGGCTCGAATCCCTTGAAGAACTCGTCGGTACTCGCAACCGTGCGCGCGGAGAGAGGCAGGGCCGGATCCCAGAACGCGGTGGCGGCGGACGATTCGCGGGCTACGGTCTCGTCATGTAATTTGTTCAGTGCCTGGCCGAAATACTCCCAGCGAAGTCCAATGTGCGCGGTAAAGGAGGGTCGTATCTTCCAATCGTCCTGAACATACCCTGCCGCATCCGGCTCGGTGAACGGAATGACCGGATTGCCGTCGGCGATGTTGGTGAAGGCCTGTCCGCTGGTTCCATTCTGCAGATAGTCGCTGAAGTTGAGATAGTTGAGAGTGCCGTTGTAGTAGAACAAGCCCTGGTTGGGTGAATTCTGGTAATCAAATTCACCGCCAAAGACGACGGAGTGGTTGCCGTGCGTCCAGGTAGCATTGTTCTGGATCTGCGTCACCTTGACCGTGCGGCCCTGCGGGAACACAAGATTTTCGCCGAATTGCAGATCGTCGTTCGGTCCGAAGAAGGTTAATTGCGCGGGGCAGGCGGCGATGTTGATGGCCGTGCAGTTCGGGAACGAACCACCCTGGAAATAACCCTTCGTCTCCTGGAAGCTATAGCGCAACTGGTCAACCCAGTGCTCGCTGAACGTATGCGTCCAGTCCGCGCCGATGGAGTGCGCCGCGTCCGTGCTGTTTACGAAAGCACCGTTGGCGATCTGCCCGACTTCTCCTCCGCCGACTCCGGTGACCAGTTGATTCTGATAGATGTACCGCAGAAACAGATGATCCCGGCTTGTCGGCTGGTAATCGAGACGGCCGAGATGCTCCTGGTCATTGAAGAGCGTTGGGATGTTGCGCTGCACGCCGGCAAACTCCACCGGCACCGTCACTCCCCCGGGACCTGTAATCGTTTCGATCTGCGTGCTCCCGGAAGCCGGTTGAGGATTGCCGGCCGCAACCCCGTACGGGCCATACGTAGCCAGCGCCGCCACTGCAGGATTGCCGGGGAACGCGGACGCGAGTTGCTGCAGTCCGGTTGGATCAGGGGTGAGACCCGGCAGCGAGGAAACCGGCGCGGCGCCCTGACGGACGCGGTCCCAGAAGGTGCTGCCGAAGAAGAACAACTTGTCCTTTAGAACCGGGCCGCCCAGCGTGCCGCCGTACCGGTTCTCCACATAACGTGGTAGAGAAGGAACCGCGCAGCCGGTGGATGAACTCTGACCGGGCGCACAGAAGCCGAATGCGGAGCTCTTTTGCTGGTTCTGGAACGAGCTAAGTTGCTGACCCTGGTAAAACTCGAAGCCGCTCCCGTGCAGCGCATTGGTACCGGATTTGGTGATGTAGTTGATCACCGCGCCGGCATTCCGGCCATACTGGGCGCTGTAGTTATCCGTAATTACCTGCAACTGGTCGATGGCGTCCTGATTTGCGAAAAATAGCTGGGGACCGCCGATGGAATTATCGTTGTTTGATTGCCCATCGATCTCGGAATTGTTATAGCGGCCACTCTGGCCGTTCACGGAGTAGTTGTCCCCGTTTGTATTCGAGAAACCGTCGCCATGTGTGCTGACCACGCCCGGGATCAATTCGGCCGCGGTATCGAAGCCGTTGTTCAGCGGAATCGTCCTGACAGTCTGGGTATCGAATGTCGTGGTGACTTGCGCGTCGCTCGTCTGGAGCAACACCTCTTCTGCGCCGTTGACCTCAATCTGCGTGGCGGCGCCCAGCTTCAACGCCACCGCTTTCAGATCAGTAGTAGCGCCCGAATTTACCCGAACCCCGGTTATCTTGACACCCGAGAATCCCTGGGCGGAGATCGCAATGGTATAGGTCCCGATAGGCACGGCGTTCACGGAGAACGCGCCGTCCGCTCCGGAGATAGATTGCAGTTGCGCCCCCTGTGCAGTGTTCGTCGCCGTGATCTGCGCGTTCTGCACCAAAGCGCCGGTGGGGTCCGTGACCGTTCCCTTCACCGTCCCGGTAGTGATCCCCTGTGCATAGACCATGCGCCCAGAGGAAAGGTTCACAACCGCTGCGATCATCCACACGATAAGAGTAGCTACCCATCTTCTTGACATAACACTCTCCGGCATTTCCTGTTTCGGCTATCTCACTTCCCTCGCGGCAGGTGAGTCGGAAGTGGAGACGAGGACCGACGGCGCATGTATCTGCGTACTCCTACAGCCCCAAGGCGGGTCTGTGGAGTTTGTCATTCGGTCCCCGGTACTACCAACGAGAGTCACTGACCTGCTAGCCGTAACCATGCAAGCCCGGAGCCGGATGGCCAATCGCATTGAGGATTGTGACCAATCGCCGCTTCTTTGCCACCAAGCGCACGATCGGCGCGCCGAATGAAAATGCGGCGCTAATCCGGCGCAAGAATAGAGGCTCTAGCCTGTCCATTTATCCGTAGAAAACCGCTTTATCTCTACGCACGGAAGGATTCGGTGACCAGGCGGAGCATTGTGGGATGAACGGTATAGTGGACGAGACAAATGGCAAATGGACATTGTCTTCGTGATCGAATGTCCGTTTCAGCTCTCCATAAATGTGGAGAGTTGATGAGGATTACACCTAAAGATGAGGCGCCCGTACCTCGCGTTCCCCCCGCGACCGATCAAGCCGCTCGCGGTATACCGCTCTGGAATCCTAATGGCGAGCGAGCGGACGTCGAACGTCGGTGCCGAGTTCAGCAATCCAGGGCGACGATCAGGCGGGCTTCGTACCGGCGTCATCGTCGTCGGCCCGCCCGAACCCAGGAAGGTACCGGCCGAAGTTCAATTCGAAGTCGCTGGGAACGCCATAACCGAGATTGCGGATCTTTGCGCGGCGTGCCTGTGCACTGGGCAACGCCAGCAATGGGAAGAACAGGTCGATGCTCGACTGAATCTCGGCAGCGCTCGGCGTACCGAACCGATTGATTTGGGCCTTCGCCGCGGATTATTTCTTCGAGCCGAGCGAGCCAGGGCGTGCTTGGCCTGCCAGCAGTTGAGCTCTTGCTCTCTAGCTGGACTAGCGTTTCACGGTCGAACGAGGCCAGACGCCGGACGAGCGTATCGACAAACGAGTCGAGGTCGTTATCGTCCAGCGAGCGGTTCACCCAGCCGTAGCGCTCAGCGATATCGGCATCGAAATCCTCGCCGCTGAGCACGATCTCGAGTGCGCGCGAGCGGCCAACCAAGCGCGGGAGCCATTCCAGCGCTCCGCCGCCCGGGACTAGTCCGACGCCAACCTCGGGGTTGCCGAATAGGGCACTTTGCCGGCTGGCGAAGCGCATGTCGCAGGCCAGCACAAACTCGTTGCCGATGCCGCGCGTGCGGCCGCGAATCTTCGCGATGCTCACGACTGGCGCGAACGCGAGACGCAGCACAAAGTCGCGCCAAAGGCCCAGCACCTCCGGCCGTTCAGCTGCCTTGGCTACGTCGAGATGGGCGATGAAGAACTCGGGATTCGCCGATTGGAACACCGCGACCTTCACCGACGGGTCCGCCTCGAGGTCGGTCATCAGCGCTCCCAATTCGACGATCGTTGCGGGAACAAACATGTTGATCGGCGGGTTGCTGAAGGTGATGGTCCACCGCCCCGGATGGGTGCGGTCGGTGTTGAACTGCGAAGGGTCAGGCATGGCGCATCTCCTACATTGCCGGCAAAAATCCCGCGCTCTTCAGCTAACCGGCGACGAGTTGCTGCCCGCCGTCGATGTCGTAGGTCGCGCCGGTGAGGGCCGTGTTGCTCATGATGTGTACGGCAAGCGCGGCGACGTCGGCCGGTGTGACGACGCGCCGGATGGGAAGCGTGGCGCGAAGCTGATTGCGACGGTTGTCGAGCTCATCACCGAGGAGCGATGCCGATAACGGTGTGTCGACGAAGCCGGCTGCGATGAGGTTGACCCGGACGGGCGCGAGTTCTAGCGCAAGGCTGGCGGTGAGGGCGGGCAGCGCAGCGGTGAGAGCCGAGATGAGAGCGAATCCCTTAGCAGTGCGGCGGCCACCAGTGCCGCTCATGAAGAGGAGAGTTCCTCCCGGGCGAACCTTGTTTGCAGCATGACGAGCGACGTGCAGCGGCAGAAACAGATGGCCCTCAACATCCCGGTGCGCCTTTTCAAAATCGAACTCGGCCAGCGGCGCGTAGTAGGGCCCCGGACCGGTAACCAGCAGGTGGTCGATCGGAGTGGCCAGTTCGTCGAAGAACCGCGCGAGGCGGTCAAAGTCTGTAGCCTCAAAGGCCACAGTGCTCTGCGTGTTGAGTTCGCGCGCTGCCTGCTGAAGGCGCTCGGGATTCCGGCCAGCGAGGATCAGCCTGGCCCCCTCAGCGCCTGCTCGTCGGGCCGTTTCGAGTCCAATGCCAGCGCTGCCGCCGATTACCACGACAGTTTGCCCGAGGAGTTCCGGTTCGCGCCGGACGGAATTGGTGGTTGTAGCGGTGCTCATGATCCCTCCAGGAACCCGCGATCAGGAGTTCGATATGCCGCCGGGAGCGATCTTCGTTCCCCGCGGAGTCCTTCATTGCGGCAGATCTTTGCCGGACTGCTCCGCCACCATGTAAGCGGCGTACCAGTCAGGCCAGTTCGCGTCGCGCTGCCCGGTGCGCTTCTCGTGCTCGCCGTGGGCCGCCTCCGCACGCCGAAGCGCGCTCGCCAGATCGCTTGCTGAGGTGAAGGTGGTCGCCGTGCCATCGATGCGGCCGGGCAACCGCGTCGTGATCTCCTGGAGCAGCCAGCCGTTTCCGTCCGGGTCGCTGAAGGAGGCGAACGAGCGGTAGCTGCGATGCTCGGGATCAGGACCGTTGACCCGAGTCCGCCCAAACAGGTATGGCTCGTCCGGGCCGGCGTACACGTCGTCGTCGCCGTGGAACACCTCGCTGACTCTAACGCCGCGACGGAGCAGATTCGTGCGCGCGGTCTCGATGTCAGCAACGATCAGATAAAGGCCCTGCACCGAGCCGGGAGCCGCCGCTGTGACGTTCTTGCCGAAGATGACCGAGCACCCGGAGCCAGTTGGTGTGAACTGAACCACGCGATAGCCCTTACCGTCGTCGTAGTCCGCATCGAGCCGCCATCCAAGCCTTGCGTAAAACTCCTTCGCGCGCTCGGCATCCGAGACGGGAATAACGACGATTTCGAACTTCATGTCGGTCCGGGCGACCATCCCCTCGCCCGCGGCGTCGTTGTCTTTGACTTCATACGTCGCATTTGCCATGTTCTTTCCTCCTTTGCGTTCAAGTGCATCGAAAGCCAGATCTCTTGAATGCGAGCGTCAGCCAATATGATCACTTGCGCCCGAGGGGTGATGTTCGAGACGCTTTACACAAGAGCTTCTACTGGTGTTGTGAGCCTTCAAAGGGGTGGGTTCCTGCGGAGCCGAGAGGATTGCCCTGATAGAGTCTTCGTGACCCCTCATCGGAGCCCGCGAATCACATTCTTGAGTTCACACGTCTCATCGAGATCTTCTCGCGGGCCGAAGTCTCATGTAGTTCCATCTTGGTGCGGGCGCGTGGGCGTGAACACGTCTGGCCTGGAAGCTAACCTCAGGGAACCGGGTTCGCCGATCGCCTTGCTTGGGGCCCTGCAGTTTGTGAGTGGCTTCAAACAACGAGCACGGGGAGCCGACCGCGCACCAGTATATACCGGAGGGTATGGCCGAGACGTTAATACTCACGCAACTGTCAAATTCGGACACGTACCGTGGCCAGTGGTGGCCCTGCGAAGATTCGGACTTCCGAAGGCGGCGCGATGCTCTCCGCTTTGCCCCTTCTCAGTCGACAACAAGAATGCTGCGCACGGTTCTCCCCAGATGCCATAAGCTCACAGCGGGAGGACGGAAAAGAGCATGGTCATCGCAAGTTGGAACGTGAACTCGATTCGAGCGCGCATCGAGCACGTGAGGACATGGCTTCAGGTCCGCACCCCCGATGTCCTGCTGTTGCAGGAACTCAAAGGAACGGAGTTTCCGGCGTTGGTCTTCAAGGAACTCGGATACGAAAGCGTAGCTGTGACCCAGAAGGCCTACAACGGAGTCGCGATTCTGTCGCGCCACCCTTTCGAAGTGATCAGCACGACCTTACTGGGCGATGAGGCAGACAGTCATGCTCGCTTTCTAGAGGTGCGGGTCGGGGACATTCGCATCGCCGACATCTACTTGCCGAACGGCAACCCGGTGGGGACGGAGAAGTTTGCGTACAAGCTGGCGTGGATGGACCGCCTCACGAAGCAGATGGCGCTCTGGCTGGAGAGTAAGACGCCAACGGTCGTCGGTGGCGACTTCAACGTCATTCCCGAAGATATCGACTGCCACAAGCCTTCGTCATGGATACATGACGCCCTATTCCAGCCGGAACCTCGGGCGCGTTATCGGGCGATGCTCGATCTGGGCTACACGGATGCATTCCGGTCTCTCCATCCAGGAGAGACCGGGCAGTTCACATTCTGGGACTATTTCCGCCAGGCATTCGAGCACAATCGAGGAATCCGCATCGACCACTTTCTGCTGTCGGCGGAGCTTGCGAGCCGGATGGAGGCATGCCAGATCGACAAGACCCCGCGCGCGCAGCAGAAGCCGTCGGACCATGCTCCCATCGTGCTCCAGTTGCGATGAGCATGCTTTGTAATCAACCTGCTTCCGGATGGCCCATGACTCGGAAGTAAAGCTCTATCGCCACACCTGTATGAAAGGCGACGTTTCGTCCCAGGTGGAAGCTCACGATTCACGGGGTGAGTTAACAGAAGCGGGGTTATCGTTATTTGCCGGGAGGCCGCGCGTGAGACTGCGAATACCGATCGCCACTTACCTGTTCTTTGCATGGCTGGGGCTGGCAGCGGTCGCACAGGCTGGTCCGGCCACAGGCCGGGCACTGTTGCTCTCCGACGTTCACCTCGATCCGCTGGCCGATCCAGCCATCGTCAGGCAACTGATCGCCGCGCCGCTTGAGCAATGGGACGCTATTTTCCAGGGTTCGCAACAGAAGTCGTTTTCAACCTACGGGGCGGACGCGAATTATCGGCTGTTTTCCTCCACGTTGGCGGAAGCCGCCGCGCAGGAGCCGTTCGACTATGTGGTGTTTACCGGGGATGCGCTTCGCCATAACTTCGCGCAGGCATTCGTCGTGGCGGGGGGCACATCCGACCAGTTCCCCGCATTCGCCGCCAAGACAGAGGCCTTCGTGGTTCGAGAGTTGCAAGACAGACTCAAGGTTCCAGTCGTGGTGGCGCTGGGAAATAATGATTCGCCTTGCGGAGACTACCAGGTTCCTCCCAATAGCCCGTTTCTCGCAGCGCTGGCGAATCAACTGACCGTGCTGGCCGCCTCCCCCGAAGCGAAGAGCTCATTTCAGTTGGGGGGTTTCTTCTCGATGGCTCACCCGACCATCGCCAATCAGGACATCATCGTTTTAAACACCATATTCTGGTCCGCCTCGTACAAAAGCTGCGCCCCGGACGGCGGCGATCCCGGCGAAGCGGAGCTCGAGTGGCTCGGCTGGAAGCTCTATACCGCCAGCCTGCTCCATCGCGGTGTGACGCTCGTGATGCACATCCCGCCGGGCATGGATGCGTATAACTCTTCGCGCGGCCAATGTCAGGATCCCGTGCCTTTCTGGCAGGACAAGTACCAGACCAGATTCAGCGCTTTGATGAGCACGTATGCGAACGTGGTGCAGCTGGCTTTCGCCGGGCACATTCATATGGATGATTTTCGCGTTACAGCGGCCGATCCGCCCTGGCTGCCGCTGCGCATCACCCCGTCCGTGAGCCCCATCTTCAGGAACAATCCAGCCTTCTCTGTGATGACCTACAACCTGACGACGGCTTCAGTCTCTGACATCACGACATATCTTCTCGCGCTTTCATCGCAGTCGCCCGCATGGTCAACGGAGTATCAGTTTTCGAGCGCATATGACATCACTTCATTCAGCGCGGCCAATTTAGCGAAGATCGCCGGGGCCATTCGTGGCGGCGGCTCCGCACAGATGACCTTCGAGAAGGACTACGCAGTTTCCGCACCGTCGCCCATTCAGTCGACAAACTTGCCCTTTTATTCCTGCGCGCAGACTTTTTTCGCCCCGACAAGCTACAGCGATTGCGTCTGTGGTGCAGCCCCATCCGGGTCGCAACAACACGGGCCTCATCAGAGTACCGCGGGTCGTGCCGCGGATCCGGGTGATCCGTCAGCAAAACATGACGCTGATGACTGAGGATTAGGTTGTTGGCTTCTCTGCCGGCCATTGCTCTCTCTGGACGGTCTCACGTCCTGGCTGAGAGGCTTAATCGTGGTGAGTGCCCGCAAGCTCGCGGACGATGTCGCCCACAAAAGCCTTTGCGTCGCCGAAGAGCATCAGAGTCTTATCCACGTAGTAGAGAGGATTGGCGATCCCAGCGAAGCCCGGGCTCATACTGCGCTTGATCACCATGACAGTTTGAGCCTTGTCCACGTCGATGATGGGCATACCGTAGATGGGACTGGACTGGTCGCTGCGTGCGGCGGGATTTGTAACGTCGTTCGCGCCGATGATAAGAGCAACGTCGGTTTGCGGGAGATCGGAGTTCATGTCATCCATGTCGACGAGGCGATCGTATGGGATGTCGGCCTCGGCAAGGAGAACGTTCATGTGGCCGGGCATGCGGCCAGCGACGGGATGGATGCCGAATTTCACGTCGATGCCCTTCTTGGTGAGGACCTCGTAGAGTTCGCGTACCTTGTGTTGGGCCTGAGCGACGGCCATGCCATAGCCCGGAACGATGGCGACCTTGCTGGTGGCGGAGAGGATCGCAGCAGCTTCTTCGGCGTTGGCGCTGCGAATGGTTCGTTCCTCGGCGACCACCTGGGCTCCGGCTTGGACCTGGCCGAATGCGCCGAACATAACATTGGTGAATGAGCGATTCATGGCCTTGCACATGATGACGGAGAGGATGAAGCCGGAGGAGCCGTCGAGGGCGCCGGCGACTACGAGAACTTTGCTATTGAGCACGAACCCGAGCAGGGCGGCCGAGAGGCCGGCGTACGAATTAAGGAGTGAGATGACAGTCGGCATGTCCGCGCCGCCGATAGGGGTGACCAGCAAAACTCCGAATAACAACGCGACACCGACCATGGCCGGAAACAGGTGCATATACTCCGGATGGATTGTGAGAACGATTGCGATCACGATCGCAGAGCCGAGGACCGAGAGGCTGACGATGTTCTGCCCGCGATAGGTGATAGGCCGCTGCGGGAGAATCTCCTGGAGTTTTCCGGCAGCAATCAGGCTGCCGGTGAAGGTCAGGGAGCCGATGATCACTTCCAGTGCAATCTCGACCATGCTGAATTTCGTGACGTGCGGCGCGCGCACGTAGTACTCGGCGATACCAATCATGGTTGCGGACAAAGCGCCGAACGCGTGGCTAAGAGCGGTTCGCTGGGGCACCGCCGTCATGCGGACCAAGCCGAGCGGGATGCCAACCGCGGCGCCGACGATCAGCGCGACGGCGATCCACTTATACTGCACAAGGGCGGGATTGAAGAGCGTCGCGGTGACAGCAAGTGCCGCGCCAACTTCGCCGGCAATCACTCCGTGACGCGCGGTGGCCGGCGAGCTGAGCCACTTCAACGAGAGAATGAAGAGGACGGCTGCGGCGATGTAAGCGAAGTCGATGAGTTGCGCGACGGCGGTCGTAGTCATGATTTTTTGGGTTTTCCGGTCTTAAACATGCGCAACATGCGGTCAGTAATCAGGAAGCCGCCGACCATGTTGCTGAACGAAGCGGCCACGGCAATGGTGCCGAGTACAGTGGTGAGCGTCGTCTCGTGCAGGCCGGCAATGATGATTGCGGCGACGACGACAATAGCGTCGAGGGCGTTCGTCAGCGACATCAGCGGGGTGTGCAGCAGCGGGGAAACGCGCTTGATCAGTTCGAACCCGACGAAGCCCGCCAGAATGAACACGAAAAGATTGGAGATGAAATCTGCAGGCACTCCCGTTCCTCCTTTTACGGCGCTTGCTTCTGATTGACTAGGGCCGGCATGGCGAAGAATTCGCGGACGCGCGCGTTCACCACCTCGCCGAGGTGCGTGAGCAGCGTGCTGCGGATAATTTCGTCGTCCGCGTCGAGGCGTGGCTGGCCTTCCTTTACAAGGTGCGTGAGAAAGGCCACGATGTTCCGCGCATACAATTGGCTGGCGTCGTGTGGAACGCTGCTGCCCAGGTTTACCCAGCCGATGATCGTGACGCCGCCGGCAACGAACTTCTCGCCGATCCGGGTGAGTTCGCAATTCCCGCCGCGCTCAGCGGCGAGATCCACGATCACCGAACCGGGCGCCATGCCCGCCACCATCTCGCGCGTGATAAGGATCGGCGACTTCTTCCCGGGAACAACCGCGGCCGTGATCACCACGTCGCTCTCACCGACAACGCGGGTCAGCAGCTCACGCTGTCGGTTGTAAAAGGATTCGTCTTGCGCCCGCGCGTAGCCGCCCGCGTCCTGCGCGTCTTGCACTTCGATGGGCAGCTCGACGAATCGCGCGCCGACGCTTTGCACCTGCTCCTTCACGGCGGGACGTAGATCGTATGCCGAAGTTACCGCGCCGAGCCGTCGAGCCGTCGCAATCGCCTGCAGGCCCGCGACACCCGCGCCGATCACCAACACACGCGCAGGCGTAATCGTTCCCGCGGCGGTGGTCATCATGGGAAAGAGGCGCGGCAGCGTGTTGGCCGCGATCAATACAGCCCTGTAGCCGCAGACGGTGCCCATTGAGGAGAGCGCGTCCATGCTCTGCGCCCGGGTGACACGGGGCATCAGCTCCACGGCGAAGGAAGCAACTCCCGCGCGGGCGATGTCCTGGATGGTGTCGAGTTGGCCCAGCGGCCGCAGAAATCCAATCAATAACTGGCCGGGACGATAGAGGGGAACGTCGGCCTTGCCAGCCTTATCATTCGAGCCGTAGCAAAGGACCTGAACGATAATATCGGCGGTGCGGAACACCTCGGCTCGGTCAGTGACCACCTTTGCGCCCTTAGCGGTGTACTCGGCGTCGGGATAGCCCGCCTCGAGCCCGGCATTCTGTTCCACGACCACATCCAGGCCGGCCTTCTTGAGGTTCGCAACGGCGGACGGTACGAGCGCGACGCGACGTTCGCCTGGATAGCTTTCACACGGGACCCCAACAATCATCCGTTCATTCCTCGCTCAGCCGCTGTTTGCCTTGCGTATGGCCGCAGTCAAAGTCGGGCAATTATAGCCCTGCGCAGCAACCTTGCAGCCGATCAATCCACTGTGGGCGCAGCAGACGGACCACGTCGTGGAGTTGCCGTCGCAGACATTCGGGACGCCAGCGGTTTCGACAAAATCCCTTTGCGTGAGCCTGCCGGCGCCGTTGAAGTGGGTGAGGGCTATTCCTTCGATGGGGCTTTGGGTGCCGTCGGGATTGGGCGAAGATACTTGGATCGTTAAGCCGTAATCGCCCGTCACTGCTCACTTTTTCCTTGTTTTCCACAAGTGCGCAGCACAATAATCGTGCGGGCCTCTTCAAGTTGGGTTTTGCAGTTTCAACGTTGAGAGGTGTTCCCTTGGCTGCCTATGTGCCAAGCCTCCGCGAACCGGTTCCGCAAAATGCTCTGGCCGGGCAGCGCGTCATCTTAGTGAATAGCGCGAATTGCTTGTATCAGGCAGCTATGCCTCTTGGCCTGATGGCCACTGCCACCGCGCTCCAACGCCAGTTCGGCCTCTCCTGCGAGATTGTGGATCTCCCGGTAGAGCGCCCGGAGTCAGTGGAAAGTCAGATCGCTGACTTTTGGCAAGCAGTGGATCTACGGAACGTCGTTTTCGTCGGCTTTGGATCCATGTGCAACACCATGCCGAGGACGTTGTCACTGGCACGCTCGCTCAAAATGAAGGCTCCTAGCCTCAAGATTATCTTTGGCGGTCCTGAAGCATCCGCCAGAGCATCATCGTGGATCCAGACTTATCCGTTCATAGACGCCGTTGTTATGGGCGAAGTCGAGTCCGTCCTGGCTGATCTTATACAGGTACTCGAAACGGGAACACCGCAGAATAAACCGGGCTTGTTGTTCCGTAATCCAGCAAGCCGTGTGCTGCCGGTTATTACCGAGCGCCCTGCAGTGGAATTGGCGCCTATGGTGGATCTGAACTCCACCGAGCCGACAAATTATTCTACTTACGTATCCGGCACCCCTGCCAAGACTGTTCCGATTGAGGTCGGAAGAGGCTGTCCTTACGGTTGCACTTTCTGCTCGACTAAAGACTTCTTCCGCCGCCGTTTCCGGCTAAAAAGTTCCACACGAATTGTGTCTGAAGTAGCTGCGCTTGCGCAGGACGGGGAGCTGAAGCACTTCGATTTTGTGCATGACATGTTCACGACCAACCGGAAGTTGGTTGCGGAGGTGTGCGAAGCACTGATTGCATCACGTCTCGGAATAACGTGGGGGTGCAGTGCACGTACTGATCGTGTTGATCGTGAACTTTTGTCCTTGATGATGCGCGCAGGATGCCGAGATATCTACTTCGGCCTGGAAACAGGTTCCCCGAGGATGCAGAAGAACGTCCAGAAGAATCTGAATCTCCAGGACGCAGTCTCCAAAGTGCATCTGGCTCACTCAATGGGACTGCGGGTGACTGCATCGCTCATCATAGGTTTTCCAAATGAGGATGAACAGGACTTGATTGACACATTAAATCTTGTACTGCGACTTCGATCATGGCGACAGCCGCGTCTGCTGGCGGTTCAAGTACATTTGCTTGCGCCGCTGGCCGGAACGGAACTCACGACGGCTTATGGTGAGAATCTGCTGTATGACGGCCACATATCTGCGGACACATCGGTGAACTGCCTGACTGAATGGGAAGAAAGGCAGATCGGAACCTACCCGAATCTCTTTTCTAGTTTCTATTACTGTTTGAATCCGCGTATCGCACGATCTGTGTATAAACGGCTCCACTGGGCATTGACGACGCATGAACGAGAGCTTCAAGCCGCTTATGATTCGCGCAAAGAACAGTTTGGCGCCTTGCTCTTGGCGTGGGCAAAGAGTAGCGATGCGTACCCCGTAAACGGTTGTGAAATGCCTTGGGCCCCTTCCGGTTTCAATGGCATTTCTTACAGCCAGCCAAGGCTTAAGGAGTGCGGTTGAGTGCCGGGCGTTCTCGGTCGCCGGTTTCCCGTGGTTGAGGGTAGCTAACATGATGTACCGACCTCTAGGCGCGACAAATATATCTGTGTCGCAGGTGGGACTTGGCACGTGGCCATTGGCCGGCAATGATGGACTCCGCGGGTACGGAGACAAGGATGAGGCCACAGCCGAGGCTACGATTTACGAAGCATTGGCGGCAGGGATAACGATCTTCGACACGGCGGATGTCTATGGTGATGGCTTCGCAGAGAGCCTTCTCGGCCGAATTCTTCCTGATGACGGCGTGTTTATCGTGACGAAGGGAGGCCTCGTCCCCTCCTCCGGCCAGTTCGAATGGAATCCGGACGCGATTACGCGAAAGGCGGATGCAAGCCTCAATCGCCTCCGGCGTAAGACGATTGACGCTTATCTCTTGCACAATCCACCTCCATACTTACTGGCCATTGGCGACATTTATCGATGTGTAGAGAACCTACGGAAGCGCGGTATGGTGCGTTTCATTGGTGTGTCCGTAGTCCGCGCCGAGGATGCGTGGCTTGTCCTCGACCGGCCTGAGGTTGACGTTATCGAGTTGCCGTTCAGTCTAGCCAATTTGACCGGTGATTTCGGGCTGATCACAGAAGCTGCGCGCCGAGGCAAAGCTATTCTTGCGCGAGAGGTACTAACAAACGGGTTTCTGTGCGATCGTGCACTGCCGGCCGCATCGTTTGCGGCAGGAGATTTCCGCGCTTGTATGCCCGAGGAGATCAAAGACCAGATGCGTCAGATCAAGATGGCCTGGTCGCGCTATCGAAGACCGGATGAAAGCTGGACGGATTTTGCTCTTCGGTTCGTATTGGACCGCCCAGAGGTGTCAGTTGCTTTGGTCGGCGCAAGAAAGCCCGATCAGATCCTTGCCCTGAAACGAGCGGGAATGGTGCCCATCGGGCCGAAGTCATGGACTACGCCCATCGGGGCGTCGCTGGAAACCAACTCTGGCATACATGAGGTTTGACTTTGAGCTAAGGAGGTTACATCGTGGCGGATCCGACCAACCCAATGAATCCGTGGGGTTTCGCTCAGTGGTTTGCAGTAGCACCGAGCTTCGCGGCCAGTCCCCGCGGACCCTTTGCAGTCACGCCCAGCTTCGCGGCCAGCCCCCGCGGACCCTTTGCAGTCACGCCCAGCTTCGCGGCCAGTCCTCGCGGACCCTTCGCGGTCACGCCCAGCTTCGCGGCCAGTCCCCGCGGACCCTTTGCCGTCACGCCCAGTTTCGCGGCCAGTCCCCGCGGACCCTTCGCCGTCACGCCCAGCTTCGCGGCCAGCCCCCGCGGGCCCTTCGCGGTCACGCCGAGCTTCGCCGCGAGCCCCCGCGGACCCTTTGCCGTCACACCCAGCTTCGCGGCCAGCCCACGCGGGCCCTTTGCCGTCACACCCAGCTTCGCGGCCAGTCCTCGCGGACCCTTTGCCGTCACGCCCAGCTTCGCGGCCAGCCCTCGCGGACCTTTTGCCGTCACGCCCAGCTTCGCGGCGAGCCCCCGCGGACCCTTTGCAGTCACGCCGAGCTTTGCAGCCAGCCCGCGCGGACCCTTTGCCGTCACGCCCAGCTTCGCCGCGAGCCCACGCGGACCCTTTGCAGTTACGCCCAGCTTCGCGGCCAGCCCCCGCGGACCCTTTGCAGTTACGCCGAGCTTCGCCGCGAGCCCCCGTGGACCCTTCGCCGTCACGCCGAGCTTCGCAGCCAGCCCCCGTGGACCCTTTGCAGTTACGCCGAGCTTCGCGGCCAGCCCACGCGGACCCTTTGCCGTTACGCCCAGCTTCGCGGCCAGTCCTCGAGGGCCCTTTGCCGTCACGCCCAGCTTCGCCGCGAGCCCTCGCGGACCCTTTGCGGTCACACCCAGCTCTGTGAACAATCCATGGGGATCCTTCGATCCTTCGCAACACGGAAGTAGCCCCTCGCAGAGTTGGATGAGTATTCCACTTGGAGCCCTACCGCGCGAACTGCAAAGACTGATCACCGACAGCATTATGGAAGCAAGGCCAGAGCGTGCGACTGATATCTTCTTTGAAGATGACCAGACGGTCTACATCATGCGACAAGGCCAGCAATTTCAGCTTAGGCCGCCGGACAGCTACATCTGGAAAGAGCTTGGCAGTGGAACGACAACCGAGATAGTGCATCGCATAGCCGAGAAAACACAGAGCGAGCCCAACGAACACATGCAGCACCAAGTCATACATTTTCTTCTAGCGGCCGAAGAAGCGAGACTGATAGTGCTGTTCCCGGCGGAAAAAACGAAGCGGCGGACCGAGGGAGATAAGGAATGATCGGTTCTGAGTCGGCCCCGGCAGGCGCCAGACAACGGCCAGTACTTCTCGGCGCATCGGGCCCACTGATTATGCCGCTTCCCCAGGCAGGCCCGGGTGGCTCTGCGCTCGTGGCCAGCCTTTGCTCGGGTGGCACGGAGGAGGTTGCGCAATGGCGCTTCGAGCGAGCCCGGCCACACATGCGCGGCAATCTGCTTCTCTCACCACAGTTTCTCGATCAGGCATTTCTCATGGTCGAGCAACAGGGTACTCCTCCTACGGCTTCGGATTTTTACATCTCCCAGCCAATCGAACTAAACGAACCATTGGAGCTCACACTGGGGTGGTCTCAGTCACCCGCTCCTCCGGAACGCTACGTGTTGCGGTGGACATCGAAAGAGCAACAAGAGGATATGGTTGGACAGTGGTCTTTGCAACAAGTCCACCCCGCAGAATGGTTTTACGTGGAGATCACGACACGCTGCAATCTGCAGTGTCCGTTTTGCCCGAGCAAGGATCTAAATCGGCCCAGATCGCACATGTCGCTTGAGACCGCCCGGGCCGTGTTTTCCCGCATCGGTGAATATGTTGGCGAGCGCGACTCAGCCTCCGACGGCTATGTTCAGGTCAACAGGATGGTGTTTCTTCATGTGATGGGGGAACCGCTCGTGCATCCCCATCTCGTTGAGCTTGCGCATTTGGCACGGGAAGCGGGACTGGTACCCGCAGTGTTCACTAACGTGACGCTGCTCGATTCACGGAACGCGCGCCGGTTACTAGACTCAAATCTCGGGCATGTAACGTTGAGTCTCAATGCGGCGAGCGATGAGGATTTTGCGAGCCTGGGCGGCCGCGGTTCCCAGAACAATCAGGAGAGGCGCGTGTTGAACTTCCTGCGCGATAGGTCCACTCGCAGAGGTTTTGTTCCACACGTTGACATCCAGTACATGTTCAAGCAGGGCAACACCATTGCCGGTCCGAAGCTTGTTAGTTCTCTGCAGCATGTATGGGACCTCTACAGCCATTGGCTTTACCTGATTCGTGAGACGCAGCCCCGTCTGTCCGGGCCTATTGATGTTCGTCCCCACATTGACCCTGCCCGTCTGATGAAACCGTATGCAGCTTTTGGGGAAGACCCCTCTATCCGGCTACCGCTAACCGCGGGCATCGCTCTCGTGTTCAAGACAGCCTGCACGTTTGGCAATATTTCGATCGCTCCCGGCTATATGGTAGAGCCCACCGAACGTGGCCAATGTCCTTACTTCAACCCGTTCCGCCAGCTAGCTGTGTTCGTTGACGGAACCGTCTCGTTCTGCAACCTGGATCACGAAAACTCCGTCAATCTTGGTTCTCTGGTGGATACGCCGCTTCAGCAGCTCTGGACGAGCACGCGAATGCAGAAGATCCGCGACAACATGTTACGCGGCCATCTTACGGAGCCGGTATGTCAGCGCTGTCTCGGAACGGTACACCGCGTCAATGGGAGTCAACTTGCAGTGATATCGACGCGCACAGAAACACCTGCAGTAGTATCGCCGCGCACAAACGATAAGGACCTCTTCGACCGCATCCCAATGTCTCTCGGCCCTAGTTAGGAGATACCCATGGATGTTCTTTTTGTAAATCCGCCCGCACCTCGGCCTCAGGAGCAAAGTGGTTATGGCGTTTCTGCTCCGCCGATAGGCCTCGGCTATATAGCTGCAGCTCTAAGGAACGCGGGGTTCTCAGTAGCGGCAGTTGACCTGAGCCTTTTCACAAACTACCGCGAGGAGTTTGAGCGACAGTTGGCCCTTCATGATCCTCGTATCGTCGGCTTTTATGCAGTCACGATTACGTACTACACCACAGTCGGGTTGCTTGACGCCATGCGCAACGCGGGATCCGATGCCATCACCTGGGTCGGAGGCCCTCATACGACGTACGAAATCAATGATGCGCTAAAGAACGCGGGCTTCGACGTGGTTTTTCTTTTTGAGGCCGAAGAGTCTTCCGTAGACGTGGCCAAGGTCCAATTGCGCGGTAAAGGGGAGCTCGAGGACGTCAAGGGAATCGCGTTCCTGCGCGACGGCGTCGTTGTGAAGACACCTCCAAGAGCGCGGGAAAAGGTGCTGGACTCCGTTCCTTATCCTGCGAGGGATCTCTTTCCGATGCACATGTATCCGCGCCCGGGCAACGTCATGAGTAGCCGGGGTTGTCCTCTGAAATGCATTTTCTGCATTGCCAGCACATTCGAGGACGCCTACCGGTACCGTAGTCCCGAAAATGTGGTTGGCGAGATGCGGGAGATGTACGAGAACTGGGGCATCAATGACTTCTACTTTGTCGACAATGTGTTCACGACGCATCGTAGACGCGCTCGCGGAATAGCTGCCCTCATCCGGGAATCCAATCTGCCGATTGGCTGGTACTGCGTATCACGCGTCGATTATGTAACACCTATTCTGATGCAGGATCTTGCGTCAGCGGGCTGCTACCGAATCGAGCTTGGTGTGGAGTCGTCGGATCTCGGTGTCATCGAAACTATGAAGAAGCGTATCACTATTGACCAAGTCAAACGTGCAGCGGATGTGATCCTCAATCTTGGAATGCAGCCAATGTTCACCTTCCAGGTGGGCCACCCCGATGACACGCCCGAGACAATCCAGGGAACACTGAAACTTATCAATGAAATGCGTGCAATCGGTGCGGGTACGTATCTCGCGATCACGACGCCCTATCCGGGCACTCCGCTGTATGTAAACCGCGATAAATACGGCATTCACCTTGAAACCGAAGACTGGGAAGACTGGTGCTGGAGCTCCCCTACATACAGCACGAAACACTTCACGCGTAATGACTTGCGCCGCGCAGTGTACCGCGATGCGCTCGATATGCTCGCTGCGATCAAGGCTGGGCAGGTCAAGGACCCCTCTTCCGCACCTTGGATTCGCTTTGATCCATCGATGCCGGCAGTGAAGCTTCCCCCACCACCCTCAGATCCGGACGAAGGGACGCTAAACCTGGGGACGCGTCGGCCGGAATCGCCAGAGAAGCGAATCAGCCTTCCCGTCCTCCAGGTAGAAAAAGTACGAGCAGCATGCTAGACGCCATTCCCAATGGAAGTTGTCCTCCTCCCATCCAGCTGTTTCTGGAACTGACGAGTGTGTGCAACCTGCGTTGCACACACTGCTACGTACGCGCCGGAGAGGGGCCGCGCATTGAGATCTCCCCGGCGCACGTATGTCATCTGATTGAGGAATTCGCAGAACTTGGGGGGCAGATGGTCTCGATTAGCGGAGGTGAGCCGACGTTGTACCGGGAATGGCGGGCGGTAGTGAGATACGCGAGGTTCCACAGCCTGGAAACCATGCTCTTGACCAACGGTACCCGGCTCTCGTCGGACGATATTTCATTCCTCCGTGACCTCGATTGTGCCATCGCCATCAGTATCGATGGGGCAAAGTCTGCTACTCACGATCTCGTTCGAGGACAGGGCAATTTTGACGCCGTGATCAAAGCGATTGGACGCGTGATTGGAGGCGGGATGGCTCGGAGAACCACCCTCATGTTTACGCCAATGGCGACGAATGCCGGCGACCTGCCAGGAGTAGTTGCGCTCGCTGACCGCTTCGGCATCGCAACCGTGTATGTTTCGCTACTTGAGGATAGAGGGCGCGCACATGACCGGATGTCTTGCCTTGAGGAAACCAACAGTTCGCTTCGCTCGCTGATCTATTCAATCATTTCGCTCCAGGAGCGCTACCCAAATGTTGCTATTCAATGCCTGAACCTTAAATTGTTCACGGAACGCCTTCGGGGCATGGACGTCCAGACCGAGGGAATCGATCGGACACTCCGCGTTACAGCAGCACGTGAGATCTACCTCACAGCCTATCTGGACGCCGAGCCGTTCCGGCTTGGCGTCTTTAGGCCTGGAGCGCTGCGGGAGATATGGATAAGCGACAAGGTGAAGGCTGCTATTCATGCAGCGGAGAATCGCGGGCAGGGTCGTGTCGCACCCTGTCAATCCTGCTTCGCCTTTCCGTGGTGCGGCGGAGGAAGTGCCGCATTTGCCTGGAATCACAATGGATCGTTTGAAGGCGAGGACGGATTCTGTGATGCAAAACGCGCAATCGTTCGTGCGTTCAACGTGTTGACGACCCAGGTATAGCATGCTGATCAACATTACTGAACGTGCGGCAACGGAGATCGAGGGATTGCGGAGTAACTTGGCAGTTGATCCATCGATGCAATTGCGCGTAGATGTAGTTGGTGGGGCTAAGTCGGGGTTTGCCTATGATATTTTCTTCGACGATGCTGGAAGCGACGACGCAATGGTGAAGCAACATGGCATTACCGTGCTAGTTCGGCCTGACTCCGCCGAGTATCTCGTAGGCAGCACACTGGACTGGGTCGAGACCGAGAACGGGGCAGGATTCATCGTGAGGAATCCTAACGAGCCGGAAAAATAAGTACCTCCGCAGACTAACCGCCCTTTTGCGACCACATACCAACGATTGGCTACCAGGCGAGCCGGATTATGCATGACCTTCCTGGATTCAAGGCCGGCGAGTAGGCTCGGCTGATCGTGGTCTTGTACCGGCTGCAGGTTGCCTCGGACCAACCGTCGTGCTCGTTGATCCAGCGTTCGATCATCTTGTGAAGATATCGTTGGCTGCCTTTTTTCCGAGAGGAAACGCGTCACGGTCCGTATCCGGCCTGCGAACGTCCGGACGTCCTTCTTCCCTGCACTCGCAAACACCTCTAAAGAGGAGAGGCCCAGATTGACCTAAACAGTTTTATTTGTGTTGTTTGCTGGTGACCCTGGGAAGATTCGAACTTCCGACCTGCGGTTTAGGAAACCGTCGCTCTATCCATCTGAGCTACAGGGCCACTCTCAAGGCAGTTTACAACGGGGGCTCGATCACTCTCTCTCTCTCTGTTCATCGCGGATCAGGTCGCCAGATAGCTCCTCGACCGTCCGTGCGGTATCCTAGAACTACCTATGTCGGATATTCAGCGCAGGAAGACCGTCACCGTTCGTGTTGGCGAGGTGCGAGTTGGTTCGGACGCACCGGTCGTCGTCCAATCGATGACCAACACCGACACCGCCGATATTCCCGCGACCATTCAGCAGGTTGCCGCGCTTGCCCAGTCCGGGTCCGAGTTGGTGCGCGTCACGGTCAACAACGATGATGCGGCCAAGGCAGTTCCCTACATTGTGGACGGGCTGGCGGCACAGGGCGTTTCGGTGCCCATCATCGGCGACTTCCACTATAACGGCCACCTTCTGCTCAAGAAGTACCCGGAGTGCGCCCGCGCTCTGGCGAAGTACCGCATCAACCCTGGGAACGCCTCGATCGGCCGAAAGGACGACGACAACTTCCGCACCATCATCGAATGCGCGATCGAGAACGACAAGCCGGTGCGCATCGGTGTGAACTGGGGTTCGCTGGACCAGGCGTTGCTCACCCGCATGATGGACCAGAACTCCCGCCGGTCCGAGCCGCTCGATGCCCGCGACGTGATGATGGAAGCCATGATGGTGTCGGCGCTCAGCTCCGCCCAGGCGGCGGAGCACTACGGCCTCGCGCACGACAAAATTATCCTCAGCGCCAAGGTATCCGGCGTTCGCGACCTTATCGACGCGTACGAGATGTTGGCCTCGCGCTGCGAGTATCCGCTGCACCTTGGGCTTACCGAAGCGGGCATGAGCATGAAAGGCATCGTTGCCTCGACCGCTGGGCTGGCGCCGCTGCTGCTAAAGGGCATCGGTGACACCATCCGCGTCTCGCTCACGCCGAAGCCGAACGGCGACCGCACGGAAGAGGTTCAGGTTGCGCAGCAGATTCTGCAATCGCTCTCCCTGCGCTCCTTCACCCCGCAGGTGACCGCCTGCCCCGGCTGCGGACGCACCACCAGCACCTTCTTCCAGGAACTGGCGCAGCAGATCCAAGGCTACGTGCGCGACAGCATGCCCTCCTGGCGCGAGCGCTACCCCGGAGTCGAAGAGATGAAGCTGGCGGTCATGGGCTGCATCGTCAACGGCCCGGGCGAGAGCAAGCACGCCAATATCGGCATCTCCCTGCCCGGCACGTTTGAGGAGCCCAAGGCCCCGGTCTATGTCGATGGCCGGCTGATGACCACGCTCAAAGGCGACACCATCGTGCACGATTTCAAAAAGATCCTCGACGAGTACGTGGACTCCCATTACTCCGGTGCGCCCCGCGTCCCAAAACAGGAACAGCAGTTGGTCATCGTTCCCTGACGAAAAACCCGCCGGAACAGCCGCTCCGTCGTGCTCCTGGCCCATTCCCCACAGGGCAGCCGTCGGTATATCGCTTTCGTTGTATGGCGGGCGTCCATACCCGTTGCTAGCCTTCGTCCGTGTTTCCTGCATTCGGACTCTCTCGCCGCTTCGACCGGCTCCGCGTCACCCTGCTCATCCTGTTGCTTCCCGCGTGCGCTCAGGCTGCGCGCACCTGCGTTTCGCCGGCGGTCGCCGCAACCATGGCCGGCAAGGATCTCTGCGTTTCCACCCACATCTACGACATCGTGGTGCTGGAAGACGGAACCCGCCTGCTAGACACCTGCTCTCCTGAGACCAGCGACGATGCCTGCCGGTTCGCGATGGTCAGCTTCCAGCGCGACGGAAAGGACGTCGGAAATCTGGAGCAGTACCGCGGCCACGATGTTCAGGTCCGCGGCATCTATCGCGCCGTCGACGATCGCGGTGTGATCGTCGTGAGCCATGCCCGGCAATTCCACGGCGGCGAAGAGAAATTCCGGCCCAACCCTGTCTTACTCAGCGGCTTTGCGGCCGATGGCGACAAGACCGCCTTCCGCGATCCCGCCCTGAGCGGAAGCCGCCACCATACTTCCTTCAAGTCCATCGCGCGGTAAGGCGTCAGCGGGTCAGATTTCAGGGGTCAGATTCAGCGGTCAGGGGTCAGGGGTCAGATTTCAGGGGTCAGGATCGCCTAACTCCAATCGTGGTGCCGGGTGCCCCATTCTAGCGAAGCTAGGGTGGGGTAGTTTGGTGTGATTCTTAAGACCTTCACCCCTGACCTTCTGATCTCGTGACCCCTGATCCCTGATCCCTGTCCCCTGACCCCTGACCCCTGATCCCTGATCCCTGTCCCTACCAGAGCGGCCCCGCGTTCCTGCGCAGCTCTGCCATGGGATAGAAGGTCCCTCTCCACACCACGCCGCGGCGGGCCAGCGTGAGCACCGCGGAGCGCAACAGGGAAAACAAAAACAGCACTGCCGCCACAGGAAACAACAGCACATACCAGAAGCTTGCATTTGCGTTCCGGCTGGCGAACAGATAGAGCAACGCCAGGGAGGCAAACGTCAGCAGGCTCGGGATCTGCAACGGCACGCCGCCCAGCATCGCCGCAAATGGCAGCAGGCACAGGATGGCGAGGCCGGCACTGGCCGCCAGTAGAATTCCGGTGTTGAAGCGAAAGAGAGCGAACATGTTCTTGCTCAGGTTCCGCACCACGCCAAAGGCGCCCCTGGCCCAGCGAACGCGGACCAGACCGCGGCCGGTGGCCACGCGCGCCGCGAAGCCTGCCTGCTTCAGCACATATCCCAGGCGCACGTCTTCGAGCACCTCCATGCGCAAGGCTTCCCATCCTCCGATTGCCTGATACGCGCGTTTGCGCACCATATTGAACGCGCCGATGCCCATCGAGTCCCGCCTGGCGCCTGGATCGGGTACCTTCCAGGCGCGCGGGCCCCAAACGGCCATCGCATACAGGAACGACATCATCATCCGCTCGCCGGGTGTGTTGCATACCGGTGTCGGCAGCAGCACCAGGTGGTCGGCCTTCTCCGCTTCCGCGTAGGCCAGCGCGCGCCGCAATGCATCTGCGCGGAAGACAACATCGGCATCCGTAAAGAGCAACCAGTCGCCGCTCGACTGCGCGGCAGCCACTGCCATCGCGTGCGCCTTACCCGTCCAGCCCGCGGGCAGCGCCGTGATATGGATCACCTCCAGCCGTTTGCCTTCCGCGCGCGCTTCCACCGCCAGGCGATCGAGGATGGCCCCGGTACCATCGGTCGATCGGTCATCGACGGCGATGATCTCCAGATCTACATCCGCGGCTTGCAGCAGAGACTCGATCGACGGCCGGATGGAGCGCACCTCGTTGCGCGCCGGGACCACAACAGTCAACCGGCTCTTCGGCGTCGCCGGCGCATCTTTCAGACGCAACAGGTCGGGGACGTTGCGAACCTGGATCAACCAGTAAGGCACGCGGCTCATCCAGGCCGAAGCGACAAGCCAGTTCAGCACCGTCCAGACCATCGCCATGTTCATTGCTTCCTTCCGCTCACGCCTCACCCTCAAGCCTTGCCATCAGCATGGGCGCGAAGCGGGCGCCGGCAAACAGGATCGCTCCGGAGACCAGCATGGCGGCCAGCGTTAGTCCCATTCCCACCCGTAGATTCGTACGGTCTGACAGTGCTCCGATCAACCTGGGAGAGGTGGCGTCGCCGAACGCATGAATCAGGAACAGATTCAGCGCGATGGCGCTCGAACGTACCGCCGCATTCACTGAGTTCACCAGCGCGGTATTGAGCGGACCCGTATTCACGAAGAGGAAGAACTCGGCCAGAAACATCGCCGGCACCGTGCACCAGGCGGGGCCGAAGAACGCGAGCAACGCGCCTGGAACCGCCAGGACCGCGCTCCAGGCGGAGATGAGATAGAGTGCCCGGTGGTTGTGTCTGAGCCACCGCTGTCCCATCCATCCCCCTGCAACCGTGCCCGCTATACCGTCCACAATGGTGACTGCGCCGAGCACCAGGTTGGCCCGCTCCAGGGACATCCCGTTGTAGCGGAACAGGAAGGTTGGCATCCACACCGAGATGCCGCCGATGCTGAAGGTCATAGCCGCCATGCCCAGTGATGAGGACCAGAATGCCGGGTTGCGGAAGAGCCCCGCGATGGTCGATCGCTCGAAGCTTGCCCTCAGCCGGTCTGCCGCCCCCCGCGCCGGTTCACGCACCAGCACCAGCAGAAAGATCGCGATCGCCACGCCCGGCAGCGCAGAGACATAAAAGGGCCTTCTCCAGCCATAGGAGGAGCCCAGTTCGCCGGCCAGCAGGTATCCCAATGCGGCCCCCACCGGGATGCTGATGTAGAAAATGCTGAGGATGCGGTTGCGCTGTTCTTCCGGGTAGAAATCCGCCAGCATTGCCGGGGCGAAGATGCTGAAGGTCGCCTCACCCACACCCACCAGCGCATGTCTCCAGTAGAGCTGCTCGTAGGTGTGCACCCACGCTGTCAGCAGTGTGGCCGCGCTCCATAGCAGCGCCCCCGCCACGATCAGCGGCTTGCGCGGGAGGCGATCGCCCAGCCAGCCGGTGAGCGGCGCGGCCAGCATATACGTCACGAAGAAGGCGTAGGTCAGCGCCCCCATCCGCTCATCGCTCGCGTGGAACTCGCGCTGCACCAACGGCTGGACGCCGGGCAGCACATAGCGGTCGATGAAGTTGAAGAGATTGAGCGCTGTCAGCAGCACCAGAGCCGTTAGCGCCGGAGGTAGGGACCGCCGCATGGTTTGGTGTCCCTTTCACTTCAAGCGTTCACGTCAGCCGAGCGTCGCCAGCTACTGATGCAACCGAGTCCGGCTCTAGCGTCTGTCCGCGTGGGGGCGGGGCCAGCGCGCTTCGACGGTGGTCGTGATGCCGCCCCGCGGCCGGAAGTCGCCCTTCACCACAGCCCAGATGGGATCGCAGGCCGCGACCACGTCTTCGAGCACCTGGTTCACAATATTTTCCTGGAATATGCCCAGGTTGCGATAACTGAAGAGATACTCCTTCAGCGACTTCAGCTCGAGACAGCGATCGCGCGGCATATAGCGGACGGAGATAGCTCCAAAATCCGGCAGCCCCGTCTTTGGGCACACGGACGTGAACTCAGGATCGTCGATCAGGATCTCGTAGGCGGGAAACTGATTCTCCCACGTCTCGATGGATGGGAAGCTGGTATCCAGACCGGCCTTGGCGTGGTCGTCGGTGTAACGCGCGGTGGTAGTCGCCATGCATATATTGTACGCAATCGACTAACGGCAGACATCTTTCTGACGCCCCGCCGCACTCTGCCGCGTCTTATAAGCCTATATACTCGCTTTCAGTTCGAACGACGAATGGCCCAGACCCCGACGAATAGATGGAAACCGCGCTTGTTGTGGACGCTGGCAGCCTTGCTGCTCGTGCTGGTCTTCTTCGGAGTCCGGCGCTTGACGCGCGAGAAGCTGCCCTTGCGCGTCGCAGCGGCGAGCCGCGAGGACCTGGTGCGCACCGTCAGCACCAACGGGAAAGTGGAACCCCAGGTAAATTTCGAAGCGCATGCGCCGCTGCCGGGTGTGGTCAAACATCTGTACGTCCACTCCGGAGAGAAGGTGCGCAAGGGTCAACTTCTGTTGTCGCTCGGGGATGCGGATGCGGCCGCGCGAGCCGCCTCGGCGCTGGCGGCGCTGCGCGGCGCGGAGGCCAACGACCAGGCGACCCGGAAGGGCGGCACACAGGAGGAGCAACTCTCCCTCTCCGCCGAGCTCTCGAAGGCGAAGCTTGACCGGGATCAGGCGCAGCATGACGTAGACGCGCTCACCAGGCTGCAGAGTCAGGGTGCGGCCTCGGCCAGCGAAGTCGCGGCGGCGCAGCAGCGGCTGGCTCTCGCTGATGCCTCGCTACAATCAGTCGAGCAGCGCAAGACCTCACGCTATGGCAAGGATGATCTGGCGCACGCCCAGGCCACGCTGGCAGAGGCACAGGCAGGCTATGGCGCCGCCACCCAGGTAGTGGCGGAATCGAACGTGCGCGCGCCCTTCGACGGCACCGTCTATTCCCTTCCCGTCTCGCAGACCGAATACGTGCAACAGGGGCAGGAATTACTGCAGATGGCGGACCTGCGGCGCATTCAGGTGCGGGCCTATTTCGACGAGCCCGAGATCGGCGGCATCAAGCTCGGCTATCCCGTCACCATCGTTTGGGATGCGCTGCAGGGGCGTACCTGGCACGGCCACATCGTGCGCGTGCCCTCCACCATCATCACCTACGGAACCCGCAACGTCGGCGAGGTCCTGGCGACGGTCGACGATACCGACGGAGCGCTGCTGCCCAATACCAACGTCACCGTTACGGTGACAGAACAGCATCTGAACCAGGTTCTCACGGTGCCGCGCGAAGCCCTGCACAGCGAGAGCGGCAAGAACTTCGTGTTCAAATTCCAGAAGGGCGTGCTTCGCCGGGTGCCGGTAAGGGTCGGCGCTATCAACCTGACTGCCGTGCAGATCACCTCCGGCCTTAACGCCGGTGATCTGGTCGCCCTGAGCACCACCAATGGAGAGCTGCTGGCCGAGGGCGTTCCCGCGCGGGTGGTCCGCTAGCTAATCTTCGTATGCGATTCTTCCCCATCCTATTCGTCCTGATCTCATCCCTGGCGCCGGCTTTGGCCCTCACCACGCAACAGCGCTCCACCGCCATGGAGAACCTGCGCCGGGGGCAGGCAGACTCAGCGATCCGTCTGCTCAATTCCTCGCTCCACGACCAGCCCGGCGATGCCCAGGCACATCAGCTTCTCTGTCGCGTCTATCTGCAGGAAGAGCGCTGGGACGACGCCATTGAGGAGTGCAGCCAGTCCGTGGCGCTCGCATCCGGCGACAGCGATAACCACTTGTGGCTGGGTCGCGCGGAGGGCGAGCGCGCCGATCGAGTCATGTTTGTGACCGCATACCGCCTCGGCCGCAAGGTGCATGCCGAGTTCGAGACAGCGGTGCAGCTCAATCCTCTTAACGTCGAGGCTCTGTCCGATCTGGGAGAGTTCTACGTGGAAGCGCCCCCGGTGGTCGGCGGAGGGCTGACGAAGGCTCAGGCCATTGCCGTCCGCCTGCAGTCACTGGACTCCGCCCGGGCGTACGAGTTGCGCGGCCGGATCGCCGTTCAGGAGAAGGACCCTTCCCGAGCCGAGTCATATTTCAAAGTAGCCATCACATCCTCACCCCACCCCGCCTCTTACTGGATGGTGCTGGCCTCCTTCTATCGCAAGTCGGAGCAATGGGACAAGATGCAGCAGGCCATGCTCGCCGGCATAGCTGCCGACCGGGAGCACGGTGTGGCGACAGTTGACGCCGCGCATCTGCTGATGCGGGCCGGGCGTGACCCGGACACGAGCATTCGGCTGCTGCAGAGCTATCTCGCATCCCCCAACCAATCGGAGTCCGCGCCGGCCTTCCGGGTGCGTAACGATCTGGCGGCTCTACTTAGCGCTCAGGGTGACTCTGCCGGCGCACAGCAGCAGTTAGCTGCCGCAACCGCGCTCGCCAGCGGCTATCATCCAGCAGAAGCCATCAAAACGCATACCGGGCGCTGAAACAGTTGGCCGGGCGCAGTTTCCTTTCGGAGATGACGATTTGCTGAGACGCGACTGGATTAGCCTTGCCGCCGGAGTGCTCCTGCTTCCGGCCGCCCTGCCCGTCGCGGCGCAGATCTCCTTTTCTACGGCTGTGGATCTGGCGGTCCGCAACTCGCACGAGATCAAGATGGCCACCGCGGACGTCAACCGCGCCCTGGCCGGATTGCAGCAGAGCCGCGACGCGTACCTCCCCAGCTTCACCCTGGGTTCGAGCGTCGGTTACTCGTATGGCTTTCCAGTCGGCCAGCCTACCCTGTTCAACGGCTCAGCGCAGTCCCTGCTGTTCTCCTTCTCGCAATCGGACTACACCCGCTCGGCGCGCGCCGGATTACTTGCCGCGCAGGATTCGCTCAAAGACACTCGCCAGAAGATCATCGCGGAAGCGGCACTCGACTATTTTGAGCTGGACACTGACCAGCGGCAGCTCGATGCATTGGAGCAACAGCACAGCTATGGCGAACGCCTGATCGCCATCGAACAGGACCGCCTGGCTGGCGGCTTCAGTAGTTCCATGGATCTGACCCGGGCCCAGCTTACCGCCGCTCAGTTGGAGCTCAAATTAGTCCATCTGCGCAACCATGCTGACGTCCTTAAAGCGCGGCTGGGCAACCTCACCGGGCTGCCGCCGGAGGACATCGCCGCCGAGTCACAGACGCTTCCGCCGCCGCCCGATTTCGCCTCCGGACGGCGGCTGCTGGACCGGGCCCGCAACAATAACTTTGCCATCCAGGCGGCCGACGCCGCAGCCAAGTCCAAGTACTTCGTGGCCTTCGGCGACGAACGGCAGATCCTGCGTCCTCAGATCGCCTTCGGCCTGCAGTACAGCCGCTACGCCAAATTCAACAACTACGCCGAGTACTACACCCGTTTTCAACACAACAACTTCGAGGTTGGGCTGAACATTACCGTGCCCATCTTCGATGCCGTCGGCCGGGCCAAAGCGCGCGGCTCCGATGCGGATGCCGTTCATGCGCAGGAACAGGCGAACCTGTCCCGCCAGCAGCTCTCCGAGCAGACGCTCGAGCTCGAGAAGAGCCTGGAGGAACTGACCGCGCAGCAGAAGGTTGCACGCCTGCAAAGCGACCTGGCGCGGGAGACCCTGGAATCGGTAACCACCCAGCTCCAGACCAGCAGCAGCTCCGGCGCAGCCCTTACCCCCAAGGACGAAGAGCTGGCGAAGATCGAAGAGCGCCAGCGCTATACCGAGATGCTCGATGCGAACTTCCTGCTCGTCCAGGCGCAGTTGAACCTTCTGCGCTCGGTGGGCGGCATCGAGGACTGGGCCCGGAACACCCCCCGGCCCTGACGCTTCCTAGCCATTCAGGTTGCCGCAGTTTGCATCATTTCTGAGGCAGATTTCCTCCGGGAGATGGCCGCTCGAAGGGTTCCTAGCTGGTACACTTTAAGGACACGCTATGCCATTGAAGACACTGTTGTTGAATCCTCCATCGTTTGAGAATTTCGACGGCGGCGCCAGTTCCAGATGGCCCGCGACGCGCGAGATCGAGTCCTACTGGTATCCAGTCTGGCTCGCCTACCCGGCAGGACTGCTCGAAGGGTCCCGGCTGCTCGATGCGCCTCCGCACCATATCTCCGCCCAGGAGACCATCGAGATCGCGAAAGAGTACGAGTTCCTCGTGCTCTTCACCAGCACTCCCGGCTGGGAGGGTGACCACAAGCTCGCCGAGGCAATCAAACGCGCGAATCCCTCGATCCGCATCGCCTTCGTTGGGCCGCCGGTGACCACCGCGCCCGACCGCGCGCTGAACGAGTGCGAGGTGATCGACTTTGTCTGCCGCCGGGAATTCGATTTCTCAGTGGTTGAATTTGCCAACGGCAGGCCGCTCGACGAGATCCTGGGCATCAGCTACCGCAATGGCGGCAAGATTGTCCATAATCCCGATCGCCCGCAGGTGGAAAAGCTCGACAAGCCGGATATGCCTTGGGCCACCGACATCTACAAGCGGGACCTGGACGTCACCAAGTACAACGTGCCCTTCCTGCTCTATCCCTATGTGGCGCTCTACTCCACGCGCGGGTGCCCGGCGCAGTGCACCTTCTGCCTGTGGCCGCAGACGCTCAGCGGCCATGCCTGGCGCAAGCGCTCGACCGACGATGTCGCCGCGGAGATGGCGCACGCGAAGCAGCTCTTCCCAAATGTGAAGGAGTTCTTCTTCGATGACGACACCTTCAACATCCAGAAGGCGCGCACCATCGAGTTGTGCGCGAAGTTAAAACCGCTGGGCCTCACCTGGTCCTGTACGTCGCGAGTAACTACCGACCGCGATACGCTCAAGGCGATGCGTGAGGCTGGCTGCCGCCTGCTGATCGTGGGCTTTGAGTCCGGTGATCCGCAGATTCTCAAGAACATCAAGAAGGGCGCCACCGTCGAGCGTGCACGGGCCTTCACCAAGGACTGCCACGAGCTCGGCCTGACCATCCATGGCGACTTCATCCTCGGGCTTCCCGGCGAAACCAGGGAGTCTATTCGCAACACCATCAACTTCGCGAAGGCGCTCGACGTGGAAACCATCCAGGTCTCGATCGCGCACGCCTATCCGGGAACTGAGTTCTTCGATTTCGCCAAGGAGAACGGCTTCATCATCAACGAAGGCGCCATGGTCGACGATCAGGGTCATCAATTGGCGCATATCGAATATCCCGGCTTGCCCAAGGAGTACGTCCTCGAGATGGTCCATCGCTTCTACGACGAGTACTACTTCCGCCCCAAGGCGGCCTGGCGGGTGGTCAGTAAGGCGATCGTGAACCGGGACCTGAAGCGTCTGTATGTCGAGGCGAAGTCGTTTATGAAGCTCCGGGCGCAACGCAACAGGATTGTGAAAGACAGCAAGCAGCACGCGGGAAAACCAACGCCAGCAGTGAGCGAAGGAGCCTAGCCCGCGGCGCCTCCACATCTGCAAGATTCCCGCGCTGCCAACCGCCGGGGCGCACGGGTGGCGTTCCGGCCAGGCTGGCGGTTGCTGTTCCTCCCTAGCGGCGTGGCTTCGCCCCTTCCTGATATCCGGTCGACAAATGTCCGGGTCAACGACGGCGTTAGAACCGTCTTACTGAATGGAAGAAATGCTGGAATGGAGCATCTTCCAGGCCAGGCCCGGGGAGATGTATCCCCCTCGATCTGAAAACGCAGCACACTAGCGAACAGCTCCACATGACCTTCCGCCGCTACCTCATCCTCGCGATCGTCACGCTGACATCCTCACTCGGGGACACCTTCCTTAGCGTGGGCATGAAGCACCTCGGACCGGTCTCCATTCACCACCTCGATTCCCTCCTGCTCGCACTCAAGATGCCGTGGATCCTTGCCGGTATCCTGCTCCTCCTCGGGTTCTTCGCTTCCTATCTGACGGCGCTCTCCTGGGCCGATCTCACCTACGTCCTTCCCGCCACCTCGCTGGGGTATGTCGTGGTCGCCGTGCTATCCAGGTTCTGGCTGCACGAGCAGATCAGCCCCCTGCGTTGGCTCGGCATCTTCTGCATCGTCGCCGGAGTCGGATTTGTTACGCGAGGACCCGCCTACACGGAGAAAAAGCCTTGCGAGGACGGCTCCTTGCCCCTTCCTCCCGAGTGCTCCGTCCACCTGCGGGAACGAGAGGAAGACGGGAGCGCGCTGCCGCTGCCGCTGGCCCAGGGAGTGAAGCGCGGATGATCGGACCCACGGGACTCGCCCTCACCTCCATGCTTGCCGTCAACGTAGTGGCCGCAACCACTGCCGATGTCCTTACGGCCTCTGCTCTGCGCCATATCGGGGACCTCGACATCATCAAGGCGGAGCGTGGCCTGCGCGGCGCTATCGTTGCGGTGATCGGGAGCGGGCGTTTTCTTTTGGGCGTTGCCGTGATGGCCGTCAGCTTCTTCTCTCTGCTCTTCACTCTCAGCCACGTCGATGTGAGCCTGGTGGCCCCTGCCGTGGGATCGCTCACCTTTGTCAGCAATGCGATCGCTGCCAAGATCTTCCTGAAAGAGCGCGTGGATCACCGCCGCTGGGCGTCCGCGCTCCTGGTCTGTTGCGGAGTTGCGCTGCTCAAGTACTAGAGCATCCTCAGTCCAGGGCACACGGTCATTCTGGGGAAGCGCAGCGACCAAAAATCGATGCCAACCCGACGTGGGTTGTTTGCGCCAATACCGGGCGCTCAGAATGACCGCTGATGGGAAGTACACGCAGCTTCGAGCGCGCGGCATGTGCCTTCGGCTGTGGCAGAGTAGAGCAGGTGCGCGCACAGCCCGAAGACCTGCACGGTCGGGCTGGAGCGATGCGGGCCGCGGCTGAGCGAAATGGCGGGAAGGCCGAACTCGGCCGCCGCGAGCCACAGCACCAGCCCAAAGGGTAAGCCGAACGCCTTCGAGAGAAAAGCAATCTCACGCCGCGCCGCCGCGTACGCAATGCCGCTGCCTATGCCGAAGGCGCCATGCACCAGCAGAGCGTTGGTACGCGGCGACATGCGCGAGTGGATCTCTTCCGGAAGGGCGATGCGGGCGACGGTGCTCGCCGGCTCATCGTCACGGAACTCAGCCTGAAAACCGATCCCGGTGTCGGGTTCGCCGGAGCTTCGGCCCCATTGCTGCAGGTGCGAGCGCATGACACGCTGCAGGCCCCACATGGCTGCCGCGCCGAGCAACCCGCCCGCTGCGCCGTTCAGCAGCGTGCGAGACCAGCTTTCGCGATCTCGAACCTTGCTGGATATGGGCCCGCCCTGCTCGTTGCTGGCCATTGTGTGCCTCGTTACTCATCGATCTGCAGGGGGAGGCGCCAGTCGCGCGAGGAGACGGTTCCCGCCTGCACCCACCCGTACCGCATGCACAGCGACCCGATCACCCCCGACCAGGCCGCCATCTTGCGCAGGCGTGTCTTGTCCGTGGCGAACATCGACGCCACGCGCAGGAGGATAGGAACGGGGCCGGAGAGCACCGCACCCGCCTGGACCAGGAATCCGCTGTAGCCACGTTTGAGCGGTTTGAGCTCGCGGTCATGGGAGCGGAGAATGTCCGCGGACTCGTACGACTCCACCCCCGCGGCGAGCAGCCCGAGGCCATTCAGCGCGCAACTGTCGCTGTGTCCCGCAAGCTCCAGCACGCTGACCGCCGATTGCAAGCCCGACATGCCGAAGTCTCTGGGCAGCGACTTGATGCGGTTGTTCCACACCGGGATCACGGACGCGCCGATCAGCACACCGGTGTAGTTGTGCAAGGGCATGCCGAAGAGCGTCGATCCCACTCGTCCTGCGCCACTGATGAGCTTGACCGGCAGTGCGCTCCCAAACCTCGTGCGCAGCAGGTCCGCAAAGCTCGATGCAGCCGCGGAGGTAGAGAACGCCGATAGCACCCAGGACCCGATCGACATGGCGCTCTGCGGCTTGAAGATCCGCAGCATGTTGAGGAAGCGCGACGGGCGGCCCAGGTCGCCGATGAGCAGGATGCTTGAGAGACCGGCGCCGCCCAGCGCTAACCACCGCGCCCTGGCCGCCAACTCCTCGCGGCCACCGAGAACGTCGGCGAGCGAGCCGATCACACCGAGCGAGCCGGTTGCGCCGCCAACGAAGAAATACAGCGGGACCGCCCAGGTCCACTGTGGCGCTTTGAGCATCGGCACTTCGTAGTAGCCGGTCTGGGGCGAGGCGATGGGAAAGGGCGCGCCCTCCGGCCGGATGCCCCGTTGCTCGATCCGGCCCCTGTCCTCTGCCTCCTTGCGGATCTCCACCAGCCGGGACTCAGGGAGGCGGGACGCGCGCGCGGCTTGAGCGATGCTGGGCTGACGTTCGCTCATGCCCGCACCTTCCGTCTGCCCATTCCGAACGCCAGCGCTACACCGGTCAACAAGGCCAGCCCATCGAAGATCGCGGACCGCCAGCCATCCCGCAGATAGATCGTCGGCACCTCCGGCTGGGGCGGCAGGTTGTAGGTCTCAGGATCGCCGCGAATGATGAAGATCGAGTGGATGCCTTTGACGCTCGTCTCCTGCGGATCGTAGATGCGCGCATCGTTCATGCCGCGGTCGTGCAACACCTCAACTCGCGCCTTAGCTTCTACTCGCAAATCATTGAGTTTACCGAACTTGATAGACTCTGTGGGGCAGGCCTTGGCGCACGCGGGTTGGAGCCCTGCCTTTTGCCGGTCCACGCAGAAGGTGCACTTGAACGCGCGGCCATCGCGCTCGTTCTTCTGCACCACGCCAAAGGGGCAGGAGACCACGCAGTAACCGCAGCCGTTACAGATATCGGGCTGGAGGAACACTCCGCCGAATTCAGTCCGCACCAGCGATCCCGTCGGGCATGCCTCCAGGCATCCGGCTACCTCGCAGTGCTTGCAGACATCGGAGGAGAACTCCCATGTGGGCTGCGCGGGCGCGTTCCCGCCAACTCCGGCGATCGGGCTCTCCTCGATGAACTTCACATGCCGCCAGGTAGAGTGGCCGAGCGCCAGCGTGTTGTCGTAGGAGAGTCCCGACCAGTCATAGCCGTCCGCTTCGATGCCGTTCCATTCCTTGCAGGCGACCTCGCACGCCTTACAGCCGATACAGATGGTGGAGTCGGTAAGGAACGCCGTGGTCTGGTCGTTCCCTGCATGCGGGGTATCGACTACCGGCGATGCGCTCATGCCCGCCTCCTCAGCAACTCGTCCAGTTCCTCGAGTGCCTCTTTGCCGCTGGCACGCCGCCCCGGAACCAGATTGCACACCAGCGCCTTCGATTCCATAATGCGCACGTTCGGCTCCTCTGAGATGGCCAGGAGATCGTTGGCGACATCGCCCTTCACCAATCCCTTCCAGCCCCAGTGATACGGCAAACCCACCTGGTGCACGGTGCGGCCATCGATCTCAAGCGGACGCATGCGGGCCGTGACCAGCGCCCGGGCGGAGACAATGCCGCGCGGCGAGACCAGCGTGACCCACCCTCCGTGCTCCACCCCGGAGGCCTGGGCAAGTTCGGGAGAGATCTCCGCGAATAGCTCCGGCTGTAACTCCGAAAGATGGCTCAAGGTCCGCGACATGCCGCCCCCGGTGTGGTGCTCGGTCAGGCGATAGGTGGTGAGCACATGCGGAAACCGCGGATCGATCGGCGAATCGGCATAGCGATTGCCCTGGCGTTCCTTCTTGTCCGCAGGCGGATTATCTTGATGCGCAGGATAGAGAGCGTTGCGCGTTACCGATTCCAGCGGTTCGAAGTGCGTTGGCAACGGACCATCCTTCAAGCCGCTGCTCACATAGAGCCAACCGACTCCATCCGGATGCAGCGTAAACGGCTTGTCTCCATCGAGCGCTTCCAGGCCCCCCTTGCCGGGCTCGCCCTTCGCATCCGGCGGGTGCGTCAGCTTGAAGTCCGGCGTATCGTTGCCCACCCACTTCTTTTGCTGCTTATCCCACCACACCAGCTTCTTGCGCTCGCTCCAGGGGGTTCCGTCCGGCTTCGCCGAGGCGCGGTTGTAGATGATGCGCGTATCCTTGGGCCACGCGAACCCCCAGCCATGCCCCAGTTCGTCATGCGGCTCGCGTTTGTTGGCGATGTTCTCATTCGCATGCGGCATCACGCCGGTGTAGATCCAACATCCTGCCGCGGTGGACCCGTCGTTCTTGAGGTCATCGAAGCTTTGCACCAGCGAACGATCCGCATAGTGATAGCCGTTGATCTCAGCCAGGATCGCTTCGGCCTTTGGCTCGGCGACCTCGCCTTCCACGGGCAGATCCCATGTGAGCGAATTCATCGCGATGTTCTTGTGCGTTTGCTCCCGCGCCGCCTTCTCTTTCAGCCGCTTTCCCAGGTGGTAGATGAACCAGGTCTCGCTGCGAATATCGCCTTCCGGTTCCACGGCTTTGTTGTGCCACTGCAGCAGCCGTTGCGTGTTGGTAAAGCTGCCGCTCTTCTCCGCCTGCCCCGCCGCGGGCATCAGGAACACTTCGGTCTCGATCTCCTTCGGATCCAACTCCCCGCGCAGCACCTCGGGCGAGTCCTTCCAGAAGGAGGCGGTCTCGACTTCCACCAGGTCGCGCACCACCATCCATTTCAGCTTGGCCATTGCCGTTCGCTGAAACCGTCCGTTGGGTGCGCCTACCGCCGGGTTCTGTCCCATCACGAACAGCCCGTCCAGCTTGCCATCCTGCATGTCCAGCCAGTAGCCAAGCTCGGAGTGATCGCCGGTCACGCGGGGCAGCCACTGGTAGCCCCATTCATTTTCCTTGGTAGCAGCGTCGCCATACCAGGCGCGCAGCATGCTGACGATGTACTTGTCGAAGTTCGACCAAAGACCGGCCGGAGACCTGTGCTTCTCGATGTACTCGTCCAAAGTATCGACGTCCCCGGCGAGAAACGGCATAGGCAGGTAGCCGGGAAGTATGTCGTAGAGGGTGGGGATGTCGGTCGAGCCCTGGATCGAGGCATGACCGCGCAGCGCCATGATCCCGCCCCCCGGCCGCCCCATGTTGCCCAAGAGCAACTGAAGCACCGACGCTGCGCGGATGATCTGCACGCCGGTGGAGTGGTGCGTCCAGCCCACGGCATAGCAGATGCACCCCGTCTTCTCCGGGCCGGAGGCATTTACATAGGCCTCCGCCGCCTTGAGGAACACATCTTTCGGCACACCGCAGGTGCTTTCGACCATCTCCGGCGTGTACCGGCTGAAGTGTCGCTTGAGTACCTGGAAGATGCATCGTGGATGCTGCAGGGTGAAATCCGACTCGTGTATCTGCACATCGCTCGCCTCACCGCCGCGGTCCTTCCCGTGGCCGCCTCCAGCCGGCTGATGTCCCGGCTGCGCTCCTCCCGTCTCCTTCTGCGGTGAGCCCTGATACAGCCAGGTCTCCGGATCGTATTGCTTCTTCTCCGCGTCCCAGCCGGAGAAGAGCCCATCTAGATCCTCGGTATCGCGGAAGTCTTCGCGCAGAATCGTCGGCGCGTTCGTATAGTGCACCACGTACTCGCGGAAGTACCGCTCGTTTTCCAGCGCATAGCGGATGAGCGCGCCGAGAAACACGATGTCCGTGCCGGCACGGAGCGGCACCCAGATATCCGCCGTCGCTGAGGTGCGCGTAAATCGGGGGTCGACGTGGATCAGTTGGCTGCCACGCTCGCGAGCCTTCATCACCCACTGGAATCCGACCGGATGCTGCTCCGCCATGGACGATCCCATGACCAGGATGGCGTCGGAATCAGACAGCGATTCTAGCGCCGTGGTTGCTCCACCGCGTCCGAATGAGGTGCCCAGACCGGGCACCGTGGCACTGTGTCATATACGGGCCTGGTTGCTTACGCAGACCATGCCCAGACCTCCAGAGAACAGTTTCTTGATCACGTAATTTTCTTCGTTATCGAGGGTGGCGCCGCCCAGATGCGCGATGCCTTTGGTCTGCATCACCTGCTTGCCGTCCTGCTCTTCGGTAAAGGTTTTTTCGCGGGTCTCCCAGACGCGGTCGGCAATCATGTCCATCGCGGTATCGAGGTCCAGATCCTCCCACTCCCGCGCATACGGCCGGCGATACTTCACGGTCTTCAGACGATGAGGATGCGTATGCAACTGAAAGGTGTTCGCGCCCTTGGGGCAGAGATGACCGCGGGAGATGGGCGACTTCGGGTCGCCTTCAATCGATACCAGCTTTCCGTTCTTGTGATAGATGAGCTGACCGCACCCCACGGCGCAATACGGGCAAATAGAGTGGGCTATCTCGCATCCGGCGATCTTGGGCTGCAGTGTGCGCGTGCGTTGGCTCCAGGACTCTGCCCCGTTCCCATTCGAGCGTGTTTGAATCTGACGGATCAGCGGCCAGCGCGAGAGTAGATCCTTGACCATTACGGCTCCCATCAAGCAGGTGTGAATACGTTTCGCGGCCGCGGCGCTTGCGCCTGTGGCGGCCTGCTGTTTGGGAATGCATTGCTGAAGATTAAGTTGTTTACCGCGGAAATCCCGGCGTTCATCATGCTACCGTGGTCATCGCGCGAGGGCCGAGCGGTGCGCTTTTGTCTTCCGCCCTCAAAGCACCAAACGCGTCTCACCCTGCTTACGCGTAATGCGTTCCCGGTCCAGATGCTCGAGCAACGGGATGGCGTACTTTCTGGACAAGCCGGTGATCTGCTTGAAGCGCGCCACATCCATACTCTGCCCCCGCAACGCTCGGATCTGCGCGTGCAATTTCGTCAGCGCATCGCGATGCATGTAGAGATCGTCCGCGCCGAGCTTCAGCAGCTTTTGGTCGCGCAACAGCAGCGTCATCAGCCGCCGCAGATCGGCGCTGCCGAGCCCCAGACGGTCGCCCACCTCCCGCAGCAGGGGGGACGCCAGGCCGGCGGCCGCATACGCGTGCTCGATGGCTGCCAGCCGCTTCAGGTCCACATCCGAGGTGCGAGGGGCGGCCCCGAAGATGGAGATGAGCTCGCCCTTCGCCTTCGAGCCTCTGCTCGGCCAGCAAACCATCGAGCGCAAAGCCAAAGACCGGCTCCGCCAGGCGTGTATGACTGCGCAACTCCGAGCGCTTGATGGCCGCGCCGCCTGCCTGCTTCACTCCAGCCAGGATGGCGGCAACAGCGGCGCCCAGCGCCTCGGCGGTGAGCAGATACTCCTCGGCCGCGCTCAGTAGAAGGCCTTTCGCGATCAGCGGCGCCGCCGTCGTGCGCACCGTTGCGGCGCTCCACCCGGTCTCAGTGACGAGTCGATCGATGCGGATGCCCCCCGTACCGCGCCGCGCCGCACGCAGCAATAGCTGGCGCTCCATCGAGCCATCCGCGATCGCGCTCCGCAGCGCCTGTAGCCACGACAGGCATTCCGCCTTTTTCAGCTTGGGAACAGGATGCGCATCGAGCACCCGTCCACCGCCGATGGTGGTCGCAGGCGAGCATCGACGCAGCACAAATCGATCTCCCGGAAGGATCAGCATCGGCTTGGCAAGCCTGAGACGCGCGATACCCGCGGCGCCCGCCAGTACCGGCTCATAGTCGTAGAGCGCGACCGTCGCCAGCGTGTCGGACGTGAATGCGTGCAGGCGCAGGCGGGTGCGATGCTTGACCGTTGGCGCATCCGGCAGCAGCGTGAACTCGACATCGATCGCATTGGTAGCGGCGACCGTCCCGGCTGCCACCAGCGTATCGCCCCGCCTCACCTCGCCCACTTCGATTCCGGACAGGTTGAGCGCCACCCGGGCTGCGGCGCGCGCGGTAGTCTCTTCCCTGCCGTGGATTTGAACCCCACGCACCCGCGCCTTGCCGTTCCCCGGCTGCAATGCGAGCGCGTCCCCGACCTTGATCGCGCCCGCCAGCAACGTCCCCGTAACCACCGTGCCGAAGCCGCGCATGGTGAAGGCGCGATCGAGCGGCAGGCGAGCCAGAGTGTCCGCGCTCCGCTCCGGCATATGCCAAGCCAGGTTGCCAAGCTCTGCGATCAGCGCGTCCATTCCTTGCCCGGTGAATGCGCTTACCGGCAGCATGGGCGAGCCGCTCAGAAATGAGCCCGCGAGCGCGCGTGCGACCTCTACACTTACTTCTCGCAGACGATCGTCGCTCACCGCGTCGACCTTGGTCAGCACCGTGATCCCGCGCGTGATGCCCAGCAGGGTGCAGATCGCGAGATGCTCCAGCGTCTGCGGCTTTACACCCTCTTCGGACGAGATCACCAGCAGCACGCAGTCGATGCCGCCCGCGCCCGCCAGCATGTTGCGTACAAAGGCGTGGTGCCCCGGCACATCCACGAAGCTCACCTGCAAGGGCGTACCGTCGGCGGCACGCATCTCCAGCGACGCGAAGCCCAGGTCGACCGTGATGCCGCGCCGTTTCTCCTCCGGCAGCCGATCTGTGTCTGTGCCGGTCAGCGCACGCACCAGCGCAGTCTTGCCGTGATCGATGTGACCGGCCGTGCCGACGATGACCGACTTCACCGCCGCCGCACCCGCATGGGCCGGCGTGTGTTCCTGCTCACGCACCGCCCGGCACCTTCGCCAGATCCTGATGCAGCAGGCAGACCAGCGCTTGATCCATCTCTTGCGGTACGGTACGAAGATCGAGCAGTACGCGATCCTCCTGGATACGCGCAAGCACCGCAGGATCAAGCTTTCGCAACGCGGCCGCCAAGGACGTTGCTTCGAGCCCGGCATGGCGCAGCGCTACGGCGAAGCTCGGCAGCGACGCGCCGGGCGTGGTGCCGCCGCCCACCACACTGCGTACGGCGACCGTTTCGCCGGACAACGTGGGAGACGCCAGAGCCCGCACCACGGCATCACAGCGCTGCCGTACCTGTTCTGAGGCAATGCCCATCATGTGCAGTGTCGGAATCGACTCGGTGTCGCCGGCCAGGTACGCGAGCAGCGTCGCCTGGAGCGCCGCATACGTCATCTTGTCTACGCGAAAGGCACGCAGCAGCGGATTCGCGCGAATCTTCGCTATAAGCTCCCGACCGCCGATGAGGATGCCGCACTGCGGACCGCCGAGAAGTTTGTCGCCGCTGGCCGCCACCAGATCCGGTCCGCAGCGAAGGCTCTCGATCAATGACGACTCCTGCGCGAGCCCATACGCGTCCAGCGGCACGAGACAGCCCGTGCCCTGATCTTCGAACACCGGCACCGACGACCTCTCGCCCAGCGCGATCAACTCATCGAGCGAAGGCCGCTCCGTGAAGCCCTCGATCCTGAAGTTCGACTGGTGCACGCGCAGAATCAGCGCTGTATCGGGCGAAATGACGGCTTCGTAGTCGCCGATACGCGTGCGGTTGGTCGTGCCCACTTCCCGCAACCGCGCCCCGGATTTGCGCAGGATGTCCGGAATCCGGAATCCGCCGCCGATCTCCACCAGTTCTCCGCGCGAGACGATCACCTCGCCGCCCTCGCCCAGAGAATTGAGCGCTAGAAATGTGGCGGCAGCGCAATTGTTCACTACCAGCGCGTCACGAGTGGCGGCGACTTCGCCTTCCGCAGCTCCAGTGAGCAGTGCGATCAGCCGCAGCAGAACACGATCGATGTGGTTATCCCGCCGGCTGCGCTCACCCGTTTCGAGATCCAGCTCCAGGTTGCAATACCCGCGCGCCACTGCAACCACACGCGCCAGCGCTGCCTCACTCAGCGGAGCACGGCCCAAATTGGTATGCAGGATCACGCCGGTGGCGTTGATCACCGGCCGCAGCGTGGACCGCAGCTCACTGGCCAGCTGGGCCGCGATCGCGCGCGGTAACGCACGCACCTCTTCGTCGAGACTGGCCGCGGTATGCGCTCCCGCGGAGATCTTTTCGCGCATTGCTACCACCTGAGCGCGCGCCACATCCGCCACCAGATCGCGCCGGTATCCGCGCAGAGACTCGATCCCTAAGCAACTCTCGACCAGCTCGCCCATCTGTGGCAGCCGCCGATACAGTTGCTGCTTCTCTTCGTTTCCGCTCATGACGTCTTATCGCAGCTCAATCTTCGGCTTGCCGTCGAGCACCCGGCCAATCCGCGCCGCGCCGATCTGTTCTTCGCGCAAGGCATGGAGTAGCGCGTCTGCATCCTGCTCGGCCACCGAGATCAGCAGCCCGCCCGAGGTCTGCGGGTCGTACATCAGCGTGACCAGATCCTCGGCAAGCTCCACTCCGTCGCGCGCGCAGACGAAACATCCGGCGAAGTCGCGATTCGCGAGCAGGCCCGCAGGTATCGTCCCCAGGCGCACAGCCTCGCGCGCGCCGTCGATCAGGGGCACAGCCCGGACTTCCACCTCGAGCGACACCCCGCTGCCCATCGCCAGCTCGCGCCCATGGCCCATCAAACCGAAGCCGGTCACATCGGTCATCGCGTGCACCTCGAAGTCCGCGCGCGTGGCCACCAGGGACGCGTTCCGATTCAACCTGGTCATCGATTCGATCGCCCGATCCGCCCAGCGCTGCTCGGCCCTTCCCTGCTTCAGCGCCGTGGTGATCACGCCTGTGCCGATCGGCTTGGTCAGGACCAGCACATCTCCGGGCCGGGCGCCCGTGTTGGTGTAGATCCGTTTGGGGTCGATGAGCCCGCTCACCGCATAGCCGAACTTGATCTCGGGATCTTTCACGCTATGGCCGCCCAGCACCACGCAGCCCGCGTCGCGCATCACCGAGAGGCCGCCCTGCATAATCTGTTCGAGCGTGTCTAAGTCGTCCTGCTGAGGAAAGCACACCAGGGTCAACGCGGTGAGGGCGCGTCCGCCCATGGCATAGATGTCGCTCAATGCATTCGTCGCCGCGATGCGCCCGAAGGTATACGGATCGTCCACCAGCGGGGTAAAGAAATCGACCGTCTGCACCAGAGCCAGGTCCGGGCGGATGCGGTAGACGCCAGCGTCGTCGGACGTCTCGAAGCCCACCAGCAGGTTCTCGTCGGTCTGGCGCGGCAGCTTCGCCAGCACCGCCTGCAGCGAGCCGGGCGCGAGTTTGCTGGCGCATCCACCTGCCTTTACCTGCTGCGTCAGCCGGACGGCCGCCGGGCTGGCTACGCACAGAGCTCCTGCATTTTTTTCCATATGCGCTCTAACGTACTCTATAGATGCAGGTTCGGTTCGGGAATATCCCGCTCCTTGGGAAGCGCGTAGGTTCCGGTGATCCTCCCGGTCTTCAAAACCGGCGGTCGTCCTTCACGGGCGATGGTGTGTTCGACTCACACGCGCTTCCGCCAAAAGGCAGCTTACATGCAGCTTCCAGCCGTAAGCTTCCAGCCAGAACCGCAAACGCGAAGCAGTTCATAAGGGGGGAGCAAGAGTCTAAGTTGAATTTGGCTGGTAGCTGCTGTTTTGCTGAAAGCTGCAAGCTGCCGTTCGGCTGGTAGCTGCTGTTACTTGGTAGCGCAATCGGGGCTCGAACCCGAACTCTCCGCCTTGAGAGGGCGGCGTGTTAGCCGGTTACACCATTGCGCCACTCTTGCGAGGATACCAGAGGGCCGGACCCTCCATCAACCGGCGGCAGAACGACGTTCACGCTGGAAGGATCGCACCGTCAAATGCCGAGCTTCTTGACCTCTTCGTTGTAATACTTGCGATAGAGGATGTCCCACTCCATGCTGCCCTCGGGGATGATGCGCCGTTGCGAGGAGATCTTCAGCTTCGCAGCCTGGTCGATGCGCATCTCCTCCGTCAGCACCTGCTCCAGGATCTTGCGCGCCTCCTGCCGCACCGTGTTGCGGTCCTCGGCGAACTCGCACTCGTCGATGTCCGCGAGCGTGTCAGCCACCACGTGCGCCAGCTTGTTGAGCTTGTCCCGGGAGACTCTCACAGCACCGCCTTGTACTTGCGGGCCAGTTCCAGCTTCACTCTCTTGAACATGTCCGGGTAACTGGCGCCGGTGCGCCGCATGTCTTCCTGGTAGGTCTCCAGGATGAGGCGGACCTCTTCGTTGATGCGATCTTCCAGCTTCAACTCATCCAGCAAGCCCGCCGTCACCCGCTCGTTGAGCAGATTGGGTTTGGCAGTCTTGATTAGCTTCGCTTCGAGTAGCTGACGCACGACCCGGCGGCCCAGGTAGCCGACATATTCATTGGAGAAAATCATCGATCTTTCTCCGGACTATAGCACACCCTCAGGTGCACAGCGGGGTGCCGGCGCTCCGGCCTCACACCGCGAACACCGCGTTGGGGATCGATCCCGCGCTTCAATCGCCCCATCATCCGGCCTCGTCGCAATCCCCTCTTGCACACTGCCGAATCTGCGAGAATAGTGGGCACATGATTTCTCCTGACAACCTGCATTCGCTGAAAGACGACATGATCGCCTTCATCGAAGGCCATGGCATGCGCCGTCTGCCGGGCTTTGTTCTTGAAGAGGTGCCCTCCGTGCTGTGGGAAGATGAGGGCAACCCGGATAGCTGGAAGGACTTCGTGGAGATGGCGAAATCCACCTCGGCGCCCTTCCTGACCATGAGCGACATCACCCTCGAGAAGGAAGACCTGGAGTCGCTGCTGGAAGACCTGCGCGACTTCAATTTCCCCGACGAGATGCCCGGCGCGGAAGAGGCCGAGTATCTGGTGAACTACGTCGGCAAAACCGGCTTCGTTCAGCTCGGCTTCGCGCACCAGGGCATCATGTTCCTCCACGAGAGCTCTACCGAGTGGTACGAACGCTACCAGGACCTGCTGGAATCACTCGAGGACCTGCATGACATCGTGATCGGCGGCGAAGGGACAGACGAGGAGTGACCCCCGCCGCACCCGTGGATTCGCCCATCCCCGGCCTTCCGGTTCCCGGCGGCGCCCCCGATCTCGCCGCTACCGATCCCACCGCTACCGATCCCGCCGCTTCGCCCGCGGCGGACTGGATCTTGCCGGAGCACGACTCCGCGGCTGTAGACGCGCTGGCGCAGGCCGCCGGGCTTTCCCCGACGATCGCGCAACTGCTGCTTGCGCGCGGTATCCATACCCGCGAGGAAGCGGCGGCATATCTGGCGCCCTCGCTTGACCTGCTGCTCGATCCCTACGCCATGCACGGCATGGCTGATGCGGTCGCTCGCATCCAGCGCGCCATTTACAACCACGAAACCATCCTCATCTACGGCGACTACGACGTGGACGGCACCGTCGCCATCGTCCTGCTCAAAACCGCGATCGAGCTGCTGGGTGGGACGGTCCGCTATCACATCCCGCACCGCTTGCGTGACGGCTACGGCATGCAGGCGGAGATCCTCACCCGGGCGGCGACCGAGGGCGTACAGCTTGTCATCAGCGTGGATACCGGCATTCGCGCCTTCGCGGCGGCCGAGGAGGCGCGCCGCCTTGGCCTCGATCTGATCGTCACCGACCATCACCTGCCCGAGACCTCGCTGGGCCTGCCGCAGGCCCTCGCCATCGTCAACCCCAACCAGCCCGGCTGCGCCTATCCGTGTAAGCACCTGTGCGGAGCCGGCGTTGCATTCAAGCTGTCGCAGGCTTTGCTGGAGGCGCACGATCGCACCCGCGCCCGGGGCAGGCTGCTGCCCTCTTTCCTGCGCATGCTGGTGATCGCGACGGTCGCGGATGCCGTTCCCCTCACTGGCGAAAACCGCGTCATCGCCAGCCTGGGCATCCTCGAACTGCAGCGCCTGGTGAATCCCGGCCTGCGCGCGCTGATGGACGTGGCGCAGCTCGACCCCGGCAAACGGCGGCTTTCGGCCATGCAGATCGCCTTCCGCATCGCGCCTCGCATTAACGCCGCCGGGCGCATGGACGTAGCCGCGGACGTAGTCGAGCTCTTCACCACGCGCGATGCCGGCCGCGCCCGTACACTGGCCGAAAAGCTCGATCGTCTCAACACTGAAAGGCGCCAGACGGAAGAGACCGCCCTGGCCCAGATCGAGCTGCAACTACGCGACGATCACTCCTTCGCGCAGGCCCCCTGCATCGTGCTGAACGGCGCAGGCTGGCACCGCGGCGTGATCGGCATCCTGGCCTCGCGCGTGGTGGACCGCACCGGCAAGCCGGCGTTGGTTATCTCGACTGAAGACGGCCAGGCGCACGGGTCGGGCCGGTCCATTCACGGGTTTCATCTACTCGACGCCATCGCGAGTTGCCGCGATCTGTTCACGCGCTTTGGCGGCCATGCGCACGCCGTGGGTTTCTCGCTGCCTTCCGAGCGGGTACCGGAACTCCGCAGCCGTCTCTGCGCGCATGCATCCGCCGTGCTCACATCCGAGTTACTGGCGAAGAAGCTTCTTTGCCACGCCCGAGTCGAGCTCGATGCGCTTACGCCTCAGTTTCACCGCGCGCTCCGTCAGCTCGAACCCTTCGGAATGGGCAATGAGGAGCCGGTCTTCGTCGCCGTCGGGCTCACATTGGAAGCCCCACCGGCATGGGTAAAGGAACGACACGTACGTTTGCGCGTCCGCTCGGCTTCGGGCCGCGTATCGTTCTCGGCCCTGGGTTGGCGTCTCGCGGACCGCGCGCGGGCGCTCAACCTGGCCTGCGGCAGCGCCATCGACCTGGCGTTCCGCCTGCGTGAGAACGAACACCCGGAGTTCGGCGGCCTCGAGCTCGAAATTGCCGATCTGCGGCACGGCCGGACCGCTGGGTAGTGGTGCAGTTGTCATCCTGAGAGGAGCAGGCCTGCTTTGGCCTGCGTAGTCCAAGGACCTGCTTTCTTCCTTTGATTCGAACTGCACCACTGCCGCGTACCGGCGCAACACTCCCTTAGTGCTTGGGATCCTCCGCTACCGTCCTGTCGTATGCCTGCTTGGTATGAATGCGGGCTGCGTCGATCTGGTGCAGCGCCTCCTCCCGCAAGCCCTTGGCCTTGGGGTTTGGCTCTGCGCCCGCGATATCTGTGTGAGCGCGGTTCAGCGCAGCGAGCGCTTCCTGGAAACGCTCGTGCGACTTCTTGCTGGAATCAACCGGAGGATGTTCGTCCACGCCTTTGCCCACATTGCCCTGGGCCTCCTTGATCTCCTTGATGGCGATATTGATCTGGTCGATAGCGGTCGCCGTCATCGGCGACACATCATGGTACGTGCCGAAGTCCAGCATAGACCGCGCATACCGTAGATCCTGTAACGCCTGGGCATAGGCCTGCTGTGTGCGGGGACTTTGAGCGAAGGCCGACGGAGCAGCCGTAAGCAGCACGAGCAGGAGTGCGGTCAAAACCGATGTGATTTGGAATCTGCGCATTAGAGGGTTCCCTTCTTTCACCAACGTTGCCGGACGGAACACGTCCTCAGTTCTCTTCGTGGTTGAGACACAGCCGCACGTGCAAAGGTTGCGGTGTGTTTTCAACATCATCGCTTCCAAGGGACAGACCAGTCGTCGGCCGGGTCGCCAGGACGGCCGCGGTCGCTTCGGGCCGGGTTACTGTCCCTCCCCTGCCTTGGCGCCGGTCGCCGGAGCCTTGGTCATCGGCTTCAAGATCTCGTCCAGCACGTCGGGCTGTCCCTTCACCTGTTCGAGGAATGGGTAGCGCTGGCCGCCGTGATAGTCGATATGCACCACCTTGAAGTACGACGTGTTGGAGACGATCAACTCCGTTGGCTGGCTTGACTGCTTGGCCGTATCGATGGCCGCCTTCAGCAATGGTCCGCTATACGCGCGCCCATCGACAGCGACGATCTGCATCCCCGGTCCCAGGCCGGCCTTGTCCGCGGGTGAGCCCACCAGCACGTCTCCGATTTTGCCGTCGTCCTTTACATGCAGACCGAGCGACCACCAGGAGTCCACGCCCTCACCCGCGCTCTCCATGGCCGAGACATACGGGGTCGGCTTCTCCGCATACGCCAGACGCCATCCGCCAGCAGTGATGCCGCCTAGCGGCGCATGCGGGCTCTTGGTGGTCAGCCGTTCGCGCAGGAAGCCGGCCCAGTCATTCGGAACCACGGCGTTCAGGTTGGCGACAACATCCTCGAAGGTATACGGCACCACCTTCGGCGGCGTATTCCCACCCAGCCCGTGGAAGCGAGCGCAGAAGTCGTTGATGCTCTTCTGGCCGTTTGTCAGCTTGCGGATAGTCGTGTCCACGTCCAGCCACACCAGCTCACCCTCGGGATAGTAATCCACGCTGCGCCGCCAATTGTCCCACTGCTGGCCGGCGCCGTAGAGGGTCTGCGCCGCCACTGCCGTATCTTCCAGATCGCGCCAGGTGCGGCCCGGCCGCGCGTCCATCGTTGCCGCGGTATCGGCCAGCGCCTCGCGGTACTGCTCCGGTGTCCACAGCCCGCTGCGCGCCGTCAGCACGTCGCCCAGATACTCTGTCAGACCCTCATACACCCACAGCAGGTCGCCCTTCATCGGCACCTGGTAGTTGGGCGTTGCCAGCCCGGCCGGCCGGCGATATTTGCCGTTCCAGGAGTGGGTGAACTCGTGCGGTAGCAGCCCGTTCTCGAGCAGCTCCAGATTCGGCTCCAGGAAGGTCTTCTCCGGCACCCGGTCGTCGCTCGATTGATGATGCTCGAGGCCGAAGTGCGCGACCTGGTCGCTCAGCGTCATCAGGAAATGGTAACTGTTGTAGTGACGTGAAGCGTAGAGCGCCCCGGTCTCGCGCACCAGGTTGTTGAATCCGGCGAGCGTTCCCGGCTTCACCTCGAGGTCCTCCGGCCCATCGGCCGCAAGATCCAGGTAGTGCTTGGGCGAGACTTCGGGCGCCAACGGAATCTCCTTGAAATACTTGCCCGTGAGCAGAGGCGAATCGACGAGCTGTTCGAGCGATACCGTCGCAAAGGCTGGCGCATCCTCCGATCCACCGGTCTTGGTCAGCGCGGTGCCGTATTGCCAGCCCTGAGGCAGCTTGGCGGAGGGCTCGAACATCACATCCGCGGCCTTCGCGCCGTCGGGGTAAAGCGCGAGTTCGTTCCAACTGATCATCGCCAGGTTCGCGCTGGTGGAGGCGCCGGCTGAAAATCCGGCGGCGCCGGCGGTCGCCAGGAAGTCGAGCTTGATCTGGAGCTCCGTCGTCCCCGGCGGCACATCCAGGTGGAACGCGAACATGTCCACGTCATCGCGGCGCCACGGAATCTCCTTGCCGTTGGCCGTAAAGACCAGCCCCGTCAGGTTATCGATAGGGCCGGTTGGACCATGCTCGCCCGGTATCCACTTGGGGTAGACCAGCGTGAGCGCTCCCGGTTTGACCGGCATCGTGAGCTGCGCGTGAAGAATCTTGCGCGGCGCCTCTGTTGCATCCACCGTGATGCGGATGGGGTGTGAGGACTGCGCAAGCGCGGCCGTGGCCACAGCAAGAATGCCGGCCAGAGGAAGCAGTTTCAAAGACATGGGGCTCCTTCAGACAGATAGAAACGTGCCAAGTGTAACGGAAATCGTCCTCCGGCTCCTCCCGCGGAGGTGCCGCCACTCTCGCGCAGTCGTTGATTCCCACTCAGATGTCCGATAGCGGCGAAGCGAAACGGCTTCCGCGCGATGGTACACTCCGGCAATGCCGCGAGGCTTTTTCATCACCTTCGAAGGTCTGGACGGCTCGGGAAAATCGACACAACTCCGCCGCCTGGCCGAGTGGCTGCGGAGCCGCGGCGAGCAGGTCGTGACTACGCGGCAGCCGGGCGGGACGGCGTTCGGCGATCGCATCCGCACGTTGCTGCTGGACTCCCGCATCGAAGCGCCCAGCGCTGCCCTGGCTGCACACGCCGAACTCGGACTCATGTTCTCCGACCGGGCTCAGTGCATCGCTGAGGTGATCCAGCCAGCCCTCGAGCAGGGTTCCATCGTGGTGTGTGACCGCTTTACCGATTCGACCGAGGCCTACCAGGGCGCGGGTCGTAATCTGGGCAGCAATACGGTGCTCGCCCTGCATCGCATTCTTTGTGGCGACTTGGTACCCGACCTGACGGTGCTGTTGCTGCCTGACTTCGACCTGTCACTCAGCCGCGCCCGCCGCCGCAACGCACGCGCTGTCCGGGAAACGGGCGAGGATGAGAACCGCTTCGAGACGCTCGATACAGCCTTCTTCCAGCGTGTGTACGACCAGTACCGGCGCATCGCTCAACGCGACACTGTGCGTGTGGTCGCAATCGAAAGCGACGCCACTGTGGACGCGGTGCACCGCCGCATCGTATCCGTAGTGAAGGCGCGTCTCAGCATGCATCGCCAGACGCAATCCTCCGCATAGACGTTCGCCATGACCGGCACAACTCCAGAGCAGCCGCGGGAATCCGCCTCCGACCCCATCATTCTCGAGCGCGGCGGCTTCCGCTTTCCTCCCGGCCTGAAGCTCAACCTGCCCTTCTATCTCCTGCGCCGCTTCTTCCGCCCCGGCAATCCCATCCTGCTCTTTGAGCACCTGGCGGCAACCTATGGCCGGGTGTCACACTACAAGCTCGGCTGGCAGCACATCGTCTTCCTGAACGATCCGAAATATATTCAGGAAATCCTGATCAATCAGGCGCAGCATTTCATCAAGGAGCGCACCCAGCGCCGCATGAAGATTCTGCTGGGTGAAGGGCTCATCACCAGCGAGGGCGAGTTCCACCGGCGCCAGCGGCGCATCGCTGCGCCGGCCTTCCATCGCCAGCGCATTCAGGCCTATGGCGCCGTCATCGTAGACCGCGCCGCGATCCGCCGCGCCCAATGGCAGTCCGGCCAGGTGATCGACATCGGCGCGGAGATGATGCAACTGGCGCTCGAGGTCGTCGCACGCACGCTCTTCAACACCGACGTGACCAGCGACGTGCTCGAAATCAACAGCGCCGTCAATGCCATCATGGAGCTCTACAACTACCTCATCTCGCTGCCTATGGCCGAGGCCTACCTGCATGCGCCGCTGCCCGGCCTCACCCGCTTCCGCAAAGCGCGCGGGCGGCTGGATGCGGTCGTTCACCGTATGATCGCTGAGCATCGCGCGCGCGGCGTGGACAGCGGCGACCTGCTCTCCATGCTCATGGCTTCCCGGGACGAAGAGACCGCCGGGCAGGATGCAGGCCAAGCCGGAATGACCGACGTCCAGCTTCGCGACGAGATCATCACCATCTTTCTCGCCGGGTACGAGACCGTCGCCAACGCGCTCACCTGGACCTGGGTGCTGTTGGCCCAGAATTCGGACGCCGAGGCGCGCTTCCACGAGGAGCTGGATCGCGTGCTCGGCGGCCGCACGCCTACTCTCGACGATCTGCCGCAACTCCGTTACACCGAGATGGTCTTTGCCGAGTCCATGCGGCTGTATCCGCCGGCGTGGGCCATGGGCCGCCAGTCCACCCGCGCCATCACTCTGGGGCCTTACCATTTCCCGGCCCGGAGCTACTTCTTCTTCAGCCAGTACGTCCTGCAGCGTGACCCGGAGTACTTCCCCGATCCTTTGCGCTTTGACCCCGAGCGCTTCACCCCGGAGGCCAAGGCCAACCGACCCCGCTTCGCGTACTTCCCTTTTGGCGGCGGCGGACGCCAGTGCATCGGCGAAGCCTTTGCCTGGATGGAGGGCGTGCTTAGCCTGGCCACCATCGCGCAACACTGGCGGCTACGGCTTGAGCCCGATCAGCAGATCGACGTGCAGCCCAAGATCACCCTGCGCCCCAAATACCCCATTCACATGAGGGCGGAGCCCCGCGCGCAATGAAGGATGCCACAGCAGAAGCCGGTATGCGAAGACGGTTTCGTTACCCAAATGGAATCGACAATCTCACGGGAACAGGATCACGTCGCTGTCCAGCGGCAATGCGTCCTGCTGCTTGACTGGGTGGGTCTCCACTTGGAAGTGGCCGAAGGCGCACTTACAACAAGAGTGCAACACGCGAAAACACGTGATCGACTACTGCAGGTAGCTGAACAGCGTTCCCTGCTTCTCTACCGCCGTGATCACGGAGTCGAGAGCGGAGTGTTGCGTCTCTACGCTGGAAAGGCTGGTAGCTGCCTGAGCGTAGTCTGTCTGCATCAGGTTCGTCTGCGCAGACAAGAGCTGGGTATGGTCGGTCTGGATGTAGCTGGCAGCAGCCTGAACGCGATTGATGGAAGTGTCCAAGGTTACGCGCTGCGCGCTCACATTGCTCAGCGCCGTCGAGAGCTGCGTGGTCGCGCTCTGGGCGGCTGCCGTGTCTCCGGAGGCGAAGCTCTCCACCAGCGTGTTCAATGTGCCGAGCACATCCGCCCCGGCGGCGGTAAAGATCGGAGTACCCGGAAGGTTCGTCTGGATCTTCTGCCCGCTCGGCGTCTCCAGAAACTGCGCCGAGAGGTCGCCTGCATAGCTGACCGTCGCCGGCGTCGTGGATGAGTTCACGGTGAAAGGCTGCGTATCGCTCTTGCTTCCGGAGAAAAGATAGCCGCCGCCGTAGCTTGTATTCGCCAGTGACAACACCTCGTCGCGAATGCCGGCAAGTTGGAGAGACGCGGTTTGGAGGTTCGCTGCGTTCGCAGTCCCGGTGTTCGCCCCAGTGGCGATGGAGATGGCCTGCGTCAACTGGTCGACCACCGCGCCCAAGGCGCTATCCGTCACCTGCATCTTGCTCTGCGCGGAAGTCGCGGTGCTGGTAAACGCGTCGTCACGGCTGAGCGCGGCGGCCAGGGAAGCGTTCTGGCCCGCGGCGGCAGGATCGTCCGAGAGCGCGGTAAGCCTCACACCGCTGGAGATCTGCGTGGTGAGGCGTTGCTCGGAAGCGCCGGAGTTATCCAACGCCGTCACCAGCCCGCCGACATAATGTGGGTCCACCCGCATCGTTAGCTCCTCCGTATGAGTGTTGTTACCGGTCGACCTTAGGTGACCGTCGTCTCCGTTCCGAGATTGATCGCCGACGCCATCACGGTGTTGAGAATGCTGAAGACCTTGGAGGCGGCCTCGTAGGCCTGCGCGTAGCTCTGGAGATTTGCGGCCTCACCGTCCATATTGACCGAGGAGAGCGCGCTCTGCTGGGTCTGCAACTGCGTGAGCGACGCCTGCTGCGAGGCCTGGCTGGTGGTCACTCCGCTCACCAGATTGCCGAGCGCCGCCAGCATGGATGCATAGAAGTCGGCCGGCTTGGCACCGTTCACCACCGCCTGGTCCTGCACATCCGCCATGGCCGAGGCGTTGCTCCCGTCCCCAGTGCCGGCACCGGTCGCGCCTGCCGCAATCTGGGATGGGTCGGTAAGATTCAGCGTGATGCCCGCCGCCGACCCGCTCGCACTCCCGGGCAGAGAAAACATCGCCTTACCGGGATTCCCATTCGCGTCGGCGCCCGCGACCTGCGCGGCATTGATCGTAGTTCCAACCGCGTAGGCAAGAGTATCCAATTGCCCCAGGACGGCAGGTATGTCCGTGTCCCGAGCCGTCAGAATGCCGCCGATTTGTCCGCCGCCGGCCGCCAACTGCTGTGTCACATCCGTCTGGCCCACCAGGAATCCGGCGCCTGCACTCGAATTCGTGACCGCGAGATCCGTGCTCTTGCTGCCGTCGACCAGAACCGCCCCGGAGCTGGTAGTTACGGTAATCCCGTTTCCTTCCGTGGTGATTTGGCGGTTGCCGATAAGCTGGGAGAGATTCAGCAAGTCCTGCTGCCGCTGATCTTCGAGCGCCCCGGCATCGCCGCCCGGCGTCATGGAAGCAATCTGCCCATTGATGCTCCCAATGTCCTTGGTGAGAGAATTGACCTCTCCCGCAACATTCACGGCGCTGGCGCTCAAGGACGCCTGTTGAGCCGTCAGAGCCTGCGCAGCCCCATTGAAATCTGCGGCAATGCCGGACGCCGCCGCCAGTACACCGCTGCGAAGGCTGCTATCCGCCGGGTCGGCCGCCAACTGCGAAAGACTGTTAAAGAAGCTTGATAGCTGCTGCCCGATGTCCGACGTTCCACCTCCGGCGCCGGAAGCACTGAGCGAGGCCGCAAACCCGGCCTGGACATCATTCAGCGCGCTCAACCGTGCCTGGCTAGCTGAACTATCTTGTGCCGCAAGGTCAATCCTTCCATTGAGCACACGATCACGCTGTGAGGCGGTTCCCGCTATACGCACTCCTTCGGGTGCTGCGGTCGGCGTGAAAGAACCCGCCTGCTGCCAATCAACCGTCTGCACGGTGTACCCCGGGGTATTGGCGTTGGCGACGTTATTGGCCGAGACGTTGATTGCAAACTGGTTCGCTTGGAGCGCGCTCTGCATAATGCTCCAGGCGGTATTCAGAGTTGCCATGCCCCTCGCTCCCTTCGATCCGGCGACGCAACCGGCACGTACGTAGCGCTGCCCTCGCAGACCTGGTGCAGAACGCGCAGATTCTGTCTGGTTTGCACCAGCAATTTCGCCAACACTTGGTGTTTCTCTCGCGTACTCGCCGAGGGGTTCATTGGCTGACCGCAAGGATCCAGCGAAAACAGGGCGCCTCGGCTGGCCAAGTCGCACTCCTGTTGCAACGCCATCAACGCATCGACATCGACAAAGGTGAGGGCTGCGATTGAGCGGTCGAAGAGAGCATCAAGCGTGCACTGCGCTTGTTCGGGCATTACGATAGGATCTCTACTCTCCTTCATCCCGCAATCCTCCTATCGTGCATCTTCGATCCGCGGGCCGTCCGGGCACCCTCAGCTCACACCACGCCCTTCATCAAGCATCGCCCCAGCAACATCCGACGCGTCGACACTGTAGCTCCCGTCGGCCATGGCCTTCTGCACCGCGGCCACCTTCTCCGGACGGACATCCGGCAGTTGCATGGTCTGCTCGGCCAGACGTGCCGCATGGCTGACACTGGCAGAATCGGTGGGCAACGCCGGTCCGCTTGTTTCGCCGCTCGACCGCATCTGCTTAACCGGCTCGAGCGCCGGGGCAGGCCGCACGTCGATCAGCGGGTTCAGATCATTCCGGACATCCATGGCGAGTTCTCCCTCACTGCCATTATCGGCGTACCCCGCAGAAGCTTGAGCACGTTCTCGCGTTTGGAAGATGCCGGCAGATGTTGTCTATGTCGCCGCCTTTGCGTCACCCAGATGTTCCACGATCCGCCTGGCGATGCCGAAGCCCCCATGCGAGGAGATCGCGCCGGCCAGTGCGTCCGATGCAAAGGAACTCAGCGCATCATTGCTGCCATCGCTTTCCTTCTCTCCTCCAAAGAGCCCTTCCTGCTGCTGCAAAGGCCGCAGGAGCTCCTTCATCAGGCTTGCCTCGAACTCCTGCGCCGCCTTAGCTACACGTGGCTCGGGCGTCTTCGTTGCAGCCAGCACCCCCGGGCCGATTGGAGCGGCAGCGGCCTGCATAGTGACGAGCATCATTACAGCACCTCCAACTCGGCTTCCAGGGCGCCGGCTTCCTTCATCGCCTGCAGGATAGAAATCACGTCGTGCGCGTTAGCGCCGATACGCTGCAGGTCCTGCACGAGATCGTCAACCGTCGCTCCGCGCTTGAGCTCTATGCGATTTACAGGCTTGTCGTCCGCTTGGAGCTGCGTCTGCTGTACGACTTGGGTTGTGCCGCTCCCGAGCGGGTTGGGCTGCGAGACGGCAAATTCGCTGACCACGCTGACCGCCAGACCTCCGTGCAGGATGGAGACGGGCTGCAGGCGAACATCGCCCCCGATGACAACCGTTCCGGTCCGCTCATTGACGACTACTTTGGCGCGTGGATAAGTTTCCACCTCGACCGCTTCGACGTGCGCCAGGAGGAAGGGCAGATCTTCGCCTGGATTGGGGTGGAGATCGATGCGTCTGCTATCTACGGCGCGCGCGAGCGGACGCTTCAGCTCGTTGTTGATCGCCGCCGCCATCTGCTCGGCTGTCCGGAAGTCCGCGTCGTTCAACAGGATCGACAGAGAAGGAAGCTTTGCCAGATCGAGAGGGACGGCGCGTTCCACCATCGCTCCGCCCGGAATGCGGCCGGTCGTAGGATGGTTCAGCAGCTTCGCCTGTCCGTTTGCGGCCGCCGCATATCCACCGAGCACGAGCGGGCCCTGAGCCTCCGCGTAGATCCGCCCATCCGGTCCGTAGAGCGGCGTCATCAGCAGCAGGCCTCCTTCGAGGCTGCGCGCATCCCCCGCCGACGAGACCGTGATGTCAAGCTTTGTTCCCGGCTCGGCAAACGGCGGCAGTGTGGCGGCGACGAAGACCGCGGCCATATTCTGCACGCGGAGAGAGGATGCGGCGGAGCCGCGGAGATTGACGCCCATGCGCTCCAGCGCGGAGACCAGCGTTTGAACTGGAAAGACCGTTTGCGAGCTATCACCCGTGTTCCTCAAGCCCACGACGATCCCGTAGCCAATCAACTGATTTTCGCGGATCCCTTCGATCGAAGCGACGTCTTTGACGCATACCAGGTGCGTAGTGACGGGCGTCGCTGCGATGGCGACGCAGGAACGCCCCATCAGGACAAGAACACACACAAACCTCAACATCTGCGCGGACTTCAACATAGGTAGCTCCGGCGATTCCCAGTACCAGGTGATCGGCCTTACGTAAAACACAACGTCTAGAAGACAAGAATCCGCTGCAGCAAGCGAACCAGAGGATTCTGCCGATAGGTGTAGTCATTGATGATTCCCTTACCAACAACTTCCAGCTCGAGGTTGGTAATCGCTGTCGAGAGAACCTCATTTGCGGTGCTTACGTCGACCGGCCGCACCAATCCTCGCAGGCGAATCATCTGCGTCTGCTGATTGAAGGTCACTTCGCGATCTGCCTCGATCACCAGCGTCCCGTTGGGAAGAACATCCACCACCTCTCCTCCCACGATCGTGTTCAGGCTGGAATTGGCCACGCTCTGACCTTGCGCGTTGAGGCCGCTGGCGGAGTTTTGCGACAAGAGTTGTTGCAGGTTGTTTGCCTTGGATAGCGCTCCGAAGAGCGATGCCACCTGCGAGCTTGCGCTGGAGGCGCGTGAGTTCTTCACCGACCCGTCGGTCGAAGCCGAAAGCGTCTCCGCTACGACAATGGAAATCAGGTCGTGGATGCGCACCGCGCGAACATCCGCCGAGAGCCGGGTCAAGCTGCCATCATCGCTCCAGATGGAACCGGGAGTCAGCACCTCTGCAGCGCTCGCGGCGCGCACACTTTGTTCGTACGCATGCAAAGCCGCATCCGCGCCGCCCGCCTTGGGAGCAGCCGGCCCGGCCGCATCCGAACGTGGATGCTGCGCATAGCAGCGTGGCGCAGCCGTTACTAACAGAATCAGCAGCAGAGCGGCCGCCGGCGCCTGCATGGTGAGCCTCCAGGCGCCGCAAGCGGCAATCGTCCGTTCTGCGCTCGCCTTTGGTTGGCCCGTCATGGTTGCCTTTCGTAACCGGCCGTTGACACGAGCATCTCCGCGCGTCCTGCAGCGAGCACCCGAGCGCGCATCTGTCGATGGAATACATCGAGCTGAACTCTTATCTCATCTCCGGCATAGCCGGCACTGAGTGCTTTGGAGCGGAGCATGAGATGCGACGCGGAGTTCGCACTCACCAGCAGGACTTCATCACCCGCTACCACGAGCGGCTTTGCCTTCTTGCTCTGCAGGCCGACCTGTCTGCTGCCATCGTGCTTCGCTGTCCCATGCAACGCGCCGGCTGGTATCGCGCCGGGTGGTATCGCGCCGGCTGGTGTTTCCACCAGCCTGCCTGGCGCCCCCGGATGCAAGGGATCGCGCAGCAACTGCCAACGCGTACGCAATGCCGGGTCTTCCACGAATCGGACCGTTTCGGTGACCGGCTGTCCAGGTACGGGCGTCTTGACAGCCGCTGCGCCGACGATCTTAAACATGGAGGCCAATAGAAGCGCCAGCAATGTGGGAATGCGAACGGACATGAGCATGATCTCTCTCGTCTACCGCGCCATGTTGTTCACTTGCGAGTACATGTCATCCGCGGCTTTAATCACCTTCGAGTTGCTCTCATACGCGCGCTGCGCCAGCACCATCTGCACGAACGCGCTCACCACATCGACGTTGGAGTTTTCCAGATACCCCTGCTGAATCTGCCCTAGCCCCTCCGGGCCGCCTGGATTGCCGGTGACCGCGTCGCCCGAAGAGAGCGTCGCCTGGAGGAGATTGCCCCCGATGGCCTCGAGGCCTCCCGGATTTGCAAATGTGGCAAGCTGCAACTGTCCCAACTGCTGCGGATTCTGCTGTCCCGGCACGGTCGCATTCACCTGTCCATACTCGGTGATCGTGATGGCCGTGGCATTGGGCGGAATCGTGATATTCGGAATCACGGGATCTCCGTCGGCCGTCACCAGGCTGCCCTGATTGTTCAAATGAAAGCTGCCGGCGCGCGAATACGCGGTGCTGCCATCCGGCCGTTGTACCTGGAAGAAGCCGGCGCCTTCGATTGCCATGTCCAGCGGGTTGTTGGTCTGGTTAAGATCGCCCTGCGTCATGATCACTTCCGTCGCGGCGGACTTTGTGCCGAGACCGATCTGCAGACCAGCCGAGATCGTCTGCTGGCTCTGCGCGGCGCCCGGCGTTACCAGGTTCTGGTAGAGCATGTCCTGGAACTGCAGGCGGGTCTGGCGGAATCCGGCGGTGGATGAGTTCGCCAGATTATTGGCGATCGTATCCAGATTGAGCTGCTGTGCGCTCATGCCGCTGGCAGCCGTATATAAGGCTCGAATCATGATGACCTCCTGAGGAAGCTCTCCGGACCAGCTACTGCATCCGGATACGCCTTGCGCGCGTTAGACCTTCGGTAGGTCCTCGCTCGCCACTTTGTCGAAGTTAGTGTTGAAAAGAGAGAGCGCCCGCTGCATCATCTCTGCCTGACGCTGCACCAGCATGAGTTGAAGGCTCCCGCTCACGATGTCTTCATTCGACGACTCCAGCGATCCCTGCTGCACGGAAAAGCCTGTCGCCGGTTTCGCGATTTGCGTGGCCTCGGCTAGCTTGTAGCGATCCGCGCCCTCCGGCACCAACTGTGAACTGGACGCGTGAAAGACGCCGAGCTGCGCTACCAGCCCGCCATCTACCGACAACGCGCCGCTGCTGCTGATATCCACCTTTCCGGTCGGCACCTTGATGGGTCGCCGTTGGGCATCCAGCACCGGTTCCCCACTCAGCGTGGTCAGCGATCCATTCGTCGCGCGCAGGAAAGCGCCATCCCGCGTATAACGATCGCCCACTGAGGTGCGTATGGCGAAGAAGCCGGAGCCCTGAAGGGCTACATCGAGTGGGTTGCCGGTATGCACCAGCGGGCCCTGGCTGAGATCTACCTGATTGCCGCCCAGTACCCCGAAGTCATTTACCACACCGTTCACCTGTGACTGCGCCGCATGAGGACCGGCAACTGCATTGCGAAAGTACTCGCGCTCCGCTCTGAAACCATTGGTATTCGCATTTGCGAGATTGCTGGCGGCCGAGTCGAGTGCCTCATTGCGTGCCAGCAATCCGGAATATGCAGCGTAATATCCGCTGTCCATGGCTCCTCCGTCCGTGCTGAATGCTGGTGCACTTCGCTCGCCATAACAGGTCGCGCGGATGCGCGATTTCCTTAACGAGTTCAAAGAATCCGCTTGCGGCGCGCCGTCGACACCAGGAAGTCTCGAGCATACGCAGCATCCATCTTCGGCGACCACAGGGACCGCCGCGCACTGCTCCAGCAGCGGAGCCAGAACAGGTCCTTCACCCGCACCAGGCGGCTCTCCTGCGGCCGTTCCTGCTCAATAACTTCGGTAAGTAGTTCGATCACCGTCTGGTCCTCTGCCAAGCCGCGCATCTCTGCGCGCGTGGCGCGCTCGCTCGGATCCAGTAGCCATCGTCCATCCTCGACAAAGGCCGGTTGGATGGGCGACCCGAGCATTCTTTCAATGGCCGCAAGCGCACCATGCTCGACCCGCTGCTCCCCGGCCAGATACACCCTTTGGCGGTGTACATGCCGCAGCGGAAGCAATCGACAGATCTCGCAGATCTGCGCCGGAATCAGCTCCGGAGCTGGCGCAATCTCCGCGGGATGTCCCGACAGGGCAATACAATTCCATTGCGCTGCAAGCGCTCGCGCTACCGTCTCGTCGGAAATTCCGGCGACCTGTCGCAGCCAATACCCGATGCGTCCCCGGCCTGTGGTGCGCTGCAATGCGAGCGCCTGCTCAAGCTCCTGCCGCGAGATCCAGCCCCTCGCCAGCAGGATCAGCCCAAGCGGCATACGTGCCGCATGCATACAGATGGCTTCATCCCGGCCGCGTTGTTCCCGGCGCACTGCGCCTGCGACCAGCATTTCCATGCAAGAGGCACTGCAGGCCCATGCTCCTTCAAATCGAGGCGCGCGTCGGCAGCGCCACGGGTGTAGCCAGCCACTCGCGCACCGGCTATTCGCGCACGTCTGCATCCAGGAAGAAGCGCCAGCCGCCCCCTCCAGCGCCGGGACGCCTAGTGATGGGAAATCGCGCCACCCTTCTGCCGAGGACCAGACAGGCTGCTCTAGAAGAGGCACCGGATCGTCTCGAGCGACTTCTTCGGTTCGGCGATCTCCGTTACGCGCAGTCCGAACTTGCCGTGCACCAGAACGACTTCGCCACGCGCGACGATCTTATCGCCGATGATCAGATCGACAGGGTCCGCGATGTGCCGGTCCAGTTGAATGACATCTCCTGGCCCGAGCTCGATCAGTTCACTGAGCGACATCTCCCGCGATCCAAAACGCAAGGAGGCCTCCAGCTCGATATCCATCAACAGCTCCAGCGGCGAACCTTCTCCATGCGCCGGGTTTTCTAGTTGTGACATCGCGACACCGTCTTTCATAGTTCTTTCGCACCTCGGCAATATAGGAACAACCGACTCGTCAGCTCAACATCATGCCGGCGTCTTGCGGTTTTCGGTCATGCGTCTGGATGGGGACCGCTGCACGCGCAGCGCAGCGCGCAATCGCACCATGGCCGAGGAATGGATCTGCGATACGCGCGACTCCACCACATTGAGCGTCAGTCCGACTTCGCGCATCGTCATCTCCTCGTAGTAGTAGAGCGTCAGGACGGTGCGCTCACGTTCCGGCAGTTCTGCAATGGCTCTGGCCAGCCTGGCTTTGGTTTCGCTGCGTTCGCACTGCAGCAGAGGATTGTCCTCCGGATCTCCCGCGAGATGTGCAAGTTCGTCTTCTGTGTCCTCGGAACGCTCGGCATTCAGGGTTCCGATGTCCAGCCCGCGGAGATCCCCGAGCAGTTGTTGATACTGCTCCAGGGTTACCTGCATCTCGGACGCGATCTCCGCCTCCGTGGGAGAGCGCCCAAGACTGGCATTCAGTGAGCGGATAGTGTCCTCGATTTGGCGACCCCGGCGGCGCAGCGCCCGGGGCCCCCAATCGAGAGCCCGAAGGCTGTCAAGGATCGCTCCGCGGACACGAAACTGCGCATAGCTCCGAAACTTCACCTGCTTGGAGGGATCAAATTTTTGAACAGCATCGATTAGGCCGACGACACCCGCGCTCACCAGGTCTTCCATTTCGACGTGCTGGGGGAGCCGTTCATGGACCCGGCGCGCCAGGAATCTCACCATCGGCAGATGGGCGAGCATCACCTGCTCCGCGTCCATCTCCGGCGCCGGGGTCAGCGAAGTGGCCGCGCACTCCACCTCTTCCTCACTTTGCTTACTTGCTGCGCCGTAGCTCGTCGCGGCGCGCCTCACCCATGTTTCGGACTCGTCGCCGCTCTCTGTCAGAGCAGCCATCTGCACGGTGATCGGCAGCTCCGTCTGGTGGTTGAACGATGATGGACTGGGTTGCATCACTGAACGGCTCCTCATCTCTTCGCGTCGATCGTGAAATCCACTGCAACACTTCCCTCGCGCAGCGCTAGCGGATCGTACCTAGCGCCCGTACCCGGATCTCCGGTGGAATCTCCGGCGATGCGAGGATGGTCAACCTCGGCACCGCGGCTTCCAGCCACCGGCGAAGGAAGTAGCGCGCCGGATTCTGACATAGAAGCACGGGAGAGGCCGTACCGCCCTGCTCGCCACTTAGTCTTTTCAAAGAATCGCCGATGCGTTTCAGAGTGGGTGTGCCGCTGCTTTGGGTACGCTCCGCCAGCAACCGGGATGCGTCGCCCTGCACCCAGCCCAGCAGCTCTTCCTCGATGGATGGATCGAGCAGCAGGACCGGCAGCGTCCCATCCGCGTCCAGTAGTGGCCGCACCAGCCCACGGCCCAGCGCCTGCCGTGCGGTCTCAACAAGGTGCGGCAGTGACTTATTGGCGGCGCCTGCTTCCACCAGCGATTCAAGGATGGTTCCAAGGTCTCGAATCGACACCTGTTCCCGCAGCAACTGTTGCAGTACGTGCTGCACCTCTCCCAGCGACAGGACCTTTGGCACCAGCTCTTCAACCAGCTTGGGATGCGAGTCGTTCAGTGCGTCGAGCAGACGTTTGGTCTCCGCCCGGCTCAACAGCTCGTGAGCATGCCGGCGCACCAGTTCGGAGAGATGCATGCTCATCACCGTTGTCCCGTCTACCACGGAATAGCCCGATGCGAGCGCCTGGTCCTCAAGCCCGGGAGCGATCCATCGCGCGCTCACACCAAAGGCCGGCTCACGTGTTTCCTTGCCCGGAATGGGGCGCGCCTGCGGATCGGCGGAGACCGCCAGCAGGCAGTTGCCTTCGAGCTGCCACCGGCCGATCTCGGAACCGCGCAACGAGAGCACATATTCCCGCGGCTTCAGCCGCAGGTTGTCTGCAATATGGACCGGCGGCACCAGGAAGCCCAGATCCGTCGCCAGGTGACGGCGGAGCGTACGAACCCGGGAGAGCATCTGGCCGCCCTGCTTTTCATCCACCAGAGGAATCAGTTGGAACCCGATCTCGAGCGACAGGTCTTCCATGCGCAGCAGTGAAGCCAGGTTCTCTCCCTGTGCCTTCTCCGGCGCCAGCTTGGTCTCTTCCGCCTGCTGTGCAGCCGTAGCTGTCTGCTTTTGCGCGACCTTGCGCCCGAGAAGCGCGATTGGGATGGCGATGGCAACGAAGGCGAGCTTGGGCAGGCCGGGGATGAGCGCCAGCGCGCCCAAGACGCCGCTCGCCATGTAGAGCGTTGCGGGCCGGTTCAGAAGCTGCGCTCCTAACTCCCCGCCGAGCGCACCGGAGGAGGATGCCCGCGTCAGCACCATGCCGCCCGCAACGGAAACCAGCAGCGAGGGAATCATCGTCACGAGGCCATCGCCAACCGTGAGAATGGTGTAGGTGCGCACCGCCTCGCTGAGCGCCACTCCCTGCTGAATTGTGCCGATCAACAGGCCCGCGATGATGTTGATGGCGGTGATCAAAATGGTCGCCATCGAATCACGCTGGTTGAAGCGCGCAGCGCCGTCCATCGCACCGTAGAACTCCGCCTCACGGGCGACCGCTTCGCGCCGTTTGCGCGCCGCCACCTCGTCAATCAGCCCGGCGTTCAGGTCGGCGTCGATCGCCATCTGTTTGCCCGGGAGCGCATCCAGAGTGAAGCGGGCGGTCACTTCCGCAGTGCGCACTGCACCATGACTTACCACCAGGAACTGAATGGCGATGAGAGCCAGGAACAGCACGAAGCCCACGACATAATTGCCGCCAACCACAAATTGGCCAAAAGCCTCGATGACATTCCCGGCCGCGGCGGTTCCCTCGCTCCCATGCAGCAGGATGCGCCGGCTCGACGCGATGTTCAGCGACAATCGGAAGAGTGTCAGGAGCAGCAGGAGGGTGGGAAACACGGAGAAGTCCACCGCCTTGCGCACCTGCACCGCTGAAAGAAAAACCAGCACGGCGGCGGCTATGGAGATCGCCAGCAGGATGTCCAGGACAAATGCCGGCAGAGGGATGAGCATGACGAAGATCACGCTGATGGCGCCGAGCGGGAGGGCAAGATCGCGCAAGGGCGCGAGCACTCGGGCCAACGCGCTGTGGCTAGCCGTCCCTTTCGCGAGGTTAGCGGTCTGCGCGGTGCCCGGAACAGCAAGTGCGGTACTCATAGATCATCTGCTCCTTCACGGCCCGTGGCCATGGAGTCCGGCGGCGCGGCCACGGCGCCTTTACTCTGCGGGGATGCCTGGGGATGAACGACAGGGACCTGTGGCGCGGGAGCGTGCGTGCGTTGGCCTCTTGACTGCCGGGCCTGGTCCCGCATCTTCTTCTCCATCTCCTGCCGGTAGAGATAAGCGAGGATGGCGGCAACGGCTGCGTACAGGTTTGCCGGAATATGCTGACCCGCTTCGACAGAGCGGTAGAGCGATCTCGCCAACGGCGGGTTCTCGATGATCGGGACGCCCGCCCATCGTGCTTCCTCTTTGATTTGCGCTGCGAAGAGGTCGCGGCCCTTGGCGAGCACCTTGGGTGCATCCATGGTGTTGAAGTCGAAGCTGAGCGCGACCGCATAGTGCGTGGGATTAGTTATTACGACCGTGGCGCCGCGCACGTCTGCGCGAATCTTGCGCCGCCGCATCTGTCGCTGCAACGAACGGATCCGGCCCTTCATCTGGGGATTGCCTTCGCTCTCTTTGAATTCCTCGCGCATCTCCTGCTTGCTCATCTTCAGGCGGCCTTCCCAACTTCTCCACTCGATGGCGTAGTCGGCGACCGACCAGGCCAGCATCAGTCCCGCGGCAGTCAATAGCAGTCCGTAGCTGTCCTCGAACATGCGCGGCAAGCGAGCCAGGCTGAATACCGCGATCTCGCTCTGCGTCGCGATCCGGTGCAGTGCGAGCGCCAGCAGCGCGCAGACTGGAAGCAGCGTCTTCCCCATACGGCTGAGGGCCGGGCCGGACATGATGCGCTTGAGGTTGCTGCCCGGATTCAACCGGCCCCACTTGGGCGCCAAGGCCTTCGGTCGAAGCGCGAACCCACCGTTCTGCGCCGCGCCCACCAGCGCCGTGGTGAAGAAGGCGGCGATGAGAACCAGCGCGAAAGGCATCAGAGACTCGATGATGAGCTGCCGTAGACCGTTCAGCAGCACGTCTCCATCCGCGGCATTGCTGAGCGGTTGCATGCCCAGCGCCAGAGATCGTCCATAGGCCTGCTTCCACTGCGGCAACCAGCGCACGCTCACCTGGCCCAGGCACAGCGTCCCCGCGAGCAGCGCGGCAGCCGAGAGCAGGTCGCGGCTGCGCGGACGGTCGCCGTCTTCGGTGGCCTTTTGCCGCCGGCGGGGAGATGCCCTTTCTGTACGATCGCCACTCATCGAAGTCTTATCCCTGTCGTCCGCATTCGCGCAGCAGCGTGTCTGCCATCTGCAGCAATCCGCAAAAGCGTGCCTCGAAGAAAGCCGGCCACAGCGCGAGAGAACCGATCAGCACGACGTAGCCGACGATGGTCTTGGCCGGCACCGTGAGCGGCAGTACGGGAAGCTGGGGGGAGATGCGGGCCATCAGCGCGATGGCTACTTCCACCAGCATGGTGGCCGCCATCAGCGGAGCGGCCAACTGCAGCGACGCCAGGAAAATGCCGCCAAAAGCATAGAGGATCGCGTTGCCCAAGCGCGGCGCCAGCAGGGCTGTACCCACCGGAACAAAGGCGAAGGAACGCATCAGCGAAGCGAGCATCGTGCGGTGCAGACCGGCGCTGACTAACACCGTGACGTTCAGCAGCCCGAACATCTGGCCGAAGAGCGGCGTCTGGATCTGGCTGTTCGGATCGAGCAGATTCACCAGCGAGAAGCTGAACTGGGTGCCGATGAGCTGACCCGCCAGAAGCGCCATCTCGTTTAGCAGCGAGAGCGAGAGTCCGAACAGCAATGCCAGGCCTAATTCGCTCGCGACCGGAAGCAGACCCAACTCCGGCTGCGCTCCGGGAAGCGTAGCTGCAACCGGCGCCAGCAGCACTGTGAGCACGAGAACGAAACCGGCTTTGATCCGCACCGGAATGGCCACGGACGAGAAGACCGGCGCGAAGACGAAGATGCCGCTGATACGCACCGCCACCAGCAGTGCCGCGCTGAGGAACGACGCCCAATTGGGCGGTGCGTCTGTCGAACCCATGGACGAGAGGATCAGCATGCGGCTTAGCCGAGGTACCGGTGAAAGTCGCTGAACAGGCTGATCGTGAACCAGATCAGCCGGTGCAGGAACCACGGCAGCGCCGCCAGAATGACCACCGAGACGATCAGCAGGCGCGGCACGGTCGCCAAGGTCTGGTCCTGCACCGATGTCAGCGTTTGCACCAGGCTCAACGCCAGGCTCGATACGCTCGCTACCAGCAGCACCGGTGCGCAGAGGATCAACGCTTCACGCAGCATCCATCGCATGAGCTCTGCCACCTGATCGGGAGTCATTCGTATGTCTCTCCAGTGCGCGCGCTTAGAAGCTCTTAAGCAACGAGCCAGCGAGCAGATTCCATCCGTCCACCATGACGAACAGCAGGATCTTCAGCGGTGTCGAGATGGTGACCGGCGGCAACTGCAACATGCCGATGGAGGTCGTCACCGAGGCGACGACGATGTCCACCAGCAGAAACGGCAGAAAGAGGATGGCGCCGATCTGGAAGCCGGCCTTCAGCTCGGACAGCATGTACGCCGGCACCACTACGCGCATGGGCAGGTCTTCGGGCGTCTTGGGGCGTGAGGTGAGAGCGGCGGAGGCGAACAGCGCAAGGTCCTTCTCCCGCGCATAGTGCAGCATGAACTTCTTCGGCGGCTCGACGCCTCGCTCCAAAGCCACCACGCCCGAGATCTTTCCCTGCCGGAAGGGCTGCACCGCCTGCTGATTGACAGCGACCAGCACCGGCTGCATCAGAAACCAGGTCATCATCAGCCCCAGGCCCATCAGCGTCTGGTTGCCGGGTGCTGTCTGGGTGCCGAGCGCCTGCCGAAGAAAATGGAAGACCACCAGCAGCCGCACCATTGGCGTGATCGAAAGCACGATGGCCGGTAGCAGCGTCAGCAGCGTCAGCGTAAAGACGATCGTCCAGGGAAGGGCGTTGTTCCCGGGAAGCGCCCCGGCGGAGAAGGACGGGAAGGTTGAGGCAGCCGTCATGCCGGCGGCTAGAATGTGCGAGCCAGGCTGCATCATCGTGGCGCTCTCGTACCGGTAAGCCGCCTGGCGGAGCGCCGGATACGCCGGTGACCGAACGTGAGGTCGCCGATGCCCGACGGCGAAAGCTCCGTCACCGCCGGCACCTGGTCACCGCTCACAGCAACCACGAAGCGCCGCTCTTCGAGCGACACCAGCAGGAGCGACTTCCTGCCACCCAGTGAGAGCCTATCGATGACTTCCATGCCGACGTCATCCCGCTTCTTAGAACGAGCCAGCCGTAAACACGCCGTGACCAGCCACCCAGCCAGAGGTTGAAGGCTTCCTCGCTGCTGCTTTTCAATTGCTAGGCTCTTGCCCCACCAATGCCCACGATCAAACATGATCCCCGATCCTTCCTGCGCCCGGCCTCGCCTTAGGCAAGCCGGGTAATGCGCGCAGTGAGCTTCTCATCCACAGCTTCGAACTCGATCCAGAGGAATCGCTCTGCTCCGCACGAGAGCGGAAGATCCTCGCTCGCCAGCCATGCTGTTTCGAGGATGCTTCCCCGTTGGAGCGAGAGCAGTTGCCGCATGGTGAAGCGAGGAACAGGCAGCCGCACATCGACGTCGACGGGCAGCCGTTCGATATGCGCCGGAAGACGACGCTGCGGCCCGTCCACTTCGCTCTCGACGGAGTTCGGCTGGCCGGGGTCTTGGGCACAGACGAGATGAGGAGGGCTGAGCGACAATGCGGTGCTGCTATCCACCAGGGTGACGGAATCGCTAACCTGGGAGGCCTGCGTTGCGACCTGATCGATTGTTCCCATACCTGGACTTATGCAAGCGGATGGCCCTGGATCGGTACCACAGCCTTAAAGAACTCTTAGACAATGCAGAGATCGCTCAAGGAAACCGGCGGCGCGCCGATATGGCGGCGCGTCCGCAGCCGCACGACAGTGATGGAAATGGAAGCAGCCTCCCCTGGTGGAAAGGCTGCCTGAACCGCGAACTGCGCACACGTACGTCAGCGAAAGAAGCGGTTTAGTGAATCATCTTGATAGCTTCCTGCGTAACCGTGTCGAACGTGGTGATGGATTTGGAGTTCGCCTCGAATGCTCTCTGGGCGACGATCAGCGCGGAGAACTCCGTTGAGACGTCCACGTTCGAACCTTCGAGCGCCTTATCCTGCACCAATCCTCGGCCATTGGATCCGGCGATGCCCAGGGTTGCGTTGCCGGATGCAAGCGTGGTCACATACGCGCTTCCGTTTACTGCCTGCAGGCCTTGCTGGTTCACCACGGAAGCGATGGCTAACTGACCGACGGAGACGTTCTGCCCGTTACTGAAGCTGGCCGTCACCACCCCATCCGCGCCTATGCTGAAGTCCTGATACTGGCCCGTCGCATACCCATCTTGCGAGGTGGAGGACGCGCCCTGCCAGGACGACGCGCTCTGCGCCACCTGCGGCACGCCGGCGGCATTGTAAAGATTCCAACTGAACGACATGGAGTTGGCGCCGTCCGCCATACCGGTGAATCCGATGCCCGGTACATTGCCGCTGGGGCTCACCAGATTCCCCGATCCGTCGAACGAAAGCGTTCCGGATGTGTTGACCGAACCTGCCGCGTCGCCCGCCGGCAGGGAGATGTTGTAGCTCCAGGTATTTGCGGCGGTCTTGGTCATGGAGACGGTCGCCTGGTGCGAGACTCCTAATGAGTCAACAAGCGCGATGGGTGCGGTCGCGGATGTCCCGACAGCCGCCGTCGCATCCAGGTTCGCGGCGATGCTCATGCTGCTGGTGGCCTTTGCCGGTTGCACCTGGCCGATGGGCAATACGATGGGAGACACCGCGCTGCCCACATTGATCGCGCCCCCGGATGCCAGGTAACCCATCACCGCCGCGCCCCCGGTTGTAGTCAGGCTGCCATCGTTAGCGATCTGAAAGTCTCCCGCTCGCGTGTATTCCTGCGTGGAGCCCTGGTCCACAACAAAGAATCCATTGCCCTGCAGCGCAACGTTGCTGGCGCTGCCCGTACTGTCCACCGGACCGTCGCTGAAGTCCGTTTCGGTGGCCGCAACCTGCGTACCGGTGCCGACTGCGATCGGATCGCCAGCCCCGTTACTGCCGAGTTGCTGCATAAATAGATTGCTGAACTGGGCCGTCTGCGCTTTGTACCCGGTCGTGCTCATGTTTGCAATATTGTTGGCGATGACATTGAGAGACGTGTTGTCCGACTCGAGTCCTGTAAGTGCAATCGAAAAGGAAGGCATAACTTCTCCTGAGGTGGGCTATGCTGCGGCTCTCGCCCGCAGCGTTCGATCTTGCCTTTGGCAGTTGTCGCCGGCTCGCGACAACGGCCGCGTCTACGATGCCGCTTGAACGACGGCGGTCGTCGAATTGCTGGCTCCCTGTGTCTGAGTCTGCGTGGCGGGAGGTGGTGTGGTGTCCTGATTGATCTGAATCAACTGCTGCAGGCTGTTGACCTGAACCAGTTGGTTGACATACGTATTCGGATCGGTGTTGGCGGTTGGGTCCTGATTCTTCAGCTCCGTTACCAACAACGTGAGGAAGTCGTTTGCGGTCACGGTCGCCGCGCCCGCTGGAGTTGAAGACGAACTTGTGCTGGAAGCGTCCGCCGGCGATACAGGCGCGGTGCTCCATGGAGTGTTTTGGACTGGCTGCATTCCCGTTCTCCTTTGCTCGAAAACCGCTTAAAACCGGGCGCTGCACTACGCGTGCAGGCTGATCACGGAAGAAGATGTTCCTTCAGCCGCACTGGTCACGGCCGGTGGCGTCGGCGCACGTGTGGTTCCCGGTCCGGCTTGCCGCTCTTCGTTGCCGCCGGAGTGGTGATTGCGCCCCTCGCCGTTTTGGCCCGTAAGCCCGGCGCCGATCGTCACCTCGCGCATGGGAATCGCCTGCTCCGAAAGGAAGTTCGAAAGCCCTTGCAGATGGTTTTGTATGGCAGGAGCCGCGATCGCATCGTTCGCGTGGATGGAAGCAGACACCAGGCCCGCGCTCGATGTCGCCTTCACTTCGATCCAGCCATAGGAGGCGCTCTCCACTCCGGCCTCGATCATGTTGCCGCGTGACCGCAGGTGCAGCGAAGGATCCGGCGACAGAGAATCAAGCCGATGAAACGGGTTTTCATTTGCCAGTGATGTCCCACTGCTGCCTGACTGATTTGTGCCGTGCGCGCCTCCTATCTCGGCCGCGATAGCAGTGTTGCCGTGACCGGGGCCGGCGTGCATGGGTAGCGCTGCTTCCCCCACCGCATTCGCCGCAGGCGCTGTGGCAATCGCAATCGTTCCGAAAGATGACTCCGCCGTCTTGACCTCGGGCGTTCTCGGGCCCACTAAGCCGCCTGACTTCACCGGGGTCGTAGCATCCCGATTCAGTCCATAGGAGGAGGGCTGCACCCTTGCGCCCGGCAAACCGGCGCTTTTCTCGTCCAATGCCGCCGGTGTTCCGATTGCCGTTCCGATTGCCGCCCGATGAGGTGCAGCCGGCACTAGCGCAGTGCCACCGCGAGGACTTGGAGGATTGATGGCCGCCTCGCCAGGAACGAGGGACTTGCCGTCCAGCGTCGTACTTTCCTCCAGATTTCGCGCTGCCGACATCCCCAACGCGTCGGCCGCGGGACCAGTCGAACCGCGCCCGTGCGCCAGCGTTCCCGCCGCTCCAGCCGCTTTCAGGATTCCCGGAAGTGGTTGCGGCTTCGACGGCAAAGGCGCTACCGGAGTGAGGATTGGCACGGGCAAGACCGGGATGATCGCGGTGCCGGTCTGGCTCAACGCGAACGGAGTTGCCGCCGATGGAGCGGTATGCGTCTGCGTTTCCGTCTCCACCGATCCATCCTTACCAAGGCCGTTACGTGGGCGGGAGTGTTGTGATTTGGCATGTCCCGCATCGGCTTCCGCAGTCCCTTGTGGCGGCGGAGGCGTGGCGGGAGCAGCTTGGGCAGCAAGGGCACCTGACACTTCGCGGAAAGCCAGGCGTCCGGATAGACTCGCGTCTTCGGCGACGAGGATGGCGCCCACAGGCGGCCCCTCGTCATCGCTGGATCCCCTCAACGGCGCAGCGCTCGACGTATCCCGCCCTTGTCTGATTTGCGCTTCGGCCCCCTCCGCTGCCTGAGTAAGGTGTGCCATCTGCTGAGAGGTAAGCGCCCCAAGCACTGCGGGAAATCCGCCGGCGGGCAGCGTGACGCCTTTGCCGCCTCCGGATGCTTCTCCCGTAATCGACCTCAGCGGAGGAGCTGTTCTCCCTGCGGTCGATCCATCAGCCTGCAGCAAGCCCGTATGCATACGCCTCCCTTACCATCGGTAGGGCAATCGCAATGCCATGAACCAATCACAGATGGAGCTCATTCTTAGAAGCGCCTCAGAATCCTCGCTTCTGCCTGCGCACGTTCAAACCTGGCGATGCCTACTTCCGGGAGAGCCTTGGTTCCCGCCCCAGCAGGAACCATTCATCCATGTCTTTTTGCTCCTTGCGATCGCTCTGGGCTCGACGCTCTCGTTCCGCGGCGAGGTGCAGAGTCTCCACTTCCATGCGGCGGCGACGCGTTTCCATCCATGCAGTCTGGGTGTGCAGGGCTTGGTGGCGCGCAGTCTCCGCCAGCGCAGCCAGACGCCTGCCGCGCGTGGGCGCCAACGCCAGCTCAACCTCGCTGGCCCACGCATCGATGCGATCACCGCTGCACACCTGCTGATGCGCCGCCGCAGCAAGGGATTGCACCCGCAGGCTCTCGCGCACCTGAGCTCTCTCCACAGTTGTAAGGTGGGCCCGCGCCCGTCCCAAGGCCACGCTTTCAGCGTCTTCCTGTAACTGCCGCAACGCGGTCAGGCGTTTGAGAGACCCTTGCAAACGTCACGCTCCCAAGGCTGCTATGGACGCCTGCACATCGGCGAAGAGCACACGTTCGTTTGCATCCTGTTGCAGAAAAGCGCGGATATCGGGACGCAGCGCTGTCGCACGATCCAGCTCCGGATCTCCGCCACTCTCGTAGGCGCCAATGCGGATGAGGTCCTCGCTGCGCGCATACACCGAGAGCATCTTGCGCACGACTCCGGCCTGCCTTCGATGATCGGCCGTCACGATGGCCGGCATCAGGCGGCTGACTGAATCCAGGACTTCGATGGGTGGATACCAACCTTCCGCGGCCAGCGATCGTGACAGCACGAGATGTCCATCCACAAACGACCGGACCGAATCGACGATCGGATCCTGCTGATCGTCTCCTTCCATCAGCACCGTATAGAACGCGGTAATGCTGCCGGTCTGGAACTGTCCCGCCCGTTCCACCAACTTGGCGATCTTATTGAAAACCGACGGCGTGTAGCCTTTGGCGGTCGGCGGCTCGCCCGCGGCCAGGCCCACCTCGCGCGCGGCCATGGCGAAGCGCGTGAGGGAATCCAAGACCAGCAGGACGTGCTGACCCTGCGCTGCGAAATATTCGGCGATACTGGTCGCGCCCAGCGCAGCGCGCATGCGCAACAGCGGCGACTCATCGGAAGTCGAGACAACCACCACGGCGCGCTTGCGGCCCTCCGACCCAAGCGCATCTTCCAGAAACTCCGCTACCTCGCGGCCGCGTTCACCCACCAACCCAACCACCACCACATCCGCCTCAGAATTGCGCGTCATCATGCCGATCAACGTGCTTTTGCCCACGCCCGAGCCGCCGAAGATTCCGATGCGCTGACCCCGACCGACCGTCAGCATACCGTCAATGGCGCGTACACCGGTCGGCAGGGTCGTCTTGATGGGTACGCGGTCCAGCGGCCGGGGGGTCGGCGCGTGTACAGGCGCAAACGCCGCCGCGTGGAGCACCTCCCCTCCATCGATTGGCGCGCCGACGCCATTCAGAACCCGCCCCACCAACCCGGGGCCGACGGGAAAGTGCGCCATCTCACCCACGGCTGCGATGCGATCGCCGTACCGCACGCCATCGATGCTGCCCAACGGCATGGATAAGACATGATGACCGCGAAAACCGACCACCTCGGCCGCGTATCGCCGCCCGTCACCATCCACGATTTCGCAGCATTCCCCTACCGAACAGGGGGGGCCATTGGACTCGACACTCTGCCCGATGGCTTCCACAATACGACCCTCCCATCGCCACGACTTGCGCTGCTCCAGCAGGGCGCGCAACCCGGCGAGCGGAAGATGCTGGCCGGCGGCGTCCTTGGAAGTGGAACCAAATCCCTCGCGATTCAGCTCGCTCATGCCCTCACGCTCCGGCCGCGGGTCGCTGCGCAAGCAGGTCGAAGAAGCCTCTCTCGATTTCGGCCATCTGTGCCTGCACGCCAAGATCGACCGACCCTGCTGCCAACTCGATTCTGCAGTCGCCGGTGTGGAGGCTGCTGTCCCCCACGACGGTCATCGATAGCCGCGCATCCTCCGACTTCTCTTGCCACGCCTGCCATGCTGGAAGATCCGGCTCTGGAACCTGCATCGTGGCTGTCGTCCCCTCCTGCAACTGGCTCAGGGCAACGCGTACTGCTCCCCGCAGCAGCAGCGGATCCATATTGGCCTCGCGGTGCAGAATGCGCGTAGCCACGGCCAGCGCGAGCTTTACCAGCTCTCCCTCCGCCCGAGCGAAGTATGCGTTGCGCTCCGTCACCCACGCGCTGAGCGTTTGCGCCATGCGGTCCTGTACCTCCTGCCGAACGCGCGCCATCTCCGCCGCATAGCCGGCCTCAGCCGAACGCAAGGCCTCCTCGCGTGATCCGCGTAGCTCCTCCGCATGGAGTGTGTTGCGCTCCTCGAGTGTCCGCCTCAACTCGGCCAGCTTGCCTTCGAGCAGCACAACCTGTTGCGTCTGCGCGCTAAAACCGGGCGTCCCACTTTCCTTTTCCACGCCACCGATGGCTGCCAGCAGCGAAGCCGGCACTCCGCCCGCTTTGCCGGCCCTGGCGCCCAGGTTGCGATACTCCAGTGTGCGAATTTCAGCGTCCATGTGGCTCCCTATGCCCGTTCAAACCGTGCTGATTGCCTAGATCATCATTCCGTCGCCCTGTTCCAGCTTGAGGATGATCTTGCCCTCCGCTTCGAGAGCGCGAGCCAGTGTGAGGATTTCCTGTTGCGCCTGCATCACATCGCGCGATCGCACCGGCCCCATCACCTCCATGTCTTCCTTCAGCAATTCGGCCGCACGCGTGGACATGGCTTTGAAGATATGCTCGCGCAGGTCCTCCTTCGTGCCCTTCAGCGCCAGGGCCAGTTGCCGCTTGTCCACCGCCGCCATGATCTCGCGCACGCTGGCTCCCGGAACGGTGAGAAGGTCGTCGAAGGTGAACATCAGATTGCGGATGTGAATGGCGACATCCGGCGATCCCTGTTCCACACTCTCCAGAATCTTGCGCGCGGCTTCGGCCTCCAGACCATTGAGCAGGTCGGCCACCGCCCGGACGCCGGAATACGATTTGCGGGAATCCGATGCGCTCTCCAGCCGCTGGTGCAGGATCACGGCAACCTTCTGCGCCATCTCTGGCGAGAACTGCCGCATCTCTGCCAGGCGCTGTACGACGGCAACGCGCTGATCCTCTCCCAGGTTGGCCAGCACCTGAGAGCCGCGCTGCGGGTCCAGATGGGCAAGCACCAGCGCGATGGTCTGCGGATGTTCGGTATCGAGTGATTTTCCCAGCTGCCGGGGATCGACCTTCTGGAGCATCGCCAGGTTACCCTGGTTGGCCTGTTGTACCCTCTGCACCTGCGCCAGCAACGCATCCGCGCGTTGCTGACCGAAGGCTTTTACCAGCAGCTTGGACGCATACTCAAGGCCTCCTCGCAACACGTACTGCTGTGTCTCCAGCAACTGATGAAACTCCTCCACCACCTGGTGCACGGTGTCGGGGGCAACGCTGCCCAGACCGGCAATCTCCCCTGTCAGGCGCTCGACTTCACTATCCGGCAGCTTTTTGAGCAGCTTTTGAGCCAGTTCATCCCCTAGTGCAATGAGCAGAATCGCAGCCTTGCGGACACCGGGCAACTGGGTTCGGATGCGCGGCGCTGGCGCCTGGGGCTCCGCCATGATCGGCGGTGTCGGTCGTGCTGCCTGCTCGGCCGTACTCGTTTCCATGTTCATTCTCTCTCACGCATGATTGAGCCAACTCCGCAGCAGACGCGCGCTCTGCTCCGCATCCTGATCCACGATGGAGGCAACCTGCTGCAACATCGGCTGACGATGCATAGCGGGGAATGCACCTACGCTCTCGACCTCACCGCCGGGCTCGTCGACCGCGCGGAAGGTTTGCCCGATGGTCTCCACCGGCGTGACAGCGGGTGCGGAGACAGCCAGGAGATCTTTCGTCGCCGGGCGGATCACGAGAAAGATCAACGCGAACAACGCAACCAGAGCGGTTGCATATTTCCAGACGTCTGTTGACCCGGCGACGCGCATCACGCGGTCTGCGGTGCTGGGCGAGGCATCGTCACTCGTGCCGAAGGAGATGTTTTCGACGGACACAACATCTCCGCGGGATGCCTGATATCCGATGGCGGCCTGCGCCAGCTCCATGATGCGTTTCATCTCTTCCGGAGTCCATGCCGCCCGCGTCACGGTGGTCTTGCGGCCCACCATGCTGGTCCCAAGACGATCATTGAGGAGCACGGCGGCCGTGATCCGCTTCAGGCGGCCGGGAGATTCAATCACGTGTCTGGTCCGCTTGGAGGCTCCATACGTGCCGCTCTCCTGCTTGGCGCTCATGGTGTCGGCTTTGCTGGTGGGAAAGAGCGGCGGTTGCACGTTGGGGGAGTTGCTTGCCGTTCCTGGAACGCCAGCCGCGGCCGGCTTGTCTCCCGACTGTTGCTCCGACCGTTGCATGGAGAGCGTCACCGTTCCATTCGGATCATAGGTCTCGTCTACCTCGTCGGCGGTAGACGTGTCGTAATCTACGTTGACCGATGCGCGGACATTCCCCGCACCCACCAATGGTTCAAGCGTCGCCACCAGCCGGTCAGAGAGCATTTGCTCGTGATCGCTTTGTGCGGCGGCCGCCGTTCTCGGCCCAAGCGGCACGCGGCCATCTGCATCCACCAGCACCACATCGTTCGGGCTGAGCTTGTCCACTGCGCTCGCGACCAAGTTGCGAATCGCATCGGCCTCGCCCGCGCTCAAGCTATGCCGGCGTAGCTTGAGCACCACCGATGCCTTGGCGTCCCTTTGTTCATCGCTGAACAACGAGTCATGCGGTAGCACCAGATGCACGCGCGCCGACTGGATGGAACCGATGCTGGCGATGGTGTGTTCCAGTTCGCCTTCAAGAGCACGTTGGTAGTTCACCTTCTCGTCGAACTCCGAGCCCACCCAGTTCGGCTTGTCGAACAGCTCGAACCCCATCCTTCCGCTCTTGGGTCCGCCACGTGTCGCGGTCTCGAGGCGCGCCTTGTCGAGCACTTCCGCCGGTACCTTCAACACCGTACCGTCGGGCGAGACATCGAACGGGATATTTGCAGCCGTCAACTCCGTGCCCAGTTCCCGGGCGTCCTGCGGGTCGAGGCCGGCGTAGAGGACCCGCCAGCTAGGCTTCAACGCCAGCGAAACCAGAAGCGCGCACAACACCAGAACGCCACCGGCGGCTACCAAGAGGTAGGTTCTGCTTCTGGCAGGCATCGCCGCGAAGCGGCCTCCCGCTTGCGACAACACGGACTGCGCACGCGCAAGCGCAGGGCTCAAGGCGAGGGCTCTTCCGGGTGGGGGTGGTTTCAGCGCGTCCATGAAGAATCGAGCCCCTCTAGAATTGTGTTCCCATCAACTGCTGATAAGCACCGACTGCCTTGTTGCGGAACGAAAGCGCCATCTCGAAGGCAATGTCCGCCTTTTCCGTCGCAATCATCGCCGCGTGGATGTCCGTTCCGTCTCCTCCCAGCAGCCCGGATACGGTACGCGTGGCGTTCTGTTCCAGGCCGCCAACCTCCTTCATCGCGTTGCTGAACAAGTCAGCAAAGGGGGCTTGGCCGCTTCCCTGAGGCGGGGCGCCGGATGACACCGTGCCTGCTGCCAGCGATGCTGCGGAATTCATCGCGATCTGCATGCTCATTCCTTGTCCTCTTTACATGCCATTAGCGCTTGCGTGCTGTTTGCGGTGTGACGCTACTTCAACAGATCGAGCGACGCCGTAATCATGCCCTTCGCCGCCTGCACGGCTGAGCTGTTCAGCCCGTATGCTCGCGTGGCTCCCAGCAGATCCACCATCTCCGTCAGGGGGTCGATATTGGGAAACGAAACGTATCCGTCCTTGTCGGCGTCCGGGTGCTGCGGATCAAACCGTTTGAGAGCGGGAGACTGGTCTTCAACCACGGCCGAGACCTCCACGCCTCCGGGCACAGTGACCTGCCCCGCAACGTGCTCGCCCCACACGCTGGCGAAGCTGCCCGATTCCGGGAGCTGCATTCCATTAAGTCCCGGCTCCGTGGCCGCCGCCTGAAAGACCACGTGCTGCCGTTTGTATGGAGTGCCGGCGCTGGTGCGCGTTGTCTCCGCGTTCGCCATATTCGAAGCCGTTACCTCAGCCCGGATTCGTTCCGCCGTCAACGCCGAGGCACTCACGTCCATCACGCCAAACAGATTCATGACCGCGCTCCTGTCCTGCCCACGTGCTTACTTCGCATCCGCGTGGATTGCATCGAGAATCCGCGTGTACTCACGTTTCGCCAGCTCCAGCCCGGTACGGAACTTCAGTTGCGCCTCGGCGAGCTGCATGCCCTCCCGCTCCATGGATACGTTGTTTCCGTCTGGCCGTTCGAGCAGCCCGTCCACCTCGCTCAGCGGCGGTGCCAGGCGGTCGGTCGATCCATCTCCGGGGCCCGCGCCAGCAGGGCTGGGCAATGCGGAACCGCGAAGAGCGCGCTGCATCTCCGCATCGAAGTCAAAGCCGACCGTGCGATAACCCGGCGTGTCGATGTTCGCCATGTTCTCTGCCGTCGCCTTCACTTGCGCCGTTGCAAGATCCAGGTAGCGCCCGAGCTGATCTGCCAGCGGTGTGCTTACGTTCATGTCGATCCTTTCTGCGCTTCCTGTTCCGGTTGAGGATTGGCGTCACAGGCCGTGTAGACACAAGGAGTGAGAGCAAACGTGATGCCATCTGCACGGCGGCTGTTCTTAGATCGTTCTAAGCAGCGCGGCTAGAGTTCCTCACTGAACTCGATGTCTCTCATCGTGATGGCAACCCGCCCTTCAGACAGAATGCAGGCGCGTTCGATCACGTGTTGAAGCTCACGCACGTTGCCCGGCCAGGTATGCGCCTGCAGCATCGAGAGCGCTTCCGGGGAGAGGCGCTTGCTCAGACTGGGCCCGCACATCTTCTGCAGAAAGTGTTCCGCCAGCATCGGCAGATCCTGCACACGCTCCGTGAGGGACGGCGTCGCGATAAGAAACACCGCCAGCCGATAGAAGAGATCGGCGCGGAAGGAGCCTTCCCGGGCGCGGCGGGCGAGCGGCTGATGAGTTGCTGCGACAATGCGCACGTCCACGAAGACAGCTTCGTTTTCACCGACTCGCTGCAGCTCACCATTCTCCAGAAAGCGCAGGAGTTTGGACTGAAGTGCCAGCGGCATCTCGCCGATCTCATCAAGAAAGAGGGTTCCCCCCTGCGCGGATTCGATCCGCCCCACTCGACGCTGCACCGCGCCGGTAAAGGCGCCTCGGGCGTGTCCAAAGAGCTCGGCTTCCAACAACGATTCGGGAATGGCGGCACAGTTCAGTGCGACAAACGGTTTGCTCGCGCGATCGCTCAATCTGTGGAGCGCGCGTGCTACCAGTTCTTTCCCTGTTCCCGTCGGCCCCTGTACCAACACCGGGGTCTTTCTGGCGGCAACCAGTTCGATTCGCCGCCCCAGCTCAAGCATTGCCGGGTGCGTGCCGATAAACTCCGGAAGAGACGAGGACACATTGCTTCTTTCGTTCACCATGCACGCGCGCGCGGCCACGTCCGCTTCCGGGAGCTTGATCTCATGGTCCTCTGCGGTCGCGTGGTCTGTGCGGTTGCGCCTGACAGGCCGAAGCAGCTCCAGGCCGGCGCCGCGCGGCTCCTCACGACCGGGGGCGGATAGCCCCTCGGCACTACGCAACGCATGCAGCAACTCGCCGCGGCGCGAAGTCCTGGCGTCCTTGGCGGAGGAGAGGATTGAGCCGTCAGCCGCAAACATCTCCACAGCGGGAAAGTTATCGCGCACCTCGCGCGCAAAGTCCTCCAGTTGCAGGTCTGGCAGCCAGGAGTCCAGCAGGACGGCGTTTGGGCACTCTTCCGCCATGAGCATCAGCGCCTCCGCACCGCCCCCGGCTTCCAGGATCGACCAGCGCATCCCGCTCAAGGAACTCCGCAGATGTGCCCGGAAACTCTCATCCGGACTCACCAACATGGCGACCGCCGCCGAATGACCCCTTGCTACCAAAGCTGTTGCCATTGCTCCCCCTGGGGACTGTTTGCTGCGCTGGCTCTGATGTATCTGCAGGGCTTGGAATAAGCTCGCCTGTTATTGGATCGTTGCCGCCACGGCCTCGCCAATGCAGTAGCCCTGTCCGCGCACCGTCTGGATCAGCGAGCCGCCAGGCGCGGTGTCCAGTTTCCGCCGGAGGTAGTTGATGTAGACGTCCACCACATTCGCGTTGCCATCCGTGCCCGTATTCCACACCCGCTCCAGCAGCGAAGCGCGCGACACGCACCGCCCACGGCTCAGCATCAGGCATTCAAGCAGCGCGAATTCTTTGTTCGTCAGTGCCACCGTCTGGTTCTCCCGCTGCACCGAGTGCTCCATACGGTTCAGCTCCAGAGCACCGCACCGGAGCACCGCGGAGGTATGTTCCCGGCGGCGTAGCAGAGCCCGGCAGCGCGCCTTGAGTTCGCGTACTGCGAAGGGTTTGGCCATGCAGTCGTCGGCGCCCGCCTCCAGACAATCAATGCGGGTCTCGGCTTCGGCAGCGCGTGCCGCCAGAACAAAGATGCGCATGCCATTTGCCATCTGGCGCACGCCCTCAAGGACGTCGGTGCCGCTGGTCCGCGAGAGCTCAAGATCCATCAACAAGAGATCGAACTCCTGCCGTTGCGCCTCCATCAAGATCTCAGCCCCGGTTTGGACCATGGACACGTCATGTCCATCGGCCCGGAGATTACGGCAAAGAAAGGCTCCGAGCGCCTGATCCGGTTCAGCCAGAAGAATTCTCATCGTGCATGGCCCCATTTCCATTTCATTCGCGGTCTGATGTTTTTGCCGCAGAACCAAGATCTCGTCAAACACTGGGTCTTGGCAATAACTTGTCACGCCTTTTCTTCGCCTTTGGTTCGCTTTGGAACTTCTTCACGGCCTTGGCCCAAACTGGGAAGCGCAACCACAAAAAGGCGAATCTTTGTTCGCTCATTCGCCATTTGTTCGCTATACTCGCGCTATGTCCGTGACGCGCAGGCAAAAAGAGGTAGTCGATTTCATCAGCAACTTCGTGGAGCGCAATGGCTATTCTCCGTCGTTCGATGAGATCGCCCGCGGGCTCAACCTGAAGTCGTTGGCGACCGTGCATAAGCACATCACCAATCTGCAGAAAAAGGGCCTGCTGGAGCGCGCCCATAATCGCAGCCGTTCGATCGACATCGTGCACCAGCACGCAAGCGATCACCAGCCGGAGCGGCTCCCCCTGATCGGGCGAATCGCCGCTGGTCTTCCCGTAGAGGGGGTGGAGAGCGCGGAGAGCATCTCCTTGGGCGATATTGTCGGAAGCAAGGAGGTGTTCGCGCTGGAGGTCCGGGGAGACTCGATGCGTGACGAGCATATCGTCAATGGCGATTACGTGCTGATTGAGCGCGCCAAGACGGCTCGCCAGGGCGAGATCATCGTCGCGCTGGTACGGGGGAGCGAGACTACGCTGAAACGCTATTACATAGAGGGGGAGATGGTCCGCCTTCAGCCATCCAACGCCGAAATGGAACCCATCTATGTGCCCATCACGCAGGTCGCCATCCAGGGTAAAGTCTTAGGGATCCTGAGGAAATATGCTTAGTTAGCCGGCGGCGGTCACACGTTCTACCGGATAGAGATTCTGTACAGTATTGTCCCAACTCAGTTCTGAGGCGCGGAGCACCGCATGCGCGGCGAGTTCGGCGGTAAGCGCCGGTTCTTTCGCGAGGCGAATCATCGCACCGGCCAAAGACGCCACCACCTCATCTTCCGAACGCCTCGAAGCTTCGATCACGATACCGCAGGAATCATTGACCAGGGTTCCCGGTCCGCCAAGTTTCAAACACACCACGGGAAGACCATCGGCCAGAGCCTCGAGTACCACCAGGCCGCCCGAGTCATGCAGACTGGGAAAGATGAAAGCGGTGTTATTCCGATATTCTCCGAGAACCGCCTCGCGAGCCATCCATGGAATCCAGTCGACGCAGTCGGCTACTCCGGCCTCATCAGCGACCCGCGCGAGCCACTGCTGATCCTTGCCCTCTCCGATCACCCGAAGCCGGACCTCCGGGACTTGGCGGCGGACCTCGGCAAGCGCGCGCAGCGCAAGATGCAGCCCTTTCCAATAGAGCAGACGGCCCACGAAAAGGAAACTCGCTTTGGGGCGCATATGCGCCGCGCGACGTTCGACGTTCGGATCAACGTCTTCGACCGGCGCGACCCCGATTGTCGGCTGCACCACGCACTTCTGGCGGAAGCGCTTGGGAATGCGGGCAAGCGTCTCCGGCGTCGTGCAGGCGATGGTCGTCGCGTGCGACCAGGTGGCGTTCATCGTCGGATCGAAAGCCGCGAGGCGGTTCACGAGATCACGCACACGTTCGATCAGTCGTGACTTGAAAGGAAGACCGGCGCGCAGCCGCGGAGGTGTCGCTTCCCCGCCGCCCACAGGCCCGAAGGTGAAGGGAATGTCGAGAAACCCCATCAACGAGGGCAGCCGAAAGGAGGCGAACGTCACGTGGTGTACGCGATCGAAGCCATGCCCCGCCTGCAATCTCCGGGCGAGGCGGTAAGCGCCGATCTGCCACAGCAGATAGTAGACGTACAGGCCGCCGGGCAATCGCTTCCAGCGACGACACCATCCCGGAAGATCGTAATACGCGACCGCGAGCGAAAGCTGTTCCCGGTCGATCGCCGCTTGGACGGAAGGTTGATTGTTGCCGCGGGTGATGACGTGAACATCATGGCCCTGGCGCACCAGCGTCCGTGCCCAATTCCAGCCGACTGCGGGCTCTGACCCTTTGTGAGGCTCACAGGCGTAAGCCGAGAGCAGAATCTTCATGGGTGTCGCCGGTGACCTCATCCTCGTAGACAGGTTCGCGGTGGCTCAGCGGCCGGATGTGCCGCGGCAACTCGGTTGGAATCGAGAGCGCGGACCCGGGGCTGCGATGCGGACGCTCGAATGGGAGAGCGGTAGCCGTGCAGGAGCCGCGTGAGCGCCGCAGCCCCTGCATCCGTCGCTTCTCGATCGCAGAACACAGCTACCGGGCGTGGACCGGCGGCTGCTCCATTTCAGCTCCCGCCAACATCTCCTGCTCGATCCAATCGTAGGTCTTTCTCAGACCCTCGCGGAGTGAGATCGATGGTTCCCAGCCGAGATACTTCTGGATCAGCGTGTTGTCGCTGTTGCGCCCGTTGACACCCTTGGGCGCTCCCAGGTTGTACCGGCGCTTCAACTTGATGCCGGCAAAACTCTCCGCGATATCGACGAGCTGATTGATGGTCACAAGTTCACTGCTGCCCAGGTTGATCGGCTCGTGGATGTCGCTCTCCATGATGATGCGGCAACCCTTGGTGCAGTCGTCGATGTACATAAAGCTGCGCGTCTGCTTGCCGTCACCCCAGATTTCGATCTCATGATCGCCCGACATCTTGGCCGCGATGACCTTCCGGCAGATGGCCGCGGGCGCCTTTTCCCGGCCGCCGGTCCACGTGCCAAGGGGCCCATATACATTGTGAAATCGGGCGACGCGACACTGCAGGCCGTAGTCTTCTTCGAAATGGCGGCACATGCGTTCGCTAAAGAGCTTTTCCCACCCATAGCCATCCTCTGCCAGCGCCGGATAGGCATCGCTTTCCTTCAGGGCTTCCACATCCTCGTTCCGCTGCTTGTCGCCGTTGTATACACAGGCTGAAGAAGAGAAGAAGAAGCGTCGGATGCCAGCATCCTTGGCCGCCAGCAGAAGGTGGGTGTTGATCAGGACGCTGAGCATGCAGAGCGCCTTGTTGTTCTCAATGAAGCCCATGCCGCCCATGTCGGCCGCCAGGTTGAAAACCACCGTCCCGCCCGCCAGTGCAGAGACGCAGTTGTCGATCTGCTTCAGATCCGCCTGGACATTTTCCACCCCGGGCAAAGGCTGGTACCACTCGTCCACTGGCTTGATGTCAACGGCCCGGATGACGTCGATGCCCGACCCCAGCAAACTCTGTACAAGATGTCCGCCGATAAATCCGCCCGCTCCGCAGACAACTACCTTCTCGTTTTTCAGCTTCACACCGCCTCCTGCGTGCTAAGAGTTCGTTTCAGGTCAACCATCATGGTATCCCGCCGATCGGCGCAACGACGATTTGGCGAAGAGCACGGTTAGAGTGAGCCGTGCGGAGGACACGCATCAGCAGCACCCGGCAGGAGGCAAGTTCTTTCTTGCTCCGCCCAGGACCACTTGCGACCCTTGCAAAAACTATAACCCGCCGAACTGCCCGAGGCCCACGTATCTTCACTGTGTCGAGTGACGATCGGCACCAGCAGCAAGGTACTACTCGTTTGGATTCAGTCGCTTTGATATAGACGACCTCTCCACGTTTTGCCCGCATTTTCGCATCTGGGACCTCCATCAACATGCCCGAGACGCTGGGTAAGCCGGCGATCTGTCGGCAGAATCTTGCCTGGGGCACGCTCACGTATGTTGAACGAACGCTGCTGCGGACGGAGAGGAGATCACCGGCGCGAACCTAGGCAGCCCGCACCTCCAAATATCGAAAGGAAAGCGCTCCAAGCCATGCCGGGGGCAGTAATGGTCAGTTAGTTGTATGGAGAGATTGTCAGGCTCCCGCTATGCTTCGCAGGTAATTCATCGTTCTGTGACGAGACATTGATACGGGTGTTCTAAAAACCCCTGTAGGGCGGAGTCAAATGACTGAGAACGGAGTGAATGCAGGTATGCTGAGCGAAGATGCACGACTCATGCAATCAATCCTGGCTTCCTCGCCTATCAAGATCTTCTGGTGGTCAACCTGCCTCGGGGTTGTAACGTTCGTGCTGCCGTTGGGCGCTACCGTCAGGCAGCGAGCCGCGAGGGCTATCCGGCGCACCTTCTTCGATGGCTTCCAAGACGACGGTGGCCTGCCTCAGCAGGCCACGGACGCGCCATTGCTACCCGAGTACGGACAAGCGACCACCTGATCCGATCTGACAGCGCCTGACCGGACGGGCGTATTCGGGCGATCAAGCCGACAGTTTTCTCTCCAGCGGCATTGCGTCTTCGGTGATCGGCTGGTCCCCTGCCCTGTAAGCCTGCTTCAGCATGAGATACAGGAAAAAGGCGTTGTAGACGAGGTACCGCCGCCACAGCCTGCGTGGGTCCTTGACCAAGCGGTACAGCCACTCCAATCCATTCTCACGCAGCAGTTTAGGCGCTCGCTGTGCGCGCCCCGCGACAAAGTCGAAGGCCGCTCCGACCGCGAGCAGCACGGGAGCATTCAGCCGGTCGCGGTGTTCGTAAATCCATTTCTCCTGCGCCGGGCAGCCCAGACACACCCACACCAGGTCCGCCTCGCTTTGATTGATACGCGCGCAGATCTCGCGGTCTTCCTCCGCCGTCAGGGGGCGGTAGGGCGGCGTGTAATGACCGGCAATCTGAATCTCAGGACTCTCACGCCGAAGCGCCTCAATGACGGCTTCCGCGGAACCGGGAGCTCCGCCATAGAAGAAATGGCGATACCCCAAGTGCGCGGTTTGCTTGCAGAAGGCAGGCATGAATTCGGGCCCGCATACGCGGGAGACTGCGTCGTTCCCCCCTCGGCGGCCTAGCCAGACCAGCGGCATGCCGTCGGGGAAGTTCAAATCTGCTGACTGCAGAATCGCACTGAATTCCTTGTTCATCACGGCCTCAATCAGCATGTGCACCGTGGTGAAATGGACGAGCCGGGTCCGGCTCCGGGTCCGAACAAACCTCGAGACCTCTTCGATAGCGGCAGAAAATGTATAGGCGGCAATGGGCGTATCCAGCAGCCTAAATGAAGAAGGGCACTGTGAAAGTGCCTGAACTGATTGTTTCACTCTCTCGCCTCGCTCTATTTTTAGAAACCTTTCATTGCGGGGGGAATCCTCAAACGTTTTCAAGGAAGCTGTTAACCAAATGAAAATCAGTAACCCATACGATTGTGCGACCGGACCCCAAGACCGTCAACAGAAATTCATCCTTGCCCCGAAATTTCCCGTAATGGGGAAGAACGTTACGTCGGACAGATTCGCGCCAAGAAAACAGTTGACAAAAGTTGCCACTGCTCACGACCCCGAGGCCTCTCGTTCGCGATCCATCAGAGCAGCTTTCGCGACACCCAGGCCCATACCGGCAGTGAGCGATAACTTATGTAGAGAGGCGCGGAAGAGACGCTTGGTTGCCCTTCGAGATGGCATCGTATCTCTCGAAGAAAACCCAAAGTAACCACAAGGTTCTGCAAGAAAAAGTTGCCACGAGTGAGCGCATCGCGCTACATGCGCCAGGCCTACGAGTGGCTCCTACTCGTCGCGCTCAAGGAGTGGTTGTTCCTCAGGAGCGTGCGATGCCAACCCGCAAAAATCAGACGTCTCCCGGCTGGCAGATTTACCAGTCCCTTGTGAAGTCTTCGCTAGATCGGACCGGGCCGGCATGGCCTGATGCTCGGTCTCACCCATCGCTCTCGTTCGAAGCACACGCCTACGACCCCGAATCGCGACGCATTCGCTATTTACAAACAAATTTACTGAGCGAGGAGGTCCGGGAGAAAAGCGGAGAAGTGGCTGTTTGGTTGCCCCCCAGGGATTCGAACCCCGATATGCTGCTCCAGAGGCAGCTGTCCTACCATTGAACGAGGGGGCAATGCGAGTGGAAAGCGGGAACCGGCCGCTCCATTCACATAGTAAGGGCAGGTGCAGATTCGGTCAATCTGTGCAACACTGCGGTAGTGGGTCAGTTTGAATCCACAGGCTATGCGCTTGAATCTGGCATCGCCCGTGTGCATCATTAGGGTATGCCAAACCGCTCAAGCAAGGCCGATTTCGCACAGAACGCCCTCAGGGTCGTAGAGAGTGCCATAGGTGAACCGCTCAAGCCGACACAGAAGGACCCTGCCGCTGTCTCGCTGGGAAGGCGCGGAGGGCTAAAGGGCGGTAAGGCTCGGGCTGAGCAGTTGACGCCAGAGCGGCGAACTCAGATTGCCAGAGATGCAGCCCTTGCCCGATGGCCTAAGGACCGCGCAAAAGAGGTTACTACTAGGCACTAGCGCCTCATACTCCGCGTATAATACGCTTGTACGCAGAAGTGCTGGACCGCCGTATGGCGGCACCGTTCATTACAGACACGGCGCACGCCACGGCGATGGGACCTGGGGTTGCTCCCAGAATCCCGCTTACAACGAAGGAGAGCATAACGACCATGCTTCCCCCTTCTAGCCTGAGGAGTGGCTCGGTCGCGGTGCCAGCCGCGACAGATGCATCTCTCAAGGCGTCCCGTCATACCTGAGGGGCCGCTACGGCGGCTCCTTCGGTTGCTCCCGGATTGGCCCACTCGTCCAGTCCCGGTTTCAGCACGTTCCATCCGACAAGTCCGTACGCACCCCCGCCAATGTTTTGGAAAACATCTGTACGCCTGATCATAGAAATTCGCAGGCTGTCGCGGGTTGGCTTCCCAGGCCGGGAACCTAGTGCCGCATCGATCTCCGGCACCGTCAGTGGCTTACCTGCCGCATGAAGCACATCCCTTGCTACCTCCCATGCCTTATTTGAAGGAGACGCTAGAGCTTCTTCCAGAGAACCCATCGAGCCAGCGCTATCAAGCCAGCCTTGGACAACCTGGCGGTCCGGACTCCTCTCGTCCTCATCGATAAAGTTTTGAAGGTGCTGAATGGTACTTTCCATTGTGGCCCGCGTCGCCAGCATCTGGTCAATCTTGTGAGTGATGCCGCGAATTCTGCCTTCCAGCTCTACGACAGCTTGCCTTAAGGGGTGTGCCATGTTCCCTCCGTCAGACTGAATGTTGTTAGTGTACATGCGAGCATGTCGCTCCCGCTCTTATATCTGTTCGCGAAGAAATGGCAAAACTGTTGTAGATGTGGAAAACTAGTACAGGAGACTTACAACAAAGAGCTTTACAATGCATGACCGCTCAAGCATAATGCAGATATTATGAATCGCTTGAGCATCTCCGACCGCTCCCGCATCGTGGCCTCGCTGGTAGAAGGGAACAGTGTCCGTAGCACCTGCCGGATGACGGGGGCTGCTAAGGGTACAGTGCTTAAGCTGCTGGCCGATATGGGGCGCGGCTGCGCTGCCTACCACGATGAGCATGTCCGCAACGTGCGGTCCAAGCGGGTGCAGTGCGACGAGGTGTGGTCCTTCTGCTACGGCAAAGACAAGAACATTTCAGACGAACAGAAGGCTGAAGGCGCTGGGAGCCTCTGGACTTGGACAGCGCTGGACGCGGATTCCAAGCTCATCGTCTCTTACCTTTGCGGCGGTCGGGATGCAAGCTGGGGAATGACATTTATGGAGGACTTGGCATCGCGGTTAGCCACTCGCGTACAGATCACCACAGACGGGCACAAGGTCTATGCCGATGCCGTCGAGGGTGCCTTCGGTATGGACGTGGACTACGCGATGCTGATAAAGGTGTACGGTTCGCCCAACGCGCCGGACACGCGCTACAGCCCCGGTGAGTTCATCGGGACGGAGATCAAGGTCGTAACCGGCAATCCCGCGCCGAAGCACATCAGCACGTCCTACGTGGAGCGCCAGAATTTGACGATGCGTATGTCCATGCGCCGGTTTACGCGCCTGACGAATGGCTTCTCAAAGAAGCTGGAAAACCATGAGCACATGCTGGCGATTTACTTCATGTACTACAACTTCTGCCGGGTGCATCAGACGCTACGCGTGACCCCCGCGATGGAAGCGGGCCTCAGCAATCACGTCTGGACAATTGAGGAAATGGTCAGCCTCTTGGAGCCGAAGTCGATTCTGGACGGGTTGAGGCAAGCGGCATAAAGCGGTCCATCTGCGGGGTTGTCATACAAAAAACGCCAAGAATCTGGCCGAAGCGGAAACCATCGTTACGGTGGCAACTTGTCGCGCCTGTGATAATCGTATACAGGCATCAGGAGAGGTCAATGAAATACGCTATTGCATCAGCCATCAATTTGATCGTCCTTTCCCTTGGTATTGGAATAGGGCTGCTCGTCTCGCCGCGACTGGATCAGATCGTGATAGCCGACCAAGCGCCAGGCCAGCAAGCGCCAGGCCAGCAGCCGCAGACCGCACCTCCTGCGGGACCTCCCGCTCTCGCACCCGGTCAAACCACCGTCTATAACGGCGTCAGATTGACCGGCATAACACCCGCCATATCGGCCGGGGATGCCGGGTTCTACCGCTTATTGTCGCATCACCTTCAGACAGATGAGCTTGTCTCCAACGGGTTCAATGTGATGGACCTTCACCAAGGAGAACTCAACCTTCTCGCGCGGCTGCTGCCCAAAGCCGACGTTGACGCTGTGATCGAGGGTGCAAGAGCCCGTGAGATGTTGACTGTGGCGACGAAGCCTACCCAACCGGCCCCTGCACCTGCTAATCCTGCCCAGCAGCCGAACCCTGTGAAGAAATAAGCAATGGTTGCGCTTATACTATGGCTCTTTTTCCAAGCCCAGTATCCAACAGGGGGCAATCAACAGATCACTAATGGAGCCCTCACGTCTCCTCACGGCAATACCATCTCACCGCCACAAAGGATACAGCCGCTGCAACTTCGTACGCCTGCCCCCGTGCAAAGCGTCCCGGAAGTGCCCGCCTTCGAGTATCAGGAGCACATGGGACTCCAGAAAAGTCTCGACAGCATCGATAGCAAAGTTGATCGAATCGGCGACCGAGTGAAAAATGTGGAAGATAAGCAAAAAGACGAAGGGAGAGATTTAGATGGATTGAAGGACGACAGAACAGAGATCAAAACTTGGCTTAAGGTCATACTGGGATTGGGAACGATTATAGGTTCTATAGTGTCGCGGGATTTGTGGCTCCCATGGGTGAGACGTAAATTGGCTCTTCCCCCGCAACCTCCTTCCGCTCAGCCATGATTCAAGCGCCCTAGCCTGTGGATTCAAACTGACCCACTACCAACACTGCGGCTTTTTCTCGCGCCGGAACGTCTGATTTACAATCGCGCAAACGCATGGAATGTCTGCTCAATCTGGTGTGGCTGCTGGTTTGTTGCGTCCTGGTCGTCTTCTGGACGATGGGGGGCGCCGAGCCTGCGGCTACCAAGCAATCACACCGTGCGTCCAGACCCGCATTTTTCTCTGACCGGCAGACCCAGGTGATCGCCTTGTGTCTGCTCCTTGTCTTGCTCTTCCCCGTTATCTCGCTCACGGATGATCTTGCCGCTTGCCAGGCCGCAGCCGAGACGGAGCACCCGCAGCGCATCGATGCGGTCCATAGCTTCCTCCATCAGACCGTCACGGTGGCGTCCGCGCTGCCCGGCTGGATGCATGGACTGCTGCCCCCGCAGATCTCCGCGGCGCGCATGCTCGCGCTGCTGACGCATGACCGCAGGCAGGTGCCGCTCGACGGCGTAGCGCCCGCGGTCGAGAACCGGCCTCCGCCCTTCTCCCGCACTCTGTTCAGCTAGACCGCAGGACTCCCCGGTCGCTTTTCAGCCGGTCTGGCGAGCCGTTTCCTGCGCAGCCGCATCTGGTTGGTGTTCCCATCGCCATCCGATGAACGGGCGTGCGGTGGACTTCGCCGACCTTGTTCTTCCCTTTCTTTAAGCCTTTCCGCAGGCCGGTAACGTCCTGCGTAAACGAGATACCTGCATGACGAAGCGATCTACCCTCGCCTGCGCCTTCCTGATATCGACGGGCATGGCGCTGGCGCAGAATCCTGTGCCCGGACCTGCATCTCCGCCGCCGCTCACCCTGCAACAGGCGCTGGACGTCGCGCGGGCGCACAATCCCGCGCTCCTCTCCGGCCAGGCTCATGTAACGGCCACCAAGCAGACCGAGATCACCGCAGGTCTGCGCCAGAATCCCAACTTCAACCTCGTGGGATCGGACATCACGTTGGGAGCGCAGTCGAATAACCCGTACTTCTATGCCGGCCAGGTATCGCGCCTTTTCGAGCGCGGGCAGAAGCGCCGCTGGCGGCTGGATATCGCGCGCTCTACAACAGACGTTACGCGCAGCCAGTTCAACGACCAGCAACGGCAGACGGTGCTCGCCGTGAAGACTGCTTTCACGCAGATGCTGGCCGCCAAGGGCGGCCTCGGTCTGGCGCAACAGAACCTGGATGACTACCGCAAGACCGTCGATCTGAGCCGGGAACGCCTGCGTGTCGGCGATATCAGCGCCACGGATTTCAAGCGGCTCGATCTGCAACTGGCGCAGTTCGAATCCGACTACGACGTCGCCCACACGACGCTGGTGCAGTCGTCCGAACAGTTGCAGACCCTGCTTGGCTACGATCGCCCGCAGCCCGGTTTCGACATCACCGGTGTGCTCACGCCGCCGGATATACCCTCCACGCTGCCGCAGGTGGAACAGCAGGCGCTGGCGGCGCGTCCCGACTACCAGGCGGCGCGGCAATCCGTAATCCTGGCTGACGCGAACGTGAAATTCGCCTATGCCAACGGCACCACCGATCCCACCCTGGAAGGCGAATACGACCGCGCGGGCACGGCCAACTCAGCCGGCTTCCAACTCGGGATCCCCCTGCGCATCTTCGACCGCAACCAGGGTGAGAAGGAACGCACCAGGTACGAGGCCCAGTCCAGCCGCTTTGCGGAGATTGCCGCGCGCAACCAGGTGGTCACGGATGTCGACCAGGCCTGGGTAGCGTATGAGGATACCGCTTCGCTGGCGCGCCGCTACAACGGCCACTACCTGGATGAGGCCAAAGAGGTTCGCGACAACCTGGAGTTCAGCTATCGCCGCGGCGGCACCAGCCTGCTGGATTACCTGAACGCGCTCGAGGACTACCGCCAGATCAATCTGGATGCACTGAACGCCAACATGCAGGTCTGGCTCAGCCTTCACCAGGTGAGCTTCGCTGCCGCCACGGAGATCGTTCCATGAAAACGAGAATGCCCCGCATGACGTTGCAGCCGAAGCACGCAGGTTCAGCACCGAGACAAGACGGGATGCGGTTGCTCAGAACTCTGCCCCCCACGCTTCTTCCTGCCCTTGCTGCGGCGCTTCTGCTGTTGCCGCTGAGCGCCTGCAAACAGGAGCAGCAGGAGGTTGCGGACACACCGGCGCCGGCCGTTCGCGTGCTCGATACCGTCGTCGTGCATGCGCAGCAGGTGCACGATCAACTGGTGCTCGCCGCGCGAATACAGGCGAACCCGACCACAGTCGTCAAGATCTATCCGCCCATCAGCGGCCGCGTGCTCGCGCTTCGCGTGCTGCCCGGCCAGGAGGTCCGGAAGGGCCAGACCATCGCCATGCTGCAGAGCAGCGATCTGGCGCAGGCCAAGTCCGACTACGATAAGGCCAAGATCGAAGCCGCGCGCGCCGACCTGCAACTGGATCGAGCCCGCGAGCTGCTGAAGCACGAGGTCATGGCGCAGAAGGACTACGACGACCTGGCGGCGATCGATGCCAGTGACCACGCCGAGCTGGCGCGCACCATACGCACCCTGCACATCCTCGGCTACAACGAAACGGACGCCACGGATCTGGTCGCGGTGCGCTCCCCTATCGCGGGCGTGGTACTGGACGTGAACACCGCCAGCGGCGAACTGCAGCGGTCGCTCGACAATGCCGTGGCCATCGGCACCATCGCTGACGTCAATCCGATCTGGGTCGTTGCCGATCTTTTCCCCCGGGATGTGAAGGCAGTGCGCATCGGACAGCCGGTCGATGTAAGCGTCAACGGCTATCCCGACGTCGTCTATCACGGAGTTGTAAGTAACATCTCCGATGCCGTAGACCCGCAAACACTCACGCTGAAGGTTCGCGTCGTGCTGCCGAACCCACGCCACCTGCTCAAGCCTCAGATGTACGCCACGGTGGCCGTTACGAATGAAAACCGCACCGCGATTGTCGTACCGTCCACCGCGGTGATCCGCGATGGCGTCAGCACCTTCGTTTATGTGGAGACCGCCGACGGCAAGTACCAGCGCCGGGAAGTACAGCTAGGCGCGGCGCACGATACGTCAGTCGAGATCGTCGGTGGCCTGAAAGATGGAGAGCGCGTGGTCGGCGTCGGCTCCGAGCTGCTGCGCGGGATGGGAGCCGAATAAGCATGCGGGCATTCGTCGCCGGTCTTCTGCGTTATCGCACCATCGTCCTCATTCTGTTTGTCGCCGCACTGGCCGCGGGCATCTTCGCCTTCTCCCGGCTGGATATCGAAGCCTATCCCGATCCATCGCCGCCCATGGTGGAATTCATCACGCAGAACCCCGCCTGGTCCGCAGAAGAGATGGAGCAGCAGGTCACCATCCCGGTCGAGACCGCGCTCAACGGCACACCGAAGCTCACCGAGATCCGCTCTATCAGCATCTTCGGGCTGAGCGACGTGAAGGTGTACTTCGACTTCGGGACCAACTATTTCATCGACCGGCAGGAAGCGCTCAATCGTCTGCAGTCCATCTCCCTGCCCAACAACCTGCAGCCGCAACTCTCCCCCGAATCGCCGGTCGGGGAGATCTATCGCTATCAGCTCATCGGTCCCGGCTACAGTCTCAATGAACTGAAGGCGGAGCAGGACTGGTTCGTCGTCCGGGAGATCAAGCAGGTTCCCGGCATCATCGACGTAGCCACCTTCGGCGGCACCACGCGTCAATACCAGGCGGAGATCGATCCCAACAAGCTGCTGGCTGCCGGCGTCACCACCACCCAGGTAGTCAACGCCATTCAGAACAGTAATGCGAACGCCGGCGGCAACTACATGACGATGGGCAGCCAGAGCGTCAACGTGCGCGGCATCGGCTTGCTCAAGTCCCTGCAGGATATGAACAACATCGTGGTAGCTGAGCGCAACGGTACGCCCGTGCTGCTGCGCGACGTCGCTACGGTGCAGGAAGGACATCTGCCGCGTCTGGGGAAGGTCGGTTACAACGAGAACCCCGACATCGCGGAGGGCATCGTGCTGCTGCAGAAAGGCGAGCAGTCGCTGCCCGCGCTGGCCGCGCTCAAGGTAAAGATCCACGAGCTGAACACCGGCAACCTGCTGCCGCCCGGCATGCAGATCAAGACCATCTACAACCGCACCAAACTGGTGAACCTCACGACCCACACGGTGCGCCACCTAGTGCTGATGGGCATGCTCCTGGTCACGCTGGTGCTCTTCGTCACGCTGGGCGATCTGCGCATCACCGCCATCGCCGCGCTCACCATTCCCTTTGCGCTGCTCTTCGCGTTCAGCCTAATGGTGCTTGCCGGCAGCTCAGCCAATCTGATCTCCATCGGCGCCATCGATTTCGGCATTCTGGTGGATGCGTCGATCATCATCCTGGAAAACGTCTACCGCAAGCTGAGCCGCCGGAAGGCCGGGGACACCCTCACCGAACTGATCATCGGCGGGGTGACGGCCGGGGCCAGCCCGGTGCTCTTCTCCACCATCATCATCCTGGTCTCCTTCATTCCTCTCTTCACCATGGAAGGGGTTCCGGGTAAGATCTTCGGCCCCATGTCCGAGGCCTACGGCTTCGCTCTCGTCGGCGCGCTTCTCTATGCCTTTCTCTTCGCGCCGGTGCTCAGTTTTGTCTCGGCGCCGAAACATGTCTCCAGCCGAGACACCTGGCTCATCCGCTTCATTCGCGCCCGTTATGAAAGCATGCTCACCTTCGCGCTGCGGCGTTCTCTGCTGGTGTGGATTATCGCCGGCGTGGCCCTGGCGATCGCGCTGTTCGCGTTTTCACGCGCCGGCGGCGAGTTCATGCCCGCCCTGGAGGAGGGCAATCTCTGGATCCGCGCCACCATGCCGCAGGACATCTCGTTCCCGCAGTCAGCTCAGCTTGCCGACCAGATTCGCGGCACGCTGCGCCAATATCCTGAGGTCAGCCAGGTGCTCTCGCAGATGGGCCGCCCCGACGACGGTACCGACGTCAGCACCTTCAACAACATAGAATTCCTCGCCGATCTCAATCCGGCCGCCCAGTGGCGCCCCCGCTTCGGCCGCAACAAGAACGCCCTGATCTCCTCCATCCAGAAGAGCTTCTCGCAATTTCCGGGTATCGACTTCAACTTCTCACAGAACATCCAGGACAACGTGGAAGAGGCGATGTCCGGCGTCAAGGGAGAAAACTCGCTCAAGCTCTTTGGCGACGACTTCGACACCTTGACGAATACTGCGGACAAGATCGCCGGCATCATGCGGAGCATCCCGGGAGTCACGGATGTGGGCGTCTTCGACGTAAACGGACAGCCCAGCCTGATGATCTCCATCGACCGCGCCCTCGCGGCGCGCTATGGCATCGCGGCGGCGGACATCAATAACGCCATACAGGCGGCGGTCGGCGGAGCGGCGGTCACGCAGATCATCGAGGGCGAACGCCGCTTCGACTTCGCCGTGCGCTATGGCAAGGACTACCGCGACACGCCGGACGCGATTCGAAAGATTCTGCTACCCACGCCGGATGGCAACCAGGTGCCGCTCGGCGCCGTCGCCACTGTCACGCTGAAGAACGGCGCGTTCATGATCTACCGCGAAGGCGGCCGCCGCTACATCCCCATCAAGTTCAGCGTGCGCGGCCGCGATCTGAAGAGCACCATTGAACAGCTCAAAGACGAGTTGTCGCGCCAGATCAAGCTCCCCGCCGGTTATACCTACACCTGGGCGGGCGAGTACGACAGTCTGCAGAAGGAACTCCGCCGGCTGGCCTTCATCGTTCCCCTGTCGTTGGCCATTATCCTGTTGCTGCTGTATCTCTTGTTCCAATCATTTCGTGACGCGTTCATCGTCATGGCGACGCTCCCCTTTGGCGCCATCGGCGGCATCCTGTCACTCGCGCTTACGCACACGCCGTTCAGTATCTCCGCTGCCGTGGGCTTCACATCGCTGTTGGGCCTGAACACCCTCTGCACGGTTGTGTTTCTGGGCGGCTTGCGACACATGCAGCACCGCAAAGGCCGCGAACACGGCGTCTTCCTCGGCTCTCTGGACGAGATGCGGCCGATCGTCATGGCCTGCATGGCCGCGGGGCTCGGCCTGTTCCCGGCTGCGATCGCATCGGGTATTGGTTCGCAGACGCAGCAGCCGCTGGCGCGAGTGGTGGTCGGCGGCACGGTGACCACGCTGTTTGCCGTGCTCTTCCTGGTGCCGGTGATGGCGCGCAAGTGGGCTCACCCGGATGCACCGCCGGACTCCTACGTCGCAGAACCGGGCGACGAGCCATACCCGTCCGAACCATCGGAGCCCACCGACGCGGAGCCCCCCGACCCGGAGCCCACGGACGCGCAGCTCCGCCCAGAGGCCGCCCACTAAGCTACGGCGTACTGGAGCGCCCGTCATTCTCAGGAGCGCAGGGACGAATCCATAGCAAGACCAGCCCGCTGCGAGGATTCGCGCCAAAGGTTCTACTCCTCCCGGAGCACCTCAAGCGGCTTCTGTCCCAGCATGCGGAAGCTGGCCAGCCAGCCCGTGACCACCGCCAGCACTACGGTCAAGAGCACGGCCGCGGCGCTCGCTATCCACTGCAGCCGGTACACAACCTCTAACTTGTGCAGCAGGATGCCGGAGAGGCCGTTGGCGAAGACCACGCCGACCATGCCGGCCAGCAGTCCCAGCACCGCAAACTCCACGCCGAAGACCGCCGAGACACGTCCGCGGCGTGCGCCCAGGGTCTTCAACACCACCACCTCACGCACCCGGCGGAAGCGCGTGCTGGCCACGCTCGACGCCAGAATCACCGCACCCGAGAGGATCGAGAACGCCGCCAGGAAACGCACGATGATGGTGATCTGCCGCACCACCGCCTGAATCGTATCGAGAACATCCGCGATGTTGATCACGGTCACCGTCGGGTACGCAGTGAAGAGCGCCCGCTGCATCTCCGGAATGCGCGGCGTGTCGATGCGCACCGCCCCGTACCAGACCACCGGCAGCCCCTGCAACGCACCGGCAGGCAAGATGAACTCGCTGCGCCCGTAGACGTGCTGGCCATCGTTCGCGAACATCGCGACTACGTGCGTGGGAATAATGCGTTCGTTTGAGCTAAAGATGACGCTTGAGCCAAGCTTCAGGTGCAGTCGCTTCGCCAGATGCTCGGAGATTGCAAGGCCTTGTCCCTCGCTTCCCTTCCACCATGTGCCCTGGTGCACCTTGATGCCGGCCGGAACCTTATCCGACCAGGTGAGCGTGACCGCCTGCAGCAGATGCTTGGGGAAGTTCTCGACTTTGAGCGCGTCTGCGTCCCTTCCATCGATCGACTGCAGCCGCGCGGAGATCACCGGCAGCGTCTCGACCGGCGGATGCACGCCGGGCTGCTTGCCGATCAATGCCTGTACCCCGGCCAGCTCCTCGCTGCTGATGTCCACCAGGAAAACGTTCGGCAGGCCGCCCGTCAGCGTCGTCTGCAGATCGCGTAGGATGGCGCTCTGCATCAGGAAGACCGCGAGGATCAGCATCACGCCCACGCCTAGCGCCGTAAGCACCGCGGCGGATTGGTTCCCCGGGCGGTAGAGATTCGACAGGCCATGCCGCACCGCCGAGGGCAGATGCAGGCGCGTCTTCGCGAGCGCTCCACGCAGTACGCGCAGCGTGATCGCCGCCAGCAGCAGGATGGAAAGCAGCAGCGCGCACAGCGCTCCCGTGAACCACTCCGCTACCAGCACGGAACTGGTAAGCGCCGCGGCGATGCCTGCCAGCGCCACCAGGATGATCACGGTCGCGACCCACTGCGCGCGCCGCTTCCGCCACTTGTCAGCCAGGCTCTCATCAGCCGGCGCCTCCACCATACGCCGCAGCACCAGGCTCGGCTTCACCCGGCGAATATCCAGCAACGGCGGCAGGCAGAAGAGCAGCGTCGTCAGGATGCCGGTACCCAGCCCGGCAAGTCCAGCGCGAACCGGCACGTGCAGCGTCGCCCTCAGCGGCAGCAGCTTCGCCACCAGGCCGGGCATTACCCACTCAACCCCAAAGCCCGCCAGCACACCCACCACTCCGCCAACCAAGCCAAGCAACAGGGTTTGCAGCAGGTAGATCCGCAGGATGTCCGACGATCGCGCGCCGATCGACTTCATGGTCGCGAGGATGTCCATCCGCTGCTCCAAATGCGCGCGCATCGCCATGGCTACGCCGATCGCGCCCAGCACCATGGCTACCAGGCAGATGAGGCTCAGCATGCTGGTCGCTCGGTCCAGCCCTCGCGTCAGCGCCGGGTTGGCCTCGCGGAAGTCCATTACCTGCGCCTCCGGCAGGATCTTCTCCACCTTCGCGCGTACTTCGTTCACACTCGTCCTGGCCGGGTCCAGCCGAAACAGGAAGCGCTGACCGGCGCGGCTTCCCGGCTGCACCAGGCCGCTGGCCGCCAGTCCCTGCCGGGTGATCAGGACGCGCGGGCCCAGTCCCATGGTCGAGTTCATCCGGTCCGGCTCGCGCACGATCACGCTGGCAATGCGGAAGCGCGTATTGCCGATCTTGAGCGAATCACCCACGCGCGTATGCAGCCGAATAAGCAGGTCCTCGCCCACTACCACGCTCTGCGGCGTCAGCAAAGTCGCGAGCTGCGCGTGCGGGTCCAGTTCGAACGAGCCATAGTAGGGATACTTGCCCGGATCGACCGCCTTGAGCGTGACCAGCAGCGGAATCGGATCTGTCGGCGTCGAGGCCATCGACACCATCTCCGTGACCACCGTGTGTTCGACGCCCGAGCGGCTGAGGGCATCCAGCTCCCGCGTCTCCTTTCCCGAAGGCATGCGGAACATGCGCGCGGAGACATCGGCGGCCATGATGGTGCGGGCCTGCGCCAGTAAGGTGCGTTCGAACGATTCGGTGAAGCCGCGCACCCCCGTCAGCGCGGCCACTCCAATCGCGACGGACACGATGACGAACAGGAACTTCGCCGGAGCGGCGTGGAACTCCCTCCACGCAATGCGCAGGGCGGAGCCCCAACTCAGCCCGCGGCGGCTCATCGGTGCTTCCGATCTGCCTGCGCTCGGTCCGGGCGCGCCGGCGTGGACACCAGTTCTCCGCCCTGCATTTCATCTTCGATCACTGCCCCATCGCGCAGCACGATGCGGCGTTGGGCGCGCTCGGAGAGCTGCGGATCATGCGTTACCAGCACCAGCGTCGTGCCTGCGTCACGATTGCGTCGCAGCAGCAGATCGAGAACGTGCTCGCCATTGCGCGAATCGAGATTGCCGGTCGGCTCATCCGCCAGCACGATCGGCGGATCCAGCATAAAGGCGCGCGCCAACGCGACCCGCTGCTGTTCGCCGCCGGAGAGCTGCACCGGGTAGTGGTGCAGGCGCTCTGCCAAACCCACGGCCTGCAACAGCTCTGTCGCCCGCGCACGGCCACTCCCCGTACCGTTGAGTTCGAACGGCAGCAGAACGTTTTCAAGCGCCGTGAGCATGGGGATGAGCTGATACGACTGAAAGACAAAGCCGAGCTTGCGCCCACGGATCTCCGCCAGCGCATCCTCGCTCAAGCGGCTGATCTCCTGCCCGTCCAGAAAAATCTCGCCCTCGGTCGGCGCATCCAGCCCCGCCAGCAGTCCCAGCAGTGTGCTCTTGCCGCTGCCGGAGGCGCCCATGATGGCCACGAACTGCCCCGCCGGCACTACCAGGTCGATCCCCTTCAGGATCTCCACCGTTCGCGCGCCGTTGCGTATCGACTTCTTCAAGCCCCGCACTTCGATCATCGATTGGTCTCGTCTCATTGCTTCCGCGTGCCTGCTACAGTGAAAACGTGAAGCACTTGTTTGCAGCCCTGGTCCTCTCCTGCGTTCTGCCGCTGGCCGCGTGCCACTCCGGCGCGCCGCCGGAGTCCGCACCTGCATCGTCCGCGGCCCCCGCGCCGGCAGTGCCTGCAAAGCCGGATACCCGACCGGTGATCGTGGCCTTCGGCGACAGCCTCACCGCCGGCTACGGCGCGGATGCCGGAGAGAGCTATCCCGACTATCTCCAGAAAGACCTGGATGCGCAAGGCTATGGCTATCGTGTGATCAACGCCGGTATCAGCGGCAACACAACGAAAGACGGTGTCGAACGCCTGGATTCCATCGTGGCGCTCAAACCCGCGGTCGTCATTGTGGCCTTCGGCGGCAACGATGGTCTGCGCGGATTGCCGATCGCCGCGACGCGAAAAAATCTCGAGGTCATCCTGAACACGCTGCAGCGTTCCGGCGCGAAGATCGTTCTCGGCGGCATCACCCTGCCGCCGAATTACGGTCCTGACTATATCCAGCAGTTCAATCAGACCTACGTTCTGCTCGCCCGGGAACATCACCTCCCGTTGCTTCCCTTTCTTCTCCAGAACGTCTACGGCACTCCGGGCAGCATGCAGGCCGATGGCATCCACGCCACCCCGCAAGGCAACGCGCAGGTCGCCCGCAATCTACTGCCGCTGGTCGAACCGCTGCTCCATAAGTCCTGAATCAGCCGATCACCACCAGCGGCTGAAACAGCGTGCCGGCCAACCGGCGCGCAATACCGATCAATGCGTGCCTTCCCACAAATACTTTGACGAGTGGCGCATCGGAAAAGTCAGGCAGGTTGGCCGCGCCGCCATTCCGCAGACGCCCGGCAGCGAAGTCGTCAGCTGTCGCGGCGGGCAGCTCCGGCAGAAGCGCGCGAGGGTGCGGCATCGACGCTTTGAGCGTGCCTGCGTGGGCCCTGCACTCCAGCTCCTCCAGCGTCAGCGCCTCACATAGCGAAAACGGCCCCGCGGAGACGCGCCGTAAGGATGCCAGGTGCGCGCCAACGCCGAGATCCTGCCCCATGTCATGCGCCAGAGAGCGTATATAACCGCCGGCCGAGATACGCACGAAGAACTCGGCCGTATCCCCGTGCGTGCCCGTGATCTCAAACGCGTGCACCGTAATCGGCGCCGCTTTCAACTCCACCGGCTTGCCCGCGCGCGCCAGCGCGTGTGCCGCCTTACCGTCGATCTTCTTAGCGCTGAATGCCGGTGGCATCTGCTCCCGCGTCCCGTGATAGTGAGCGGCCAACCCTTCCAATCGCACTCGATCGAGCGTCACTGCGCGGACCTCGCCTAGGGGCTCACCCTCAGCGTCATAGGTCGTGGTGGCGAAGCCGAAACGAATGGTCCCGGTATAGGCCTTCTCCAGCTTGCCGAAGAACTGCGCCAGCCGCGTCCACTTCCCCAGCAACAGGGGCAGTACTCCGGTCGCCATAGGATCGAGCGTGCCCAGATGGCCAATCGAGCGCTCGCCGGTGATGCGCCGCGCCCTCGCCACCACGTCGTGGGAGGTCATGCCTCCAGGCTTGTCGAGAATAAGAAGGCCGTTCACACGCTATCTCGCCTATGGCGCTCGTCGGTTGTGGTCCGGACTAAATCGCGCTCTGCGAGCGCTCACGCACCAGCGACAGGAACTCCGAACGCGTCTTCTGCTCCAGGAACACGCCACGCATCGCGGAGGTGACGGTGGAAGAGTTCTGCTTCTCCACGCCGCGCATCATCATGCACAGGTGCCGCGCCTCAATCACCACGCCTACGCCCTGCGGCGCGATGGCTTCCTGAATGGCGTCCGCTATCTGCCGCGTCATTCGCTCCTGCACCTGCAGCCGCCGGGCGAATACATCCACCAGCCGTGGAATCTTGCTCAAGCCCACCACTTTGCCGTCGGGAATGTACGCCACGTGCACCTTCCCGAAGAAGGGCAGCATGTGATGCTCGCACAGCGAAAACATTTCGATGTCCTTCACCATCACCATCTCGTCGTAATCGACGTCAAAGAGCGCGGAGCGCAGAATCGCCATCGGGTCTTCGCGATATCCGCGCGTGAGGAATCGCATGGACTGCTCCATGCGCTCCGGCGTCTTCAGCAACCCGTCGCGGGAAGGATCCTCGTTGAAGCGTCCCAGCAGCTCCGCGTACAGTTGCTGCGTCGTGTACTCGCGCAGGCCGGACGGCCGCTGCTCTTCAGAGACAGGCACCTGCAAACCATCGCGGATTGCGGCGCCGTCATGGGCATTCTCGGAGTACGCCTGTTTCATCTTGCTCTCAGTCATGATTCATCTCTCCGCCTCTTCTCCGGCATACTCGAAGAAATTGTTGTTCGTCTCCTCGATCCGCACCCGGCTCAACCGTGCCGGCGCGGGGCGCCCGTCCAGCAGACGATACACTGCCCGGCACAGGTTCTCCGTCGTCGGCACTTCTTCGGCGAACAACGCATCCAGGCTCAGATTTTGCAGATGAAAGCGGTCGATGACCTGCTCACGCACCAGCGCGTCGAGGTCCACCATGTTCATCACCATACCCGTCTCTTCGTCCACCCCGCCGCTCACCGTCACCTCGATCAGATAGTTGTGCCCGTGTCCGTGCGGGTTGTTGCACTTGCCGTACACGGCGCGGTTCTGTTCCGCGGAGTAGCCCTCGTAGTGCAACCGGTGCGAGGCGCTCAGGCGATAGCGCCGCGTGAAATCGACTCTCATCCGCGCTCCCCTCGCCCTGCTTCGCTGCGATCGCGTCCCGCGTCCGGGCCGTAGTAATCGGCGTACAGATCGGGCGTCTCGTACACCCGCACACGGTGCAGCCGCGCACCGGGAATCTTTCCTTCCAGCCGCTCCCATGCGCTGATGGCGATGTTCTCTACCGTCGGCATCCGTTGCTTGAAATCGGCGATCTCCAGGTTCAGGTGCCGATGGTCGTACACGTCCACAACCTCCCGGTTGAGTACGTCTTTCAGCTCCTTCAGATCCACGACGAAGCCCGATTGCGCGTTCGCCTCGCCCGCGACCGTCACCTCCAGCGTGTAGTTGTGCCCGTGTCCGTTACGGTTGGCGCACTTGCCGAAGACGCGCCGGTTCTCCTCGTCGCTCCAGTGCTCGTTCCAGTAGTAGTGCGCCGCGGAAAACTCGGCCCTTCGTGTCAGCAGAATCATGGGTTCCGTCTCTCAGTGGATGCGGCGTGCGGCCGTTTCGCTTCGGCGGCCCTCTTGGGCGTGCCCACCCGTTTGAGCGTCCGCGCGCATCTTCCTTCCGTCCGCGAGCGGCAAGCCGGCCGCCGCGGGCGGGTGAACCTCGTATTATATGGATGTGTCCCGCTCCATCGCCGCCCTGCCCCACCGGCTACTGTCCGTACGCTTCGCCGCATGCAGTGTGCTTCTGCTGCTGTGCGGTTTTCTGTGCGGATGCGATCGCGGCAACCATCCCTCGCAGCCCGGCCGCGTCGCTCCCGCCTTCACGGTGAGCGATGCCTCGCGAACCGTCCGGCTCGACGATTACCGCGGCCGGGTCGTCGTCCTGAACTTCTGGGCTACCTGGTGCGCACCCTGCATCGAGGAACTGCCGTCACTGACCGCCCTGCAACAGCGCATGCCGCAGATCCAGGTGCTCGCCGTCAGCACCGACGACGACCCCGCAGCCTACCGGCGCTTCCTCGCCGAGCACCACGTCGGGTTGCTCACCGTGGAAGATCAGCGGCAGCACGCCAATGCGCTCTACGGCACTTTTCGTTATCCTGAGACCTACATCATCGATCGCGAGGGCATCATCCGGCGCAAGTTCATTGGCGAGCAGGATTGGACCAGCCCGGAGATCCTCGCCTATCTCGCCCATCTCTGACCGGCTGCGCTATCATCGACGCATGACCACCGTCGACGTTCTCTACCGCTACGAACTGCAACCGGCTGAGTCGGCCATGTTCGCCCTCGGAAGTCTCAAAGAGGTCTATGGGATCCGGCGTGTGGCCATTGATGAGGCCGCGAAGACTGTCCGGGTGGAGTACGATGCGACCCGGCTGAACCGCTCGACCATCGCGCAGCTACTGCGCCGCGGCGGCATCAGCATCCTCGAAGAGGTCGCGCTGACCCCGCCTCAATCGCCCACGGAACACCCCGATGCCGCGCTTGCGGCTCAGCCCGCCAAGTAATCGGGCCACGCAGTATCCGCCGCGTTGAGATGTAATCCTGGCTCGATTGCCGCCAACAAATAAGTTCGCTGTTTGTCAGCGAGGCGACTGATTACCTGACGCACATTAGTTACCGTTTCCGTCATGCCTGGATTTCATGAGGGCGGCAAACCGGGCTTGATTCTTCCCGCCAAAGTACTTTCCAGCACCACCCCCGGGCCAAAGGAAGCGGTGCACGATGACAAGATTGCATTTCCAGGATGCAGGGCAATCAGGCGATGGCCGCCGCGTTCTTTCAGCACAGGATGGCGCAACCGTCACCAGCCCTGCGGCCCCGTGCATCCTGCTCGCCGGGGAATCGCCCTCGCTGCTGTCATTGCGCGCGCGCATTCTGGCGGCAGCGGATATGCTCTGCTCCATGGCCAGCGCTACGGAGGCGCCGGGTGCGCTCCTCGGCAGTTTCCATGACGCTGTCGTCATCTGCCATACGGTGCTCGCGGAAGATGTAGAGAAGATCGTACATGCGGCCTGCAAAGGGCAGCGGCGCACCCCCACACTGCTGCTCACCCGCATCCCGCACTACGTGCCGCCGGCCTTGTCCGCTTGCCACTTCGACGACCTCTATTGCTGGTATGAGGGCATCCCGGTCTTCGTCTCTAAACTCCGGCGTCTGGTCGACCTAACCGACCATCACGCCTGACCCGTCGGCTGGAACCTCCTGCGCGTGCATATAGGGAAACTGCTGCCGCGTTACCCCATAGCACTCGCAGGCGCCTGCATGGAGCTGTTCGACATTCGTCACCTGCATCCGTCCCCGGTGATATTCGATCGTTCCCTGGCGCTGCAGCGTGCCCGCTGCCACGGAGACACTGGGCCGCTGCACGCCCAGCATATTCGCCAGAAACTCCTGCCGCATCGGGAACGAGGGGCCGACCCGATCGTAGATCATGGACAGCCAGCGGCACATGCGCTGTTCCAGGCTGTGGGCCTGGTTGCACCCCGCTGTCTGCTCCACCATCACAAGATATCCGTTCGCGTATTGCGCGATGAGCTGGTTCAGTTTGGAGTGAGGCCGTCCGGCTTCTTCCCGTAGATGCACGGCCGACATGCGCAATGCCTGCCCCGGAACCTGGACCAGAGACTGCGTGGAAGTGCTCTCCGCCCCCAGCCATGCGTGGATGCCAGCCAGACCCTCCCGGCCAACGAAGCCTGCCTCCACCGTGGAGCCGTCTACCATCTGCACGACGTTGGAAACGATGCCGCTCTCCACAAACCACACCTGATCCAACGGTGCGTACGCTTCCTGCAGAACGCGCCCAAGCGGCAGTTCCTCCGGCACCAGCAACGGAGAGATCCGGCTGAAATCGTGCTCAGGCAACTGCGAAAACAAAAGGTTGGAGACCATCGGTCCTCTTTCCTGCGTCAAAGACACCGGCCCAGAACTCACTAGCCAGGCCTCAGGAGCGAGGAGTGGTCAAAGGTACTTAGATTCTAATGTGGTAGCAGGCAAAAACTCTGTCCTATGCCTAACATAGCGTGCGCCGCCGGAGCTCGAGCCCCGTCCCAGACCAGCGCTCCGATTCGCTTGGGTAACCCCGCCGGACGAGCGTACACTTGCGCCACCCTATGGAACTGACGCCCACGCTGCAGTTGCAGCAGCAGGTCTTTCGTCTGCAGACCGTGCTGGAGGCAAGCCGGCGCTTGCACGCCACCATCAAGCTGGATGAGGTGCTGCGCACTGTGCTCGAAATTATCGTGCGCGAACTGGAGGTCTCCGGCGCCTTCTACAGCGCGTTTCCCTTCTCCTACGGCGACATTCCACCCCGTTTTCTGGTGCATGCGGTCGCCGGAGCTAGCCCTCGCGGCTGTGCACGGTTCCCGGCACACGACCGGTCCGGCAAGCTGCTCACCGATGTTCTGGTGGTGGTGGAGGACGGCCGCCCGCTGCTGCTCGAAGAGTGCGATTTCATCGAGAGCATCCTGCTCCAGGCCGCCGTCGCCATTGAGAATGCTCGTTATCACGAGACAACCCTGCAATGGGAGCGCGTGGAGCAGGACCTGGCCAGCGCCCGCGCCATCCAGCGCAGCCTGATCCCCGAACACATGCCGGAGATTCCCGGGTACAGCGTCGCCGCGCGCTCGCTTGCCTGCTACGAGGTCGGCGGCGACTATCTCGACCTGATGTCGCTGCCTACCGGCGAGTGCATGATGGTGGTGGCGGACGTGGCCGGCAAGGGCTTGACCTCGGCCATCGTCGGCAGCTCCTTCCGCTCCGCCTTCCGCGCCATGGCCCTGGCGGGCACGCCGCTACCTGAGCTTGCGGCGCGCCTCAACGACCTGCACTATGCCGAGGGCGCCGAGGCAAGACGGCGCTATGTGACCGCGGTCTTCGCCAAGCTCAACCCCACTACCGACAGCGTGGAACTCGTGAATGCGGGCCACAATCCCCCCATGCTGGTGGACGGCAGCGGCCAGGTCACCGAGCTCGGGGCCAGCGGCACACCCATCGGCATGATTCCCGGCATGAGCTACACCGCCCGGACCGTGCCGCTGCACCGGGGAACCCGGCTGCTGCTCTATACCGATGGGCTCACTGAGGTCTTCCGCGGCGAGGAGGAGTTCGGCCCCGAGCGGCTGGCCGAAGTTTTCTCTCGCGCCCCGCATCCGGATGGGGCAGAATTGCTGCAATATGTCTGGCAGACCGTTGCCGATTTCGGCGGCGACGGCCCACAGCATGACGACATGACGGCCCTCGCGCTGCTGCGCGCCCAGGACGCATCTGTTCCCAAGGAGACTGCATGGCAGCCGCGATAGGCTCGGGCAAGCGGATGGCGACGACGGTCGAGGTGCGGCTTCCCTCGCGATTAGGCTACGAGAAGGTAGCCATGACCACGGCGGCCAGCTACGCCAAACTGATGGGCTTCCCCGACGATCGCGTGGAAGACCTCAAGACAGCCGTCGCCGAGGCCTGCATCAATGCCATCGAGCACGGCAACCACTTCGACGAGAGGGTCAGCGTCAGCGTCATCCTCTCCATGGAAGACGACCTGCTCGAGATTAAGGTGCTCGACAAAGGCGCCGGCATGAAGAAGCAGACCCCCAGACCGGACATCGATCGCAAGATGCACGGCGAGGAAGATCCGCGCGGCATGGGCATGTTCCTCATCCAGTCGCTGGTGGACGAGGCCGAGTGGGTCAGCCATCCGCCCGACGGCAGCTACGCCAGGCTCGTGATCCACCTCGACAAGACCGAAAAGGAACAGGAGTAGGCATCATGCAGGAACTCACGAAGGTCCAGATCGAGAAAGGCTCCGGCACCGCTGTGCTGCGCTTTAAGGGCGACATCACCAGCGCCTCCAAGACGGTGGTGGTGGACAGCTACCAGTCGCTCGACAAGTCCGCGTTCAAGCACATCATGATGGACTTCGCCGGAGTCGAATACCTCAATTCGAGCGGCATCGCGCTGGTGATTCAAGTGCTGATGGAGGCCAACAAGAACGGCCAGTCGGTGGAGTGCTTCGGACTCACGCCGCACTTCCAAAAGGTCTTCGCCATGCTCGGCCTCACCAAGTACACGCGCCTGCACCCGGGCGAAGAGGCGGCGCGCGCGGCACTGGCGTAATCGCATCCGACGGAGGCACGCCCGGCACACGGGCCGGCCGCCGGGCGTCGTAGCCAAGCCCGGCTCACCGAACCAGCGCCCATCGACGCAGCTAAAGCCACGTTCCTGACCTGCCGTAACTCCGCCCGGACAACAGCAGCCTCGCGTATTGTCCAGTGGCAGCAGTCGCGGCGGTCCTTCTTCGCCGGGTTCTCCATCCGAGAAAGTAACCCTGAGATCTGGCCCTTGACCGGCGACAGTCGGACATCTACCATCGATTCACATCGAGGGTCGGATATCTACCATGGCCGGGCACACCCAGCAACGCGCCAATGTACTTCAGGGGACCCTGGACATGCTCATTCTGCGAACCCTTCTCAGCGGGGCCGCCCACGGTCCTCAGATCGGGAAACACATTCAGAGGACGACGAATGATTTCCTGCAGATGCAGCACGGCTCCCTCTATCCCGCGCTGCATCGCCTGGAAAAACGAGGATGGGTCGTCTCGAGGTGGGAGACGGCGCCGGACCGAAATCGGGAAGTCAAGTACTACCGGCTGACCGATAAGGGCAGGAAGCAGCTCGTGGTCGAAGAATCGCAGTGGAAGCAGATGGCCGAAGCTGTGGCGCTCGTGATGTGGCCCACCGCCGAGGAGAGCTGAGATGCGACTTTGGCGCATCAGCAAACGGCATGCGGACCTGGAACGCGAGTTGCGGTCTGACCTGGAGCTTGAGGAGGAGGAGCAACGGGAGAGCGGCGTACCGGCGGAAAAGGCTCACTCCGCAGCCTTGCGCGCCTTCGGCAACCCTGCCCTCATTCGTGAGCAGACGCGCAGCGTCTGGTCCTGGAACTGGCTTGAATTCCTCGTACGCGACCTTCGCCTTAGCGTGCGCACGCTTCGCCGCACCCCGGGCTTTACAGTCATCGCGATTCTGGTGATGGCGCTCGGCATTGGCGCCAACGTTGCGCTGTTCACGGTGGTGCGCGGCGTCTTGCTCCGGCCGTTGCCGTTCCAGGAGCCGGACCGCCTGGTAATGCTGTATGAGGCGGCTGTGCATGAAGCAGACACCAGCGGCTCCAACGTGGTCTCCGGCGGCATGTATGCCGAGTGGAAGAGGCAGAACCGCAGCTACAGCAGTCTCGCGCTCGCGCAGGGTATCCGGGTCCAGCTTTCCGGTTCCGGCCGGCAATTGCCAGAGAAGTTGAACAGCGCCTTGCTTTCCTGGGACATGCTCCGCACGCTGGGAGTCCAGCCCGCGCTGGGACGCGATTTTACGAAGGCCGATGACAGCCTGGGAGCCACTGGCACGGTGTTGCTGAGCTGGGGCCTGTGGAAGCGCCGCTTCGCCGGTGACCCCGCCATCCTGAATCGGACGATCTCCTTGGACGCCCAGCCGTACACGGTGATCGGCGTTATGCCCGCCTGGTTCGACTTTCCGGATCAATCCACGCAGCTATGGACGCCGGTCTACCCCGAAAAGCCTGAAGACACCATGACGTCGTACAGCAACCACCTGTTTCACGTTGTGGGGCGGCTGAAGCCCGGAGTCAGCGCGGAGCAAGGCAGGGCCGATCTCAGCCTCATCTCCCAGCGCATCCACAATGCCCACCTTAACGACCCATTTGTGTTTGCCAGCGTGAAGAGCCGTCCCCTGCTGGAGCACATGGTAGGGGAAATCAAGAAGCCCCTCTATGTGCTGCTGGAGGCGACCTGCTGCCTGCTGCTGATCGCCTGTCTCAATGTGGCGAGTCTGCTGGTGGCGCGCGCCGCGTCCCGGCGCAAAGAACTGGCTATCCGCACGGCACTGGGAGGAGGCTGGCTGCGCCTGATGCGCGAGCGCCTGATGGAGTGCCTGATGCTTTCGGCCGCAGGCGGAGCGCTGGGACTCCTGCTCGCCTTCGCCGCGCTGCAATGGCTGACGCGAATTCGTCACGACATGAGCCGCGTCCAATCGATCCACATCGACGGCGTAGTGGCGGCGTTTACGGTCGGCGTCATCGTGCTGTGCGCGCTTTTTTCCGGACTCATCGCCGCATTCAGCACCAGCGACAAGGGGATTCTCGGCGCACTGCACGAGGCATCACGCTCGATGACCGAGGGCAGGGCGCGGACCGCGCTGCGCAAGGTGCTGCTTACGTTTGAGGTTGGCCTGACGGTGATCCTGCTCATTGGCGCCGGCCTGCTGCTCAAGAGCTATGAACGGCTGCGCTCCGCTGACATGGGCTGCATCACGGAAGACGTGATCACCATGCACCTGGGCCTCCCGGACGCCCGCTATGCCACGCCCGCCCGGCGAGCTAACTTCTATGACGCCCTTCTGCAACGCGTGCGTGCCCTGCCCGGAGTGGACGCGGCAGGCTTTGCAACCACTGTGCCCGGGCAGGGCTATGGGACGGATTGGACCTTCAGCATCGTGGAGCATCCGCCCCCGCCGCAAGGTAGTGGCCTGTCGGCCCTGGGCCGTTGGGCCGATCCGCAGTACTTCAGCGCCATGGGCATTCCCCTTGTGCGCGGACGTGCGTTCGATGCCTGGAAACGTCTGGATGCGGCCAACGAAGCAATCATCAGCGAATCCTTTGCCAGGCAATATTTCCCGGGCGAAGATCCGCTGGGCAAACATCTCCGCATCCGCGGGAAGAGCGCCGTGATCGTAGGTATCGTGGGCGATACTCGTTACGCGATCGGCGAACCGTCTCGGCCGATGCAATACTTCCCTCTCGATGCCGGCATCGAGCCGGTCGGCACACTCGTGATTCGCTCCAGTCACAACCCGGAGCAGTTCGCCTTACCGGTACAACGCATTGTTTCTGCGATGGATCCCGACCTGCCCGTCTCCGACGTGCTCACGATGAACCAGTTGCTCGGGAAGTCGACTCGGGATCCGAGCTTCAACGCTACGCTGCTGGTTGCGTTTGCCGCCCTGTCGCTGGTTCTTGCGGCGGTGGGCCTGTTCGGCGTGATGTCGTACATCGCTGCCCAGCGGACGACGGAAATCGGCATCCGCATCGCCCTGGGCGCACCGCGCGAACAGGCGCTGCGGAAGATGTTGCTGGATGGGATGCGGCCCGCGGTGGTCGGTCTTGCCGTGGGACTCGTAATCAGCCTGATAGCGGCCCGATGGATGCGCGACCTGCTCTATGAGGTCAAACCCCTCGATCCGGCGGTATTTGCCGCAGTGGCCGCGACGCTGCTTATAGTGGCCGTGCTCGCATGTCTCGTTCCCGCGTGGCGTGCATCGCGCCTCGACCCGATACAGGCATTGAGAACCGAATAGGCTGACTCCAGCAATTTCCTTAGAAAATCAGACGAAAAATCAGCCCTTGCCAATCAACCTGTTGACATTCTACCTATCGCGCGCCAACATAGGTGGACAATCAACAGGAGAGCGCACGTGCAAGTGAGCAAATCAGATGTACTCCAGGGAACCCTCGATCTGATGGTGCTGAAGACGCTTGAGTCGATGGGATCGCTGCACGGCTATGGCATCGCGCGGCGGATCGAGCAAGTCAGCGGGAAGACCGTCAGTCTCAACCAGGGAACCATCTATCCAGCTCTCCTCCGCCTTGAACAGCGAGCATGGGTGAAGAGCGAATGGGGCGTCTCGGAGAGTGGACGCCGCGCTAAGTTCTACTCGCTGACGCGGGGCGGCCGAAAGCAGATCGAGCAAGAGACAGAGAACTGGGAACGCATCGCCGCCACCATGGCGCGCTTTCTTGCCCCGTCGAATTAGGAGGCGATCATGGATTGGATCCGTGTTCTTGTCAGCCGCGGCGCAGCACTCTTTCGCAGCAGGAAGCTCGACGCCGATCTAGACGAAGAGCTGCGGGCGCACATCGATCTGGCCATCGAAGAAAATCTGAGGCGCGGGATGAGCGAGCCGCAGGCGCGCACCGCCGCTCTGCGCTCGTTTGGCGGGGTCACACAGACTCGCGAAAGCTGTCGTGTGCAGCGCGGTCTGCCGTGGCTGGATCAGATCACGCGCGACATCCGGTATGCCGTTCGCCAACTGCGCAAGTCACCTGGCTTTGCGCTCACCGCCATCCTTACGCTCGCGCTGGGCATCGGCGCGGCAACATCGGTCTTCAGCGTGGTGGATGCGGTGTTGCTCAAGCCGTTTTCCTTCCGCGAGCCGGATCGGCTCATCGTGATGCGCGAGGCGGTTGAGGGTCAGGTGCGGAGCGAGCGGTCGGCAATTCCTGACAATTACCGGCATTTCCTGCGCCTGAAAAAAGACACGTCTACCCTCGAAGACGCCGCGATCCTGAGTCAACGGGGAATGAGCGTCTCTCCCAATGGAGATCACCCCCGCATCGTGGGCGCGGTGACCGCCTCACCGAACCTCTTCCGGCTGCTCGGGGTTCAACCCATCCTGGGTCGCGACTTCGTCGAGGACGATGCCCGGGAAAACTCCGGAAGCGTCGTAATTTTGAGCTACGAGGGCTGGCAGACACTCTTTGCTCGCGACCCCTCGGTGATTGGCAAAACGCTGCGCATCGAAGGTCATCCGGTCACCGTTGTCGGCGTACTGCCGCCAGGCATGCGGTTTCCGCAGATTGCATTGGCGCCCAAGACGGCCTTCCAGGAAACCGCACAGGACGCTTTGCTCTTTCAGCCGCTGGCGCCGAGCGAGCGCGACCTGAATAAAGACATGGGCAACTTCAACTACAAGGCCATTGCGCGGCTCAAGCCCGGTGTGACGTTGGCCCGGGCGAATGCAGAACTGGAGGCATTGCAGAAGGCATACACGCTTTCGGCGCACCTGCCACTTCATTTCGGAATCGCACTCACCCCGCTGACGAAGGATGTGGCGTCCCGCGTGAGCGGCGCGCTGTGGCTGTTGCTTGCAGCGGTCGGCGCGGTGCTGCTGATCGCCTGCGTCAACCTGGCGAATCTGCAACTCGCGCGCGCCGTCAACGCCGAACGCGAGACTGCAGTACGCGCCGCACTCGGCGCAAGCCGCGGTCAATTAGTGAGGTCGCGTCTGGCTGAGAGCATGGTGCTCGCGTTCGCCGGCGGCGCCGCCGGAGCAGCGCTCGCCTTCGGTAGCGTGCGGCTGTTGATTGCATTGGCGCCGGCTAGTATCCCGCGTCTCGATGAGGTGCAGGTAAGCCTGCCTGTGCTTGTCTTCAGCGGCGGTCTATCGATTGCGGCAGCAATCATGTTCGGTATGTTGCCGGCCCTGCGCTCCCTTCGCGTTGCTCCGCAAGCTGCGCTGCAGGCAAACTCCACGCGCACGGCCAATACGCAAGAAAGCCACCGTACACGCAGCCTGATGGTGGCGGCACAGGTGGCTTGCACCGTAGTCCTACTGATCGTTACTTCGTTGGTGCTGCGCAGTCTTTCTCACCTTCTGCGGCAGGATCGCGGCTTCGACGCAAGCCATCTGACCCTCGCGCAGGCCGACCTGTTCGCACCGCAATATAACGACGACACGCCCAAGGGCGGTACGGCCAGGCTCGCCTTCGCCGATCGCGCCCTTACGGCTCTGGGGCAACTGCCCGGCGTGCAGTCGATCGCCCTCACCAGCGTCACGCCGCTGACCGGCGAAAACTGGGTGGACAATCTCTTCCGGCCGGACCATCCCGTACCGGCTGGAAAAGAGCCGATGATCAACGTCCGATGGATCAACGGCGAATATCTGCCCACCATGCGGAGTCCGCTTGTCGCCGGCCGCAACATCGCAGCCGCCGATCGCGCCCATCCCTATGTGGCGCTCATCTCGCAGAGAACCGCGCGCGAAGCCTTTCCTGGGGAGAATCCCGTCGGACGAGCAATCTCGAACATTGTTCCGGATGACAAGCATACCGTCACTGTGATCGGAGTCATCGCCGATACGCACATCAATGGCCTCAAGGACGATGCCGCCATGGTCTACCTGCCCTACTGGGCTTATACACCGCTGACGCTGTCCTTCCTGGTGCGCAGTTCGCAAACCAGCGACACGCTGATTCCCGAGATGCAGCGCGCGATCTGGCAGATCGATCCGCAGGTTGCTATCCCGACGCTTAAGTCCATGGATGAACAGGTCAGGGATTCTGTCACAGGCGAGCGCTTCCAGGCCATGGTGCTGAGCGCTTTCGGCGCGGCCGCATTGTCTCTGGCCTTGCTCGGCGTGTATGGCGTGCTTGCGTATTCCGTCTCGCTGCGCCGGCAGGAATTCGGCATCCGCATCGCCTTGGGTTCGGGTAAGAGCGCTCTGATCGGGCTGGTGCTACGGCAGGCTGCCTATCCCGTCCTGCTTGGCACGGGGGTTGGACTGACGATGGCGCTCATCGCGCTGCGCTGGGTCCGCAGTCTCCTGTATCAAACCCCTCTCATGGACCCGCTCGCCGTGGGCGGCAGCGTACTGCTGCTTCTGGTTGCCGCCACGGTAGCAGCGATGGTACCGGCGCGGCGTGCCGCATCCACTGACCCGATGCGCGCACTGAGAACGGAGTAGCAGCTCTCCGCATAGAGGCAAGCGGGAAGAGGCTTTCACCACGCCAGCTACTCGATCTCCTCGCTTGGATTACCTGCCCGTCTTCTCGCCGAATTACTCGTCGAGTCCAATCTCATGGGCCATCTGGAAGTTCCATGTATCCTTTCGCCGGAAGGACGAGTCAAATCACCAGAAAGTCGAGTTTGACCTATGCCCTTCCGTCTGTTGCGTCTCTGCGTCGCTCTCGGTTTTACGATCTCCACCTTGGCCTGCTCGGCTGGCGCATCCCCAAAGAGTCCCCTTCCCCCGCCGAAACTGGACGCATCCCTCGCGGCGAAACCGGGAAAGCAAACGGCTGTCTTCGCCGGTGGCTGCTTCTGGGGAATCCAGGCGGTCTTTGAACGGGTGAAGGGTGTCACTGCGACGACTGCCGGCTATGCAGGCGGTTCCGCATCCACGGCAACCTACGATCAGGTGACCACCGAAACGACCGGGCATGCTGAATCGGTTGAGATAGTTTACGATCCGTCCCGGATTACGTACGGCCAGCTCCTGCGTATCTTCTTCTCAGCGGCTCACGACCCCACTGAGCTGAATCGGCAGGGCCCGGATGTCGGCACGTCGTATCGCTCGGCCGTCTTCTATACCACGCCGGAGCAAGGGCGCATCGCGTCTGCGTATATCGCGCAACTCGACGCTGCGAAGGTCTTCCCAAGGCCGATCGTCACGCAGGTCGCTCCGCTGAAAGCCTTCTACCGAGGTGAGGACTATCACCAGGACTATGCGTTGAAGAACCCGAACAACCCCTACATCTGGGTGTGCGACAGGCCGAAGATCGATGCTCTCCGACAGCAGTTCCCGGATCTCTTTGTCGATTACAAAGGCAAACGATAGAAGCCGATTCATCCCGGCCGGCAACGGTTACTCAGCAATCACTGGCAGAATCGCGGCTTTATCCTTTGGCATCCTAGGGTTCCAAGGAGTATCCGCCTGGAGCCCAAAGCCTACGTCGACGGCATTGTCCGTGTCCGCGGCGCCCGCGAGCACAACCTGCGCAACGTCGACGTCGACATTCCTCGCGACGCGCTCGTGGTCTTCACCGGTGTCTCCGGCTCCGGCAAATCCTCGCTCGCCTTCGGCACCCTCTATGCTGAAGCGCAGCGCCGCTATCTTGAATCCGTCTCGCCGTATGCACGGCGCCTCTTCCACCAACTCACGGTGCCGGCAGTGGACGCCATTGACGGTCTCCCTCCGGCCGTAGCACTGCAACAACAACGCGGTGCGCCTACAACGCGCTCCTCTGTCGGCTCGGTCACCACGCTCTCCAACCTTCTACGCATGCTCTACTCGCGTGCCGGAGACTACCCGCACCATCAGCCGCTGCTCTACGCCGAATCCTTCTCTCCCAACACTGTAGAAGGCGCGTGCACCAGGTGCCACGGTCTCGGTCGAGTCTACGAGGTCACCGAGCAGTCAATGGTCCCGGACCCTTCGCTCACCATCCGCGAACGCGCGATCGCCGCCTGGCCCATGGCCTGGGGCGGTCAGAATCAACGCGATATCCTCGTCTCTCTCGGCTACGACGTGGACAAGCCGTGGCGCGATCTTCCCAGGAAGGATCGCAATTGGATTCTCTTCACGGAAGATCAGCCCCAGGTCCCCGTATACGCAGGATTCACCCCCGCCGAAACCCGACAGGCGCTCAAGCGCAAGCTGGAGCCCAGCTATATGGGTACCTTCACCAGCGCCAGGCGTCACGTCTTCACCACCTTCGCCAACACCCACAGCCCCCTGATGAAGAAGCGTGTGGCGCAGTACATGCTCTCCACAGAGTGCGACGTCTGTCACGGCAAGCGCCTCCGTCCTGAGTCCCTTTCCGTAACCTTCGCCGGCTACGACATAGCCGAGATCGCAGCCCTTCCACTGAAGCGGCTCGACGCCCTTCTTCAACCCTTCGCCCGAGCGGGCGGCAACGCCCACGCCGCACACCCGGAGAAAACCGAAGTGACCCGGCGCATCACGGCGGACCTGACCGCACGCCTCTCCGTGCTTCTGAATCTCGGCCTCGGGTATCTGTCGCTCGAACGCGGCACCCCGACACTCTCTCCCGGCGAACTCCAGCGCCTGCGCCTCGCAACTCAGTTGCACTCCAATCTCTTCGGTGTCGTCTACGTGCTCGACGAACCTTCCGCCGGCCTCCATCCCGCCGATACTGAAGCTCTACTCGATGCCCTCGACGCATTGAAGAGCTCCGGCAACTCACTCTTCGTCATCGAGCACGAACTGGACGTCATCCGGCGCGCCGACTGGATCGTCGATGTCGGCCCCGGAGCCGGTGAAAAGGGTGGTGAGATTCTCTACTCCGGCCCACCACAGGGCCTGCAGGCTATCGAACCCTCCCAAACACGCCGCTACCTGTTCCCAACCACCGCAACACCGTATCCGCCTCGGCGCCAGCCCAGGGCCTGGCTCAAGCTGGGCGGCGTAACGCGTAACAACCTCGACCACCTCGATGCCCGATTTCCCCTCGGCGTCTTCACCTCCGTAACCGGCGTCTCCGGATCCGGAAAGTCAACCCTCGTCAGCCAGGCGTTGATCGAACTCGTCGCCGAACACCTCGGGCAAACCATCGCGGCAGAAGAAGAGGAAGGCGACGGCCTGGAACACGAGAAGGTCCTCACTACAGGCGGCAGGATCCTCTCCGGCACGGAACACATCCGCCGCCTCGTTGTTGTCGATCAAAGGCCCATCGGCCGTACCCCACGTTCCAACATGGCCACTTATACGGGCCTCTTCGACCACGTCCGCAAGCTCTTCGCCGCCACCAGGCTGGCACGCTCCCGCAAGTACGATGCGGGACGCTTTTCCTTCAACGTCGCCAAGGGCCGATGTGAAACCTGCGCCGGCGAAGGTTTCGTCTCTGTCGAGCTTCTTTTTCTGCCGAGTGTCTACAGCCCGTGCCCCACCTGCCACGGAGCACGCTTCAACGCAAGAACGCTCGACGTACTGTATCGGGGAAGGAGTATCGCCGATGTCCTTGCCATGACCGTTGACACTGCGGCAGACTTCTTCGTCGAAGAGCCACCGATCTCACGTTCGCTTCAGGTTCTGCAGGAAGTCGGCCTTGGCTATCTTCGTCTGGGACAGTCCGCCACTGAACTCTCCGGCGGCGAAGCTCAGCGTGTAAAGCTGGCAACCGAACTCCAACGAGCGCAACGTGGCGAAACTCTCTACGTTCTCGACGAACCGACAACCGGACTCCATCCCTCCGATGTCGAGCGGTTACAGAGGCAGCTTCACAAGCTTGTCGCAGATGGCAACACAGTCATCGTCGTCGAGCACGACATGCAAGTGATCGCGAGCAGCGACTGGATCATCGACGTTGGCCCGGGGGCCGGCGACGAGGGTGGCCGGATCGTCGCAGAGGGTGTGCCCGAACACATTGTGCATACGCCGGAAAGCAAGACCGGACCGTATCTGGCTGCATTTCTGGCTCTCGCAAGTCTCGGATGAGCGACTCGGCAAATCGGGGCACAGCATTCCATCCCATGTCATGCGCTTCCACTTCACCGGGTGGCCGCGCAGGTCAGCGTGCCGCCGCTCTGGTTCCAGCGGTTGCCGTAGCGGTCGTAGGTGTAGGTGAAGCTGCCGCTGTTGTTCGAAGCCGCCGTCTGCAGCCGGTTCAGGTAGTCGTAGCCGTAGGTCCAGGTGTTGGTCACCGGCCCCGCCGCCCCGTACTGCCAGTTGCCGTTCATGGTCTCCGACAAGCTGTGCAGGTTGTTATTGGCGATGTGTCCGTAGGTCGCGCTGAAGATGGAGTTGCCGTCGGCGATGGTCGAGTCCCCGATGGAGTAGAGCCAGCCCCGGCTGTTGTTGTAGGTGCGCAGCTCCCGCACCAGCGCGCTGCCGATGGTCGCCGAGGCGATCCCGCCGAACCGGCTGTAGGCGGTCACATGCAACAGGTCTTCGTTCAGGTTAGGCGCTCCTCCGAACGAGATGTAGGTCTCGAGGTGAGAGCTCGCCAGCCGCCCATCGGCGTCGCCGTGCGAGCTTAGTAGTCTGTCTCAACGTGTTCGACGTCACCAAAGCGGAGCAGGTAGGGAGCGCCCAACCCATGCTCTGCGTAGGCAGGCTTATCCACCTGATTGGTCGAAAGCATTTGGTAGACAACTTCACCATCATTCTCATCAACGCTGTCTACTATTGCCGTAATGATCTCTCCATCGGTGAAGCAAATAATCACGCGTTTGTCGATGCTCCGGCGAAGAATGGCGACATCATCTTTTGTCATCGCTGCCCCCACTACCATCTCACGTGCAGATTGCCGCCAGTCGTCTTGCTTTCAAGATTTATATAGCCCTTGGATTCGGCACTGGGGAAGCGAGCTATTTTTGTTCCGTCCGCGCTCTTCCATCCAACTTGAGCGCCGGTTGTCCGGTCTGTGATTGTCTGCGCTCCATCCCCGACCCATTCCTTCGCAGCCTGCTCGGCTACCTCTCGACTTGCAACGTGCAGGCTTTCATCGCCCACCGCTGAGCCGGCTTCGCAAGCACTTCGGCAGTTGTTTCGGCTACTCCCGCACCGCCTAGCTCTGCAGCGCCCAAAGGTCCGAAGGGGACAACCATATCCAACGAGACTGGTGGCAGAGGCTGTCCTCGGTAGTATTCAGTTCCCCTTGCCGTGTGGGGTTCGAACACTCTCTTCCAAAATAGATACGAAGGCTTGAACTGCTCGAAACCGAAATGCGGAAACAGAAGCAAGTCGACATTGACACGGAATGTAAATGCTGCTGGCGCGCCGCCCGGCTCCCCGGGCGTGTTGAACAAATGCCCATCGGCGTCCACCGTGGTGGCTGGATTGTTCCTGACATAACCGTACAGGTTGAGCGACTGGGGATCGGAGAGGGTGGAGTAGGGCACAGCCTCCGGGCTGCCGGACCAGTCCGGCGACATCCATTGGCCCATGGTGCTCGAGTAGTAGCGCGCCCCGAAGTAGTCCAGCCCGGACTCGGTGTCGCGTTCCTTGCCGGTGAAGTGGAAGGGCTGCCCATCCACGTTCTCGCAGCTCTGGCCGTCGCCGAAGGCCAGGTTGGAGCAGATGGTGATGACCCACGCCTGGGGGTCGGAGATCATCTCCTTGGTGCTGCCCAGGGCATCGGTGATGGCATAGCCCCAGTAGCCGCCGCCGTCGTGGAAGATGTGCCGCCCGGCGGCGAACAGATCGACGGAGCTCAGGTTGCCGGCATTATCGAAGATGGCGAAGCTGCTCTGGCCCTGGTCGCGCAGGAAGCTCTTGCTAAGCGTGCCTGCGGTATACTCGCCGACGCGCTTGCCCTCCGCGTCGTAGGTGTAGGCGATGCCCTGGCCGGGGATCCCGGTCAGCCGGTTCTCCGCGTCGTAGGTGTAGCTGTGCCGCACCGGGTTCCCCGGCGGGTCCTGGGTCAGGTTAGCCGGCCGCATCGTAGGTGGCGCCGTCCACGTAGTTCTGGGTGTTGTTGAAGGTGGCCGCGCGTCACGGTCCGGCTTTAACTCTGCCGCAGGCTCGCGCAAGTCGTCGATTCTATGGTGCGCCCAGAAGGATTCGAACCTCCGACCTATTGATTCGTAGTCAATCGCTCTATCCAACTGAGCTATGGGCGCACATGCTGCTACGGACGAACTTCCTGAAGATAACAAGTCCGGGTAGCGAAATCAAATGCGCGAGCAACGCCGATGGTGCCTCTAGTAGATGCGGAAGTTGACTTCCACGTTGATGACCACGGGCACGGCGTGACCCTGGAACATCGCGGGCTTGAACTTATACTGCTGCACCGCTTCCACCGCTTTTTCGTCCAGGCCCATGCCCAGCTTGCGGATCACTCGCACCCGCTGCGGCATGCCATGCGCATCCACAATGAGGGAAACAACGCTCACGCCCTGATACTTGGCGCGGCGCGCTTCATCGGAAAACTCCGGCTCGACGGAATAGATGACCACCGGCGGCGACACACCGCCGCCCACCTGATAGGTGCCGCCGCCGTAGCCGCCGCCTGAGCCCGGCCCATAGCCATTCCCGCTGCCGGAGCCGATGCCGCCGCCATCGCCCGTGCCCATGCCGGCGCCGGAACCGGTGCCGTTCGAGGCGGGGCCTACCACGCTGGTGCGCGGATCACCCAGATTTGGCAGGTTGGTGTTGGGCAGCGTAATGTTCTGCGGCATCTTGATCGCCGGTTCCACCGCCAGCTTGGGATGGTCGTTCTTGATCACCATGGGCGGCGTTATGGGATTGTCGGCGAACTTAGGCAGCCGGCCCTTGGGGGCCTGGATGATGTCATGCGATCCGCCACCGCCTCCGCCGCCCATCGCCGGACCCTTGGGTGCAATCGGAACGAACTGCGGCACATCGACCGCCGTCACCTTTGCCACCTGCGGCTTGACCGCTGGATGCAGGCGCGCTTCGATGACCAGCCACGCGATCAGTCCGATCACCAGCACGTGCAATGTGACCGAGACGATGGACGACGCCGGGCCCCGCTTCTCCGCCAGCAGGTCGGGCACGGGGATGGCGGTGGCCGTCAACTCTAACGGTGGAAGATGCTCTTTGTGGAACCATCCCCGCACGTCGCCCGCAATCGTTTTCCAGACGGGCTCATCCACGATCTCGCTGAACAGCTTCGGCTCCCGCGGGGTCACCTCTTCCACGGGGTCCATCTCGGGCGGCGGCAGGACCTGATTGAGCATAGGCACTTCGTTTGACCGGCAGGCCAGAAGCTCCAGCCTGCCTCTCCATTATCGTTATTATCTATGAACGAGGCGACGGGTGTCTCCAGTTCCCCCGAATCTTCCTACATCTTTCTGAATCTTCAGGCACATCCCTCGCACTCGCCCCGGCCCATCAAACCTGATCCTTCTCCACTTCGTATTTTCGTTAGACGGACGATCGTCGCGGAAGTTACCCGGTCCCGGGCAAGTGTCCGTGAGCGGCTACAATAAACTTTCCACACCGCCCAATTTGGAGACACGATGTCCGCTCCTTCGGAACTGAAGGCTACCCTGACGCTTCCGCAAACCGAGTTCCCCATGAAGGCCAATCTGCCCCAGAACGAGCCAAAGCGGCTCGAACAGTGGGCGGAGACGGACATCTACGGACAGATCCGCGCCGACCGGCGAGGGTCGCCCACCTACATCCTTCACGACGGCCCTCCCTACGCGAACGGCCCCATCCACCTCGGCCACGCCCTCAACAAGTGCCTGAAGGACTTCGTCGTCAAATCCAAGACCATGGCGGGCTTCGATGCCCCCTACGTTCCCGGCTGGGACTGCCACGGGCTACCCATCGAGATCAAGGTGGACGAGCAGCTTGGGCGCAAGAAATTGGAGATGGATCCGGTAGCGGTGCGCCGCGCCTGCCGGGAGTACGCCGCGGGCTATCTGGACCTGCAGCGCTCGCAATTCCAGCGCCTTGGCGTGCTCGGGCGCTGGTCCACGCCCTACTCCACCATGTCCAGCGACTACGAGGCCAAGATCCTCGAGACCTTCTATGCCTTCTTCGAGAAAGGCTTCGTTTACAAAGGATTGAAGCCGGTCTACTGGTGCCTCCACGACCGCACGGCGCTCGCCGAAGCAGAGGTGGAGTACGAGATGCACACCAGCCCCAGCGTCTACGTGCGCTATGCGCTGACCAGCCGGCCGGAAGCACTCTCAGAAAGCTGGACGCCGCGCTCGCCGGCAAGCGCGTCTACACCATCATCTGGACCACCACGCCATGGACGTTGCCGGCCTCCCTCGCCGTCGCCTTCCACCCCGATTTTGAATACGTCGCGCTGGAAAACACCGATGGCGCGGTCTACATCGTCGCCGAGGCGCTGGCCGCCTCGGTGCGCGAGAGCTGCGGCCTCGAGGGCGCGCAGGAGATCGCGCGCTTCAAAGGCTCCGTGCTCGAGCGCTCCACCTTTCAGCATCCCTTCCTGGATCGCACCGTGCTCGGCGTGCTCGCCACCTATGTCACGGCCGACCAGGGCACCGGCGCCGTGCACACCGCGCCCGCGCACGGCGCAGATGACTTCTATACCGGCGAGCGCTATGGTCTCGACCAGACCTGCAACGTGGATGATGCCGGACGCCTGCGCAATGGGCTGCCGGAGTATGAAGGCAAGACCGTCTTCCAGGCGAACCCGTTCATCGTCGAACTGCTGAAAAGCCGCGGCGCGCTGATGGGCCAGGCGGAGATCTATCACTCCTATCCGCACTGCTGGCGTTGCCACAACCCGGTCATCTTCCGCGCGACGGAGCAGTGGTTCATCCGCATGGAGACGCCCATGCAGCGGCCCGACGGCACGGAGACCACCTTCCGCGAGCGCGCACTCGAAGAGATTCGCGGCGTAGCCTGGGATCCCGCCTGGGGCGAAGAGCGTATCTCCAACATGATCGCCACCCGGCCCGACTGGTGCATCTCGCGCCAGCGCATCTGGGGCGTGCCTATCGCCGTCTTTCTGTGCCGGAAGTGCCATCAGCCCTTGAACGACCCCGCAATCCATCGCCGCATCGTCGAGCTGTTTGCGCGGGAAAGTGCTGACGCCTGGTACATCCACTCCGCCGAACAACTCCTGCCCGCGGGCGCCGCCTGCGCGGCCTGCGGAGGCACGGAGTTCCGCAAGGAGATGGACATCATCGACGTGTGGTTTGAGTCCGGCGCAAGCTGGAACGCGGTGCTCGAGGCCGACCCCGATCTGCGCTGGCCGGCCGACCTCTACCTTGAGGGAAGCGATCAGCACCGCGGCTGGTTCCACTCTTCCCTGCTCTCTTCGGTGGGCATCCGCAACACGGCGCCGTACCGCCACGTAGCCACCGCCGGGTGGACGCTCGATGAGCAGGGCCGCGCCATGTCCAAGTCGCTCGGCAACGGTGTCGATCCGGTCGACGTCGCGAATCGGTTGGGTGGCGAGATGGTGCGTCTCTGGGTCGCCTCGGTGGATTTCCGCGAGGACATGGCCGCCAGCGAAAACCTGATGCAGCGCGTGGCGGACAACTATCGCAAGCTGCGCAATACCTTCCGGTTTCTGCTCGGCAACCTGCACGGCTTCGATCCCGAGCAGCACGCCGTCGCCTGGAGCGACCTTGAACCGCTGGACCAGTACATGCTCGCCCGCACGCGCGAGCTCACCCTGAAAGTACGCGGCTGGTATGACCAGTTCGAGTTCCACCGCATCTACCACGCGGTGAACGAGTTCGCCATCGTCGACCTGAGCTCGCTCTATCTCGACGTGCTGAAGGACCGCATGTACACCTTCGCGCCCGCGAACCCGGCCCGCCGCTCTGCACAAACCGTGCTGTGGCGGATCACAGAGGCATTGGTTCGCCTGGTCGCGCCCATCCTCAGCTTCCTGGCCGATGAGGTGTGGCAGTACCTGCCGGCGCTGCCGAACCGCGCGCCGAGCGTGCATGTGGCGCTCTTTCCCGAGCCGGATGAGCTGGCGCCGGAGAAACACGTCCCCGCTCTGCTGGCGGACTGGACGCAACTGCTCGCCGTGCGTGAAGAGGCCATGAAGAGCCTCGAAGAGGCCCGCAAAGACAAGCGCATCGGTAAGGCCCTGGAAGCCAAGCTCCAGTTATCCGCGCCATCCGATCTGAAGCGCCTGCTGCACACCTATGAATCGAGCCTGAAGGAGCTGCTGAACGTCTCTCAGGTTGAGATATCAGACGGCCCCGGCGAAGGACTCCGCGCCACCACCCTGCCCGCCGACGGCACGAAGTGCAACCGCTGCTGGAACTTCATGACCACGGTCGGTATAGACCCGCGTTGGCCGGCGGTCTGCGGCCGCTGTGCCGCGGCGCTCGACCAGATGGGCGTTCCGCCCATTGGAACATCCGACGACAGCGCAGCCAGCGAGACGACTCCCACCGGAGCGCGCGCCTGATGGGTGAAACCGGCCCGCAGGCTCACCAGCGCTCCCGTGATTGGCGTGGCACCCTCATCGCCCTCTCCATGTTTATCCTGCTGCTCGATCGCGTGACCAAGAAGTTGATCGAGCGCTACGTGCCGGTGGACGGCGGCATTCCCGTCATCCCGCATGTCTTCCGCATCTCGCATGTGGAGAACGCCGGCGCGGCCTTCTCGCTCTTCGGCAACTCCCCGTCTCCGGGGCGGGTGCGCTGGCTGCTGATCGGCTTCTCTTTGCTCGCCGCGGTCATCGTGCTGGGCTTTCTCATCAACCTGGGGCGGCGGCTCACGCCGACAACCGTCGCCCTCGCGCTCATCCTCGGCGGCGCCATCGGCAACGTCTACGATCGCATCCGCTACGGCTACGTCATCGACTTCATTGAGGTGCACATCGTGCACTACCACTGGCCGGACTTCAACGTCGCCGACTCCGCCATCGTCATCGGCGGCATCCTGCTGGTGCTCGATTCTCTGCGCGCCAGCCGCCAGCACGGCACTTGAAGAACCCGCCTCTGAGCCCACGCGCCTCGTATACTGAAGAGTGCGCGTCGTGTCCCCGGCCGCCCATACATAGAGAGCGTATTTGAACGACACCATCACCATCCGCGGCGCGCGGACGCACAACCTCAAGAACATCGACTGCGATATCCCGCACGGGCAGCTTACCGTCGTCTCGGGCGTCTCCGGCTCGGGCAAATCGTCGCTCGCGTTTGACACCATCTACGCCGAAGGCCAGCGCCGCTACGTAGAATCCCTCTCCGCCTACGCGCGCCAGTTCCTGGAACGGATCGAGAAGCCGGACGTGGACCTCATCGACGGCCTCGCCCCGGCCATCGCCATCAAGCAGAAGAACACCACCCGCAATCCGCGCTCCACTGTCGCCACCGTCACCGAGATCTACGACTACATGCGGCTGCTCTACGCCCGCTGCGGCGCGATGCATTGCGTCGTTTGCCACAACATGGTGCGCCGCGATTCCGTCGATGAGATCGCCAATGCGGTGCTCGCGCTGGGCGAGGGCACGCGGCTGCACGCACTCTTCCCCGTCGCCCCGCAGGAGCCGCTCTCTTCTGAAGATCTGCCGGTCAACCAGCATCCGCAGGACATCCCGGCGAAGAAGCCGGCCGCCGGAAAGCGGGCGGCGAAGTCGGCCCCGAGATCCGCACCCGCGAACCAGGGCGGGGTTCCCGCCCTCTCCGACGCCATGCGCCAGCGGCTCACCGACCTGCGCCATCGCGGCTTCAATCGGCTCTATCAGGACGGCCGCATCTACGAGTTCTCGACGCCCGAGTCCCTGCTCGATCTGGATTTCACGCAGCCCGTCTTCATCCTGATCGATCGCATCGTGGTCTCGGACGCGGCCCGGGCGCGCATCGTGGATGCCGCGGAGATCGGCTACCGCGAGCGCGGCGAAATACTGTACGAGGTGGTCCCGCGCGCCGACGAAGATGCCGGTGAACCGCGTCGGTGTCTGCGCTTCTCCCGCGAGTACGAGTGCAAGCACTGCCACCGTATCTATCGCGAACCGGAGCCGCGCCTCTTCTCGTTCAACAATCCGTACGGCGCCTGCCCGCGCTGCCAGGGCTTCGGCAACACCATCGATTTCGACCTGAACCTCATCATCCCGGATCCGGCCAGGACGCTCGATGAGGGCGCCGTCGATCCGTGGACGCGGCCGAAATACCGCCCCTACCAGACGGAACTGCGCCGCGCCGCCCGCGAGCACGGCATCCCGCTCGATGTTCCCTGGCACGATCTCGCGGCCGACCAGCAAGCATTTGTGCTCGAAGGGCACGGCGCTTTCCTGGGGGTCAGCGGCTTCTTCGAGCTCATGGAGCGCAAGAAGTACAAGCTCCATGTCCGGGTCATGCTCTCCAAATACCGCGGCTACGCGCGCTGTCCCGAGTGTAAGGGCGAGCGTCTCCGCGCCGAGGCGCGCGCCGTCCTGCTCGACGGCAGAAACATCTGCGAGGCCGCGGCCCTGACCATCGGCGCGGCGCACCAGTTCTTCGCCGCGCTCACGCTTACTCCCTCCCAGCAGGAGATCGCCGGCTCCATCCTGAAAGAGGTGCAGCAGCGGTTACAATTCCTCGATTCGGTCGGGCTCGACTACCTGACCCTGGATCGCCTGTCCTCCACCCTCTCGGGTGGCGAGGCACAGCGCATCCAGCTCGCCACCTCGCTCGGCTCCCGGCTGGTGGGCGCGCTCTACGTGCTCGACGAGCCATCGATCGGCCTGCATACGCGCGACACCGCCAAGCTCATCCGCATCCTCGAAGAGCTGCGCGACCTCGGGAACACCATCCTGGTCGTCGAGCACGATCCCGATGTGCTGAGGGCCGCCGACTATCTCATGGATCTGGGCCCCGGCGCGGGCGAGTTCGGCGGCAAGCTGCTGGCCGCGGGTACCGTGCGGCAGGTGGAGGGCAACCCCGATTCGCTCACCGGCCGCTATCTCTCCGGAGCACTCACCATCCCGGTGCCCAGGACGCGCCGCGAGCCGGGCCGGGAGCGGCTTACCCTGCGCGGCGCACGCGCCCACAATCTGAAGAACATTGATGTGGAGATACCGTTGGGGATGCTGGTCTGCATCACCGGCGTCTCCGGTTCGGGCAAGTCCACGCTGGTCCACGATGTGCTGTACAAAGCCGTGGCGCAGGAACTTGGACAGGGCGAAGGTGGCGATGCAGCGGGCTCCTACAAGGAGCTCAAGGGCGCCGAGCGCCTGAACGACATCGTCATGGTCGACCAGAACCCCATCGGCCGCACTCCGCGCTCCAATCCCATCACGTACATCAAGGCCTTCGACGCCATCCGCGAACTCTTCGCGTCACAGCCGGAGGCGGAGCGCCGCGGCTATGGCGCCGGTCACTTCTCCTTCAACGTGCCCGGCGGCCGCTGCGACGTGTGCGAAGGCGACGGCACCGTTACGGTCGAGATGCAGTTCCTCGCCGACATCGAACTGCCTTGCGAAGAGTGCAACGCCACGCGCTACAAGGCCTCTACCCTGGAGATCAAATACAAGGGCAGGAACATCTCCGAGGTGCTGGCGCTCTCCGTCAAGGAGGCGCTCCGCTTCTTCGCCGGGCACCCCCGCATCGTCGATAAACTCGCTCTGCTCGATGAGGTCGGACTGGGATACGTGCGGCTCGGCCAGTCCGCTACCACGCTCTCCGGCGGAGAGGCACAACGGGTCAAGCTGGCCTCTCATCTGGCCAGCGGCCGCGCCTCCAACGGCAATAAACCCGGCAAGTCGCGGACGCTCTACATTCTGGACGAGCCCACCACCGGCCTCCACTTCGATGATGTGGGCAAGCTGCTGCATGCCTTTCGCCGTCTCATTGATGCCGGGGGATCGCTGCTGGTCATCGAGCACAATCTGGACGTGATCAAGTCCGCCGACTGGGTCATCGACATGGGACCCGAGGGCGGCGCGGGCGGCGGCGAGATCGTCGCGGTAGGCACGCCGGAAGAGGTTGCGCAAGCCGCGGGATCGCATACCGGCTACTGGCTCGCGCGCATGCTTCCTCAGCCTCAGCTCATTCCACAGCTTCAAGCACAGGATTAACTAGGATCATGAAGTACCTGTATTTTCTAGGCTTAAGTATCTTCACCGCGAGTCTGTTCGCCCAACAGGCGCCGCTGCCCCCAGGGGCCCAGTCGCCGGACGCGCCACCCTCCGGCCCGGCGGCTTCGCAGAGCAAGGCCGGCATTCCCCCCGCGTTGGCAGCGGCGGAGGATAAGATCGACGCCCATGCCTATGACGCGGCCCGGCCGCTCGTGCTCAGCTATCTCCAGCAGCACCCGCAGGACGCGCGCGCGCGATTCGATCTGGCCTACATCGAGGACTCGACCGGCCAGGGCGAGCAGGCCGCGGAAGACTACCGCCGCGCCATCGCGCTCGATCCCCGGCAGTTCGAATCGCGCGCCGCGCTCGGTTTGCTGCTCGCGCAGGAAGGCAAAAAGGACGAGGCTCAAAGCGAGCTCAAGACCGCAGCCACGCTTGAGCCTGCCTCGCACGATCCCTCGTCCAAAGCGCAGGTCTGGCGCACCCTGGCGCAGCTTGCTCTGCCGGCCGAACCCGCCGAGGCCAAGGCCGACCTGCTCCGCGCCTTGCGTCTGATGGGCGACCAAAGCACCCCGGCGGATCTGCTGCTGACCGCGCAGATTGCCGAAGCGAGCGACGATCCCGGCACCGCGGAGATTGCGTATCGCCGCCTGCTCGCCCTTGAGCCCGAGTCCCCCACCGCCGCCGCGGGACTGGCCCACCTGCTGATGGGGCAGAAGAAGTACAGCGACGCTGAGCCGCTGCTCCGGAACGCGCTCAAGCAGAGTCCCGACGACGCCGCTCTGAACGCGCAACTGGCCTCCGTTCTGACCGACGAGGGTCATCCCGAGCAAGCTATCGCGATCCTCGAGCGGCTGCACCAACTGGATCCAAACAATGCCGCCGTCAGCCGCATCCTGATCGATGCCTACCTGCAGGCAGGCTCCCGGGACAAGGCTGCGCCGCTCGTCGAAGCCGCACTCCGCCAGTCGCCGAACGATGCAGACCTGCTGGTGGACTACGGTCAGAGCCTCATCTACGCCAAGCGCTTCAGCGAGGCGCTCCTTGTCTTCCAGCATGCCGCCGAGCTCGCGCCCGGCAACGCGGATGCCTGGAGCGGGCTTGCCTTTGCGTCCAGCCAGCTTCATCAGGATTCCACCACACTGCAAGCTCTTGAAGCCCGATCAAAGATTTCTCCGGATACCCCGGCTGTGTTATTCCTCCGGGCCACCGCCTATGACAATCTTCATCAAAGTAGCCAGGCGGCGGTTTACTATAAGCAGTTCCTGGCTTCGGCCCATGGAAGGTTCCCCGACGAAGAATGGCAAGCCCGGCATCGGCTGGTCGCTCTCGGCAGTGTGCACTAAGTCGCAACCGCTCCGCTGGAGGTTTGCTATGTGCCGCATCGCTTCACTCCTCCTTCTCTGCCTCTGCACCTCCGTCGCATTCGCCGCAGGCTCTCATGAAGCAACGCCCGGGTCAGACAGCATCAACGCCCTGATACAGAAAGCCGGCATCGCGCCTCCCAAGGAACAGTGCTTCCTGTACGCCGAGCTGGTGCGCCAGATGACCGAGCTCGCCGGACAGCAGGTAACCGCCGGCGAAGATGCCACTGCAACCTTGAAGTCCATTCACGAATACGCCGACAAGATCCACATGAACGTCGCGCAGGATAGCAAGAAGCTGAAGAACGCGCAGATCCTGATGGAGCGCACCGCCTTCCGCCTCAAGGAGATCCTCCACGCCTCGCCTCTCGATGACCGCCCTCAGCTTGAGGCTACGGTCAAGCAGTTGGATCAGGTGCAGGCGGAGTTGATGATGCAGGTCTTCCGCCACTGAGCTCCGAATCCATGCCGCCATCGGGAAGCATGCAGCCCATGCTGTAAGCTGGTGTCGATTCTTCTCCTCCAGAGACAGGCATAGGGCGGCAATGAACAAACCCGGCGCGCGTGCGCAGCAACAGCACCACCAGCAACAACATCATCCGAAGAAACGCTCCGGAAGGAAACGTGCCGCGCTGTGCGCCTGCTGTGGATTCCTTCTACTCGCCACGAGTGGATGGGCACAGGCCAGGCAGGATAAGGATAAGGATCCGCTCACCGACGATCAGGTCGAGCAGGTTCGCGAAACCGGAGACCAGCCCGCCGAACGCATCCGCCTGTACATGAAGTTCATCGAGCAGCGCACGACGGAGATCCACAAATCCGTCGGCCATCCTCAGCCACAGAACTCGGCCATCCAGATCCATAACCTGCTGCAGGAGTTCACGCGCCTCTCCGACGAGCTGCAGGACAACCTCGACACCTACACCGACGAGCACGACGATCTGCGAAAACCCTTGAAGGACCTGGTGGAGCACAGCACCAAGTGGATCGCCACGCTCAATGAACCGAATCCCTCGCAGGAGTACGACTTCGCCCGCAAGACCTCCCTCGATGCGGCCGCCAGCACCAACGAACTGGCGCGCAAGCTGCTGAAGGAGCAGGAGGAGTACTTCTCTACCCATAAGAAGCCCCGGCAGCCCTGAGCCCGCGCCCGCCATTACCGGGGCAAGGACTCGTCGAGGCTTATCAGATTTCTCGGATGCACACGAATGACGCCGCTGCGCGGACTGTCCAGTTCGGCTATGAGAAAGAACGCGATGGACACGACCAGCGGTAGAACAGCAAACAGGATGTCTCTCTTGCCGGTCCGGTGCGCGCTGTACCCCAGCAGCAGGTTGCAACAGATGGCGATAAGCGCCATCAGCGCCCATGCCGCGACGGGGATCCGGTTCCACCACGCGGACTGCGTATAACCTTGGGAATTCAGCACGTCGTTCATACCCGTGGCGACGAGGACGCCCACCGGTGTGGGCTGTGCGGCAGCATGGGCAGCAACCAGGGACCACATCTCCGACTGCAGTTGCACCGTGTCGGCGTCGATCTGTTGTAGCTGGCGCGCACTCCGGGTGGTATAGAACAGCACACGCTGATGGGTATAGGTCCGCAGCCATGCGCGTATCTTCACTGCGTCGGCGGAGGGCAACAGGTCTGCCCGCACGTACGCCGTTCCGATGGCGTTGGCCTCTGCCTCTTCGTAGTTCTTCCGCTGATCGTATCGGCTGGTGGCCATCGAGAAGGTAAATCCGATGATGAGGCCGAGCAGCGTCAGAGTGGCCGCGAGAACCACCCCGAAGTCTTCCCCTGCGCCCTCGTCCCTGTCTCTACGTTTGCGCAGTAAGTAGCCGATCCGCGCCGCAAGCCAGAGCACGAGCACCGAGACGAGCAAAACGATGGCTGGGGAGTTAAGCAGAATGGTCATGGCCTGGAACCTCGCGGAGCCTCGCGTCCTGTTCTGCTACACGCTACAGTTTTTTCCTCCGGAGCACGACCGGATTAGCCGGCCGCTTCTGTGGCCGCTCCGGGCCCGAGGGGCCGCTCCAGGCCGGACCGGCTGCTCCAGGCCAAAGGCGGCCTTCGTGAGCCGCTTCTCTGCCCCGGCGCATCTCTCCTCTGAACGCCTCTGCCTACGGAGCAATGCTGATGGAAGGTGCACTTCGCTTCTTCGAACTGGCGCTGCTCTTGGTGCTCGCGCTTGCTTGTCTGGTGAGCCTCTTCGAGCGGCGCGCCAGCCGCACGTCCGGGCAGCAGGCGGGCTCATGGATATTGAGCGTTCTGCTCATTGCCGGCGCCATCGCCTTCCTCGGACTCTTCGTCCATCTGACCATCGGCCGCTAGCGTAGTTTCCACTTGATCTTCATCATCCCTACGCGGGTTCTTGTCCCGCTTCGGTGCTACCCTAGCGCAGAGTGATGTCCGAACTGCCCCGCATCTTCCAGGAGGAGTACCGCGCACTGCGGCCGCGCGCCCCCATCCCGCCCTTCCACATCCGCTTCCGCCGCTTCACCAGTCTCAATACCACCATCCGTTTGCGCGAGAGCCAGGTCCACGTCTCGCTCTCTGACATGCTCGAGGGCGCATCGGAACCGGTGCTGCGCGCCATCGCGCACATCCTGCTGGCCAAGCTCTACCGCAAGCCCCTTGAGGCCGGACACATGCAGCGGTATCGCCGCTTTTCGTCGAGCGAGATCATCCTGCGCCAGACCGAGCGCGTGCGCCAGGCCCGCGGCCGCAAGCGCATGCTGGGCGCCAAGGGCGAGATGTATGACCTGGACGAGGTGTTCGACAGCCTGAACCAGCGCTTTTTCTTCGGGCTCATGGGACGGCCGCTGCTGACCTGGAGCAATCACATGGCCCGGCGCAGCCTGGGCCACTACGATCCCGCGCATAACACCATCGTGGTCAGCCGCGTCTTCGACCGCAGGACCACACCTCGCTGCGCGGTCGAGTATCTCGTCTATCACGAGATGCTCCACCTCAAGCACCCGGTGACCGTCAAGGCCGGACGCCGCTGCGTACACTCCCGCGCCTTCCAGGACGACGAGCGCATGTTCCCTGACCTCGAAGAAGCCAAGGCCTACCTCAAGCGCCTGTAGCCGCCCACCTCACCAACGACTGTCATCCTGAGCGGCGTCCCCACCCGATCGAGCTATCGCGTGCGGCACGTCGAAGGATCTGCCTTTGGTTGCAGGCGCGAAGAGTAGAAGCAGGTCCCCCCAGTGCGCTCGGCAGCACTTGCGAGGGCAAACGCATATCGCCGAAGTTGTCCACGAACGAACAGCATGATCCGGATTCGGACACTTGTGTGTCCGGGAGATCAAGACACCCTGCTCCATCGCGAGCCTGGAACGGAGGCCGCTCGACCAACGTATTTGGAATGAGGATTGCTCAAGAGTGCTGAAGCCTGCCGTCGAAGGAGTCCTATGCTGTCATTGCTGCGTGATCTTCGGATAGCGGTTCGCCACCTGTTGAAGTCTCCCGGCTTTGCCGTCACCGCCGTGCTGATGCTGGCGCTGGGCATCGGCGCGACGACCGCAATCTTCTCCATCGTCGAGGGAATCTTGCTGCGCCCGCTCGCATTTCCCCAGCCCAGCCGGCTCATGGTCGTGGCGGACATTATCCAGGGCGTGGACGTTCCCGGGAACGGCGAGGCGGGCGTAACGGTGCCCGATATTCGCAATTACGCGCGCGACACGCATAGCTTTACCAGCCTGGGTGGATACCAGCCGGCAAGCTTTGAGCTCTCCGGCGTAGGTGAGCCGGCCATCGTGAATGCAACGCGCATGAGCGGCGGCGTGCTTCCCGCATTGGCAGTGCAGCCGCTGCTGGGGCGTGTGTTCACGCAGCAGGAGGACGAGCAGCATCAGCAGGTCGCCGTGCTCAGCTACGCCACCTGGCAGAGCCGCTTTCATGGCGACCGCAATATCCTGGGAAAGAAGATCCTGCTCGATCGTAAGCCATATGTGGTCATCGGCGTCATGCCGCGCAACTTCGAGTTTCCCTTGGCTCCCGGCCATCTGAACCGCAGCGAGCTATGGGTCCCCATCAGCTTTACGGCGCAGGAGCTGTCGCCAACCGCCTCGGCCAACTGGAGCTATAGCATGGTGGGCCGGCTCAAGCCGGGCGTTACCGCGGCGGAGGCGTTAAGCGATGCGTCGGCCGTGGCTCAGCAGACGGTACGCAACTATCCCGCGTTCATGGCCGGTTTCCGCATGCATCCGGTCGTACGACCCCTGCATGAGGAGACGGTGGAGCAGGCCCGTCCACTCATCCGCACGTTGTTGCTGGCCGTCGTCGTCGTGCTGCTGATCGCGTGCGCGAATCTGGCCGGACTGCTGCTGGTGCGGGCCATTCGCAGGCGGCGGGAAGTTGCCGTACGGCTGGCGCTGGGCGCGCGCGCGGCCACGCTGTTGCGGCAGGCGATCCTCGAGAGTCTGGTATTGAGCGTCACCGGCGGTCTGGTCGGGCTGGCGCTGGCGGCGATTGCGCTGAAGGTGGGCATGGCGCTGCTGCCGGAGACGCTACCGCTGGTCAGCGGCATTGGCCTGGATTGGGGTGTGGTGGGCTTTGCGCTGGCCCTGGCAGTGCTGACCGGCGTGGCGTGCGGACTTGCCCCGGCCTTCGCGTCCATCCGGACGAACGTGAATGAAACCCTCAAGGAAGGCGGCCGCACCGGTACCTCGGGTGGCGGACATGCCCGTTTGCGCTCGGCGCTGGTGGTGGCCGAGATTGCCGTCGCTCTGGTCCTGCTAACCGCTTCCGGCCTGCTGCTGCGCAGCTTCGAGAAGATGCGCCAGGTGGATCTCGGGTTTCAACCCGATCACACGCTGGTGGCCTCCTATGGGCTGCCGCTGAAGCAGTACACGACCCAGACCCAGGTCGACGAGTTCAACCGTGAACTGTTGCGCCGGTTGGAGGCACTCCCCGGCGTAAAGAGCGTGGGCCTGACCTCCTTTCTGCCCGCATCCGGCAACAACAACAACAGCGCGTTTCTCGCGGAAGGTTATGTTCCCCCGAAGAGCGGCAGCGTGGATCTGGCCACGTCGGCGCAGGTGGAGGGCGGCTACTTCGCCGCGATGGGAATCCCTCTGCTGCGCGGCCGGTTCTTCACGCCGGCGGATAAAGCCGGCGCGCAACTGGTCGTGATCGTCAACCACAAGCTGGCACAGCAATCCTGGCCGGGCCAGGACCCCATCGGCAAGCGGATGCGGTTGGGAACGCAATCGATGCAGACGCCCTGGTCGACAGTGGTGGGCGAAGTGGCGGACGTCAAGGAAGGCTCTCCCGATGCGCCGTCGAAACAGCAATGGTACATGCCGGTGGACCAGACCGAAGCAATGGCGGGATCGCTCGCTTCGCCGACGGATTTGAACGGCAATGGCGGATACATCGCCCTGCGCACGGCCATGGCCCCGGAGCCGATGGAGAACGCCTTGCGCGCGACCGTGCGTTCCATCGACCCGCAGTTGCCGCTCACCCAGGTGCAGACCATGGAGCACGCGATCACTGACACCGAGGCCCCGCGGCGCTTCAATACCGCGATCATTTCGTCATTTGCCTTCATCGCGGTACTGCTGGCGGTGCTGGGCATCTACAGCGTGATCGCCTTCTCCGTCGCGCTCCGCATCCAGGAATTTGCGATTCGCATGGCCCTGGGCTCGCAGCGTGGCGGGATCGTGCGGCTGATCCTGACCTCCGGAGCGAAGCTGGCGGGCATTGGCTGTGCGATCGGTCTGGCAGGCGCCCTGGCCGCCTCGCACTTGTTGGGTGCGTTCCTCTTCGAAGTCAGCGCGCTCGATCCGCTGGTGCTGCTGCTGGCTGCGTTCCTGGTGCTGCTGCTGGCGCTGGCCGCGTCCCTGGTTCCCGCCCGCCGCGCAGCCTGCATCAACCCCATCCAGGCGCTGCGGCAGGAGTGACGGCACAGCGGCGTCGGGATTGTCCCGCTGCTATCGCTCGACCGCCGCCGTACGGGCGGGAGTCTCCATGACCCGGTTCGCCGCCCGCCGCGCCCAGGCAATCAGCAACAGACCGGCTAGGATCGAGCCCAGGCTGGCCACCTGCGCATTGCTCATGCCGAAGTAGATCTTTGGGTTGATGCGGATGATCTCAACGAGAAACCGGGCGATCCCGGAAAGCACCAGATACTCGCCAGTGATCTCCCCCATCCCGCCCTCGCCCGGTGGGTAGCGCCGGCCGCGCTTCCATAAGATAGCGGCGATGATCAACGCGCCAATGAGCTCATAGATCGGCGTCGGATGCACCCGCTGCATGGTCGGCACCAGGCCATGCGGGAAGCTCATGCCCCAGGGCAGGCTGGTCGGACGGCCATAGTCGCCGTCGCCGGAGATCAGGCAGCCGAGACGTCCCACGCCATAGCCGACGGACGCCGCCGGCGCGGCCAGGTCCAGCATGCCGAGCGCGCCCACGCCCGCCGCGCGTCCCTGCCACATCAGGGTCAGCACACCGGCGATCAGGCCCCCGTACCACGCAAAGCCGGCGCGGTCGAACAGCATCGCGGCGGGGTGCTGCATCAGCAGGCCGGGCGTCTCCAGCACGTGCCACAGCTTTGCTCCCACCACTCCCAGCACCGTGGTAAACGCCACCACACCGATCGCATCCGCCTGCACGCGAAAACGGCGGAAATTCAAGTGAAGAACGATACCGGCGCAAACTGCGGCAAGCCAAAGTAACAGCCCGAAGGTGCCGATAGTGAAATGGCCAAACTGCAAATAGGGATACATGGAGTGTCTCTCAGAGTATAGTCTGTCGCGTTGGCTTCAACAGTGAATGCAGTGAGCATGGCATCCTTGCGCGGACCGCTTCCACATCGCACGTTCCCGCCTGCATCCCAGGAGAATGCGCACCTGCCGGTGCTCTTCTCGCAGCGCCAGATCGCCGAGCGGGTGCAAGCCCTCGGCGCCCGCATCGACCGCGACCTCGACGGTGGAAGCGTCATTCTGGCCGGCGTGCTCAAGGGCGCGGCCATCTTCCTCGCCGATCTCGCCCGCGCCATCCGCTCCGAATGCACCTTCGACTTCGTGGCCGTCTCCAGCTACGGCAAGGAGGTCCGCTCGAGCGGCGCCGTCAAGCTCATCAAGGATCTCGACCAGCCCATCGAAGGCCGGAACATCATCCTGGTCGAAGACATCCTGGACACCGGAATGACGCTCTCATTTCTCAAGAAGCTGTTGATGCATCATCGTCCCCACAGTCTCCGCGTGGCCGCCCTTCTCGACAAGCCGGATCGTCGCCGGCAGCAGATCGAGGCCGACTATGTGGGTTTTGCCATACCCGACTGTTTTGTTGTCGGCTATGGCATGGACTATGCGGAGCGGTATCGCAATCTGCCGGACATTTGCGTTCTCCCCCGGGAAGAACTCCCCGAAAGCCTCGACCATGGTTGAGCACCCCGCGCGCGCCGGAAGAGCGCGGAGCCAGCCATCTTCCTCGCATTGCACGGAAAGTTGTAGAGCCAATCCCGTATGTGTGTACCAGAATCAGGAACAATCATGAAGGTCATAGAACACACTGAAGAACTCGAGATCCACTCCCCGTACGATTACGATGCGGCTGCCTGTACCAAACGAGCCCTCGGCTCCCGCGCCAGCCTGGCTGCGGTGCTGGACCACACCCTGCTCAAACCGGACGCTACCCGCGACGCCATCGTCGCGCTCTGTCATGAGGCCGGCGAGCACCGCTTCGCCTGCGCCATGGTGAACCCGGCCTGGGTGCCGCTCGCCTCCTCCGTTCTGGAGGGCAGCGGAGTACCCGTCGGCACCGTCATCGGCTTTCCCCTGGGCGCAAACCTCTCCATCAGCAAGCGGGACGAAGCGCGGGAGATGGTCAAGCTGGGCGCGCGCGATCTGGACATGGTCATCAACATCGGCATGCTCAAGAGCGGCATGAACGCCCAGGTCGAGGCCGATATCCACTGCGTGGTCGAAGTGGCGCGCGATGCCGGCGCCCGGGTCAAGGTCATCCTGGAGACCTGCCTGCTCTCACTCGAAGAAAAGCTGCGCGCCTCGGAACTTGCCATCGCCGCGGGTACAGATTTCCTCAAGACCAGCACCGGCTTCTCTGCCAGCGGCGCCACTCCGGACGATGTTGCGCTGCTGCGCGGCGTCGCGGGCAGCCGTTGCGGTATCAAGGCGTCCGGCGGCATTCGCACCATCACCGATGCACGCATGATGCTCGAAGCGGGCGCCAGCCGCATTGGTTCGAGCGCGAGCGTACGCATTGTGGAGGCCCTGCCGCTCTAGACCTTCGCCAATCCGTACCCTATGTGCACCTAAGCAGTCCTGCTTTGGCCCTGTCGAAGTGCCTGCCTTGAGCGCAGCCGAAGGGACCTGCTTCCTTCCTCTGATCCGGATTGCACCACGAGCAACAACTGCGCCCTGCATCTGATCGCGCCACGCTGCGCTATCATGGCACCGGCTGTCCCTGAGCCTTTCTTTGGGGACGCGGAGCACGTCTTGGAACCGAAGCAGGCCAGCGAGCAGGCCCCCGACAAAGCGGCCGGCAACGAGAAACCGGCCGGCAAAGAGAAGCCGGAGTTCGAATCCGGCATCTTTGAAGGCGACTACCGCCCGGTCTCCCACGAGGCCGTCGCCCAGCTACGGGTGCGCGAAGATCCCGTGCAACTCGAATTCCTGATGCGTTTGGCCAATGCGCTGAACGCCACCCTGGACCTGCAGACGCTGATGCACCAGACCGCGGAACTGGTCCGCGCCGTCATCGACTACCGCATCTTCGCCATCTTTCTGGTGAATGACCGCACCAACGACCTGCGCATGCGCTTCCAGATCGGCCACACCGCCGAGATGGAGCGCCGGCGCATTCGCATCGGCGAAGGCATCGTGGGACAGGCGGCCGCGCGCAAGGAGTCGGTGCTGGTCAACGATGTGCGCAGCGCGGAGAACTACGTCGCCGCCAACCCCGAGGTCCGCTCTGAGCTGGCCCTGCCGCTGGTGGTCAAGAATCGCGTCATCGGCGTGATCGATATTGAGAGTGAGGAGGTCGGGTATTTTCAGCAGGAGCAACTCCGGCTGCTCGATCTGACCGCCTCGCGCGTCGCCGTCGCCGTCGAGAATGCGCGGCTCTACACCCGCGTGTCCCGCCAGGCGCAAACCCTGGCCGTCATCACCGAGGTCAGCCGCGACATCAGCTCCATCCTTGATCTCGATGCCCTGCTCGAGCGCGTCGGCCAGGTGCTGCGGCGTCTCATCGACTACCAGATGTTCTCCATCCTGCTGCTGAATGAGCGCGACCAGGTGCTGGAGACGCAGTTTGCCGTGCGCTTCGGGGAACGCTACCAGCCCAACGAGCGCGTGCCGTTGAGTCGCGGCCTGGTAGGTGCTGCCGTGCGCACCCGCGTGCCGGTGCATTCGCCGGACGTGCGCAAGGATCCGCGCTACTACCTCGTCAACCCGCTCACGCGCTCCGAGTTGGCCGTGCCGCTGATCTACAAGAACAAGGTCATCGGCGTGCTGGATCTCGAACACACGCGTACCAACTACTTCAATGAGGATCACCAGCGCACTCTGGTGACCCTGGCCGCACAGATGGCCATCGCCATTGAAAATGCGCGGCTCTATCAGCGCGTCGCCCAGCAGGAACAGCGCCTCGAACACGATCTGGACATGGCGCGCGAAGTGCAGCTACGGCTGCTGCCGCAAAAGCGTCCGGAGCATACCAACGCGGAGTTCGCAACGCGCTTTCTGCCCGCCCGCACCATCGGCGGCGACCTCTACGACTTCCTCTTCTATGACGCGGACCATACCGGTATCGCGCTGGGCGATGCCAGCGGCAAGGCGGCGCCCGCCGCGCTCTACGCCGCCGTGTTGAGCGGCATCATGCGCGCTGCCGCGCCCCAGTGCCCGCATCCGGCGGACATGCTCAAGCTGCTCAATGATGCTCTGCAGGAGCGGCGCGTGGATGCGCAGTATGTCGCCATGGTCTTCGCGGTGTGGAACGATGTCGGCCAGACCATCGAGATCGCCAACGCCGGCGCCGTCCAACCCCTCTTCTGCCGCGGGGGTGAGATGGAGACGATCAAGGCCGAGGGTTTTCCCCTGGGGCTCTTCCGGGATGCGGCCTACGAGCAGTTCACGCTCTCCACACAGCCCGGCGATTCGGTTGTCTTCTTCAGCGACGGCATCCCCGATGCCGAAAACCCCGCGGGCGAGATGTTCGGCACCGAACGGCTCACGGCGCTTGTCCAGGCGCATCACACCCGGCCTGCCGCGCAGATCGCCGATACCATCGTCGCGGAGGTCAGCCGCTTTCAGGATGGCGCCGAGCGCTTCGACGACGAGACCCTCATCGTGCTGAAGGTCCGCGAACCCGGCGACGACCGCACGCCGGGTGCCCCATCCTGAACGCAGTGAAGGGTGGGAGACGACATACGCCGGGTGCCCCATCCTGAACGCAGTGAAGGCTGCGAGGCACCACGCCCTCACCGCTCCGGTACTCTGAAAGCAGACCCCCCACAGGAGCTCTCGTTTGTCCTCATCCATTCACACCATCGCCCCGGCGCGCAACCTGCTCGGCAGTCTGCGCCTGCCCGGCGATAAGAGCATCTCGCACCGCTACGCACTGCTGGCCGCGCTGGCGGAAGGCGACACCCACCTGGAGAATTTTTCGACCGGGGCGGACTGCGCCAGCAGCCTGGCCTGCGCCGCGGAACTGGGCGCGAAGGTCGTACGAACCGGCGATACCGTCACCATCACTGGCTGCGGCGGCCGATTCCACGCGACGGAAGACGCGCTCGATTGCGGCAACTCCGGGTCGACCATGCGCATGCTGGCCGGCCTGCTGGCCGCGCAGCCGCACGTCTATACGCTTGTCGGCGATGCTTCCCTCACCCGCCGGCCGATGGAACGCATCCGCACGCCGCTCCGCGCCATGGGCGCGCGGATCGAGCTCGCCGGCGGTCACGCCCCCATGACCATTCGCGGCGGCGGGCTCCAGGGCATCGACTACACCACCCCTGTGCCCAGCGCCCAGGTCAAGACGGCTGTGCTCTTCGCCGGCCTGCAGGCGCAGGGAGTCACCACCATCCGCGAGTCCGTGCGCACGCGCGACCACGGCGAGCTGGCGCTGCGTGCCTTCGGCGCGAGCCTCGATCGCACCCGCTCACCCGGGCCGCAGGCGCTACCTGGGCCGCAGGCGCTGGAGTCCTTAAGCATCCGCGGCGGTCAGCCGCTCCACGCCATCCGCGCCACGGTGCCGGGCGACCTCTCCTCCGCCGCCTTCTTCCTCTGCGCCGCGGCTCTCTTTCCCGAGTCCAGCCTGGTGTTGAAGGACCTCGGCCTCAATCCCACCCGCGCCGCGCTGCTGGATGTTCTGGGCACCCTGGGCGCGCGCACCAGCGTCCTCGATCTGGAGGAGCAACATGGCGAGCTGGTGGGCACGGTACAGCTTCGCGCGCCGCAGGAGGGACTCTCCGGCGCCACCATCGCGGGCGCGCTGGCCGCGCAGCTCATCGATGAGCTGCCGGTGCTCGCCGCCATCGCGCCTTACACTCTCAATGGAATCCGCATCCGCGACGCCCGTGAGCTGCGGGTCAAGGAATCGGACCGCATCGCGCTGGTCGCCGAGAACCTGCGCCGCATGGGCGCCGAGGTAGTCGAGGCCGAAGACGGTCTCGATGTGCCGGGAGGCCAATCATTGCGCGGCGCTCAGATCGACTCCGGCGGCGATCATCGCATCGCCATGGCCTTCGCCATCGCTGCCTTGCGAGCCAGCGGCGCAAGTGAGATTCACGGCGCGGAAGCCGTTGCCATCTCCTTCCCGGAGTTCTTCTCGCTGCTCGACGGCGTCACGCAGCGGTAATCGGCGCCCCGCGAGACACCCCGGGTGCCCCATCCTAGCGCAGCTAGGGTGGGGGTTTGCCGTCGTCAGGTCTAACCCCGAGCGCGGAAACCTCCGGCCGTGACCATCGTCACATCCCGGTTGGCGTACCTTTACCGTACCGGGTGCCCCATCCTAGCGCAGCTAGGGTGGGGGTTTACCGTCGTCAGGTCGCAACTCCGAGCGCGGAGACCTCCGTCGTGACCATCGTCACATCCCGGTTGGCGTACCTTTACCCCTGCTTCGCTACACTGGAAATAGACCCGTGCATCGGTCGCCGCCTCACCGGCAGCGACGCAGCCTCAGCATCTCTGTAACTCCATTGTTTGCAGGAATTTAGCTGTAAGTCCAATCATTGGAGGAATTTACGGGCCGCGCCGTCTGTAAGTCTATTCCTGAGAGGAATTTAGCAGAATCGTACCGGGGGGGTAGGGGGGCCACCCTGGCGCAGCCCGAGTGGCCTCCGGCGTTTAGCCTGCCGTCGCATCGCAAGTCCGGCGGGAGCTATGGCTCCCGCCGGCTTTCCTCATGCAACCGCCTACTGCGCCTGGGGCGGAGTCGCCGGTGGATTTGCCGGCGGTGGCGGCGTAGTCGGAGGCGGTGTAGCGGGGGGCGTGGTCTGCGGGCCAGCCGGCGGCATCACCGACGGCGGCTTTGCCGGCGCCTGCTGCGTTTGATGAAGCTGCTGCTGCTGTGAGGGCAGGCCCGCGGCCGGCGCATTTTGCGGGGCCGCTTCGAGACCGGGAATCGTGAGTTGCTGGCTCACCTTACCCGTGACGGCGTCGCCCATGCTGATGCCATATTTGTCGAGCGTGTTCGCCAGAATCTGCTCGAGCGCCGCGCGGTCGCGCGCGTAGGTGGCCAGCGCCCCGGTCACGGTATTCTCCGATGCCGCCAGGTTGCGCTCCTGCTGCAAGACCAGGGCGGTGGTCGATGCGCCGAACTTGAATTTCTTCTGCTCGGCATCGAGCGCCTGGGTGTTGTACTCGCGCGTGGCCATCGCCGCCTGCACTGCTGCGCGATCGTTGGTAAGCGCATACTGCCCGTTGATCACCTGCATGCGGATCTGCACATAGATCTGCTCCAGCTTCATCTGGTTCTGCCGGTACTCGATGAGCGAACGGGATTGCAGCGCCTGCGCCGTGCGATTCCGAATGGGTATGTTGACATTAACGCCCACGCCCTTGTCCGGGTTGCTGCTGTTGAACAGGTTGGTGAACGCGGTGCTATATGCGACCGTCGGTACAGGGCATTCTGCAGGATTGATGAAGCTGGGCGGCTTTCCGCAGAGTGGATTCTGACTGCCGCCCAACGCCGCTGATCCATAGAACCCGTACACGTCGACGGTTGGCAGAAGCCCGTTCTTCACCCCCTTCAGGGTGAGTTGATCGTTCTTCAGGTTCAGAATGCCTTGTTCGACCTCTGGCCGGTTCTGGTACGCCTCCTTCACCAGATCCTCAACCGACGCCGTCTCCTCCGGCATCTCGATGAGCGAGACGCGGTCCGTCGGGATGACCGGCGCGGCCGACAGCGTGGGATCGTTCAGATTGCGCGAGACCGCCTGTTTGATGACGAGTTGCTGGTACTCGAGATTGGTCTGCGCCGTGATCAGCGTCTGTTTATCGCTCGCCACCTGGTTGTCGGCATTGAGTACATCGAGCGGCGCCAGCGTGCCGATCTCCAGTTGCTTGCGATCGTCCGAAGCGACCTGGGTGGACTGATCGAGCGCGCGCTGCGCCGACTGCACGCTCTCATACGCGCTCACCAGCAGCCAGTAGATGTTCTCCACCTGGTTGATGCTGAAGAGCAACTGCTGCCGGAAGGCGGAGTCGGTGATGCGCCGGTCATTGATCGCCTGAACGATGAAGCGGCCATTGACCCCGGTGCCGAAGCCATTCAGCAAGTGCTGCGTGACTTGTGCGCGCATGGTGGACTGCAATGCGGGGCTGTAGTTCGAGTTCAGGTCGTTGCTCGTGGTCCGGCTGTTGTCGAATCCTACCGTGAGCGCCGTACCGGTGATGAATCCCTGGTTGTATTGGAAGTTGTACGTGTCGGTGTTCTGCGTCAGGCTGTTGGTTCCGGTAAGAAACGTCGTCGCCTGCGGTGTGCGGGCGCGCTCCAGTTGCACCGTGCCCGTCAGCACCGGATCCAACGGCTCCGGCAATGGTCCGGAGCCGTTGGTCGTCAGTACCAGACCCGAAGTACCGGCGCCGGCGCCCGAAGCTCCCGCGGTGGTGCCCCCCGGGCCACCCCCCGATGCGAGCGTTGTACTGGTCCCCCCCAGCGTTCCGGTGACGAGACCCGAGCTGACGCCCAGCAGATTCGACCCGGCCCGGGAGCGCAGGATGTCGGTGTCTGCGATGTCTAGGTTGTAGCGCGCGATGGCGATGTCGTAATTGTTCTCGAGCGCGAGCATAATCGCATCCCCGAGACTCATGTAGATCTTGCCGTCCTTCAGCAGGTCCTGCAGCCGCGGCGAGTTGGTCACGCGCGGCACGCTCATCGTCTTTGGGAGATAGGGAGCGATGGGGTTGGGGAAATGCGAGCGCGGACGCGTAAAGTCGCTCACCCCCGGCCGCATGTAGACGGGCAGCGTGGCGTTCGGCGCCGGCTCAGCCGGCAGACCCGCGGTCGCTGCTCCGGGGATGATGGTCGTTTGTGAGCCGGATTGCTGCGCCCCGGCCAGGGGCACGAACGGGGTGAACGAAGAGAGCGTGAGCGTGCCGATGACCGACCATACGGTGGCCCGCTTTCCTGCGTCGCCCGCAGCTCGATTTGTCTCAAGTCGCCTGCCGTTTCGCCTTTTCCGTTCCCCCGCCTCATGCATCCGTAACTCATCCGCCCTTCGGTGAAAAGAAAGCACCATTCGCCCCCATCGTTCGCTGTCACCCCGTACAGACGTAGCTTACCGGCGCAAAGACCTACCGCGCCTTCCCTGCAAGCAAAACGACCGCTCACTCAAGCTCGCCACGTTGTTCCCGGCCTCGCGCCACTTGCGAGACCAGCGGTTCGGACCGGCAATACCACTCGACCGCTGCACGCGGCCTTCCTGACCGGCCCTGCTTGATACGTCCAAGCGTTGCCTGCCGTTCCAACAATCCTTGTTCACAGGTGATCGCCGCGATTGACAGACAGAACTCGAAGTATATCCCACCGTGCTTACTGGCTTTCACGCTCGCCGGGAGAATGGTCTATGCTCTTGCACCAGATGGAGCTCACGCCCGACCTCTCCCCAGCTCGCTGCGCGCGTACCTGGAAGCTCACCCTGAGCTATGACGGCACGGACTTCCATGGTTGGCAGGTACAACCGGGCTGTCGCACCATTCAGGGCGAATTGGCGCAGGCGCTTGAACGCATCGTCGGTGAGCGCGTATTGCCGCAAGGCTCCGGCCGCACGGACGCGGGCGTGCACGCGCTAGCGCAGGTCGCGAGCGTAGCGCTGCAGGCGGCCATCCCACCCGGTAACCTGGTGCGCGCTCTCAATCGCACGCTGCCCGCAGCGATCCGCGTGCTCTCCGCGGAGATTGCGCCGCATGACTTCCACGCCCGCCACAGCGCCATGAGCAAGACTTACGAGTACCGCATCTTCCAGGGCCCGATCTGTCCTCCGGAGCTTGCCCGCTACGTGTACGCGACGGAATGGCCGCTGGACATTGAGGCGATGGCCGCGGCCGCCCCCGCGTTTCTCGGCCGGCACGACTTCACCTCCTTCGCCGCTGCGGATCCGGACCGCGCGCACCGCATGCAGGCGGACGCAACCATCCACAACGTTCGCGTGATGACCGCCTCCCACTGGCGCCGCACAGGCGATCTGCTGGCCTATACCATCAGCGGCACGGGCTTCCTGCACCACATGGTGCGCAACGTGGTCGGCACCTTCCTTGAGATCGGCCGCGGACAGCGGAGCCCGGAGAGTCTCGCTGCCATCCTGGACGCGCGGGACCGGTCGGCCGCCGGAGCCACCGCGCCCGCGCGGGGACTGTTTCTGCACTCCGTCTCCTATCCGGCTCTCCTCTCTGGCTGAAGCGCGCTGACGACGCTGGGCGGATGCTACTCTGCCAACAGCACAGCAACCCGCGATGCCCACTCTCCGCGCTCCTTCGACCCTCGCACAGATCGGCCAACTGGCCGCGCAGCGGCGCGTGCACCAGGCCTTTCGCTTCCTTCACCTCAACGATGGACGGCTACTGGATTGGCAAAGCGCGCTCACTGCTATCCCGGCGCCCCCCTTCGGCGAAGGACCTCGGGCCGAGTGGCTGCTCGCGCAATTCCAGGCGCTCGGCTTGTGCGAGACCTCCATTGATGGCGAGGGCAATGTGCTCGGCCTGCTGCCCTGCGCGAAGGAGGCTCGACCGTCGCATCGCGATGACGTGGGGCGCAGCACACTCCTGCTCTCCGCGCACATCGATACTGTCTTTCCCGCAGGCACCGCCATCGAGCCGCAGATCCAGGGCAAGCGGCTGGTCGCCCCCGGCGCCTGTGATAATGCCGCGGGCGTCACCGGACTGCTGGCCATCGCCGCGGCGCTTATCGACGCGGGCGTCGATCTGCCCTGCCGTGTTCTGTTCGTCGGCAATGTGGGCGAAGAGGGCGAGGGAAATCTGCGCGGCATGCGCCACCTGTATCAGGATGCTGCGTGGCGCAGGACGGTGGTCGCAAACATCGTCCTCGATGGCGCGGGATCGGAGGTGGCGGTTACAGAAGCACTGGGCAGCCGGCGCTTCCTGGTCAGCGTCTCCGGACCCGGCGGTCATTCGTGGACCGATGCCGGCGCGGCCAATCCCATTGCAATTCTGAGCGAGGCCATCGCGCGCCTGGCGACGCTGGACTTATCGGACGAATCGCCGGCGGCCCCACGCACTACGCTGAACGTTGGCACGATCGAGGGCGGCAGCTCGGTGAACGCCATCCCGGAGCGCGCGGCTGCCCGCTTCGATCTCCGATCCACCAGCAGCGAGCAGCTCATCCATCTGGAGGTGGAGCTGCACCGCGCCGTGGAAGACGCGGTGCTACGCGCGAATGCAGCGGCGGCATCGCGCTCCACTCGGCGCAAGGAGCAGGCCGCACAATTCACTCTCGAGAACATCGGCGACCGGCCCGCGGGTCGCCTTCCGGACGACTCCGCGCTGGCACAGACGCTGCGCGCGGTCGACCGCCACCTGGGCATCCGCACCGAGACCCGGATCGCATCGACGGATGCGAACATTCCCCTCTCGCTCGGCGTTCCCGCGCTCAGCCTGGGCGCAGGCGGCGACGGCGGCGGCATTCACACGCGCAATGAGTGGTACGACCCCACCGGGCGCGAGCTCGCCCTCAAACGCATTCTGCTGCTGGTGCTGGCTACCGCCGAGCGCTGCAGCGAAGCGGCCGGAAGCTTCTAAGCGTTTGCTGCGACTTCTCCACGGCTTCGGGTGCCCCATCCTGAGCGTAGCGAAGGTATCTAACGCATCCTCGCTGCGCTTGCCTCGTCTGTGGGCGCGACGCGCGCCGGCCCGCGCGGGCCAGCACCGCTGGTAGACTTCGGCGTATGCCTGGTTTGTTCCTTCTTGCTATGTCCGCCCTCTGCACGTTTTCTTTTACTTTGCTCGCCCAGACCCAGCCGCATCGCGATCTCCCCGCGAGCGCGCCACCGGACGCGATCTACTACCACGGCGACATCCTTACCGGCGTCGATCTGGAAAAGGCCGCGCCCCAGCGGGTGACTGCGCTCGCTATTCGGCAGGGGCTGATCGCGGCCACCGGCGACGATGCAGCCATCCTCAAACTGAAGGGCCCGCAGACGCAGCTCATCGATCTCGGCGGCTCCTTCTGCATGCCCGGCATCAACGATGCGCACACGCATACGGGCGAGGCGGGGTTACGCAAGCTTTCCGTTGACCTGACCGGCAGCCACTCGCTCGCCGAGATGCAGCAGAGGATCGCCACGGCCGCCAAGGCTGCGGCGCCCGGACACTGGCTGCAGGGCGGCGGTTGGGACCATACACTCTGGGATAGCAAGCAAACGCCGACGCGGTCCGATCTCGACGCGGTGACGGGCGGCCATCCCGCCGCATTCACGCGCGTGGACGGGCACATCCTGGTCGCCAACACCGCCGCTCTCAAGGCCGCGGGTGTCACGGCAGCTACGCCGGACCCGCGAGGCGGAAAGATCGACAAGGACAAGAGCGGACAGCCGACCGGGATCATCCGCGATACGGCGATGGACCTGATCTTCAAGGTGCTTCCGCCGCCCACGCATGCCGAACGCCAGCGGGCACTGGAACTGGCGCTGGCCGATGCCGCGCAGCACGGCGTCACCAGCGTGCAGGATTACTCGACGTGGAACGACTTCCTGGTCTATGAGGAGATGGAGCGCGCCGGTCATCTTCCCGTGCGCGTCTCCGAGTGGCTGACCTTCAACGATCCAGTCGACGTGCTGAAGGCGCAGCGCGCAGCGCACCCGGCGGACGATCGCCTGTTGCACACCGGCATGCTGAAGGGCTTCATGGATGGATCGCTCGGCTCACGCACGGCTGCGCTCAATGCGCCCTACGCGGACGATCCGGGTAACTCCGGCATTCCGCGCTACCAGCAAGCGCAGTTGGATACGATGACCAAGGAACGGGCCGCGGCGGATTTTCAGATGGGCTTCCACGCCATTGGCGACCGCGCGGTGGAGATGGCGCTCAACGCATTTGCGACCGCTCCGAGCCGCAACTGCGCTCCCGGTGCAGCCGCGGCGGCTCCGTGCATCCCGCGTCCGCGCATCGAGCATTCGCAGGTGCTCGACGCCGGCGACTTCGCGCGCTATAAGCAGCTTGGCGTGATCGCCTCCATGCAACCGGCTCAGTTACTGACTGACATGGCCTGGGCGGAGCAGCGTCTAGGCCATGCGCGCGCGCGCTACTCGTATGCCTGGAAGAGCTTTCTCGATCACGGCGTCCCGCTGGCCTTCGGCACGGATTATCCGGTCGAACCCATCACGCCCTTCCGCGGTATCTATGCCGCAGTCACGCGCATGAACGAGGCCGGCACGCAGACCTTCTTCCCGGAAGAGAAGCTGACCATTCAGCAGGCGCTCTACGCGTACACCCAGGGCTCCGCGTACGCTGAATTCAGCGAAGGCTACAAAGGCGAGCTCGCACCCGGATTCGTCGCCGACTTCATCGTGCTCGACCGCGATCTCACGCGCATCCCCGCGCACGACATTCTCGCCACGCAGGTGCTGCGCACCGTGATGGACGGGCATCCCGTCTATATCTCCGGCGCCAAGGCGTACTAGCTTTCAGTGAAACGAGAGCGGGGCCACGCGCTAGAATGCCAGCAAGGAGGCAGTATGGCGACTACGACGTCCGTTCCGCTTGAGATTATCTGAAGACCTCCTACCGCCCCGATTGCGACTACGTGGATGGCGACGTTGAGGAGAGGAACCCGGGCGAACGCGAACATGCACAGCTGCAAGCGGCAACTACTGCGTGGCTCTTTGGGCGTGGCAAGCAGTGGAAGGTTGATGTGCTCGTAGAGCAGCGGGTGCGCGTCTCCGCCACCCGGGTACGCATACCCGATGTCTGCCTTGTCTCTCTCGATATGCCCTTTGAGAAAATCATCACCACTCCCCCGCTGGCGGTTATCGAGATCCTTTCGCCGGAAGACCGCGTCAGCCGCTACAACGAGCGGCTGCAGGACTATCGCCGCATGGGCGTAAAGCATATCTGGGTCGTTGACCCCGCAGAGCGCAAAGGCTTCGACGGGAGTTCCGGCGGGATGGAGACGGAGCGCTTTGCAGCCCGGGACACCCCGATCTTCCTGGACTTGCCGGAGATCTTCGCGGCCTTGCCAGCCTAGCGTGGCGCATCCTGCGCCGCGGGCGCGTATGCCCCGTTTGACTTCGCCAGCGCTATCCCGCTCCGCGCGTGCGCACCTGCTGCTGCTGGCCGTGGTCATGGTCTGGGGCGCGACCTTTGTGCTGGTCAAGGACGCGCTCGCGGACATCTCGCCGCTGCTCTTCAACCTGCTCCGCATGGCGCTGGCGACCGTCGCGCTGGCGATCGTCTATCACCGCCAGATCCGCCGCCTCCCTCGCCCGAGCCTGATTGCCGGCGCGGTGGTGGGCTTCTGCCTCGCACTGGGATATCAATTTCAGACCGCTGGTCTTGCCCGCACCACGCCGGCCAAGTCAGCGTTCATCACCGGATTGGTGGTGGTGCTGGTGCCGCTGCTCTCCGCGGTGCCGGTGCTGCGCGCCGCCGGTATGCATGGCCCGCGATGGAACGCCGTAGCGGGCGCGGTGATCGCCTTTGGCGGCATCGTGCTGCTCACCACGCCCACGCACACGGCATGGAGGTCGATCTTCGCGACCATCAACGCGGGTGACTGGCTCACGCTGGGATGCGCGTTCGGCTTCGCCCTGCACATGCTGGCGCTGGCGCATTACTCACCACGCACGCCGCTGGCCGCGCTCGCGGTGCTGCAGCTTGGCGCCTGCACGGTCTTCATGGCCGTCAGCCTGCCGGTTTTCGAGCGCCCCTTCCTGCATCTTTCTGTCCGGCTGCTGACCGCTGTGATCATCGCCGCGCTGCTCGCGACCGCCGCTGCCTTCACCATCCAATCGTGGGCGCAGCAGTCTTTGCCTGCCACGCACACCGCGCTCATTCTTGCGCTGGAGCCGGTCTTTGCATGGCTCACGGCGTTTCTCTTCCTGCATGAACGCCTGACCGGTCGCGCCGCCACTGGCGCCGTTTTGATCCTTGCGGGAATTGCTGTCACTGAGCTAGTGCCGCAGCGATTTATACCCACAGCACATGAGGCTGGCTCTGCCTTCTCCGGTTCCTGAAGGCGGCAGGTTTCTCAAGGGGTTTCGCGCTCCGATGCACACAGAATGCCGCTGGCGGCGTCTAAGAAAACGGATGCCCCATGGGCTCGCTATACTGAATAACTGAGGGTTCCCATTGGAATGCTTCCTGAAGAAGCAGAGCGCGGACCGAGTGCCCGTCTCTGAACGCCCCTTTAATCACGAGGTTAGACCCGCATGAAATCTTTGCTCGAGCGGACCAGGCTCAACCGTCTCGCTCCCACGTTTGTCGTTCTTACGACACTATCCGCCGGCATCCTGATCGGCTCCGTTGCCGTCCACGGCGTGCATGGCAAAGAGGGGCAGGTCAACAGTTCGGATGCCACCCCGCTGAAGATCCCGAATCCGGAGAAGCTGGGCACGCAGTTCTCGCAGATCGCCAAGGAAGTGGGCCCTGCCGTCGTGGGCATCAGTACTGAGACCTTGCCGCACCAGCAACGCATGCGCAACCGTCGCGGCATGCCCATGCGTCCGGCGCCTAACGGACCGGACAACAACGGCCCGGGCGATGACGATCAGGGTCCGGATCAGGGTCCCGGTCAGGGCGGCGGCCAGGGCGGCGGACAGGATCAGGGTCCCGGCAATGACTTCCAGGACTTCTTCAACCGCTTCTTCGGCGGCGGTGGGGGGCAGATGGGTCCTGACGGCGGCATGGGTGACGGTGGCGGCGTGCGTGAGGCGCTTGGTTCCGGCTTCATCGTCGATCCCCGCGGCTACATCCTCACGAACAATCACGTCGTCGATAAGGCCGACAAGATCTACGTCAAGCTCTCGACAGATTCCGACAACGATTCCGACCGCGGCCGTCTGGCGAAGGTGGTTGGCGTCGATCCGGATACGGACGTAGCGGTCATCAAGATCGACACCAGCAAGCCCCTGCCCACGGTGAAGATGGGCAACAGCGACGCCGCCGATGTGGGTGATTGGGTGGTCGCAATGGGGAGCCCCTTCGGCCTTTCGAAGACCGTCACGGCGGGCATCGTCTCGGCCAAGAACCGCACCATCGAGCCCGGACAGAAGGGCCAGTTCCAGCACTTCATCCAGACCGATGCTGCAATCAACCCGGGCAACTCCGGCGGACCGCTGCTGAACATGGATGGCGAAGTGATCGGTATCAACACCGCCATCTATACGCAGTCGGCCGGCTACCAGGGCATCGGGTTCGCCATGCCGTCGAACACCGTGATTCAGACCTACAACGATCTCATCGGGCCCACGCACAAGGTCACGCGCGGCTCCATCGGCATCAGCTTCCAGCCCAGCTTGCCTAGCGCTGTGGGCCGTGTTTACGGCTTTAAGTCGGGCGTGCTCGTCAGCAGCATCCAGAAGGGCGGTCCGGCGGAGGATGCCGGCCTGAAGCCAGGGGACATCATTACGTCAGTGGACGGGCAGAACGTCAAGGATGGGGATGCACTGGTCGCCATCATCGCCAACAAGAAGCCCGGCGAGACGGTCAAGCTCGGCTACCAGCGCAACGGGAAACAGGATACCGCGACGGTTACGATCAAGGACCGCTCCAAGGTATTCGCCACCACGGAGCAGGCGGAAAGCCAGGGACCCAGCAACAACGGCGGTGCGGATGTGGGCCGGGATAAGCTCGGCATCACCGTCACCGATATTCCTCAGCAGTTCCAGGGCAAGGGTCTGCACGGTGTCCTGGTCGAAGAGGTCAAGCCGGGCTCGTTTGGTGATGAAATTGCCTTACCGTCCAACACTGTCATCACGGAAATCAACAAACAGCCGATAAACAACAAGCAGGACTTCAACAACATGGTCTCCGGCCTGAAGTCAGGACAGGATGTGGTCTTTAAGGTCGTCGATCCGCGCAATCCCACGCTCAGCTCGCTGGTCGGTGGCACCCTGCCGTAGGTGACAGCCTGCTGACACTATAGTTACCGGCATCCGCAACTTAAGCGGATGCCGGTGTTGTCTTGGTTGCATTCTCAGTCCAGAGTCAGTAGTCTCACCAGAGCAATTGTGAATTGCTTGTCGCACCTAAGATTTGCCGCATCTCTAATTTTTCGCATTGAGGACCCGCATGTTTCCTGTTTCCCGAGTGAGTACGATGATTCTGGCCGCAGCCCTGGTGGCATCGCCCGCCTTCGCTACCCGCAATCACCGCCCGCCCACCGCCGGGCATGCCCATGCAAGCCTTAGCCACCGCGCACGGAAGGCCGTCTCCGGCCATCTCCGCCGCGCATCCAAGCCCATCGGGCAGCGTGGCATCGCGCCCGAACGCGCGACCGAGATCCAGTCCGCGCTGATCCGCGAGAACTACCTGAGCGGCGCACCGACCGGTCAATGGGACACCCAGACCGAAGCTGCCATGCAGAAGTTTCAGGCCGACCACGGTTGGCAGACCAAGCTCACCCCGGACTCGCGCGCGCTGATCAAGCTAGGGTTGGGCCCGAACGGCGCCGCCGGCACGACCGCCGTTACGCCCTCCCCCACCTACCGCGCAGGCGGCGTGGGGTCTCCAGACACCGCCGAGGCCGGCACCCTGGCCTCCGTCCACTCGATCGCGCAGTAACCCATCGCTGCTGTAAACACAAAGGCCCGGAGATCGATCTCCGGGCCTTTACCTTGCTCGCGCTCGGGTAAGCGGAGTACGCCGGCGCGCGGTCTCATCGACGATGTGCTAGCTCCCCGGTTTCGGACTGTAGACGATGTGACGCAACAAAGAGTCCGCGGGCTGAAGACACAAGCACGGATGACCGGCCGAAGTCGTAGACTTTAGACTTCCGAGATCAGGTGGCCGAACTCATCCAGATCGGTGCTTCACGGAAGGCCGCCAGCCCGACGCAGCGTGTGCCATTGCGTCACTCGGCCGCAGTCCTGTGGCTGCAGGGGATCACGCTGGCGTGGATGCTGGTGGAGTGCGGAGTCTCACTCTACGCGGCAAAGACGGCGCATAGCCCCGCATTGCTCGCGTTCGGCTCGGACAGCCTGGTCGAGTTGTTTTCTGCTACGGTCGTGCTCATGCAATACCTTCCGCGGTTCCCCCTGTCCCCGCGGTATGCGCATCGGGCAGCTGGCGCCCTGCTCGGTGTTCTGGCCATCGGCATTACCGCTACCTCGTGCATCAGCCTGGCGCTCCATCTGGAGCCGGCGGCCAGCCGCATCGGTATCGGCATCACCCTGGCGGCGCTCGTCGCCATGCCGATTCTGGCCACGCTCAAGCGTCGGGAAGCGCGGAAGACCGGCAACGCCGCACTAGGCGCCGATGCCGTGCAATCCGCTACCTGTGCGTATCTGGCGTTGATCACATTGGCGGGCCTGGCGGCAAATGCGGCATTCCACAGCGGATGGTTCGATTCCCTTGCCGCCTTGATGGCCGTCCCCATCCTGCTCAAGGAGAGCCGCGAGGCGTGGCGCGGGCACACGTGCGGTTGCTGCTAAGCCCGTGGTCTGAAGCTGACCAGTAGCGTATATCATGGACTCTCCAGCAGCGTTGGAGGGCCCCGGGTACCATGAAGACCAGCCGCTTGAGCATCCTTGCACTCACCTGTCCATGGCTGCTCGCCGCCCAGCTGTCGTCGCTGGCGCAAGCCGCCCTGGCTCCGGCAGCCGCGCCGCTGAGCAATACCGCGATGGTTTCGTCCAGCGACGCCTCGGTGCCCTCACTCGAGGACCTTGGGCTGCCTGCCGCTTCCACTCAGAGCGGTGCGCAAAGCACTGCAAAGCCTCCGGCGCAGACCCAGGAGACCACGCAGGACCAGAAGACGCCGCCGAACACTGCACCGTCTTTGCAGGACCTGGGCTTCTCCGCGGATGCGACCCAGGGTAGCGCGCAGCAACAGGCGCTGCTGAACAAGCGGACGCACATGCTCAAGGTGCACCAGACGCTTGGGTTGATTACCTTGGCTCCGATGGTCGGCACGCTCGTCGCCTCCGGCGGCGCAAAGGCCAAAGGCGGCAAAGGGTCGAGTCCCGTCATCGAGCCCAGCACCGCCAACCTCGATTTGCATGCCGCTCTGGGTGGGCTGACCGCGGGCATGTACTTCGCGACCGCGTACTATGCGATCCGCGCGCCCAAGGTGCCGGGAACGGAGACCCGCGGGGCCATCCGTCTGCATAAGGAACTGACCTGGATTCACGGTCCGGGCATGATCCTGACGCCGATCCTCGGCATCCTGGCCTACAACCAGGAGAACCAGGGGGAACGCGTGCATGGCGTGGCCAGCGCTCACGCGCCGGTAGCCTGGGTCACAGTGGCGGCGTATGGAGCATCGATCGTGGCTGTATCTTGGCCGATCCGGCTGAAATTCTGGGAATCCCGATGAAGCTGAAGGTCCTGCTCGTCCTTTCGCTGCTGACTCTCCCGATATGTGCCCTGCCCGCGTTTGCTCAGCCGGATTCGCAGTGGACGCTCGAACAATCCACGCTGACCTATCACATGTCCCATCCCATGCATGAGGTGGATGGCGTCAGTCATGCGGCGAGAGGCAAGGGCGTGTGCCACGCCGGACAATGCGACTTCCTGATCGCGGCGCCGGTCAAGTCCTTCGATTCCGGAGACAGCAACCGCGATCTCCACATGCTGCAGGTGACCCGCGGCGGAGAGTTTCCCATGGTTACCGTACGCACCGACCTGCCCGAAGCAGCGCCCGCATCTCCCACGATCTATGCCGATCTCGATGTCCAGTTTGCCGGCCAGACCGCGCACTACAAGCACGTGCCCTTTGAGCGCACGGTTCAGGGAAACGAGGTGCGGATATCCGGAACGATTCCCACGACGTGCTCGGATTTCAAGATCAGTCCACCATCCTTCCTGACGGTGCCGATCAAGAATGCGATCCCAGTGCACGTAGAGATGACCTGGCGGCAGATGTGAACATCTGACGTGAGCAGGTGTTGCGCGACGATGACAAGGTGGGCAGTTCCGCCTGCTGCACTCGGAAAAAAGATCTTGGTTGCGCCAATCCGGCCGACTGGTTGCATGCGTTCTCAGCGCATACGGACAGTTGGGCGTCGTGATCTGCTGCGCAAAGAGCCCGGTTTATCTCGCGTTCACTCCCGTTAAGACGCACACAGGAGGTCGCATATGAACGGGCCTGATATGCAAGTTGTCAGTCATGACGATGAAACTTCGTCTGGTATGTCAAGAAGGTCATTTTTCAAGTGCGCTACGGTGGTTGGAGCTACAAGCGCGGTCGCACTTGGTGGTTTCGCAAGCCTGGCGCCGGCATTCGGCCAGGAGAGCGAGAACAGTTCTAGCAACGGGCTGACCAAGGGAGATATGGATATCCTGATTGCTGCGGAGATAGCCGAGGCGCTGGCGGTCACGACTTATACCAATATCATCCGGCTGTCACCGTTCTTCAGAAGGATACCGGGGGACGACCAGAACTATCTGTACGCCGCCCGACAGGAGGAGATGTCTCACTATCTCCTGGAGGAATCGGCGACCAAGCAACCGTCACCATTCACCTCCTTCTTCTATCCCTTCAACATGTTCGCGAATGCGCAGACCACCTTGAACACGCTCGTTACCCTGGAGGATGCTTTCATAGCGGCGTATCTGGTAGGCGTGCGCAATTTCAGCACGGCCGACCTGCGCGTGACTGCGGCACGCATCATGGGCATCGAGAGTGACCACCGCACGCTTGCACGCGTCGTGGGCGGCGACGTCGCCTCTCAGGACGGGGGCCCGATCGAAAAGATCCGAGGAGTCCAGGGCGTGACCGAAAACATTGATCCTCCCAACAACAATGGGTACGAACGAACGTTGTGTTGGAGCAATATCGGGCAGGCGGTCAATGCGCTGCTTCCCTTCGTCGACTTCAGTGCGGCGAAAGCCGCCGGATTCAACACGTCGGATGCTTTCCCGTTCCAACCCTTCACACCGAAACTGCCGACGCCGCTCGGCGAATTCATCTCCTTCAAGGGCTGTTGAGAAGAGGCCATAGCTTCACGAGGAGACGTGGACGTCGAAAAGCCACGTCTCCTTGTGCCTGTCTTATCTATCTGCCTTGTGTGTATATCTTAGCTAGCGAATCAGATGGCGAAGGTTCTGAATAATGAGCGCGATAGCGCGCCCGCGCATCCCGGCAAGTATCTATTTCCAGCTAACCGCGAGTTGCCAGCGGAGGTGGCGCTGCGCGGTCTTGCGCAACACGCGTTCGAACTCCTCCGTCTCCTTCACCACGGCGCCGGTATCGGTCCCCAGAGCGACCGGATGCTCGCGCAGAAAGTCGAGCAGCGTACACACGGTGATGAGGCCGTCTTCGGGTGAAAACCACTGCGGAGGCGGCAGCGTCTTGGCCCATTCCGGGTCGCCGGCGCCCTCATCGAGCAGCAGCGCCATGGAGTTCTCGTCGGCGGAGAAGAACTCCAGCATGGGTTTGACGCCGAGCTTCTGTGCCAGCTTCTCCAAGCCATCTTCATTGCGCGCGAGAGCCTTGCCGTTGACGAAGATGTCAAAGCCGGGATCCTCTCCCTCGACCACGATAAACATCGACGCGCTCACGGGAAAAGTGTAACCCGGACAGCCACAATGCTGGGCAATTTTTCAACGCCGCTAAGGGACGCCGGTAATCCGAAGCATCAATGTCCGGGCGGATTCGGAGCGGAACGCACACACGCTTTCTACCCAGGCGCACACTGCATGCAAGCGAAAGGCTGCGCGGAGAGCGCAGCCCTTTCGGCGATTAGCGGCGGTTGCCGCCGCCAGAGGAGTTCCCACCACCTGGACCGCGGCCGCGGCCACGACGGCGGCGACGGCGCGCTGCGTCCGCCTGTGCGCCGGCCCCGGCGGCTTGTCCAGCGGCCGCTGGCACATCATCGGCCCGGTTGAAGTTCGGCTCGTCTCCCTCAGCTCCCTCATCCTCGAAGTCTTCCTCGCCGCCCTCGATGGTGATGGTGCTGGCATTCGAGGAAGGCTGCCGCTCTGGAGTGGGTTGCGCGGGACGCGCCGGGCGATCGGGACGGTCGGAGCGATCCGGACGGTCGGAGCGATCTGGACGATCGGAGCGTTCAGAGCGCTCGCTCCGCTGCGGCCGGCGCTCGTCGTCACCGGAAGCAGCGACGTCGGAGACCTGGCCGGGCTCGGGCAGCCCCAGCTTCTGGCGCTGTTCCTTGAGCAAGGCTTTGCGCGAGAGCTTGATGCGGTTGCCCTCCATGCTCAGCACCTTGACCAGCACCTGGTCGCCTTCGCGCAGCTCATCCTTCACGTCTTTCACGCGGGTCTCGGCGATCTCGCTGATGTGCAGCAGACCATCGGTGCCCGGGAAGATCTCGACGAAGGCGCCGAACTCCGCCAGCCGGACGACTTTGCCGAGATAGGTCTTGCCGATCTCGGGAACCGCCGTCAGGTCGTTAATCATGCCGAGTGCGCGGCTCAGACCATCCGGATCACTCGATGCGACATTCACGCGGCCCGTATCGTCCACATCGATCTTGACGCCGGTGGCCTCGATGATGCCGCGGATGACCTTGCCGCCCGGTCCGATGAGATCGCGGATCTTGTCGGTGGGAATCTGCAAGGTGCGGATCTGCGGCGCGAACTGCGACTTGGTCTCGCGCGCTCCATGCAGGGCCGCATCCATCGTGTCCAGCAGGAACAGCCGGCCGTGCCGCGCCTGTTCCATCGCTTCGCGCATGATCTGGCCAGTGATGCCGGGGATCTTGATGTCCATCTGCAGCGCGGTGATGCCGTTGCGCGTGCCCGCCACCTTGAAGTCCATATCGCCGTAGTGGTCTTCCGCGCCGGCGATGTCGGTGAGAATGGCATACTGCTCGCCTTCCTTCACCAGGCCCATAGCGATACCGGCGACCGATCCCTTGGTCGAGATGCCCGCATCCATGAGCGCGAGGCTCGCGCCGCAGACACTGGCCATCGATGAGGAGCCATTCGACTCCAGAATGTCGGAGACGATGCGGAAGGTGTACGGCGATTCATCCACGCTGGGCAAAACGGCCGTGATGGCCCGTTCCGCAAGTGCGCCATGGCCGATCTCGCGGCGTCCCACGCCGGTCATGCGGCCCGTCTCGCCAACGGAAAACGGCGGGAAGTTGTAGTGCAGCATGATGCGCTTCTTCTGCTCGCCTTCGTAGGTCTCCAGGCGCTGCTGGTCGTCGGTAGTCCCAAGCGTCACGGTTACCAGCGCCTGCGTCTCGCCGCGGGTGAAGAGGGCCGAGCCGTGGGTACGCGGCAGCACGCTGGTCTCAATCGAGATCGGCCGGATCTCGTCGAACGCGCGGCGGTCCGGACGGATGCGCTCCTTTGTCACCTGCTCGCGGAAGATGTTCTCGCGCAGCGCTTCGTAGTACTTCGACAGCTTCTTCTTGGCATCCGGCTGGTCGGCCGGAAGGTCCTTGGCCAGCTCCTCCTTGATCTGCTTGATCAGGGCGTAGCTCTCGGTCTTGCCATGCGTCTTGGTGTCCAGGGCGTCCTTGAGGCGATCGCCGATGCGCTGCACCAGGGAGTCATAGTAGCTCTGGTCAAACTCAATGGGTGTGAGCTGCCTCTTGGGCTTGCCTGCCTTGGACACCAGATCGTCGATGACAGCGCAGATCTTCTTGACCTCGGTATGACCGAAGTCGATGGCGTCGACGACCACCTCTTCGCTGACTTCGTTTGCGCCACTCTCCACCATCACGATGCCGTGCGGGGTGCCGACGACCATGATGTTGATGGAGCTTTGCTTGCGCTCAGCATAGGTCGGATTGACCACGAATTGATCGCCCACGCGGCCTACACGCACCGCGCCGACCGGGCCGGCGAAGGGAATGTCCGAGAGGGCCAGCGCGGCTGCCGCGCCGTTGATGCCGATAACGTCCGGATCATTCTCCTTGTCCGCGGACATGACGAGCACGATGACCTGCGTCTCGTTGCGGAAGTTCTCCGGGAACAGCGGACGGATGGGACGGTCGATCTGCCGGCAGGTCAGCACTTCCTTCTCGCTGGGACGGCCTTCGCGCTTGATGAAGCCTCCGGGAATGCGGCCGCCTGCGTAGGTGTATTCGCGATAATCAACGGTGAGCGGGAAGAAGTCGATGCCCTCGCGCGGGTCGGGCGATGCGACGGCGGTCGCCAGCACCATGGTGTCGCCGGTGGTTACAACGACGGCGCCGGACGCCTGCTTGGCCATGCGGCCCGTTTCAAATGTCAGTCGCTTGCCACCAGCAAGCTCGACGGATACCTCTTGTTTCATAGTGTCCTCGTAAGTTTCAGGAGCGGCGATGCCGCTCGATGAGCCGGGGCGAGAGCACAATCAGCTCTCTCGGCGGGAACGTGCGCCACACAGCGGCGCTCCTGCCGTCTATCCCTGGCTGCTGCCGCACGCACGCCAAAACGCGCAAACGGGAGCATATGCGCTCCCGTTCGAGTCATCTTGGCCGGCGATCGTGCGATGCCGGATATTGGATGGATAGGTTGGCGATAAGAAGGACAAGGGCGCCAGCTTACTTGCGAATGCCCAGTTTGCCGATGACGTCTCTGTAACGCGCAGTGTCGCTCGTCTTCAGATAATCCAGCAGACGACGACGTCTGCTCACCATCATCAACAGGCCGCGCCGCGAGGCGTGGTCCTTCTTGTGCGTTTTGAAGTGATCCGTCAGCTCGCCGATGCGTTCGCTGAGGATCGCAATCTGCACTTCCGGACTACCCGTATCGGACTCGTGAGTCCGGAATCGTTCGATGACTTCGGTCTTCTTTGCAGTTGCCAGCACGGCAGTGCTTACCTCTCTACTCGTATGATCAAGTCCACTCTCTAAGTGTCTGCCTCAAGACTAACATGCGGCCGAAACAGGGGGCAAAGGGTCTGGCGCCGGTAGGGGTGCAGTTTGTCATCCTGAGCAAAGCAGGCCGGCACGGAGGTGCGCGCAGTCGCTAATGGACAGCGATCTCCGTCTTTCCGCGTGCCTTCGGGTCGTTCTTATCCAGCAGGAAGGAGAGAAAGATCATGATGGCCGACGCCGCACCCATCACGAAGTAGACGTCCACATAGGCCAACGCCTGCGTCTGCCGCTGCATGGCGCTGTAGATCTGCGTCTGCGCGCCCAACTGCGCGTTGGCCGCTCCCAGGTGACTGGTGAGCGCGCCGGTGTACTGCCCTACCGCCTGCTGAAAGGTGCGGCCGGTGTCCGTCAGATGCTTCAGCAGATTGTCCTGGTGAAACTGTGCGCTCTCGGTGACGAAGGCATTGGTCAGCGAGATGAGGATGCTGCCGCCCAGATTGCGGGCAAAGTTGATCAGGCCCGCAACCTGATTATTCATCTCCGAAGGAATGTTGAAGTATGCCGCCGTGGTGACGGAGATGAAGACGAACGGGATGGGCACCACCTGGACGATACGGATCCAGGACACGAAGCCGAAACTCATGCCCAGGTTCAGGCGCATGGCGGAGTACACGAACGCCACGGCGAACATCAGGAAACCGGCCTGAATGATGTAACGCGCCGGGAAACGCGAGACAGCCTGCCCCGCCAACGGCATAAGGAACAGCAGCGCGACGCCGCCTCCGGATAGGGCGAGCCCCGCGATGAACGCCGTATACCCGAGGTCCTGCTGCGTGAACTGGGGTTGCAGCACCGTCGCCGCGTTCAGGATGCCGCCGGTCAGCATCATCAGGAAGCAACACACGGCGAAGTTCTTGTACTTGAATAATCGCAGCTCCATCAGCGGACTTCGTCTGCGCAGCTCCCACCAGATCAGGACCGCGAAGGAGATGGCGAAGGACGCGGCATAGAACTTGATCCAGATCGAACCGAACCAGTCCCACTCTTCGCCCTTATCCATGAATATCTCGAGCGAACCCATGGAGATCACCAGCAGGATCACGCCGATGTAGTCGATCCGCTTCAGGTTGGCGATGCTGTGCTTCAGGTACGGCGGATCTTCCACCAACCGCTGGACCAGGAATAGCGCGCCCAGACCGATTGGAATGTTGATAAAGAAGATCCAGTGCCAACTGTAGTTGTCCGTCAGCCAGCCGCCGACGGTGGGGCCGATCGAGGGAGCGAGCACCGCAACGATGCCATAGAGCGAGAAGGCCAAGCCGCGCTTCGAGGGCTCGAAGGAATCCGCCATGATGGCCTGCGCCATGGGCTGCAAGCCGCCGCCGCCGGCCCCCTGTAACACGCGAAAGAACAAGAGCAACGGGAGCGACGTGGCGATGCCGCACAGAAAGGAGCTGGCGGTGAAGATCATGATGCACAGCATGAAGAAGTTCTTGCGGCCCAGCACGCTCGATGCCCAACTGCCCATGGGCAGCACGATCGCGTTCGCCACCAGATATGTGGTGAGCACCCAGGTGCTCTCGTCGCGGCTGGCGGCGAGCCCCCCGGCGATATACGGTAGCGCTACGTTGGCAATGGAGGTGTCGAGCACCTCCATGAAAGCCGCAAGCGCAACCGTCGCCGCGATGACCCATGGATTGGTCTTCGGCTTCCACATCGTCTGCGCGCCGGAAGCGCCCTGACCACCCGCTGCCATCTCGTCGATCTGTCCCTAATGGTGAAAGTCGTGGCACACCGGTTGCGGGCTGCACCTCTGCGGCTCCGCAGCCCTATGCGCACCGCGCAGCCTGCCGGGCAGTTGCCGGAATTCTGACGTCCGTCAGATCAGTGTCCCGTCAGATCAGTGTCCCGCCAGATCAGTGTCATAGATGCGTCGGTGAAGTCAGCGGACTCGAAAAGGCCGGGTCAATTCGTTTACACATGCTCCGGCAATCAGCCGACATGCTTGCGTAGGAATTCGAGCGAGCGCTCCCTCGCCAGCTTCGCCGAAGTCGCGTGGTAGCTCGCACGCGGCTCGGAGTTGAAGCCGTGCCCCGCGTCATACCAGAAGATCTCGACCTCGGGATGCGCAGCATGCACGGCCTCTACCTGCTCACGCGGTATGTGGGTATCCTGCCTGCCGAAGTGCAGCATCACCGGCGCATGGGGTGTCTCGCTGGCGAAGTCGCCGATGCGGCCCGCGTAGTAGCCGACAACGGCATCGGGTTCGAGACGCGTGGCGCTGAGCCAGGCGAGCAGGCCGCCGTAGCAATAGCCGATCACGCCGGCCTTCTTGCCCGACTGCTGCCGCACGTACTCGAGGGCTGCGCTCACGTCAAGGACCGACTGATCGGGCTTAAGCTGCCTTGCCAGCGACATCGCCCTCTGCAGATCCTGGCCCTCATAGCCGAGTTCCACGTGCCGCTCGATGCGGTCGAACAGAGCCGGCGCGGCCACCAGAAATCCATCCGCCGCATAGCTGTCCGCCACGGCGCGGATATGCTCGTTCACGCCGAAGACCTCTTGAATCACCACGAGCCCGCCCACCGGCTGACCCTGCGGACGCGCAATATAGGCGTCCAGCACATTCCCGTCTGCCGCCTTCAACTGCACTGTTTCGGGCATCAATCGTTTTCTCCTTATACGGCTTGGATGATCGAGGGGAAGATGTGGATGACGACCCGGCGCAAAGCTCCGGAACGATCAGCCGCCGGATCGATCTGTACTTTCCATCCGGCCGGTCCACGCAAGGAAGCGTAGGAGCCGGCCTTTTTCCCGCCACAGGAAGCGCGCGAACTCCGCGAAACCGATGCTCTCTGCGTGCAGGCCGGAGTAGGTTTCGATGCGCCACCGCAGGTAGTCGCTGCGCCAGGGGCGCAGGCGGTGCCCACGCGTGGCGTTCCAAAGAAACCGTATCGCTGTCAGAAGTCGTCGCAACTGTTCCAGTGTAGACACCGAATCAACGTGTCCGAAAACAGAAAGGCCCGGAGCATGCTCCGGGTCTTTCACGCGCAGGCTAACCGCTTACACCGCGGCAGTAGCCAGAACCTTACCGATGCTCTTGTCGATCGTCTCCTTGGGGACGAAACCAACGATCTGCTCCGCCACCTTGCCGTCCTTGAAGAGCAGGAGCGCGGGAATGCCGCGGATGCCGTACCGCGCCGGCGTGGCGGCATTGCGGTCAACATCCATCTTCATCACCTTCAGTTTGCCCGCATAGCTGACCGCAAGCTCATCCACGATCGGCGCCAGGGCGCGGCAGGGGCCACACCACTGGGCCCAGAAGTCCACCAAAACCGGTTCACTCGACCGCAAAACGTCCTGTTCGAACGTCACGTCGTTTACCTCGGATACTGCTTGTCCCGCCATCGTTACTCCTCCTGGATCCTGGCCCGCATTCGGCGCGCGTACAGCAATGGATGCGCGAGGGGTGGCAAAAGTCGCTGGAATACAGCAGCTTCCAGCCCTCGGGCCCTCGCTCCACCGTAGCACGGAGCGGGCGCCGCCTGGAGGAAAGCTGCCCCGAACGTCAAAGCGCCCGAAGCTCGTGTAAGAGCTTCGGGCGCTAGAGCAGCCCTCCCCCAGAACTGCCCACGAAGAGAAAGTAGGGCTTAAGTCCTGTTTAAGTAAACAAAACTTAGGTAATTTTGTAGTAATTCTTGACAGGTTACTGGCAAAATTTGCGGGGTACGCCAGCGACCGTACATCGACGGCAGGGCCGGCACGGTCCGGATTGGCCCCAATTGGTCGCAAATTGGCGGCAAACCTACAATTTCGTATGACAATTCCTTACCGCTTGTCGGGTTCCGACGCAAACCCGTACACTTCCGTCCATGCCTGAACTACTTTCACCGCGCGCGGCCGCTGTTCGCCTCGGCATCTCGTACCCCACGATGAAGCAGTGGATCTACCGGGGTAAGGTCAAGGCCATCAAGACACCCGGCGGCCACTACCGCATCGCCGAAGGGGAGCTTGACGGCTTGCTGCACCGGGCCAAGCGGCCGGAGGCGCCCAAGCGCCAGATGCTACGCACGGTCAGTGGCCGCAACCAATTGGTCGGCCGGGTCGTGGAGCTCAAGGTCGAAGGACTGATCGCCCAGATCAAGCTTTCGATCGGCGGCCAGGTCATCACGTCCATCATTACGGCAGAGGCGGTGCGAGAGATGCAGCTCGAAGTCGGGCAGACCGCCGCCGCGTTGATCAAATCGACTGAGGTGATGCTCATCCGTGCGTAGGCCTGATTACGCAGGCGCCAGCCTCCTGCTCGTTTTCTGCACGCTTCTCGCGGGGCCGCTCTTCCCGCTCTCCGCACGCGGCCAATCCACGCCGCCGCTGCAAATCGCCGCCGCCGCCGATCTCCAGCCGGTACTGCCGGCTCTGCTTGCGATCTTCAAGGCGCAGAACCCCGGCACGGAGGTGAAGATTTCCTACGCGTCTTCCGCGACGCTGGCGACGCAGATCGAACAGGGCGCGCCGTTCGACCTCTTTCTCTCCGCCGATCTCTCGTTTCCGGAGAAGCTGGTGAAAGACGGCTGGGTGCCGGACAAGACGGTGCGGCCCTATGCGCGGGGCACGCTCGTTCTCTGGACGCGTAATGATCGCAAGCTGCCGGCGTTGAGTGCGGCGCTGCTTGCGACACCCGCGGTCGCCAGCATTGCCATCGCGAACCCGCAGCATGCGCCGTATGGGCGAGCAGCCGTCGAGTCGCTGACCGGGCTCGGGCTGCTTCCGGCCCTGGAGCCAAAGCTCCGAACCGCGGAGAACATCGCGCAGGCCGCACAGTTCGTCGAATCGGGAAATGCCACCGTGGGGCTGCTGTCGCTTACCTCGGCGGTGACCCCGCGCCTGCGCACCGAAGGCCACTTCGTCGCCATGCCATCTGGCTCCTACAAACCGATCGAGCAAGGGGCGGTCTATCTCAAGAATTCCGGCAACGCGGCGCGGGCGCAGGCCTTTCTCCGCTTTCTGCTCTCCGCGTCTACCCAGCAGATGCTTTCCCGCTACGGGTTGTCACCCGTTCGCTGAGGGAATCCGCTGACATGGCTGGCAGCCTCGACATCCAGGCACTCGTCCTCACCCTGCGGCTCGCGCTGGTCACAACGGCCATCCTGCTGGTGCTTGGGATCCCGCTGGGGTACTGGATTGCGCGGTCCAGTGGCCGTCTGGGCCGGCTGGTGGAGGCGCTGGTCGGCCTGCCGCTGGTGCTTCCACCCACCGTGCTGGGGTTCTATCTGCTGGTGCTGCTGGGGCCGTCCACGCCTCCGGGGCGATTGATCACGCGCCTACTGGGTCATTCGCTGGCCTTTACCTTCAGTGGTCTGGTGGTCGGATCAGTGATCTACAGCCTGCCCTTCGCCGTCCAGCCCATCGTCGCTGGCTTCCGCGCCGTGGATGCCGAGCTCCTGGAGGCCGCCGCCCTGCTGGGCGGGTCGCGGTGGACGCAATTGTTTCGGGTCTCGCTCCCGCTGGCGTACTTCTCCGTGGTGACCGGCGCCGTGCTCGCCTTCACGCACACCGTCGGTGAGTTCGGCGTGGTACTGATGATCGGCGGCTCGATCCCTGGAGTGACGCAAACCCTGTCCATCTCCATCTACGATCAGGTGCAGAGCTTTTCCTATGCGGCGGCCAACCGAACGGCGCTGCTGCTGCTCTGCTTCTCATTCTTCACGCTGCTGATCATCTATACCCGGCGAGGCGGCCTGCCGGCGCGTGGTTAGCCAACCCTCTGCCGTGCCCTGGCTGGAGATGGAGATTCACCATCGGCTGGGGAGCCTTACGCTCGACCTTCAGCTTCGCTGCACGCGGACGCCGACCGTGCTGGTGGGGCCTTCCGGTTCAGGCAAGACGACGATCCTGCGCGTGATGGCTGGACTTCTTCGGCCGGCACGCGCCCGCATCGTGCTGAACGGGCCGGGGCAGAATGGGCCCGTGCTGAACGCACCGGGGCAGAACGGACCGCGACAGAACAGGCCCGGCCGAACGGCTGACGTGCTTCTCGATACCGCGCGGCGAGTCGCAATCGCGCCCGCACGGCGGGGCATCGGCCTGGTCACCCAGCGGCAGAGCCTGTTTCCGCATCTCACGGCTGCAGAAAACGTTGCCTTCGGATTGCAGAGGCTGCCAGGGGAGCAACGCCGGCAGCGTACGGGCGAGATGCTCCGCTTATTTCACGCGGAGGCGCTCGCGGCCCGCAAGCCGGCGGAGCTTTCCGGCGGCGAGAAGCAGAGGATCGCGCTTGCGCGCGCGGTCGCACCGGAGCCGCGCCTGCTGCTGCTCGATGAACCCTTCACTGGCCTTGACTCCGCGCTCAAGGAGAGCATCTTCGTCGATCTGGAGAGCTGGCTGGCGGAGCATCCCACCCCGCTTCTGTTCGTGACGCACGACATCGGCGAGGCGTTCCGCATGGGTGCCGAGGTGGTGGTGCTGGAGGACGGGCACGTGCTCGGTCAAGGGACTGCCGAAGATGTGCTCACCGCGGAGCGTGCGCGCGTGCTCCGGTATCTGCAAGAGGGCCGCCCGGTCCCTGGCTCCGCCGAAGATTAGGCCGAAGATTAGTTCGACCGGAATTTAGTCCACCCAGACCGGCTCGGGTTCCAGGCGCAAGCCAAACTTCGCCTCCACTGCTTGCTGCACCGCGTCGCGCAGACGGGCCACCTCCGCCGCCGTAGCTCCGCCTCGATTGGTCAACGCCAGGGTGTGGCGGGTGGAGACGCCTGCCCGGCCGAGACGGTAGCCTTTGCGAAAGCCCGCCTGCTCCAGCAGCCATGCGGCCGGGATCTTGACGAGGGCCATCTCATCCCCCGTCTCGCCTGCCTGCACACCGGCCGCATAATGGGGCACCTCCGCCAGTGAGGCGCCGACCGCAGCGGCAATCCGGGGGAGTCGGTCCTCGGTGGTGATGGGATTCTTGAAGAAGCTGCCGGCGCTCTGGCTGTCCGGGTCGCCAGCGACGATCACCATGCCCTTGTTGGCGCGAATCGCCAGGACAGCGCGCCTCACCTCTTCCAGAGTAGGCTCGGAGGTATGCGTTTCTTTAAAGTAGCGCTTTAGATCTGGATAGGCAAGTACAGTGGAATACTGCTTCGGCAGACGGTAGTCGACCCGGCTCACGATGTAGCGGTCCCGCTCATCGTGGTTGAAGACACTGCGGCGATAGCGGAAGCGGCACCCCACTTTGTCGAGCTCAACCCAGGTGAGCGTGCGGCGATCAAAGGCGCGGACACGCTCAATGGTCTGCGCGACCTCCTGCCCATACGCGCCCACGTTCTGGACGGGAGTGCCTCCCACGGTGCCGGGAATGCCGGACAGGCACTCCATGCCGCTACAACCGCGCTCCACTGTCCGCGCCACCAGGCCGTCCCAGTCTTCCCCCGCGCCTACGTGGAAGAGAAGTCCCTCTTCCTGGCTCTCCTCGTGTATGCCGGCAAGCGCGATACGCAGCACCAGGCCGGGGAATCCGGCGTCCGAGACCAGCAAATTACTGCCGCCGCCCAGCACGAAGAGTGGCAGTTGCCGCTCACGCGCGAAGCGGATGCCCGTCTCGATATCGTCTTCCGTTCCGGCCTGGGCAAACCAGCGCGCCGGGCCCCCGATGCGGAAGGTGGTGAAGGGCGCAAGAAGCACGTGTTCCTGGAATTCCATCGCCCTGAGAGTACACCAGCCAGGCAGCTAGCCTTGGCCCGCGCGATTGCCTACAATGGAAGAGTACCGATTGCGTTACAGGTCGCGTTTGCCCGGCCCCCCGGTCCCGGCCCAAGGAGAATTTATGTATCCAGAGATTATGGTGATCCCCATGCGTGAGGAGTTGACGCGCGCCGGGGTTCAGGAGACACGGACAGCGGCAGAGGTGGATGCCGCGCTGGCCAAGCCGGGCACCACCATGGTGGTGGTGAACTCGATCTGCGGGTGTGCCGCAGGCAAGATGCGGCCGGGCGTCCGTCTGGCGTTGCAGAATCAGGTGAAACCGGACCAGATGATCACGGTCTTCGCCGGGCAGGACCGCGAGGCCACGGAGCGGGCCCGCTCCTACTTCGAAGGCCAGCCGCCCACCTCGCCCGCCATTGCAATCATGCGTGACGGCAAGCTCATCTACCTGATGCAGCGCTTCGTCATCGAGGGCGCGACTGCGCAGATGATTGGCGCCGAGTTGGCACGGGCATTCAATGAGTACTGTGCGGCGACGACCGCGTAAAAAACGAATTCAGACGGTTTGTCTGACCGATAGGAGCCCGCTTTGCCGGGCTCCTGTTTTTTCTAGAAGAGACTGCCCATCACCATGAAGGGTATGAAGCCGGCGATGTAAAGGCCGGCGTCACTCCCGAAGACGTCACCCGGGTCGGTATCATCGCATGAAGCTCCGAACCAGGCAAAGCACAGGTACCAGCTATTCGCCCGGGCCGGGAAAAAGGTCTCCATCGCACTGGTGCCCGAAGTCAAGCCTCCGCTGTCGTGGCTCTCAAACCAGCCGGTTCCATCGCTCCAGGACGGAGAAAAGCCGCCTTGCTGCGCGACCCAGGCATTCTCGCTGTTGCCCCATACCCAGAGGTTCATCGCTCCGTCGTTATGCGCGGTGTAACCATAGGAGTCGTCCGACCAGTTGTACGTGTAGTCCACCAGCGTCGCAAAGCGTTGCTGCGGGTCATCTTCCACCAGGAAAAACCAGGCGGCGAGGCCGGCGGAGGAAGCTGCAGACCCTCCGTTTGCCGCACACTGCAACTGGAACTCGCCGTTGTATACCGTGGCTTCCGCCGTCGTATAGTCCCCGTGCGCGGCCTGAAAGGGCACATCAAAGGGATACCCCTTCACGTCGAATCCCGACCCGGCTACGATCCGCGACTCCACGCGGGCACGGGCGGGCGGCTTGACGTGCGGTTGTTGTTTCCGTTCCTTCAGATACTTGCGATATTGCTGAAGGCTCGCGCAGGAACGCTCATCGGCACGTATCTGTCGCAGCAAGGGCGCCTGGGCCTGTTCGAGCAGCGGATTGACTTGCTTCAAATGTGCCTGCCGTTGTTCATGCCGGACCTGGACGTGTCGGGTGAGATCGGCGATCGCACGATCGGCGGCGGACTGAGGCGGTATTCCCCCCAAAGCACGTTCGAGCGCACGAACCTTTTCCGCGCCATAAGCAAGCAGAGTCATAAACTCCTCCAGCGAGCCCAAGGTTCAGGGACAATACGCCTCCGCAATCGGCAGAGTCAACGGCGGGTTTGCCAGCTGCGGAAGCAAGTGAGCAGGGGAGCAATTAGCCAAAGTTCTTGATGAAGAGACCGGCGGCGATGCCGCGCGAAAGAGCCAGGTGGTAGGCGTCATTCACGGCCGTCCGGTCACCGCTTGGCAAAGCTCCGGGCGGTACCGCGGGCCAGGTGTCGAGCAGGTGCTTGAGACGCGGCAGGTCCAGCAGATGCCGGGCCAGGGGTGAGGTGGCAATCGAGTGGAGCGCGTCCTGCATCTGCGCCCGCGCGCGTCCCATCACCACGTACCAGTCGGCCGCCTGCAGCCCGCGTGTGGTGCGCTCCAGGGTGGTCTGGGGCAAGCGGCCGCGCATCGCTCGCCGGATGAGGGACCGGCTCTGCCCTTCCGCGAGATACTGCTCGATGGGAATGGCAAAGCAGAATTCGAAGATTCGCCGGTCCTGGGTCGGATCACGATTCTCGATGCCCCAGCCATGCGCCGCCGCCGCATTGAGCTGGCCCGGATCGTAGTACTCATAGAGCTTGCGGCGCAGCGACGCACTGCTGGTATCTGATCCGTAGAACTCCTCGAGCACCTGGTCGCGGAGATGGTATTCTTCCGCCCGCTGCGGATGGATGGGGCTGAAGGTGAAGGTGAAGGCGCTCATCTCCGGGTGCATCAGACCACGCAGCCACCGGGGCGCCAATCCTCCTACGGCCCAGGATGCGCCGCCGCGCCACGAAGTGTGCCCTCTGGCGCGTAGCTGCCGCATCTGGCGAACGAGCGTCAGCCATCGACCGCTACGCAGCAGGTCGGCGAGCCCAACCAGGCCACCGAAGCTGACGGTGGCATTGCCGCAGACCCCCTGGAGCAGGATGCGCGATCCTTGGGCCTGGGCCCGGCGCAGGATGGCATCCACCCACATCTGATTGGTCGGATTGAAGACCGGCTGGTCGGTCAGACGGTTGCCGCGCTCAATCGATGGGAGCAGGTCTTCGCCGGCCGCGCTGATCAGCTCGTGGTCGATATTGGGGTACATGGCGGCGACCTCAGCCGCGGCTGGTCCCTCGTCGCCAAAACGGCCGAAGAGGGTGCTGCCGTCGAACCCCGGCTGGGGCACTGCGGTGAGACAGGTCAGCCGGCGCCCGGTCGTTGCCAGCAGCCGGGCCGCCGTGGCCGCGACGGAGGAGCTATCCAGGCCGCCGCTCAATTGCGCGGCAATGGGAGCAGCGGAGATAAGCCGCGCTTCCACGGCACGGTCATAGCGCTCCCGGAAATCCGCCACGTAGTCGTCGTCCCGCCGGTAGCGAATGGGTTGCGCATCGAGTGGATGCCAATAGCGGCGGATCTGGACCTGCTCCGCCGTTACGGTCATGGCGTGCCCGGGCAGCAGGCGCTCGATACCTTCAAAGAAGGTCTCAGTTCCCCGAGGTGTGACGATGCCGAGAAAGTGCGCCATGCGGGCGACGTGCAAACGGCTGCCAATCTCCGGCAGGGTGCGCAGGCCCTTGGGCATGGAGGCAAAGGCGAAGAAGCCCGGCCGCCGGGAGAAGAACAGCGGGCGCTCGCCGCTGTGGTCCCGGGCCAGAAAGAGGCGCCGCGCCCGGTGGTCCCAGCAGGCGAAGGCGAAGCCACCCACCAGCCGATCCAGGCAGTCCTCCCGCCAGCAGAGCCACGCCCGCAGCAGAAGCGCTTGATCAGACAGTGCTGCTACTTCGCCGGAAGTGAGCCCCAGCGCACCGCCAATTTCCTCGCGGTTGTCCAGGCGCACATCCGCGACGATTTGCTCGCCTGGCGCAATCGCGGGGCAAGCGGCCGAGGCGCCTGGCGGGATGGGGTGCAGATCGCCACCCAGAGGGCAACTCCCCAGCGCGAGTTCGGGCGCCGCGGACCACACGTCCGCGCCGGCGGAGAGTGGCGGCAGAAAGGGTTGAAGCATGGTGGCGCACAGATCTTCTGCACGCGGCGCAGCGGGATCGGTACAACGGAAGAGCCAGACGCCGGCGACCGCGCGGGGATTGGTCGGGTTCATGGCGAACGCGCAGGGGCCCGCCGGCTAAGAAGGCCAGCGGGCCGATACGGCATGGAAGGTGAACGCTTGCAAGTGTCCGGGGTTGGCGAACATCTTACCGCCGGAGGCCCGCAGATGAATGGAAAGGTGCGAAAGAACCGTCAATGCAGAGGTGCAACGCAAGCGATGCTCGATCAGCCCGAGCGATGCGACGTAAGGTTGTCGTTCACATGGCTGAAGCCATGCTCGGCGCTCTCCAGTTCGAGAATGTCGAGCACAGGTTTCGTCCAGTCCTTGCGCGTGCGGACCGGTGGCGAAGCCTGATGTTTGGCATTCGTACTGGCGGTGTTCGTCATAATCCTCCGAAAACGACTGGGGTCGCCGGTCTGACCCTATTATCCAACACTCACGCGGGCTGTCGTGTGAACAGTGATTGCCCGTGTCTCAAACTTGCCCAAATCCGTACGCTCTTCCCAATTTGCTTCTTGACTCAGATGCAGCCATCATGGAAGACACGTTGCCGCCGAAGGCGATTGTCAGCATCGCCACTGCCTAATTTCCACTGAAGCTCTGCTCGATTGTGCTGGACGTAACTATATTTTTGAGAACAACGGCAATGAAGTCAAATCCTTTCCCGTCTTCAGGGACATCGCGTCTTCCGCGTGCACCTGTATAAACACTACGATACGCTGACAGGTCCGACACACCCAATGCCGCAATTTCGCACGCTTCAGTACTCACGCAGTATGCACTGCCGTCATATCCCCCGTAATGCCCCTTTCTGGGTATGCCATGACTAATCAGCCACATACCTATCGCATGGGGCCTTTCTGCTACCTGACGGATCTCCCGATTCCCGAATTGCCCCTCGCCCGGACCGAGGACCGCCCGGTAGTCCGCGTCACTCTGGGCTCGATTCCCGATGCGCTCTCCCACCCCCTGCTTGCCACAGAGCATTGCCAGGCGAGAGCAGACGAGTTCCTGCTGCGGATTCCCGGAGTCGCCGGTTACTACGTGCGTAATGGACAAGAGGTCATCGTGCAGCCGGAGCCCGACGCACCGGAACTGGACGTGCGTGCTTACTTGTTGAGCAACATCTTCTCTGCACTGTGCCATCAGCAACAATTACTGCCTCTGCACGCCGGCGCCGTCCGGACGAAGCGGGGCGTGGTTGCGTTCCTGGGCGCCTCTGGCGCCGGCAAGTCGTCGCTGGTGGCCTTTCTGTCACGTCGCGGGTATCCCGTGGTCTGCGATGACATCTGTCTGATCGATCCGGCGGCGCCGATCGGACGCCGCGTGCTTCCGGTGGCGCATTGGCTCAAACTCTGGCGCTCCACCATGGACGCGCTCGGCGAACAGCCGGATCCCCGGATGCGCACCTTTACCGAAGATGACAAGTACCGCGTCGTGCAGGAGCATGATCCGGCGCCGTTGCCGTTGGTTGAAGTCATTCTGCTGAAAGAGGTTGCATCCGAAGAGAGGGACGCCGAAGCGAACCCTGCCCGGGCAAGCAGTACGCGAACGGCCGCCTTTCGGCAACTTTCCGCGGCAGAGGCCATTCAGTCTATGTTGCAGCTTACCTACCAGGCGTGGCTGGTCCGCGGCACCGGCCAAACGGCCTCGTACTTCAAACGGTGCGGCATGGCTTTGGAGGGGGTGAAGGTCTACGAGATGGAGCGCCCCTGGGGTTTTGCCGCGATGGACGCGACGCTGGACGCCATTGAAGAACATCTGGGATCGAGCAGGCAATAAAGCATGCGATCGAGCAAGTAATACTGCTGGTGACACCATGCGGGCACCACAGCCGACGCGTCTGGCTATGATGGAGTCGTCTCGGATTGCATACGTGCGACGCCAGGCTCAAGCCTGCGAGGTAATCCCATGACTCATTCACCGGCTGATACCGGCGTTGACCTTCGCCAGGCGCTGGTGGAGAGTTATGCCGTGAACGAGCGGATGAACCAGATCGTCCTCGAGCATCTCGATCCCGCGGCATGGCGCGCTAGACTGCCAGAGACGAAGGGCCGGACGATCGCCGCGATTATCGCGCACGTGCACAACGTTCGCCGCAAATGGCTAAGACTATCCGCCCCGCACCTGAAGCTCCCTCTTTCGCTCGACCGCGCCAACTACACGCAGACGCAGGCCCGGGCCGCTCTGGCCGAAAGCGCCGCGCGCTGCTCCGAGATGCTCGCAGACGCCCTGTGTCGGCCCGAGCGTCGGGTCGAAACGTTTCACCGCGACGGTTGGGCGAGGCCGTGGCCCGCGGGTGCAGCCATGGTGGCCTATATGATTACGCATGAGGCGCACCATCGCGGCCAGGTGTGTATGCTGGCCCACCAGCTCGGGTTCCCACTGCCGGCCGCCCATACAATCTGGGTTTGGGAGAAGCTTTGGAAGGATTGCGGATTCACGTATCCGCGCTAGTTGCCGAGAGCCGACTGAGCTGACTTCCGGAATCGTCGCGCGAATTGCCGCGCGAGATGATCCTGCGCGATCGACCCGGGGCTCACGTGTCGGGTCACATGTCCGGTCACGTGTCGAGTGGACTGCCGGGGGGGCCCAGCGGCAACGCATCCTCGGAGGACCATGCCTGAATCCAGGAGAAGAGTGCGGATGCTTCTCCGCCCAGAATGGTGCGGCCTCCCGCTTCGAGCCAGGTGTGCGCGCGCAGTTGTCCGTCGGCGGAGCGGCGCACTCCATAGTGCAGACGGCTGGGGATACCGCGGCGGCGCAACATGGCATGCGCGGCGAGCGCCTGGGGAAAGCAGACAAAGCGCATCGGGGCGTGGCGTGAGACGGTGAGCACGGCATCCCGAACACGCTCCACGGTCACGCTGTTCTCAGAGACACTGCGCGGCCGCGCCAAGTGGACCGGGGAAGTTTCCGAACGGCGCAGCACCGCGCGCACAGGGCGCACCCGCAGGTCAATGCGTGCGCCAAGCAAGAACAGAGCCGCTTCCGCCAGCAGTTTCTTTTCCCGCCAGGGCGCTCTCCACCAGCGCTTCCAACTGTTCGGTGGAGGCTGTTGCGGAGATGGCGGGCGGGTAGCGATCCCTGCTGCACTTCCCTGCCCTTTCAGACGGCGGCTGCCATGGAAGAGCAGCCATTCCAGGGGACTGAGCAGGCCGTAGAGCGGGTACAAGGGGTCGGGAAGGTTGAAGCGCTCCCAGACCCGAGGGCGGAAGAGAATACGCTTCAGGATCTCCAGCCGATATGGCAGGGAGCGCCGCAGGTTCAGCTCGTAGCTCTTCAGCTCCCAGCTTCCCCCGCTGTTGGCTTGCGGCATGCATTGGACGGCCTCAAGGTGACGGAGCGCCCGATGCACGATGAGGCGGGTCGTGCGATCTTCCGCCTGCAGCAGAATGGAATCCGGCATCTCTGGAGCGTCCAGGATCTGCAGATGCTGTGCGAGCAGAAGCGCGGCCGCAAGTTCCGGCGCGATTCCTTCCCTGCGCGCCAGGATAATGACCTCGGCCCGCTCGCTTTGTGTGAACGTGCGCCATAATGCTGCGACATCGGCGAGCGGCTTCATGCGATACCAGCCGTCCAGCGTCCCGTGCACGCAGAGGTAGAGGAAGCTATGCGCCAGCGGCAGGACTTGCAGCGCCACGCCGCCCACCGTGATTTCCTCCGGCGCGGCTGCCGCCAGGCCGTTTCCATCCATCCGTGGATTGCGAAACAGACGCCAGTGGAGATCGATCTCGAAGCCCGCCGCACCCGGCTCGAAGGTGTAGTCTTTGGCGTGTTGACGATAGGAGCGCCTGCGCCGCGGAGTGAGCATTGCGGCGGGTTCCTGACGTCGCAGCCCATCTGCCAGCAGCAAGGCATCTGCCCGCTCCTCGTGCTCGGGCGCAATCAGCAGATCAAGATCGCCCACGTCGCGCAGGCTGAAGTCGCCGAAGGCACGCTGCGAAAGCGGCACCCCTTTCAGCATTCGTACCGGAACGCCCGCCGCCTGGAGCAGGTCGCACAAGCGCCGTGCTTCCGCCAGGTAGCGCATGGCCGCGTAAGCATTGTGTGTAGCTGCCTGCTTCAGCGCGAGGTCCACCTCCTGCGGAAGTATGACGCCTGCGTTGCGCAGCGCACGCTGCGCCAGTGGCCGCACCCGGTGGTGTTCGGCAAGGCGCAGGAACAGCTCCCAATTTGCGCAAGCGCTGCAGGAGGAGATGCGGGTCGCGGCGGTTTCATCCTGCGGCCAGCGAAGGCACGCCAGCAGCAACTGGAACTCCAGCGCGTACCGCCGGCGGCTTTGGATTGGGAGAGCGGCTGACATCGGGAGATGGAAACGTGTTGCTATCATAGGGCAATCCCGCCAACCCTCCCCATGAACGAGAGAGCCCGTATCACCGAAGACAGCGTGGTCCAATGGAAAGAGTCGCCGGTGTCCACCGAGGTGGACGGCGAGGTAGTGTTGATGAGCCTGCAGCGGGGACGCTGCTACGGGTTGGGCGAGACCGGGACTGCGGTGTGGAAGCGTATGGCCCAGCCAGTGCGGGTCGCGGACCTTCTGCGCGATCTGGCGAGCGAATACGACGCCGACTCGCTCCAGATATCACGGGATGTCCTGGAGTTGCTGGAGCAACTGCGGGAGGAAGGGCTAGTGCGGGTCTCCTCGGAGTGAGAGGCGTGCAGGGCTGCTGTGTTGAGCGGATTACTCGCCGCTGTAAATGGACCGCAACGCCGGGTACACCTTCCGATAACGAGAGTATTGTTGGTTGAGCACTCTAGCTGCCGCCGCATCCGGATGGATCTCACGAGCGATGCGCACCACCGCATCGCAGGCTTCCGTGACAGAGGACCATGCGCCGGCCGCTACGCCGGCCAACAGTGCCGCGCCGTAAGCGGCACCCTCCTCTGCTTTCACCAGGCTGACGGGCTGCCCGTACACATCGGCCTGGATCTGCGCCCAGAAGGCGGACCGCGCGCCACCGCCTCCGAGGCGAATCTGACGCACCGGCACCTGTAGTTCGGCAAAGATGGACAGCGTGTCCCGCAGACTGAAGGCGACGCCTTCCAGGATGGCGCGCACCACATGGCTGCGGGTGTGGCTGGCCGTGAGCCCGACGAGCGCGGCGCGTGCCTCCGGATCGAGGTGGGGCGTTCGTTCGCCCATCAGGTACGGCGCCCACACCACGCCGTCGGAGCCGGGAGGGGCTTGACTCGCCTCCTCCGTCAATGCGGTGTATGCGTCGCCGCTGGAGTCGTGCGCGCCGAAGCGATCGCGAAACCATCGCAGCGAAAGACCTGCGGCCTGGGTGACACCCATCACGTGCCACACTCCCGGAATTGCATGACAGAAGGTGTGCAGCCGCGCCTGGGGATCCAGAAATGGCCGGTCGGTCGCGGCGAAGACCACGCCTGAGGTCCCGATGGTGGCGCTCACATCCCCCGGTCGCACGATGCCCATACCGACAGCGCCGGCCGCCTGGTCCCCTGCCCCTGCGATCACCGGCGTGCCCACCTTAAGGCCAGTGGCCGCGGCGGCTTCAGTGGTGATCGCTCCAACGATCTCCTGCGATTCATACAGCGACGGCAGAGAGGAGGCGGGCATCCCGGTGGCGCGGACCATCTCGGCCGACCAGCGGCGCTCGGCGACATTGAGCAGCAAAGTACCCGATGCGTCCGCAACGTCGATGGCTCGCTCGCCGGTGAGGCGCAGACGCACGTAATCCTTGGGCAAGAGAAAATGCCTGAATCGCGCCCAGATCTCAGGCTCATGCGCACGCACCCACAGCAGTTTTGTGAGCGTGAAGTTGGTTAGCGCGGGATTGGAGGTGAGCTCGATCAGCCGCGACTGGCCGATGGTTTCGGTCAGCCACTCAGCCTCCCTGGCCGTACGCTGATCGCACCAGATGAGTGAGGGCCGCAGCACTTCATTCGCAGCATCGAGCAGCACCGCGCCATGCATCTGGCCCGAGAGACCGATGCACGCTATCTCTTGCGCGGCGGTCGCAGTAGTGTGCAGCAGTTCGCGGATGGCGGTCTGACCAGCGCGCCACCAATCCGCCGGATCCTGCTCCGCCCATCCGGAACGAGGCGAGGCGAACGCAACATGTTCGCAGGTAGCCGAGCCAATAATCGTTCCTGCACGCGCCCCCTCTGCCTCCATCAGCAACGCGCGGGTTCCGCCGGTCCCGACATCGATGCCCAACAGCCTCATGCTTGCTCTCCCGCCTGTGCCGTATCGCATGACAATGGCACGCGCCACGATTGCCGCGCGAGACGCGTGAAGGCCAGCATACGTTGTTGGCGCGGTTCTCACGCATGCAAGCGCGTGGATGCAGCTGGAGCCGTTTACTGCTTGCCGCAGAGTTCTCGCATGGCATGCACTCCGCTGCTGCCGCGGGAGAGGGACGCTGCGCAATTTCCCCGCGAGATGGGGAGACATCTCTCCGCAATCTGCTACACTACGGTCAGTTTGTTCGCGGGTATGTGCGAGCGAGCGAAGCAGGCCTGGGGACGTAGTTCAGTTGGTTAGAATGCTGCCCTGTCACGGCAGAGGTCGCGGGTTCGAGCCCCGTCGTCCCCGCCATACAAAGCAAAGCACTTAGCTTCGTATGGGACCTAATGTGACAAGCGAATCAGGGTCCGATTAGGGTCCATTACGCCCGCCGGGGTACCAAAAGCGTGTCAGTTTCAACCTCTCTCTGACCCACGTTGGGCACCATCATCCTTACAACCTTGCTCTGTGCGGCTCGCTTATGCGAGTTCACGGCCTGCGTGTAAACGTCGAGCGTGATCCTGCTGTTCGCGTGCCTCAAGAGCTCCTGTACGGTCTTCACATCTTCCCCGTTCGCCTTCAGCAATGTGCCGAAGGAGTGGCGGAAGGTGTGCCAGCCGATGTTCTTGGTGATGCCGGCTTGACGTGCCACCGGCCTGATGTAGCGCTTCATGAGATTGTCCGGCCAGTAAGGCTGTTTCCCCTTCATGCGCGGACTGGCAAAGACCCAATCACCATCCATCGGGTACGGGCTGTTGCGCCGCCAGCGACGAAGATCTTCCGCCATGTAGCTCGTCCATCGGGACGGGCTTGGCTGAGGCTTCGGTCTTGCAGTCGCCGACGACCTGATGCCAGATCGACTCGGTGACTCGAATCTCCAAGTTCTCGAAATCAACATCGCTCCCAGCGGAGTGCCAGCAGTTCGCTGACCCTCAGCCCGGTTGCCGCATCGAGCAGCGCCAAAGTGCGCTCTCGGACCGCCAGCTTGCTGAGGAGAAGCTGGAGTTCCTGCAAGTTCCAGAACGTCAGGCACTTTCTCCCGCTTCGCGCTCTGGCGCACGAGTTTGATCGGATTTCGTTCGATCCACTCGTACCGCATCGCGTGATGGAAGAGAGCGCTCATCAGGTTCCGAATCTTTGCCTTCGTTCCCCTCGCCCGCTTGATGCCGTCCAGCCATTCTTCTACTGCGACTGGCTTGATCTGATCGAGACGATGTGTTCCCCAACGAGGCAGAACCCATCCCCTCAGATAGCATTCGTAAGCGGCTCGCGTCGAAAACGCTTTGCGTCCCTGATTGTCACCGGCAAGTTCTTTCAGTCGGTAATGAGCGATCAGTTCTGCGATCGTCTTGGCCCGCCTTCCGTCTGCGGGGTTTCTTGGTTGGCGTCGATGCGCAATGCTTGAGCTGCTTTGAGGGCCGATGCTTCGGTTGGCAAGTGTCGTCGACCGTGCCGACGATTGCTTTCCGATGCTTCGTTCCTCCATCAGATGCTGGCTTCCACCAGCGGAAGACCCAAACATCCGGTCCGCTCTGCCGCTTTTCGCGCTGCACGCTTCCTTGCTGATACCGTGTTCGCCTTGACATTACTTCTCCATTCCAGGCGGCAACGGATGGCTGCTACCAAGATATCGCTTTCGCGGGCAGAGGTTCGGATGGGTTTTACACAGTTAGGCGCGAACTTTCGTCCCCGTCTGGCGCTCGATCCACTGCTCAAGCGCCGACTGACGGAATCGCCACAACTTCCCGATGTGGATTCCCTGGATCTGCCCTTCCCGGGCAAAGCGCTGGAGCGTTTTCGGATGAATCCGAATGAACGCCGCGGCCTCTTCGCTATCGAGGAGAGGTTCGGGCACGAATGTTTCGGAACGGGGCGGTTTGCGTTCGCTTAGAACTTGGTGGGCCATCGGAACTCCAGAAATCCCAGACACCGCGTCGGGGTGTTCAGTCGGATTTCCCCAAGATTCGCTCCGAACCGAATAAGCCGTCCAATACTCATTTCCAATGACCCAATCAGTTGGCCTGAAGGCCAGAGAGGGGAGACCTTTCCACAGATCCGAAATGGTTGCCCATTCCGCCGCGAAAGCGAACCAAATCTGGCAACTCAGGAGTTTTCAATCGCAACAAATATGTAACGCATCAGCTGACCGTGCACACTACGGCCCGCCGAGTAGAGCTACGAGGTTGGTGCATCATGGAGGAAGGTCCCGAGTTTCGCCACTTTGCGTCATTTGTCGCCGTCGCCGAAACGTGCAATTTCGGAAAGGCGGCGGAGCGGCTACGCATGGCCCAACCTACGCTGAGCCTGCAAATCAAACAACTTGAAGAATGGGCTGGCGAAAAGCTCCTTCAGCGGACCCCTTCTGGTTCGTCCCTTACTGAAGCCGGGCGCCATTTCCTAGTCATTGCACGGCACATGCTGCACCTCAAAAGCCACGCAAAGCAAGCCATTGTTAGGCGTCGAAGCGAATGGCCGTTGAGGCTTGGCTTCACTCTCTTCGCCCGTCAGGAACTGATCGATGAAGCCATAACCGGTTACCAGGAGATTGTTCCGGGCGGGAAAGTGCAATCATCCATCGATTGCACCGCACACCTCATTCAAATGCTGGAAGATGGTCGATTGGAAGCAGCGGTAGTTACCTTGCCCATCGGGCCATCAGATCTCTTCGAACAAAGAATCTGTGAGGACAAGGTATTCGTTTGCCTTCGTCGAGATGATCCGGTGGCGATGCACGAGTCGATCCCTAAGGAAGTCGTTGCGGAGCGATTGCAGGTAATGTTTCATCGCGACTACCATCCCCACCTTTACGACAAGGTAATGGAGCGCTTCCGTAACGCGGGTATGCACATAAGGCCTACGGAGACATTCTCGGCCCCATCTGGAATGCAATACATCGTCAAATCCAGGGGTTGTTTCGGCATCATCCGCGAGCACGCGCCGCTTGACCCAGAGTTGACGATCCGGCCGATCTCCGGCTTTTCGATGAAGTTTATTACTGCGGTCGTCTCGCACGCGGCGCAGCAGCGCCCTGCGATCCCGGTAATGGCCTATCGTATGGCCCAGCGTTGCGCGGAGAAATCAAGCTCGCGTCATCCGCCCAAGAAGCTCCCCCAATCAGAGATTGCGCGAGCCATCGATACTCAATCTCAAACTGGCTAATTCCACGGTCGTCCAAAGCCATCAACGCTATTGATGATGCGATTGGAAATGAGTATTGGACGGTAGTATTTCCTGACCCTAGAGTCACGGCATATCACGACTGAAACCCAGTCGATGGAGATGCCGATGATCAGCAGGAACCGTGGTGTGATTCACCGCAAACGCCTTGACACGCTCAAGGCGTCGCTCCCCTCAAAACAGTCTATGGCCCGCGCCGCTCGTTCGCTGGCTCCAACCCTCTTCTTCCTCGCTCTTGCGTCTGCAGCTCACGCCCAGGGAACGATGGATTTCTCCGGGGCGCAAACGCTCATGGGGACGTTCAAGACCTTCGCCATCTATGCCGGTGCTGTCATCTGCTTTGGCGGTCTGATCTTCGCCGGCATTCGGATGATGTGCGGGCGATTCCAGGACGCCATCCCAGGACTCTTCGGTGCGCTGTTTGGCGCTGGCGTTCTCGGCTGGGGTGCTGGCTGGATTGGCTCTCTCACCGGCCAGTCGATGTGAGGGTGCCATGCACACGACCAGGCGGGGAGAACCGTTACCAATCAATCAGGCGCTGAACCGACCGAGGGCCAAGCTCGGCCTCGATCTCTCAGCATGGATGGCGATCGTATTCGTCACGGTGACGGTTTTCCTCGTCGGGTTCCGAATGCTGGCAATCCTTAGCTTTCCGACTCTGGCGGGCGGCGCATGGCTGATCGTCCGCAAACACCCAAAGATGTTTCAACTCTGGGGCCTAGGCCTCAGCCAGAAGAGCTACTATGACCCGCGCAAACACTGAACAACTGAAACATACCCCGTGGTTTGCGAAGGCGGGAGCGGCCTGCAGCATCGTGCCTATCTCCCGCTTCGTGGGGCCAAACATCTTCGCCCTGAAGGGCGGCGGCTATGGATGCCTCTTCTCTCTTAGCCGGATTGGACGAGGAGGGTTTGACCGACCAGGAGCTTGAGGCTCGTGTTCGGCAGATTGAAGGCGCTCTGCGTGGATTGCCCGAGGGCTCCTGCCTCTATCAGTACACGCGCGTGATGTCCGGGTTCGACCTTCCCCGGCAGAAGCAGTATGCGAATGAAGTCACGGAGGCGTTCGCGACCGACCGTCTTGCGTTCCTCGATAAGAATGCGGCGTTTCGCCGGATCGACCTCCATTGGTGCCTGACGCTGGAGCCTTCGCAGGCGAAGGCCTTCCAGCGGAAGCCGGATGAGAATGCCGCTGACACCTCAAGGATGCTCTCAGACCTTGAGAAGACGGCGACCTTGCTGGAGGGACATCTCGGCAGCTCGCTTGGCTTGCGCCTGCTCGGCAAAGAACGAGGTCTTCCAGTTCTTCAGCTATCTCTTCAATCTGGAGGAGTGGGCCGGCAGAGGCCAGCTTCGCGGCGACACCGGCGTTGACCGGCAGATCGTACAGAGTCCTGTGGCCTGGCATAGCGACCACGTTCAGGTTGGCCAGCGGCATGTCCAGATGTTTTCGCTCAAGACGACGCCCGAGGCATCCCGGCCCTGCCTTTTCTCCGGCTTGCTCTCTCTCGACTGTGACAGCGTCCTTTGCACGACATGGCGCGTAAAGTCCGCGTCCGCAGCTCGCAGCGAGATCGACCAGCAGGAGAAGTTCATCTCGTTCTTCAAAGTCGGCGTGCTGACCCGCGTCATGAGCGGACGCGACACGGCCTCGCTCGAGACGGGCGCAGGTGCGAAGGCCGCCAACAACAGCGTTGATGACCTCAGTGATGTCATCCGGTCGCTCGACAAGAAAGCCCAGGGCGAGTTCTCACTTCGGCTGCTTCTGGCCGCTCGCAGCCCGGAGCAACTCCGTGACGTCGTCCCTTCTGTGCATCGGATCTTCGTCGATGCGCGGGCACAGGTGATGGAAGAGACGCTTGGGCAATCTCTCCGCCTTTTACGCGATGTTTCCCGGCAATCACAAGTTCAACGTCTTCCCGATGTGGCTGGCAGAGGACCATCATGCTCGGCTCTCCTCTGTGTTCGCTCCGCATATCGGGCATCCGCATTCCGAAGACCTCGACTCCGAGTACCTCAACATCTTCGAGACGCGCACGCGGACGCCGTTCTTTCAGGACGTGTATGTGGACGGCGTTCGGGTCATGCTCATCATCGGTCCGACCGGGACTGGGAAATCAGTTCATGGAAACCAGATCATTTCGCTTGAGCAGAAATACGGCGGATTCACCTACATCTTCGACATCGGCGGCAGCTACGAGAGTGTTGTCGAGCTGTATGGCGGCAAAGTAGACCGCGTCGGCAAGGACGGGCCGCGCGTCAATCCGTTCGCCCTGGAGCCGACCGAGAGCAACATCAAGTTTCTGTACTCGTTCGTGAAGCTGCTGCTCACGAACGGCGGCGCGGAGCTGGAGCCCGAAGACGACGACGTGATCCACAAGGCCGTGCAGGATATGTACCTGCTCGACCCGGCCAATCGCCGGCTCTCGAACCTCTTCCTTCCGAAGAAGCTCGACCGCTATCTGTCGAAGTGGGTTGGCAAAGGCATTTACAACGCCGTTTTCGACAACGTCGAGGACAGCCTCTCGCATGTCGCGGCTCCAGTGCTTCGACTTCCAAGGGCGTGAACAACGAGCAGTACGCCGACCTGATCGAGCCGCTCATGGTCTGGCTGCTACGCCGCATCAATGACGTGCTCTACAACCCTGCCAATCTTGGGGTTCCGAAGCACATCCTCATCGAAGAGATCTTCTCTTCGATGAAGAACAAGCAGCTCTTGGACGGCGCTTTGGCTTCGATCAAGACCGTGCGCAAGAATCTTGGCGGCGTCACCATGATCGGCCAGTCCGCAGACGACCTTGGCGCGAACGCCGACAGCATCGTGAACTCCTGCACGTCGTTCCTGTTCTTGAAGGACGCAACCTTCAACCGGAAGCGGTATGCCGAACTCTTCAAGATGAACGAGCAGCAGCTCGCTCTCTTCGAGAGCTTGCAGGATCGCGAAGGGCTCTACATGCGGCGCGACGGCCTAACAAAGGTCGTGACGCTGAATCTCGACAGCCGCAGCTACGCAACATTTTCGACCAAGCCGAAAGATCGTGTGCGCCGGACCCGGCTGATCGACAAGTACGGACTCTCTGAAGGCATTGCGCGTTTTGCCCAGGGAGAAGCAGTGTAAGCAGTTCATTTCATCACCAAAGGGACCCTATGAAGCCGCCGATGATCCTCGCCCTTACGTCCGTTCTCTCGCTTGCCTGCGGGATCGCCCAGGCAGCTCCCACACCCGACTCACACCACCTCCAGCCAAACGCTCCTCGCTCCGTCACCGTCTCCGAGGCGGACACGCCGCCCGTGATTCGGGCGGGCCTTCTGCAATCGACCCTCATCCTGCTTCCTGCCGAGGAGAAGATCGCAACTGTCTTCGGCGGCGACACCGTGGATTGGGTGTTCGACGGAGGCCACGTCGCCAGCCGCTTTATCAGCGTGAAGCCGAAGCTGGCGAACGCCACGACCGATGTTCATATCGTTTCGGACCACGGGAACGAGTACACCCTCCAGCTTCAGGAGGTCTCGGGCGAGGCGGACGCGCACTTCGATTCCAAGGTGTTCATCGTCCCTGGCGACAAGGCCGCGAAAGACCGGCTTACCGATCTGCCCGTCTTCGTGCCGGCGGCCGAGTTGGACAAGGCCAAGCAGGAAGCCGCTGCCGCGAAGGCGGCGCAAGCAGCGGAGTTGAAGGCCGAGGAGACGAAGGCAGAGAGCTACCGCAGCCAGTATCCCGGCAGCCTGCACTTCGACTTCACCTGGGACGCCAAGAAAGGCAAGGAACTGGGCCTGCAGCAGATATGGCACGACGACAAGTTCACCTACCTGCGCGGCCAGTTCCAGGAGACGCCTGCGCTTTACGAGCTGAAGGACGGTAAAGGCTCGCTCATCAACTTCGATTACAACGCCGGCCTGTACACCGTCCCAAGCAATTGGAGAACGGGTATCTGGCGATCGGCAAGAAGCGGGTGGACTTCCACCGCAGCGAGGAGAAGAACTAGCCATGCCCGAACAAAATCCCAACCCGCCCGCGACCGTACCGGCACAGCGTGAAGCTGTCGGGCCCGTGAAGAAGAGCACGCCCGTGGTGATTGCGCTCATCGTCATCGTCGCTCTCATCGGTCTTGCGAACGTCTCCAGCCTCGTTAGCGGCAAGAAGAAGGCCGCTCCGCCTAGCGCCCTGCCGATGCGCCCGGCCACCGCCAATGCGCAGCAGGTGTCGAGCTTTGAAACGCAGCAGCAGATCGAGGCGCGGCGGGATGCCGAGGACCGGCAGCGTCAGCAGGAACTCGCCGCCGAGATGCAGCAACTCCAGGCCGACGAACGGGTGCCAGGGCCAGAGGCCGCCGGAACGCCGCCGATGACCGCCGCCCAGCGGACGGCGATCTACGGCGACAGCCCGAACGCCCCGAAGCAGACCTCGAACGTCTCGCAGGCACAAGCCGATGCCAAGCAGAAGGCACTGGAACGGGAGAAGCTGCATCAGGACGCCCTCAACAGCGATACCGTCGCCATCGACTTCGCGCATCCGACGGCGGCTACCGCCGCCCCGGCAATAACATCCGCGCCGCAGACCGCCGCCGTACTCGGAGAACGTGAGGAAGGTACGGCAACGGCTAGCTCAGAGATGTTGGGCGCGACCACTCCAGATGTTGCAGGTCCCTCGGCACACCCGAATGTCCTCAATGCATCGATGCAGCAGTCGAAGGCAGCCGGAAAAACCGACCCGATGGCGCCCTACGACTTCGACTCTTATCAGGGACGCCTCTATCGGGTCTTCGAGGGAACGGTGCTGGAAGGTGTTGTGACCAACCACATCGACGGTGGGCTGAACGGCCCGATTCTCATCATGCTCACGACGGACTATTACTCCCATGACCATCAACAACTCCTCATGCCGCAGGGTACGAGGCTCATTGGGACGGTACAGAGCGTAGGAAGCGCGCAACAGCGGAAGATGTTCGTCACTTTCCATCGTGCGATTTGCCCAGACGGGTTCTCGCTTGAACTGGACAAGTATGTCGGCCTTGATCCGCTCGGTACGACCGGTCTTGCTACTAAGGTTGACCACGGCTACCTGCAAGCGTTCGCCGCCGCCGCAGCAGTCGGCGGCTTGGGCGGCCTCGCTCAGATCGGCAACAACGGCAGCGTACTCGCGCCGTCAACCGAGATTCGAAACGGCATCTCGGAGCAGTCCGCCACCGAGGGCGAACAGATCCTCAATCATTTCCTGAACCGCCTACCGATCATCACGCTGAAGGAAGGCTCTCGCGCCCGCGTGTACATCGGCACGGACATCCTGATCCCGTCCTACGCGGAACACCGCGTCGATTCAACCCTGTAGCCGTGCCATCTGGAGGCATAGATGAAGGTCCGTATTCCCAAAATCGCGCTTTGCCTGGCCTTCGCTGTGCCTGCCAGCTACGGCACGCGTGCCGTATGGTGCGGACAGTGCAACGCGAGCGACGTCATTGGACAGCGTCTTGTTCTATGCCGACTTGCCCGACCGCTTGAGCGATGTCCTGACCAACTTCAAAATGCTTCCGGAGCGGATGAACCCGACCTGCTCTGAGTGCAACTAACCCTCAACCCTTCAGGAGCCTCTATGAAGTTCAACCTAAACAAACGACGGAAGTACCTGCTCGCGGGCGGACTGCTTCTGGCAACAGCGACACCGAGCTTCGCGCTCTTCGGCATCGGAGACATCGTCTTCGATCCGACGAGCTATGCGAGTCTCGTCTCCCAGCTCACCACCCTTGAGTCGCAGTACAACATGCTCAAGAACAACATCACCCACTTCTCGGTCAAGCAGCAGTGGCAGACGACGCTCAATGCGCTGAAGAACGCGAACGTGGCGAATATGTTTGGCGAAACCGCAGGCGTGAACATCGCGCTCAACAGCAACTCGCCAAGCGCATCGTTGACGGCCTGGAAGACGGCGACCGTTCCGGTCAGCACCGGGACAAGCACCTATCTCCAAGGTCAGACGGTCGGCAACAGTGCGCAACTGTCACAACTCGCCATGATCGAGATGTCCGATTCGGTCTCGCCGGACTGCCTGACGGCAGTTGGCCAGTACCGGGCCGGCCGCAGCCAGAACGCAACCGCCAACAGCTCGCTCACGCAGCAGCAGTTCGATACCACCTCAGCGACGAACAGCGAGGTGCAGCAGTTGAACCTTCTGAACGCTGCTCAAGCCCAACAGTTGACCGAGATGCAGTCGCAGGCCGCAATGCAAGTCTGCCTTGCTTCGCAGATGACCATTGCCAACATGCAACAGCGCAATGCCGCAGCACAGGATTTAAACACGGCGGCGGCTGTCCAACAGCAACGCACGGTAAACGACACCAGCGCCGCCAACGAAGGCAGCACCTGGACGACCTACCTGCCCTGATCCGGAGAAGAAATGCTCACGCAATCAATACGAAGATTCTCCTTGCAATCCTTGCGGCACTGACCGTTATTGGCGGTGCCGCGATTTATCAACGCGACCAGGCCGCAAAGACAGCGGCAGCAGCGGCCAAAGCAGCCCAGATCCTTCAGCTACAGAAGGATGACAACGACTACCTGAAGCAGGAGAACGAGGCGCTTCGAAAGCAGGTCGAAGCAGACAAGAAGCGGCACAGTTCGGCCGCAGCCCACGAAGGAAAGACCTGGAAGACCTATATCCCCTAACCACACGACCGACTATCCCAGAGAGAGCATCCGCCATGTCTTCCATTGTCGTTGTTAGCCCAAGCCCTTCCGAGCGCCAGTTCAGGCGTCGATTGGCTGTACCAGTTCACCAACAATCTGACCAATCTGACCACGCAGAATGGCGGGGCTCTCACTCAGCTCGGAATGACCGAACTGGCCTGCATTTCGCTGTTCATGCTCTCAGCATGGTCATCAATTGGCAAACATCGACGATGACGTTCCGTCTGCATCATCATCCGATACAAGCTGGCGATCTGACAAAGTTCCTGCTGCAGCTCATCATCTGCTGCCTGCTCGAAAGCTATTGGGTCAATCCGTTTCCCGGCGCAAGCTTCGGGATCAATCACTTCTTTTCCTACATTGCCCAAGCGATGGTCGCGGCCTTCGATCAGAGTTCGCTCGACTCGCTGCTCCAGTTGCTCAAGACTGCCGGCGATCAAACCCAGATGCCGTCATTTACGGCACCGGTTCAGATCCTCTGCTACTTCCTTGTGCAGATCCTTCTTGGGCTGGCTTCCGCGATCCTTTTCCTCATCAACTGCAGCGCGTTCATCCTCTACGGCGTGACCGCTCTATTCGGACCGATCTTCGTCCCTCTGCTGATGACCAAGACCTTTCGAGCGAAGTTCTTTCACTTCCTGGATGTGCTCATCAGCTTTGCGATGATTCGGGCGGTTGCGGCAGCCTTCATCTTCGTGTGGGCCGGGTTCCTGAATGGCTTCATCCAGCAGACATTCAACGGCAACTATTCGATGGAAATGTGGCTTGCCAATCTCATCCCCTGCACGATGGTTTTCATCGCCTTCATCATCAACATGCTCTTCATTCCAAGCATGACGCAGGCGATCTTCGGCGGGGCCGCTGGAATGGCGTCGACAGCAGTCATACAGGTCGGCGGAGCACTGCAGCCATCGTCAACAGCAGCAGGAGGAGCTAGACCATGTTGCGATTTCTATTGCTGGATATTTTGCGTTCGTCAAGCGGCTCGGTTTGCGTCACGGCCTTCGCTACTGCATTCTGATCGTCGTCTGTCGGTGCTGTGATCGCCGGTTTGATCTACGCCGCCGTCGTCTTCCACGCTCTCACCGAAAGGAATCAGGCCCCTCATGTCCAGCACCACTCTACCCATTGAAACTCGCCTCACGCCGCAGCAATCCCTCTTGACCGACGAGATCGGGAACGAGGTCTATGCCTCCCACTATGCCGAACGGAAGCTCAGCCGGTTCGTCATCGGAACCGAGACGGTTCTCCTGCTCGGAGCCTTCGGCTTGATCTTCTCTCTGGCGCACCGTCCGATTGCGAATCGCTACATCCGTATCGACGAGATGGGACGCGCCCAGGCCATCGCATACACCGACCTGAACTACAGCCCGCGCGAGGGCGAGGTGCGGACATATCTGACGGATTGGGCGAACTATCGCTACACCCTCAGCCGGGACACCATCGCGAAGAAGTATCCGCTCAACTACTACTTCCTCTCGCAGAATCTCGCCTCGCAGTTGATGGGCCAGGACAACCAGAATCACCTCGTCTCGCAGGTGGTCGGCGGACAGGTTGAGCAGAGCGATGTGGAGGTCAAGAACGTCACGATCACGACCATGTCGGAGGAGACGGTTCAGGGTGCGACGATCGCCCGAGGAACGGCGCTTGTCACCATCGACAAGCTCTACTCGCCGCGCAACTCTCATGAGCCGAGGACGGAGCATTGGCTGCTGAGTGTCACCTACTATCTGAACCCCAAGCAGGTGAGCGACCAGGCCCGCATCTTCCCGCAGTTCGAGACGATCAATCCGCTCGGATTGACCATCACGGAATTCCACGAAAACCGGATGTCCGTCGATCCGATTGCGCCCGGGCTCAACGCTGCCGCTCGCTGCGGCTGCGACTTCGCCAGCCGACGGAGGGAGCGCGATGAGCTACCAACTGATTCTGCCGTTCTTTCCCAGAAGAACTGCGCGAGCTGTTGCTTGACCCGTCCATCTCGGACCTGATGATCAATGGGACGACCGGCGTCTATGCGGACCGGGCCGGAGTTGTGCAGCATATTCCTCTGTCCGAGCCGTACACGAACGACCGGCTGCAGGCGGCGATTGAGCGCGTCGCGCGAATTCTTGGCCAGGACCTAACGACCCAGAATCCGATCCTCAATACGCGCCTGCCGGATGGCTCCCGCGTCGCCGTAGTTGGAGCGCCATCGTCCATCAATGGCCCGACGCTGACCATCCGCAAATTCAACCGCTGGTATACGTCCGATGAGCTGATCGACTCCGGCAGTATGCCGCAGCATGTTCGGGACACTGTCGTGGAGCTGATCGGCAAGAAGAAGAACGGCATCATCAGCGGCGGAACCGGCTCGGGAAAGACGACCCTGATGAAGGCGTTTCTTGACCATATCCCGGCGAACGAACGGCTGCTCATCATCGAGCAACCGGCAGAGCTGAAGGTCGCCCATCAAGAACGCCGTTCGCTGGGAAGCAGTGGAGGAGATTCCAGGCCAGGTTGCCATCACGCCGAGCGAGCTTTTGGCGGCGGCTCTCCGCCATCGTCCCGACCGGATCATCATGGGCGAGATTCGCAATGAATGCGGCTACGACCTGCTCCAGGCGATGAATACGGGCCACGGCGGAACGCTCTCCACGATCCACGCGAAAGTCAGCGTGGGATGCGCTGAATCGTCTCTCCAATCTTGCCCTGAGTGCCAGACCGAATCTGAACCACGCTTTCATGCGGTCTGAGACCGCAGAAGCCATCGACTTCGTGCTCTATTGCGAGCGCGACCATACAGGCCGGCGTCGCGTGCGCGAGTTGATTACAGTCGGCGGCTACAGCCATGCAGACCAGAGCTTCCAGACCGAGGAGGTCTACCGCGCCTCCGCAGCCTAACGCCCAGTCCAAACGCTAGAGAACCCAACCCGTATCCGAGGTCTTACCGATGCACCCTCATGCTCCCATTCCGGCGGCACAGCCCCACCTGTCTCTAAAGCGCCTTCAGCGTGCCGTCCCTGAGCCGCGAAGAGCGCAACGGCAGTGGCGAAAGGCCGTCCTTCCACGGAACTCTAGCCAGCAGTAATGAGCTGCGGTTTGGGCGAACATCCGCCGCCGAGAAGCGAGAGGGTGACTTCGGTCCAGAGGGATTCATCCGGCTCGTATCCCGCCTTTGCACGGTCACTGCTTCGGGGCTTAACCGGCGCCCTGCGGCTCGGCGCTCTTCTGCTTCGACTGCGTCGCCCTTCGGGTTACGGTTTCCAGCTTCGCCGGACCCTCCGCAAATGCAGAGCTTGGCACTTGGGAGCCGGGCCCACTTCGCTTATTAGTGACCCGAGCAAGATCGGGAAATTCAACACACGGAGATCACCACCATGTACCAGAACAAAGTCACCCTCATCGGCTTCCTCGGCAACGACGCAGAAGTTCGCACCAACGACAACCGCAGCTTCACCACTCTCTCGCTGGCAACCAAGAGTTCCTACAAGAAGGACGGCCAGTACATCTCGCACACCGAATGGCACCGTTGCGTGATCTTCGGCAAGCTCAGTGAGTTCGCCGGCACGCTGAAGAAGGGCGCTCATCTGCAGGTGGAAGGCGAGCTGCGCAGCCGGGAGTACGAGACCAAGAAGGTCGGCAAGAAGCCAGCCCAGAAGAAGACCATCTGGGAGATCCGGGTGAACTCGATTCTCAAGCTGGACCGGGCGGAGAAGGCCAGCCCGGAGGAGCAGGACGCAGACTCCCAACTCCATCTGGAAGCGGCCGCATAAGCCGCTTTCCTTCCATCAACTCGGGAGCCCGGTAGACGCCGGGCTTCCAACCCTGTGAGACACCCGCAATGAACACGCAGACCGCACACGAATTCCTAACCCGATGCTTCCACCCAGGAGAGACGATTGCCGTTCTCCTGCGCAAGGAGAACCCGGCGTCTACGACGCAGCGCATCGTCCGGCTGGAGCAGGCCATCGCACCCCGCTATCTCGCTTGGCTGCGCTATGAGAACCACAACGGCGCGAACGTCTATGTCGCTGCCAATCCGCTTCTCCCCGGCAGCCGGAAGAGGACCAAGGAATGCATCGCCGAAGTTCGGCACCTTTATATCGACATCGACGTAGACGGTGAGGAGCGAATCGCCGCTCTGAGAGCGTCGGATGCCGTACCCGTTCCGAGCACGATCCTCTCGACATCGCCCGGCAAGTACCAGGCGCTTTGGAGGGTCGAAGGCTTCGACTTCGACCAGCAGGAGAACGCGCTCAAGTTGCTCGCGATTGCCTTCGGCGGAGACTCAGCTTGCACCGACCGGAATCGGGTTCTTAGAGTGCCGGGATTCCTGAACCGCAAGTACGCTCCCGCGCACCCAGTCACGGCCGAATACCCCAGCGATACCACCTACCGGCCCGAGGACTTCCGGCTTGATGATTCGCAGCTCGATGCCCGACTCCCGCTCTAGCGAGCATCGCACGGACATATCCCAACAGCAAGAACACCCATTCCGAGCAGGATTGGGCTTGGGCCGTTCATCATCTTTCGCGTGGAGTGGATGCGGCGAAGCTCACGGAGATGCTGGCTTCCCGACGCTCGGATAAGCCTAACCCTCTCTACTATGCGCAGCGCACGATCGACATCGCTTCCGCTCGCCTTCGCTGCTCGAAGGCACGGCGATTGAGGACGTCATCGCGATGCTGGAACTCCGCCGTTCCGCCGAGCTTCCTCCTGCCCTTTGCTCCTCCAGAGCGCGGGAGATTGCGACCACGGCGCAGCGGATGATCGGGCGCGCAAAGTTTGCTTCACTTCACCACCCAAAGGAGAACCACCATGCCACTGCTTGAAGTCGTCCAAACCCGTCAGATCAGCGCATCCATTCGGCTCACTGACACAACCGCTACCCAGGTCGATCAGTACGCCGCCTTCATCTCGGCTTGCGCCGACGATGTTGTCGAGCAAGCGCTCGCTTATGTCTTCAGCAAAGACCGCGACTTCCAGGACTTCCTCAAGACCCCGGAAGCCCGCAAGGTCGCTTCGACGTTGCGGATTCGGAAGGTCCCGGCTGCCGAGGCTTGTGAGCCGGCTGCTCAGAAGCCTCTTCCTGCACCCGTTGCCGCTCCCGTATCCCAGGCGAAAGGCGCTTGATCCTCCATTTCATTCCGGGGCAAAGGCACTGCGGTGCTGCGCACCGGAAGAATGTTGACACTCCATCCCTCGTAGGGTGGCGTTCGAGGCACAAGCGTATGCAGATGTATACGCGGCTCGAATGAGCTACTTACCGGACGACCGTATGCAACTGCATACCGAGCGTATTCAGTTGCATACGGCCTCTTGGAGGCTGATATGAACACGTTGAAACCAAATCCCGTACTGAAACTCGACAATCGTGCTTCCCGTTCACAAAGCCGTTCCGCGCGGTCGTGCGTAGCGCAAGCGCGGGTCACAGAAGAGGAGCACCGCTCCTGCTCACAGCCGCACGCTTGGACGGGAAAGCCCTCGGTGAGTGGGCGCGGGAGATTCTGCTGCGCGAGGCTCGCCGCTCCGCAGATGACCCGCTGTTTACCGAACTCATCGCCACGCGGATGATCCTGCTCAACCTGCTAAAGCCTCTGGCCATGGGACAGGTTGTGACGCCCGAGGACTTCACGCGCATCAGCGCGACCGTGCGCTCCGACAAGCGCAAGGTCGCCCAGGAAATCCAGCAGCAGTACACCAAAGCATCACCGAAGGAGTTGTAATCATGGCGACCCAATGGGGACGAAAAGAGACGATCATCTGGCCTCCGCATGTTCCGATGCTGAGCTATACCGCCGTTGCGACGGCTTTACTTTGC